>NZ_JBALEJ010000001.1:0-70797 GCF_036917975.1 Nostoc sp.
ATTCAGCCCCGATGGCAAGACACTGGCTTCTGGCAGTGATGACAACACGATCAAACTCTGGGATGTCAGCACAGGCAAAGCCATCAAAACCCTGACTGGGCATAGCAGTTGGGTCAGGAGCGTCGGATTCAGCCCCGATGGCAAGACACTGGCTTCTGGCAGTGATGACAACACGATCAAACTCTGGGATGTCAGCACAGGCAAAGCCATCAAAACCCTGACTGGGCATAGCAGTTGGGTCATTAGCGTCGGATTCAGCCCCGATGGCAAGACACTGGCTTCTGGCAGTGATGACAAGACGATCAAACTCTGGGATGTCAGCACAGGCAAAGCCATCAAAACCCTGACTGGGCATAGCAGTACGGTCTATAGCGTTGGATTCAGCCCCGATGGCAAGACACTGGCTTCTGGCAGTGGTGACAAGACTGTGATTTTATGGGACTTGGATTTCGATAATTTATTACTCAGTGGTTGCAACTTGCTGAATAATTACTTCATTGGACATCCAGAAGTTTTAGAAGAGTTGCGATCTTGTCAAACTCCATTTCGCTTGGTGCTGGGGGCGACAACGTTAGTCATCCAAGGTGAGGAGTTAGCGCGAAATGATGATATTAATGGCGCTGTTGAAAAGTTTAGCAAGGCGCAGCAGTGGGATAATAAATTAAAGTTTGATTCCCAGGCGAAAGCGAAAGAGTTTGTCAACAAAGGTAAGGCTGAACGCTTAGTTGATGAAGGATACAGCCGCTTACAAGAGAAAAAGTTTAAGGAAGCGATCGCAGCTTATACCGCAGCCCTCAAGTTTGATCCAAAAGTCGAAATTCCTGCTGATTCTTGGAATAGACTATGCAGGGGCGGGAGTCTGCAAAAACAAGCCGCCGATGTTTTACCAGCCTGTGAAAAAGCCGTTGCACTTGCACCTGAAGATGGCAATAATCGTGATAGTCGTGGCTTGGCTAGGGCGCTGACAGGCGACACCCAAGGGGCAATTACTGACTTTGAGGCATACATCGCCCAGACTCAGGATAAAGATAGTAAAGCACAACGGCAGCGCTGGGTGAAAGATTTACAAGCGGGGAAGAATCCCTTTACAGAAGCAGAGCTTAAAAAGCTACAGAATTAGACGGTTTCTAACCCAATACGCTTGGGTTAAGGCTTAACTCTTTCTCAAAGCCAATTTTTTAACGAACCGCATTCGCGTTAGCGTCTCCCCTTGGAAGAAGGACGCAAAGAACGCAAAGGAAGAGAAGGAAGAAATGTTTAATTGAACTGTATTGTACTATAAACCGGAATCACTAAAATTAAGTACCCAGAAACCGATTAACACGAGATAATAATAAACTCACACCACCCTTAGCTGTTGTCCCATCAACCATTACAGAACTTATTCTGGCTTGGTTTAGGTAATTCACTTGACAGTCACAGGGTAAAATTTTGCAAGTTGTTCTGAACCAAACCATGAAAACATCCACCAAATTGCTAACTCGCCTAGACTATTACTACCAGCAAATCAAAACGATTATTCTGACTCGGCAAAATCCCATTACTGGTTTGCTACCCGCGAGTACAGCGATTACAGCCCACGGCGATTATACTGATGCCTGGGTGCGAGACAATGTTTACAGCATTTTGGCAGTTTGGGGTTTAGGACTTGCATACCGCAAGATTGACGACGATGAAGGACGCACTTATGAACTAGAACACAGTGTCATCAAACTGATGCGCGGGTTGCTATTTGCGATGATGCGACAGGCTCATAAAGTAGAGACATTTAAACATACTCAGTCGCTACTAGATGGACTGCACGCCAAATATAATACCGCCACTGGTGACATTGTTGTTGGTGATGACGAATGGGGACATTTGCAACTTGATGCCACATCGATATTTTTACTGATGTTGGGGCAAATGACGGCTGCGGGATTGCAAATAATTTATACCATTGATGAAGTGAATTTCGTCCAAAATTTGGTTTACTACATTGGACGAGCTTACCGTACACCAGATTACGGCATTTGGGAACGTGGTAATAAAATTAATCGTGGTAGTGCTGAGTTAAACGCCAGTTCCGTAGGTATGGCAAAAGCCGCTTTAGAAGCTATCAACGGACTGGATTTGTTTGGTGTGCGTGGTAGTCAAGCATCGGTGATTCACGTCCTACCAGATGAAATCGCCCGTGCCCGAATTACTTTAGAATCACTATTACCGAGAGAATCTGGTTCCAAAGAAATTGATGCGGCGCTGTTAAGTATTATTAGTTATCCTGCCTTTGCAGTGGAAGATTTAGAGTTACGCGATCGCACTTTAAACGATATTATCAATAAACTTGCAGGTAAATACGGCTGCAAACGCTTTCTGCGTGATGGACACCAAACCGTTTTAGAAGATCATCAGCGCTTGCACTACGAACCTTTAGAACTTAAGCAATTTGAGCATATCGAATGCGAATGGCCGTTATTTTTCACTTATTTAGTTCTAGATGGATTATTTCGCGGCGAACAAGAACAAGTTAAAAAATACCAAAGTCTTTTAGAATCATTATTTATAGAACAAGATGGTTTGCGTTTATTGCCAGAACTTTATTATGTTCCTGCCGAAAATATCGAGGCAGAAAAGTTAGCACCCCAAACCCAACCACGTTTACCTAATGAAAATATTCCCTTGGTGTGGGCACAGAGTTTATATTTTCTCAGTGAAATGTTGAGTGAAGGGTTACTAGCTGTTGGTGATATCGATCCTTTAGGAAGACATTTGTGTGTTGGTAAACAGCGCGATTCATTGGTACAAATTGCTTTATTAGCAGAAGATGAAGATTTACAGAAGAAATTAGAAGTTCACGGAATTGAAGCACAAACACCTACCCAAGTAGAACCGATTCAAGTGAGAAAAGCTGGAGAATTTTCAGCTATTTATACCCAAATTGGACGTAACGACAAACTTGGTTTAACTGGGCGGCCAGTGCGGCGGCTGCGGAGTTTAACAACATCTAGAATTTTTCGGATTAGTGGTGAAACAATTGTCTTTTTACCTTCATTTTCCGACTCTCAAGAGTTTTATTTAACCCTTGATTACCATTTTCTGCTGGATCAAATTAGAAGTGAACTAGCTTACATTCAAAAATATTGGGGCGATTTAGGACGCCCTACCTTGACTTTCATGTTGACACATACCATGTTAGAAGTCGGTTCGGAAGCATTACTAGAATTGATGCAAGAACTGAAAGATGGTGTTTGTAACGGCGTGCGAGTGAAATTAGGGCGACTAAATCAGCTAATGCTAACAGCTGGAATCCAAAGAATTGATTTTCTCCCTAATGCAGAATTTTTGCGATCGCCAGTGAAAAATGCTAGCCCACGCTGCTATTATTTAGCGTATCATCCTGAGAAAAACTGGCGCTTAGGACATAGCCAAGAATTTCAAATGGAGTGTGAAACCAACTTTGGGTTATTACTTTCTCGTTTGCGTTCATCAGAGAATATCTACGAGCAAATTGAGTTATTGCAAACTTTAACACGCTTGCAAGGAATGGAATTTGATACGGGGTACGGTGAACCAGGATATCCCGTGACCGTAGGCGATTTACTCGATGAAGTTTACACCAAAGCTGGAGATTTAGGTATTTGGGCGGTAGTGCGTCGGGCTGCGGGATTACGCCAAATGGTTGATATCAGCCTATCAGATGCAGTCACGAGTATTTTGGTGCGAGGTAAGCAAATTGCTGTGGGTAGAGCTTACAGTGAGGCGTCCCTAATTACCGTACCGATGTCACCTGATGAAATTGCCGATAAAATTAATCATTTTTGTCGTGAAGATATACGCGATCGCGTCCTCACTCAAGAGATTTTAATCTATCTTGGCATCTTAATTCGCTCAGAATCCGAACTATTTCAGGGACTACTAACCCTGAGAGTCGGCTATCTTATCTTATTGATTACCAGCGAACTAGCACGAGAATTATACGTCACTCAAGATGAAGCTTATGACTATTTAATGCAACTTTCACCCTTTGATGTGAAAACGCGCTTGCGTCAAGTATTAACTGGATATACTGGCATGAGTAACCTGTTACGCCAGCAAGAATCACTGCATGTCAAACAAAAAGAAAGTGATATTGCTTGGGTAGTGTTACCAGCAATAGCCGAAGGAATAGAAATCCCGCCGGGCGGTTGGCGGCGGTTTCGCCAAGCCGAGGGTGCGACGGGGCGCGTACCAAAAGAATTTTTTAAAGAAGTTTGGCTATTAATGCAGCATTGCAAAGGTTTAGTAATTGGCGATAAACTAGAGCGCCGCAATCGTTTAGATAGTGAGATAATGTTGTCAGAAATGACAGCCGGAGAAAGAAATTTTGCCCTGTTAGTTGAGCATTTGCTGAATAAAATCGAAGCTCCAGAATATCGCCAAGTTAATATTGAAGCATTAGTAGAATTAGCTGCGATCGCAGCCAATAATCCCAACCTGCAAATCGAAGGATATATTGTGTTGGATGTGTTAATTGGCCATGCAGTGCGATTGGCATGGTTAGAAAATCATAGTCAACGCAGCGATCGCTATGATGAAGATAAGGGGAGTGCGTGGCGATCGTTTTACAATACTTCTCCTAGAGATTGCACTGGTTATATTTTGAAGGCATTTAGGTTCTTGACGGAATTTGTGAAAGATTTTTAAAAAAAATATCCCCCACCTCAGATTCCAAAAGCAGGGGTTTTATTAAAACTACTTAACCGAAACAGCATCAACATCAATAGTGCTTCCACTAGAGGTAGAACCCTCAGTACTATTAGCTACTTCAGTCCCCACCTCACCCTTACGAGTTTTCCAGCCCTCAATGACTAGCCCAGATACCTCAGAAACTAGCAAAGTCAAAAGGAAAACATCATCAATTTGTCCCACAACCGGTATAAAATCTGGGAGAACATCAAATGGGCTAACTAAATAGACTAATGTTCCTAAAATTACCCACCAACGGTACTTGGGGTTACGAAGCACATCGCGGTACCAAGTGTAAAGTGATTGGATTGAAAATTTCATATTTTGAACCTCCAGTTATCTTTAATTTTGACAAACTATCCCAAAAACTTCCGGTGTGAATAACCGCCCTAGTTAGTCTGGAAGACGCTACTAGTAATCTGTCAACAAATACAAACAAGTAGGCAATCGGGAATATTTATAACTATGTTCATTTAGAGGACAAATCCTTTGCCTCTTTATCTACTTTCACAAATAATTAGTTATTCGACATCTACCAATCGGGATGACTGGATTCGAACCAGCGGCCCCTTCGTCCCGAACGAAGTGCGCTACCAAGCTGCGCCACATCCCGCCAAAAAAATGGCATTGTAAATATAAGAATATCACAAACTGTGCCAAATATCAGAATTACATCTATATGCGATCGCTTCACCAAAGACTTTGCTTGCTAGGATTAAATTTGTATAACTCTAGTGGTAAAAGCGGATTGTGACTGTAAAACCAGACTGGTTGCGGGTGAAAGCACCTGGGCGTGAGCGCATCGGTAACGTTAAAGAAATTTTGCGGGATTTAGCCCTCAATACAGTTTGCGAGGAAGCGTCCTGTCCGAATATTGGTGAATGCTTCAACGCTGGGACTGCCACGTTTTTAATTATGGGCCCGGCTTGTACACGCGCTTGTCCCTACTGCGATATTGATTTTGAGAAAAAACCCAAACCACTAGATCCCACCGAACCTACACGACTAGCCCAAGCTGTTCGCCGCCTGAACCTTAATCATGTGGTAATTACTTCTGTAAACCGAGATGACTTGCTTGATGGTGGTGCATCTCAGTTTGTGGCATGTATTGATGCAGTTAACTCTGTTTCACCCAACACCACAATTGAGGTGCTAATTCCTGACTTATGCGGTAATTGGAATGCTCTGGAGATAATTCTACAAGCTGCGCCAGAGGTATTAAACCACAATACCGAAACTGTTCCACGCCTGTATCGTCGGGTGCGTCCCCAAGGAAACTACGATCGCACATTAGAATTATTGCAGCGCACTCGCCAACTTTCTCCTAGTGCCTACACTAAATCTGGCATTATGGTTGGACTCGGTGAAACTGATGCCGAAATTCGCCAAGTCATGCAAGACTTACGATCTGTGGATTGCGATATTTTAACCATTGGGCAATATCTCCAACCCAGTCAAAAACACTTGCAAGTAAACGAATTTGTCAATCCAGAACAATTTGCTGCTTGGAAGGCATTCGGCGAAGAAATCGGATTTTTACAAGTTGTTTCTTCACCATTGACAAGAAGCTCATATCATGCAGAGCAAGTTAGAGAATTGATGGAACGTTACCCACGCTCAAAAGTTAGGAGTTAGGAATTAGGAGTTATGAGTGAGCAGATGTACTCCAACACAAAACTTTCCGTTGCAATTCTGGGTGCAGGTGCTTGGGGTGCATCTCTCGCAAATCTCGCTGCTGCAAATGGTCATCAGGTGCGCGTGTGGTCGCGTCAAGGTTCCCAAACTCTGGAAGCAGTTTTAACAAATGCCCAAATAATCCTATCCGCTATCTCAATGATTGGCGTGAGAGATGTTGCTTCCCAAGTCCAATCTTTCCCCCTTTCTCCAGAGACAATTTTTGTGACGGCGACAAAAGGCTTAGATCCCCAAACCACTTGTACACCGTCACAAATTTGGCAACAAATATTCCCTAACCATGCAGTGGTTGTTTTGTCTGGGCCTAATTTATCAAAAGAAATTCAAATGAAATTACCCGCAGCCACGGTGGTAGCCAGTAATATTCCCACGGCGGCGGAAGTAGTGCAGTTAGTATTTTCTTCTCATCGTTTTCGGGTATATACCAATCCCGACCCCTTGGGAGTGGAACTGGGGGGAACACTGAAAAATGTGATTGCGATCGCAGCTGGTGTGTGCGATGGTTTACAACTGGGAACCAATGCCAAAGCTGCTTTAGTCACCCGTGGACTTACCGAAATGGTTCGCATCGGCAACAACTGGGGTGCAAAGACAGAAACATTTTATGGTTTATCGGGTCTAGGAGATTTATTAGCAACGTGCAATAGTCCCTTAAGTCGCAATTACCAAGTCGGCTATCAGCTAGCTGGTGGTAAGTCACTTACAGAAACTCTTGCAAATTTACAAGGAACTGCTGAAGGAGTAAACACTTGCCGAGTTTTGATGCAGCGAGCCAAGCAACAAAACATCGCAGTCCCAATTACTGAGCAAGTTCATCGGTTACTTCAAGGTGAAATCACACCCGAACAAGCACTTGATGAGTTGATGTTGCGAGATATCAAGCCAGAGTACAACTATTAGAATACCGATTCAATAATCAAAAACAATACGCTTGATATCACAATACAGTTCAGTTAAGCTGTTTTTCTCTCTGCGATCTTTGTGCCTCTGCGGTTTAAAAGTAATTTATTTAACCACAGAGACGCAGAGAACACAGAGTTAAGAGATTAAAGAGGAATTTTTTGAGCAAAATTTTTACTCACCTTGAAAGGGCTAGTCCTACAGTATTCCTTTTATCACTCCTGTGAAATAGAAAAACCCTCCAGATGATGGAAATATCCAAAAATCTGAAGGGTTGATGTCAATACGGTTCAGTCAAGGGTTATTGGTGTAGATAACTGGTCTAGAGAAGACGCGATAAATCGCCGTTTCTACAAGGGTTTTGTTGCTCTATCTGAACTGTATTGGGGTTGGTGTTTGATTTCCCGCAATTTGGGTAACTTTTATGCTTTCCAGGCGAAACTAGCTATTTGTTGCCAACTTGAAAATATTGGCTGTAATTCCCAGACTTTCTTCAAAAAGTGACTCGCGACCCCAACGTTGTACCTGTTGACTCAGCAATGCTTCCGCCTTTTGTTCTGAAAGTGAAGTCACCTGTTGAAACAGACCGGCAGATTGGGCACCACCGTGGGTTTCCATCCGCATACAGCCACCAGTTTCCGAGCAAATTACTGTACCACAGTCTGCCTTCGGATTGGTCGAACTGAGGCGCAAAGCAATCAAGTCGCCAGCAATCTCGCCGACATCAGCCAGAGGAACACCCGCTAATTCTGCTTCTACTTGCCGTTGGTCTTGGGCAATAAAGTGAATGCGAGTGATGTCGTAATCTCCGATTTCCTTTTGATAAGAAACTGGCTGCCATGCTAGACGACTTGCCAGCCAACCCAAAAACAGCAATGCTTGTGCGGGGTTGCCTTTTTCGTAATCAATAGTTACTCGGTCAACTTCCCGAAGGGCAGCCCGACGGTTGGGTGAGTCATAGGCTTCAGCTGTCAATTCCTGCCAAGCTGAGAGGCGACGCCAGTTGAGGTCAGCGAGAGGAACTCCACTATCCACCAATTCTTGCAGGCGGATTAAATCACTTTCTGGCTCGTTAAAGCGGCAAGAATCCACAATTACATTATTACAAACTGCTGCTAGCCGCTTGAATAGAGCGTTGTTGGGGACTGGTGTTGCTTTCCACCAAAGAAACTTTGGTAAGCCGCCAATCAACAATGCTGGAAGCATACCACCGATGCGTTCCAAGGCAGCAGCAGTACCACTAAGAGTTATGTATTCGCAGCAGATTAGTGTACTTGACGATTGCTTTTGAATTGGACAATAGGCAGAAACTTGAGCCTTCACCCCTTCATCTTCGCCAGCAATGGGAAATAGGGCAATAATCCGGCAAGGGTTGCGGAGGGCGATTTCATCGGCAATTCTGGGGCTTGGGGCATTTAAGCTGGGGAGTTCAATAGAACCATTATCCCCCGCAGCCCCGTTTCCTTGACGTTTGATGAATTCTTCTCTCAAGATAGCCAAGGTTTCAGGTGTTGCTGTTCCTGTATCTGGCAGTGCATATTTTTTCTGCACTTGCCGCAAAGCAGCTTCCATTTGAGGCCCTAAAATCCCGTCAAGCGGACCGTTGTAAAATCCCAAAGTAGCCAAAAGATACTGGGTTTCTTCAGGTTCGTAAACCACTAAGGTAAATGTCGTGGCCCGAGTAGCAGCAGGATGCCCACCGTTATCGCCAGTGATGCCGTAACTTTGCCAAATTTGATGAAGTTCCGCGTCTAATTCGTCAAGCGAAATATCTTTTGGCGCTTGAAGTGAATAAATTGTCGAAGCTTGGGGAGCCATAGGAGGTTTTGGATTTTGGATTTTGGATTTTGGATTTTGGATTTTGGATTTTGGATTTTGGATTAAGAACTAGTAATTTGGTAATTAGTAATAGTTTTTCATATTCCCTATTATCTATTCCCGATTTCGCCGTCCCCAATCTAAAATCTAAAATCTAAAATCTAAAATTGTTAGAGTCTGCGCCAGCGACGGCCATCTTGGTTAATTAAGAATTCTGCTTCTGCTGGTTCCCAGGTTCCGGCTTCATACTGGGGAATAGTATTGGCATCGGCAGGTGCATCCCAAACGGAGAGGGCTGGCGTTACTACCTGCCAAGCTGCTTCTACTTCATCCGCGCGGGTGAACAATGTTTGATCGCCCATCATACAATCAAGGAATAAGCGATCGTAGGCATCAGATGTAGCTTGGATGCCAAAGGAACCATAACTAAAGTCCATGTCAACGGAACGGGTGCGGAATTCTGCCCCCGGCATTTTCACATCAAAACGCAGGGAAATACCTTCATTCGGCTGAATCCGCATCGTCAAAATGTTGGCGTTTGTCTGTTGGGCCGCAGATTGGAACATCCGAGACGGAACTTCGCGGAAGTGAATGGAAATCTCACTGACTTTTTTCGGCATCCGCTTGCCGGTACGCAAGTAGAAAGGCACACCTTTCCAGCGCCAGTTGTCTACCAAAAACTTCATCGCTACATAAGTGGGTGTGGTGGAGTTGGGATCAACACCTGGTTCTACCCGATACCCTGGCACTGCTTGACCCTTCATCCAGCCAGCACTGTACTGACCGCGTACTGCTGACCGCGACAGATTGTGAACATCAGCTAAACGAGTAGCTTGGAGTACCTTCACTTTTTCTGTGCGGATGCTGTCGGCATCCATTGCGTTAGGTGCTTCCATCGCCGTTAGACAGTAAAGTTGCATGAGGTGATTTTGCAACATATCCCGTAGTGCGCCGGCGCTTTCATAGTAACCAGCCCGGTCTTCCACTCCCACGGTTTCTGCTACGGTAATTTGCACGTGGTCAACAAATTGACGATTCCACAACGGCTCAAAAATCGCATTGGCAAAGCGAAACACCAGCAAATTCTGGACTGTTTCTTTACCCAAGTAGTGGTCAATGCGGTATACTTGGTTTTCTTTACAATATTTCTGTACCACTTGGTTAAGACTTTGGGCAGATGCTAAGTCTCGACCAAAGGGTTTTTCAACTACTAGACGATGTTTGTAGGGATCTTCTAGCATTCCGGCGGTTCCTAGCTGCTTAATAGCTTCAGGAAAGAATGAGGGGGCAACTGAGAGGTAGAACATGCGATTACCTCGCGTGCCCCGTTTTTCGTCTAATTCACTCAATAAGTTTTTTAGTTTCTGGTAGCCTTCGGGGTTGTCTATATCCCCAGGGCTGTAGAACAAACCTTGAGAGAAATCTTGCCAGAGTTCTCCTAAATCGACATCAGAATGGGCTTCTTCCATGCCCTTTTGCATTTGTTCGCGGAAGTACTCGTGGCTCCATTCTCGACGCGCCACACCGACAATGGTGGTTTCTGGGGGAATACGCCGTTCTCGCCGCAATTTGTAAAGTGCTGGCACTAGTTTGCGCCAGGTGAGATCGCCAGAAGCGCCAAAGATAACTATAATCTGGGGTTCGGGCATCCCTTGTTGTTGCAGACCAACGCGCAAGGGATTTTCTAGCAGACTAACCATAGGAATTTTGGATTTTGGATTTTGGATTTTGGATTGGGGATGGGGCATTGGAAACGATTTTGGATTTTGGATTTTGGATTTTAGATTGGAGTCCAATCCAAAATCGCAAATCTAAAATCCAAAATTCCCAGTCACTAGCCCCTACACTGGTGACAATACCTTGATCTTTTCTTCTAAAGAGTTCATCAAGGACTGGAAGGGCTGGATAAACTTGTCAATACCTTCGACTAACAGTTCATCCATTACGTTATCGAGATCGATGTTGATGTCGGGATCTTTGAGGTTTTCGATCAGTGTGTAAGCTTTGTCCACATCTGTTTCTAAGCTCTTGCTTACGTTACAATGATCGGCACAAGCTTTAATGGTCGCTGGTGGTACGGTGTTAACGGTGTCTCGACCAATCAACTCTTCGATATACATCACGTCTCTGTAGTTGGGGTCTTTGGTGCTGGTACTAGCCCAAAGTAGCCGTTGTACTTTGGCTCCTTTTGCTGCCAATGCTTGCCAACGCTCGCTTCTAATGATTTTCTTGTATTCCTGATA
The DNA here is from genome assembly GCF_036917975.1 of Nostoc sp. Classification (GTDB taxonomy): domain Bacteria; phylum Cyanobacteriota; class Cyanobacteriia; order Cyanobacteriales; family Nostocaceae; genus Nostoc. Next base: position 11,361 of record NZ_JBALEJ010000001.1, read on the forward strand.
CGCAATCTTAGCGTTAGCGATCGCAACTTTCCCTTTGACAGCTTTTAGCTTTGCTTCCACGGTAATATCATCAACGCCTTTTTTCAACTTAGCATCAATCTTGGCGTCAATGTTGCTATCGATCCGGCTGAGGAAGAAACTGGCAACTGAAGCAATTCTACTGATGTCTTTACCTTCAGCCAGCCGTTTTTCTAAGCCCTGAATATATGCCCAAGCTGTGTTTACATAGCTTTCTACAGAAAACAGTAGCGTAATATTGACATTTATCCCATCAGCTATTACCTGTTCCACTGCTGGCAAACCAGGTTCAGTACCGGGAATTTTAATCATCAAATTTTCCCGACCAATTTCTTGAAAATAGCGACGGGCTGCGGCTATGGTTGCTTCAGTATCATGGGCTATGGTTGGTGGTACTTCAATACTCACATAACCATCTAGTCTATTAGAGGCTTCATAAGCAGGGCGTAAAATATCACAGGCATTACGGATATCTGCAAAAACTAGGGATTCGTAAATTTTGTCTGTCGGTAAGCCAGCCCGAACTCCGGCTTCGATATCGGCATCATAAATAACGTTACCAGCGATCGCTTTTTCAAAGATAGCCGGGTTAGAAGTAATCCCAGAAACTCCTTGATTTTCAACCAGTTCTTTGAGTTCGCCTGATTGAATAATGTCACGGGTCAAATTATCCAGCCAGATACTTTGACCGTATTGCTTAATTTCTAGTAGATGATTGGTAGCCATAGCTAGTTTATTTGACTCCTGTATAGTGATGCTTCTAAGTAAAGTTGGCAAAACCCATCAAATATTGATGGTTACTTTTGAATTGTGACGTTGCCAAGTACTTATCGCATCGGCCAGCTGAGATAATCCTGAATTTATCTTCAAAAAGCGCTATTTTGCATTCCCAATCCTAAATCACCATGATTAACGTTTAATTAATGGCAGATGATAGACGCATCCTTGATACTTTTGTTACCGTCTTCTACTGCTATATGGCAAAAATAACTATTGAGTTGAAAAAATTTCAGAAGTGTAATTTACAACCTTTTTTTCTCCTATCTCTGTCTTGAAAGTGCTGTTAGCGATAGCGGGGCGTTTAGCCCGTGTTGTACATGGATAGCGGGGCGTGTAGTTAGTACTAAGTAAAAATACTAGTCCCCAGTACCCAGTCCCCAGTCCCTTTCTCATCGGTACTGCCTTCTCACACTAATGTCCGTTTTGAATAAAAGACTCCACCTTTGCTACATCCTCTTTGCTACCAATAATTAAAGGCGTGCGCTGATGTAGTTTTTTCGGCACTACATCCAAGATATCCATTAGTCCGGTGGTAGCACGACCGCCTGCTTGCTCAATCAAAAATGCCAGAGGAGCGGTTTCATAAAGCAAGCGCAACTTTCCTTCTGGATTTTGAATTGTACCGGGGTAGAGAAATACGCCGCCTTGAACCAAAATTCTATGGATGTCGCTCACCATTGCGCCGCTATAACGAGCGCTGTAACCTTCTGTACGATGAACGTAGCGGATGTATTCTCGAATCGATTCTTCCCACTGCCAGAAGTTACCTTCGTTGACGCTGTAAACAGAACCGTGCTTAGGAATACGGATATTTTCTTCTGTGAGAATAAACTCTCCTAAGCTGGGATCAAGGACAAAGGAATGAACGCCTTTACCTATAGTATAAACCAGCATTGTGCAAGGGCCATACAGGATATATCCAGCAGCGAGCTGCTTACGTCCATTGGTGAGCAGGTCAGTTGCCTTACCATCGCTATCAGTTCCTTCTTGTTGGCGAATGGCAAAAATGGAACCTAAACTGAGATTATTATCAGTATTGGATGAGCCATCAATTGGATCGTAGAGCAGCGTATAGCGTCCAATGGGGCAATTTTCGGGGATGTAATAGGGATTTTCCATTTCCTCAGAAGCCAGGCGACAGACTAAGCCGCTTTGCTTAAACACTGAGATAAATACATCATTGGCATAGACATCCATCTTTTTGACGGATTCGCCTTGGACATTAACTTCCCCAGTAAATCCGAGAACGCCTTCCATTAAACCAGCACGACTCATACGACGAGCAACCAGTTTGCCAGCCAGGGCAATGCGATTCATCAGCGCACTTAAATCCTGTGCATCTGGCGAAAAACTCTGAAGTTGCTGGAGGACGTGACGAGATAAGGTTGTACAATCACGATCTAGAGCTTTGTCTGTAGAGTCGTAAGTAGATAAGTCTAAAGATTCTGGCGTTTTAGCCATTGTTTATGTTCTCCGCAGCCACTAGCTGTTAGTTGGGTGTTAGTCGTGTGTGGCAACTTATAGTTGCTGCTTCTATCTTAGAAAGGTAATTTGCTAACTTAGATGCGACTTTAGATAAACTAAAGAAATGAATCTTCAGTGACCCCACGCCCAGAGCAAAGATACGTAGTACAGCACGGCGGAAATAAACAAACTTTTTACAACCCCTTCGGGGCGGGAGTAGGGAGTAGGGAATAGGGGAAGAAATTAGCCCTCGATTTAGGTTTAAAGCCGTACTTCGTCCCGCTGCGTTTTCGCCCGCAAGTGGCGCGAACGCGAACAGCGTCTCGTCAGAGAAAAAATCCTTGTATCGCATATTGGTTGAAACCCCGCTTTTCGGAAAAGCCTGCTTAGTTTCCCTACTCCCCACTCCCTACTCCCCACTCCCTACTCCCTACTCCCTTTCATTCAGCACTCAGCACTGTTTCGGTGATTTACGTGAAGAATGCAGGAGGCACGAGATTTTCGTCCCTTCTCATTTAAAAAAGTGAGAGTGCTAATGTGAGTAAGTTATGATATAATTAGAAGCCTTGGGCGATTAGCACAGGGGTAGCGCACATCCTTCACACGGATGGGGTCACTGGTTCAAATCCAGTATCGCCCACTTAAGTAATATCAAGAGTTTCAGCTAATTAACTTTCAAATTGACTAGAAAAATCTCGTTTTTTCTCCCTGCACCTGTGTAGCGAAACTCCTTTAAAACCTCGTTTCTAGCCTCCGGCGGGAAATGCTGTTCTTGGCGGCAGAGCCGCCAGCAAAAGAGGCAGAGCCTCTAGGACGGCATTCCCAGTCGGAGACTGGGAACGAGGCAACCTACCATTATTTACTAGAGTGAATGTATAAACGAGAGCTTTTCGGTAATAATATTGGGATGCTGTAGCTAAAAATGGAGCTTGTTTATTTAAATCAACTGTGGTAAATTCATTTAGACTTAAACTACTGTAAATCGGTCGAGTTGCAGTAGTTAATTTGAGAGTATAACTACTCTAGTTAAGAAATTTGTTGTCGCTAGGTAGTTTAAAAGCTGACATCAGGTAATTAGTAACGTATTTACGGTTATTGTCAAAATTTTATTTGTAGCATTGTCTACTGGACATGATTTAACAATACGTATTTGCAGCGATAAAAACTGCGTAGGCGCAGCCCGTCGTAGACATCGCCACTGAGCAATAACCATAAGTCCTTTATTGTCTCGCTAGTTTTATGGTGAAGCATCTATAAACAAACCTTGACGCTTTCACCAGCAACGAGGCAGTACCCTGCATCTAGCCAATCCATACGTAGGAGTTGAAAATTATGGTGCAAACTTCTCTCGTCCGCCCCAGTAATCCCTTCCAACCACCGACCTTCGTTTCTATTGAATCGGAGCGTCGTCATCGCCAAGAACGTTTGGCAGCAGCTTTTCGGGTATTTGCGCGTTTGGGTTTTGCTCAAGGATTGGCAGGACATATTACTGCTCGCGATCCTGAACTTACCGATCACTTTTGGGTAAATCCCTTTGGGATACATTTTAGTCGCATTCGCGTATCAGACTTAATACTAGTAAATAGTGATGGTCAAGTAGTCCAAGGTGAAGGCAAAGTTAGTCAAGCAGCATTTGCCATTCACTCTCAAATCCACGAAGCCCGCCCCGACGTTATTGCTGCGGCTCATGCCCATTCCTTCTATGGCAAAACTTGGTCATCTTTGGGTCGGTTGCTCGACCCGATTACCCAAGATTCCTGCGCTTTTTATCAAGATCATGCTCTATTTGATGACTTTACAGGCATTGTCTTGGAAACAAGTGAAGGAAAACGCATTGCTCAAGCACTAGGCAAGAATAAAGCTGCGATTTTACGCAACCACGGCATATTGACCGTGGGACACAGTGTAGATGAAGCCGCTTGGTGGTACATCAGGTTAGAGGATACTGCTAAGGCACAGTTGCTAGCAGAAGCCGTAGGAAAACCTATCCTGATTGACCATGACATCGCCTTAAATATCCAACAACGTGGCGGTACTCACCAAGCAGGCTGGGGTGGATTCCAGTATTTGTGGGATGAAATTACCCAGGATCAGCCAGACTTGTTTGATTAGGTATTGGGGACTGGGGACTGGGGACTAGGAATAACCAAGTCCCCAATAACATTTTTAGGAGAATTAATTATGCCAGTTGAATTTATTGGATTGATTCGGACAAAGCCAGCTTCGGAATTAAATAGTACACCAGGTAGTTTGGGCGATGACATCATTGATCCAGCTTATGTTCGTGAATTTGCGAAAGCCCATGAAGAAGGAGGCTTTGATAAAGTACTGATTGGCTATAGTTCTAGTAGCCCTGATGGTTTGACTGTTGCTAGTTTCGCAGCTTCGGCAACCGAGCGATTGGGCTTTTTGATTGCTCATCGTCCGGGTTTTGTAGCACCAACTCTGGCAGCTCGCAAGGCAGCTACCCTTGACCATTTTACCAATGGTCGAATCGCAATACATATTATTACTGGTGGCAGTGATGCTGACCAGCAAAAAGATGGTGACTGGCTAGATCATGATAGCCGCTACCGCCGCACTGATGAATATTTAGAAATTGTTCGTCGCATCTGGACAAGCGACACTCCTTTTGATTATGAAGGTGAATTTTATCGCATTAAAGATGCTTTCTCGGCGATCAAACCACTGCAACAGCCCCATATCCCTCTTTACTTTGGTGGTGCATCTGGGCCAGCCGTACAGGTAGGAGCCAAACACAGTAATGTCTACGCCTTGTGGGGTGAGCCAATTGCCGCAGTTAAAGAACGAATCGCAGAGGTTCGTGCTGCCTTACCACCTGGTCGTTCGATTCGCTTTAGCGTCTCCCTGCGACCGATTCTTGGTGCTACAGAACAAGAGGCTTGGGAGAAGGCACATAAAATTTTAGCGCGAATTCAAGAGTTGCGCGGAGGGGCGAAAGTAGCTGCCCCAGCTAGACCCCAGGCGGTAGGGTCACAACGCCTACTGGATTTTGCAGCCAAAAATGAGGTTTACGATAAGCGTCTCTGGACACCGATCGCAGCGGCTACTGGTGCAGCAGGTAACACTACAGCCCTAGTAGGTACACCAGAACAAGTAGCAGAGGCTTTGGTTGATTATTACGATGCAGGTGTGACTACCTTGTTGATTCGCGGCTTTGATCCCCTAGAGGATGCGATCGCTTATGGGCGTGATGTCATTCCTTTAGTACGTGCAGAAGTCGCACGGCGAGAACGGCAAACAGCTGGAGTTGGGAGTAGATAAGGTTCAATTAATGTGATTTCTAACGAACTTTTCCTAATTTTGAACTAAAGTTCAATTCTGTCCCTCTCTGATTCAGAGAGGGACTGTTTTACTTAGTAAAATCTCTTATGAATAAGAATTAGATAACATACAATTTATACATCTGATTTATCTCACCCTCAATCCCTCTCCTTATAAAGGCTACCGTTTCAGAAGGCAGAAGGCAGAAGGGAACCCACGTTTAAAAACGTGGGATTGAAGTAAGGACGCCTTGTGTCTCGTGCTACGCATCTCGACACAAATCTTTTTATACTAGTGGGCTTTAGACCCACAACTAAAGTTTTTATTAGTACTTCTTTCCTTCTGCCTTCTGCCCTCTGCCCTCTGCCTTTCTTTGTAAGTAAGTCGGTGCTAATATTTCCAGCTATGTTAAGGAATTTTAATGTAGGGTGTGTTATCACCAAGCGCCGCACCGTCAACAATCCCAGGTGCGTTAGCCTACGGTATAACACACCCTACAGCTAATTTATATTTCTTCATATACATTGAATTTTTCTCACCGACTTACTTACACACAATTCCTTAATGGTCTTTTGATTCAGTTCAATTTAAATTCATCAAACTTCAATACTTCTGAATCAGGTTTGCGAGTATCAAAACGATAACTACTTATCGTACCTGTCCCCGTATCAAAGATACTGAAAACCGTAATATCATTACTTGCAATATAAGGCATCGGCTTTCCATCTTCGCCTAACAAAGGGGCAATTGTTGGCACTATCGGTTCTAATCCATTGGGATCGCCAACCTTGACATAATCCTCTTGATATCCAATTGGTACTTCTCGTTTTCTGTCACCCCAGGCAGCGCCGTAAGTATTACCCACATTAGATGTTTCTAGAAAGTGCATTCCACTTTGACTAACAAAGCGATTCCACAAATGGGAATGCCCATAAAATACTAATTGCACATTAGCGGCTTCAAGTATTGGGACAATATCACGAATAATATAATCTGCGTCTTTGGGATATTCGTAACGGACTGCTTTGATATTATTACCATCCCGTTCAATTATTTGTACTGGTTCTGTATAAGCAGGAACTATATTATCGCCTAATGTGTGGGGTGGATGATGGAACATCACAACTTTGTATTTTGCTTGTTTAAACTCCGCGCTCTTAATTTCTGTCTCCAGCCAATTGTACTGTTTGCTGCCTTTAGCAACTGGCTCATAAATTAGTTGTCCATAGCCCCAATTTTCAGGATTATTTAAGTCCTTTTCAGCTTCTTGATATCTACCCCTACGCTTTCCATCTAAGTTGGGAGTCCGCCACATATTCGTAATGTAGAGTACCACTAAACGTACATCACCAAAGCTGACTGCATAATACTTTTTTCCACCCTCTTTACTTTTTGGTAAAGAGAAAATCTCTTCGTAGGTATTAGTATTAAAAGAATTATCTATTAAAGATTTATCCTGGTAGATTTTTTGAGCAACAACACGGGGAATTGTATCATCAAATTCACCATCTAAACTTCCTGTCCTGGCAAAGCGCCCCATCACTTCATGATTGCCAATGCAAGTAAACATGGGTGCGTGTTGAATTATTTGTCCACCAACATAGGTTGTCTTAACACCATTGTGAGTCATGTCATAAGTAGCACGACCTTGTAAACCGGGAAATAATGCACCACCACTACTATCATCAAACCATTCTGAGGCGCGATCGCTGACATTAACCAAATCACCAGCAAACCACACCCCATCAACTCTGCCAACTGTTTCTACCACCTTTTGCAGATTTGCAGAGGTCATGGGCTTTAATTGATGATCTGAAGTGAGTAAAATTTTGAGTGGCGTATCGGGTTTGGGTGTAGCTGTAAGGGTAAAAACATCACTGTTAACACTCTCGCCATCTTCTCGCACACTTGTAACGCGATAGTTTACCCGTAAACCAGGAGTTAACCCAGTTACCTCAGCTTCATGTCGCCAAATGTCACGCTGAACGGGTTTTTGATCAATTTGGCCGTCTTTGGTTTGGTTGGCAACTCTTGACTTTTGGTCTTCGCGCGTGCGACTGAGTTTGGTAATATTTGCCTTAGCAGTTTGTTTGAGATTTTCTCCATAGAAGACTGTGTGATTAACACCAGCAAACTCAGTAAACCAGACTACTCGCACTGAGTTTTCAGTTGGCAGTTGCAAAAATGGATCGGTGAGCAGTTGGGGTGCTGATGTCATAATTGTTTGCCCAAATGAACGCACACTTATCAGAGTAAAGCATATAACAAGCACAAGCATAACCACTGAGGATATTTTACGGCTGCTTTTGCGTCTGAGCATGAGTAACGTACCAAATTTTGTCGGGTGTTAACTTACTGAACACAGTTTTATTATTAGCTTTAATGTCACACGAATTGTAAAACCTCCTGCCTCCTTCAATTTTTTGGTAGTCTTTAAGGCAATACGCTTGGGTTAAGGGTTATTGGTCTTTGAAGACGCGATAAATCGCGTCTCTACATCAGGGTTTTGGGCTTATCTAAGGGAACTCCAAGAAATAAATTATCCAATATTGTGGGGTGGGCAACATGAGCGCCCAGTCTATAAGGGCGGGCAAGATGCCCACCCCACAAGAGTTAATTGAATATTTTTTTATTTGGAAGTCCTTAAGCATAAAGTCATAGTAACAACTGCTACTATGACTTCTGCTGTGTTTAATTTATGCGCTTGCTGTTGAGTATTTCTGAGCCTTGATTTAAATTCCCAACTAAACCTTTGCTTCCAAAGATTTGAGTAACTCGGTATTGACGCCGGACTCACGAGTTAGGGCAATTTTGCCGGTGCGGGCGATTTCTTTCAAACCAAATTTTTGCAACACTTGCACGATCGCTACCATTTTACCTGGATCTCCCACAACTTCTAAGGTGAGAGAATCTTCTGCCACATCCACGACTCGCGCCCGGAAAATTTGAGACAGTTCGATTACTTCTGAGCGATTGCTGGTACTAGCATTCACCTTCAAAAGCATCAATTCCCGCTCAACACAAGGAGTTTCGGTAATATCCTGGACTTTCAAGACATTGACTAATTTGTACAGTTGCTTGGTGAGTTGCTCGATAATGCGATCGTCACCAGGGATAACCATTGTAATTCGAGAGACTCCTCCTTGTTCAGCAGGGCCAACAGCAAGGCTTTCAATATTAAAGCCGCGACGCGCAAATAAACCAGAAATGCGGGAAAGAACACCCGCCTCATCTTCTACGAGAACTGAAAGGGTATGTTTCATCTTCGCCAACAGAGGCTAGAGCAGGAATTGAGTAATGCAGACACTAGCAAAAGGCAATGCTAGACCTACTACCGCGCTAAAAATTTAGTGCGACCTCCTATTGTAAACTTAAGAGATGCACTCATTGCATTCTCAATCGAGAAATTGTCTAGAAATCATACTGCAAGCCAAAATTTCATTGAATGTATATCTTTTCATTGGCAGATGTGGCATTCTTGTAAGGCTTTTATACTCAGGGTTGATAAGCCTCTAACTAAGGAGAAAAGTTTTTATGGGTTGGTTACAAAGATTGTTTGGATTGGAAAAACCTGAAAATGCAGAAGTAAACCCGGCTCCACAGACTGTAGTGCAAGCTCCTAGTAGTGATGTTGCTACTGCTACGCAATCGATACCCCCAGAACGTCTAGGATTAAGCGGAGAATATGACCAAAGTGGTTTAGCAAAACGGGTAGCGTTGGCATTTGATGAAGACGATCAACTTGACGATGTTAATACCCTTTGGGTGGCTCAGACTGGTAGCACTGTAGTGTTGAAAGGTAAAGTCCCCAGTCAGGAAATTCTCAATAAAGTAATTTCCGTGGCACGTTCAGTGAATGGCACTACAGATGTTGACTCTAGTCAAACGACAATTGAGTAGGTACTGCCGATGCGATCGCACCCATTGCAGCATAACCATAACATTTAGGGAATAACCAACGGTTGGCGACGCCTGGGTTGGGCTTCGCCTACGCCAATCCATTTCTCAATCCAATCTAAAATCGCTTGGTTAACTAGTTCTGGACATTCATCATGGGGACAATGCCCGACATCCTCCAGATTCAGCACTTCCAATTTTTTGTTGTATTGGGCGAATTGGGTAGCTAGGGCTGGTGGAACAAATCGGTCTTTTTGTCCCCAAATTAAAAGCATGGGAATTGTTAAGGTTGGTAATACTGTCTTGACACTAGGACTAAAATTAATTCCAATCGCAGCTTTGAACAAAGCACTAAACGCCCTCGCAGAACCCCGGTCTTGGGGAGGCTCTGCTAAAATTTCAATGAGTTCATCAGTAATCGCCTCTGGATTAGCGTAGGCGATACTAGCCCAGCGACGCAGCACCCCAGGACGGCGCACGAAGTTAAATACAGGTTTAAGTATCAACGGTGAAGCAACAACATTTTTAATTGCTGTGACGAGTGGGCGCAGCACAGGAGGAATTGCTTCTTGTTCTAATGAAGGGTCGGGTAAACTCATCATCACCATACCCAGCACCATATCGGGGTGGGCGGCGGCGGCGGCCATCGAAATTAGTGAACCGTTGGAATTACCTATTAATATCGCTGGTTGACGGATAAATGTTTTCCAAAAATCGTAAACTTGCTCAACCCAGAATTCGATGCTGTAATTAGCTGCGGCTTTTTCAGAAGCGCCAAAACCCAACATATCAATGGCATAAACTGTATGATGTTCACCCAAAACCTCTAAATTATGTCGCCAATGACCAATGGAAGCGCCAAAGCCATGTAACAGAATTAGGGGTGTTGTATTGTGGTGATTTTGGCTAGGACGAATGTAAGTGTAGCGGGTTTGCCAGCCGCGCCAAATCCAATCCCTTTGATTACCAACTCGTTCCTGCCAGTGTACCGTAGTGGTCACACTTACCTCCGATTTATTAGCGCTGAAATTCTATTATAAGAATTGGGGATTGGGGATTGGGTATTGGGTATTCCTAGTCCCCAGTCCCCAGTCCCCAGTCCCCAGTCCCCTACTTACCTAACAAATTGCGGCATAATTTCGGCGGCGGTGAATATTCCATAGATGCCGCGTTGGTGCAATTGTCTACCAGCTTTGAGATAGCCGAAGGCAGGCCCACAGACATTTGCTGCCATGCTGGTTTCATCTCCCAGAGTAAAGGTATGGGTGGAAATCTTGCCTTCAAAGGTACGTCCTGTTACCTTCACATTAGTGCTGAGGGGCTTTTTGGGATTGCGGGTATCGACGACACCACCAACTGTAACGCGATCGCGTCCCACTATCCCCGCTACTTCTAGCATCACATCATCAGCGTGTTCCATATTTGTCAAGGTAAGCACGCCATTAGTTTTATCTAATAGTGCTTCTACTTCGGCGTCAGTCATCGCCCTCGCAGTTTCCACTGTGTAACCAGGCATGTGTCCGATATCTTCCCGAACAGTGGCGCGGTAAGCTTCCCAGTTTGCAATTCCTACCCCAAAGGTAATTTCAACTTGATGAATTTCGGCATAGCTTTGAGCGGCTAAAGCTGCTGCTGCTGTTAATAGTCCAGGTGTAGCACCACATCCTGTCATGTAGGTAATCCCGGCGGCTTGTAGTTCCTCTTTCATCGCGAGGAGTTGTTCTACAGCAGTGGTGCGTTTAATCGCATCTACTAGTACCCCACGCCAACCAGATTTGATAAATTCCTTGGCGACATTGGGAATAAAGTCATTAGGTAGGTTGGGTAAAGCCAAAAAATACCCATCTACAGGTTGAGCTATTTCGATTAAATCCTGAATACTTTGATTTGTTAATGTACCAATTGGCTCTAAATAACCCACCGAACCTTGGGCTTGATAGGTTGCAATGGATGCTTCAGTATTTAAACCTTCAGCTGCATAAGCGTAACCTTTTTGATCTGCTGCTGCGACTAAAATCATTTCTCGTTTGCCAGCAAGTACCTTGGCGGCCGCTTGTCCGAGTCCGCCGAAGCCCAGTACTCCCACACGTATCGCTGACGAAATATTTAGAGAATTTTTGATTTTTTCAGAATTCATAGTCAATTCGTTAAGTTGAATCAAAAGCCTTGAGTAATCGGCATCTCAGCTTCCGGCTTGTAACTGGTGGCTGATGGCTGATAAATCAAAGCTATAGAGATTAATTATGATTCATTATCCTGGGTTCTTTGACCTGATATTGCAGATATTTATCTGTTAGCGATCGCTTTTAGCCCAACCCACACATCACCTTAAGGTTTATTTTATCGGTGTTGCAAGAGTACATCTTACTACTCCTTCGGGGCGGGAGTAGGGAGTAGGGGAAGAAATTAGCCCCGATTCTCAGGTGCAATTCGCGCAAATCAGTATTGGATTGTCATTGAGCGCAACCAATTTCGTTGTAGTCTAACTGGATTGAGCGCACTGGAAAAATATTCATCTTGGCTGGAGAAGATATAGAAATTCTGATTAGTCGTGATGGCAACTGGGAATATCCATGAGTAAACCAAACTTTGATGCTATGAGCAAGGCAGAATTACGCGCCTACGTCATTGCACACCAAGACGATCAAGAGGCTTTTTACGCACTTGCGGATCGTTTGACGGCAAAACCTCCCTCTGCAACTTATCCCGCTTCAATGACTCCAGAGGAAATCCACAAGGCAGTATTAGACATTATTCAACAGAAACAGCGTAGGCACAGCTCGTCGTAGGCATCGCCAGACTCCAAAAAAACAGCATAAATTTTTCACACCCTTGCCCCTAGATATGACCAAAGTGGTACACTACATCCATGCTAGGGGTGCCTACATAACCAGGCTGAGATCACACCCTTAACACCTGAGTCTGGGTAATACCAGCGGAGGGAAGCTGTTTATTGAGGAATGACAATATGCGGACAGAATGGGTTGCTAAACGGCGTGGGCAGGCTAATGTATCTCAAATGCACTACGCCCGCCAAGGTGTTATCACTGAAGAAATGCACTATGTCGCCAAACGGGAAAATCTCCCTGCCGATCTCATTCGTGAGGAAGTGGCGCGGGGAAGAATGATTATCCCAGCTAATATTAATCACACGAATTTAGAGCCGATGGCTATTGGCATCGCTTCTAAATGTAAAGTAAATGCTAATATCGGCGCTTCTCCTAATTCTTCTAATCTTCAGGAAGAAGTTGATAAGCTAAACCTAGCGGTGAAGTATGGTGCTGATACCGTGATGGATTTATCCACAGGCGGCGGCAACTTGGATGAAATTCGCACCGCGATTATTAAAGCTTCACCTGTTCCCATTGGTACGGTGCCAGTATACCAAGCTTTAGAAAGCGTCCACGGCACAATTGAAAACCTGACTGCTGATGACTTTCTCCATATCATAGAAAAGCACGCCCAGCAAGGAGTAGACTATCAAACTATCCACGCAGGGATTTTAATTGAGCATTTGCCTTTGGTGAGAAACCGCATCACTGGGATTGTCTCTCGCGGTGGCGGTATTTTGGCGCGGTGGATGCTACATCACCACAAACAAAACCCCCTTTATACCCACTTCCAAGACATTATTGAGATTTTCAAAAAATACGATGTCTCCTTCAGTTTAGGAGATTCCCTGCGTCCCGGCTGCACCCATGATGCCTCAGATGAAGCACAATTAGCTGAATTGAAAACCCTGGGACAGCTAACTCGCAAAGCCTGGGAAGATGATGTACAGGTGATGGTGGAAGGGCCTGGACACGTCCCGATGGATCAAATTGAGTTCAACGTCCGTAAGCAGATGGAAGAGTGTTCGGAAGCACCTTTCTATGTGTTGGGGCCTTTGGTGACAGATATTGCTCCTGGTTATGACCATATCACTTCAGCCATTGGGGCAGCTCTGGCTGGATGGTATGGTACTGCAATGCTGTGCTATGTAACACCTAAAGAACATTTGGGTCTACCAAATGCCGAAGATGTGCGGAATGGGTTGATTGCCTATAAAATAGCAGCTCATGCGGCTGATATTGCTAGACATCGCCCTGGTGCAAGGGATAGAGATGATGAACTTTCTAAGGCGCGTTACAACTTCGATTGGAACCGTCAGTTTGAATTATCACTCGATCCAGAGAGAGCTAAGGAATATCACGATGAAACTCTACCAGCAGATATCTATAAAACTGCTGAGTTTTGTTCGATGTGTGGGCCTAAGTTCTGCCCAATGCAAACTAAGGTTGATGCTGATGCGTTGACAGAATTAGAGAAGTTCTTGGCGAAAGAGGCTGTGACTCAAAGCTGATACCATTTTGGATTTTAGATTTTAGATTTTGGATTGGGTTTGTCTAAAAATACAAGGTTGGGTTTAACGGAGTGAAGCCCAACAATACCAAGGTCTTTGGGTGTTGGGTTTCGTTCCTCAACCCAACCTTGTATCTTAAAAATAGTAGTAGATCGTCCCAACCTTGGTCAAGAAAGACTGCTTCGTAGCATGGGTCACTACAACAATCTCTTTGACAAAACTCGAACAGTCGCCAGGGTCAAAGCTTTAAACACTGATAGTTTAAAACAAGTCGCAAGTCGCAAGTCGCAAGTAAGTTTTGTGAAAGCGACGCGCAAAGCGAGTCTGCGATAGCGCCGGCGGCAAGCGAGTACTCGAGCGTCGCGTCCGGGGATTTAGACCCCGACCCAAAACTTGCCGGTTATTGAACCGGGGGACTTAAACCCACGGAGTTTGTTAAAGGTATTATTCTGTGGCCAGGTTGGCGTAGGTTGATATCTGGCTTTAAAATCAAATGGAACGCTCATCCCAAGCGAGTGAACTTTGATGTTCACAAAGTTGCTGGCGTTGTCTCAGCAGTATTTCTAGTCTTCACATTTTTCACCGGATTTTGCTGGAGCTTTAGTGAGTTCATCAAGCCGATGATCTACGCGGCTACCTTCAGTAAACAGCAACCCACTCCAGTTTCTGTTCCCATTTCTGGTAAGTCTGCGTTAGGACTAAAAGAACAATAGACATCTCCAGAAATTAAATATGCGTTATCCAGAATCCTTGTAGAGACGTAGCAGTGCTACGTCTCTACGTTATTTTTCGGAGATGTATGTCTACTGGTTTTGTGATGTGGCGATATCGTTATCGAGTAAAATTTAGGAGTAGCGATCGCCCAATAGAAATATCAAGTGTTGGATTACGTCGGAATAGTCCTCGAACGATCGTATTATCGAAATTCTCGTCAGCAAGTAGTTTTAACATGCTTCTTGCTCTGTTTTACGAGCAAGCAGGCGATCGCGCAAGCCTTGTGGGTCAAACCTCGCTTGATTCATTTCTCGAATCTCTTGCGATCGCTGCTGTCGCTGTTGCAGATAAGCTTTTACTTCCGATTGGTGCTTGAGATAGAAGGCGATCGTGGCCTAAACATCAGCTAAATTCAGTGACGGATACCGATAAACAATCTCCTCTGCTGTTGCACCCTGATTAAAGACAGTAGTCACAGTATCTAATGTGACACGAGTTTTCCCAACGAGAAATTAGGGAGAATCGTTGCTTTCATGCCCACATCTCGAACGTGAAGCAAATTTGGGAAAAGATCACTCAAATGGCTTGGTAACTTAGGTGACAAGTTTTCATCAAAAAGTAATTTCATGCAGATAATGGAGGGGTCATAAACCGAGGCTCACGGTCAGCAGCATAAGCAATGCAAGCTTTTAAATCTTCTCGCGTCAGATCGGGAAAATCGTCGAGAATTTCTGCTTCGGTCATCTCGGAAGCCAAGTACTCAAGCACTTCATAAACCGTAATTCGCAAGCCGCGTACACAAGGCTTACCACAGCGTTTATTTGGTTCGATTGTAATGAGTCTTCAAAATTCAATACAAGAGCTTGCTCCAGTACCTCCAAATCGACTGCACAAATGTTTAGATCACTTAACACTTGGATGATTGCATCTTGAGCTACTACTCTCCCTGCTGCTCGACGGACGATATAGTAGATGTTGGTTATTGTCGTTGCTGCGATAAACCCTGCTATCTCTCCAACATCAATACGCTCAAATAATCTTGCTGCATGTTCCACAAACGGCTCTCGTTCTTGTAAGAAATCAAGAACTACATTGGTATCAATCAAAACTCGCATTACTGATACTTATCGGTCAAAAAGGTTATGTAATCTTCTTTATCATTACCTTCTCCTAAAGCAGCCGAGGTTTTGGCAATGCCTCGTAACCGTGACAAGTTTCCCTGTTTTGGCTTAGGATTGGCTTCCCGTTTTAGAGACTCTAAAAGGGCTTGTATTAACTGCCAGCGATCGCCCGTTGACAGTTGCAGTGCTTGTTTTTGTAATTCTTGTAATGTTGTCATCTATGTAGAAAGCTAACTCTACACTAAATTTAGCTTAAAGTTTCGATTATAAACTAGCTCAGTAATGTGCGTCTTGGCATATCACTACCTCAGCAGAAACACATTTTTAAAGACGCGATATATCGCGTCTCTACATCTAAACCAAATATAAACCCATTGTAGAAATACAACCCTTCCAACAAATAATCCGCCAACAGCGATACGAAATAATTTTCTGGTGTCGGGTTATCGACTTAACCACCGATTGGATCATACGGCTTACTTGGGACGTGAGTTGAATGGCACTAAGAAAAGCCCAAAAGCTTGTGTAGCCTCGTTCCCAGCCTCCAGGCTGGGAACGTATTCCGAGAGGCTCCGCCTCTGGTCAAGAAAGAGGAGGCAGAGCCTCCCAGAATGGGTTCCTAGCCTGGAGGCTAGGAACCAGTCATGGTAAGGGCTGTATCTTAACTTAGTGCCATTCGGACGTGAGTTTATGCGAGCAGAATGGGCATTAGTGACAGGACAAGATTACGTACAGAATTAAATAGGTTTGTAATGATTTAACGACCCCGTTCACCCGCCGCAGATCACCTCTCATCCTCAACCAACCATCTCTCAACGGTCGGTGTGCAACGGGATTGTTAGCTGGCGTCTGGCAGAATTTGTCGCAACACCTCTTCGTTGATAGAAGGGAGAATTGTGTTTATTTTTTGCATAACTCCAGTTTTCAAAATATGTATGACAGTTTCTAAAGACTGAATATCACCTCGAAATGATAGCTTTTGTTCAGAACCTTGAATGCCTTCAGGTTCTCGAATAAACATTTCTGCTGAAATAAAACTGAATAATGTAAACTTGACTATCTCTGATGAAACTTCTCCATTTAATGCAGTAACTATTTCCTCGATAGCAGTTCCAAGATCAACTTGATGAACTGGATTTCTAACAATCCAATTTGAGATTGCGTATAAATCTTCTGGCGACGGAAGGCGATAAATAGGTGAACCTGATGCCAAGATTGATCGATATGTATCAACTGAGTGAATTTCTCTGGCGTTCAGATCAGGTAAAACTTCGCTTCCTTTAGGAACTGAACTGCGAAGAGCTAAGATCACTTGTGAGGGAGGAATACGTGCTATACATAATTCTGATCCTTGACATATATATTGCATATATTCAATAAACTTTGCAAAACCTAGTTGTATAGGCTGAAGTCCAGGAATTATATAACTGATTGCTTGTTGTATAACTGATAAATAAATCCCATAACGAGCTAAATCTGATTGGCAGACTCGATCGCTAGCATACCAATTTAATATTTCTTTCGTTTTCACTACAATATCTTCCGGTGAAGAGGATGTTGTCCGTTTAATTTGATTGATGAGGCGAGAGTTTCGCGGATCAAACCCATCAGACTGCTTAATAGTTAAAGTTTGTAAGCTTGCTTTATATTGACGTTCTTCTTCATCTGGATCTGTTATCCAAACAAAATCATCACAAACAGCTTGAAAAGTTTTATTAGTCGCATTCCTATAAGCGCAACCAATTACAGTTTTTCCATACTCATGCAATTTTTTCGCAAGGGCAGCAAAACCACCATCTCCTGAGACAATAACAAACACTTCTAAGCATGGACGAACGTGAGCTAAGTCAATAGCATCAATAGCAAGCTGGATATCTGCCGCATTTTTCTTCTGTTCGCGATAAAAACCAAAAACTTGAATTGGATCTATACCAAGTTCATTAATTTCTCCACGCATAATTGAAAGGCGAGAATCACTCCAATTTGCATATGCTCGCTGTACAGCAATTTGCCCAAGTTTTTCAGTTTTACGAATTGATTCCAGAATCTCTTCTAAAGACAGATTTGCAATCATTTGCTGTGAAAAACTATACCCTTTTAATAGATTCTCAATGTCATAAAAAATTACCGTGTTGAATTTCATCACTATAATCTCATTTCTATTTATTAGCTCTACTTAAAATAAAATACTCACTAACTTCCTTCAATCACTACTCCAATCAGGGACTAAGCCAGCTAACTATTTATTATACGGAATTTAGGTCACAAGTTTCCCTGTTTTGGCTTAGGATTGGCTTCGTCTTTTAGAGACTCTAAAAGGGCTTGTATTAACTGCCAGCGATCGCTCGTTGACAGTTGTAGTGCTTGTTTTTGTGCGTCTTTATGAAACTCAGAAAGAATTTTAACCGTAATGAAACAACTGGCTAGCGAACCATTAGGAATCCGCAAGTTCGCCAGAATGGGGGTTGCTAAGGATATTTGACGATGGGCGAGGCGATCGCTTCATAAAATTTTTGCGCCCAGGTTAATCGATTCTCTGGTGTTTCCACGGAGGCAATCAATAACGCACAAGTTAAAAATGCTTCTTGTGGTAGCTCATTCGCCAGAAGATATCGCTTTGTCAGTAATACTGCGCCTGCATAATCATAGTCTGCATCCCAGTCGGGATTGATCCAAGTGTTAGCAATTTCTAATTCTTGTGGAGTGTAGATTAAAATGCGGCGATCGTATTCTCCTGACAAAACTTTGGAATGTACAGTCCGAGCATAATAACCGTACTGATAACCACGGCTAACTGTTATTTCTTTCCACAAACTCCAAATGTGTAATCGCCCTGCTACATAGCGTCAATCAATCAGGTTCTTCAGGACTACACAAATCCAAAGCACAGCGAATCAAATTATCTTGAATTTCTCGCGTGGTAATGCGGGGACGCAATCGAGTTGTCAGATGTGCTTCTAAAGCAATAGAATTTGCTGAAAGTCCGTAACAAGCCCAATTAACTACTGTGCGAATTTTATTAATTTCTAACGGTGTTATCGAACCATCATGACGAACAACATGGATATCCGTTGTGGAATCCTCAAAAAGTGTGGATGAAGCTTGCATACAAGATGTGTTGATGAATTGTAGAAAAATAATTGCAAAAATGGAAAAGAATTGTTAGCTAGGTTTGGCAAATCTATCAAAAATTCGCAGGTTGTAAGAAAACATTCTTTCTGCAAAGATGTCTTCTGATTTTGCCTGAATTTCTACATGGATTAATAGCCAAATTTATTGACTTTGAATTTGCCATACTTTGACTAATTTATCTGCATATCGCCTACCTTGTTCAGCTTCACGAGCTATTTGCTTAAATTCCTTATCGAGAAGTTCGTGGGGACGTTCCCAATTAATTAATGCTGCTGTTTGGGGGAAGAAAAATTGCATTGCTTGGGGAAAGTAAGCTTCTAAAATTTCTTTCCACAGACTATCATTATCTGCTCTTTGAAGTTCCTTGGTCATCAGTTGATTGGTAGATGGTGGACTGACAAATGAATTAAGCTTTTTAACAATTTTTGCGTAAGTCCTGAAAATGGTCTAAGAGGTTGTTTGAAAAGTTTTTTTGTGTGATTTTAAGCACTCGTTGATCCCCCCTAGCCCCCCTTAAAAAGGGGGGGAAACTTCTCAAAGTCCCCCCTTTTTAAGGGGGATTTAGGGGGATCTAAAACGTTTTGCTACCACCGAGAGGACTTTTCAAACATCCTCTAAGGAACAATGCCAGTGCTATGTCAGCAAACGCTGGCAACCCGAAAAAGTTTGTTGGGTTGAAAAATTTCTAGAAGAGTTGCCCAATAAAAAAGGAGTCAGAATTCAGAATTCAGAATTGGTGAATACTCTACCCATAAAGGGATAGAGTTTTGATTAGGAAGAATATTTTAATTTTTTTCGCGCCACTTGCGGGCAAGGTTTTAAACCAATATTCATTACCCAGTCGTACAGAATTCAATTCTGAATTCTGACCGGAGGCGGAGCGTCTCCGGCTCCGCTCCTGAGTTCTGAATTCTTCTTATAAAAATCCAGAGCAAGTTTTGGTAAAGAATGAGACTTGCCCCGATTCATGACGAATGCCAGTATAGATCGACCATTGATTTTTATGCAAGCAAATCACAGTTGTGTTAGTATTCAGATGAATCTCGGTTCTAGTGGGGAACAGCCGCTAGAGGAAACGGGGAAAGTCCGGTGTAAATCCGGCGCTGTCCCGCAGCTGTAAACAGATTTTAGATTTTGGATTTTAGATTTTGGATTGGGAAGCTACCCGATAATCCAAAATACAAAATCCGAAATCCAGAATTGTGTGAGTCAGAATGCCCGCCGAAGTGAACTTGTGAATTTTGTACATCTGCGAGGCACAGATAGGTATTCTTATGAAGATTTCTACAACTACTCAGCTTTACGTTTTCATAGCTCCACATATCCAGACGCTACAGATTACGACTTTCTATGAGAGGGTAGGCGGTTAATTTTTGGTACAGATTGCGTTTTTAGATATAGCGCTACTCCAGATAAGAGTATCGGTTGCAAATAGTCACAGTAACAACGAAATGCTGTATTACCTAACAGGTGGAAGTTGTTAAAAAACAGGTAGTAAATGGCGTGTATGACGTACATAGTCCTTTTCCACATTACCCATAGAAATTGCTAATTTACTAAATTAATACTTCAGTTAATTATCATGCCGAAATTCTATCTTCACCGAACTGGGAAGATTCCTACTGCTATTCATCCCTTTGTCAAACAAACGGCTCTCCCTCAAGGCAAATATAAGCCCAGTCTACTTCAAGGGAAAATTATTCCAGATGTTCAAAACATTGCAATGTCGATGTATCGGATGATTTCTATTGCAATCGCCTCTGTCGGACGGTTACGACATCCCTCGTCTGATTCGGGACGAGCAGCAATAAGCAAACCGTTAGATCGACTCAAATAGGTGTACAATAGCGTTCAAAAAAAATGTCAAGTTTATTATATTTTGTAACTGGTTTTCTTCTGCTTTTAGTAATTGGAATTGCGGCTTATTTCCTAACTGCCCGCAAGTATCAATCCTCATCCACAGTCGCCAATTCCTACGATCAATGGACTCTTGACGGCATCGTAGAGTTTTATTGGGGAGAACACATTCACCTTGGTCATTACGGTTCGCCGCCACGAAGTAAGGATTTTTTGGCTGCTAAATCTGATTTTGTACATGAAATGGTTAAATGGGGTGGAATAGAAAAATTACCTTCTGGTACTACCGTCTTAGATGTTGGCTGTGGGATTGGGGGTAGTAGCCGGATTTTAGCGCGAGATTATGGGTTTGCTGTCACAGGGATTACCATCAGCCCACAACAAGTGAACCGCGCTCAGGAATTAACACCCCAAGGACTAAACGCCCAGTTTGCGGTTGATGATGCAATGGCATTGTCGTTTCCAGATGCCAGTTTTGATGTGGTCTGGTCGATTGAAGCAGGCCCCCACATGCCTGATAAAGCCGTTTTTGCTAGAGAATTAATGCGGGTGCTAAAGCCTGGTGGGGTGTTAATTGTAGCTGACTGGAATCAGAGGGATGACCGCCAAAAGCCGCTAAATTTCTGGGAGAAACCAGTAATGCGGCAACTCCTCGATCAGTGGTCTCATCCAGCTTTTTCCAGCATTGAAGGCTTTTCTGAGCTTTTAGCAGAGACTTCCTTAGTTGAGGGGGAGGTAATTACGGCAGACTGGACGCAAGAAACCCTTCCTTCTTGGTTCGATTCGATTTGGCAAGGAGTGGCTCGACCAGAGGGATTAGTGCGTTTTGGGCTGTCTGGTTTCATCAAGTCTGTGCGCGAGGTACCGACGCTTTTACTGATGCGTTTGGCGTTTGGTGCAGGGTTGTGTCGATTTGGAATGTTTCGGGCTGTGCGGGCAAACTCACGCACAGAATTGATGGATAGAAACTTTGCTAACCAAAATCCCTCAAGCTTGGTTAGGTAGCGATCGAAATGAAATTCAACAGGGTTATTTGCATCTATGTTCAAGAGTTAGTCTTTGACACTCCCCAGCCATAAATGGTGGGGATTCCAGCGTCACCGACGTTCCTTGCTTTTACAGGTCTTACGACCAATAGAAGTAGAGGAAACATCAACAACGAAGTGGGATTACCCTGTTCTACAAGCTCTGGTATTTTATAAGCGATCGCTGAACTTAAACAAAATTCATTTACGGCAACGGACGCGGCGGAACAAGTACCTTCATGAGAGCTAGAAGTGGTGTGAGGTTCAAGTTATGTTTCTAGCTTCCGGCCAACCATATACCACAAACCTACGGCATAGCGAATGTAATTGAGTTCTGTAAAACCTGCTTTGGCGAACTCGTACTCGAAGTTAAAATGGATAAAGTCATCTAACCACGGTTCTTGAAAAGAAGCGTTCAGGGCGTATTCACCACGATAGGTGTCAGCGTATAGTACCCAACCTCCGGGTTTGGTGATCCGGTACATCTCTTTCAGAATCTTAGGTATCCATTCTTTAGGTGTTTCGTGCAAGAGTAGTGACGATGTAACAAGAGCGAAGGAGTTCTCAGGGTAGCCTGTGTGACGGGCATCCACCTGCTCAAACAAAGCCCGTTCACTAAATCCAACCTTGTTAAACTTGTGCTTACTGATCACCAGCATATAAGGCGAAACATCAGTAATCCGAAAAGTGGACTGTGGAAACCGCCGTGCCAAGGCCAACGCTCCATCACCCGTACCTGCACCAAGCTCTAGCACCGTCTCAACAGAAGTGTCTTCAGGAATTAGCTCGGCCATTTTCTCGCGCAACTGCTGGCAACTAACATTGTGGCTGAGGGGAATTATCGCATCCATAGCAGCATCCCAGGCTAAACACGATTGAGGGTTGGTATAGGCATCAGTTACACCATGAATGGGAGCGTGGATGTAGTCAGGGTAATATTCATGGTCAGTATGGTAGCCTTTGAGTTCCTCTACCCAATTAATTGAGGCATATTCCTGCATTACTAAGGGCATCGCTGCGGTAATACGTCGAATCACTTCGGTTCGATACACTTGTTTGTCCTGTGCGTTCCATCTCGGCATAAATAAACTCCTACTTACAATCTCAATACTTGTCGGGTTTTGGGGAAAAGGGGAAGGGGGAAGGGGGAAAAAAAACCTTTAACCCAAACCCAGTAACCTTTTCCCCAAATCAAATTCCGATCCTTAATTAAAAATAGCCCCAAAAGCCCGTTTTGCTGAAACTTTTAAGAATTCAAATTTATTCCCTGGCGGGCATGGAAGCCAACAGATAAGCTATTTCCAGCTGAAGTTGACACCAATGTACCCTGCGGGAAGGACGCTCCTAACGTCGCTCTAAGCGAAGCCATGCCGTTGGCGGAGCCTCTCGTAGAGAAGGCTTTATACCATTTCACGAAAATCCTGATACATATACATTTATCGTAGGGGCATGGCATTGCCATGCCCTTACCAGCGTATTTGTATCATTATTAAAGTGAAATGGTATTACGCTGCGCTAACAGCAGTCGCTCATGGGGGAAACCCCCTACAGCCCTTCGGGCATCCTACGGCAGGCGCTAGCCTCTCCCTTTGGGAGAAGACCACGCTGCTTCACCAGGCGATCGCAGATAATTTAAGTTTTCTGAAATCAAAAATATCTATTTTTTATTTTAATAAAACTCATAATTCTCTTGATAAAAACAATAAAAAAGTAGCTTTATTTTTTTGCGATCGCTACTCAATCTAGAATTATTTTTAACTTCACTTTCAGTAAGCTCATACAAATAAAATCTAACTAAAGAGGGTTGTAATTTATCATTGGGAATAGGCTAAGAAGTCTTTAACTAATATAGTTATGTTTATTTGTACTGACTTACTTGTTGGCTTATAGTCTAATTATTCAAGAAATATTAAAGCAGTCAAATATTCTAGGCTACTACACTAACTCGATAAAGTTTTAGTATTATCAGAAAAACTAATTACGGAAAAAGAAGTATTGCCATTAAACAGTAAATCTGTCATATTTAAGAATCTAATTTAAAACCAAAAGCATTTACATTATGTTAGCGACATCTATAAAAATTCTTAATGAGCATTATCAATCTCTCAACAACGAGGGTATAGATGTCATTCAAGGATTAACTCGAAGTGCAAAAACCTTACCTCCAAAATATTTTTACGACGATCGTGGCTCAGAATTATTTGAGCAAATATGTGAATTACCAGAATATTATCCAACACGAACAGAAGCATGGATTTTATGTCAATATGCTGATGAGATTGCTCAGATTACAGGTGCTTGTGAACTTGTGGAATTAGGTAGTGGTAGTTCTACAAAAACAGAGTTTTTGTTAGATGCTTATCAAAAGTTTGCTAGTTATTGTAGATATATACCCATTGATGTTAGTCGGGGAATCCTTAAATCTAGTGTAATCAAGCTACAGCAAAAATATCCGACTTTCTTTATTGAGGGATTAATAGGAACCTATGAACAAGCACTCATAAAACTAGAATCTACTTTTGCAGCATCACGGCTAATTTTTTTCTTGGGTAGTTCTCTTGGTAACTTTAATCCACGAGAATGTGATGATTTTTTAAAACAAATTACTAAGACTTTACAGGTAGGTGACTACTTTCTTTTGGGGATTGATTTACAAAAACCCAAGGAAATTTTGGAGCCAGCCTATAACGATAGTCAGGGAGTAACAGCAGCTTTTAACATAAATATACTCTCTCACTTAAATTGGCGTTTTCAAGGCAATTTTGACCTCAATTTATTCACTCATCAAGCTATTTACAATGAGACTGATGCTCAAATTGAGATGTATCTGCATTGCCAAAAGAGTCACAAGGTATCTTTAGAAGCATTAGATTTACAAGTTTTGTTTGCAGATGGAGAAAGTATTCTTACTGAAATTTCTCGTAAGTTTGATTTAGTCATGATGCAAAAGCAGCTAGAAATACACGGACTTAAAACACTTAAGACTTGGACAGATCCCAAGCATTTATTTGGGTTAATTCTTTGTCAAGCTTAAATTTTATATCATGCTCAGTTGAACAATTTTAATTGCGTTCACAATAACATATCTTCAAAATTTAATTTTCTAGATATATCTGTTAACTACATCAGCAATTATTGAGGAACGTGGATTAAATAAGATGCAAAACCTCATCCTGTCTCTAGCTTCCCTCTCCTTTATAAGGAGAGGGATTGAGGGTGAGGTAAACCACAATACGCTTGGGTAAGCTACTAGCAACAATTTTGGGTTTTCTAGACGCGATAAATCGCCGTCTCTACAAGCGATAAATTGCCGTCTCTACAAGTGTTTTGGGCTTACTAAACTGTATTGAGGTAAACCAGGGATATCAATTTTATTCATCCTGTACATTTTCTAAATATCAATTTAATTGACACCATGAACAGTTTTCAATCTACTTATCCGCCTAAACTTGATAGTTGCAATTCTCAAGTAATTCTAGATTACTTTAAGAATGCTTGGCACATGGAAGAGATGTTATTGAAAAGTCTGGTTGGGGAAGAGACATTCTATATAAATCCAGACCCTTTGAGAAATCCTCTAATTTTTTATCTGGGGCATTCGGCTGTTTTCTACATCAATAAATTAATTCAGGTAGGATTATTAGAAAAACGCCTCAATCCAGAGTATGAAATCCTGTTTGAAATTGGAGTCGATCCAGAAATTCCAGAGGAGTTGAATGAAGCGATCGCTCATTTGCAATGGCCGCAAGTTGCAGAGACTTGGGAATATCGAGAACAAGCATATACTGTAATTTCCGAACTAATTAAGACAACCCCAATTACTCTACCAATTCATCCCACTCATCCCCTTTGGGCTTTAATAATGGGGATTGAACACCAGCGTATTCATATTGAAACCTCTTCGATGTTAATTCGCCAACTACCGATTGAGAGAGTAAAACGTCCCCAAAATTGGCAATATGCCCCTTTTAATGGTTACACTCCCCAGAACGAAATGATAGAAGTTACTGGTGGAGTAGTAAAACTCGGTAAAGCCTTTGACGATTCAACTTATGGATGGGATATTGATTATGGCGATCGCACTGTTAAAGTTGCACCTTTTTTCGCCAGTAAATATCTGATTACTAACGCCGAATTTATCTATTTTATCAAGGCTAGTGGCTACGAAAATCAAGACTATTGGGATGAAGAATCTTGGAATTGGAAAAATCGATACAATATTCAGTGTCCCAAGTTTTGGTTACATGAAAACGGTAGCTACAAGTATCGAGCTATGTTTGATGAAATAAATTTACCCTTAGATTGGCCTGTAGAAGTCAACCATTATGAAGCAATGGCTTATTGTCGCTGGCAAGGGAAAGATACTCGCTTAATGAGTGAAGCAGAATATCATTTAGCAACTTACAGTAATAGCTTATTAGATAATGTAGAAAATTACAATCTCAATTTAAAATTTGGCTCACCTAGCCCTGTCGGAATGTTAGAAAGTACAAAAAGTAACTCTGGATTATACGATTTACGGGGTAATGTTTGGGAATGGTTGAGTGATAACTTAAATCCACTTACAGGATATCAACCTCATTTTCTTTATCAAGATAATTCTGCCATCTTTTTTGACGATCAACATCAGATGATGTTAGGAGGATGTTGGATAACTAATGGTACAGAAGCTTTAAAATATTACCGCAACTGGTTCCGTCCCAATTTTTATCAGCACGCTGGTTTTCGGATTGTTCGCTAGATCCCCGACTTCTTTAGAGACCTCCACAAAAAGAAATGCCCAATTGTCATTGCGAATGGAGCGTTCGCGGTAGCGTCTCGTAGAGAAGCGAAATGAAGCAACCGCAAAATCTTGGGATTGCTTTGCTACACTCCGTTTCGCTCGCAATGACAGCTTTTGGATCAATCATTCTGTGGAGTTATCTTAAGAAGTCGGGGATCTAAACACCACTAACCTCTCAAAACTTTTGGGACATACTACTAGTACAACACGGCGTAAATAAACCACCCATTTAAAATAGTCAGAAAGCTTACAAAATAAGCATTCTTTCTTTTTACTTTTGCCTTTTTACTTTTGCCTTATTGTACTAGTGTTCCACAAGCAAGTGAAGGATCAGTCTTCTATCTTACTTGCACCTGAAATCAGTAACACAGTTACAATTCTGAGATTGGGCTGGAGAATATCTAATTCTCTAGCCAATCCAAATCAGAAATTATGCAATCACCAAATCCAATCTCGCTCTCCTCGCTCACGTCTATATTGACGGCTTTAGAAGTGTGCAGTGATGAATCAGTGTATGCTCCCGGTTATATTCAGCCACATGGAATGTTGCTGATGCTGCAAGAGCCACAGCTAACAATCTTGCAGATTAGTGAAAATGTGGAACAGTTTTTTGGGATTTCGGCAGAAGCCTTGCTGGGTCAACCCTTACAACGGTTGTTTTCCCGCCCTCAAGTGCAGCGACTTGCTGGCTATCTGGCTGAAGATAACCTGGAGTTTTGCAATCCGTTTGAGCTAAAAACGCGGCGAGTTGCCCAGACTGATGGGCAACGGAAAAGTCAGACCTTCACAGGTGTGATGTACCGGATAGTAGATGGGTTGATCGTAGAACTAGAACCTGTGCGATCGCTCAAAAGCATCTCTTCAATCCAATTCTATCATCGCCTGCAAGGGGCGATCGCCAATTTCCGTAATGCCACTAGCCTGACGAATCTGGCTCAAACCCTTGCCAGAGAGGTGAAAGCAATGATTGGGTTTGATCGGGTTATGATCTACCGCTTTCAGGCAGACGACAGTGGCGTGGTGATTGCGGAGGAGAAACAGAGCCATCTAGAAAGCTACTTGGGATTGCACTATTTGGCAATAGACATTCCCGCGCCAGCCCGCAAGTTGTTTTGCCGCAAGTGGGTGCGATTCATTCCCGATATCAATTACATCCCTGTCTTCCTGATTCCCGCTAACCATCCTCTGACGGATACACCCCTTGATCTGAGTGATTCTATGTTACGAGGAGTGTCTCACTTTCACATTGAATACCTACAGAATATGGGGGTTGCTGGGTCAATGTCGATTTCGTTGCTCAACGACAAACGCCTCTGGGGATTAATTACCTGTCATCACTACAGCCCGAAACTAGTGGATTATGAAACTCGCAAAGCCTGTGAATTTTTAGGACAGTTTGCCTCAATTGAACTGGTGCATCAGCAAGAACGAGAATTGGATGTTTACCGAACGCAAGTGAAAGGGATTCAGGATGAACTGCAACAGACGTTATTGCAGGAGTCCAATTTCATTGAGCAAGTGTTGATCCGAAATACTTCTCAATTGCTTTCTCTAGTTCATGCCCAAGGAGCCGCGATTTTGCTTGATGGTCATCTGACATTAGTTGGTCAAACGCCATCGGCTACCCAGGTGCAGGAGCTTGTTACCTGGTTGGTGCAACGCAAGGGGGAACAAGTGTTTGCTACCGATTTCCTCTCACATTTATATCCAGAAGCGGAGGCATTTAAAGATCAAGCTAGCGGCATCCTGGCAATTTCAATTTTATTCAACCATGCCAAACAAAAGTCTTACCACATTATCTGGTTTCGACCGGAGCAAATCCAGACGGTGAATTGGGCAGGCAATCCCCAGGATACGATAACAATCAACGAAATTGGAGAGATGCAATTGTCTCCCCGGAAGTCCTTTGCAATGTGGAAGGAAACCGTGCGGGAAACTTCCTTGCCTTGGGAGGTTGCGGAAGTGGAAGCCGCTACTGAGATGCGAAATACGCTGATGTTGGCAGTGCTGGAGTTTTCCCAGATTGCCCTAGAACAAGCCGCAGAACAAGCGGCGATCGCTAACTGTGCCAAAAGCCAGTTCCTCGCTAAAATGAGCCACGAACTACGGACTCCCCTGAATGCCATTTTGGGATTTACTCAGTTGATGAACCGCAACGACAAAATTTCATCTGAGTTTCAAGAAGATTTAGGCATCATCAGCCGCAGTGGAGAATACTTGCTAACTCTGATCAACGATGTGTTGGAAATGTCCAAAATTGAAGCGGGTCAGTTACACCTAACAGAAAACTCTTTCGATTTGCATCAGCTAATCCACTCCATCACAGATATGGTTGCCCTGCAAGCTTTAGAGAAAAAAATTGATCTGATCGCACAACAGCATCCCAGCGTTCCTCGCTATGTGTATGGTGACGAATCAAAACTGCGCCAAATTATCCTCAACCTCTTAAGCAATGCGATCAAATTTACGACAACAGGCAGTGTCACCATGCGATTACAAGCTTTGAATGGGAGAGTTGATTCAATTTCTACCGATGATTCCAAATCAATCATCACCCTTCATCTGGAAGTTGAAGACACTGGATGTGGTATCGCTCAGTCAGATATCGAGGCTGTGTTTCAAGCCTTCACGCAAACAGAATCAGGTCGGCAGGCTAAAGGTACAGGCTTAGGCTTATCGATTAGTCGTCAGTTTGCCCGTTTAATGGGTGGTGATATTACAGCGCGAAGCATCCTGAATCATCAGTCAACCTTCATTTGTGAGGTTTTACTGACTCTGGTAAACTCAGTGGATGTCATAGTGCCGGAAACAACTGGCGCTGTTATTGGTCTGGAACCGGGACAGCCCAGTTATCGGATTCTGGTGGCGGAAGACGTTAAAGAAAATCGTCTGTTGCTCGTCAGGCTATTAGAATTAGTTGGGTTTGAGGTCTGTGCAGTCGAGAACGGAAAGGAGGCGATCGCTCTCTGGTCAGAATGGCATCCCCACCTGATTTTAATGGATATTCAAATGCCTGTGATGGATGGCTACGAAAGTACCCAGCAAATTCGCGGGATGGAGGGAGGTAAAGAGGTGGTGATTATTGCGGTGACAGCATACGCCTTTGAGGAAGACTACACCACCAGCATTCAAGCAGGCTGCAACGACCACATCACCAAACCATTTATAGAAACTATCCTATTTGATAAGATTGCCCACTATTTGGGAGTCCGCTACCGCTACCGCGAAGAAGTTTTACCAGGGTTAGACCAGCAAACCTTACTTCATAAATCCCTAACTGCCAAAGATTTACAGGTAATGTCGCCAGAGTGGATTATTCAGACACATCAAGCAGCCCTGGATCTCAACGATGCCAAACTCTATAATCTCATCGCCCAAATCCCCAACCAGGAGCAAGTTCTTGCCAATGCTCTGAAATATTTGGTGGATAATTTCGAGTTGGAGGCGATCGCAACTCTTACCCAAACTCAGGGAAGCGTTAATTTAGAATCATCCTAATTCCTCATTTCAGGGTAGTAAAACTATGAATTCTCCATTTCCCGGAATGAATCCTTATTTAGAAAATCCTGTGTTTTGGTCAGAAGTACATCATCGATTGATCACAGCGATCGCAGATACTATTGAGCAAAATATTCCCCCACAGTATCGAGTTGCAATTGAACAACGTACTTATTTAAGTGATGACTCCGATTCTGTATTAGTTGGTATACCTGATGTTTCAGTTTTTTCTCAACAAAAATTACCGCAACAATACTCATCAACTGCTATCCACAAAGAAACATCAGAAGGCATCACGGTGATGATACCCTTACCTGAAAATATTACGGAAAATTACTTAGAAATTCGAGAAGTTTCTACAGGTTTTGTGGTGACATCTATCGAAATTTTATCGCCTAAAAATAAACGGGCAGGCGAAGGGAGAAAAGCATATAAACTGAAACGCAAACAAGTTTTAGCTAGTCTTTCTCACTTAGTCGAAATTGATTTACTCAGAACTGGAAAACCCATGTTAATTTTAGGGGAAATTCCTGTAACTAATTATCAAATTATTGTTAGCAGAAGTGAAACACGTCCTCAAGCGAAATTATACGGATTTAACATCAGAGAAACGATTCCCGTATTTCCATTACCTTTACAGTCAGAAGATATAGAACCGATTGTAGATTTGCAATCTTTATTGCATGGCATATACAATCGTGCCAGATATTACTTAGCAATCGATTATAATCAAGAAGCAGTACCACCTCTAAAATCGGAAGATGCTGTATGGTCTGATACCCTTTTACGCAAACAAGGGTTAAAAAATAATTAGTTTTTACCCTAAATTAAAAGGTTTAAGAACCTGCAATCTACATATATATAGCACCCATTTCATTCGGAGTTTAAATCCCCCGTTAGCGTTATCCACGGAGGAGGGTCATTTTGAATTTTGAATTTTGAATTTTGAATTTTGAATTGTTAATATTCCCCATTCTCCTATGGCTAATTTACTTAAATCCCCTTCGGAAACGAATATCCTCGTCGTAGACGATACCCCCGATAATCTACGGTTATTAGCCAAAATGCTAGAGTTGCAGGGTTATATCATCCGTAAATCCCTCAACGGGAGAATGGCATTACAAGCTGCTTATCGACATCCGCCGGATCTGATTCTGCTTGACATTAATATGCCCGAAATGAACGGATATGAAATTTGTCAACAGTTGAAAGCATCAAAAATAACAAATCACATTCCGATTATTTTTATTAGTGCCCTTGACCAAATCAATGATAAATTGCAGGCTTTTGAACTAGGTGGACAAGACTATATCACCAAGCCATTTCAAGAACTTGAAGTGCTAATGCGAGTCAGAAATCAGCTATTCATCAAACAGCAACACCAACAACTTCTTGAACAAAATCAACGCCTAGAGGGTGAAATTCAGGAACGCCTGAAGGCTGAAGCAGAGGTAAGGCAGCTATCCCTAACTGATGAGTTGACAGGATTATATAATCGACGTGGTTTCTTTTGGCTGGCAAATCATCAATTCAAAATTGCCCGACGCACACAAGTATTTTGCTGTCTTTTGTTTGTTGATTTAGATGATTTAAAGCAGATTAATGATTCTCTAGGGCATGAAATAGGAGACAGAGCGATCGTTGACACAGCCCAATTACTAAAACAAAGCTTCCGTGAGTCGGATATTGTTGCCCGTATAGGAGGAGATGAGTTTGTAATATTTATTTCTGTCTGCTCCCCAGACAATACAGATGAATTTCGTCCGCGATTGCAAGAAAATATTGAGCGCTTTAATCAAGAGCATAATTACTCATATCAACTATCTATAAGTGTTGGTGCCACCCAATGTGCTTTAAATGAAAACGTTTCACTAGAACAATTGCTAGAAGAGGCTGACAAGCTCATGTATGAGCATAAACGTGCTAAACGTCTCGTAATTTAAAAAATATAAATATTGGCATCAGTCGCCAGAATTCAATTCTGAATTCTGTATGACTGGTGAGCCAACGCTTGGATTAAAATCTTTTTACCTATTCCAAATGTTATTTACCTGTAAGCTTCACTAGTCCTACACCACCGAAATAAAGCCCTAAAACTGCTCCCGCTAAAAGACTTTGAGTCAGGGGGTCAGTAGAAGGTGTCAGGACGGCTCCTAAAACCACTGCTCCCATAATCACGTAACGCCAACCAGAAACCATCTGTTGAGACGAGACAATATTCAAATTACCAAGCAACAATTGGATGATGGGAATTTGAAATGCTAAACCAGTGCTGAATAACAGTAGCAGCACAAATTCAAAATATTTATCAATTGACCAAAGTTGTTCGACTACATCTGCTCCGTAACTAATGAAAAATTTCAAGGCGGCGGGGATAAGAAGTAAATAGGCAAATACTAAACCTGCCCCAAACAGCACACTCGAACCCAAAACCACAGGCCCCAGTAAACGGCGTTCGCGGCGAGTCAGTCCTGGAACCACAAACTGGATAATCTGGTAAAGAATAAAAGGACTAGAAATTATGAAGCCAGTGTAAGCTGCCACTTTGAGGGAGACAAAGAAATATTCTCCGGGTGCAAGTTGGAGAAATTTTACTCCTTGTGCTGGAACCTCAAGTAGTTGGACAATGGGCTTAACGGCAAAGAAACAGCCGATAATGCCCACAGCTACGGCAATGAGCGAATAAAAAATCCGCTGCCGCAACTCTTCTAGGTGGTCGAAAAGGGACATTTCGATTTCACCTGGCAACTCATCAAGAGGATCGGTGTCTGAGTTGCCATATCCTTCAGGATCGATGTTGGGAACGTCTACAGTATCTACGTCTTGTGAAGGGGTCATGAGTTAGCTACTAGGCAACATTTGTTAACTATTTTATCTGGGGAATGGAGTTACTAAGATATGTTTTTGGGTGCTGTGGGTTTTTTGTCCTGTTTTTTGGGTTTGCATCTGCATAAGTTAGTAGGAAGCCATCTTGTAGGCAATGCCTAACCTAAAAAAAGGGTGGAACCGATAATTAAGAAATCACGTCTCTGCTGCTAGTAGCGCTGAATGAAGAGTGCTGAGTTCCGAGTGCTGAGTGCTGAGTTGAAAGACCGCCCACGTTCGCGCAGCGTCTCGCAGAGAGGGGCATAGCAAAAACCCAAGTGCGAAAGTACCGAGTACTCCTCTTCTTACTCAGCACGGGCTAAACGCCCCGCTACCGCTAACAGCACTGAGTATGGTAAATTCACACAACTTCAAAACTTCAACATTTAACACTCAGTTTTAAAAATCCGGTTCATCAAGGTGGCATCTATACATAGCGTAATCGGAAATTTTTAGCTGAGGTTGGGTATGAACCGGACAATTTGCATTGCCCTCATGGCATTGCCTATTTATTTATACAATGTTGAGCTAGGCAATACTTGTAGTAGTGACGTGACAATTGTTAAAAACCAGTTTTCCACAATAGCTGCTCTAATTGCTTACAGTACAAATGCTCAATCACGCATATTACCGTGGCAAATATCGGCTAGAGATGACCAAACCGAAGATTGCCTTCGGCTTGGTATTTGCAAAGATTGATACTAATTCGTAATTCGTAATTCGTAATTCGTAATTACGGCAGCCCCATCATCAAAGAAAATTAATGGTTGTAGAATATCAACGTACAGTAGTGGTTACAGGAGCCTCAACAGGAATTGGTCAGGCCACTGCTTTGCTTTTAGACCAGTTGGGCTTCTCTGTTTTTGCTGGAGTGCGTCAAGATATTGATGCTCAAACACTTAAACAGAAAGGATCGCCAAGGCTGATTCCGATTTTTTTAGATGTTACTGACGCTGAATCGATCGCAGATGCGGTT
Source organism: Nostoc sp. (assembly GCF_036917975.1). GTDB lineage: Bacteria > Cyanobacteriota > Cyanobacteriia > Cyanobacteriales > Nostocaceae > Nostoc. Next base: position 45,118 of record NZ_JBALEJ010000001.1, read on the forward strand.
GATAAGGTAACAAATGCAATCGGTGGTGGGGGAATTTTGGGTTTAGTAAATAATGCCGGAATTGCTGTCCCTGGCCCTTTAGAATTATTAGCGATCGCCGAATTTCAGCAACAAATGCTGGTTAATGTCACCGGACAATTAGCAGTCACACAAGCATTTCTTGGTCTATTACGCCAGAGTCGGGGGCGAATTGTCAATATGGGTTCCATTGCTGGTAGAAGTCCGACGCCGTTCTTGGGAGCTTACAATGCGTCAAAATTTGCCCTCGTTGCACTCACTGATGTGCTGCGGATGGAGTTAAGACCTTGGGGAATCTCCGTTTCTATTATCGAACCTGGTGCGATCGCTACTCCAATTTGGGAAAAGTCTCTCAGTCAATCGGAAATAGCACAGGATGATTTACCACAATCGGCACAAAATCTCTACGGGCAAGCAATGAATATTGTCCGCAAAAAAATGCAGATTCTTGCATCTGGGGGAATTTCTGCGGATATTGTCGCTCAAACCGTTGTTGAGGCGCTCACTGCAAAGAGACCTAAGACGCGCTATCTTGTTGGACAAGATGCCAAAATTGGAGCGTTGCTAAAGCATATTTTGCCCGATCGCCTACATGATAGGATAATTTTATACTCAATGGGGCTGTAAATTACTGATTGTCAATCAATTTTGGATTTTAGATTTGCGATAGCGTAGCGTTAGCGAGTCCGCGAGCGTCTTTTGGATTGATTGCACCTACTCTTGGCCCGCATTTCTCACAAGCTCCCCTGCTCCCCTCGCGGGTGAAGTAATGAGATGTGGTGAGAAATCCAGGTTGGGTTGCAGCTTGGGGATTTTGGATTGACGTAAGCGTTGCGTAAAGCCTTCTCTTCTGCTTCTCCTGTCGGAGACGCTAACGCGAACGAGAGGTAACGCCTTCAGCATGGCAACGCTTAGAGCGAGTCCGCGTACCCTTTCAGGGAAGCAAGCTACGCTTTTAGCGTCTCGTAGAGAGCGTCTTTTAGATTTGTTCCGCTTGACTTCGGGCGGGGCTTGAACCAAAAAACAATTCCATTTTCCAAAATCTAAAATCTAAAATTGGCACGGTAAAGCTTGAGCTTTTTCTCCAGATTTGTACCTCAACCTTGCATTTGTGCTTACATGGTTATTGTCTGGGTATGCCATCCCAAAACCTAGTACCGCAAGGCGGAATTCAAAATGACGCTCGTTCGCTCTTAGCGTCTCCCCTTGGGAGAAGACTCGCTTGCCGCCGGCGCTAACAAAATTCAAAATTCAAAATGAATGCAGCGTAAGCGTTTCATCGATTTTGAATGGGTGGTTTATTTACGCCGTGTTGTACTAGTAAACTAAGTAGAGTCAAAGCAAAAACATTAACATACTTAAGATCAGGCTGCATAATAAAATACTGTCTATTCCAGGAAGGTAAATATTAAATCAAGAAGTCTGGCAACGCAATTAATTTTTATTGATTTGGAAAATTTATAGGTGCTGAGAAATTTGAAGATGTCAGAAGAAAAACCCAGCCAACCAAAACTACCACCAACCAGCGCCATTGACAATCCATCAAGTCATGAATTTGGGAATTGGTTTGAATATCCTGTGAGAGTGCAACCCCACCACACTGACTATGCCGGTCTTGTTTGGCACGGTTCCTATCTAGCTTGGATGGAAGAAGCGCGGATTGAATGCTTGCGATCTATAGGGGTTGAATTTGCTGATTTAGTCGCTATAGGCTGCGATTTACCAGTTGTAGAACTGTCAGTGCGCTATCACCGTTCAATTCAATTGGGTATGGCAGTGGTGGTAAAAACGCGCATGGCTGAGGTGACTGGTGTCCGAATCAATTGGGATTATGCCATTGTCTCAACTGATGGACAACAATTGTACGTCACTGCCAAGGTGACTTTAGTCGCTTTAGATCGCGAAAGAGGCAAGATTATGCGTCAATTGCCAGCGAGTGTTAAGGATGCTTTAGCCAAGATTTCGGCATTAAATAACAATTTTTAATTTTCTATTTGCCACTTTGTATCTGGGAGATAGTTTGAGCAAATTGCGTTACCTGGTGCCAGATATCTTGCGGGGTAATGCCAAAACTGATATTTAATAAGATTAGGATTGCGGCAATAGTCAATGCACTCTTTAGGGTTGCTTTCAGCAACTTCCACAATATTATGAAGACAATCCAAGCTACAATCAACGTAGCAATCATAATATATAAATTCCTTATATTAGCCGTTATCTGAGAACCCGTTTATTCAGGGAAGATAAACTTTTATCTGAGTAACAATTATTAGTGCTAAAGCTATTAGACCTAATTTTGAATAGATACTAAAGCTCAGATTTTTTATGTAGCTGTGCCAATGCCATATTACCTGGAAATTAGACAAAAATGCAGAGCAGAGGCAAGTTATTTGGCAATTTGGCAGAGTTACTGGAAAGACTTTTTTAAAGCTTTTGTATCAATAATCACAATATACAAGAGTTAGATTAGGACTCCGATTTGATTTTTGAAAACATCCTGAGACTTAAAAGGCTGTTGAATCAGGGTTTAATTTGACATTTTGTTCAGAAATCAGACAGGAGTTCTAATAGTTGCCAAAAAATCTATTTGGCGACTAGTAATTTAATGATTACTGTATCAACTCGAAGGAGTCAAAAAACTTTCTGACATCACTGACTTGAGTCATCTGGAGAGAATATTTTCTATTCTGGTGCTGGTGCGATCGCATTTATTGGGGATTGGGGTTTCTGGGAGGGCGATCGCGTTCATCGACAAGTTGCGATAGGATTGAAAAATATAGATATACAGCCTATGAGTGCGATCGCCTAATATTATGCAACAAATAGATATTACTGACATATCCGTTACCATAAATCAACTGCTTAACCAAGTTAAAAATGGCGAAGAAATAGTGATTATTAGTCATGGTAAACCCGTCGCTCGGTTGTCATCAATCTCACATATACCTCAACCTTTAACATCTCGCCACAAACTAAGAGCTACCCAATCTCAGACACTAGCCAGTAATGTAGAAATCATTCAAAGTTTACGTCAAGAGGCAAGGTATTGATCTACCTAGACACAAGCTTTCTTGCACCTTTCTACATCCAAGAAGCAACTAGTACATCAGTTGAGACAATCCTGCTTAATATACCTACTCATAAATTAGCCATTAGCGATTGGACAACCGTCGAGTTTACCAGTCTTGTGTCCCGTCGCGTTCGGATGAATGAGTTGAATCTAGAACAAATGGAAGCGGTAATACACTCATTTAAAGAAGATGCAGTTCAATCTTACACAGTTTTTACAGTGACAACTGCTGATTTTATTCTCGCAGCTGAATTTATCCAGCAATGGGAAACCGGATTGAGAGCAGGAGACGCTTTACATTTAGCAATCGCTCGCAACCACAGCATAGAAAATCTTCTCTCACTAGATCGTAGACTTATTGATGCTGCTCGACAATTAAGCATTCCCTCAGATTCGGGTGGACTTCTTTAAGATTGAAGCACAAATTATCATTGCGTTTTGGTGATTTTGGGGAGAATGCGATGTCTGACGACAAGCCTTACGGCTACGCATTTTTGATATTGGGGAAGTGTGATATTTGACCGTTAGCCTTCAGCATTAGGCTGAAGGCTAAACAAGAATTGGTCAAGAGCCAGAAAATCTGCCTTTTGGATATCTGAATTAAAGGTTTTTATCGCAGAGAAATTATCTGCGAGTGAGTCTCTAACTTTTCAGTCGCTATTAAAACTTCTTGTCTTGCCCATTTATCTGCTGCCAAAATGTCATCTAAAGAGGGATTTGTACGGTTATCATTTTGATGGCGATCGCACACCCATTCGATACACCGGGGAATATCTAAAAAGCGAATTTTTTCATCTAAAAATAAAGCCACAGCTTGCTCATTGGCGGCATTCAACACAGCTGGCATGGAACCACCAGCTTTCCCCACAGCATAAGCCAACCGCATACAAGGATACTTCTGGTGATCTGGTTCCCGGAAGGTTAAATTTCCAGCTTTGACTAAATCTAGTCGTTCCCAGTTGGTGTAAATGCGATCAGGCCAAGATAAGGCATACAGCAAAGGTAAGCGCATATCCGGCCAACCGAGTTGGGCTAAAACTGAAGTATCTTGCAATTCAATCAGCGAGTGAATGATACTTTGGGGATGAATGACAATTTCGATATTGTCATAATCCAACCCAAACAGAAAGTGAGCCTCAATTACTTCCAGCCCTTTATTCATCAAAGTAGCAGAATCTACTGTGATTTTCCGCCCCATCGACCAATTCGGATGCTTGAGGGCATCAGCTACGGTTACATCTGCTAATTTTTCTACATCCCAGTCTCGGAAAGCCCCACCAGAGGCAGTCAGCAAGATTTTCCGCAAGCCTGCTTTTGGCACACCTTGGAGGCATTGAAAGATTGCGGAATGTTCGGAATCGGCTGGGAGTAATTTGACACCATGTTTTTCAACTAGGGGTAGAACCACAGGTGCGCCTGCAATTAGGGTTTCTTTGTTCGCTAAGGCAATATCTTTACCAGCTTCAATCGCTGCGATGGTGGGTAGCAAACCAGCACAACCAACGATCCCCGTAACAACAGTTTGGGCATCGCCGTAACGGGCGACTTCTATCACTCCGGCGTCACCCGCCAGTAGAATCGGTTGGGGATCGAGGTCAATGATTGCTTCTTTGAGGGCTGGTAATTGCTCTTCTGAGCAAATTGCTGCTATTTTCGGTCGAAATTGCCGAATTTGAGCAGCCAACATTTCCACATTGCGCCCAGAGGCCAATCCCACAATCTGAAATTGATCTGGGTACTGAGTGACAATATCTAAAGTCTGAGTACCAATAGAACCAGTGGAACCAACGAGAGTAATCGCTTTCACAATTGCTTAAGGATTTACAGACAACTCCCACTATAAATTGCTGGGGACTCTTTAATCACAGCAATCACCATAATTGATACATTGAGTCCAGGAGTGGGGGGAGGGAAAGTGGCAGGCACACATTATGGAGAATAGGTGATACCAATTTGAGCAATGATTGGTTTCAGCTTCATGACTGCGATACTTGGTTTGAAGCCACACAAACAATGGATGTAGATAAGCCTAAGCTTGAATGAATGTAAATTCATATCTGGCAGAATTTGTACTTTTTTTGTACATATCAGATTGTAACCACGAATACTGTTTGTAAATTAATTGTCCAGCGCAAGTAAATCGGCCAGATGTATGATATTCTTTATTTATAGGGAATATAAATCGCTAAAGCACTAAGGATCTCCAAGCACTTGCGCTCTAGTGAAGAAGCCAAATCCCATAAGTTCACCAATAGTTTGATGAACTGATGATCTTGCTCCACAGTATCTGGAGGATTGTGGAAGTACTTGATCGGTAGCAGTTCCTAAGTTCGGGGGAACTTTACTCTGCTTGCAGTTCATCAATTACTTTTGGGATAAACCCCTTATTCATTTTTTTAACCGAGTACCGTGGGTTTAAGTCCCCCGGTTCAATAACCGGTAAGTTTTGGGTCGGAGTCTAAATCCCCGGACGCGACACTCGAGTACTCGCTAACGCAGACTCGCTACCGCAACGCTTTCACAAAACTGACTTGCGACTTGCGACTTGCGACTTGTTTTAATTTTCATAAATAAATTTAGTTTGCTCTGAGACCCTTTTAGTAGAGGGAGAAATTACTTTTACAAGAAGGCATAGCAATACTGTTCGGTTAAGGCAAGAGACGCGATAAATCGCCGTCTCTACAATAATCAGTTCTTCGTCTTGACGGTGATTTATCGCGTCTTTGTGATCTAGAATTTTCATCAAAAAACCTTAACCGAACCGTATTGGAAGGCATAGGGGTAGAGGAGAAAAATGATTTTCGGTACAAGCTATGCCCCTTGTAGGCGGAATCTTCTCTTATTGGAGTAGGTTCATACTCTGCATATTGTAGGCGGTCAACATCCCCTCTGCCTCTTATTGACCGAAAACGTAAAGGATACAGAGCAACTAAATTTATTTATGGAGAAGCAAAAAAATGTATTTCTAGACGCACAGCGCATATTTACTACGTCCTTGTTTCAGAGCAACTAAATTTATTTATGGGGATTGTAATTTTGAATTTTGTTAGCGCAGCGTTAGCGAGTCCGCGAGCGTCATTTTGAATTTTGAATTACCCGAAGGGGTTGACTTTCTTCAGCATAGCTGCTTTTCTTCGCTCATACTACTTTTAGTAGCCAATATGAAAGTAATTTATATCATCTTGAAATAATAGTGTCAAAAGACAATCTGTCAAACCATAATTATGTTTAAAATATTTTTTTAGGATTTTATTTACAGGCTTGCAAGACAGTCTGTCAGAGACTTTTGTTGAATTATTGTGTTAGATTTATCAATAAAAATGATAGCAGATTAAAGAGCATTTATTGAAATTTCTGTCAGATAATTGTTTTTAAATTTGCTATAAAAAAGTGGCAACAAATACAGAATAGAACTCAATATTTTTAGTTAAATATGAAATATCAAGAGCCAGAGTTAAAGAACCTATTCATCTAAACAATGAAGTTTTGAGATTGAAAAGCTTTGTTGTTTATAGAGTCTAATTCTTAATCATTAACTCCATCCAACAATTACAAAAAATTGTGGGGTAGAGTTTCATGATTTTCGACTCATTCAATATTTAGACCTATCAAGATTGCCTGATGGCAATAGATTTGGAGGATACACTATGAGTTTTCTCTCAGATACAGTGATGCTTTCGCGCATCCAATTTGCTGTCACCAGCATCTTCCACATGTTTTGGCCTATCCTGACAATTGGGATGTCTTGGTATTTGGTGGTCATGGAAATACTGTGGCTAAAAATGAAAAATCCTGACTACTATCGCCATGCACGTTTTTGGTCAAAAATCTACATTCTTAACTTTGGTCTTGGTGTTGCTTCTGGTGTAGCGATTGAATTTGAATTTGGTGCAAACTGGGCACCATTTTCTTTAGCTGTTGGTGACTTTTTAGGCAGTATTTTAGGCTTTGAAGGCACGATGGCATTTATGTTAGAGGCTGCTTTCCTCGGCATTATGATACATGGTTGGAATCGGGTTCCACCGATTATGCACTTGTTAGCAACTATGTTTGTGGCAATTGGTGCTACGCTCTCATCTTTCTGGATTATTGTCGCCAATTCATGGATGCAAACACCAGCAGGTGGGGAAATGGTGAATGGTAAATTTTTGGTTCGTAGTTACCTAGAAGCCATTTTTAACCCAGCAGCTTTGAATAGCTGGTTTCACATGGTATTGGCTATTCTCGAAACCGCCTTGTTTGTAATTGGTGGGATCAGTGCTTGGTATATCCTCAACAAACGCCATCAAGCATTTTTCAGTAAATCTTTCAAAACAGCGATCGCTCTGGCTATTCTCATCACTCCACTGCAAATTCTTGTTGGTCACTTCAGTGGTGAACAAGTATACCACAACCAACCTACCAAATTAGCAGCAATGGAAGCTTTGTGGGAAACTGTACCGGCTGGTGAGTCTGCACCTTGGAATATTTTGGTTATACCGAATGTCAAAGAGGGTAAGAATAACTGGGCACTCAGTGTACCAGGCGGTTTAAGCAGGGTTTTGGAAATGAAGCCCAAGCTTTCCGAACCTGTACTTGGTTTAAATGAGTGGAGACCTCAAGATCGGCCCCATGCGGTTTCCCTAATATTTTATACTTTCCGCATCATGGCAGGTATTGGCTTCCTGCTCGTGGGTTTGATGGGAGTAAGTGTCATCCAATGGTTACGGGGTAAGCTATCTGTAGAAAATATTACCGAACAACCCTGGTTGATGCGTGCTTGGATATTGGCTGCACCTTTAGGATATCTTGCTGTTGAATGTGGCTGGATGGTGCGAGAAGTTGGTAGACAACCTTGGATTGTTTACGGACAAATCCGTACTGCTGATGCTGTTTCTAATGTACCAGCAAGCAATGTTCTAGTTTCACTAATTGCCTACACCAGCATCTACCTGCTGTTATTCGCCAGCGCTTTATACTTTGGTAGCCGTATTGTCCGCCAAGGGCCAAATTTAGAACTACCATTGCCCAATCATGCTTTTCTACAAAACAGCAAGACAGAAAACATTACCGCAACACAACCGGAGATTTCATGGAAGCCATAAATACTACTCTACCACTACTCTGGTTTGGACTTGTTGCCTTGTTCCTCACCTTGTATCTAATCACAGATGGCTTTGATTTAGGCGTGGGGATTCTCACACTGACTGCTGCTAACGAAGAACGACGCGGGATAATTATCAATACCTTAAGCAGTGTTTGGGATGCCAATGAAACTTGGTTGGTATGTACGGGAGGTTTGTTGTATGGTGCTTTTCCCCTCGCCTACGCTACTATTGTCAACGCCTTGTACATCCCTATTACTCTAATGGTGATTGGGTTTATCTTCCGCGCTGTATCCTTTGAATTCCGTGAACATTCTATCAACAAAACCTATTGGAACTGGGGTTTTGGTGGTGGGAGTTTGCTAGTCGCTTTGTCTCAAGGATTAATCTTAGGTGGCGTGATTGCCGGTATTAAAGTTGATGAGGCCGGAAACTTTATTGGTGGTACTTGGGATTGGTGGAATTTACCATCAATATTAGTGGCATTAACTGTAGTGCAAGGCTATGTCTTAATCGGTTCTACTTACCTAATTGCTAAGACAGAAGGTGAGTTAAAACGATATCACTACATCACTGCCAAATTTAGCGCTATTACCACATTTATTGGTGCGTTGGCATTGACAATTGCGGCACCAATGTTCTACGAATCAATCCGTACCAAGATATTCCATCAACCAGAGGTATTGATTTTTGAAGCGATTCCCTTTGTGGCAACGGGTGCAATGGCACTACTAATGAATAGTATCAATCGCCGTGAAGAAAAGATGCCTTTTGTTTGGACAATTGTGGTTTTCTTAATCACTATTCTGTCCTTGGCTTTTGTGGTGTTTCCTTACATCATTCCCTTCCAAGTCACAATTTATCAGGCTTCCTCTTCCCTTAGCGCCCAAACCTTCATGATTGCTTTTATCGGGTTTTTCGTCCCGATTATATTGTTCTACAATATCTATCTTTACCGGGTATTTCAAGGTAAAGTGGTCAGCCCCCATTACGGAGACTAGAGTTGTGGTTCATTTACCTGAAAATCGCTGTAAGTTTTTTCTTGATCGTAAAATCAAGGGTTTAACCCGGATTTCTCACCAGATTTATCAAACCGAAGTGCAGAGGTCGTAGGGGCAAAAAGATCCCCGACTTCTTGAAGAAGTCGGGGATCTGAGCCTCTCGGTGTTTACAAATCAAATAGGATTGCTATATTGTTGCTCTGTAAAGTCAACTCGATGGTGCGCTAGAAAAATCAATATTTGAGGAGTTTTTTGAAGTACTCAACCTTATGGTCAAAGTTCAGATAGTTATAAAAAAAGTTTTATGGAAAAATGATTTCCTGTTTCCAGCCGCAATATGGTTTGCCAGTAGAATATTCATCTGGACTGCTATGTTGCTGATTGCGCCAAAACTACCATTACCAGCAGAAGACTTTTTGCCTCATTTTGGTTGGGGGATTTTTGATGCTTGGGATAGTATACATTATCGAGCGATCGCAACTTCTGGCTATGAATTTGCCAATGACGGCAAACAGCATAATCTGGCCTTCTTTCCTCTATTTCCCTTAAGCATCTGGGTTTTGATGAAATTAGGCTTACCGTTTGAACTAGCAGGTATGTTAGTCAACAATTTGGCATTTTTTGCAGGGCTTTACTGTTTATACTTTTGGGTCAAGGAGCATTATGGCATCAATGCAGCCCATTGGGTAACAGCTGTGGTTTCTTTGTATCCGTCGTCCATGTTTACGGGAGTGATTTACACAGAGGGGCTGTATTTGTTTTTGAGTACGGCAACTTTGCGGGCGTTTGATCAGAAACAGTATGGCTGGACTGCCCTTTGGGGTGCGATGGCCACAGCAACACGTCCTACAGGTATGGCATTAATTCCAGCATTGGCGATCGCAGCCTGGAAAGAACGCCGATCACCCATTGCCTATATAGCTGCTTTGACTACCGCTATTGGCGTACTTTTATTCAGTTTGTATTGTGCGATTTATTTTGGCAACCCTTTAGCTTTTATTGAAGCACAAAAAGGATGGCGACCAACTCTGGGCTTTGATTGGCAGGGTTGGTTAAATATGTTCATGCAAATTGTAGTCGGCAGAGAAAATTGGCAGAATGGTTGGGTGCAAAACCCCTCTGGCGGAATTCCAGACCCCTGGTATCCCTTGTTGTTTGGCTTGAGTGTTGCCAGTGGCTATCTTTTATGGCGTTTCCCTCAACGTTTTAGTTCTGTAAAATTATTCTATGGCTTTTATGCTTTAGCCTTACTTTTGTTGATTCTAGCAAGCGAACAGTGGCTTAATAACTTGCTCAACTTGTTCATGGTCTTGGGTGGTGGCTATATATTGTGGCACTTACACACGCAACTAACGCCGGTTACGGTGATTTATGGCTTTTGTGGTATTGGTTTGCTGTTGGCTTCTGGAGGCACCATCTCCTTGAGCCGTCTCGCTTATGGTATTGTGCCTTTGAACATAGCCATTGGTGTGCTGTTATCTCGCCATCCTCGTCAGGGATATTTAATATTGGGGGTTTTTATGACACTACTAGCCAAAATAGCTGTAGGATTTGCCCAAGAGCGTTGGGTTGGTTAGAGGGTTGATCCATATAGTTGAGTTGCATTGAAATTTTCTAATGAATTTATTTAATCAAACGAAGATCGCGATCGCTTCATTATTTCTAGGTGTAGGTGCCATATCTTTTGGCTCTATTTTTCTGAAAATGAGCGAAATGGAACTCAGCCCCAGTGCCACTGTATTTAATCGCTTTTGGCTTGCTAGTGTGGTTTTCTTACTCTGGCATGGATACAAGGCAATACGGCAGCGATTTTCCAGAGAAAAACCTGTAGAACAGCAACCCTACACCAGTCAGGATCTATTGCTATTGCTAGGTGCTGGTATTCTTTGGGCTGCCACTTTAGTTTTGTTGGCTTGGTCACTAACTCAAACTAGTGTGGCAATTTCTAGTGTGTTGCATAATCTCGCCCCCATATTTACTAGTTTAGGGGTATGGCTGTTATTTCGTAAGCGTTTTGAGCGCCAATTCTTGATTGGCATGGTCGTTGCCCTTGGGGGAGCGATCGCGATTGAATTTGAGGAACTGCAAATAGCCACAGACGAAGTTCAAGGAGGCTTGGCTGCCATCGTTTCGGCAATTTTATTGAGTGCATACCTGCTAATCGTAGAAAAATTACGCACCAAATTTTCTCCGGTCACAATTCAGTTGTGGATCTGTGCGATCGCAGCTTTAGCTATTTTCCCCATACTTTTATTCACTCAAGATCAACTTTTCCCTTCTACAGTCAACGGATGGCTTTGGGTCATTTTTCTAGCTGTGATCTGCCAAGTTTTAGGTCATGGGCTTTTGACCTATAGCCTTGCTAAGTTTTCCTCTGTGGTTGTCTCCTTGGTGCATATCTTAGAGCCAGTATTTAGCGGCATTTTCGCTCTGGTAATATTTTCGGAAACATTAACTTTATCAAATTGGGTAGGTTTTGCTGTAGTTTTAATCGGTTTATATTTAGCCGTATCTAGCCAAGCTGCTGTTAATTTGCCGTTTCAAGAATCAGTCACAAATATAGTTAACACTTTCATTAAAAGTATGACGAGCAAACTGTCATTAGTAAAGCAACAATTCTCCGAAACACCAGCTTTATTAGGGACTGTCTCATTATTGTTTGCCCTAATTCCTATATCTTTAGCACCATCTCTAACCAAATTGTGTCAACAAGAAATTGGTGCAAATGCTGTAGTATTTCATCGCAGTTGGATTGCTACAGTTGTTTTTGGGCTGTGGAATGGATTTGAGGCTTACCGTTACCAACAGTCTATTGAAGGAGGTAGAAGGGAAGATAGCGCAGCGTTAGCGAGTCCGCGAGCGTCGGTAGGGGGCAGTATTTCTCCTACCTTTATTGATCGCCAATCTATAGAACAGAAGCCTTTTACGAAACAAGAAGTGTGGCTATTGTTGGCAATGGGAACCTCTGCTGGAACCTACCTTCTCTTGTGGGCTTGGGCGCTGAGTCAAACTAGTGTTGCCAATGTGGCTTTACTGTCTAATTTGAACTCCTTATTTGTTGCTTTAGCTGGGTATTTTTTATTTGGTCGGCGTTTCGATCGCAGATTTGTGATTGGTTTGGTCATCGCCTTGGGGGGAGCGATCGCATTTGAACTCAATAAGGTACAATTTGCAACCGATCAAATATTGGGTGATGCCTTAGCATTGCTTACTGCGGTTTTCATGGCCACGTGTATGCTACTCATAGAACGACTACGAACCCGATTTAGCACTGCAACTATCATGCTGTGGCGCTGTGGAGTGACAACAATGTTTCTACTACCTGTCCTCCCATTCCTCGAAAATAGACTATTTCCCTATTCCTGGACGGGTTGGTTTTTCATCATATTCCAAGCTCTCTTCTGTCAAGTCTTGGGTCAGGGACTTTTAGCTTATAGCCTCAGCAGAATCTCTTCAGGAGTTGTCGCCGTCACGCTTCTTCTAGAACCAGTTCTAGCTTCCATTTTTGCTTGGTTTATTTTTTCAGAACAAGTCGGTTTATTTGACTGGGCAATTTTTGCCGTAGTTCTAGTAGGTATCTATCTCGCCCAATCTAGTCAATCCACTGTTCAAGTAACAAACGAAAGCTTGTAGCATCATGACAGTTAGCTACAAGAATAAGCTGGCATTATATTAGCAATCAAGCTTTTTGTAATGCCTGTTAATTTTTTGTGCCTTTTTGTTATAAAATAGTGTTCCTAGAATATCAATTAAAGGTTAATTTATCTATCTGTAAAGATGAATATCAGGAAAAAAATTTTGGCTAATGGTTTATTTTTTGTCATAGCAATGTGGCTGTCTAGTAGACTTCTAATAGCTATCACAATGTTACTAATTGCCCCATTGTTCTCAACTCCATCAAATGGTGTTTCTGCCACCTTTAGCTGGGATGTTTTTTATGCTTGGGATAGTGTTTGGTATGAGAGAATTATGACTTCTGGTTATGATTTCTCTAGTAACTTCAATGAAATGCATACAGTTGCATTTTTCCCTTTATTTCCATTGTTAAGCCGTATTGTTATGTACGTTGGTTTTACTCCCAAAGTGGCAGGTATATTAGTTAATAATTCGGCTTTTTTTGCTGTCTCACTCATACTTTTTTATTGGGTACAGGAGCTTTACGGCACAAGCACAGCACGATGGGCAACAGCTACTTTACTATGGTGTCCCTATTCCCTTTATGGAACCGTAATTTACACTGAAGGTCTATTTTTGTTGTGTACCACATCTGCCTTAAGAGCTTTTGATAAAAAGCAATATATTTGGGCAGGATTCTGGGGAGCATTATCTACAGCAACGCGACTACCTGGAGTTGCACTCATCCCAGCTTTTATGTTTGTTTCTTGGAAAGAACGTAGAGGCATAAAAGCCTATATTGCCAGTTTAACTGTTGGCTTGGGTATATCTCTGTACAGTCTTTATTGTCAAATTCAATTTGGCGATGCTTTGGCTTTCATCCATGTACAAAAAGCGTGGCGTGGTGATGCAACAGGGTTTGCTTGGGAAGGTTGGTGGATGATGCTGATGCAAATTACGGTAGGTTTTACTAATTGGAAATCTGGCTATATTAAAGACCCTTTACATCCGTTATTATTTTTAATAATTATTATTAGTGGCTCTTTATTATGGCGTTTTCGTTTACATCTAGGGATGATGAAATTCCGCTATGGATTATATTTTTTATGGCTATTATTGTGGATATTGACAGGAGATGAAATAGTTAAAATTGCCCTAGTTTTTGGTGGAATCTATTTACTATGGTTCTCACGAGCTAAAATTCCCCTTGTTACTGTTGTCTATGGGTTTTCTTCCTTCGCTTTAATTTTAAACACTGGAATTACACCCTCGGCTGAACGCTACGCTTACGGGATTATATCGCTGTCAATGGCATTCGGTTTATTACTTACCCGTTATCCTCGTTGGGGATACCCAATTATGTACTTTTTTGCAATACTAATGTTCACATTTTCTATTCGATTTGCCCGCGATCTTTGGGTAGCTTAAGTTGATATCATTCATTGATATTTTATCCATAAATAAGATCCCCGACTTCTTTGAGAAGTCAGGGATATGTGGCTTTTACTATGATTAATTTTTGGTAATCAGTGTAAATCCGTTAATGGCTCCTATCACTTTACTACCAGTTAAATTGATTTGCTGTAAAACCATATTATCTAACAGCAAATAAGATTTATTAGATAACATTTTTTGTAAAATTTGCACAGTTGCAGCAGTTACCTTGCAATCGCTGTAAAAATCCAAGCTAGGACGCCCATAAGCAAAAGAAGTATAAATTTGTGTTCCTGGTGAAACATTTGCCCGAATTAAGTCTGCAACTGGCTTAACTGGAAAAGCTTCCTTTAATTCCCAAATCCATGATTGCGAACTCATCAATAGTGCTAAAACTAAATACATCCCTATAAATAGCACTGGAATAAAGTTGCGATCGCGCTTTTTAATTAGCCATGCTGCCATACCCATACTTATTGTCAAAATAATGCTCATGACTATCAAAATAGGCTGTTTTTTCAGATAAAAGTAAACACAACCTCCTAAACCAGCAACAGCAATAATAGTCATAAATATAGTCCAAGTTCTTACCCGAAAATTACCGTGTTGCCAAATTTCGCTAAATCTAGCACCAATTGCCAAAGCTAAAAATGGATATACAGGCATGACATACCAGGGCAGTTTAGTTCTCATCAAAGAAATAGTTCCTAAGTAAATAATTGTACCTAATAAAACTAGAGAACCCCAAGTATGATGACGTTCTTTCCAAGCTAGATAAAGCCCTCCAGGTAAAAATAATAGCCAGGGAAAACCATATTTAAGTAATTCTAATAAATAGTACCAAACAGGCCCGCTATTACCTTCAACGGTTTGTACCAGGCGGTCAAAAGCTTGTGCTTGAAAATGCACTTCTAAGAAAGTATTACCATAATGTTGCCACTGAGCAATATACCAAGCGATCGCCGGGGCATTTCCTAACAAAATTCCCACCCATAAATAGGGACTTTTTAACAAAGCTAATTGTCGATCGGCAAGCAAAAATAAACAGGCGATCGCCCCCAACAGCAAAACTATCATTCCCTTAGTCAGAATAATTAGCCCCAGACAAAATCCCACGCCTAGAGCATATTTTCGGTTCTGACGTGCCTTCAAAAGACAAAACAGCAACAGCAAGAAAAAAGAAATAGTCATCCCATCTAACATTGCTAGTCGCCCATGACGCACCACAGGCAACATTGTCAAGTAAACTAAAGCAGCAAATAGAGCCGGTAAACTTTGCTTAAAAGCCAAACGCCCCACCAAATAAAGCAAAGGCACTCCCAAGGCAGTTAAAACCGCACCAGGTAAGCGTGTGGTAAATTCTTGTACTCCTCCTAAGTGGTAGCAGCAAGCAATTAACCATTGCATCAAAGGCGGTTTTAATAAAAATGGTTCTCCCTGAATAGTGGGATAAAGCCAGTTACCAGTGCGATAAATTTCTCTGGACACTAAAGCGTAAGTACCTTCATCCCAATCTCGCAAAGGGGAGTTTCCTAAAAATATCAGCCAGAGGACTAGAGATATTACCAGTAAGCTAAATAACCATTCTTTTTCTGGGAATACGATCGTTCTTTTTGTGAATAGCTTTACAATATTTATGCTATACATTTAGGTCTGATAATCGTAGTGAATAATATTGCTAATTATGCATCTAAAATACTCACAGTGAAAACTTTTTTGCTGGTATGAGGAAAAAATTGAATCAGCTTGGTTATCTTGGTTGGATAATTGGCGTGAGTGCCTTAATTTTGTTTGGATGCAGCAGCTTACGACATGAGTTATTTCAATCAAACGGTTTTGACTTAGGCATTTTTGACCAAGCGGTTTATTTAATTAGTCAAGGGGAACCGCCTATTAGTTCTTTCATCGGTTTTCATATTCTCGGCGATCATGCTACTTGGATATTTTATCCCTTGGCTTTACTGTATAAAATCTACCCCAGTGTTTACTGGCTATTTGCTGTGCAGGCAGTTGCCTTGGCATTAGGTGCTTTACCAACTTGGCATCTAGCGCGTCAAGCTGGACTGAAGGAAAACCAAGCAATAGCGATCGTATTTGTATATCTCTTGCAGCCATTGGTATTTAACGCCAATTTATTTGATTTCCACCCGGAAGTGATAGCTGTACCACTACTATTGGTGGCGGTTTTAGCAGCACGGTTAGGTCAGTTGGGATGGTTTTGTTTAAGTATTTTTGTGGTCTTGGGATGTAAGGAAATATTGTCTCTCACTGTTGCTGGAATGGGAGTTTGGTTACTGTTGTTTGAAAAACGGCGTTTATATGGTGCGATCGCTCTTGGTGCTGGTGTCGCCTGGTTTTTGATTGCTACTCAGGTAATTATTCCTTTTTTCAACAGTGCAGAAGCAACAGCATTGGTACGTTACAGCTATTTAGGTAATTCAGTTTTAGGCATTGCTAAAAATATCGTTTTTCAGCCAGGACTAATTTTGGGAAAGGTTTTTTTATGGGATAACCTGGAATATTTAGTTCTGATGCTAGCACCTGTGATTTGGTGGCTTTCCCCACCAGGAATAAAACCTTTGGTAGGAGCTATTCCTTGTTTGGCACTTAACATTCTAGCTGATTACCCACCTCAAAAAAACTTGATTTTTCAGTACTCTCTTCCAGCGCTACCATTTCTGTTGTTGGCTGTAATTTCTAGTCTCGCCGCAGGTAGGGGATTGCTACAAAATAAACGAGCAATTATTCTGTGGTCATTAGTGGTGTTTTTAAGTCTGGCAAAATTTACCTTTTTTGGAGGTAAATACCTAAAATCTATAGATACTTGGCAAGCTACAAAACAAGCGATCGCTCAGATTCAAACTCAAGGAAGTGTTTACACCACAGCACAAATTTCCCCGCATTTAAGCCACCGAAAATTGATTACATTTACAAATAACGATTCCCCACCTGCTGATTTAAATACTTATAATTATGTATTACTGAATGTCCGTCATCCCAGCTGGTCAAATACTCAGGAGTTTGCTGCTAGCTTGGTAAATCAACTGAAAAATAATCAAGAATTCCAGTTGAAATATCAGCGTGATGAGGTGTATTTATTTGTCAAAGTCGCTTGAGCAGCAGTTTTTGGATAACTTTTTATCGAATTTCTTTCCCTACTCCCTACTCCCTACTCCCTACTCCCTACTCCCGCCCCGAAAGGGTAGTAAAGCCTTCTCTTTCAGAGACGCTAACGCGAACGGTATAACTTTGCTTAGAGCGAGTCTGTGATACCGATTATTCGGGCGTCGCATCTTTATTCTGACTCCTGAATTCTGAATTCTGAATTCTTCTTCCCAGTTCAGCCAGGAGACAAGATGCGATACTCCCGTTGAAAAAGATATCCCATCTTGACGAAAGGTAATTCTTTAGCGCGTTGTTATACGCAATACTAAGATATTCTTGCTTTCTTCGCCAAGATTGTCATGGTTCCATTCGATGAACAGCTACGCCGCTTAGTTACAGAAGCCTGTGGACACAAACCTGGAAGCCCTCAGCGTCAGAAGTTGCTCACGCAAATTATTCGCTTGACAGCAAGTAGACTCTGGAGAGAAACTACTCCTTACTATCAAGATGCACTACAACAAACTTGGTTGTATTTCTGTCGCAATGTTTGTGAAGGTTTGACAGGTCAAATCTACGATCCCAATTATGGCAGTGTCGTCACTTGGCTGAATGCCTACCTAAGAAGGAGACTACAAGACTTTTACCTTAACCAGAATCGGGAACAAGCCACAACAGTTCCTCAGAGAATTCGTCAGTCTACATCAGGTGGAATAAGTGAAGCCATTGATCCTATAGATAACCTCCCGGCTAGTCCCCAAGCACCTCCAATTCTGGAAGATTTGGAGATGTGGGCGCAGACAGATTCTAATGGAGAACTGCGCGGTATATACATTAAAGGGCGTCCAGATGTGAATTGTCAGGTGTTAATTCTCAGACGCTTACCCCCGGAAGTTAGCTGGAGAGAATTATCTGAAGAATTTGGGCTGTCAATTCCCACATTAAGCAGTTTTTATCAACGCCAATGTCTACCGCGTTTGCGTAAATTCGCAGAATTGGAAGGATTATTATGATGGGTGATGAGTGTTGTTAGTAGTAGCGGGGTGTTGTGCATTAGTGTCAACTTAACGTGAAACCGCTTGTCCGCCGGGAATTTAAATTCCCGTATAATAGCGAAAGTCATCTGAAGATGACTAAATATCGCCAAAAATCTCCAGTCTACTGAAGTAGACTTTAGCTAAAAGTCTAAGGTGCTAACCTTGCCTTACCTAGACGCTGCTTTTCATACCATTGTGCGATCGCAGGTGTCCAATCTTCAAAATGAGGCCACATCATTTCACATAACTTTTGAATTTCAAGTTGAGCATCTTTTTTATTTCTCAGGTCACAAAAATGCAAGAAAGACCTTAAATTGAAACTCACTACAAAATGCTGACGATAATCAAAAGGCACTTTACCTCTTGCATGTTCTTCAGACATCCCAGCCTCAAAATCAGCTTTATATCGTTTAGCCGCTTCTAGACACCATTGCAAATCTGCTCCTCGTTGCTCTGGTGAATAGTGGTACTTTTTGCCTTGTCTATCAGTGTAATAACCAACGGGACGTAGATAAAAAACATCTTCTATGTCTTTTTTTCCTTCTACTACATCAATAAATTGGTTGCCCGTATATCTAAAAGATTGTACATCAAATGATACAGAAACCCGATGAGTACGCGCCTGCTGCATGACACTGTGGGGAAAGTAGCCACAGTTAAAAACAATCTGGGGATGCTCTAAAGGCCCATAATGTCCCCTCTCACCCGCTAAAAGTCGCTTAACAATCACTTCGCCGCTTTGTGACTCCGAAGGCCAGGACTCGCGCTCGTCAAACACAAACCCATCAGTATAGTCTTGGTGCATCGCGGCATAAATCACTTGCTGCGGGTTTGGTGTTTTGGCAATAACTTCTACTCGAAATCGATGCATTAGCTGTTAGGTAATGAATTTGTGACTGAAAGTGCTGACAATTGAAGAAGGCAGAAGGCAGAGGGCAGAAGGCAGAAGGTTCTATTCAGAAGGGGATTCAGACCCCTCCTGAATAGGAGCCACCAAATTTTTAATTTGGTGGGGGTCTTAAACCCTTGTTCCCTACGGTCACGGGCAGAGGGCAGGAATCAGAATTCCCTTCTGCCTTCTGCCTCCTGCCCTCTGCCTTTCTTGATAACGAGTAGAGCCTGTTGCTTAGACATGGCTGTGAACTCAATTCATTATCATATCTCTTCTCTGGCATATCTCTTCTCTGGCTTGGACTTCTACTCGATCCGATTAAGATCCTTTACAAATATTAATGAATTTGTTACAGTTATTTACATAAAAAGAAGACAGGGAAGAAACCATGCGTACAAACACTGCTATAATTGATGACCAAGGCAAATTGAACAACTTTGCGATCGAGCCAAGAGTTTATATAGATGAGCAAGGCGATCGCACTGGGTTCACTACCTATGCAGAATTGCTCAATGGTCGTTTAGCAATGATTGGTTTTGTCTCTCTGATAGCATTAGAAGTATTCACAGGACACGGTATCATTGGTGTTTTGACAAATCTGTAAAAACTAATTTATTTAAACTCCTAGCAAAATTAAGAGACGGTAGATATACCGTCTCTTAATCTATGGAAAACTTAGTGCTAGAGTAAAACTATATTAAAGCAGTGCTAGCGGGTAAACCTGTTACGAGTGAGCAAAAGCCGAGTGTTGGTTGCAATATTAAATGGAAACCTGGAAACCAACCCAGTTATTTTGGTTAAAAGGGCATTGGGCATGGGGCAGATATCAATAGTTATTCCTCCTGAAATCGATGAGTTTCTGCATAGTGACAAAAAAGGGGGCGAGTCTGCTTCCTAAAATTGTAATGCGTAGGCATAGATGCTTCTTCAGCTTGTAACCAGATATCACGCGAGTTACCTTTACAATAGACATCTCCAGAAATTAAATATGCGTCTACCCAGAATCCTTGTAGAGACGTAGCAGTGTTACGTCTCTACGTTCTTTTTCGGAGATGTCTAATAGGCATACCTGGCGATCGCTTGCAATTCCACAGTATTTATTGCTAGATACAACTCAGTACTAGCGCGGGGTTTTTCCTCAAAAATTGAGTATAGTTAGCCGCACAACAGAAGTATCCTAGTCAGGTCGCAATTAAGGCATAAAGTCTTGGGAACAGATTTGTGATATAAACCCTGAAGATTTGATATTTATTGATTAAATCTTAGGGTAACTGAGTTAATTTTGGTTGGTCTAAGTATGTATATACCAACTGAGAAACTTGACGAATAAAATCCCTACCCCTGATGTCATTGTAAGGTCTTCTCACAAAAATTCCCGTCGCAGGCATTTTTTCAATTGATGATAGTTTTACGACCCAATGAAAGTTAGAATCTCTTCTGACTATTACACTTTGGGGAGAGACAGTGTAACCGGGTGCTAATTCAATTACGAGTCGGGTTGTCTGGGGGTCAAGTTGTGATACCCGAATTTCTCGAATCTTTGAGCCAAAGTTTTGTTTGGTTGTAGGGTAGCTCAAAGTAGTTCCCGATAAGTCAATAACCAGTCTTTTAGGGTTATCAATTAAAAAAACTCTCGGTTGAATACCTGAGTCAGTGGTTAGGTCAAGCTGATTCTGATTGGGGTCAAAGTGCCAAGATTCTAATCGAGTTGCTCTTGCAGGAGAGGATAGGAGCAAAATACTTATTAAGCTCAACAAGAACCAGCGTAATTTCATACAGTATTGTGAGGATAATATTGAATTTACTTAGAGAGATTTTCCGGGAAGTAAATCAAGTCATAACTGATTGAAAATCATAAGCAAGAAAATATAAAATGTCAAGGATTTTAGATAGTAAATGAAAGCTGATACAGTGAATATAGATTCGGCTTGATGAAAGTCGGTATAATTAAATTCACACCCGTTTTTTTAAACGGGTGGACAAAGCTTTCACAAATTTGATTTTTTATTTTGGATGAGTCTCATTGTGTTTTTGGGGTGCATCCTAGTTTTTATTTTACACTGAGAGAATAACTGTCATTGGGAGGAGGAACGACGAAGCAATCGCATGGACTAGTTCTTAGTTGGAGATTTTGCGATTCCTTCGCTTCACTTTGTTTCGCTCGCAATGACATGCAAAAAAGTGGGATGCTCCCGTGTTTTTGCTCCTATGGAGAGGGTGTGCTGAGGTTGGAATTCTGCCCATTCTTTGCATAAAGTTTGGTAACATTGGGGTGGTGTAATTGGTAAATTAGTTAAATAGAAAAACCCAGCTTGATGACCGTACTCCAACAAAAATACAACATCTTTTTGGGGATTATACTTATCTACAGCTTCGATAATATGAGCATTCATGAAGTGTCTTTGTAAAAGGATAGTATCGGGTGCTGCTAACCAAGCATTTAAGAAAGCTGCAAGATTTTTACGCGGGATAAAATGCGCTTTAAATGTTTCGCCAGCCATACTTAAATGCGGAGAATTGGTGCTGCAAATTACGACACCACGTTCTCCTCCTAAATAACCGATCCAAGCGTTGTAACCAATTGCTAATAGATTGGTAGCGATAAAAGCTTGTTGCCAATATTGGGTGTTTATTTCTGGGGTCATTTCGATTAAACTCCTTTTGATAACTGCCAGAGTTGAATTTCATAACATAAATAGCTCTCAAAAATTGCGCGTGCTGCTAATCCCTCGACAACTAACTTTTCTAGCCAGCGCTTAAATGCCCAACGACCAAGTGAGTATAATGGTGGGAGTGCGTTCGGCGTTTCGCCGTAGCGCTTCGCTATCGCTACAACATCAGCAATCGCTGCATTTTGGTAGCGAGTAGGTTTTGGAATATTGCTTGATTTTGGCTTGAGCATTGAGGAATAAAGTAAGTTTTAGGGTATTAGGCTTGGTTTAAATTCTGACCAACGCTTGCAAACTTGTTCGTAGCAATCGGGTGGAGTAATTTTTAGTTGGTGTAAAAAATTAACCTCAATCTGAGGTTCAGCCTTTAGCACCAGAAGAATATCTTGATGGGGATTGTATGTTGCCACTGCTGGGGAAATTGATGAAATCATGGATGAGCAGATTGATTGCGATATAGCTCCGCAATCTTGAAACGAACGCAAATAAAACCCAATCAGATCGGAGGGAAGAAATTGCAGGGTAAAGGGAACTGTATCAAGACTTGTATTTGTAGGGTGAGTAACTTTAGTATCCACATCACAAATAACAACTCCTCGCCCAAATGACTGAAATCCTTTCCATCCGGTGTAACCGATTACCAGCAGATTATTATGAATAAAGCTGTTTTGCCAGTAGCCAAAATTTCCTTGCCAAACACTATTGGATGGTTGCATTGACTTCCTCCGCTAACACAATTGATTCAATGCGAACCTGCTCAAGCTCTCGTCCAATCAATACTAATCGCGTTTGACGGGGTTCCTGGGGTTGCCAAGGACGATCATAAAAGTAGTCAAATCGATTACCAACTCCCTGTAATACCAGACGCATGGCTTTGTTGGGAACTGCTACAAATCCTTTAATTCGATAGATTTCTTGCTGTTGCACCAATGTTTGCAAGCGTTTTACTAGGACAGTCGGCTCAAATGCTTGGTCTAGCAGTAGTTGCACTGCATTAATCCCTTCATCATGTTCGTGGTCTTCTTCAGTATCATGGTGACTGGGGCGACTATCCAAGTTGTCTTCTACCGCAGCGTTGAAACCGAGTAACAAATCGCCACTGATTTTACCATCCTGGCAAGGAATGACTTTTACACCAGGGGATAAGTTCTGCTTTAGCCATTCTTGCACCCTAACTTGTGTTGGGAAATCAACGCGATCGCTCTTAGTCAGCAATACTAGATCAGCACAAACCAGCTGATCTTCAAACAGTTCCTCAATGGGTGTTTCGTGTTCTATGCTAGAGTCGGCTTGTCTCTGTGCTAAGAGGGCTGCTAAATCGCCTACATATTGATTAGTTGCCAACGCTTCACAGTCCACCACAGTAATTACGCTGTCCACTGTAGCGCCTGTGCGAATCTCCGGCCAGCGAAATGCTTGCACCAATGGTTTTGGTAGTGCTAGCCCAGAGGTTTCAATCAACATACAATCAAGGCTCGCGCGTCGCTTTAGTAATTCTTGCATCGCTGGGAGAAATTCTTCCTGCACCGTACAGCACAGACAACCATTGGTGAGTTCAACAATATTACTGTTGGAATCTTCTTCATCGTCACAAACTCGGCAATCACGCAAAAGTTCCCCATCAATTCCGATCTCTCCAAATTCATTCACCAAAACAGCAATGCGTCGTCCCTCATTGTTTTGGAGTAAATGGCGAATTAATGTCGTTTTGCCTGCACCGAGAAATCCTGTAATTACTGTGACGGGTATTTTTTGCATATAAAGTATGTTGTTTGTTGATTAATTTTGCTTTTCACAAGAAAGAAGTTTTAACCGCAGATATCATGCAGTAGAGACATAAAATTTCGTCTCTCTACTAATTCGCAGGTGGTGTGAAAGGGAATTTTTCATTAAAGATATAGATTGACCGTGCCAATTTTAGATTTTAAATTTTGGATTATTTCTTTGGTACAAACCCCGCCCCTTGTGGGTGGAACAAATCTAAAAGACGCTCCTACGTCGCACGCTACGAAGACAGCAAATCTAAAATCCCCAAGCTGTAACCCAAGAGTGGGTACAGTCAATCTAAAAGACGCTCGCGGACTCGCTAACGCTGCGCTATCGCAAATCTAAAATCCAAAATTCATTGACCCTAGCCCTAACGCCACCGTCAACAACAGCCAGATAATGTTCATTTAAAAACTTCCTTAAGTGTGGCAACCGCATCTATTAATAAAGGTAATGAAACACGAAATGCTTAATTTATTGGGCGTGAACATTAGCCAAACAAATAAGCGTATCCATCTTTTTTGCGAATAGTTACGCCAAGGAAAATCAACGTAACTATTCACAATTTGTACCTATAATTAAACACCTACCCTCTCATAGAAAGCCGTAATCTGTAGCGTCTTGATATGTTGAGCTATGAGAACGTAAAGCTGAGTAGTTGTAGAAATCTTCATAAAAATACTTATCTGTGCCTCGCAGATGTAGAAAATTTACAAGTCAACTTCGGCGGGCATTCTGACTCACAAGGCAAGGCTTGATTACAGCTGCGGGACAGCGCCGGATTCACACCGGACTTTCCCCGTTTCCTCTAGCGGCTGTTCCCCACTAGAACCGAGATTCTTTTGCATATTAACACAACTATGATTTGCTTGCCTAAAAATCAATGGTTGATCCATACAGCATTCGTCATTCTTTGGTACAAGTTTCATTCTTTACC
The DNA here is from genome assembly GCF_036917975.1 of Nostoc sp. Classification (GTDB taxonomy): domain Bacteria; phylum Cyanobacteriota; class Cyanobacteriia; order Cyanobacteriales; family Nostocaceae; genus Nostoc. The sequence goes on from NZ_JBALEJ010000001.1 coordinate 69,744, forward strand.
AAAGCTTGTTCAGTATTATTGAACAATTATTCTGGCAATTTATGAACTTGATTGTGTCAAAAATTTGGGCGATAGTTGTATATTGCTGATTGTGGGTACTAAAAATTGAGAGTACTAAGTTTTTTCATGTTGATTACCGCGTTCGGCGTCGCCGTGTCACAGATATTCACTGGTGTCTATAACAAGGCAATAGCTGAATTTATCCCCCAAATTACCCCAGATAATACCCTTGGGAGTAGACATTCTACAGTCACACCACAAAATCAGCTAGTTTACAGAGTTGATGGCGGAGTAATTCGCGGTATAAATCTCTTTCATAGCTTTCAGGAATTCAATATTGGCGAAGGAAGAAGTGCATATTTCGCCAACCCAACAGGGATTGAGAACATTATTAGCCGAGTTACAGGAGGAAATCCTTCACAGCTTTTGGGAACCTTGGGTGTATTGGGAAAAGCTAACCTATTTTTAATCAACCCCAACGGCATTATTTTTGGGGCAAATGCCAAACTTGATGTTAGTGGGTCATTTGTAGCCAGTACAGCCAGCAGTCTGGTTTTTGCTGATGGGACAAAATTTAGTGCAACTAATCCGCAAGCCCCACCCCTGTTGACGATTAAGGTTCCCATTGGCTTGGAATTCGAGAATATACCAGGGGCTATTAGTTTACAGTCAGCGCGTCTAGTTGTGCAGCCAGATAAAACCCTGGCGCTAGTGGGTGGTAATGTCAGTTTAGACAATGGCACAATCCTAGCACCTGGGGGTCGAGTCGAGTTAGGGGGATTAGCGCAAAAAGGCACGGTAACACTAAATCAGAATGGTAGCTTGAGCTTTCCTGGTGATTTAGTTCGCGCCGATGTTTCCCTAACAAAGGGTTCACTAGTCAATGTTCGGGCTGGCGATCGCGGTAGTATTGCGATCAACACTCATAATTTAAATATTGCTCAAGGAAGTACCCTGAGGGTAGGGTGTTGACTTTGGGTGTTTTTAGATGATATTTCTTCATACAGAATAGATGCCAAAAAATATCTTAGAGCTATAGCGGTTCCCACTCCGA
>NZ_JBALEJ010000002.1:0-1839 GCF_036917975.1 Nostoc sp.
ATTCGTGAATAAAAGTAAAGTTCTGCTGACAAAGAACGCTTGATGTTTGCGGCTTTGCGGAAACCATGTTCTTCACCCTCAAAAGCAACATAAGCCACAGGTACACCTTTTGTTCTTAGGGCTGTAACCATTGCTTCAGTTTGATTGGGCGGAACTACTCGGTCTTCTAATCCCTGAAAAAAAATCATTGGGCAGGCTAGACGCTCACTAAAGTTAATTGGCGAACGCTGTTGATAAATCTGACGCTGTTGTGGATAAGGACCAACCAGACCATCCAAGTACCGGGATTCAAACTTATGTGTGTCCCGAACTAAAGCTTCCAAATCACTGACACCAAAATAGCTGGCTCCTGCTTTAAAAGTATCTCGGAAAGTTAACGCACAAAGCGTTGTGTAACCACCTGCACTCCCGCCGGAAATGGTTAGACGAGCGCCGTCTACATCTCCCCGTGACACTAAGTAACGCGCACCGAAAACACAATCATCCACATCTACAATTCCCCAATTCCCAGAAAGCCGTTGCCGATACTCCCGCCCGTACCCTGTACTGCCACCATAATTTACATCCAAAACCGCTATTCCTCGGCTAGTCCAATGCTGAATGCTAAAATTGAGGCTACTAGAAGTTGCTGCGGTGGGGCCACCGTGACTTTTGACAATCAAGGGCGGTTTTTCAGTCTCAGGAGCCGTATAGTCACGGTTTCGAGGTGAGTAGAAAAGGGCGTATGCTGTTTTGTCATCAGATGTTTCGTACTCAATGGCTTCAGGTAAAGAAAGATAACCAGCATCAATAGTTACATCACTAGAACACCGTAGTACTTCTAGCTCTTTAGTTGTCAGATCCAAACGGACAATTGCTGCTAATTGAGTTGGCGAACTTCCACGAAAAACCACCTGGTTAGAGGTCGCGTGGAGAGAGCTAATATCTGTGTAGGGCGTATTTATTAGTTCTAAGTTACATGTTAGTGTATCAAGGCTTGCTAAATACCAAATCCCTTGCTGGGTATAAGTACAAATAATCTGGTTAGCAGACCCAAAAGCATAAGTGGACATCCCAAAATTCCATTGCGGCTGACCAAATTCTGCTTCCATTTGAGTTAGCGCTTCTACATTTTCATCTTGCCAACGATATATATTCCACCAACCTGTACGGTCAGAAATAAAATACAACTTACCATCTGGCGACCACTGTGGCTGAAAAATAGACTCATCTAAATCCCCAGCAATTTTTTGAGTATTTCCCAAAGAACCATCTGCCTTTAATTCCCCAACCCATAGTTCAGTCCCATCCCAAGGCATATTAGGATGGTTCCAAGTCAGCCAAGCTAAACGTGAACCATCCGGGCTAAGGCGAGGCGAAGCATAAAAGTCATTTCCAGATACTAATACTTGGATTTTATGATCTCCGTCTAGTTCCACGCCGACTAAACTATTACTCGCCTCCTTTGTCACATCTGTGTGATCTTCATATACACAAATAATTCGGTTGTTTTGACGATCAAAAACACCGTCTGCATAGCGTGTGGCAGCTTTTGGGGTGATGGCTTGCGGCTCTTGATCGCTCTGGTGACAATATAGGCGTTGATCAATAAAGTTGGAAAAGTAAACAGTGCCATTCACCACAAGAAAGGAACTGCCACCATATTCATGCACACGAGTACGCACATTGAAGCCACTAGGCGTGAGGGACTGGATTTTACCATCTGTATCCCGCCGCACTATGACATTTCTACCTGACTCTGATGGTCGTAACTCACTCCAGTAAATCTCTTCGCCACAGAGGGCAATTTGTCCCAACCCAATTGTACTTGCAGTAATTAAGTCTGTTGTTATCGGCGAT
>NZ_JBALEJ010000003.1:0-75058 GCF_036917975.1 Nostoc sp.
AGGAGAAAATACCCGTTTACGTCATTACCTGGCACGCTTACATCGAAAAACATTATGCTATTCCAAATCAGTAGATATGCTTAAATACTCAATTCGCTTGTTACTTCACTATTTAAAGTATAGAGAAATACCCGTGTTTAACTGATTCATCCCGCATTTATGCAACGCCGGAAGGGAAGAAATAAAAAGCTTCTGGGCATTGTGGTTGTAGAAGGAGCTTGGACAAGAGAAACTCTTCGTGTCATGGCAAATGTTTTTGATTATGTCACACCTTTAACTCGTGTTTCTCAAGTTGCAGAAGTTATCAGAGCATATTTAGACGGCGATGAGACAAAGCTAAAGTGGTTGATTAATTTTAATATTGAAGAGGCAAACCGCAATAACGCCACGTAACACTGCATTGGGGCAAATGGAATATACAAAGCGGAATGCACAGCAACTTGATAGCGTTAACAAAGTAAGCGTCACTCTTGATTCGAGTTTACCAGCGATCGCACTGATGCACCATGCTGGTTAAAACTAGAGCTTATGCAAACAATAACCAAAATCATAATTTTCAGGTAGGGGCAATTCATAAATTGCCCCTAATTAGATAAAAGTTGCATAACACAACCCACTAGCTCTTTTATACCCCACAGCTAATTTTTTCATCCCAAGGAGCAGGTTTTCTGACTTGCTCCCACACAGGACTATACAAGGCTTCATGCAATTCCCGTGCCATTTCCACTAACCCTGCATAACCAGCGTAAGCATGATGACGTTCATGGTTAATATCCAAAAAAGGAATTTGTGCTTTCAGTGCTGTATATTGATTGCCAGCCCCAGCAATCAACACATCAGCTTTTGTATTCTTGAGTACCTTGAGTAATGCCGGGGGAGTTCCATCAGCTAGAACCACGCCATCTTCACCAAGCAATTGCTTAATTTTGGCTTTCTCTTCTTCTGTACTCTTTTTGTCAGTAGTGGCAATAACTTCCATTCCCAAGTCTTTGGCTGCTAAAATAAGTGACCAACTTTTTACACCACCACTAGCAAGAATAATCCGTTTACCTTTTAATTGGGAACGGTAGGGAGCTAGGGCAATATCTAAGGCTGCTGTTTCTTCTGCAATTAACCATTCTGTGCGTTCTTGCAGATATTTATCACCTAATGTTGCTGCAACATTTCGCAAGCAATGATTGAGGTTTTCCACACCATAGAAAGATTCTTCAATATAAGGAATTCCATAATCTTCTTGCAGTGATAGTGCCATTTGCACTGCTACATTTGAGCAAATTACTACATTCAATTTGGCACGATGAGCATAGCAAACTTCTTCATAGCGAGCATCACCTGTAATTTTGGAGAGAACGCGTATACCCAATCTCTTGAACAGTGGTAAAACATTCCACAATTCACCAGCAACGTTGTATTCACCAACAATATTGATATCGAATGGTGTGGTAAATTCTGGTTCAGCCGTTCCGATTACATATTTCAATAAAGTTTCATTGCCGATGCGGTTCCCGAAATTTTTACTACCTAAAAACCCCGGTGCATCTACATATATAACTGGAATACCAATTTTCTTTGCAGCCGTTTTACAGACGCTATCTATGTCATCACCAATCAAAGCAGTGACACAGGTGGCGTAGACAAATATAGCCGCAGGATTATATCGTTGAACAACTTCAAGAATAGCTTTGTACAGCTTCTTTTGACCACCAAAAACAACATTATTTTCACTAAAGTTAGTAGTAAAACCAATTTGGTGTAGTTGAGAACCTGATGAAAGGCTACCATGAGTTGCCCAAGGGTTATGAGTGCAAGCAACAGGGCCATGCACTAAATGAGCCGCATCAGTAATTGCTCCCACAGAAACCATCGCCCCATCAAAAGGACAATTCCCTTGAGTTGCACCTGGTTGTGCTGCTTTATTGCAAGACAGTTTTTTGTTCTCATGCAATTTTTTTTGGTTATGTACACAAGCTGTATCGTTGAGTAATTCCTTGATTGTTCCTTGGGTATTTTTCATGTCTTTGCCTCGCGCTGAAGATTAATACAAAAGGGATGAAGAGTGATGAATTCTATTAACATAGCGGGGCGTAACCCTCGCTGATTGCTGAGTTAACTGAGTTTAAAACCCCTACTAAATAAGGGTAATTACAACATATTCTGTGAGAAAGCTGAGTTGCAAACGACACACCACACAAACTTTAACAGCTAGTAAATTCCCTATCTGGACACTTTTTGCGTTCTTCAAAGAGTTACAAAAAATCGTAACTGATGCACTAACACTTTCAGGTAAAACAGCCAACTCCTCTCACATATCTTGTTTCCGTAGGAAATAAGACCTGTTAATGCTTTTGCTATTCTTAGCTTCTCTAAATGTTAGCCTAGCATAATTTTCAAAAATGATTTACTTTTTGATTTTTTGCTGTAAAAATACTCATAGCAATACTGAATCATTTGCGATCAATCGAGGTTCTGCGGTTTGCAATTGTCACAAATCAACCGTTTAAGTCCTGGCGATTAGAAATCGCGGCTACACAGAGAAAACCCACCTCCGTGGGTTAAAAACCCTTGATTTTTATTAGTCCACGGAGGTGGACTTGGTTTGTGTAGTAGCGAATTCTATTCGCCCAAAACTTTTAAAACATCCTCATAAAGGATACTTCACAGTTTACAATAGCTTGCATATAACAATATTTGAATTTCTGGAAGTTAATGATGAACAAAATAGTTCTGATTACAGGTGCTTCTAGCGTAATTGGCAAGGCTATAGCCGAAAAACTTCTTGATGATGGTTATCTAGTCTACGCATCTGCACGACGCATTGACAAATTGCAAACTTTAGCTGCTAAAGGTGCAAAAGTTCTGGAATTGGATGTAACTCAAGACGAGTCGATGAGCGAAAAAACTCCTTTGGGAAGATTGTAAATATTACATCAATAGGAGGGAAGATTTATGAGCCTTTGGGTAGTTGGTATCACTCAACTAAATTTGCTGTTGAAGGACTGAGTGATTGTCTGCGTCTGGAACTTAAGCCTTTTGGGATTGATGTGATTATTGTGGAACCAGGAGCGACTCTGACAGAGTGGGGAGCGATCGCAGTTGAAAAATTATTGCAGACATCAGGTAACACTGCCTACGCAACAGCAGCTCAAACTGGAGCAAAATTATTAGCTTTCACCAGTGACGAGAAACTTGCATCTAAACCCGAAGTGATTGCAGACACAATCTCAAAAGCTCTCAAAGCTAAAAAACCCAAGGCACGGTACGCAGCAGGAAGTGGGGCAACATTTTTGGTGACATTTCGCAAATTTGCCAGTGATGGGCTAATAGACATCTCCACAAATTAAATATGCGTTACCCAGAACCCTTGTAGAGACGTAGCAGTGCTACGTCTCTACATTCTTTTTCGGAGATGTCTAATGGATTCCCTGATGCAATTTATGATTAAGCAAGCATCACGACGGTAGTAGAGACGGCGATTTATCCTGTCTTTCTAACTAGGAATTTGATAATATTAACAAAGTAAGCGATCGCTTGTTACCCAACTTCGGCGATATCTACGATGGGTCACGCCCTCTTCAGCAGAGAGAACAAAAATACTATGGTAAAGCGTAAGAAAAGCAATCTCCAGTGGATTAAAGAAACGCTTGAACTCAAACCCGATCATCGTTGGGAATCGCCATCAGGCTACAAAATTTTTGTAGCAGATAGAGGCGCTGTTCGCTTCAATGTTCCCCAGGATTGGGTTTTTGAGCCACAAGAAAAATCTTTCAAGTTCATGGATAAAAAACCGCCCAACGATGATTGCTGCCTAGAAGTATCTTTCAATCGCCTGCCACCCAACGACTGGAGCCAATTTCCGCTAAAACCCACCTTGAAAAAAATCATGGAAGATGACAGTCGTAACGTCATTGCCAAAGGAGAAATTGTTACTATCAAGCGCCAAACCGCCAGAATTGTCTGGACAGAGATCAAGTTTATTGACACTCAAGAAGAACCACGGGAAGCTTTTTCGCGGACTTGTATTGGTTTGGGGTCAAATGTTCAGTGCTTGATTACATTCGATTATTGGGCAGATCAAGCAGAACAATTAATACACGTTTGGGATGAAGCGATGCGTAGTCTCACATTAGGATTGTATATTCGTGACCCCATGACTGGTCTAGCTTTCCCAGATTGAGCCATAAGGATGAATCGTGAGAATAAGTTAAATTCAGGCGTAGGCGTAGTCCATCGTCAACATTGCATTTGAGGTAATTGGTAATTTTTATGGGTGATATGTTGCGACTTAATTCAGACGATATTTAGTTAAAAACCATTATAAATAAGTGCTAGCGTTTTCGTTTTTCTTAGTGCAGCAATCCTATTTGATTTGCTCTCCACAGACAGGCTCAGATCCCCGACAACTTCTCCGAAGTCGGGGATCTTTTTGATCATAACTCATTTAGGATTATTACCATAACAGCATCACAGCCATTTTATCTCCACCTTCAGGAGTATATGACATTGATAAATCCAGACATGAGATATTACTTAAGTCATAATTTAACTAGTTACTTTTATCACTAGTGTATAGCTGTTTGAAATCATATCCTTATAAATATGAGACATCAACCAGATTAAGGTTTTCAGAACTTTAATCATACAATTTACCAAAGGAGATTTAGTCATGAATATCAAACAAATTCTTGCGGGTGCAGTGCTTCTTTTACCATTTGCTGTTACTTCCATTCCTTCGCAAGCGTCAGCATCACAGGTTATTGTTAATCCCCATAGTCCTAATAGACCTGCTCAAATAATCGCAAAAAAACCACCAGTGAAAAAGAAAGTGCTAGTTCCTGCACATTGGGAAAAAACAAGTCATGGTCGCAAGTGGGTTGCGGCTCATTATATATACAAGTAAAAACGCCTGAAACTTTAAGCAATTAGGATATAAGAAGTGAAATCTTCTTATATTCTCTCTCTATTTTTAGTAGGGAGAGTGTTAAATGCAAGGCAGATAAAAACTTTTTACTTAAGATTTGAGAGATACTCATGAAATTGACATCATTAACAAATGTTTTGGTTGCAGGTGTGATCGCTCTCGGTGCGACTGCAACCATCAATCAGCCAAGTCAAGCCGAAAGTAGGGGAGGATTTTATTGTGACACATCAGGAAACAAACCTGTAACTGTGTACACAAATCCTAGAGGTGTTTCTGAGCCTTGGATTCGCTGGACTTCCAATTACTTCAAAGACGCTGGTTACAATAAACTGACGCGCTGCCAAGACGTAAGCCACCGCTTGGAAACTTACCGTCGCAACAGAGAATTGAAGTTTATTACTGTCGGCAAAATGAATGGACAAAATGTGGTTTGCACCGCAAATCAAGTTAGTGGACGTTGTGAAAACTTGATATTGACCCTCAAACCCAATGAAGATGGTGTGCAAGCGCTAAATAATCTCCTGGCTTGGCATCAACCCCTCAGTAAAAGCAATAGAACACCTTACGTTGATTTGAGGGAACATCTAGGGATTCCCAAAGAATAGATTACAGCTATTTCCAGGTAAGTCAACTTAACATGAAAAGGGCGGTTATGAACCGCATCTACACAGGCAAAACCCACGGAGGTGGGTTTCAAACACTCAATTTTTCTTTAGTCCGCAGAGGCGGACTTTGTTTGTGTAGCTGCGAATTCCATTCGCCCTGGCTTTCGTTTGACACGCGCAAGCATTGCTGTGCCGCTACCACAGATATTTTTTCCTGTGCTAGATTTGAAGCGGGATAGTAATAAAGTTACAAAGCTATAGTTTAGGTTCCATAAGCCTAACTGGTGCGCCAAGCTTTTGCATAAGCGTATACCGCCGAGTACTTTAAACTATATCGTTTGATTAGCTCAGTTGGAAGAGCGATCGACTGTAACATCGATGCGTCACAGGTTCAAATCCTGTATCAAACCCCAGGAAGTTAGCTCAATTGGAAGAGCAATCGACTGTAAATCGATGTGTTGTAGGTTCGATTCCTATACTTTGACCCAACCCTGTCCGGGTTAAAAGACAATACCCTCCCAAGGTAGCCAATATGGTACGGATCTTAACAGATTCGAGACCCCTCCTTTTCTCAACTCTGCGGTGCAAGTGTTCTGCTGTCGGTCATCACTCGTGATGTTCGGTAGCCACAGTTAAGGAGCAAGCGCAACTGCATTTCTCCCTAACTTGAGTATGTCCCTTCGTTTCCTACATCTAATTTTCCTGTGGGATTCTAGATTGGCAAATGAACGGCATATCTGAGCGCGGTTCTTTTTTCTAGATTGCCATTGAGCAGTTTGGGAAAATTAACAGCAATCTTAATCCAGCTTTGGAGAAGCTTTTGCCCACACCTAAACTGTAAACACTTGCACTAGCAGAGTAAAAAATATTTTGTATTCTGTACAGCAAAAATCTCAGCACTACCCCATTAGCGACTGAAAGTAATAGACATCTCCAGAAATTAAAGATGCGTTACCCAGAACCCTTGTAGAGACGTAGCAGTGCTACGTCAAAACAATTCTTTTTCGGAGATGTCTAATCTAGAAAAGTTGTAAATTGATAATTTAGCACTTTTGCGATCGCATGGTTTAGCTGAATATAATACTGCCGACGAAATAGCCTTTGCAATGGGAAACTGTAAAAACTTGCACTGGCAGAGTAAATAAATCTTTTGTAGTATATAGTAGTACATAAGCGAAAACCAATCCTTTAGCCTTTGTCTACTCCAGGACTCGATCTGTGAGACATAGGTGGTATTTGAGTTCAAGCAAGGTTATAAATGTTGTTATCAAATCTTCTTAGGTGGTTGCGTTGGCGTAGCCCGTCGTAGACATCGCTACGCCCAACCCAGGCATTGCAAAGCTTACCTAAAATATCAAGCAAATTCTTTATGCAAATTACTATGTGGCAAACATTTTATATCAAACTTAACGAAATCGGCATCTTATATCACCGCAGTGACTTTAAGAAAATCTTGCAGCCTGGAACACACACATATTTTGGTCGGCATTGGCAAGTCAAAATTTATGACCTCAATCAGCCACAAGCTCAAATTGAAAACCTAGAATTGTTGTTGCGAAGTCATGAAGCCGAACTGCAAGAACATTTATTGATTATCAGAACCGCATTTAACCAAGCTACTTTAGTCCGTTGTGGTCAGAATTGGGTAAGCGTTGCACCAAATCAATTACGAGCTTTTTGGCGTGGTTTCATTGAGGTAGAATCTCACCTGTTTAACTTAGAAGAAAGCTTAGAATTGCCTAGTTTTTTTGTGCAGCAATTGCGCTCAGTTGCCTTGAATGGACTGAAAAAGTTCCAAATCTCCGAGTCTGAGATTGGTTTGCTATATCTGCAAAATAATTTTGTGCGACCTCTACAATCAGGAGAGTATGCTTTTTGGTCAGTAGATAGAGATGTTACAGTCCGAACTCTCAGCCGAATTATCCCTAACCCAGACTTCCCTCTAGAAGATGTACTAATTGAAAAACATCCCGATTTTATTGCTGCTTACTGTCAAACCGTGCAATTACTGGCTTCACAAGTAGCAATTGTCCGATATCGAGGTAAAGTGATTTCTATTTTGCCGCCTACAAGCCGTAAGTTGTTTTGGCAGGGTGTTGAAGTGGAAATTCTCGACATCAGCGCTGATGCTCAGTTACAGCCTGCTTTAGTGGCTGAGTTGGTTGAGGGTTCAGCAGAAGTAAAATTGCTCAGTCGCAACTGTTTGCATATTTGCCAAGTTCCCGCCCAGCACGTTGGACTAGTATACATTAATCAAGAGTTTCAAGGACAGCGATCGCCAGGAGTACACGCTTGGTGGTTATTTGGCCGCTCTTTTCAAACCGAAGCCATTGACCTGCGACTGCAAAATATGGAAGTATCCGGTCAAGACATCCTCTCTAAAGATAAAGTACCTCTGCGGTTAAATTTGACAGCTGGCTTCCGCATCCAAGACCCATTGAGGGCAAAAAACGGGTTATCAGATATTTCTGGCTTCTTGTACAAAGAATTACAGTTTGCTTTACGTGGTGCAGTCGGCGAACGCAACTTAGATGGTTTATTAGAAGATAAAGGTGCAATTGATAGAAGCATCTCTGAATACATTCGCCAGAAAGCCGCAGAGTATGGAATTGAAGTAGATTCTGTAGGTGTCAAAGATATTATTTTACCTGGTGAGATTAAGGCTATCTTGAGCAAAGTAGTCGAGGCAGAAAAAACCGCTCAAGCCAACGTAGTCAGACGTAGAGAAGAAACTGCTGCTACCCGCAGTATGCTAAACACTGCCAGAGTGATGGAGGATAACCCCGTGGCATTGCGTTTGAAGGAACTCGAAGTATTAGAGCGGATTGCAGAGAAGATTGATCGAATTCAAGTTAACGGCAGTTTGGATAGTATTTTAACAGACTTAATTCGGATGAATCCACAGTGATGGCATCAATAAAGTTAGTATGATTTATTAATCACAAATCTAACTCCTACCTCAGAAACAAATATGTGACAAAATAATATTGTTGTCTTATAGCCAATGCGATTCGATTACGACCTATGATTTCTACTATCTCGCGCCGTTATAGCTTGGATGAATATCGTGCGATCGAAGAAAAAGCCGAAGGACGCAGCGAATATCGAGATGGAGAAATCGTACCCATACCTGGAAGAACACTCAAACACAGCCGCATCGGTGGAAACATTTTGACCTATTTTACCTCTGTGATGCGTGACACTCAATTCGAGCCAATTAACAGTGATTTACGGCTGTGGATTCCTGAATATCGACGCGGAGTATACCCAGATGTAATGGTTTTTGATGGCGAACCACAACTAAATGCTGAACGTTTAGATGAAGTCTTAAATCCCGTGCTGATTGTTGAAGTTCTATCTCCTTCCACCGCAGATTACGACCGACTCAGCAAATTTCGGATGTATCGTTCAATTGCAAGTTTTAGCGAATATTTATTAGTCGAGCAAGATGAACCTTTTGTGGAACGCTATAGCAAGCAATCTCAAGGTTGGTTGCTCAGTGAATTTAGCAGCTTAGAGCTATCTATTCCTTTGGATTCAGTTAGTATTGAATTGCCGATGGCGGAAATTTATCGCGGCGTTGTTTTTGAGTAAATAAGCTCTGGCTTTTTGCAACAACGCACGCTATTAAACAGAGATTTTCCGGTCATTCTTTTTCGACAAATTCACGCTACACCATATTGCGTATATTGACGCTGGTAAGATGGCTGTAATCCTAAAATAATATCCTCTCTAGGTACTCCCATCTCAGCCAAATCTTCAGCAATTTGGATATCCGTCATATTATGCTGAATCCATATCTTTTCATCTTTGATATCGAGATGTATCACACAATTATAAATTCGGTCATATCCATCCCAACCAATCTCTAGAATCTGGTAATGATCTCGCGCCGTATCGAATATCAGTTGGATTTCAACATCTTCCTCTAAAGGTTGGTAACTGCCATACTTCGTTAGTAAATTTTGAATATATTCACGATATTGCTCTAGTTTTGCCATTGCACAATCACCTCAACTTTTGGATCGTAAACTATCAACTTAACTTGATACTCTTGTACTGAAGTTTGAGCAAAGTCCCGGCTAAACAGTGATCGATAGGTTCAGACTGGAACTGCTAGAAACAAAACTCGTTCAGGCTCCCTGAGTCGCAGAGCTAATCTATAATTGAGAAATTGCCCCAAAGCTGCATGGTACTCAAACAGTTCTGAATCACCCAAAAAACTTTTAATCTCAACAGCAATTTTTTCAGTTTCTCGCTCGGCTGCTAATATTTTTTCTGCACCTAAATCGACTGACATTTTATCTTTGGCAAACTTAACAACTAGGGGATCATGAGTGATGACCCACCCTTCTTTTTGCAGTCCCCGTTTAACTGCTTCGTGAAAAATGTCTTTTGCAGACACAGACAGAACCAGAATTCAATAGCCCTATGATACCGAACTCTTGTCAATCAATGCAACAACGCACCTTATGTGAGAAGTGCGATCGCCTGTTGATATGATGAAAGTGCATTGCGCTTTGTGACAATGCACCTTATGGGAGGGATGCGATCGCACACGCCCCAAATATAAACCCCGTCTAGGTTGAAAACCATAGTTTTAAAAGTAGTGGGAGCATCTTGCTCCCTGGGGGTAGTAGCGGGCAAGATGCCCACACTACTCCGGGTTTCAAAATGGACGAGGTTTATTTGAAAATATTGGAAGTCCCTAATCTATATTTTTGTAGGGTGCGTCAGCATTAATTCCTTTTCATCATCCAATAGTTTACTTAGGCTGAGGCACTCTATTTGCGATCGCGGTGTAACAAAAACCATTGGAGATTTGCTGAAATTCTCTGATGCCGACTAATACGGAAGTTTTTTAAAGTAAAGAATATTAACAGTACTGTATTAAAAAGTGTATATCATGGCTCGTAGAAAAAGAAGCTCATAAGTATTACCACGTCATTGGTCTGGCTCAAATCAAATGCAAATAGGCTCAAACTAACAAACTAAATTCTCTTAGGTAATTTGCTATGCCCATCATTCTTCCCTTTGTAATCCAGGCTGTTTTACCTGTCCTGACCACCATTTTTGCTCTTTTGATTCCTGTATTGGCTGCTGTTATAAATTTCACTTTGACTCGTATCCCTAAAATTCCTTCGTATATTCGCCTGATAAAAATTCTGTATTCTGATATTGATTCATCTGCCAAAGAGCGCAAAATTATTAACGCTGCACTTCTGGCAATTGGTAGTATTTTGACTTTTATGGCTTATTCCCTTATACCTTGGACTGGTGTTCCCTTAATTGGTGCTATTACCAGTCCCATTGCAGCTGCTATCGCCATTGTGGTCGCCCTGACAGTTTTAGACACGATTTTTGCTATGAATAAAGGTTATTATCTGGAACGACTTAAAAAAGAGAATTTTGCTGGACTACAGGAAATAGAAGACGATATTCAGAATTTGAAAAATATTTTTGGCAAGTCATGGCAGAAAGTTGTAACTACTATTAATGATTCCACCCAGAAAATCTATGAAGACGGTAGTAAACGCGGCATCAACTTTAGTGATAAATCTTTTCAGAACTACCTTGACCATGAATTAGAAGGATTAAATGTATATATTGGCAAAAGCTCAATTGAAGAGTATCAAAATTTAAATGCAGATTTATTAAGGAATAATAACAGCGATAGTTGGTTAAAAGATACACTCTCTTTTGGCACAGGTGCATCTTTAGGGACATTGGCTGGTGTTGGAACTTCAGCCGTTGCCTCATCACTATTTGTGCCAGCCAGTATTTGGACAACTGTCCAAGGCTTTTTTGGAATATCAACGGGTATAGTTGTCAGTGCATCAACATACTCATTAGTAACGCTTGCTGCTCCTGTTGGACTGGGAGTATTGGCAACTGTCGGAATTTACAGTGGTTTGACGAACTGGAGTAGTAAAGAAGGAGCTGCCAAAAAAAGTAAGTTTTTATCAGAAATTATTATTGCTGCGTTACCAATGGCTTGGATAGATGGTGAATTAGCTGACCAGGAGAAAGATACAGTAGATAGGTTGATAACTACCTCCGGTATTAGAAAAGAAGAGCAATCTCTGGTTTGGAAAGCTATAAAAGAACGCAAAACTTTTGACCAAATTATAGAAACAAGTATTCTTTTCGACAATGAACATCGAGAAAAAACTTGTAGCCAAAGTGATTATGAGCGGCTGAAGCATCGCTTAATATTGTGTGCGGCTTGGCAAATTGCTATTGCTGATGGAAAAATCCAGGGGTCAGAATTGCAACTTCATAACCGTATGGCAGATAAACTAGGTATTTCTCGTGACGAGGTAAAGGAAATTCGTCGGGTATTCAACCTTAAACACGAGGGCGAGCTTTTGGAAGTGTCAGAAGTATTAGAACCAAAGGGTTCAAAGACCAAGTTATTAAGAGGTGTTCGTGAACAATATCGTCTGCGACCAGCTGCTGATAATCTTTAGTCATACCATATTGCTGCGCGATCGCCCTGTGGTTGATTACCATTTAAGAATGCTTATCTAACAACTTTTGAAATAAACTATCAGATGCCCAGAAAGATGTGTTTTTAAGACTTTGGATAGTAACAGGTAAATTGATAAGCTTCATCGTTGTTGCTTGATCGAGAACTCCCAGGATACCTGTGATCACCAAGCCTCTATCTTTGGCAATGCGTCTTGCTTTCATGTCATCTAATATAAGTAAGTCTGCATTGAGTTCCTGGGCTAGCAGTATAGCCTCAGATTCACCGGGATCGAGCAAATTTGCGTAGGCGTAGCCCGTCGTAGACATCGCATCCGTAGTTTGGCTAACGGTTTGAATTTTTAGCCAGCTGGGTGGTGTTGCAATCCAAGCTTGGACAGGTGGTGGAGCAAGTTTATCAGATAGCTCAGTGTAAACTGCTTGAGGAATGATAATTTGCTGAAATAGTTCTGGTAGAAGGTTAATTTGCCCAATCAAAATTAGGTAGTTGATTGGAGAAGTATTGGAGACAATAATCATTCAGTAGCTAGTAGGTTACGAATTGCTTGAACATCTTGTTCTAAGTCTTCTTCAGTGTAGGGTAAATAAGCTTGTTCACATTTGAGGAATTCATAAGTTTCCCATCGAGAAGATAAATTCAGCATTCGGTGAACTTCGGCGGCTCCAATGCGACCTTGGCGATAATTATCAGCTGCGATGAGTTCCAAAACTCTGCGGGAAATGTTTGTGGGCTGCACTTGTAATTGATTGGCTATATCATCGGGGAGTTCAATGATAATTTGCATAAATTATACTCCTTGGTTAATTTGAACTTTTGCAGTAATCTTGGGATGAAATTATAATCCCTGCATGACTTCGTTTTAACGGCGTTCCTCAATGATACTTTCAGAAACAGGCTTTCCCTCACCATGAATTAGTTGTTGCTCAGTTATTGACCTCCTAGCTTATTATATTATCAGTATGCAAATTTAAGTTTGTTTATAAATCATTTCCATCCTTAACTTTTCAATCTCCAGCTTCAAACTTTCATTCTCCATCCTCAACTTTGCATTCTCCTCCCTAATCAACTCAACTTCATTCCTCTTACTCAACGCCTGATTAATTGCCAACTTCCGCATATCTAGCGAAAACCAACGCTGATAAGTTTGCGTGTGAACTTGCACACTATGCCCTAAATTATCCGCCGCCGCTTTAATTGGTATCCCCAAAATATGCGCCCGAATTGCCCAAGCATGGCGTAAATCATAAGGCTTAAAATCTAATCCTATCTTGCGAAACCACCAACTAACTCGCTGTGTTAACGCCGTTATATCAGCATGATTAGTGTTATCTTTTTTAGCGATCGCACCCCTTAACATCTCTACATATTTAGGATTTCTCAAATCAAAGTCATCAATCCATTGCCGATGTAATGGTAATGCTTGTCTCTCACCAGTCTTAGAATCTTTATGGACTTTCCATGTCAAATCTGTATTTTCTTGACTCAACCACCAATCAATATCAGGATTAATAAAAAGTTCCCGTGGACGTAAACCAAAAACTGCTAACATTCCATAAGTCCAGCGCCAAAGTTGCCAGCTATCTTGAACATTTTGATTAACTTGATTACCTCTATTATTTTGGTAATCTTCAAACTTGATAATTCCCTCAGATATTTCTGCATCGGTCGGTATATTTCGGGAATTATTCTCTGGCATTTTGGAATATTTCGATAAATCAATTTCGATATTGAATGTCACACAAAATGCTGCGATCGCTCTAGCTGCATTATACTTAGCCCATTCTTTCTCGATTTGCTCAATTGAACTGATCAGATTGTCAGCAGTTGCCAAATCTTGAGGATTGGTAAATCTCTTGGTTCGTGAAAAGTAATAAAAAAAAGTATGTTCGCTTTTCGTTGTGCGTTTGTGAGTTTTAAAATACTCTTCTTCAAATTTTTCAAGTAATTCCCCTATGGTTTGAAAATCTTTTCTAATTGCCTCATTTCCTAAATATTTATCATTCCATTCAAACGTTTTACGCGCGATTAACTTCCCTAATTCATAAGCTTCTTCCTCAGCCGTCTTGAGTCCATCCAAGTTAGCGGGAATATTCAAACTGAGATTATATTGCTTTCTCCCAGTACCGTTGCTGTCTTTGTCTCCCGGTTTAATTGGTAACGTCGCCCGTAATTGCAGACTTCCATTGGATTCTCTAATTGTCACCTTTGCCTTTGCAGACTTCAAACGCAGATTAACTTTTTCTAATTCTAGTAGTACTTTCGTTCTCATGTGTTCTTTTTGCTGCTGTGCTTGCAGAGATGAGCAAAAAAATGGGCGATTTTTTAATCGCCTTGGCTCAGGACAACATTTAGATGATGGGTGAGTCCTGAACCTGATTATGCATCGCTGTGTTTTTAGCCTATATTTAGGCTAAAAATAAATGTGTTCTCAGAAAACAATGTTTAGCAGAGACATTGCTTACTGCAAACATTAGGCTAGTGAAAAGAATTAAACCACAAAAAGGATTACTCCGGCCCTTATCACGGTTATGACGGCTTTGCCATCTTCGCTCGTGATATGGACTTGGCACTCAACAGCCCAACCTGGTCATTAATTGGCGCTCCTTGGAATGAAAAAGCTCAGGCTAAGAAGGCTGAAGCTAAGGCTAAGGCTGCCGTCTAGGGAAATGGGAGAGAGCGATAAGTAAGGATAACCTGGGGCTAAAACCCCAGGGGGGAGTTGGGAATCCAAAATTCAAAACTGAAAAATTAAAATTTATTTTGATTTTTGCATTTTGAATTTTGAATCATATTCCCATCTCCCTTGTAGAGACGCGATTCATCGCGTCTGTACCGAATTAATCGCGTTTCTCCCTCCTCAATCAGTAAAAGAATTCAGTAAGCTTGGAGATCCAGAAATGCCTCAGAATCCAGAAAAAATTCAAGACCACGTTGAGTTATTCCACCAACCAGAGTACCAACAGCTATTTGAAAACAAAAAGCAGTTTGAAAACGGTCACGACCCCGAAGAAGTAACACGGGTTGCAGAGTGGACAAAGGGTTGGGATTATCGTGAAAAAAACTTCGCTCGTGAAGCTTTAACCGTTAACCCTGCTAAAGGTTGTCAACCACTAGGAGCAATCTTTGCTGCTGTTGGTTTTGAAGGTACTCTACCTTTTGTTCAAGGTTCTCAAGGTTGCGTTGCTTATTTCCGCACCCACTTAACCCGTCACTACAAAGAACCATTCTCTGGTGTGTCTTCTTCAATGACTGAAGATGCAGCCGTGTTTGGTGGTCTGCAAAACATGATTGACGGCTTGGCGAACTCTTACCAACTCTACAAGCCCAAGATGATTGCTGTCTGCACCACCTGTATGGCAGAAGTAATTGGTGATGACTTACAGTCTTTCATCAACAACGCCAAGGAAGCTGGTTCAGTTCCTCAAGATTTCCCAGTACCCTACGCTCACACCCCTAGCTTTGTCGGTTCCCACATCACTGGTTACGACAACATGATGAAGGGAATTCTTTCTAACTTGACCGCAGGTCATAAGAAAGAAACCAGCAATGGTAAAATCAACTTCATCCCAGGTTTTGACACCTACGTAGGTAACAACCGCGAAATCAAGCGGATTGCTTCCTTGTTCGGTTTTGACTACACAATTCTAGCCGATAACAGCGACTACCTGGATTCACCAAACACAGGTGAGTTCGATATGTATCCAGGTGGTACAAAGCTGGAAGATGCAGCAGATTCAATTAATGCGAAAGCAACGATCGCTCTGCAAGCACACTCCACCCTCAAAACCCGCGAATACATTGAAAAAGAGTGGAAGCAACCAACCTCAGTTTCCCGTCCTTGGGGCATTAAGGGTACTGATGAGTTCTTGATGAAACTCAGCGAATTGAGTGGTATCCCCATTCCTCAAGAATTGGAAATCGAACGCGGTCGTGCAGTTGATGCCATGACTGACTCCCACTCATGGATTCACGGCAAGCGCTTCGCTATCTACGGCGAACCAGATTTAGTATACAGCGTAGTTGGCTTTATGCTAGAAATGGGTGCTGAACCTGTGCATATCTTGGTTCACAACAGCAACGAAGTATTTGAAGCAGAAATCAAAGAATTGCTTGCTTCTAGCCCCTTCGGTCAACATGCAACTGTTTGGCCTGGTAAAGACTTGTGGCACATGCGTTCATTGTTGTTCACCGAACCAGTAGATTTCTTGATCGGTAACACCTACGGTAAGTACCTGTGGCGCGACACCAAGATTCCCCTCGTGAGAATCGGCTACCCCATCATGGATCGTCACCACTTACACCGCTACTCCACCATTGGTTATCAAGGTGTAATCAACTTGCTCAACTGGGTTGTAAATACTCTGTTTGAAGAAATCGATCGCAACACCAACATTCCTTCTAAGACAGATATTTCCTACGACTTGATTCGTTAGAAATTGCGTAGAAACACAACGTGTTAATTAAGGGTAAAGAAGGGGAGTAGGGAATAGGGAATGGGGAATAGGGACTGAGGACTAGGGACTGGGAAAACAACCAATGCCCAATGCCCAATGCCCCATGCCCCATGCCCAATTCCCAATCCCCAACTCCCCTTTTCTTGATAGCATTTACCCAAGGAATTGATAAATGGAAACCATCAATCATACTCACGAACACACTCACACTCATCCTCATCCTAATTACCATCCACCTAACCAGAAAAAACCAGGGTGGTTCCACAATCTTCTTAATCCGTTGCGGCGTGTGGTAGATGGAATTCAGGTTAAAAATAATCGCTTCGCTCATCTTATTTGCCAAACAATTCCTTGTTGTTGTCCCTTTGAGCGACAAATTAAATTATTTGGGAAGTCTATTGATATCCCACCACTATGTAAACTCAATCCTTTATATGACGAATTTGTAGGATTGCGTTTCCGCGCCCTATCTTACCTCGCTGATGTATGTGGAGAGGATGTCACAAGATACATTTGTTAATTATTGGGCATGGGGCATTGGTCAATCAATTTTGGATTTTAGATTGCCAATTTTAGATTTTTCTTTCAATCCAAAATCCAAAATCCAAAATTCAAAATTGGCATAGTTCAGTACGAGAAGAGAGATGAAAAGCACCCAAGGTAAAATCAACGAGCTGCTGACTGAGACAGGATGCGAGCATAATCAGCACAAACAAACGGAAAAGAAAAATAAGTCTTGCGCCCAACAGGCACAACCTGGCGCGGCTCAAGGGGGCTGTGCCTTTGATGGTGCAATGATTTCTTTAGTGCCGATCGCAGATGCAGCACATCTAGTCCACGGGCCGATCGCCTGTGCTGGTAATTCCTGGGGCAGTCGTGGTAGTCTGTCGTCTGGCCCGCAACTCTACAAAATGGGCTTTACCACTGACTTGGGTGAAAATGATGTCATCTTCGGTGGCGAAAAGAAACTCTACAAAGCGATTCTGGAACTCAAAGAGCGCTACCAACCAGCAGCAGTATTTGTCTATGCCACTTGCGTTACAGCCTTAATTGGCGATGATATGGATGCTGTCTGCAAAGCGGCGGCCCAGAAAATTGGTATTCCTGTTGTTCCCGTCATTGCCCCAGGATTCATTGGCAGTAAAAATCTCGGCAACCGTTTTGGCGGTGAAGCTTTATTAGAATATGTTGTCGGCACAGCAGAACCGGAACATACAACGCCCTATGATATTAACTTAATCGGTGAATACAACATCGCCGGTGAAATGTGGGGAGTCACACCACTGCTGGAAAAATTAGGCATCCGTATTTTATCTAAAATTACGGGCGATGCTCGCTACGATGAAATTCGCTACGCCCACCGCGCCAAGCTCAACGTCATGATCTGCTCACGAGCGTTGCTGAATATGGCGAGAAAGATGGAGGAGCGTTACAACATCCCCTACATTGAAGAGTCTTTCTACGGCATCGATGATATGAATCGCTGTCTGCGAAATATCGCTGCTAAATTAGGCGATCCTGATTTACAAGAACGCACAGAAAAGCTAATTGCCGAAGAAACGGCTGCTTTAGATTTGGCACTGGCTCCCTATCGCGCTCGACTCAAAGGTAAGCGAGTTGTGTTGTATACAGGTGGTGTCAAGAGTTGGTCGATTATTTCGGCTGCTAGAGACTTAGGCATTGAAGTTGTTGCTACCAGTACTCGGAAAAGTACTGAGGAAGATAAAGCCAAAATCAAGAAGTTGCTCGGCAATGATGGGATCATGTTAGAGAAGGGCAACGCTAAGGAATTGCTACAAGTGGTTAAAGACACTCGCGCAGATATGCTGATTGCTGGTGGACGTAACCAATACACCGCTTTGAAAGCTAGAATTCCTTTCCTTGATATCAACCAAGAACGCCATCATCCTTATGCAGGTTATGTGGGAATGATTGAGATGGCGCGGGAACTGTACGAAGCTCTCTATAGCCCGATTTGGGAACAAATACGCAAACCCGCTCCTTGGGAAGAAGAGGAGGAAGTTTAGTGACGGCTGTACCCTCGTTCCCAGACTCCGGCTGGGAACGCATTCCTGAAGGCTCTGCCTTCTTTGTAGAGCAGATGAGGCAGAGCCTCATTGTCAGCATTCCCCGGCGGAGCCAGGGAACGAGAAAGTCCGCCCTGGAGGAGGTAGTTTAATGGCGATCGTTACTGTTTCCAATAAATCACTGACAGTTAATCCCCTCAAGCAAAGTCAAGCTTTGGGTGCAACCTTAGCCTTTTTAGGATTGAAAGGGACAATGCCCTTATTCCACGGTTCTCAAGGTTGTACTGCTTTCGCTAAAGTTGTGCTGGTGCGGCATTTCCGGGAAGCGATTCCCCTCGCTACCACAGCGATGACGGAAGTCACCACTATTTTGGGTGGTGAAGAGAATGTGGAAGAAGCAATTCTCACCTTGGTGGAAAAAGCTAACCCAGAAATTATTGGTTTATGTAGTACTGGGTTAACGGAAACTAGAGGCGATGACATCGAGGGTTTTCTGAAAGAAATCCGCGATCGCCATCCTGAATTGAATGATTTAGCGATCGTTTTTGCACCTACCCCAGATTTTAAAGGTGCATTACAAGATGGCTTTGCTGCTGCTGTGGAAAGCATAGTTCAGGAAATTCCTCGCGCAGGTGAAATCAGAACTGAACAAGTGACAATTTTGGCGGGTTCTGCTTTCACACCAGGGGATGTACAAGAAATCAAAGAGATAGTTACAAACTTTGGCTTAGTGCCGATCTTTGTACCTGACCTTGGCGCTTCTCTAGATGGACACTTAGAGGATGGTTATAGTGCAATTACAGTCAGTGGAACTACCTTAAAACAGCTACGAGAAGTGGGTAGTTCTGCTTTCACCCTGGCTCTGGGTGAAAGTATGCGGGGGGCTGCAAAAATTCTCGAAGAACGCTTTGGCACACCTTACGAAGTGTTTGGCGAACTGACGGGATTAGAACCAGTAGATGAATTTATCCAAGCATTGGCGATTCTGAGCGGTAATAGCGTACCCGAAAAATACCGCCGCCAACGTCGTCAGTTGCAAGATGCGATGCTGGACACCCACTTTTACTTTGGTGCAAAACGAGTTTCCCTAGCGCTGGAACCAGATTTGTTGTGGTCAACGGTGCATTTTCTGCAATCGATGGGAGCGCAAATTCATGGGGCGGTGACAACCACGCGATCGCACCTCTTAGAAAAACTCCCGGTTAAAAGCGTCACTATCGGCGATTTGGAAGACTTTGAGAGTTTAGCAGATGGCTCTGACTTGCTGATTGGTAACTCCAATGTCGGTGCGATCGCAAAACGCCTTTCGATTCCTCTTTATCGTCTCGGATTGCCCATTTATGACCGTTTAGGTAATGGTCAATTTACCAAAGTTGGCTATCGAGGCACGATGGAACTTGTGTTTGGCATCGGCAACCTGTTTTTAGAGCAAGAAGAAGCGAGAGTTAAACAGTTCCAAGAGTTAGGCATTGTGAGCGCAGAGTTTTGAATTTTTCTTCAAGAATTCAGAAGTCAGAATCCAGAATTCAGAATGCTAAAGAGTAAAACCTGCCACTGATGGTTTGCATTTGGCGTTTCCATAGGGAAAACCACTAAATATGCAGATTTAGTTCTTACTCCTGAATTCTGAATTCTGACTCCTGAATTCCTTCTTCCCAATTCAAAATTCAAAACTTTAAAGAGGAGAATTACGATGAAAATTGCCTTTACGACAAGTGATGGAGTTCATATTAATACTCACTTTGGAGGCTCGGAACAAATTGATATTTATGAAATTTCAGATGAAGGATATCAATTTGTAGAAAGTCTCAAATTTAATTATGAAATCCAAGAGGAGAATAATGAGGGTAAACTCGCACCAAAAATTGAAGCATTAACTGACTGCACAATTATTTATGTTTTCGCAATTGGCGGGAGCGCAGCTGCTCGGTTAATCAAGAAAGGTGTCACTCCCGTGAAGGCGCGATCGGAAGAGGACGAAATTAGTAAAGTCCTAAACAAACTAGTAAAAACCCTCAAAGGTAATCCTCCACCTTGGTTACGTAAAGCTTTACAGCAAAAACCCACAAATTTTGCCGATGAAGTTGAAAATGAGGCAACAGTATGACCGCAAATAATAGTGTTAACGGAACCGCTACAACTGAAGTCTTGAACTCACCTTTTCTGAAGGTATTAATTAAACAAATCCGTGGTCAAGACAGTTATGGAGTTTATCGTAGTTGGTCGGATGAGTTGATTCTCAAACCCTTTATTGTCACCAAACAAAAGAAACGGGAAATCTCCGTTGAGGGCGAAGTTGATCCGATCACTCAAGCCCGGATTATGGCATTTTTTCGGGCTGTAGCGGCTGGGATTGAACAAGAAACAGGTTTGATATCCCAGGTTGTAGTTGATTTGAGCCATGAAGGATTTGGCTGGGCACTAGTTTTTTCTGGTCGTCTTTTGCTAGCTGTGAAAACCTTGCGAGATGCTCAACGCTTTGGCTTTGACTCCCTAGAGAAATTAGCAGAAGAGGGAGAAAACTACGTCAAAAAAGGTCTTGATTTGGCGAAACGCTTTCCTGAAGTTGGCAACCTGTGACAATTTTAGATTTTGGATTTTGGATTTTGGATTTAAGTCTTAATCACTAGTTGATAACCATTTGATTAAAACAATATTATCCAATCCAAAATCTAAAATCTAAAATCCAAAATCCCATGTGGAGTGGCTGATTGTGCAAGCAGAAGAAATAAGTATTGAGGAACTACAAGGACAAATCAGACGCCTCAACAGCAAAGCAGGTCAGATGAAAATGGATCTGCATGATTTAGCTGAAGGTCTGCCAACAGATTACAAACAACTTATGGATGTTGCCGCCGCAACTTATGAAATCTATCGCCAGTTAGATGAACTTAAGCAACATCTGAAACAATTGGAGAATGCCAAATGAGTAAAACTATTGATGAATTCAAGAAGCTCGTAGATGCAGAAGAATTTTTTCAATTCTTTAATATGTCCTACGACTTAGAAGTTGTAAATGTACATCGTCTACATATTCTGAAAAAGTTTTCTCAATATATGCAGGAAATTGATGATAATTCTCCTGACTTGAGTCAAGAAGAGAAATTAAATCAATATTCTTTGGCTTTGCAAAAAGCTTATCAGCTATTTATCGAATCGACAGCTTACGAACAAAAGCTGTTCAAAGTGTTTAACGACAAGCCGAAAAATGTAGTCACACTGACAGAAATCACTTCTGATTAGGAGGTATAAATTGGTTAACCTGACGCCTACCGAATTAGAACGCTATCGTCGCCAAATGATGCTTCCGAATTTTGGCGAAACAGCACAGAAACGCCTGAAGTCAGCGACAGTTTTGGTTACAGGTGTGGGGGGATTAGGCGGTACGGCGGCGCTTTACTTAGCAGTAGCAGGCGTTGGGCGGCTAATCCTAGTCCGGGGTGGTGACTTGCGGCTAGATGATATGAATCGTCAGGTTTTAATGACTGATGATTGGGTAGGTAAGCCAAGGGTATTCAAAGCTAAAGAAACTCTGGATGCGATTAATCCTGATGTCCAAGTGGAAGCTGTTCATGATTACATCACCCCGGAAAATGTAGATTCGTTAGTGCAATCTGCTGATATGGCTCTTGATTGCGCCCACAATTTTACAGAGCGCAACTTGTTAAATGAAGCCTGTGTGCGATCGCGTAAGCCAATGGTGGAAGCCGCAATGAATGGGATGGAGGCTTACCTGACAACGATTATTCCTGGTGTGACTCCTTGTTTATCTTGTCTGTTTCCAGAGAAGCCTGAGTGGGATCAGCGCGGCTTTTCAGTTATAGGCGCTGTTTCTGGGACATTAGCTTGTCTAACAGCACTGGAAGCAATCAAGCTGATCACCGGGTTTAGTCAGCCTTTATTGTCGCAATTGCTGACAATGGACTTGAATCGGATGGAATTTGCTAAACGCCGTTCTCACCGCGATCGCTCTTGTCCAGTATGCGGCAATAGTGCGCCTTGGAGACACGCGCAAGCCAATTCGATGGAACCCACAGGTATTACACAAAATAGTCATTAGTCATTCAATTTTAGATTTTGAGTCGCACCTTTGGTGCGCTTAGAGCGCAACTTGGATTTGGGATTGAAGAAAAATCTAAAATCTAAAATCTAAAATCCAAAATTGACTGACAACCCACACCTGAAATCAGAACAACTAATCGCTACAAATCAGGAGAAATGAATGGCCGTTATTTTATCAGAAAAAGCAGAATTTCATCTGCGGGCATTCCTTAAAGGTTCCGCACCCGACGCTAATGGCGCAACTAAAGGTGTTCGCATCTCGGTAAAAGATGGTGGTTGCAGTGGCTACGAATATGCAATTGATATCACCAGCAAACCCCAACCAGATGATTTGGTAAGTCAGCAAGGCAAAGTGCTGGTTTACGTTGATGCCAAAAGTGCGCCCTTATTAGACGGAGTTATCGTTGACTTCGTTGAGGGAGTGATGGAAAGCGGGTTTAAGTTCATCAACCCCAATGCAACTGATACCTGCGGTTGTGGAAAGTCCTTTAAAACAGATGATGGTACGCCTACTGGTGTACCTTGCAGCTAACATCATTCCGTTAGCGCCAAGTCTGATTGTAGAGGCTTTCTATAGATGCGATCGCCTTGCCTTGAGGTAGCTTCTCCGTAACAAGAAGGAAAGCAAAAAGTAGGATAGATTGCTCAAAAATTCGGAAATTAGACCAACTGTATAACGTTTGAGGAGAATCGGAAAATGGCTTCCTACCAAGTTAGATTAATCAACAAAAAAGAAGACCTCGACACCACAATTGAAGTTGACGAAGAGACGACAATCTTGGATGCAGCAGAAGAAAATGGTATTGAGTTGCCCTTTTCTTGTCATGCAGGTTCTTGCTCTAGCTGCGTTGGCAAGGTTGTCGAAGGTGAAGTTAATCAAGAAGATCAAAACTTTTTAGATGACGATCAGGTTTCTAAAGGATACGCTCTACTTTGTGTAACTTATCCTCGTTCTAATTGCACAATTAAGACTCATCAAGAAGCGTATCTGGTTTAAACTATTACTTTGGTTTCTGCCTTTAGCGACCAAATAAAAAATGAAGGATGAAGGATGGAAATATACTTCCTTCTACCCTTCATAATTCCTAATTTATAATTCAAATGTTTACCCACTTTAGCATGACTGGCTGTTCATTAGAATTATTGAGGAAGGGAGAGCGAGGAATCGTCACTTTTTCTCAAAATCAGAATGAAAGAATCTTGAAGCAACTTATGTTAAGGGGAGTAACACCAGGAGCTACTATCACTTTAAAACAGAAGTTACCCTCTTTCCTTATCGAAATTGGAAACACAGATGTGACACTAGATATAGAAAGTATTCGCGCCATTTATGTTCGGATTATTGATAATTCAATTAATTAACCTCATTACTCAATGAAAAAGAAGATCCCCGACTTATTAAATAAGTCGGGGATCTATAGCCTTTAATTATCACAAATCAAATATGATCAGACAACCTACCTATTTTTCAATCAATAGCAAGTATCACATCTGATGATTTAATCACAGCATGAGCGTGCTTCCCTTCTATAAGTCCTAGCTTTTCTGCTGATGATTTTGTAATGATTGATACTAGCTCTATTCCTGGTGCTATTTCTAAAGTTACCTCAGTATTGACTGAGCCATGTGTAACCTTTTTTACAGTTCCTTTTAGAGAATTACGAGCGCTAATTTCCATATTTTTTATTTGCCAATTTAACTATTTATACTTTAGTAAAGTAGCAAAATTTAATATAAAAAGTGTGTGTTTTAAGATATCTTAATAAATTTGAAATAATTCTCATTTATCTAAGAGCGATACCTCTGCTTGATAAACATTACAAAAAGATATAGTCATTTGCTGCAAAACTCAGGATAAAAAAATTTTCAAAAAAAACCTAATATCTATGGATATTATCATCAATTTAATATGGACATTTTTTGTGTATAAATACTGAGGTCTGGATAATATTTTATATTTATACTAACTAAAAAATACTTCGCCCAAGATTAGAGTAAACCTAGAAGCAGTTTATAAGAAGAATTCTGACCCCTGATTTATTTGACGAGGCTGAAATGAAAAAAG
This sequence comes from Nostoc sp., assembly GCF_036917975.1. Lineage (GTDB taxonomy): Bacteria > Cyanobacteriota > Cyanobacteriia > Cyanobacteriales > Nostocaceae > Nostoc. Next base: position 24,622 of record NZ_JBALEJ010000003.1, read on the forward strand.
AGGTTAATTTTATATTGTGCAATATCGAGTTAATACAATAAGGCAAAATCTATTTTTTGAACACTTAAGTCCAGGTGTAGGTGTAGGATTTCCTATTCCTAAAGACTGGTTGCCAATAACAACTTTTCCTTTACTAATCATAGTGGGTATGACTGGCGTAGGGAAAAGCACAATTACAAAAGCTTTGGCAGAAGAGGGTTTAGATTTTACACTTTTACCGAATCGTCGCGCTTTAACTGAACGCTTAATAATTGCGCCGATGTTAAAAATGGAAGATAAATTTGTGCAACCCCTTTGTCGGATTAAACGCCTAACTTATGCTCGCCTTTATCGAGAACACTTCCCTGGTGGAATGGGTCGTATTTTAGCTTCGCTATATATCAATCCACAACAAGTTAACTCTCTGTTAGTTTTTGATAGTTTGCGTGGTGAAAATGAGGTTAACTATGCAGCGACGACTTTAGAAAATGCTAAATTTGTAATGTTGATCGCACCAAATAAGGTACGTTTAGAAAGGCTTCTCAAGCGTCACGATCCTTTTGATCGGATTGATAATCAAGAGCTAGAAAATAGTAGGCAAATTCTGCCAGAAGCACTGACGAATTTTGCTAGTTTTGGCGTACCGGAGGCTTCTGCTTATTTTACTCGTCAAGAAGAACAAGAAATCTTAGAACTTGTAAGCAGACAAGTTGTTACAGATGTAGAATTGCGGGATAAACTAAAAATATTTGTCGAAGAGAGCCAGACCTATGATTCGGTTACGACAAAACAGATTTTAGAAGCGATGGATAGAAGCGATCGCTCCCTTATAATTGATACTATAACTAGTCCCCAAGAATCAGCCAAAGTAATTATTTCTCAATTATACAAATCTGTTAATATAAAAACTAACAATTAAATATACTTAGCAAGAATTATTACCAGGATTGCTCAATGTCCCTATCTGAATTTGCAATTGTAGAAAGTACTCTCCGTGAAGGTGAACAATTCGTCAAAGCCAATTTTTCTTCAGATGATAAAGTCGAAATCGCTGAAGCCCTTGCTGCATTTGGAGTGGAATATATAGAGTTAACGTCACCAATTGCTTCACCTCAGTCTAGACGAGACTGTGAACGATTGGCTCGGTTAGGCTTGCCATCCAAAATATTAACTCACATCCGCTGTCACTTAGAAGATGCTAAAGTTGCTTTAGCCACAGGCGTGGCTGGAATTAATTTAACTATTGGTAGTTCTTCTTTGATGCGTCAGTTCAGTCATGGTAAAAATATTAATCAAATTATTGATTTAGCATCTGAAGTTTTAACTTTTATTCATCAGCAAGCACCTGATATTGAGTTACGGTTTTCTGCTGAGGATTCGTCACGCACTTCTATAGAAGATTTAATCACAATTTACTCCAAGATTGAAAAGTTAGGAGTTGTCAAACGCATAGGAATTGCTGATACAGTAGGAATTAGCAGCCCTATGCAAGTATTTGAATTAGTCAAGACTTTACGTCAATTCACCAATTTAGATATTGAGTTTCACGGTCATAATGATACAGAATGTGCAAATGCTAATAGTTATACAGCACTAGAAGCAGGAGCAACTCATATTGACACTTCTGTTCTGGGAATTGGTGAGCGCAATGGTATTACTTCACTAGCTGGATTTATTGCTAGATTATATGCTACAAATCCAGAGCAGATTAAATCTAAATATCGCTTGGATGAACTTGGTTACTTGCATGAATTAGTTGCGAGAAAAGTTGGAATTTCTATTCCTTTTAACCACTGTGTTTTTGGGGAAAGTGCTTTTAGTCATAAAGCTGGTATTCATACTAAAGCTATGCTCAATAATTCTGAGACTTATGAAGCTATTAATCCCCGGAGTTTTGGTGTAACGCGCTCAATTTTAATCAATCATAAATTAGCTGGAAAACAGGCGGTTAATCACCGAGCTAATGAATTAGGACTTTCATTTAATTTATCGCAGCTTAAAGATATTACCCATAGATTGAAAACTTTAGCTGATAAACAAAGTCTTACCATCGAAGATGTAGACAATATTTTATATTCTTATCATTGCCAGTAAATTTAAAAATATACGCACTCTATTCAAGTGCAGATCCCCGACTTCTTCAAGAAGTCGGAGATCTAAATCAATCTATATCTGCTATTAATCTATCTTATGCAGGAAAACTGTAAAAATTACTGCTTTTCCATTATTTTTCACGCTTTTTTAAGAAGAATGTTTGCTGTTCTTTATAAATGATTCATAATTTCAACTTATAAAGTTGATAGCATATATGTAAGTTAAAAGGATTTAAATAACATTTTTGCAAAAATGGTGGGCATTGCTCACCATTCTATTTGCCAAGCAAATTTATATTAGTAAAAAAGTTAACTGAGGAGTAGTTATGAATCGAACCAACAGTCAAAAATTGAGTGAAGTAACAACCCAATGGCTAATAGCAAAAGGCTATAATCCTAGCGATTTAAATCATCTGGGTGAAAATGGTGATACAGCTTTGATGAAGGCTACAAGAGAAGGAGTTTATACAGTCGTCAAAGAACTAATTGATGCGAGTGCGGATATTAATGCTCGAAATAGCGATCGCAACAATGCTTTGTGGTTTGCTTGTTTTGGTAATCACTACGATTTAATTAAATTACTCTTGGCTCATAACATTGACATTAACAACCAAAATGATAACGGTGCAACTGTTTTAATGTACGCAGCATCAGCCGGAAAGACAGAAGTTGTCAAGTTACTTTTACAACATCATCCTAATTTATATTTAAAAAACCTAGACGATTATAAAGCGATAGATTTTGCTAGTAACGTAGAAGTCTTAAGGATAATTAAAAATGCCATCAAGTCAGATGTCGGGCAAAGCTTATCATGACGCTACTAAGCATTCTTACTTATCGGTACAACTCGATCCAAATTATGTAGATGCTTCAACACAGCCATCTTCATTTAAAGTTTATCCCAAGTTTTATCGGAGAGTAAAATTAAATCTCAACAATCCTGTTCACTCTTTTATCTCATTAACCAGTGCGATAACACTAGAAAAAGTATATAAAGATGGCCCTTATAAATTGCGGGTGAATCCATCAGCAGGCGCTTTGTATCCTACAGAAGTTTACGTACAGATTCGCGGGGTTGAGGGAATAGTAAATGGTATATACCATCTAGAAGTTGAGAATAATTGTCTAACTCTCATCTATGAATTAATTGATGATGGGTTAGAGAGTTATATTATACCAGGTAAATGTATCAACGGATTCATCTTTTTAATTAGTTGTGTTTATTATAGGTCTAGCTGGAAATATCAAAATAGAAGCATGAGATATTGCTTATTAGATAGCGGACACCATTTAGGTGCCGTTGCAGCTTCAGCTTATCTCCATAAAAAAAATATACAACTAGTTTTTGACTTTGATAAACTTGCGCTCAATTCAGATTTGGGTTTTGAGAATAAGGAGTTTATTACTGGTTGTGCGGTGTCAGGAGAAGTACAAGACAAGAAAATCAGAAGCTTAAGGCTGAAAGTTCCTTTTGTCTCTGGTACAGATTATTTTGAATCCAATCAATTTATTGAAGATGCGTATCAAGCAACTACTCAACAAAAGAGTCGTCAGCAGAAATTAGAGTATCCTCAATTTGATTTCGATCGGGATAAATTTTATCAAACTGTTTGGGATAGACGTTCTATTAGACGTTTCCGGAAAGAGGCTATTTCTCAAGAAGATTATTTATATGTAGTGCAACAACTTCAACAATCAATACCGACAGAAAACTATGAGGAGATAGAAATTTACTCAGTGGTGCATCGAGTAGAGGGAATGACACCTGGGTTATATAGAGGTACACATCTGGTTAAGACGGGTAATTTTAGTGAAAAGACAGGTTACTTATGTATTAATCAGGCTATTGCTAGAGATAGCGCTGTAACTTTATTTTTTGTGTCAGATTATTTAAATTATCAAACTGCTATGCAAATAGCTGGTTTTCTCGGGCAAAGACTTTATTTAACTAGTAATTATTTGGGAATTCAGTGTAGTGGAATTGGTGCGTATTATGATAACGAAACCCAAGAATTATTAGAAACAAATAAAGATGTACTTTATGGAATGGTGATTGGAATATAAGCAGGAAGCTAAGAGAGATGGCTAGAAAGATGTATTACTTCAATGGTGATGACTCACATCCTATACAACCGACATCTGCGGATATTATACTGCGGCAACAGCTAGAGGATTCTATTAGCAGATACTTTTATGAAGCGTGCGATCGCACCATTCAAAATCTGCTGTCTGATTGCCGGTGGTATGTCACAACCCACGCCAATGCTCTGACATTGGTAATTGAATGTCCCGATCAAGTTATTAATTGGCGTGTTTTACAAAAAATTGTGCCAATGGGGACATTGCTATATGAAATTGTTAACAGTGCTAAAATCCGTGTTTGTCCGCCAGAAAGTCAAGGCATACCTTTTGAAATGAGGGTAGATGAACTTTCTGTTTATCGGGATTGGGCGTGATTCGATTTTGGATTTTAGATTTTGGATTTTGGATTAGTTATTATTCTGACTGATAAGTGCAGCTACCTCTTCAAAAACTAAATCAGCAGAATGTTTGATAGCAGGACTTAACTCTAGTCCCAAACCAAGATTTGCCGCTTCAATTAAATAAACTGTCACATCTTCGGGAAAGTCATTTTGAAAGATTTTCCGTCCGGCGGCTAAAGCATTATCCCAACGAAAATCGTGCAAGTTATAACTAGGTTCGGGCATTGCTTCCAGTTCTTTTCCTGGAACTTTAAACACAGCACCCGGTTCAGAACCAGTTGAACTTGCATCAATAATTACTAATTGTTTACTACCTCTAGCTTGAAACATTACTTCCATCCCTGCGGTGCCACAGTCATAAACTCGCACATGAGGGTGAGGGTTTTGGGCTAGATATTTTTGTAAGCGCTGGGCAATGATTACGCCTACTGCGTCGTCATTGCGATTGAGATTGCCGCAACCAATAATAGTTAGCATGGGATGCTGAAATAATTTAGGCTACTCGAATGCCAGCAAACTGCTAGCATAAAGGTAATAATCCGCTAGTCAAATAGCACTAGCAAAGGAGGCAGTATGGCAACAATTACCATTCGCAATATATCTGATGAGTTAGTCGATCGCATTAAACGCTTGGCGGGACAAAAGGGGATTTCGATGGAGCAAGAAGTCCGCGATTTGTTGCAAAAACGCTATGGACAACGTGATGAAGTGCTTACTCGTATTCGTCAACGGGCAAAGGCGTTACCGATGGAATCAGAAAGTCGGGTGCAGACTTGGAAATCAGAAGGACAACCCTGATGGTGATTGATACGATGGTATTTGCCTATGCGCTCTTACACGTAGAGGATAGGTATGAACAGGCGATCGCTGCTTTAGAAACTGTAGATCAGATTGTGGTGCCTGATTCGTTGTTTGCCGAGTTGGGCAATGTGATTTGGCAATGGGTACAATTTCGGCAACTACCGTTGCAAATAGGTTTAGATGCGCTGCAAGATGCTGAGGCACTGGTTGATGTAATGATTTCTAGTTCTCAAATTCGGGATGTTGCTCTAAAACTGGCAGTCGAGGCAAGTCATTCGTTCTACGATACGTTATTCGTGGCAGCAGCAATTCAATCTGACACTCAGGTGCTGACTTACGATCGCAAACTGGCGGCTAAGTTTAGCGATCGCATTGTATTACTAGAATCAGATAATTTATGATGAACAGAAACTTTGTTTGCGAATGTCATTCACAAACAAAGCTTTTTGTCCAACATCTAAAATACAGACAAAGCCTCTGAAAAATAATTTATCAGCAGGAAACTATAAAGCTACACCATGTTTCTGGGCGACTTCAGTCAGTTTCTCATACTGATGTTGTGATGCTTGAGTTAATATCTCTTCAGCCTGTTCTTTAGTACTTCCCTCTTTAGGAATTAAATACTTGACATAAAGAGATACAAAATCAGCCGCGATCGCTAAACCGGATAAAGCGTGTTTGTCAGCTTCCTTACCTGCGATCGCAGCTACCAAACCGGCTTTAATTGGGTCTGGTTTAACTTTCATGAACTGCTCGACAAGTTTAGGAACGTAGTCTTCTGGTGGCAAATTATCTAACTTACTTCTATCTGGAGTAAAGTTACATTCTGCGGCTTTAGCCTGCTCTAAAACACACCATTCTATGTATTCTTGCAATGCTGCATCGGGAACGCGAGGGAGATAATTATGTAGCGCTAAATCAGACACAAGCTTACCGTGTAAATTGCTGTTTTATGCAAGTGCATTAATGCAAGCCTAACGCACTGTTTCTAAAAGTTTTAGTGTGTTACGTTACAACTGTCAAATTAATAGTTAAACCCCTAGACAGTTAAGTTTATGTGCGCCATTTCTGAAAAGTTATCTACTTATCCTCTGTTTTAGTGTGATAAACATTCCACCAATGAAAAAACAGTCCTAACCCCCATCCTAATATCGGGAAGATAGACCAAAAATAACTAGGACTAGTAATTAAATTTAGCAGGATTAGAAATAAATTCACTGCTATGAAGGAAATAAAGTGTGTCCGAAAGTCTCTGCGTCGTAAAGTATTAGATGTGCCTCGCAAAAGTTCTTCTTCTTGTTGAGCTAACCACTTTTGTTCAGTCTTTTCCAAAATATTAGTAGAAATACCTAACTCTGAGGCCATTTCTACAAGCTGTTCTCGTGAAAATTCACCTTCTTGTTTATCGGTGAGTGCTATTTGCAGGATTTGTTCCACATCTTCTGAATTGTAAGACATTTTAATTACCTGATAATTTTGTGTGTAAGTGCGCGTTTTATTTGACTAATTTATCATCGAAGAAAATTGATAAATTCAGATAGTGATACCTTCGGCAAGCTTCTCTACGACACGCTTCGCGTAGCAAGATCCCAAAGGGTACGCTAACGCATCTACAGATTGCACCCACTACTTAGTTTTATTCACACCATTATTAGTTTCTCACAAGTGATTTATAGCTGCTGTATTTGTTAATACCTCTAAATTGCCTTACCTCCAATCTAATGGGAAAATAAAAGCCAAGATTCATTTTTTGACTAGAGAGTAGTAAGTAAAGTGAAGCAAATAAACCTAACTAGCGGGAATCGTCATTTGTCATTTGCCGCCCTTGATTGTTGTTAATTCGTAAGTACTCAGTTGGAATGCAGATTATAAATTTGTTTTTTGAGCGATGTCTACGACGGGCTACGCCTACGCTAAGGTAGATGGCCAATCCAGTAAGCTGTAAAGGGGGCGTTGTCGATGATTCTGATATGAAAAATTTTACTGCGATCGCTGAAATGGAAACTGAAGGCGCAATCTCACAAGCTGAATGCGTTACCCTATGACTAACGCACCTGATAATTAAATTAAGCGCGTAAGTCCTAGAGATATTGTGATAGAAGTTGGCGACGGCGATGGAGGGGGCTAAACGATCTACGGTAATGCCAGAGATGCCACCGCCGTTATTAGTGGTTGAAGTGGTAAGTCCAAATCAGAGTAGTCGTGATTATCGCTATAAGCGATCTGAGTATGCCGCACGGGGTATTGCTGAGTATTGGATTGTTGATCCGATACAACAGCGAGTGACAGTTCTGGAATGGGTAGAGGGTTTTTATGAGGAGAAGGTGTATCTAGGAGATAGTGCGTTGGCGCAAGCGCCCGCCGCAGGCATCGCTTCGCTAGTATTTGCTGATCTAAAGTTGACTGCTGTTCAAGTTTTGCAGTGCCATTAACGACGACTAAATGAGTCTTGAACAGCTACAAGAACTGATGGATTGAAGAAATGGTGATAGAAAGCCGGAAGAATTTTGAGACTTAAGCTGTCCGAAAACGCGCCAACTCTTCACCAGTCTTAGCATCATGGGCGTGGACTGTACACACCAAACATGAATCAAACGATCGCGCCACATGACCAACTTCCACCGGATCGCTAGAATCGTAAATGGGTGTGCCAATTAAAGCTTCTTCAATGGGGCCACGGATTCCTTCACCATCACGAGGGCCAATATTCCAAGTACCTGGGGCAATGACTTGGTAATTCTTAATTTTACCGCCCTCCACTTCTACCCAGTGACTCAAGGAACCACGTGCAGCTTCCGTTGCACCCCAACCGCGTCCATCTTTTTCTTTGGGTTTGATATACCAAGGATCGTTTAATTTGAATTCGCGCAAACAGTGTTCAGCTTGCCGATATAACTTGACAATTTCATGAACTCGTGCTAGCTGACGCACATGAATACTAGCACCACCCATTTGTTTGAAGACATCGAGGATGAAGGGGTCGTAGTGTTGCCAAGATTCGCCATGCTTACCACCGGCTACTAATTGCCGCGCTAAGGGGCCAGCTTCTAAACGTCCGAAGTCTTTGTGCAGGACTGCACTCGCCCAAGAGTAGGCGTTATCGAAGTCTTTGGTATTAATTGCAGTGGGTTTAGTGGTGCGATCGCTAGGGTGAATATTTTCTGTCCCTTCATCGTACCAAGAGTGAGTTGTATTCTCGCGGGTAAATGACTGATCCATTAAAACGTGAGTGTCTGCGAAGCTGTCGTACACTCCACTTTTCATGATCATCGCCGCATTTCGCCCTTCAATAGTCGGCTTTTGGTATTTATCTTCATGGGCTAAATATCCCCAAGTGACATATTTACCAACACCAGCGCCATATCTGTCTAGACCGATATCTAAACCCATGCGCCAATAAAAACCTAAGTCGGAATCTCGATGATTGCGGTCTTCATCCAGCCAATCTCTAAAGTCATCATAAGTTTGGATTTGTTCGTAGCGTTCTAAAGAACAACCTAACCACACTGGTTCTAACCAATTGGTGCGGAAATATTCGAGAAGCGCCCAAGCGCGGGTAATGTCTGTTAGTGTTGGGGCGCACATCACGCCACCAGGCACCATATAACTGCTGTGCGGCCATTGTCCACCCAATAGTGCATAAATTTCTACAGGTTTGGCAGAAATTGTGATGCCTAGTTCATAAGATTTGCCAGTGAAAGCAGCAAAGCGTCTAACTGCTTCGTCATAAAAGCGACTATGGCGATATTTTTTATTAGTCAAATCAATGGCAAACAATCCATAAAAATAGCGAGGTATACTTTGGATTGTTTCGACAATTTGACCGAGATTTCTTGCCAAAATTGCATTACGTGGAACTTCTGTTTCCCAGGCTGTATCTAATGCCCAAGATGCACAAGTTAGGTGAGAACCGCCGCAAATGCCGCAAATGCGAGGCGTGACAATTAATCCGGCTTGGGGATCTTTACCGCGTAGGATCACTTCAAATCCGCGAAATAGTTCGGCATGTGTCCAGGCATTGACTACCCGCCCATTCTCAATATCGACTCGGACATCTAAATCGCCTTCAACTCTACCGACGGGCGAAATGTCTAATGATTGAATTCCCATTTGTTATTTGTCCTTTGTCATTGGTGATTTGTCATTGGTCATTGGTCATTGGTCATTGGTTTTTCACAAATGACAAAGGACTAATGACTAATGACTAAACTGTAAAAAAGTCTTCTTCTGCCCAAGGTGGTGCTGCGTCTTTGGCAACCATTGTGAGTAAGGCGTAGTCTTTTTTGTTCACCCCTGGCGGTAATTCTTTGGGAACTCCCATTACTGTTTGGGTTTTAAATACGGTTCCTGGTTTGAGATCAAAGAAGGGAAATTCTGGTTCTGTGCAACCTAAACAAGGCATCCCAGCGCGAGTTTTGGAAGAAACGCGGTTCCATAAGATGCGGTTGCAGGAAGAATGGGTCATGGGGCCGCGACAACCCAAGTCGTAAAATAAGCAGCCTTTGCGCTGACCAAATTCGGCGGTTGAGGCTTTGTAGGCAAAGTGGACGTTGCGGGTACAACCTGTTTGGGTATAGGTGTTGAAGAAGGTTTGGGGACGATTTAGTTCATCGAAAGCAATGTCTGCTATGCGTCCAGTAGCGATCGCAACTAATATCTGCGTAATCCAGTCGGGATGGGCGGGACATCCAGGAATATTAATTACAGGTAATCCGGCTTGTGAGAGAAAATCTTTCCCTAAAAAGCCACCTTCTTGACGTTTGAGAAATTGCAAACCTTCTGATTCGCTGGGGTTGGGTGACATGGCGGGAATTCCTCCCCAGGTGGCACAATCTCCTACAGCGACAATAAATTTAGCAACTTTGGCGAGGTCTGCTAACCAATCTTTCATGGCGCGATCGGCAAACCGATTCCATTCACCAGTGCCGTTGGGGGCGTTAACAACACTGCCTTCAAATACCAAGATATCTAAAGGAATTGTGCCAGAAATACAATTTCGTAGCAGTGTTTGCAAATCGTTGCCTAGTTCCAATCCCAAGGAAGGATGCCAAAGTATATTGATACCAAAATCAGCGATCAAATCGCAGACTGTCGGTTCTTCGGCGTTGAGGAATGACATGGTGTTGCCTGAACAAGCACCACCCTGTAGCCATAGTACGTTAGTCATCGGCTAGGTATTTTTGTATTGTTTCCCAGGCATGATGTAGGTGATAATGCTTGTAAAGTCTCACCTGTTTATCAATATTTGTTTTTCAATACTAAGATAGTTTTTGATTTAATTCTCTTTCATTAAAAAAGAATTAATCATTAACAATAGTTTAGATTTAATTAAGATTATTTTAAAGGCTGTGTCTGTTATATATGTAACATCTTTAACAAAAATAAAATTGTCTTTTTGACGATCCTGTGGCAAATGGGAGCATCTCAATGAATGTAAAAACACGCCTGCCCTGGCGAATGGAATTCGCGGCTATACAAACAAAACCCACCTCCGTGGGTTTCAAATTCTTTCAGTCCGCGTAGGCGGACTTCGTTTGTGTAGCCGCGATTTCTAATCGCCTGGTATATTTGCAAAGGTGAGATGCTCCCGTGGTGAATCTTTGGAGTATACAAAAATTGGCTGGTAAAATACTGTATATATGTATGTCAACAATTCAATAAAAAATATTTAAATTGTATAATACGATGATACAAAAAGTATTTTAAAAATATTAGGTGTTTAAAGCTGACATTAATATTAGCAATTTCCCCCTAGAATTTTAGAAATAGGGTGTTTTATATTTTAGAGATTGGGGACTAGGTATTGGGGATTGGGTATTGGGTATTGGGTACTGGGAAACTCTTCCCTAATTCCCAGTCCCTAGTCACCAGTCACTAATCCCTCGTCTTAGACAAAAAGGGGAATTCCGCCTAAAGGACTCGAAGCCTGCGTAAATCAGTATGGCCCGTGATGAGATGCGATCGCGTGTTTCGATTATTCATGGGTGTTGGACTCAATTCCCAATTGGCTAGAGTACGGCAGAGTTATGACCCCCAGCATTACAGATTCGGCGGTGAAAGCTGCGGTAGCAGCTGTTGCATCGGAGTCAGCTTCAGCAGAAGAAAAAATCCAAATGCTGATTGAGATCGCACAGGGTTTTCAAAAAAAGCCCAAAACAGCCCAAGACTTGCGGAATGCAGTTGGCTTATATTACCGGGCTTATGAAATGTGTGGTGAGGAGTATCCCCTACTGAAAGCCAGGGCGCAAGTGGGGATGGCAGGGACGTTACAAGCAATACCGGATGCTGATTACCAACTGCTGATGCAAGCGAAAGCAGGTTATGAAGAGGCGTTACCGATTTTACAGCAATTGGCAACGCCTGAGGAAGTAGCAGAGACACAGATGAATTTTGGGCTGGTGTTGCAGTCACTAGTACCCTTCAATTTGGCGCGGATAACCGACAGCATCCAGGCTTATCATGAGGCTTTGCGGGTGTTCACTTGGGAAGATTACCCCCAAGAATACGCGATTTTATATAACAATATTGCGATCGCTTACCTTTCTATGCCACTGGCATCAGAACGGGAATACTTGCGTCAAGGGTTAGCTGTGCAATCATTTGAGGTCGCACTCAAGCATATTAATCTGATCGATCATCCCAGAGAATATGCAATGTTGCAAAACAACTTAGGTAATGCTTTGCAATATTTAGTGAGTTCCCATCCTGTGGAGAATAACTTACGTGCGATCGCAGCTTATGATGAAGCGCTAAAAGTGCGTAATCTCCAAGATACACCTCTAGAATACGCTAACACAATTTCAAACAAAGCCAACGCCTTATTCAACTTACCCGATGACCCAGAAAAACCAGAAGCGGGTAATCCTAATAATCTCTCCAAAGCTCGTGTTTACTATCAACAAGCATTAGAAATATTTACCCAAAATCAACAAACTGAACAAGCAGAGATAGTAGCCCAAGCTTTACAAGATATTGAAATAGAAATAGGGCATTGAGCATTGATTATTCTCCCTCATCCACCCCCTCATCATCAGGAGAACAAAACAGCATGAGAGATATTTTAACAAACCCTTCTGTGAGAGATTTTCTCACAAGTTTAGCAGATGGTGACTTGAGCATAATAACAGGATTAGTGTGGATAATTATAGCAACAGCCTTATCTATGCTTGGCGGTGCTATTGGTGGAATGCTGTTAGCTGGAAAAGATATCGGCTATCAGCTTTCAGCAATGCTTGGTGCTTTATTCGCCCCTGCTGGTGTAATTCCTGCAATCCTATTAGGGTTTGCCATACTTAATTTATTGACACATTATTAGGAGGAAACATGTTAGAACTTGGATGGTTTTCTGCTAAGTTATTTTTCAAAGGAAAATTACTACGCGACCCTATATATTTTGTCCAAAAAACTGCCATCGCGACCGCTATCGGTTCGTTACTGCTAGTGTTATTTGCACAAGCTGATATTCCCTTCTGCCTACCAATAACATTATCTAGCTTAGTGACAGGCTTGATTATGCCATTTCTCCTCAAAGATTTTAAAACGAAGTAATTTGTCATTGGTAATTTAGGAATAACCAATGCCCCTTATGAGTGCTGAGTGCTGAGTAATGAGTAGGGAATCTCACTTTTTTACTCAAGACTGAGAACAGGCTAAACGCCGGGAGCATCCCAAATGTGCAAGTTATATTATCAAATTCAGGTTACAAATTGTCATTGCGAGCGCAAAGTGGAGTGAAGCAATCGCAAGATATGGGATTGCTTCTCTACGAGACGCTACGCGAACACTACGCTGTCGCTTCATTCGCAATGACAAACATGTTCTTGCAAAATTGGGATGCTCCCTAAATGCCCTGCTAACACTAACGGGACTCTGAACTGTTTTGCCCAATGACTAATGACTAATGACTAATGACAAACCTTGAAGAATTAGTTCGGGAAATTAACCGCTTTGAGGCAATTATATCCGAATGGGATGAAAGCCAAAGGTGTGTAGCAGTCGGTTTAAAAAGAGCAATTGAAGCTTTGCACAAAGCGGCATTGACTAATTTAATTAAAAGCCTCAAGCAAGAATCAATGTCAGCTTTGCGTTATGCTGTTACTGATGAGGTAGTATACGCAGTACTGCTTTATCACGAACTAGTAAAACCACCAAAACCACCATTAGCACAACGAATTCAAACAGCCCTTGAAGAAGTTCGCCCAGGTTTAAAAAGCCATAATGGGGATGTAGAACTAGTAGCAATTAAGCCCCCAGATACAGTAGAAGTCAAATTAATCGGAACTTGCAGCAGTTGTCCGGCTTCTACTTTAACTTTATCTCAGGGAGTAGAACAGGTAATAAAAAACCATTGTCCTGAAATTACTAAAGTTGTTGCAGTCAATAATAACCCTGCTGTTAAAAACGCGAATTCTGGTTTAATCAGTCCATTCTCTTCAAAAATAACTTGTACTTGGATCAAAGTAGCAACTATTGATGAAGTTCCTGAGTTTAGCGTAGTCGCAGTACAACTTGCTGGTACTTCACTAATTTTACATCGTCAAGGCGTTACAGTTAAATGTTACCGTAATGCTTGTACCCATCTAGGATCTCCCTTAGAAAAGGGTAAAGTTGAAAATGGTATTATTACCTGTCCTGCCCACGGATTCCAGTACAAATTAGAAACAGGTAAATGCTTAACCGTGCCTAATGTTTCGCTTCAGTCGTATCCAGTCAAGGTTAAAGATGATAAGGTTTTTGTTAAACTACAAAAATGATCATGCGAAGGTAAGATTTCAGCAAATATACTTGGCAATTAGTAAATCACGGCTAATTTGCTTTTTTCATTTCAGTAGTTCGCGCATTCATTTTAGTGTTTTGTGCAAGCAAAATGCCCGAATGCTTTCTCAATATCCCTGAATTCATTCTCATTTGTGTAATTCAGGTATTGATTTTAGTGTTTTGAGAAAGTAAAAAGGCATATTACTTTCTCAAAAGGTCATTTGACTTATTCAAACCCCAGTTTGCTTATTCATTTTAGTGTTTTCCGCAAGCAAAAGTAGCTCTGACTTATTCAAACTCCAGTTTGCTTACTCCTTTTGGTGTTTTCCGCAAGCAAAAGGTTATTTGACTTACTCATTTTAGTGTTTTCCGCAAGCAAAATAAGCTTTTACTTTCTCAAACCCCAGTTTGCTTTCTCATTTCAGTAAATCGCGCACTCATGTCAAAAATTCGCTATGTAGCAAAACTTACTAAAAGCCATATTAATTTTTTTAAGCTTGATTAATACAGAAGTTGATTAGAGGTTTTAACTGAATTTGAAAAAACATAATGCAAAATTGTTACTGTTGTTACATGCTAATCAACATTAATGTTTTTAAATAATTATCAGCGTCTATCTGCGGTTCATGGATATCCCAATCATAATTAATCCCATATCACAATTACCGCTAGAAGCAACAGAAATTTCTCAATATTTACCTCTATCACCTCATGGTGCAGAGGTAATTTTAGGTAACATTATTGAACCACAAGAATTAGTGATACCTGTAGCACCTAGTCCCATAACAATGTTTGGGCCTCGTGGTGCTTGTTTGTTATCAAAAACCGGCCCTTTATGGGTATCAGATACAGGACATCATCGATTATTAGGATGGAAAAAATTACCCACAATAGATAGTCAACCTGCTGATTGGGTAATTGGACAACCTGACTTTTATCATGAAGGACAAAATGCTAAAAGTACACAGGGAAGTGCAACCTTAAGTGTACCAACAGGGATTTGTGCTTGCGGTGAAGGATTAGCTGTCGCAGATGCTTGGAATCATCGAGTTTTAATTTGGAAAAACTTACCAGAAGATAACAATGTTCCAGCCGATTTGGTGTTAGGACAAGCTAATTTTATCGATAATGAACCAAATCGGGGAAGTCAACAAGCATCCGCCAGTACAATGCACTGGCCTTATGGTGTTTTCTATCATCAAGGACGGCTATTTATTGCCGATACTGGTAATCGAAGGGTATTAATTTGGCATCAGTTACCAACAGAAAATGGTCAGCCTGCTGATGTAGTTTTGGGACAACCAGATATGATATCTCGCAATGAAAACGGCGGTGCTTCTGCAACCGCAGCGAGTATGCGTTGGTGTCACGATATTACCCTTTGGGGAGAAAATTTAGTTGTCAGCGATGCAGGTAATCATCGAGTGATGATTTGGCAGGGAATACCAACAGAAAATAATACCCCTTGTGCAGTAGTTTTAGGACAAAAAAGCTTTGATTTTGTGGAAATGAATCAAGGAGTTTATTTGCCAAGCGCTAGTAGTTTGAGTATGCCTTATGGTGTCGGGGTGGCTGGAGATTGGTTAGTAGTTGCAGATACAGCTAATTCTCGGTTGCTAGGATGGAGAAAGCTAGAATCCATTTTATCACTGCAAGGTGTAGTGGCAGATGGGTTAGCAGGACAAATAAATTTTCAAAATAAAGGTGAAAATCGTAATTTCGGACTACCTAAACGAGATAGCTTAAATTGGTGTTACGGGATAAAAATTTGTGGTAATACAGCAGTGATAGCTGATTCTGGAAATAACCGAATTTTGCTGTGGCAGTTTAATAATTCGTAATTCGTAATTCGTAATTCGTAATTTTGTAAAGTCAGATTTATATGCCGACTGAAGAAATTAGAGTTCGTGGTACTGTTCAAGGAGTAGGATTTCGCCCTACTGTATATCGTCTGGCTAAAGCCTGCGGTTTGCGTGGAGATGTTTGTAATGATGGACAAGGTGTTTTAATTCGGGTATCTGGTAGTGAAGAAGCATTAACAGAATTTGTTGCCAGATTGCAAACAGAATGTCCACCTTTGGCAAGAATTAATCAACTAACTAGAACTATTTATGAAGGTGAATTGACATTTGATAATTTTGTGATTTCTAGTAGTGTCAGTAATGCCATTAAAACAGAAATTACCCCTGATGCAGCCACTTGTTTGCAATGTCAACAAGAAATATTCGACCCCTTTAGCCGCTTTTTCCGTTACCCCTTTACTAATTGCACTCATTGCGGCCCCCGCCTGAGTATTATTCATGCCATTCCTTATGACAGATGCAATACCAGTATGTCTGCGTTTGTCGTATGTTCAGAATGTGGAAAGGAATACCACGATGTCGAAAACCGCCGTTTTCACGCCCAACCTATAGCTTGTCATATTTGCGGCCCCACAGCTTGGTTAGAACGCGCTGATGGTAAATCGGTTACTGCTTCCATGTTTTCCATGCTAGATGATGTTGATGCTGTTTGTACCTTGTTGCAAAAAGGTGAGATTGTGGCAATTAAAGGCTTAGGTGGTATTCATCTAGCTTGCGATGCAACACAGGAAACCGTTGTACAAAAACTGCGTCAGCGTAAAAAGCGCTATCATAAACCCTTTGCTTTAATGGCGCGGGATGTTGAGATAATTGAACAATATTGTATTGTCAACGCCAAAGAAAAAGAATTATTAACCAGTTCTGCTGCACCAATTGTTTTATTACAAGCTTCAGGTAAAAAACAATTAGCATCGTCAGTTGCATTAGGGCAAAATACCCTTGCCTTCATGCTTCCTTATACGCCCCTGCATCATTTAATTCTGCGGCGGATGAATCGCCCAATTGTTTTAACAAGTGGCAATCTTGCTGATGAACCACAATGTATTGATAATGACGAGGCAAGAGAAAAATTAGGGACAATCGCTGATTATTTTATCTTTCACAATCGAGAGATTATTAATCGGGTAGATGATTCGGTTGTGCGTGTTCTTGGTGATAAAGTTCAAACAATTCGCCGTGCCAGAGGATATGCACCAGCATCAATTAGTTTACCACCAGGATTTCAGAATGTACCGCTAATTTTAGGAATGGGTAGTGAGTTAAAAAATACCTTTTGCCTATTGCGTGAAGGAGAAGCAATTCTTTCTCAACATCTGGGAGATTTAGAAAATGCTGCGGCTTTTAATGCTTACCAGGAAACTTTAAATTTATACTTAAATTTATTTGAACATCAACCAGAAATAATTGCCATTGATAAACACCCTGAATATCTCTCAAGCAAACTTGGTAAAGAACTTGCGAACACAAATCAAATCAAAATTTATCCAGTTCAACATCATCATGCCCATATCGCCGCCTGCATGGCTGAAAATGAAATTCCTTTAGATTCGCCTCCAATATTAGGTATCGCTTTAGATGGTTTAGGTTACGGCGACGATGGCGCATTCTGGGGTGGAGAATTTCTTTTAGCAGATTACCAGAAATTTAAACGACTAGCAACATTTAAACCAGTAGCAATGCTTGGTGGTGAACAAGCAATTTATCAGCCTTGGCGTAATACTTATGCCCAATTATTAGCTGCTAACCTTTGGAATGATTGCGAACAAAAGTATGCTTATTTAGAAATTATAAAATTTTTAGATAACAAGCCACTTACACTACTCAATCAACTTATAGAGAAAGGGATTAACTCTCCTCCAGCTTCTTCAGTGGGGCGATTGTTCGATGCAGTGGCGGCGGCTATCGGTATTTATAGAGAAGAATGTAGCTATGAAGGACAAGCTGCGATCGCAATGGAAGCTATAGTAGATGTTAGTAGCTTAAATAATGATAAAGAAACCCTAATCTATCCTTTTAGTTTTAGCTTTTCAGATAGTATTTATTGTATAGACCCGCGTCCAATGTGGCAAGGCTTGCTTAATGACTTACAGCAGCAGATTCCCCAACCAGTTATGGCTGCTAAATTTCACAAAGGTTTAGCAAATGCCATTGTGGAAATGGTTAAGTATCTTAGCCAAGAAAATCTGATTAGTCAGGTAGCTTTAACAGGAGGAGTATTTCAAAATTGTATATTATTAGAGCAAGTTACCAAACGATTACAAACATTAGGAATAAAAGTACTTACTCACAGTTTAGTTCCCGCTAATGATGGCGGGTTATCTTTAGGACAAGCAGTGATTGCAGCCGCACAATTAATACATGAGTGTTGATATTTGACAAAATTTATCTCACAAATAATTCTCTCTGTGTTCTCCGCGCCTCTGTGGTTATTTCATCTTCAAAAATAACAAAATGTGTTTAGGAATCCCCGGACAAATTATAGAAATTACCAACGTTAACCATAAATTAGCCCTAGTTAACATTGGTGGTGTTAAGCGCCAAGTAAATATTGCTTGTATCGTAGATGAACAACACCCACCCGAAGCTTGTATTGGTGATTGGGTGTTAGTCCATGTTGGCTTTGCGATGAATCGAATTAACGAACAAGAAGCCGCAGAAACATTACAACTATTCCAAGAATTAGCAAATGAATACCTAATTTAACAAACCGCAGAGGCGCAGAGGGCACAGAGAGAATCAAGAAATATTTAACTTAAAACCTACTATTTCCCAATTTTTATGAAATATGTTGACGAATTCCGCGAACCAGAAAAAGCTGAAGCCATCCGCCGCGAAATCGCTAAATTATCCCACCAGCTAGAAAAACCCATCAAAATCATGGAAGTATGCGGCGGACATACCCATTCCATATTTAAATACGGCATCGAAGAAATATTACCCCAAACCATCGAACTAATTCATGGGCCTGGTTGTCCAGTATGCGTGATGCCAAAAGGGAGATTAGATGATGCGATCGCAATCTCCCAAAATCATAACGTCATTTTTGCCACCTTTGGCGATGCCATGCGGGTTCCCGGTTCCAACACCACATTACTGCAAGCCAGGGCACAAAGCGCAGATATCCGTATGGTGTACTCTCCCCTAGATAGCCTGCAAATTGCCAGAGATAACCCCGACAAAGAAGTAGTCTTCTTCGCATTAGGCTTTGAAACCACAGCCCCCAGCACTGCTTTCACCATTCTGCAAGCAGCAGCCGAAAAAATTCCTAACTTTAGTATGTTTAGCAATCACGTCCTCGTGATTCCCGCCCTCAAAGCACTATTAGATAATCCCGACTTACAACTAGATGGATTTGTTGGCCCTGGTCATGTCAGTATGGTAATTGGCACTGACCCATACCAATTTATTTCCCAACAATATAATAAGCCGATTGTCGTCTCAGGATTTGAACCCTTAGATATTCTCCAATCAATTTGGATGCTATTGCAACAGTTAGTAGAAAATCGTTGCGAAGTTGAAAATCAATATAACCGAATTGTCCAAAAATCTGGAAATACAGTAGCCCTCCAAGCCATAAATAAAGTTTTCGCCGTGCGAGATAGTTTTGATTGGCGTGGCTTAGGTGACATCCCCTATTCAGGATTAAAAATTCAACCTGAATATGCCCAATTTGATGCCGAACTTAAATTTACCATTCCTAACCTCAAAGTAGCCGACCATAAAGCTTGTAAATGTGGCGAAATTCTTAAAGGAGTCTTAAAACCTTGGGAGTGTAAAGTATTCGGTACAGCTTGCACACCAGAAACACCAATCGGTACTTGTATGGTATCTTCCGAAGGTGCTTGTGCAGCCTATTACAAATACGGGCGACTCTCCACAATTGCCAAAAGAACAATCACCCAAAAACCAAAAATCACTCAAGAACCCCTCCCCGCCTGCGGCTTCTCCTCAGACTAATACTCAGCGTACCTCCGCGCTTCCCAGCCTGCGGCAAGCCGCAAAAGCGTCTACTGCGTCCCTTTGCGTTTAAAAAAAAGTTTAATATGAATTTCCTACCCACAAACCCAATACAAAATCCCCTATTCCAAAAAATAGAAAAAGTCCGCCGTCGCCAAACTAAAGTACGAGAAACTCATATCACTCTCGCACATGGTAGCGGTGGTAAAGCCATGCGCGATTTAATAGATGATATCTTTGTCAGCAATTTTGATAACCCAATTCTCTCACAACTAGAAGACCAAGCCAGCTTCAACCTAACCCCTCTCCTCCAACAAGGAGACAGACTTGCATTTACAACAGATTCTTATGTTGTAGACCCGTTATTTTTCCCCGGTAGTGATATAGGAGAATTAGCCGTTAACGGCACAGTTAATGATTTAGCTGTCAGTGGTGCTAAACCTTTATACCTAACTTGTAGCGTAATTTTAGAAGAAGGATTACCCGTCGAAACCTTACGCCGTGTCGCAAACAGTATGAAAGCAGCCGCAGAAAAAGCTGGTGTTCAAATTGTCACTGGTGACACAAAAGTTGTACATCGAGGTGCTGCCGATAAACTCTTTATTAATACTGCTGGTATTGGTATCATCCCACGAGGAGTTAATATTTCTGCTTACAATATTAAACCTGGAGATGCAGTAATAATTAATGGCGAAATAGGCAATCATGGGACAGCAATTTTAATTGCCCGTGGCGAATTAGCCTTAGAAACTACTATTGAAAGTGACTGTCAGCCATTGCATAGTTTAGTAGAAACTATTCTCCATGTATGTCCACAAGTTCATGCTATGCGAGATGCCACACGCGGTGGTTTAGCTACAGTCTTAAATGAATTTGCTCTCAGTTCAAATGTGGGAATTCGCCTCTTTGAAGAATCTATTCCAGTACGGGAAGAAGTCAACGGAGTTTGTGAAATTCTCGGTTTAGACCCATTGTATTTAGCTAATGAAGGTAAATTAGTTGTAGTAGCTGCAAAAGAGAATACTAACAATATTTTATCGGCGATGAAATCTCACCCAGCAGGCAAAGACGCTTGTATTATTGGCGA
Organism: Nostoc sp.; assembly: GCF_036917975.1. Lineage (GTDB taxonomy): Bacteria > Cyanobacteriota > Cyanobacteriia > Cyanobacteriales > Nostocaceae > Nostoc. The sequence goes on from NZ_JBALEJ010000003.1 coordinate 45,641, forward strand.
AGTTATTACCTCACCCCCAGGTATCGTATTATTAAAAACAGTTTTTGGTGCTGAAAGGATTGTTGATATGTTAGTAGGCGACCAATTACCACGAATTTGTTAATTTTTAATAGATTTTATCGTATGCACGAACTTGGAATTACTCAAAATATTGTGGCAATTGTGACTGAAAATGCCAAAGGCGCAAAAGTGCAGCGAGTTTTATTAGAAATCGGCAAACTTTCAGCCATTATGCCCGACGCTATCCGATTTTGTTTTGATATTTGCACTCAAGGCACTATTTTAGCAGGGGCGAAATTAGAGATTGTAGAAATTCCCGGTTTAGCAAAGTGTCGCCAATGTGGTGCAGAAATTGCTATAGATAAACCATTTGGTATTTGTAACTGCGGTAGCGTGCAATTAGATTTAATTACTGGTGAAGAACTGAAAATTAAAGAAATAGAAATCGAGGAATTATGTGTGTAACCTGTGGTTGTTCGGATGATGGTGAAGCTAAAATTACCAATTTAGAAACAGATGAAGCTGAACATAACCATCATCACCATACTCATACTTTACCAGATGGTACTGTCATTACTCACTCCCATAGTCACGACACTGATATAGAAGCGCCTCAAATTCATGCCAAAATACACAATACAACGATATCATTAGAACAGGATATATTAGCAAAAAATAATTTAATAGCAGCCCAGAATCGGGGATGGTTTAAAGGTCGAAATATTCTCGCCTTAAATTTAATGAGTTCTCCCGGTGCTGGCAAAACAACTCTTTTAACTCGCACAATCAATGATTTAAAGCAGCAATTATCTATTAGTGTCATTGAAGGCGACCAAGAAACTGCTAACGATGCCAAAAAAATTAAAGAAACAGGTTCTAAAGTCATCCAAATAAACACGGGAACAGGCTGTCATTTAGATGCCTCAATGATAGACAGAGGTTTACAACAACTGAATCCGCCACTGAATTCAGTTGTGATGATTGAAAATGTCGGAAATTTGGTTTGTCCAGCCTTATTTGATTTGGGAGAACAGGCAAAAGTCGTAATTCTCTCTGTCACAGAGGGAGAAGATAAGCCGCTAAAATACCCGCATATCTTCCGTGCTAGTGATGTAATGATTATCACGAAAATTGATTTGCTACCTTATGTAGATTTTGATGTGCAAAAGTGTATAGAATATGCTACACAGGTGAATCCCCAAATTAATATTTTTCAGGTTTCTGCAACTACTGGTGTAGGGTTAGATAATTGGTATAAATGGGTAACTGAAAATTAAGACAAGAAACTCGATGAATCGCCGTCAAGACGAAAGATTGATTATTGTAGAGACGGCGATTTATCGCGTCTTTTTGATGATTTATCGTAAATGAAATGTCTTTAATTTTGAATAGTGCCGTTTTAGCTGCCGCTAGCGATCGCATAATGTTTTATAGATTTACCAAATGCGATCGCATTCTCCACTAATTTTCCAAAGTCGAATCGTAAAATCAGCACTGCCACTTGCTAGAGTTTGACCATCTGGACTCCATGATACTGAGAGAATTCGATCTGTGTGACCCGACAAAATTTTATAACAGTCGCCAGTGTTAACATTACAGATGCACACTTCCATTTTCAATCAGTGCGTAAATCCTCATGGCCAAAGTTGAAGAATTGACACCCCAGCAACTCTCCGAAACAGACCTGAAACCAAGAGGGAGAGTTTATCCAAGTCCTATCAGTTGGCGCGACCAGTTTTTGTACCAATTGATAGTAGATAGATTCAGTGATGATAATGAAAATCAAAGAGAACTGTTTGACCACACCAACCCTGCAAAATTCCAGGTTAAAGACAAAGCCGAGTGGATGGCAGCAGGTACAAATTTTGTAGGTGGTACTCTTAGGGGAATTAAGAGTAAGTTGGACTACTTGCAGCGATTGGGAGTAACAACGCTGTGGATTAACCCACCTTGGCAACAACATTCTCAGTTAGAAGCTTACCACAGCGATCGCATCCAAGAATTTTTAGATGTTGACCCCCACTTTGGCACCCGTCAAGATTTAAGAGATTTAATTGATGCTGCCCACGATCGCCGGATGTATGTCATCCTCGATGTAATATACAACCAGAGTGCTGATAACTGGTTCAACAGAGATGAAGTAATTGCAGCGCTAGCCAGAGTTTATCAATATTGGATTGCTCTTTCTGACTGCGATGGCTTGCGGATAGATTCCCTCAAGCACATTTATCCAGAAGATTCGCGCAAATTCTGCACCGCAATTCGTGAATACGCCGAATCTATCGGTAAAGAAAACTTTTTACTCACTGGAGAAATCACCTCCGGTAGTATGGCTAGTGCATACATAGACATTATTGGGCGTAACCTCACTGCTGTATTAGATATCGTGCAAACCCCTAATGAATTGACCGCATTCGCAAGGGGATTAGTACACCCAAAGCCATTTTTTGATTTGTATAGCGAAAACAATCTTGCTGGAGAATACCGCCAAGTTGGGATATATCATCTCTCCATCTTGGATGATGGTGAAATGTCATTCCGTGCCAATAAGCAGCGATTTGCCGCATACAGCACAGTGCCTAATCTCTATGAGCAAGTTGCCCATGCTGTGGGTGTGCAATTAACAATACCAGGAATTCCTGTGATTTATTATGGAACAGAACAGGCTTTTGATGGAAATGAAGGCGATCACGATTACAGTATAGAAGGTGAACGGTTTGCGGAAAATAGATATATCCGAGAAGCAATGTTTGGCAGTGCTTTTGGCGCATTTCAAACAGCCGACTGTCATTTCTTCAATATCGACCATCCTACCTATTTGCGGATAGCTGCGATCGCCCGGATTCGCAACCGTCACGATAAAATTGGTAAAGCACTACGCCGTGGACATCACTACCTGCGCGAAACATCCTTTCACAACTCCCCCTTCTCCATTCCCGGACAAGGTGAATTAGTTGCTTGGTCACAAGTTTTATTTGACACAGAAGTATTGATGGTGCTGAATACCAATGGCTTAGAAAATCGGCGTGCAGAAGTGACGGTAGATACTTACACGCATCCTCAAGACTCAAGTATGACTTTTTTATACAAAAGTGATTGGAGCAATGCCGATTTACGTAATCCACGGCAGAATCAAACTGTAGCTGTGCAACATCACGATGATGGTCGCGCAACAGTGGAAATTGATTTGCCTCCTTCAGGAATGGCAATTTTGGCGTAAGCAAACACGAGCATTTGGGCAAAGCTGTGGGATAAAAACCCTGGTTTAAATTTATAAACTTTTACCACAAGCTTTGCCCCTGTAATTAATAAATATCTATGTTCTAATTTTTATATACTTTCTTGTAAAACTTGACTCATATACTTTACAAGTTCACGAGTATCGTCACCATTATGCTTCTTAAGCCGTTTCTTAAGTTTAATTTCGGTAGAACTGTTGATATTAGGGCTTGGTGTTCTATTTAATACAATTCGGGCATAAATTTTAAAATCCGGAATCTCATGCATAAGTATGCTGATAGATAAATCTATCTGAACAAGTGCTTTTTTTAAGTCCTGTCCCTTTAATTCCACAAAAAATGCTAGTTTATCTTGACAATTCAAAATTAAGTAATCGCATTTTTCGCCTTCTCTAATTAGACAGTTATCTATCCTAACTTTGCAAAACTCTTTACTGCTTCCATTAGTAACTCTATATTCTTGTGAATTACCAGAATCTCTGACAACTATTGTTTTTCTAGTATCACAATAGTCCGTACATTCATTTTTTATAAAAAAATCGTTACACATATTTAATATTCAGTTGTCAAGGTTGAACAAATCATTAAACTTATTATTAATTATACTTGAAGCACTATCTATTTTTTCTGCTTGAATAAGTTTAAGCTCTTTATCAAAGATTGATTCGCAGCGATTTTCAGAGATAAAATAAGCTGAAGTACGATTTGGATCAATCCATATATTCCTATTTACAATACTCTCCACAGCTTCTTTATCCATACCAATCTTATTGGTACCAATTTGGTAAGCATATAACAGATTGTTAAAAGACGATAGAATATATGGACTGTGGGTAGTTACAACTATTTGATTATTATTAATATTTGCTAATAAACCAATAAGTTCTACTATATCACTTTGTGTTTCTGGATAAAGATGTGCTTCCGGCTCTTCAAATACAATGAAGACACTTGTTCCATCTAAAATATATCTAAATATAAGTAAAAGAATCCACACCGACTCTTGTTGCCCGGAAGAAGCATATTGTAGTTTCACATACTCTTTGTCATTTAGATAAATTCTTTCACCATCAGATTCAAATCGATATTCACCTTTCAGAATTTTTCTAATAATACTAATAGCATACTTAACCTCATTTAGATTAGCTGTTTCAATGCTCAAACTCTCCCTCTCCTCAATTAATAGATTCAATGTATCTCTGAAAGAAAGCTTTAATCGATTTATTCGCTCTACAAAGGATTTCATAAAGAAATCTAAAGTATATGGTTTTATATCCTGAAGCTGATCGGCTAAAGTTGATATTAGGCTTCTACCAGATGGTATAAACACTGTAGTTCTTGTATCTTCAAATAAATCATCAATATGTGATTTAATAGATTTGAGATATTGTATTTTTTCCAAGTCTATTTCTAATGTTTCATCTAGAGTTACATAGCGAGTTTGACTTCTTGACACCCTTTCGTTATAATTACGCACATTCTTAAATATCACATTCATATCATCCAAAATATTGGAATTGAATTTTACTTCTACATAACCTTGAGAGTTTAAAGAAATTGTCATTTCTTTTTCATTAGAATAGTAGTATTTCAGACTAAACAGCTTCATGTGCTTAGTTGTGCCAAAACAATCTACAAATCTTTTTTTAAGATGTTTTGAAAACTCATTAATAGGTCGCTCAAGCTGATCGTTAGTGACATCTAATATGAATTTACTTAGTTCATCTTTAATAGATTTAAATAAGAAAATTGACTTACTAAGTGTACTTTTTCCACTTGCTTGCGGGCCAATTAAGAGCATTACATCCTTGACATCCGCTTCAAATCTATTGATAGGCCCAAAATTTTCTATAAAGATTCGTTGCACAACTCTGACAATTCAACTTAGATTGAAGTACAAAATTACTAGTAATAGCGTAACATAAGATTAAAAATTGCAGCACCCTGCACTTTAGAAGTACAGGGTGTAAAACAGCTATATTTTGTGTGATTCCCAATTCTGGCCTATTTACCTCAAAGCCAATCTCGATAAGCTGATATTTCATTTACGCTGATTTCAAATGGCGTTCCTTTGCCAAATGGCGGATAAACGCGGATTTTGCCATTACTAGCAAACCGCTCTAACCTATTACCTAACTGGGGAATATTGCTGACAATATGCCAGTAAGATACTAAGTCAGGGCAATCAATAATTAATGTGAGGATGCTAGCATTTGTTGTGAGATACCACTGACAATTAGATAATAGGACTCGCGTAATGCGATCGCAGGCTAAATAAAAGCATCTGCCAGTAGACTGCTCTAGCTCCATTTGCAGCATTCCATCCTGTTTCGTTACCTCAGTGGGAGGTAAATCATCGGGAGGAAGCAAGTATAGTTTAGAAGACATAATTTCGCACCTCTTGGTTGTAGCGCGTCAAACTATCCAGGTTTTTTTGCAAATCCGCAGACGAGGGTTTGAGTGCTAGCGTACCTAAATTTAATTCGTCCTGAAATTTCTTGATTTTGTCTCGACAAGTCTCCACATCACCGATAATTGAATTCTCAATCAAATAATCTTCATCGAAACAAATATTTGTGCGGTCGAATGGTTTTTGGTTGGGATTCGCACTATTTTTCAATACTTCAGCCGAATTAGCTTTCATTTTCTGGCTAAATTTGCGAACGAAAGGTAACGCTTCACTCACTGCCTCGTCAAATGTTTTGCCAACATAAAAAAAGCGTGCCAACACTAATTTTTCCGCACCACTAGAATTTAAGGCTCGATATTTGCTAACAGTATCCTTCAATCTCTCTAGGGAAAATGGCGGTCCACCCATCAAGCTGAAGGAATGTTTAGCAGCCAACTCGATACCATCATCGCCGCCAGTGGCAACATACACTGGTATTTGACTCTGCAATGGTTTGGGGTAAATCGTTAAGCGATCGCATTGATAATATCGCCCATTAAATGATACATCAGTTTCATACAAGAGCTTTTGAATCAGTGCGATCGCCTCTAGCGTCTTAGGACGAGCTTCACTTGGTAGGGTCGCAAAATGCTTATTTTGTTGAGGAAAGGGGCCGCCTTTGGCAACTCCAAATAATAATCGTCCATTGCACAAGTTATCCAAAGTGGCAATATCTTCCGCCACCCGAATCGGGTTATGGAATGGCAGTAACACCGCCGCAGTGCCTAATTGGATAGTTGAAGTCAATCCCGCCAAGTGTGCCATTAACAGCAACATAGATGGGCTGAGATTAGATTCACTAAAATGGTGTTCGCTTACCCAAGCTTCCTCAAAACCCAAGCTTTCAGCCTGTTTTACCAGCGCGACTTGCTCAAACATGGCACGACGAGCATCTTGGTGAAAATTATCGTAATTGCAGAAAATTCCAGTTTTCATTACTTGTGCTGATACTTTGTATTCACCGTAGGTGCTGGTTATTCTAGTGGTCGATAGGTTTGCAGTAAACACTTTAGTGCTTACTACAAAAGCATTTACCCCTCTCAATTAATGCCATGAATCACTAAGTTGCAACCCACTGCAATTCCAACCACAGGCGTGGGTTGTTCTCTTTGACCTTCGACATCGGATCGCGCAATAATCGCTTGGCATTCATACAAACAACCTGGATTAAACCCATATTGCCTGCAACTTCTCTGAGTATTTCTTTTTGAGCTTGCACACAGGAAATCATTTCGTCAGAGCAATAAATTCCTATATATTGCAAACGTCTGGCAGGTCGTCCCCAAAAACAGGTGATAACTTTTACATAACACCCATCCAGCAATTCCCCAACTTCCGGGTAGTAATGGTTGACGACTCTTGTGAATTCTTTGGCTAAGATATCTTCAGCAATCATTGGAACTGATATTTCTGTAGCGTCCATCACGCTATTTAATATAACATAATTTTATCAATTAAATATGACAAAATAGCTTGCTAGGCTTAAATAAAATATTAAATATTACACAAAAAAAGAGGTGTACCTTATTTGGTATCACCTCAGATTGGCGTAAAGCTTCTTTATACAATTAACTATTGTGGGGTGGGCATCTTGCCCGCCTAGTCCATAAGACGGGCAAGATGCCCACCTCACAATATTGGATAATTTATTTCTTGGATTTCCCTAATCGCCAGGTATATTTGTAAAGGTGAGATGCTCCCAAATACTATGATGTTGAATTCTAACTTTTGAATTTTAATTATTACCGAGCATTGCGCTCACAAACTAAAACCTCGGCGATGATATCTGGCACATTTACAAAATCTGTAAATCCTTCCGAACCACGGATTGGTGAAATAAATGTATAGTTTGGATCGCACACTCCAGTGTCATATACTTGAATAAACCACCGATCGGGAAATCCTTCTACACCTAGTTCCACAGTGTACCAACTCTCGCCAATTAGACGAGAGTTAAAGATTGTGAACCACTCTCGGTTCTCTTCTGAAATATTCCAATCTGCCATCAGCAGTTCTAAAGCTATTTGTCCCGCATCCGTTGAAGTCAACAGCATTTTTACTCCTTACTTGCAACTTCAGTATTTGCAACTTCAGTACTGGGAACTTCTGGATATAAACCCAATTCTTTCGCCAACTCACGCGCCACAAAAAATAGAAATTGGGCACCATCTTGATTGCCTTCATGGGCAAACATAGTTGCTACTTGTAACATTGTTTGTACTAAACCAGAATCAACCAATTCTGGTTTAGATTCCAAAATTTCTGGTTCTTGACCGTTAGGGCATCTGAGTAACTCATCAATCAGATTAAAATACAGGCTTTGGCGTTGTTCTTGATCTGTCATGGTCATTTTCTTGATTTGAGTGAGTAAATTGTGAATGAGTTACTGTTCGATACTTTGGTGCCATAGCCTTTCTAACATTTCAACTTGTTCTTTTAAAACAGCAGCACGATGAACCAGATATCTGTCGTAAAAGAGAATCCCTAACCCAACACAAATCGGGGTTAACAAGAAGAACCATTGCAGGATAGTGGCAAATTTATATTGTTCAGCAACAGTCAGCATTTGATGAACCACATTACGATCAGAGGATAGAATACTAGTCTGAGGGGAATGTGTACCCTCTGTCTGGGGAGCCAAGGCGGGAGCATCTGTAGTAGTGTTGTTAACTTGGTAAGCTAAATTCTGAGATTTTACTAACTCTAAATGTCGCTCCCAAATTATGCCAAATACTACTAGTTCAGGTGAAAGCACTGCTAAGGTAACGACGCAAACTGTAAGAACATTTAAAAGTTTAGCTTTCATCTTGGCTCTCCCTTGCCAGGTAGTATGCACCTAGTAAGAAAATATCTTTTGCTGTTTATCTAAAGTAGTTATATATTTCTACCTATGAAACAGTTTTGATATTAAAATATGTGTAATCGGTAATTTTTACAATCATTAGTTGCCAGTTCTTTTTCTAAACACCACTGACTACTGACTAATAAAAAGTTACTATCCTTTTTACAAAACATAGGATTATTCAGTCAGAATAACGCACTTAGATTCGGTCATCTGGTTTCATCCTACTCTCAAAAGAGAGATTAAGAAGTCCCCCCTAGTTCACTCAGCTTTCGCTCAGGAATGTTGGGGGGTAGAGGGGAATCTCTGCGTAAATCCTATACGATTTATATCAGCCGCTCTCCACCAAACAGTTTACCCCAGCCCTGTTAAGATTATTAAATTCATTAGAATAGTACTCAAAGCTTGTAATCCTCCCCTGATAAGTCTTATAAAAATTCATTGGGGTATGGGTGCTAGTGTTTTTAGAACGGGGTTCTAGTGTTTTCGAGGTGGGGTTCTGGTGTTTTTGTACTCAACTTAAATGCAATGTAGGCAATGCTTAAGGACTATTTGGGATGCAATTTTGGGCTGAGAAAATCTGCACTCAAAAGCAAATATCAATGTCTCTTGATAAAGATAAACCAATAAATTAGGAAAAACAATTAAATGTTTTAGAAGTCAATGGTATTTCCATAATAAATAGAAAAAATAGGAAAAATTATTCATATATACAGAATTATCAAAAATTAATCTTAGCCTACGAGACAATAGTCAGCAATTCAAAATGGTAAAATACAAGGATGCTAGGCTAGCTATCTGCTGAAGCGATAATTAATGGGAACACCTGATAAATCAGAGTCGTACAGAATCTAATTCTGAATTGTGACTCCTGAGTTCTGAATTCTTCTGATAAAAGTTCTTCCTAAACTTTCATATTTTGTGGTTTAGTTAGAATACATAGTATATGCACTCATTGACACTAAACTGCAAATTAAATATATAAAAGCTTATTGTTATAAGTAAATACTCTGTACTAATATTTAGGATTTTAGGAGTTAAATAATGCGAATTGCTCAAGACATAACCGAACTGATTGGACGAACTCCTTTAGTTCAACTGAATAAGATTCCTCAAGCAGAGGGAGTAGTAGCAAGGATAGTTGTTAAATTAGAAGGTATGAACCCAGCGGCTTCGGTAAAAGACCGCATTGGGTTAAGTATGGTACTCTCGGCAGAAGCGGCTGGCTCGATTTCCCCAGGAAAGACCATTTTAGTTGAGCCTACTTCAGGGAATACAGGAATTGCTCTAGCAATGGTAGCAGCAGCACGTGGCTACCGTTTGATTTTGACCATGCCTGAGACAATGAGCCAAGAACGGCGGGCTATGCTGAGGGCTTATGGTGCAGCTTTGGAGTTGACACCAGGCGCGGAAGGTATGCGGGGAGCAATTCGCAAAGCCGAAGAAATTGTGGCTAAGACTCCCAATGCTTTTATGCTGCAACAGTTCCGCAACCCTGCGAATCCCAAAATTCACCAAGAAACTACCGCCGAAGAAATTTGGACAGATACAGACGGGGAAGTAGATATCGTCATTGCTGGGGTAGGTACTGGTGGGACGATTACTGGGATTGCAGAAGTACTCAAACAGCGTAAGCCGACTTTTAAAGCGATCGCAGTTGAACCCAGCAACAGCCCAGTCCTCTCTGGTGGTGAAGCCGGGCCACATAAAATTCAAGGTATTGGGGCTGGATTTATCCCCGATGTTCTCCGCCTAGAATTGGTTGATGAAGTAATTAGAGTCAGCGATGAACAAGCGATCGCATTCGGGCGACGTTTGGCAAAAGAAGAAGGCTTATTATCTGGGATATCCTCTGGTGCAGCTTTATGTGCTGCAATTCAAGTAGGTAAACGTCCAGAAAATGCCGGACGTTTAATTGTGATGATTCAGCCATCTTTTGGCGAACGTTACCTCAGCACACCCATGTTTCAAGATTTGTCTTTAGAAACTGCTGGGGTGCGTTAAAACAATTCGCAATTCGCAATGACGCTCGTTCGCGTAGCGTGTCGCAGACAAGACTCGCTAACGCAATTCGCAATTACGTTTTGGGACGAGGATTTAGACCCCGACCCAAAACGGGCTGCCTGTATTGCTGGGGACTTAAACCCCCAAAGTTCGTTAAGGAGATAGAGGGATAACGGAGTACTCCCTGTCCCTCTCATTTTGCTCTAGCATTTCATTTGGTGCAAATCCCTTGTTTTGCCAATAGCGCCGGTACTTCCGAAAGACTATTAATCTTTTCCCCATCATATAAGTCAATCTCGGAAGTCTTCTGTTCACGGTCAAGCCACACTCCCAGCATTCCAGCTTTTGTCGCAGCGATCGCATCCAACTTCAAGTTATCCCCAATGTAGACACAATCTGATGCAGATTCTCTAAGCTGCTCACACGCATATACAAATATATCTGCCGATGGTTTCGCTGCTCCTGCTCTCTGGGATGTAACAACGACATCGAACTCGGATAAAATACCACAGCGTTTGAGTTTGTTAATCTGTTGAGCCTCTTGACCATTTGTAATGACTCCAACCTTGTACCCATCTAATTTCTCAAGGCATTCCAGGACATCATCGAACAACTGGCACAGCCCAACATAACGCTCTCAGTACTCCAACAGCAGAGCATCAGCCGTCCTATCGGAAAATACACATCCATATTCACTAAACGACTCTCGCAACTTCCCCCGTCCTGACTCCTGAAAACTTACCTGACCGTTGTAGAATTTTCTATACCACGAAGCGTTAGCTGATATCCATTTCTCTACAAATTCGTTACAGTCTTGGCTTCGTCCAGGTAAAACCTGCGCCAATAGTTCTTCAGATGCACCTCTAATCGCAGCATCATGGCGGATAAGAGTATCGTCTAAGTCAAAGAGGACGGTTTTCATTGCCAAGCTAACTATGTATTAAGCCAAAAATATATAGTAATCCTAAATCATTCATAAGAAAACACCATATTCGTGGAGCTTTGGAAAGTCAAAAATTTGACATACTGATGCGCTACTCCTGAACCTGTGCGAAGGTAAGCTTCGAGAGCAGATTGGCTCTTCTGAATCATTTGGGCTTCAGTAAGAGGTTGAAAATTTAATGCTGTATCTATCTCACCGTACTCAAATGATTTTTCTGTGGGTTGATTTATTACTAACTGCTCAAAATCTTCGCAATTTAAATATGCCCATGCAAGTATAGCTTCGTAACATCTGAGATAAAAATAAGCATATTTTTACGAGATGTTACGAATACTAATTCACTCCAAAGTTGTCTATTGATACTTGAGAGCATTGTCGCATCTCAAAGTTATCTTGTATTAATGCTTACAGTTGCCTTGCTTTTGGTGTTGTTGAGAATCGTTACCGTGATTACAGCCACCTTTCTGATTATGCTGCTCGTGATGATGATCTTTAGCGTGGGAACAGCTTTGCAAATCTTGCTTCATCAGATTTTCGCTAATTTCTTGCAAGGATTCATCTACAGGCTTTAAACCAATCCAAGTATCAATCCTTTGTACATCAAATCCTACCTCACGGCGATCGCCTATTTCTAGTAAAGGACGGCGAATCAACAACGGCTCTTTGAGCATTAACAACAAAGCTGTTTGCTCGTCCAATTTTTCAGGAACTATCTCACCAGATTTTACCTTGGGGGCGGAACGATTAAACCATTCGGCTACGGGGCGATCGCCAAAAAATGAACGCAACCGCTCAACTGTCCAAGGTTCTGTTAACAGGTTGTATGCTATTACCTCATGACCGGCAGCTGTGAGCAAAACTTTTTGCTTAGTACCACCTTGACAACCTGGTTTGCTATAGAAAATTACCCTTGCCATGCAACTATCTCCTAATTACTTTTTAGCGCTAAAGCGCCAACTACGAACCGATGAAATTAAAAATTCCTAGCTTTATGGCTAACTAAGTCAAACTCAAACCTCTCATTCGGATCGGTTTCGCCATAAATATTAAAAGTCACAGTTGGTTCATCACCCACTGCTTCTACACTGTGAATTGCATCGGGAGTAAAGCTAATAATGTCTCCTGGTAAGAGAGTTACTTCTCCCGTTGCTTCAATTTTGTCCTGAAATTCTGGGCTATTGGTGCGTCGCCAAAAAGTATTTTTTTCTTGGCCTTTTAGCACCGCCACGATTCCCCACGTCCCATGATTATGAATGTTTGAACGGGTTCCTGGTGCAAATGTTACTGTTTGCACCGTCAACGGAAAACCCAATTCGTCATATAGGAGTAAAACAGAGGTTCCCGTTTTAGGCGAAGGCTCTAAATGTTGACTTCGCACCCAGTAGGAATTTACTATCAAGCGCCTTACAAGCATCTGAATTTCTGGCAGACAATTGGTTTCATTATCACTGCCATTGAGAACATCTTCCACCTCAGTTAAAAACCGATAAAGGCGGTAATTTTCTCTCAATAAATCCCATGCTCTTACAGATTTACAAGCTTGATACTGACCATCCCCTGTTAGCAGCCAATCCCTACCTTTCATAACTTTTAAATTGATAACTGCGAAGATTGGATCACAATGATCGGTGAGACATTAGGGATATTACCTACAGGAAGTTTTGTAGGTATGTTGATAGGAGGAAAGATAGAGTTACTATCAGTAGCCGTTCCTAATAGAGAATAGGATTTAGTAGATAACCAATTGTTCATGATTTTCACCTTGACTTTTCATTGCTGACTAATTAATCGTCTTCTTCTGCTGGGCGTGTCAAAATATCCAGCAGAATTCCAGAACCAAAATCATTCTTGTCGTCTATCTGTTTGACTCTGGTGCTGATTTTTTTTGCTTGCTCGATTGCTCCCAACTTTGCTAGTACTAATCCAGAAGCAGCATAAGCATTTAAGTACAATCGAATTTGTGGGTCTTCTTTACGATTGACTAAAATAGGCTGAAGTTGCTCCCAGTCATCAGGGAATTTTTCTACTTCTTTAATTTTATCTAATAATTTGATTGTTGTTTGTAATGCAAGGGAATAATTATTTTTATAATAGAAAAATCTATAGGCTGCTACCAAGACATCTGTATTTTCACCAGTCTGTGCTAAAGCTTGCTGAATATATTTTTCCGATTCTGATGTATTTTCCCAGTTTTGTGCAGCTAAAATTAATAGATTTTTGATATCTTCTGGAACCTGAAACCATGAGAATTTGTTTGCATCAAGTTGCATAATTAACTCCTGAATGGAGATAAAGAGGATCAGGGATATGAGGCAATACCGTTCGGTTAAGGTAAGAGATGCGATAAATCGCCATTAAGACGAAAGATTGATTATTGTAGAGACGGCGATTTATCGCGTCTTTGCTTTGCCCCATACCCAATTTAAAACAAAGTAAGAACGTACACCAAAGTGAATAAAACAATCCAAATAATGTCTACGAAGTGCCAGTAAATTTCTGCCATTTCGATGAAAGTATGATTGGTTGCAGAATATTCACCGGGGAGACGCGATCGCCACAATACACGTAATATCAATAACAGTCCCACAAAAACGTGCAAACCGTGGAACCCGGTCATGATATAAAAGCAGTTGGCGAAGACGTTGGTAGTCAGTCCGTATCCTAATGTTGAGTACTCATAAACCTGACCACCCAAGAAAATTGCCCCCATGAGTGCAGTAATTGCATACCACAGTTGCATTCCCTTGACGTTATTTTTTTTAATGGCTGTATCACCAAAGTGAATCACGAAGCTACTAGACACCAGAATAATGGTGTTAATTGTCGGCACAAGTAGTTCTACTTCACTTCCTTCTGGAGGCCAAACTGCTGTATTACCTCGGAAAAATAAGTAAGTGGCAAAAAATCCGCCAAACATTAGGGATTCAGAGGCAAGGAACGTTAATAGACCCCAAACTCTTAAATCTGGATGTTCTTCGTGTCCTGCACTGTGATCTTCGCTTGTCGTAGCTATGGTCATATTGTTTACCCTTAAAGGTGAAGCATCGGGCAATTGAATTCTTCACAATCTTGATTTTCTTGTGGGATGGGTTTTCGGATATCCAAGCCCACAAGAGTTATTTTTTAACTAAGTACAGCATTTCATTAATTCGTAGCGAATTAAATTTGGCAATACCCGACAATGTGAATGCGTGGGCTTGCATTGTGAATGCGTCGGCTTGCATTGTGAATGCGTCGGCTTGCATTGTGAATGCATTGGCTTGCATTGTGAATGCATTGGCTTGCATTGTGAATGCGTTGGCTTGCATTGTGAATGCGTTGGCTTGCATTGTGAATGCGTTGGCTTGCATTAAAAACGCTACGTTTTTACGTAAACAAAGCTGTACTAAGCACTAGCTTCTGGTGTTGCAGATGGCTGTATTTCAGTACTATGACTGTGGCCATAGTCATAAGGGCCATGAGTGACAACCGGCAACACTTCCCAGTTTTCAATTGCTGGTGGTGAGCTAGTTGTCCATTCTAAGGTTAAAGCTTGCCAAGGATTATCACCAGCTAAAGGCCCTTTCAGCCAACTGTAGATGATGTTGATGGCAAAAGGAATTACTGATATCGCCAAAACAAATGAACCAAAGGTACAAATCTGATTGAGGTCGATAAATTGGGGGTCATACATTGCCACTCGTCGGGGCATTCCTTTCAAACCCAATTCGTGCATGGGTAAAAAGGTCAGATTAGTGCCGATGAAGGTGAGGGCAAAGTGAACGCGTCCCCAAGTTTCATTCAGCATTCGTCCGGTCATTTTGGGGAACCAGTGATAAATGCCGGCGTAGATGCCAAACACGGAACCGCCAAACAGAACGTAGTGGAAATGTCCGACTACATAATATGTGTCGTGGACGTGAACATCAAAGGGGGCTGTTCCCATCGTCACACCGCTTAAGCCGCCCATGACAAACATGGACAACAAGCCAATGGCGAAAAGCATCGCCGTGGTGAAGCGGATTTTACCACCCCAGAGGGTCGCAACCCAGGCAAAAATCTTCACGCCGGTGGGAACTGCAACTATGAGGGTGGAGATGGTGAAAAACATCCGCATCCAGCCGGGTGTGCCGCTGGTAAACATGTGGTGTACCCAGACAAACAAACCGACAACGCAGATGGCTACACTAGAATAAGCGATCGCTTTATAACCAAAGATTGGCTTACGGGCGTGGACTGGAATCACCTCGGACATGATGCCGAAGATGGGCAGAATCATTAAATATACTGCCGGGTGAGAATAAAACCAGAATAAGTGTTGATAAATTACAACGTTACCGCCTGCATCTGGTTTAAAGAAGGAGGTGCCAAAGTTCAGGTCAAATAACAGCAGAATTAAACCGGCTGCTAATACAGGTGTGGAGAGAAGCGCCAGCAAGGAAGTTGCCAAGATTGCCCAGCAAAACAAGGGCACTTGATCCCATTTCATGCTAGGAACCTTCATCATCAAAATGGTGATCACAAAGTTCAGTGAACCCAAAATTGAAGAAGTTCCCACCAAGACGATCGCTAATATCCACATAGTTTGAGCGATTGGTGCTGTCACCAAACTCAATGGTGGGTAAGCTGTCCAACCAGATTGGGAACCGCCAAAAAAGAAACTACCTAAAATGAGTAATCCGGCTGGTGGATTTAACCAAAAGGCGATCGCATTCAGCTTCGGGAAAGCCATATCCCTAGCACCAACCATCAAGGGCACCAAAAAGTTACCAAATCCCCCAATAGCGCTAGGGACAATCCACAGGAAGATCATAATCGTCCCGTGATTGGTCATGAAAGCGTTATAGAGATTGGGGTCGAGTAAGTCTGCATCTGGTGTTGCTAATTCCACACGGAGAGCAACAGCCATCAGTCCACCGATAAGATAGAACACAAACGCTGTCACCAGGTATTGAATACCAATAACCTTGTGGTCAACATTAAATGTAAAATAGTCTTGCCATTTCCACGCCTTCGGATGGGAGGTGTGGCCAGCCACCAGAGTTTCCGGTTTGTTTTCTTCTGGTGGATTATTCCGTGGAAATTCTACCTGCGTCATATTTATTTACCACTATGCGGAGTCCAGCAATTTTAGATTTTGGATTTTGGATTTTGGATTAAAAGAATTTTTTGGTTTATGCCCCATCCCTGGTGGTGACAAAGCCTGTAAAAGTGTGGGTGGAACCAATCTAAAAGACGCTCCGCTATCGCAAATCTAAAATCCAAAATCGTTTGACTAATGACTTATGACCAATGACTCTAGAGTTGCTGCACTAATTCCCATATCATGGGTGTGGGGCGCGAGAAACTCTGATGTTGATAAGTCGGCTGGATTAACTGCAACAACTTGATTGAGGTTTTGCTGTTGAGCAATCTGGTTTTCTGTCCGCCAGCTATCATATTCTGCCGGTGTGTGAACAACTACCTGTGTCCGCATTGAACCGTGATAACCACCGCACAACTCAGCACAAACTACGGGATATGTACCTGGTTTGGTGGCAACAAATCGTAGTTCGGTAGGGATACCGGGAAGTGCATCTTGCTTCAGCCTAAAGTTTGGCACCCAGAATGAATGAATTACATCTTGTGCTGAAAGATTGAGTTGCACATCAGCACCGACGGGTATGTGCAATTCCCCAGAGGTAATGCCACTATCGGGATAGTTAAATATCCAGGCATACTGTATGCCTTTGACATCAACAACTAAGTCAGCTGGTTTGTTTAGGGTTTGAGGTGACGCGCCAATCCCAATTGTCGGGGCAATTGTCGGGGCTGTTGTTGCTTCAGAAGCATCGTTAAGTGTAGCTGCAAGAGCAGTTCCCGACTGATGAGCAACATGAGCTGCTGAATGAGGATGACCGGCAGGCTCAAAACCGCCCATTCGGTTAAAAACATCTACACTGTAGATTCCCAAGAGGAGAACAATCACTGTTGGAATTGCTGTCCAGAAGATTTCTAAGGGAACGTTACCTTCTATTGGTAAACCATCGGTATCATCACCACGACGGCGACGAAACTTCACCAAAAAAATCAGAATAGTTCCTTCTACCACCAAGAAGAGTGCGATCGCAATGGTAAGCATGACGTTGAAAAAACCGTCTACCAAAGGCGCTTGTAACGATGCCTGCACCGGCATGAGAGTGTGGTTTTGACCAATCCAAATACTGATTACTGTAACTACTATCCCAGCAACCAGAGTCCATAGTGAAACAGGAACTTGTTGCATACCTGCTACCTGCTTTGTAAACCGTCTTTAGAGGTGTTATTTTGTGGAAATTGGGCATTGGGCACTGGGCGAATGGCACTAAGAAAAGCCCAAAAGCTTGTGTAGCCTCGTTCCCAGCCTCCAGGCTGGGAATGTATTCCGAGAGGCTCCGCCTCTGGTCAAGAAAGAGGAGGCGGCAGCCCCCCCAGAATGGGTTCCCAGCCTCCAGGCTGGGAAGCAGTCAGGGCAAGGGCTGTATCTTAACTTAGTGCCATTCGGCATTGGGTATTGTTACTTATTCCCCATTCCCTATTCCCCATTTACCATTTCCTTTTCACTTATTAAATTTCTAACGTGCAGCCATTAAAAAAGGGGGAAACTTCCAGATTTTTTCCATATCCTTCCCCCAAAGAATTACAAATTATATTTCAACTCATACCACAAAGTTAGCCCCTTGCTTTCAGAAAAGCTAGTTGTTCCAAGGGGCACTGTTAATCCTAATGTTGATTAGGCTATATTAGCAGCAAGTTTAAATTTGTTAATAGCGAACAATTTAGGATTTACGGATTTGTTTACTGTGAACTTTTGATTGATTCCAGTAAATATTTAATATTCCCCTCAAGTTACCTTGCCTAGCGCCTTAGCGCTGGTTAAAAACAGTGCCTCCTGGAATTAACAACAATTTTGACTAACTCCAAAAACCTTAATTATTTAATGCAACATGGGTGTAGCAGTTCTTCGGACAAATCCGTGAACAAGCTTCACAACCAATACAGTTTTCTGGAGAAGTAACTGCCATTACTTTCCGTTCAATTTCTTCATCATCTTCATCTTCCACAAATTCGCCTTCTTCATTGAGCGCTTTCAATCCAAGCACATTGTAGCCGCATACTTTAACGCATCTGCCACAGCCGATACATTTATCTTTGTCAATTTCCTGAGCAAATTTTGGTGTCCAAGCCTTACCGCCAAATGTCAAACCTGTTAGTTGTGCCATGAATAAATCCTCGGCAATTTTGCCTGTCAATCTGTTTGTGCATTAATCATCATACTATCCTAATATTTTATTGTTTTGTATTCAAAATTTACTTTTATCTCATCAAATTTCGATGACTTTGAACACAATTCTAAATTGTTTTTCATTCCAATTTATAGATGAACATTATTGCCAATAATTATTATAAATCTTTCTTATTCCTCGTTCCCAGACTCTGCATGGGAATGCCTTCATCGAATCTCTGACTCAATATCTGACTGGAGGCAGCAGACCACAATCAGCCATTTCCATGCAGAGCATAAATAAAAAGTAGAACTGCCGATTTAACTATTATTTCCAGCAAATGCAACTATATCTATAAGAGTAATGATATTATTTTGCAAATATTTTTATATTTAAGCAAATAATTTCATATAAACAGTATACACCTATACTAGATTATATGTTCATTCGTTACATTTTGATATCCGCAATATGTAGTTTAAAAAGCAACAATTTTCAATTTATTTTGATTTAAATATTTAGATAAATGGTGACAAAAGGAATATTATTACTTGACCGGAATAAACAGAATTAATTTATGAAGGAACTGTAAACTTTATGGCAGAATATTATCATGCATTAAATATTAAAATTGTTAACAAATCAGATTAAGTCCAATTCTAAGAGGCTTATTTTTTTCCTAAAAAGGCTTTGGGTAAGGTTTTATGGTCAAAGCTAAATTGTTCATTAAATACGTAATTAAATAAATGTTAAGATTTTTTTCTAAGCTCGGCACGAACAAATTAATCATTTTTTTCATGAAATGTATAGTTAATAAGAAGTTTTATTAGGTCTGGTTTTAAAACTTTAAATAGCTTCCAATTGGATACAAAGCCAAATATGGATGTGGGAAGTGAATGTGGTGAGAAAAGATTATTCTCGCCAGAAAGATAATGTGGTAGCGAGTCATGAATAAACAGGACTCATCCAGGGGAGACCTGATACAGACATCTCAACGATTAGAGTGGGAAAAGAGCCAAATGCCTTATACAATTCCTAACAACAGTTGCGTTGGATGTGACAACTGCCGCCCCAAATGTCCTACGGGTGCAATCAAAATAGAGGACAATGAGTACTGGGTTGATCCTGGTCTTTGTAATAATTGTGAGGGCTATTATTCCAAACCGCAATGTGTAATAGCTTGTCCAACTAATTCTCCCATTCCTTGGCAGGCGAAAAAAGGGAGATGCAAAGTTGAACCGAGAGATGCTAGCAGCTTAGACTTGTTTTCTAATGGTAAGAATAATCCATTTGCTTCCGCGATCGCAATTTGGGAAGCTTGTAATGTCCTAGCGCAACGCACATCCCTACATTGGGAAACCGATGAAGAAGGGTACATCAGTTACAGCCGACAAGTCAATCAAGGGCGAGGTGCGATCGCATTTCACATCCAAGATCCATTAAAAGTTAACGACAAGGCCACAGATATAGCAGCAATTGAGGGACTTGACATCAGAGCCGCCTGCATACATCTAATTTTTGCAGCTTATGCTACAGCCTTAGAGCAACCTTGGGAGCAAGAATTTGCGATCGATGAGCGACAAATCGAGAAATATTTGGGGATGGAGAAACGCAAAGATTTGAGCAAAGCTGCCAAGCTAGCTTTAATGAAAAATATCGTTCAGCAAGCTTGCTCTCTGATTATCTCCATTGACTGGCCTCAACAAGGTCGAATTAACGGATTCTCCATTGTCGGTAGCCGCTTATGGCACTTAGTAGATATTCAGCACCACTTTCAAGAAGACAATCTCGGATGCAAATATCTAATTGGGCTAACTTTTAAAGTAAAAGCAGGTATTTGGGCACAATATTTCTTAAACAAACAAGCGTGTAAAGAGCGAACCGCATTCTATCAATACGGCAGTCTCCCCAAAACGCTGCTAACCACAGTTATGAGCATTTGGCAGCAACATGAAGGCGCAGTCCGATTAATGCTGTGGTTGCTGTTTAAAACCAAAATGGGCAAGGAACAACGCATCACCATTCCTACCTTGCTGCGTATTGCTTACGGTGAAGAAAAAGTCGCCCTTGCATCCAGACAACGGGAAGAACGCAAACGTCTGCTGCGAACCTTTGAAAGCGATTTAGAAATTCTCAATCACTATGGAATGAAACCACTTTTCGATCCAGTTACTTACCCACCAGAAATTCAACCTTTGTGGGCAAAATTAGTTGATCTTCCCGAAGATCCAGATGAAGCATTAGAATTTTGGACTAATGACGGTGGTGCTGAAACACGCCTCACAGACACAGGCCCCCGTGGTAAATGGAATCTGCTGATGAATGCGCGGATTTTGGCTTTTGAACTCCCACCAGAATGGGAACAGCAAATTTCAGAATCAGAAAAAAAGAAAACAAGAACTGCCAAAGCCAAAAGGAAACCCAAAGCTACAAACGATTTGCTAGGCGAACAGATTTTGCAAGCGCGAAAAAATTTGAATCTCTCCCAAAGAGAATTGGCAAAACTCACAGGTAAAAGCCAAAGCTGGATTCGAGATATTGAAAATGGTCGTTTAAAAGCCAAATTAGAAGACCAAGTACTGTTACGGAAAGTCTTAAATATGGCTTCATCTTGATTTCAACGCAGAGGCACACAGAGGAAATCGCAAAGGAACGCAAAGATTTTATATCTAAATATAGTATTTAATTAATTCGTAGCGAACTAAACTTAGCAATCCTCTGCGATCCTCTGCGCTTCCCTTTGCGTCCCTCTGCGTTTAAAAACTCCCAACTTCTATGTACTATAACTCATCACCTTACTAGAGCTAATCCAAAGACTACCGACAGCATATTTAGTAACTACTAACTCTCTTGTAGCATTACATGAACTCTTTAATTGTTGAGTCTTGGTTTCATCTCTCACAAGTTTAGCCTGGTAAGTGTAGAGAGAACCACAAGGTTGTTCAAAACTTAGTTCAGCTAGGATAGTATTATTGTCTAAACTTTGCTCTAAAATTTTGCCCGCAACTTTGTAGTTAAACCAATCCCATCCTTTAGAGAGAATTAGTTCTCTTTCCAAAACCTGAAGTGCAGCAGGCAGAATTCCCCAGCCTCGATAGACTTGATGTAAGCATTGAATATCACCAGTCCGAGTCAAAATCGATCTAAATGAATCTTGATCTAGACGACCGTAGTATCTTCCTTCTGGTAAGTCTATGACTGTTGGTGCAAACCGATGTCCACCAAAGTGCGATGATTTCCAAATTCGCACATTATCTAAGCACAAATCAGCATTTTTTGCTGTTACATGGAAGTAAAAAGGAGCGCCATATCTCGCACAACACTTATCATGGCTACCGTGGGTACAAATTAAAATATCTCTAGTTGTACTAGTTTCTACTTCCAAATTAGAATCGATACCCCATATCCATTTTTGGACAACTCCTGCTACTTGCTCAATATTTGCTAGCTTAAACTCTTGTTTATGGTATCCATTACTTAACCCCTCTTCTTTTTGATAAATCAAAAGCGTAGTATGGTTTACTTTGTGTGATACATCATTAGCAATTAAGAGGAATCTAATCGGTAGTTTAGCACGCTTCACTTCTTCTACCAAAATCCTCAAATTCTGAGGCACCCATTTGGAATTAAAGGGTTCTGATGTCCAAGGTAAAGGACACTCAACTAAAATATAAGTTTGATAATTAGTGGCACTACCAATAACATCTTCTCCTACTTGACGTGAATCATCAGAACAAAAAAAAGTATTCATCTCGCTGTACTCATTAGCGTATTTTATGGACAAAAGGTATTACAAAATACAATTGTGTTCTTAGCTACAAATCCTTGGCTAAAGGAGATAAAAAGAACAATATTCATTTCCCAGTTAAAACTAGGTAGCCACTTTATAACATCATTATTGTTCGAGGTGTTTCCGGTTAATAAATTCTCCACAATAGAGATAAACAGTGTCAAGAGATATTTTTCCGTATGAGTGGCGTTAATTTTGTATCTAGTTTTATTGTTATCTGGTATTCCATAAATTTTCACTTGCGGAAACTCGGCTTTTCTGAATGTTACCGACGATTAACTTGCTTGCAATATCGGTGTAGCTGATACTACAATCAAAAATATTTCTAGCAACAATCTAATTGTTTAAAGTTTTACTGAAATTATCTACATAGCTACTTATAGATCCTGTTTTTATACATAAAAATATAATTCTCTGCCGCTCTCGTGGGAGACATATTTCTAAAGGTAGATGCGAAAACACTTAATAAACAGCGATCGCTCTGGTAAGCCATACTGTTTTAAGACTTCTTCCACACTATCGATCGATCTATATTGCAAGTAATTATCAATAAGATAAGAAAAATAAAAACATTAAATCAGGGGCAAATGCTTTACAGCCCCGTACTTGATGTGCGATAAGTTAATAATGAAAAGTAGTGACTAATTGTTATCAGCGTCACTAAAATCAACATTAACAAATTTGGTATTTAGCATTTTACCTAATCTAACTTCCTGAAGCTTATGTCAGGGTTTGATGATAGGCATCTGCTTTGACTGTAACTGAAGTCAATAAGAAATGCAAGTATTTAAGAATCTTTATGACTTCTTTACAGTTTGTTGCCTCTAGGATGTTGCTTAAATCACGGTGAACAGGCGTTGCATCGTGGAGATAGCTTACTAGAACAAGTATTGATAGTTTCAATTTAATAGAGAAACTTGGCAATTGTGACAAATTGTTGCTAGTAAAGGCACACTCACTAATCCAAATATCTAGCTGTGGCGATCGCATATTTCTACTTCCATGCAAAACTGAATTATTTCAACGGAAATCATGAATATTTTGATAAAGTAAAACAGATGTGGAGGTAAGATTATGACCCAAGCCTTGCCCAAATTATTCACCTTCAATGAATTTAGCGAATGGTATCCCAACGATGGTAAACGCTATGAATTGCACAAGGGAGTAATTTTTGAAATGCCGCCCCCAACCGGATCGCATGAAAAAGTTGTTGGGTTTTTGTCGCAGAAATTAACCGTGGAGTTTGATCGTCTTAATTTACCATACGGAATTCCCAAAACCGCATTAGTCAAAACTCCTACTGCCGAATCCGCTTATTTGCCTGATGTTTTACTGCTAAATCTTAATAATCTCGACAATGAACCGCTTTTTCAAAAACAGTCAACAGTAAGCCAAGCAGCATCGGTTCCAATAGTTATTGAAGTTGTTTCAACTAACTGGCGAGATGATTATTACAATAAATTTAGTGATTATGAAGAAATGGGCATTCCTGAATATTGGATTGCTGATTATGCTGCATTGAGTGCAAGAAAGTTGATTGGCAATCCTAAGCAACCCACTATTTTTGTCTGCGAATTAGTTGATGGTGAATATCAAATGACACCGTTTCAAGGCAACACTGCGATTTCATCACCTACCTTTCCTCAATTAAGTTTAACCGCGCAACATATTTTTGATGCAGCTAACTAACGCATATCCTGCCATAATTTATTATTAATCTGTACTAAATCTCTTTTCAGCGCCCATTAAGAGCTTTATTTAATATTTCCATGCCTACAAATGAACAGCTAAAAGCCTTTTTCATCAAATGCGTTACAGTTAGGAACTTGCTTCAAAGCATAGAGCTTGTCCGCTACGATGAACGCACCAACAGAATAGTGATGCTGGTTGGACAAACAATTCAAGTAGAAATACTTAGTAATGGGGAGACAATAACAGGATGACCGAGTACATGAGTTTGAATGAATCTGAACTGAGGAAATATGTAATCGCACATCCACAGGATGAAGAGGCATTTCAGCATTTCCTTAACATCATGCGAGCAAAACCAGGACGAGTAATTACAGCAACAAATGAACAATTTGAGGCTGAGATCAGGAAAAGGCTGGCTTCTTGAAAAAATTTACCATTGAAGTGATTCTTAAGGGCGATCGCGGCTTGGTAGTGACAAGTGCGATCGCTTGGCATTGGACGCAGCGATCCAACTGAAAGCTAACCTTATAATCTGACAAAAGCACTTTCGTATAGCAATCCATTATTGATCGAGTGCCAGAAAATGTGCGATCGCATTTATTGGAAAGGTTCAAAACCATGACATTAATTTTAGCTCTCGATTTTGGCGGAACTAAGCTAGCAGCAGCATTGGTAAATCTTGGTTCGAGAAAGTGGTTGCGTTATGAACGTCGTCTCTCGCCAGTGAATGCAGATGCTAGCACTGACTTGGAAATAATGCGATCGCTAATTTACTCTTTGCTGGAAGATGCAAAACCTACTGCGATCGGTGTCAGCTTTGGTGGCCCGGTTGATGCTTCCACGGGGATGGTGCGACTATCTCATCATGTCGCTGGATGGGAAAATATTCCTCTCAAAGCCTTGTTGGAGGAGGAGTTTGGCGTTTCTGTTGGTGTAGACAATGATGCCAATATCGCTGCTTTGGGTGAACACCGTTTTGGTGCGGGACAGGGATACGATAGCCTGTTTTATATTACTGTCAGCACTGGCGTGGGTGGTGGTTGGATACTCGACGGTAAGCCTTGGCGGGGTGCTGGTGGGATGGCTGGCGAAATTGGACATATTGTTGTAGATCCTGCTGGGCCAGTTTGTTTGTGTGGTAAGCGGGGATGTGTGGAACGTTTGGCGTCTGGGCCTTATATGGCGCAAAATGTTAGGGAAATTTTGGAGAACGAACCGCAGAGGCGCGGAGGACTCAGAGATGGAGAGGTTTTGAGGGGTTTGGTGGGGGATGATTTAACTTTGCTGACGGGGCAGTTGGTAAGTGAGGCGGCGGCGGCTGGGGATGATTTGGCTAAGGAAGTTTTGCATAAGGCTGCTTGGGCGCTGGGTGTGGGTATTGGCAATGTGGCGAATCTGATGAATCCGCAGCGCTTTGTTTTGGGGGGCGGTGTGACGAAGGCGGGGGAGAATTTTTGGCGGGTGGTGCGTCAGGTGGCGCGGGAGACGGCTTTGCCGGAGGTTGATTTTGAAATTGTGCCGGCGGTGCTGGGGGATGATGCACCATTGTGGGGCGGTGTGGCGATCGCTTCTATGACAATAAATGAGTGAGGTGTGGAGTTCTCTAAGTGCAAACAGAATTAGTTATTTTTGACTGTGATGGAGTATTAGTAGACAGCGAAGGATTAGGCAATCGCGTTCTTGTGGAATTTATCGCTGAGTTTGGGCTGGCAATGAAACTTGAAGAAGCTATTTTGTTATTTAAGGGTTGCAAAATGGCTGATTGTGTTGCTGTCATTGAGCAAAGACTTGGGAAAAAGATGCCGCCAGATTTTGTAACTCAGCTTCGTACCCGCACTGCTGAAGCATTCGAGCGTGAATTACATCCTGTAGAAGGAATAGAAGCAGCTTTAGACAAGATTAATCTACCCATTTGCGTTGCTTCCAGTGGCCCACCCGAAAAAATTAAGTTAGCTTTGCGTGTAACTAACCTGTTGCCTCGATTTGAAGGACGTATCTTTAGCTCATATCAAGTTGGAAGTTGGAAGCCAGCACCCGACTTATTCTTACATACGGCTAAAAGTATGGGGTTTCAAGCTGCATCCTGTACGGTTGTAGAAGATAGCGTTTTGGGTGTACGCGCAGGTGTTGCTGCTGGTATGAGAGTTTTAGGTTACACCGAGCAAAGTGAGGCTCATCTACTTGAGGCATCTGGAGCGTATGTCTTTTACTCAATGTATCAACTACCTTCTTTGTTGTTACATCATTAGCCAATAGGGTGGAATATCACTTAAGGTATTTTTTACAAGTTCATCATTTGGTGAATTATGACATTTAACACATTTACGCTTCTGACATTGAGAGTAGTTACACTCAGCCTACTCATTTTAGATATATCTAGTGTATTTAGCCGAGCGGCTCAACAGCCATTAGAAAGTTTTGTTGAAGGCAAGATCAAATTTACCAGTAGTGACGCCATATCATCTTCAGTAGAAAAACGCCCTAACCATAGCGAGAAGATTGATGTTAATCCATTAGCGATCGCAGCAAAACACATCTTGAACACGATGCGGGAGACGCACTACACCCACAAAACCTTCGTTGATAAAATCAATGGAGTTTACGATATGGATTGTTCTGGATTTGTAGGTTATGTGTTGAATCAGATTGTACCTCAATATCTAGCGCTGATTCCCAAGGAACCGAAACAGCCCAGACCCCGCGCCTTTAAATACTACGAATACTTCCATCAATTACAACAACACTCTACTCCGATACGGGAATGGAAGGCAATCAACCGACTCATGGATGCAATGCCTGGTGACATTATCGCCTGGGCAATGGAACCGATTACTGAACACGCGGATACAGGACACGTCATGTTTGTGGCAGCAAAACCTGTGATGAACTCTAATGGCACGGTTAGCGTAAAGGTTTATGATTCAAGTGCTATTCGCCACAATGATGACACGCGCTCACCGGATAGTACTGGAATAGGTTGCGGTACAATTGTGTTTCGAGTCGATACTAATGGCGCTCCTGTGGCGTTTCAGTTCAACACTAGGGCAAAATTTCATCAATTGCCGATTGCTATTGGCAGGGGCAAAATATATGAACGTTAACAAATTTTTCCCCATTTTTTGCTCTAGAAATCACAACACTAATATCCCATCTTATTGCGTTTAAACCTACTATTACTGTTGAATATTTTGACGAAACTCTCTAATCGCTTCCAAGGGAGATGATAACAAAATACAACGATTGAGCAGGGATAAATCTAATTCTGCTAATAGCTGACTTTTAACAACTTTCTCATATTCTTGTTCTCGTAAGCAGTAGACTTCAATTGTGCCATCTTCCCAAAACCAAACTTCTGGGACTCCCATTAATTTGTACTTCTGTAATTTTATGGGACTACCGCTAGTAATCACTACTTCAACACAGAGGTCTGGTACAGGTTTGTCGTTTCCAAAGCAATAAGATAAATCAGCTTGATATTCTACTATCTCAGGAATAATCTGGCTAAAACTCCCACTGGGGAAAAATTCAATGCCTTTGACTTCAAAATAAGTAATTAATAGTCCAGCAATTAAACACTTAATCACCTCATGAGGCTTACCAATAGTCACAATTTCTAAGACTCCCTGACAATAAAACAGCCGCACTCCTGGTATATTTTCAAAGCTGGCTTGAATCGCTTTAAACTGTTCCCAACTTAACCCATGTCGAAAGAAGCGTTGTTCTTCTGGTAAGTTAACAGCATTTTCTAACGTTTGAGTCATAATATTTTTTACTCTCTCAGTTAGTATTTACAAAATTTATCTTATTTCTATCTTAAGTCAAAACCAAATTATCTCGGTGAATCACGGTTTCTGCACCGGCATAACCTAAAATTGTAGAAATTTCTCGTGAATGACTGCCGCGAATCTTTTGCAGTTCATTGCTGTTGTAATTCACAAGTCCTCTGGCAATTTCGTTACCGTTGCTGTCACACAATTGCACTGCTTCTTGTGTGTCAAATTCTCCTTCTACTACTTTAATTCCAGCAGCTAATAAGGATTTTCCTGCTAGAGAAATTGCCGCGATCGCACCTTCATCTAAATACAATTTCCCCGCAGGTACAAGTCCGTAAGCTATCCAACGTTTACGCGCCGAAGTTGGTTCAGGTTGCGGTTCAAAATGCGTCCCAATCAGTTCACCTTGGATAATTTTTTCAATATTCCGGGGAAATCGCCCTTGGGTAATGACAGTCCGCACTCCCGCAGCGATCGCAATTCTCGCAGCCGAAATTTTTGTCGTCATCCCACCAGTACCCCACTGGGAACCTTGGGAACTTGTTTGTATCTGTAATTCTGTTAATTCTTTAATACTACTAACTAAAGCGATCGGCCGCGCATCAGGTACAGAACGGGGATCGGCTGAGTACAACCTATCGACATCGGTGAGTAAAAATAGCCAATCTGCTTCTACTAAGCTGGCAACCAATGCCGAAAGGGTGTCATTATCACCAAATTTTAGTTCGTCTATTGCGACGGTATCATTTTCATTGACGATGGGGATCACTCCCAGTCCCAGTAGTTCTTGAAAAGTATTGTAGGCGTTGAGATAGCGACTGCGTTGCACCAAGTCACTGCGAGTCAATAATACTTGAGCGATCGCTTGTTGTAAGGTAGTAAATAAATCATCGTATATCCGAATTAACCTGCCTTGTCCCACTGCTGCTACAGCCTGTTTCAGTGCGATCGCTTTGGGACGTTCAGTTAACCCCAAGCGCGCACAACCTACCCCCACAGCACCAGAGGAAACCAAAATTACCCGATGTCCTTGCCGTCTTAAATGGCAAAGTGTTTCCGCCAAGGTAGCGATGGTAGAAAGTGCTAATTGTCCTGTTTCTGGTTGAGTTAGGCTAGAAGTGCCGATTTTGACAACAATTGTTAATGACATCTTTCAATTTTAGATTTTAGATTTTAGATTTTAGATTTCAGATTAGACATCTTGCATAAGTTTTTTAGACCCCTACCCTAAAGCACGCGCCAGATAAACAGACTAAAACCAATGGAAACAAGCTTTTAGGCTTTAAATCTACCCACATTAGATTCAATCCAAAATCCAAAATCTAAAATCCAAAATTATAAAGCGCCAATCCCTCTATAGTGAAGGTTCCAGATAAACAGACTAAAACCAATGGAAACAAGCTTTTAGGCTTTAAATCTACCCACATTAGATTCAATCCAAAATCCAAAATCTAAAATCCAAA
>NZ_JBALEJ010000004.1:0-257619 GCF_036917975.1 Nostoc sp.
TCTTTTTGAGAGTCTTTTTACATGAGGGTAGAGAGTGTGAATTCTCTAGGAGAGTCGGCTCTCCGTCCTAAACGACCTTTCAAGTCGCGCTTATCTCCCGCACCTCTCAGTTAGATCCGTGCGTGCAGCTTTCACTGCACACGGCTCCCGATGTTCTTAGCTTGCGCTTTTGCTCATGTGTTTGTAATCGTGGCAACTCTCATGAATTGCTTCAAGATTCTTGGTTCTTGGCAACTTTTGGTGATCTTGGTTGGGGTAAGGCAGAAGGCAGAGGGCAGAGGGCAGAAGGAAATACTGATAAATAAATTTAGGGAGTTCAACAAGCATACAATTTTTCTCATGTTATGTGTTCTTTAATAAATTTTCTTATCTTCTTTTCATAAATTCAGATGCTTTAAACACTGTGGTAGAGAGCAAAATATATTTTCTTCCTTCTGCCTCCTGCCCTCTGCCCTCTGCCTTTCTTCGGTATAATTCTTGTACTTCAAACTTTCTCTTGACTTTTGAATTCTGACTTCAAACTTAGTTATGAGTTATAGAAATCAGTTTATCTGGCAAAGGGCAGTTCAACTGTCCATTAATTGTTATAAGTTTACACGCCTATTTCCTCAGTCCGAATTATATGGTTTAACCAGCCAAATTCGACGTTCTTCTGTATCTGTAGCATCTAATATAGCAGTTCGCGTAGCGTCCCGTTAGGGAAGGCTATGGAAGGCGCTCAAAACCAGAATACATACAGTTTTTACAAGAAAGGCAGAGGGCAGAAGGCAGAAGGCTTTTATGAAAGAAGTATTAATAAAAACTTTAGTTGCAGGGTTATTGCCCAGTTAAAAAAAAGAATTGTATCGAGCGGAAAGTGCCACGAGATACAAAGCGTCCAAGATCAATCCCACGTTTTTAAACGTGGGTTCCAACTGAGCCTCCTGCCTTCGTACTTCTGCCTTCTGAAATATTGCATTAGGCTCTTTGAGAGAACTTGATACCCAATTAATCATTGCAAAAGTTGTAGATTTAGCTGACAAAAACCTTTTCACTCCTCTATTGAATGAAGTTGAGGAAATGCAAAGTATATTAGTTGCAAGTTTAAACAAACTTAAAGCTTGAACTTACTACTTATTCCTTTCTTTCTTCTTTCTTCTGCCTTCTGCCCTCTGCCCTCTGCCTTCCCCCAACCAAGATCACCAAAAGTTGCCAAGAACCTGTTAATGCGTTGGGTTGCATTAAAAACGCTACGCTTTTACGCAAAACTGCACTAAGGAACGTGGATTAAATAAGAAAGATGCAAAATTTCATCCTGTCTCTAGCTTCCCTCTCCTTGATAAGGGACATCCAAAAATTAAATTACTCAATTTTTGCATCCAATAGGAGGAGGGGGACAAGGTAGACAAGGTAGTTAGGTTAGATGCGTTAAACTTTCGCAGCAGCACTTGGTAAACTCACTTTCAACCGCTTAAACATTGCTTCTCGTGCTTGTACAGCAAGATTATCATCTAAAGGTTGTAATGCGATCGCTTCGTCATACTTCAGTCGCAGTGCTGTTTGAATTAACCAATCGGCGACAAAGGGATTTTTCGGTAATAAAGGGCCATGAGAATAAGTAGCGATCGCATTCTGATAAAACGCTCCTTCTGTCCCATCTTCACCATTATTTCCCAAACCGTACACCACTCGCCCCAAAGCTTCGACTTTTCCCAACTTGGTGCGTCCGCCGTGATTTTCAAAGCCTACCAAATATGGTGTGCTACCCGTCATCTCTTTTAAATCTCGCGCTAGGCGTGAAGCTGTCACTTCAATTACCAAGTTGCCAATACAGCGCTTAGTATTTTCACCAGGATGGACGGAAACTAAATCGAGTATTCCCAAACCATCAATTCGTTGTCCCAAGCCTGGTTCATAATAATGTCCCAGTAATTGGGGTGAACCACAAGTAAATACTCCCGGTGTGCCATTTTCGATTTTTTCGCGCATTGCATCAGCTTTCGCACCTTGCAAATCACGCATGACAATTTCTTGCTGACGGTCTTGTGCGCCACCGCCAACGATTACATCTACAGTTTTAATATCTGCGGCTGTGGAATTTTGATCGAGGGGTAACACTTTCACATCGTATCCCCGCCACTCGGCGCGACGTTCTATAGTAATTACATTACCGCGATCGCCATAAGTACTCATCAGCGTCGGATAAAGCCAACCTATTGTTAATTCTAAATTTTGAGAACTCATAAATTTGGGGACTGGGGATTGGGGACTGGGGATTGGGGACTGGGGGAGAATAACCTATGCCCAATGACCAATGACAAATGACAAATGACAAATGACCAATGACAAATGACCAATGACAAATGACAAATTTAAAGAATTTTTCGACCAGTCAGAACTTCTCGCACTTCTAGCATGGCTGAGTAGGTAGGTAGAATATGCAGAGTTTCATTCTCTGGTGTATGCTCTAATGCAGTAGCGATCGCTTGTCGTAAATCTTCTTCGACAATTAAATTTAAGTTACTCTCGGTGGACTTTTGGCTGTAACGTAGACGTAGTGCCATATCGTAGACGCGATCGCCACTCACTACTAAAGTGCCGCCGCGCTCGACTAATTTCTCGGTATCCACGTCCCAAATCCAGGATACATCAGTGCCATCGGGCGTGCGATCGTTCAATACTAGCAGTGTGGTTTTATCTGTGCTTTGAGTAACTACGCGAATAGTTTCATTCGTTCCCACAGGGTTTTTTGATAATAATATCCGCACTCGTTTACCATTAATTACTAAATCTTCCGCCCGACCAAAAGCAGCTTGGAAATTGTTAATAGTATCTCTAATTGTTGCTTCATCAATTCCCAATTCGATAGCCGCAGTAGCAGCCGCCAAAGTATTATATTTGTTGTATAAACCAACTAGAATTTGCGACCATTCACTACTTTCGAGAGTCGGTTTACTTTTTGTAAAACCACACTTAGGACAAGTAAAATCTCCCAAATGAGACAAATAAACACCCTTGTAATCTAGAGAATGTCCGCATTTTGGACAATAGATAGAATCAACAGCGTGAGGAATTGCTTCTAGATAATGTTCTGGTTCATTCAAGCCAAAGAATAACACCCGTTGGGGTAGCTGCTGACCGAGGTTAGATAAAGTTGGGTCATCAGCATTAGGAATTACCACCGTTTCTGCTGGTAGGGTAGAAATAACTTTTGTCCAACGCTTACTAATTGTATCTACTTCCCCGTACCGATCGAGTTGGTCGCGGAACAAGTTTAAACAGAGAATGATTCGCGGCTGGAGTGGCGCTAATACTTTCGGTACAATATTTTCGTCAACTTCCAAAATGGCGTAATCAGAATTTAGCGTACCTAGTAAGTTAGTGCTTTCTAATAGCGCCGTCATCAAGCCATTTTCCAGATTTGCACCTGTAGAATTATGAGTGACACGAAAACCCTTGCGTTCTAGTATCGTGCATAAAAGCAGCGCTGTAGTAGTTTTACCGTTAGTACCAGCAATTAAAATCACTCCGTTTTTAACTTGCTGACTCAATAATTGTAAAAGGCGGGGTTCAATGCGACGAGCAATCGCGCCTGGTAATACACTAGCAGCACCGAGACGGAGCGATTTCACAATAAATGTCACACTCTTTGCCACTGACACCGCGAAACCCAATCGCAGCCTATCTATGAATTGTATTTTGTTTCCCACATCTGTACCCTAGTCTTCTGGCAGTTGCTAATTAAAAGTGCAAATTTAATCTTGTGAGTTTAGCGAATCCTAGCTGAAAAAGCCAGCCATACCAATTTTGAATTTTGGATTGTTGCACTACTTCGCCTTTGTTTTGACTTCCGCATAGCAGTACCAACCACTTACGAGAGATAATCTCAGTAGGCGTTATCTTAAAAAATAGTGCGTGGGCGTAATTACATATCCAACCCAGTTTGCCGAATTCAGTACAAACTCACGACAAGTAGTAGCTTGCAAGGTTCCTTTTGATGAATAGCACAAAGTTTCTTTTTTTACATAAACAAATTACTGGCTGGGGAAGGTGGTTGTCCAAATGCCTGTTGTTGCTTGCAAGTCTTTTCATTATAAGTATGCAGCCTGCATCTGCTGGTCTCAATAATGATTTATATGACGGCAACATCTTTGTCGTTTATGCTGGCAATGGCTCCTTGGTTCCTCCCAGACAGTCACTAGCACAGACTTTAGCGGAACATAAACCCGTATTTTTGGCTTTTTATCTGGATGATAGTAGCGATTCCAAAAGATATGCCATTTCCATTTCACGGGTACAGGAATTCTATGGTCGGGTAGCAGAGATTATGCCGATTAATGTAGATACTATCCCGCCTAAAGAGACCTACGATCCAACAGAACCAGGATATTACTATGCTGGGAGTGTTCCTCAAGTCCTGGTATTTAATAAATCAGGTGAGGTAGTTTTGAATAAAAAGGGTCAAGTACCTTTTGAAGAGATAGACGATCAATTTCGCAAAATCTTTGATTTATTACCACGCACTGAAACAGCACAGCTAAAACGGCGAGCCTTTAATGAGTTTAGCAGTGAGTTAGCTAAATAACTTATGGGGTAGACCAAATTGGTCTGCCCTAATTTTTAGTGATATCTGTTACTACATTGCCGCCGATGTCAAAGCATAATGATTAGAAAGTTAATCTATAGTCTATAAGTCGAATGGCACTAAGAAAAGATACAGCCCTTGCTCTGACTGGTTCCCAGCCTTCAGGCTGGGAACCCATTCTGGGAGGCTCCGCCTCAAGTAGCTTGACGAGAGGCAGCAGCCCCTTTGAATACATTCCCAGCCTGGAGGCTGGGAACGAGGTGACACAAGCCTTTGGGCTTTTCTTAGTGCCATTCGTCTATAAGTCCGTAACAACTGACTAATGACTAATGACCAATGACCAATGACTAAATAGAGTGTATTCTGATGTCAAAGGTTTACACCACCCAAGAACTAATTCAAATTTTGGCAGCCGAACGCCAAGCTTGCCTCAAAGGAAAACGCTTAAAGTTAGAAATAAAAATCTCTGGCAATCCGGTAATTGACCAGTTTATCAGCACTGATGGGTTGCAACAGTTTACTGCCTATCAAGATTTCAAAACTGCAATTCACGAGTATCAGAAAGAAAATGGAGTTTCTGGTATTATTTGGCGGGAATTGACAGTTAAAGGAAAAAACTTGCACTATCCCGAAATAGATACTGAGTTAATTGCTCTCAATGGTGACTTAGAGATATTAAAAGCCGCTAAAAATTCCATCGTAGAATTTTGGTATGAAGTCACTATTGGGATGGATTTATATTTGAGTTTCAATAATAGTAAACAACATCAACAAATTGTCACATCTGATGTAGAAAGAATTGTTCAAAGAACAGAATGGGCAAGTTTGTGCAAGTGGGAAAATTCTAGCTTTTTGGAAATGATTTTGCAGCTAGGATGGGGTAAACCAGAAGAAGCTTATTATAAACGAGGAAGACCGCGATCGGGTAGTGAATATATTCACGCAGTCAATCCCGGAAATCGCCCCATTGGTTGATTTATATGTAGGGTAGGAATACTAAAACCCATGACAAAATGACGGACAGAATTGCGACATAATTGTGTTTACTTTGCTGCCTCAATAAGGCACTCTATCTGTAACAGAAATTTTACCTGTACAGATAAGTAGTAACATGAAAGTACGTGATGTAATCAAGCTAAGTAACCACGCAAAATTAATTACAGTCATTGCGAGCGAAGCGAAGCAATCCCAGCCCTTGCGATTGCTTCATTTCGCTTCGCTGCATTCGCAATGACATTGTGTAATTAATTTTGTTTATCTACTTACTGGAAGCTGATGGTTGGTATCTTGATAGAACTAAAGGTATTCATCGACAGTTCAAACATCCTGATAAACTCGGTGTGGTTACAGTTCCAGATAAATTGTCTGACGATTTAGCCCCTGGTACTCTCAGTAGTATTTGGAGGTAAGCACAGTTATAAGGAGAACCGCAATGCAGTATGTAGTGGTGATTGAAAAGGCTGAAGGTAATTACTCTGCTTATGTCCCTGATTTACCAGGTTGTGTTGCTGTGGGCGAAACTTTAGAAGAAGTCAAGCAGATGATTGCAGAAGCTATTGAATTTCATATAGAAGGAATGCTAGAAGATGGTTTACCTATTCCTAAACCTACAAGCATCGCTCATGAGGTTGAAGTTGCAAACTACAGCAAAATATAATAATTTAAAATTACTAAATTAGTACTAAACCTCATCTATGTTGAAACCTAGAGTTTTTTAAAAGATATATTTATGTAGGTTGGGTGGAGTGAAACGCAACCCAACATTACCACCAAATTTTATGTTGGGTTACGCGATCGCTGCACCCAACCTACAAAACTACGGTTCTCAAAGTAGACGAGGTTTAAATATCCTTTTAGTGTTTTGTCACACAATTTTGGATTTTAGATTTTAGATTTACCCCATGCCTGAAGTCAGGGGCTTGTAATTTAATTTTAGATTTTGGATTTTAGATTTATTCTCGCGTTTAAATTCGCTTGCTCTGAGACCTTTTTAAATTTTGAATTTTGAATCTTCAATTCCATTATCCAAAATTTAAAATCTAAAATTCGGTCAAGTTAATTTTGAGAGTTTGTAGTAAGGACTTTAGTGCTTAGAAAACAAGGACTAAAGTCCTTACTACGAACTTTATCGACTTTGAACTATGGACTCTTGACTAGAGTTTTCAAGTTCGGGAAATTCTACTTTGGCAG
Organism: Nostoc sp.; assembly: GCF_036917975.1. Classification (GTDB taxonomy): domain Bacteria; phylum Cyanobacteriota; class Cyanobacteriia; order Cyanobacteriales; family Nostocaceae; genus Nostoc. The sequence continues at coordinate 6,755 of NZ_JBALEJ010000004.1, forward strand.
GTTTCCAGCCTCCCGCCCAAGCAAGGCATAGATGACGGAAGCGATCGCCCCGCACCTCAAAATTTGGGTACTGATCGAAACTCGCGCAAGCCGGAGATAGCAACACCACAGGCGCTTCATACTGCTTGGCTAATTCTGCTGACTTGGGAACTGCCCTTTCCATTGTTTCCACAATATGGTAGTTATGATATCCTACCTCTTGCAGACGTTTAGCAAATGCGGGTGCAGCAGAACCAATCAATAACACAGCAGCAGTTTTGGTTTGAATTTGTGCTAACCAGCCAGTATCATCTCCTGCTTTGGCTTCTCCACCAGCAATTAAAATCGCTGGACTGTTAACGGATGCTAAACCAACTTCAGCAGCATCGTAGTTAGTAGCTTTGCTGTCGTTAATGAAATCAATACCTTCCCATGTGCAGATATGCTCCAAACGATGGGCAACACCAGGAAATTCTCGAATTGCAAGTGCGATCGCATCACGATTAATTCCTGCTAATCTTGCTGTTGCTACTGCCATCAACAGATTTTGCTGGTTATGTTCTCCCACCATTCGCAAAGTAGATACTTTCACAATTGCTTCTGGTGCAGAGGTTGCAGTTAATTTTTCCACAACCCAGCCATCTTCAATGTAAAAACCTTTTTCGCTAATCAGAAAATCTTTGCCTCTGACACTTGTCCAATAAGCATCAGGCCAAGCACTTAAACCTAACTGGCTTAAGTAGGCATCATCGCCATTGAATACTTGCAACTCCGACTGACGTAATAACTTGGCTTTGATGTTGTAATAGTTCTCTAAAGTCTTATGGCGACTGAGGTGATCCGGTGTGAAAGTCGTCCAAACACCGATCCGGGGAGCAAGAGAACTCGAAGACTCTATTTGATAGCTGCTAACTTCCGCAATTACCCAATCAATACAATTTTGGATTTTAGATTTTGGATTTTGGATTGCAGTTTCTTCGCCTCTGCCCCTCTGCCTCTCTGCCCCTCTGCCCCCCTGGGATAGGGCAACTTCACAAGCGGCGTAGCCAATATTCCCGCAAGCTGGTGCATTTAATTCTGCTGCTTGGAAAATGGCAGCAATTAAAGCTGTGGTAGTAGTTTTGCCATTAGTGCCGGTAATTCCTACCCAAGGTAGCGATTGTAAATTTCGCCAAGCGAGTTCCATTTCGCCAATGGTTTCAATACCTAATTGGCGCGCCTCAATTAACACGGGAATATCCCAAGGCACGCCAGGACTAACAACTATTAATTGGGGTAAATTAGCACCATTTAATTCTAGAGATTGGCCGAGTTTTACGGTTATTTGCTCGGCAGCGAGTTGTTGTTGTTGTTTTAGGAGGGTTTCGGAGGTGTTGCCATCACTCAGCGCTACCTCCCAACCTTCCCGTTTCAACAATCTCGCCGCAGCAACACCGGACTTTCCCAATCCAATAACAGTAGCTCTAGGCATAGATTGCAGCAGAGTGTCCCTGGTTAAGCACTCCCTATACTAGCGTTTATTGGCAAAAATTACACCAGTTTTTGTTAACCTACGCTACAGATTTTTAACGATCGCACCAAAGTCAGCTAAAACACGGGCATGATTGCGAACTAATCCCAGCAGATGTAAGCGATTACGCTTAATTTCGGGATCGGAGTCCATAACTAAAACGCTATCTGGGCCATCAAAGAAGTTACTAACTGCTGGAGCAATTTTTGTGAGTGCTGCTACTAATAGTTGATAATTTCGGGTCTGCTGTGCTGCTTGAGTTTGTGGTACTGATTCGATTAGCGCATTATACAAAGCACTCTCAGAGGATTTTTGGAATAATTCTTGACGAACTACGGTTGTTGGTTCTAGCTGTTTTGTATCCAAATCACCTTGGGCGGCTAATCGTGTAGAACGGTTAACGGTTTCGTAGATGTTATCTAAGGTACTGTCGTTGCGGATTTGTTGTAAGTATAAGGCGCGATCGCGTACATCCAATAAATCCTTTAACGTCCGTTCTGTGTATTCTGGGTCATTTTCTCCCAAAACTGCATTTACTAAGTCGTAATCAATCTGCTTTTCTTCTTGTAGTAAAGTGCGGATGCGTTGCAAGAAAAACTCTTGTAATGCTGTGGTTAATGATGTCTGTTCTTTGTGATATTTGGCTGCAAAATCTGTTGCTATCTGCTTCAATAAATCATCTAAATTTATCGGCAAATTATCAAACCAAACAATTTTAACTACAGCATTAGCCGCACGGCGCAAAGCGAAGGGATCAGAAGAACCGGAGGGAATTAAACCTAAACCAAAGATACTCACTAAAGTATCTAATCTATCTGCCAAACCGACAATTTTACCTGTGAGTGTTCCTGGTAAAATATCACCGGCTCCCTTTGGCAAATAATGTTGATAAATTGCTTTTGCTACTTCGGCATCTTCACCACTAGCTAAGGCATATTTTTCCCCCATAATACCTTGTAATTCCGGGAATTCATACACCATTTGAGTCACCAAATCTGCTTTGCACAATAAAGCAGCACGTTGGATTCTTTGGCTTTGATCTTCCGCTAATTCTAATTGGCTGCTAATTTGCTCGGCAATTTGAACTATTCTATCTACCTTGGCACGCACCGAACCCAATTCTTCTTGGAAAGTGACTTTTTCCAACTGGGGTAAAAAGCTTTCTATTGGTTTAGTTAAATCAGCTTCGTAGAAAAATCTGCCATCAGCTAATCTGGCACGAATTACCCTTTCATTACCGACGGCAACAATATCTGATTTTTTCGGATCGCCGTTAGAAATGGTGATGAAGTTGGGCAATAATTCTTGCTCAAAACTCCCTGGTTTGAATACAGGAAAATAACGTTGATGAGTAACCATAACTTCAGTAATTACCTCAGTTGGTAATTCTAAAAATTCTGGTTCAAATTTCCCGACAACTGCGGAAGGATATTCTACAAGGTTAGTTACTTCTGCTAACAAATCGGGGTAAATTACTGTATACCCGCCTAAATTTTCTGCTACTGCATTTACTTGCTCTTTGATCAGATTTGCCCGTTCTTCTGGGTCAACGTTGACATAAGCAGACTTGAGGGCGGTAAGATAATCAGTAGCCTGGGCAATTGTCACAGGTTCAGGATGTAAGACCCGATGACCTTGAGAAATGCGATCGCTCTGAACCGTTTTAGAACCATTCACTAATTCTAGAGGCAGCACTGTCTCATCTAACAAAGCTACCAGCCAACGAATTGGTCGGGAAAACCTCGCATCCCCATTACCCCAACGCATCAACCGCTTACCCTCTAAACCCCAAATCCACTGGGGAACAAGTTCTGTCAAAATTTCCGCCACCGGACGACCGGTAATTTTTTTGAGAATAAAGACAAATTCCCCTTTATCAGTGGGGCGAACAGATAGTGCATCCAGTTCCACACCTTGCTTTTTGGCAAAGCCTGCTGCTGCTGCTGTCGGCTGACCATCTTTAAAGGCAGCTTGGGCGGGGGGCCCTTTAATTTCTTCTTCTCGGTCTGGTTGCTGCGATGGTAGCCCTGTAATCAATACCGCCAGCCGCCGGGGAGTACCGTACACCTGGACACTTGCGCCCTTGAGGCTGTTTGCTTCCAGGCTTTGGGGAATGCGTTCCTGCCATTGCACTAAAGCATCACTGAGAAAACTTGCAGGTAGTTCTTCTGTACCAACTTCTAATAGAAACCCAGGCATATAACACTGTTTTCAACTTTGCGTAGCTCAACTTTATCAGTTATTCTCAGGCGATCGCTCGTGATTTTTAGCTGAGGGCAGTTCTAGCTTGCGGCAGAAGCTTTTTTAATTTTTGGAGATATTTAGGATTTTCAAAAGCGATCGCTCTATAACTTCACTGACAAATTTATTGCCCTGCAAGTTGAGGTGAATATGATCGTGAAACAAACCTTGCGGGTTGGTAGTTGAATTGAAGCTCGGCAAAAAGTCTATATAGTTAATTTGCTGTGCTTTGGTAAAATCGCTCAAGCGCTGACGTGCTTTAATTTCATAATCGCGGGGGCCAGGTTCACCAATTTCTCGTAGTAAGGGAGTCATGACTAACAGAAATTGGCTGTTGCTGTGGCGAGTCAAGGCTTGAATTTTAGCGATCGCCTCCAAATTAATTCCCACGCGATCGCCTGGTTCATTTTGCACGGCTTGTAGTTCAGGAATTGGCTTTTGTTTAAGGATATAACGCTGCCACACTTCCGCTAATGCCAGAGGCGGTTTCCGATCTGGATAGTTGCGATCGCGTCCTACCGGCAAAGAAGTAGGAGGAGTAGCAAACAAATCATCGGTATTAATTAATAACACCACTGCTTGCGCGTTGAAATTGCCAAACTTCTCTAAATAAGCTAATTCGTTCCTTGGCCCCCAAGAGTTAGCTGAAGCATTTAACACTTCTACTTTGTGGTAATTACTATTATTAGTGAATGATACTAGAGAACACATTATCAAACTAGATATTGTATTCGTCTGATCTGTCCACCAGCCACCATTAGCGATAGAATCACCTAAAAGTAGAATTCGCAACCCAGAAGGTGCAGGTATCTTTTCGATCGGACTACCTCGCATAGAATATTCATTAATTTCAATGCGATTACCAAAACGGCGGGTACGTTGGTTAGGAGCCAACAAATAACCAATCTGCTCATCACCAATATAAATTAGGGGATTACCAAAACCGAAGAGCGATCGCAGTCCGATCTCAACTACCACAAACAACCCCACAACCACCGCCGAAATTACGATCAGTGCTATTTTCACCTACCCACACCCTCTTATACCAAGTTGCTTCTCAATGATACTGGGGGATTGGGGATTGGGGACTGGGGACTGGGTACTGGTGATTGGTGATTGGGTATGGTTATTTTCCTTGTCCCCTTGTCTCCCCCAGTACCCAGTCCCCAAGGAAGCATCCCAAATGTGTAAAAACATAATTTGTCATTGCGAGCGGAACGCAGTGAAGCAAAGCAATCGCAACATCTGTAGTTTGCGATTGCTTTATTCCGCTCCGCTTCATACCCTACGGGTTCTCCGAAGGAGTACGCAATGACAAGTAACGATTTTGGTAAATTTACAAAATTGGGATGTTCCCGTCCCCAGTCCCCAGTCCCGATTCCCAAGTCCCCTGTCCCCCAGTCCCCAGCCCCCAGTCCCCAATCCCCAGCCCCCATTCCTAAATTCTTAGAATGAATTTAACATCATCAGCAAAGAGAAGGACTACAATCAAAACGGACAAATGTTTCATGCTCCAAAAAGAGAGGATTACAAAGCTATGTCCGACTTAAATCGAGGAATTATGAAATTTGAGGGTGCAGATTCCCCAAAAGTAGTCACTATCTCTACCGTGTTGCTTCTGGGATCGATCGCTGCTTTGATCATCTGGGCGCTGCAAGCGGCCTATGCGCTAAACTAAAACCATTAGTAGTCTAGAAGGACACTGGTAAAAACGGTTTCCGTCTTAGCCAAGTGTCCATTTAGCAACTAGTAATTGAAGAAGAATACAGAATCCAGAATCCAGAATCCAGAATGCTTTTCCTTGGGGGATTCAAACCACTAGCTGATTGTAGACTTCTAAATCTACAATTTGGATTGTTTTTTAACTCCTGTGTTCATGCCCTAGCAATCATTCTGAATTCTGACTCCTGACTCCTGAATTCTTTCTATAAAAAGCCCCCTAATAACCATCAAAAATTTCAGAAAAACTTTAGATTTTAGATTTGAGGTTTTAGATGGAAAATTTAAATCTAAAATCCAAAATCCAGAATGTTTGAATCTTGGGGTGTCTTAGCTATTGTAATTATCTGCCCCCTCTTGGGCGGATTACCCCTGATTGAATGGATTACTTACGCCCTCAAGCGGAAGCGATTATCACAAGTTGGTACAAGAAATATCAGTGTATCGGCTGCATTCTATCATGGTGGTAAATTTGTCGGCATTTTGGCAGTCTTGTCAGAAGCTTTTAAAGGAGTTGCGGCAGTTTTACTCACCCGCGCTTTCTTTCCTGATGGATCGTCTTGGGAATTGGTTGCCCTGATTGCTCTAGTAATTGGTAGATACTGGATCGGTAGAGGGGCAGGTACGACAAATGTTGTCTGGGGATTTGTCGTACACGATCCACTAGTGGCAATGTTTGTGTCTTTCTTTGCAGGTATTAGTTTTACAATTCTGCAATCAAGAAAGGTAGTCAAATTTGGGGTTTTGCTGCTTTTCCCTGTGTTTGTGGCAATTCTGCACTTTAGCGATATTCCCAGAATACTTCTTGCTGTTGCCTTAGCGAGTTTAATGGGCTGGATTTATCGCCAAATTCCTGATGATATGAAATTGCCAGCCCAAGAGGCACAAACAGAATCGCAGGCAATGTTGGAATTTTTACGCGGCGATGTCTACGACGGGCTACGCCAACGCACAATGGTTTCTTTAGATGAAGAGTTGGATGCTGCCATTGTCGGAGAAAAGGCGGCGACGTTATCGCAAATCAAGCGCTGGGGCTATCCAGTACCGAAGGGGTGGGTACTCGCGCCAATCGATAATCCCGAACTGTTGACATTTCTCCAGCCATCAGAATTATCTCCCTTAGTAGTGCGTTCCTCTGCGATTGGAGAAGATTCTGAACGCGCTTCCGCCGCCGGACAGTATCAAACAGTTCTAAATGTTACTAGTGTAGAGGGATTGCAACAAGCGATCGCTCAAGTTCAAGCTTCCTACAATCATCCCTCTGCTATCCAATATCGGCGCGATCGCGGCTCAAATGATACAGCAATGGCTGTGTTGATTCAACAACAAGTCCAGAGTGTATTTTCTGGTGTTGCTTTCAGCCGCGATCCCATTACCCAGCAAGGTGATGCAATTATCATTGAAGCCCTTCCAGGTAGCGCGACGCAAGTCGTTTCGGGAAAAGTCACACCAGAACAATATCGCGCTTTTGTTATTGAAACAAAAAATTCTTACTCTGTACAATTAGAGGGTCAAGGACGAGTCCCACAGGCATTAATCAAACAAGTTGCATACTTAGCCTACCGACTAGAAAAACGTTATCATGGGACTCCTCAAGATATCGAGTGGAGTTATGATGGTCAAACGCTTTGGGTATTGCAATCTCGACCAATCACTACTCTACTGCCCATCTGGACACGCAAAATCGCCGCCGAAGTGATTCCCGGAGTTATTCACCCCTTAACATGGTCGATTAATCGTCCCTTAACTTGTGGAGTTTGGGGAGAATTTTTTACTTTAGTTTTGGGCGATCGCGTCTTGGGGTTAGATTTCACCGAAACAGCAAGTCTGCATTACTCCAGAGCCTATTTTAATGCCTCTCTCTTAGGAGATATTTTTCTCCGTATGGGATTGCCACCGGAAAGTCTGGAATTTTTAACCAGAGGAGCTAAATTAAGTAAACCATCCTTGCAGTCAACTTGGAAAAATTTGCCAGGACTAGGGAAGTTGCTGAAGCGGGAATTAAGTTTAGAAAAAGACTTCAAGGAGGATTATTATAAACTGTTCATTCCTGGGTTATCGCAGTTAGCACAAGAAAACGCCGATAACTTGGATATTTCCAAGTTGTTAGCAAGAATTGACTTTATTCTGGAGTTGCTGCACCGAGGAACATATTACAGTATTTTAGCTCCCTTGAGTGCTGCTCTGAGACAGGCGATTTTCCGGGTGAAGGATAGGCAAATTGATCATAGCGTCACACCAGAGATTGCAGCATTACGATCGCTCAGTGCGATCGCAACCGATGCCAAGCAGATATTGGCTGAGTTTGAACCACAGCAGGTATTTGAGCAATTAAAGCAAACCCCAGAGGGTGAAAAAATCCTCCAAGAATTTAACGAATTGCTTCAGGATTACGGCTACCTAAGTGAAGTAGGAACCGATATCTCCGTTCCCACTTGGCGGGAGAATCCCCAGATGATTCAGCAGATGTTTGTGCAGTTAATGCAGGGGAACGAACCACAAGCAGGCGCTAAAGATGCGATTAATAGTATCTTTGCCAGTAAGCGCAAACGTGGCTTTGTCCAAAAGCGTGTAGATATTAAAGGACGAGTCACCGAAGTTTATTCGCGGCTTTTAGCTGAATTGCGTTGGAGTTTTCTGGCTTTAGAGAAAATCTGGTTAGAGTCTGGTTTACTGAAAAAAACAGGCGATATCTTTTTTCTAGAGTTTGATGAAGTGCGGCGTTTAGTTGTAGGTGAAGATTCCAACTTAAATGAGTTAGTGGAATTTAGGCGATCGCAATTTCTGCAAGATAGTGAGATTATTCAAGTACCTCTTTTAGTCTACGGCAATACACCTCCTCACCCCTTAGCCCCCTCTGAGGTTTACTCTGACCAAATTTTACAAGGTATTGGAGCCAGTCATGGGCAAGCTGAAGGCAGAGTGAAGGTGTTGCGAAATTTACAAGACGTGCCAGAGATTAATCGGGATACAATTCTGGTAGTACCTTACACAGATTCCGGCTGGGCACCATTTTTATTAAGGGCTGGCGGATTAATTGCCGAAGCTGGTGGAAGACTTTCTCATGGTGCGATCGTTGCTCGTGAGTACGGAATTCCCGCAGTGATGGATGTTCACGGTGCTACATGGCTTCTGCAAGATGGTCAACGAGTCAGGATTGATGGGTCTAGGGGGATTGTGGAATTATCTAATGATTTAAGACCCGAATGATTACCACTTCCCTCCAAGACTTGCCTGAAGAATCTGTTTCTCACAATGCCGCAATCAAGAAAAACGAGCAACACACTTCCAAAACTCACCAACTTGAAATCTGCTGTATCTCTTGTTCCCTAGAGCGATCGCTGATTATCCCTGTTTTGTCACTCTCGGAAAACAATAATCTCAGCCAAACTCTGAGACTTTGATTTCATCAAGGTTTGAGGCTTTATTTTCTAATAGAAACTAAAATTGATAGACAAAACGTGGAAATTAAAGCCCTGTAAGCATTTGGGCGATTGGATTCTCCGACTCTGACAAAAGAGGGTTATTATCATTGAGCTTTAGAACTTGAAACATGAAGAGTACTGAGTACTCTCCTTCTTACTCAGCACTCAGCACTCACCACTAAGTCTGATGAAATTGCGCCTTCATCAACTTTTAGTTTTTACCTTTGAAAGAGTTTAGCCATTCTTGAACTTGCTCTCGTGCAATATCGCGCCCCCCAAGACCAAAAGCTAAGGCAATAGCAACAGCGATCGCACCTAGTAAAAGTCCAAAGGCTAAATTTACAATATCACTGGCAACTCCAATCTGTTGCAGTGCCATTGCCGAGACTAAGGCAATAATTGCAATCCGCGCCACTTGTCCCAAAATCTCGGCTTGGCGTTCCCCGGAACTGGTAATGATGTTAAAAGCCAGATTTGCCAAGAATAAGCCAATGGCAAAGATCACCAATCCTGCCAAAATCCGCCCGAATATGATTACAATCCCAGATACTAATACTGTCAGGGCTGGAATATTCAAGATATTCACCGCCGCCACCGTGGCAAATAGGATGATACCCACTAAGGCAACAATGCCGACAATTTCCGATGGAGTGCGGGTTGGAGTCGGCGGGATTGTTGATTCTGTGGAAATGACGATTCGTCTGCTGGGTGTAGTCAGACCCAAAATAGTGAAAATGTTATTAAAGCCTAAATTGGTGAGGATACTTGTAATCAAATCTGCGACAAACCGCCCCACGAAATAGGCAACAATCAAAATTGCTACGGCTGTAAAGATGGCAGGAAGGGCGTTAAGAACCTGTTGCAGCATAGCGATCGCAGGTATTGATATTGCATCAATTCGCAAAGCATTAAGCGCTGCGATCGCCACAGGAATCAAAATCAAAACATAGACAATTGTGCCGATAATATTCGATAGAGGTTGCACCCCCGCACTTGCAGATAATCCCAAGCGACTACCTAAATGGTCAAGACCAGTTGTCGCCAGTAAGTTTGTCACAATCCGCCGTACTACATTAGCGATGAACCAGCCAACTACAGCAATTAAGATCGCCGCTAAAATGTTCGGCAGAATTAGCAGAATTTGTGTAATTAGAGCTTGTACTGGTTGTAAAGCCTGTCTGAGTCCGAGAGTATCTAAAACTGGAGCGAGAAACAGTAAAAATATAAACCAATACAGAGCATTGCCAATCGTCTCACTCAGAGATAGCTGATTGAGGCTGGGTGTGCTATCTTCTGGTTCTGGATTCAAACGCTCATCCAGATTAAATGCCTGTAATGAGCGCACAGTGATAATCTTCACAATGGTCGCTAAGAACCAGGCAGTTGTCAAAAGGATTCCTGCACCAACCAACTTTGGCAAAAAGCCAATAAGTTGATCGAGAAAACTATTCAGGGGTCGAGAGGCTACCTCTAAATCTAATGCCTGTAAAACAGCTACCGCCGTCAACAAGATAATGCTCCAAAAGACTAAGCCGGAGATTAATTTCTCCACTTGGGGAACATCTTGACGACCCGTTACGCCAGAGGCAATGCGATTATCTATGTTTGTGCGCTTGAGAATTCCTTGTGTCAGTGCCGCTACGCTGAAGGCAATTAGCAAACCTACAAACAAAATTGCCACCGCCCCTAGTAGACGAGGCGTAAACAGAATCAACTGTTGCACAATACCTTGGACATTAGCGATTCCTTGATTCACTGCTGGTTGTATCGGTTGCAGACTGGGCGATTGTGCCAAAAATTGCTCGACCCTCATAGACAACCCAACTCCTATCACCTGGGTTATTCCTTGCCAAGTTGTGTTCATGGTTTTCGGGAATTATGCTTAAGTATTCGCCGCAAACACTGAGTCAGTGTTTTGCCTATCAATTTACCAGTAAATACATATATTTATTGATTTAATTTACTTAAATTGGGTATGGGGTATTGGGAAAGAGGAGGCAAAAGTTCTTTAATTTTGAATTTTGAATTTTGAATTGATTTCTCCCTCATTCCCCATTCCCCACTCTCCAAAATTTTGCGTTACTCTAATTGCAGCAACAGCACCAAAGATGTGGAATGTCCCAAGTTTTGGAACAATCGATTCAAATTAATGCTACAGCTACGGTGGTGGAGCGCTGTATTAGCGATTTAACTCTCATGCACCGTTGGCTTAACCCCGTTCTCCATTGTGAACCTGTGGGCGAAGCTTGGAGTACTGATGTCGGCAGTAAAAGTCGTTTTATCATTCAAATTCCTCTACTAAAACCTACATTGAATAGCGTAGTTGTAGAACGACAACCGGGTTTGGTAGTCTGGGAATTCCAGGGATTTTTTCAAGGGCGCGATCGCTGGGAATGTCAACCCACAGAAAAGGGAACGCTGCTACTCAACCGCTTTGAGTACGATATCCCTAACCCCTTAGTTAGTTGGGGCTTCAACACCTTTGCTGCATCTTGGACAAAACAAGATATGCAAGCCCAGCTGCGCCGCCTCAAACGAGTTGCAGAAAATTCATAATTGGGCATTGAAAAGAGGCAGAGGGGCGGGGTGCGGGGGGCGGAGGGGAAAACTCTTCTCCCTTGCTCCCTCATCCCCCAATCCCCAATCCCTACCCACCTTTACCCAATTCGCTAAGTAGCCGCCGAATCACAGATGCATCCTCGGCATCGGGAATTTTTGTTAAATAATTTTGTAAGTCCTCTATGGCTTGGGGATAATAACCAAGTTGATAGTAAATCAAACCGCGATCGCGCAATTCTAAAGTTAAACCAGGAAATAGCAACAAAATTCGTTCAACTGCTGCCAGCGTTTTTTCTAATTCTTGCTGTTTAAGGTAAATAAATTTTAAATTTGTCAGCATCCGTGCCAAAAATTGCCGATTACTGACTACGGCTAAAAATTCTGGTTGTAGCGTCACAGGTTGCTGATAAAGTTGAGACAGGCGTTCTTCGCAATCTTGGGCAAATATTATTTCACCGCCATTGAAGGCATCCACAAAAATTTCTATATCGGGAATATCTGGGCGAATCAAGAAATGTCCTGGCATCCCCACACCCACCATCGGAAAATCAATCCGTCGCGCAACCTCCAGGTAAACCAGCGCTAAGGTAATGGGAATCCCTAATCTGCGATCAATTACATCATTGAAAAAGCTGTTGCGCGGGTCGTAATAGTCAATTTTATTACCAGAAAATTTTAAATCTTCGTAGAGATACTGATTAATACTTTGAACTATCCGCAAAGGATATCGTGAGTCAGGCAGGCGTTCTTGAAGCTCCCAGGCCATTGTATCAAGGGCGTTGAGATATTCTTCTGGGTCTAGATTGGGATATTCTTCTTGTGCAATATACAAAGCTGCCTTTGCTAAGTCAATATGCTCGTCAGACTGCTGAATCTCCTGGTAAAAATATTGTCGTGCTGACGAGAAATTCATAAGCTATTGCTCGGTGAAAGTGTGAGGATGAAGCGTAGACTAGCAAAAACCGCAGGCATCACGGCTGGGCTAAAAGCGCTTTTTCGTATCTAAGTTTATACAGCAATTCTCAGGTATTTAAACTACAACTCAGACGGGGGTGAGAAGTAGTGTAGTTAAATTACTTGAAAAGCGTTATCAGAGAGCAAATAACAACAGCAATCCTCAGCTAAGGGACTTCCAAATAAAAAAATACTCCAACTACTGATTTTAGGTTAGCCTGATCTTGATCCCCAAGCCCTAGTCTTAAGGATCAATTTATGGCGTAGAGTAGGGGCGTTCAGTGCTAATCTGAAAGGTGACATTGTTTAATTTTATGTCTTCTCCGACCTTAATCTGAAATCTAGCTTCACTCATTAGGCGCAGCATGGTAACAACCGCAGAAAAAACAAACATTGGTTACATTACCCAAATCATTGGCCCAGTTGTAGACGTTAAATTTCCCGGCGGGAAATTGCCACAAATCTACAACGCCTTGAAAATCAAAGGCACCAACGAAGCTGGACAGGAAATCAACATCACCATTGAAGTACAGCAACTTCTGGGCGACAACCAGGTGCGGACTGTGGCGATGAGTTCTACCGAAGGCTTAGTCCGCGGTTTTGAAGTCACCGATACAGGCGCTCCCATCAGCGTACCAGTTGGTAAAGCCACTTTGGGCCGGATTTTCAACGTCCTTGGCGAACCTGTAGACAACAGAGGCCCAGTAAATGCTGAGGCAACTCTACCCATCCACCGCTCTGCTCCCAAATTCACCGACCTGGAAACTAAACCTTCGGTGTTTGAGACTGGGATTAAAGTTGTTGACCTTCTGACTCCCTATCGACGCGGCGGTAAGATTGGTCTATTCGGCGGTGCTGGTGTTGGTAAAACTGTGATCATGATGGAGTTGATCAACAACATCGCTACTCAGCACGGTGGAGTATCAGTTTTTGCTGGCGTGGGTGAACGCACCCGTGAAGGTAATGACCTCTACAACGAAATGATTGAATCTGGGGTGATCAATAACGAGAACCTCAACGAATCAAAAATTGCTCTAGTTTACGGTCAAATGAACGAGCCACCCGGAGCCAGAATGCGGGTTGGTCTTTCGGGATTGACAGTAGCAGAGTACTTCCGCGATGTAAACAAGCAGGATGTGCTGTTGTTTATTGACAACATCTTCCGGTTTGTGCAAGCAGGTTCAGAAGTATCGGCGCTACTAGGTCGGATGCCCTCAGCAGTAGGATATCAGCCCACATTGGGAACCGACGTAGGGGAACTGCAAGAGCGGATTACCTCAACTACCGAGGGTTCAATTACCTCCATTCAAGCAGTGTACGTACCTGCGGATGACCTCACTGACCCCGCACCTGCTACCACCTTCGCCCACTTAGACGGTACAACAGTGCTGTCTCGCGGTTTGGCAGCTAAGGGAATTTATCCCGCAGTTGACCCCCTGGGTTCGACTTCTACCATGCTCCAGCCCAATATTGTCGGTGACGAACACTACAATACTGCACGGGCGGTGCAATCAACTCTGCAACGTTATAAAGAACTCCAAGACATTATCGCCATTCTTGGTCTAGATGAATTGTCTGAAGAAGACCGTCTCATCGTCGCGCGGGCCCGGAAAGTTGAGCGTTTCTTGTCTCAGCCGTTCTTTGTGGCAGAAGTATTCACCGGTTCTCCTGGTAAGTACGTGAAGTTGGAAGACACCATCAAAGGATTCCAAAAGATTCTGTCTGGTGAATTGGATGCTCTGCCAGAACAGGCTTTCTACTTGGTTGGCGATATTAACGAAGCGATCGCCAAAGCTGAAAAAATCAAAGGTTAGTCATTAGTCATTGGTCATTGGTCATTAGTTCAATGGCTAATGGCTAGTGGCAAATGACAAAGGACGAAGGACAAAGGACAAAAGACAAAAGACAAATGACATTAACCGTTCGTGTAATTTCCCCAGATAAAACAGTCTGGGATGCTCCAGCTGAAGAAGTGGTTTTGCCTAGTACTACTGGTCAACTAGGTATCTTAACTGGACACGCCCCACTTTTGACTGCTCTAGATACTGGTGTCATGCGAGTTCGTGGCGCGAAAAATCAGAATTGGGAAGCGATCGCTCTTTTGGGTGGCTTTGCCGAAGTCGAAGAAAATGAAGTGACAATTCTGGTTAACGGTGCTGAACGTGGCGACAAAATTAACCTTGATGAAGCCCGTACCGCTTACAACCAAGCAGAAGCACGTCTGAGTCAAGTTTCCGCAGACGATCGCCAAGCCCAAATCCAAGCGAACCAAGCTTTCAAACGCGCCCGCGCTCGGTTTCAAGCTGCTGGCGGTTCAGTATAAATTCAATTTCTATTTCAAGTTTGTAGGTTGGGCAATGTCCAACCTACAAGATATTTATTAATTTTAAAAAAAATTACACCAAGTTTAAGAAATCAAGGCTTGCCCTGGTGAAGTGTTAACTTAACTAATTAGTTGCTCTAATGGGCACAATTTATGAAAAGCTTTTCATTCTCCCTTGGTACACGTAAACAAAATAAGCTAGCTAAGGTTGCCACATCTATCGTCGCAACCTTAGCGATCGCTGGTAGTCTGCATTCTGCCAATGCTACTTCTGTAAAAATAAATACTCCTAAAGAAATCAATTCGGCATCAGTACAGCTAAATCAGACCACACCAAATATTGTCCAGTTAAAAACTAGCAAGATTCAATATCAAACTGCTGGAATTGATGGTTTTGTACTGGTTCCCATCGTACTTATCGGTGGTTTAGTCATATTCGTCCCCCTATTCTTTGGCGGACTGGTGGTGATTGGCGAACGCGAAGTCGGCATTGTGGTGAGGAAATTTACCCTTTCCGGGCGCGGATTACCCGCCGGCAGTTTGATTGCCCTCAACGGCGAAGCTGGCTTGCAGGCAGATACTTTAGCTCCTGGTTGGCATTGGGGCTATTGGCCTTGGCAATATTCTGTCAAGAAAGAATCGGTAATTGTCATTCCCCAAGGGGAAATCGCCTTGATTGTTGCAGCAGATGGAGCATCCAACCCACCAGAGCGGATTTTGGGTAAAATCGTCGATTGTGACAACTTCCAAGATGCTCGGAAATTCCTCACCCAAGGTGGCGAAAAAGGTCGGCAAATGAGTTTTCTGACCGCAGGTACTTACCGCATCAACACTGCGCTGTTTAAAGTGATTACAGCAGCAAATGCTACTACTCATGGCATGACTCCACAACAGTTGCACATTTATGAAATAGCAGCAGAGAAGGTTGGTATTGTTACTACTTTAGATGGTTCATCGATCGCAGCAGGTGAAATCGCTGGACACATCGTTACCGGGCATGATAATTTCCAAAATGGTCAAAAATTTATCGACGCTGGGGGACAACGAGGTTTACAAGAACAGGTATTATTATCGGGTTCGTGGAACTTGAACCCTTGGTTGGTAAATATTGAACAAGTCCCGATGACCGAAATCCCCATTGGTTATGTGGGTGTGGTGATTTCTTTCGTAGGGAAAGAACACGAAGATGTGAGCGGAGCAGCTTTCACCCACGGGAATTTGGTAAACCAAGGACATAAGGGCGTTTGGGTTGAGCCGTTGTATCCTGGAAAACACCCGCTCAATACTAAGGTGATGAAAATTGAGCTAGTACCAACAACAAATATTGTCTTAAACTTCACTGAAAGGATTACTGGTAAACACGGTTATGATACCAACTTGCAGGCGCTGAAACTGCTATCATTTGATGGTTTCAGCTTTGATTTAGAGATATTCCAAATTATCCATATTGGTGCTTCTGATGCGCCGAAAGTGATTTCACGCTTAGGTTCGATGCAAAATGTCATCGATCAGGTTTTGCGTCCAATTGTGGGGAATTATTTCCGCAACTCGGCTCAAGAGTACACTATCTTGGATTTCTTGACTGCGCGAAGCGAGCGTCAAGTTGAAGCTTCCGAATACGTTAAATCTGCCTTGCGTGCTTATGACGTGCAAGCGGTGGATTCATTGATTGGTTTGATTACGCCACCCGATGAATTAATGCACACACTGACAGACCGGAAAATTGCTGAAGAAAAACGCAAAACTTACGAAGTTCAGCAGATGGCGCAAACCCAACGTCAGCAACTTGTCCGGGAGACAGCACTAGCTGATATCCAAGAAGAAATGGTGCAATCAGAGCAAAGTGTGCAGATTGCCGACTTGAAAGCCCAAGCCCAAATTAAACAGGCGAATGGTGAAGCTGAGGGAACAAAACTCCGCGCAATTGCTGAGGCTGAAGGTATTCGCGCCACAGGTAACGCCAAAGCTGAAACTTACCAGGCTGGTGTGGAAGCCTTGGGTTCACATGGTTATACAGCAATGCAGCTAATGCAGATTATAGGCGATCGCAATGTCCGTTTGATTCCAGATGTCTTAGTTAGCGGTAACGGCAGTAATAACGGCTTAGTAGATGGGCTACTATCCCTGATTTTATGGAATCAAGCTGGTAAGGGTGAATTGACACCAACGCCTTTGCAGCCACAACCAGTAGTTACCAAAGCACAACCAACCGCAGAAAACGGTCTGCCACCGATAGTTGTGAATTTTCCGGTGGATAAGCAACATCAATAATTTATAAAAGGTAGAGATGCGATACTTCTCGCGTCTCTATCTGGAAAATAAGCATAGACCACGCGGTAGGGGCACAGCATGCTGTGCCCCTACGACAGACATCTGTGGTTCAAATACATGAAAACTGCTGTAAATATGAGATGACTACACAAAATTTTTAATCTTTAATAGAAAGCATGATAAAGAAAGTTTTATTGATATGCCTATTCTTATTCGTAAGCATTAACATAATTATTCATCAGGTTTACGCATTCACGCCATCAAATACATACTATCCGCTCGATGTGATTAACGGCGCCGGATTATACAAAACTCCTCTTGCTGATGGCAATCAAGCCTACCTGCAAGTTTTTGACTTGCGAAAAATCCAAATAGATCAATTTATTGGTGAGGTAGATAACATCGGAATTAACGAAGGTAAATATTATAAAAATAGCAATAATTATTACAGTCCTTATTTTGAAAATAAACCATTTTTAGATGTATGGAATGAGTATAAGTTGCTTTACGGCAAGCAAATATTTTCTTTGATGAATTGTGCTTTCTTTGAAGAATATAAATCAAGTACGCAACTAGCATTTCCTATAAAGCTTAATGGTCAAGTCATTACAGCAGGAAGTAGCCCATACGGGCCTTTTAGCAAGGCAGCAACTGATTACTACAAAAATATCAAACTGAAAGTGCTGGTTTGGAATAACAAAAGTGCTTATATTACTGATTATCAGCCAGAATTGGGTTATCCACTGAATAAGCAAAGCGTGCAGAATGCAATTGTTAGTTATAGCTACAATGACCATCCTGCTAAAGTCCTGGGTAAAAATCCGGCAAACAAATACCATGTTATCGGTACATTAAGCAAAGATAACGCTCGCGGCGATGAATTAATTTTAATCGTAACTGTCAATCAGGCTACGTTAGATGAAGCAGCCGAATTGCTCAGAAAGTTGGGCGTGAAAGGAGATATTATGACAGTGGATGGCGGTAGTTCTACATTGATTACCAATCCCCGTACTGGTAATTTAATTCTGCCACAACCTGTGAATATGAAAGATAACCCTTACGTTAGAAATCTACCGCATTACCTGGGATTTCGTAAAAAAGGTGAGTCGAAAGAACAGGCAAAAATTTTTATTAGTCAACCTGTAAATACTATTGCAATAAAACCAAATTTTCCTTACCTCATTTTGTGGAGAGATAATTTAGTCGGTGGGGTAAAAATTGAATTGTACGCAGGTTCAAAACTAACTCAAGTAATTGCCCCTAAAACAGCTAGTGATGGTGTTTTTGAATGGACTCCAACTACACCAAAAGTACCGAGTTCTCTAATCAAAGTAAGCAGTTTGAAGCATAAAAATATTTTTGCTAAATTAGAATTACAGTAATGATTGTAGGAATTAGATTCAATTTTTAAAACTAATACCATTTCTTTGTGAGGCTGCGCTTTATTCACGTAGGGGCAATTCATGAATAGCCCCAGAGTGCCTGTAGTTTTGCGTAATTCCTAAAAACGAAAATATAAAAATTTCAATTAGGCAGGATATTTTGCTGTTACAAGAGCGTTATCGTTTAATGAAACAGATTGGTAAAGGAGGATTCTGCAAAACCTTCCTTGCTATAGATGAGGGTCAATTTCCGCCAGTTCCTTGTGTAGTTCAACAATTATCGCTGGAATACGGAAGTTCTATTACTTTTGAACAAAAGGCGCAACAGCTAGAAGAATTAGGAAAGCACCCGCAAATTCCGGCTTTTTTCGCTTATTTTCAGCAGAACGGGCATTTTTATGTAGTGCAGGAGTTTATTGTAGGCACTAATTTAGCTCAGGTGGTTGAAGAAGAGGGCGCTTTTAATGAAACTCAGATTTGGCAACTGTTAGAAGATTTGTTGCCAGTTTTGCAGTTAATGAGCGATCGCCACATTATCCACCGCGATATCAAACCCCACAATATCATCCGTAGATCCCCAATTACCAAGAAGGGGGATTTTGTCATAGTAGATTTTAGCACTGCGAAAATCGTCACAGAAATCGATCGGCTAACATCTGAAACCAGTATCGGCAGTCCAGAATACGCTGCACCAGAACAAACAAGAGGAAAAGCGGTTTTTGCGAGTGACTTATATAGCTTGGGTGTTACTTGTATTTACTTACTGACTCAGATTCCTCCCTTTGATTTATTTGATATTGCAAATGATTGCTGGGTCTGGCAACAATATCTTACTACTAAGGTTACGGATGTCTGGCGACAAGACTCAAAGAGTCTACGCTTGACGCAAATTCTCGACAAGCTGCTGCAAAATGCTGTTGACCGTCGCTTTCAATCAGCTAATGAAGTTATGCAAGCAATGGGTATGGAATGTAAAACTCAAAATCTCAAAATCCCAAATTCTCCTTGGCGATGCTTACACACCCTAACTGGACATTCTGGGACATTGAGTAGTGTGAACACCCTTGCCATCAGCCCTGATGGTCACACTTTAGTCAGTGGTAGTGATGATAAAATCGTCAAATTGTGGGATTTAAATACCAAAAAAGTCCTAGCTAGCTTCTTGGGACATTCCCAGGCTGTAAAATCAGTTGCCTTCAGTCCAGATGGTCAAATTCTGGCAACAGCTAGCGACGATAAAACTATTAAATTGTGGCAGGTTGAGACATTAAAGGAAATCTGCACCTTATTGGGACACTCCCACGCGGTAAAATCAGTTGCTTTTAGTCCAGATGGGCAAATTCTCGCTAGTGGTAGCTGGGATAAGACAATCAAACTCTGGGATGTCAATACTGGCAGAGAAATTTGCACCATAGCTGGACACCAATTACAGGTAAATTCAGTAGCATTTAGTCCCGATGGAAAACTTTTAGCTAGCGCTAGTTATGACAGAACAATTCGCTTGTGGCAAATACCTGCATTAGAAAGTTCCCAGAAAGAACTTCAAAACCGCCCATGCTATAGCTTGTTAAGCACCCTTTCGGGTCATGCATGGGCGGTTTTGACAGTCGCTTTTAGTCCCAATGGAAAAATTTTGGCGACGGGTAGTGATGATAACACCATTAAATTGTGGGAGGTAAACACTGGTCAGCTAATTAGCACACTTGTAGGCCATTCTTGGTCTGTGGTGGCTGTGGCTTTTACTGCTGATAGTGAAACGCTCCTAAGTGCAAGTTGCGACAAAACAGTTAAACTTTGGAGAGTAAGCACAGCAGAAGAGATTGTTACTCTCTCTGGTCATATAGACTCAGTATCTGCTGTTGCTGTGAGCAAAGTTACACAATTAATTGCAAGCGGCAGCCGAGACAAGACTATCAAACTGTGGCAGCTTGTAGAACATGACAATAGCTAATTTGTAATATCAAGCGCTACCTGTAAAGGCAACTTCAGGAAATTTCAACTGAGCTTCTGCCATTGGACGGTTTCTGCCTTCCTCTTGCCAGTAGTTAATCACTTCTGTTGCTTTGTTAAGCAACTCGACACGATCCAGGTCAGTAATCCAATGTTTGGACTCTAATTCCTTCTTTAACTCTTCCCAGGCATCATTTCTAGGCCAGAAAAAGTACTTAGTCAAGGGACTGGTGCCTTTACCTACAACTTGATCGACTGCTAGAGCAACGTTTTCGTCTAACCACAAAATTTTCAAAATAAACTTGGTCAATCACACCTCCGGGAATTTCCGGGCATTATTTAACAAGGATAGCGATCGCTTATTTTAACGCAATAGTCTATCAAATGACCAAACAGTGATTGAGAATGGTCTACCATAAAGTGTAGTCGGCGTTAACGAAAGATGCTTATGACTGCCCAACTGCCCCAATCTCAAACTATCTCTGGTTCTTCTTTGTATGAGCAAGACTTTTACCTGTGGATTCAAACCACAGCAGAACTGCTCAAGCAAGGTCGGCTCACAGAACTGGATTTAGAGAATTTGATTGATGAAATTGAAACAGTGGGCAGGAGTGAAAAGAAAGCGCTGAGAAGCAATTTGGAAGTGGTGCTGATGCATCTATTGAAGTATAAATATCAAGCCGAGAAGCGGTCTGGTAGTTGCCGAGCAACAATTCGGGAGCATCGCAAACGCATCAGACAAGCTTTAGAAGAAAGCCCTAGCCTCAAACCCTATTTCTCTGAGGTTTTTGGGCTGTGTTATGACGATGCTAGACTCTTGGCTGCTGATGAAACTGAATTGGGTGTGGCTACCTTCCCCGAACAATCTCCTTTTACGCCAGAGCAAGCCCTCGACCCTGATTTTTTACCTGAGTCATGATCACTTTTTAATTTTGAATTCGGAGCGAAGCGACGTGACTGCCCAACTGCCCCAATCTCAAACAACATCTAGTTCAGATTTGTATGAGCAAGACTTTTACCTGTGGATTCAAACCACGGCAGAACTGCTCAAGCAAAAGAATTTCACACAACTGGACTTAGACAACCTGATTGAAGAAATTGAAACGATGGGCAGAAGTGAAAAGCGGGCATTGGAGAGCAATCTGGAAGTGTTGCTGATGCATCTGCTCAAATACCAAATTCAAACTGAAAGACGCTCAAAAAGTTGGCAGTACACAATTTTAGAACACCGCAGGCGAGTCCAAAAGGCACTCAAGGAAAGTCCGAGTTTGAAGCCTTACTTTGATCAAGTTTTTGATGAAAGCTATCAAACGGCTAGACGACTGGCTGTGATTGAAACTGGATTAGCAATCGCCACTTTCCCTGAACAATCTCCCTTTACACTAGAGCAAGTCCTCGACTCTGATTTTTTGCCGGAGTCATAATCTCACGCTCTTGCTTGGATGAATAATCAAATCGACCAAGCCATCGATGAGGCGATCGCTCTCTATTGGCATAATATCTCCACCATGCAGCAGATCTCGCGTAGTCACAATATGGAGTAGCGTTCCGATAAACATTCGGGCTGCAACTTCTGGGTCAGCAAGCTGAAGTTTAGGATGAGTAGCAAAGTATTGGGTGAGAAAATCAAGATTTGGTTTCTCAACATTTTGGAGAAAAGCGCGTCCTAGTTCTGGAAAGCGACCTGATTCACCAATGACGATTCTAAAAAGTGCTATATCTTGCGGGTTTTGGGCAGCACAGTTAAGCATTTTAGTAGCATAACCTTTCAAGAATACAAGGGGTTCTTCTTGGCATGAGGGAAAGTCTTGTTGCTCAAAAAAGTTTACTCTCTCTGCCATTCGTTGGATTAGGGCGGTAAACAATGTCTCCTTATCGGCAAAGCGTCGGTAAACTGTGGCTTTAGAAACCCCTGCGGCTGCCACAATTTTATCGATCCTGGCTCCTGCATAGCCATGCTCGATAAACTCCTGCATCGCTCCACGCAGAATTGCTTCAGTTTTTTCGGGCGATAACTCCCGCTCAACACTCTTAAGGTTACTCTTCACTTAATTTCCTGGTTTGCTGGGCATCCAACTATTGACAGATTTCTATTATACCACCTTGACAAGACGAAACTGTTTTGTTTAGCATTAAAGAAATGCTAAACAAAACAGTTTCGTCTATCAAAACAATCAAGGAGAGTACAAATGCGATCGCCAGCACAGATTGATGAAAATGATAATCCGCCGATTTTGATTCTAGGGGGTGGTTTTGCCGGATTGTTTGCAGCACTCCATCTGCGAGATTTACATTCCGGCCCGATTATTTTGATTGACCAATCGTGGAACTTCGTCTTTAAGCCGTTGCTGTATGAACTGCTCAGTAGCGAAGTCAAACTGGAGTTAATCTGTCCCCGCTACGATGCATTGCTGCACAAGAGCGGTATTACCTTTGTGCTGGGCACAGTAGAAGCGATCGACCTGGATCAAAAGCAGGTCAAGCTAGACTCTGGCTTAAAGTATTCCTACCGTTATTTGGTATTGGCATTGGGCAGCACTACAAGCTACCTTGGGATACCTGGGGCAAAAGAACATACGCGATCGTTCCGCACCGCTTATGATACGTTTGCGCTAGGACAGCACTTACGAAACCGCTTGCAGATTGCAACTCAAACCGAAGATATAGAGGAACGCCATGCAATGCTTACGGTAGCGATTGTGGGTGGTGGTGCATCTGGGGTGGAAATGGCAGCAACGCTAGCCGATTTATTGCCAACTTGGTACATCCCTTTAGGGGGGAACCCGCAGGAAATTCGGATTGTGATTTTGCAGCGTGGTTCTGAGATTCTCAAAGAGTCTAAAAGCGATCGCCTCCGTGAAACTGCACAGTCGGCACTGCAACAGCGAACTGCCTCCGTGGAGGTGTTATTGGGTGCTGAGGTCAAAGCAGTTCATCCGGGAGCTGTAGAATTTGAGCGCAATGGACAATTAGAGACATTAGCCGCCGCCACAGTGATATGGACGGCTGGGAATGCGACGCATCCAGTGATTGACGCGCTCTCAATCGCGCCTGAAAACCGGGATGAACACAATCGCCCCCTAGTTAAACCGACTCTACAGCTGCCAGAATTTCCAGAAGTATTTGCGGCGGGAGATTGTGCCATCGATCTGTTGAATCCCCAGCCTGCTACCGCTCAGGTTGCCTATCAACAAGGAGCAGCGATCGCTCACAATATCAAGGCGCTGATTGCCGGAAAATCTCCTACCCCTGCTAGCGTAAATCTGCGGGGTACGTTGATGAAACTGGGACTGCACCAGAGCGCTGTAGAAATCTTTGATCGCTACGAGGTAAAAGGCCAGTTGGGTCAGGCAATTCGCCTCGCAACCTATCTCGAACTCATGCCCACACCAGCCCGTAACTTTGTCAACGGAATGGAATGGTTTACCGAGGAGATTTTGAAACAGATTGCTGGTGTATAAAGCAAACTTCAGCCTTTGGTAATACTATTTATTAAGAGAAGCATACTACTATGAACGGGTTATCTTCAGCTGACCTGACAGCAAACCCTCAATTTGCAACTCCAATTACTGAACAACTTGATCAACTTGACCTCACCTATTCACCCAACCAGGTTGATAGTTTATCTGGCAACGTTTTGTTTGTAGCTTGTCTTTGTGTTGCAGCAATCTTCTTCTGTATCGGAGTTGGAGTTGGCAGGCAGCATACAAGACATCATAAACTAATAGCAATTCGACTGCGGCAAATTCAAACCTTAGAAAGAATTTGGCAAATGACAGCTGAACGCAGAGATTAAAGTCCTGTCAATAATTATCTAAAGCTTCATTTCTGTAAGTCAGAAAATTGTGTAATTTATACCAATTTGAAAAATATTTGCGACAGATTCAAACCTGGAAACCCAGATTTAATCTGAATTACGAATCTTGACCAATGATTCCTTAATAGTCAATCCAAAATCCAAAATCTAAAATCTAAAATTGTCTGACGGAGTTGAATATCTTATGTCACTCGATCGCCCATTTGAATCTGTATCTTCTGAGCCAACTGCTGATCTGAAAAACAGTGCTGCAAACGGCTCTAGTTCAGTCTTAGCACCAGTGTCAACAGATCCGATCAATACTGAAGAAACCGCTTCTAAACCCCCAAGACAGCGCAAGACATGGCTTTGGGTCATACTGGCAGTTCTGCTAATTGGGGGTGGGGGCTTTGTGGGCTGGCAATTATTAGGCAACCGAAAAGCCCCGCCAGCAAAAGCGCCACCGCCTCTTCCGGTTAAGGTGCAGACTGTTGAATCGAGTCAAGTTCAATCTACCTCCGAGTTTGTTGGCACATTAGAAGCCCAGGAACGCGTTTCGCTTCAGCCGCAAATTCAGGGGCGAATCGAGCGTATATTTGTATCCAATGGCGATCACGTCAGCCAAGGAACGCCGATTCTATCTTTAAGTTTGGATCAGACTACAGCCAATGTCTCCAACGCCATTGCTACGGTTAACTCCAATCGGGCGGCTGTAGTAACCGCCCAGGCACAACTTGAACAACAACAAGCCAATCAAGTTAAAGCCGCAGCAGATGTGAAATTACAGCAAGTGCAGTTCCAGCGAACCAAGATGCTTGTAACTGAAGGCGCACAGGCAAGGCAAGAACTCGATATTGCTAAAAATAACATCGATGCAGCGATCGCTACCCTAAATGCTGCTAAAAAGCAGGTGAATGCGAGCCAAGCAAGTGTCAATCAGGCACTATCAAACGTCCAGCAAGCCCAGGCTCAAGTTGCTTCAAATCAAGTGAATCTGAAGCAGAAGCAGGTGGTTGCACCGCTTGATGGGATCGTTGGCGATTTCTCAGTCAAAGTAGGCGATTACGTGAGTGCTGGGGGAACCTTAACCACGATTACCAAAAATGATATCCAGGATATGCGAATTTCGGTGCCATCCAACAATGCGGCTCAACTGCGTCGGGGATTACCTGTAGAGCTACTGGATGCCAACACTGGTAAGCGTCTAACTACTGGCAGCATTAACTTTATTTCGCCGCAAGTAACTACAGCTGCCCAATCTATTTTAGTCAAAGCCCGATTTGCTAATTCAAATGGCAAATTGCGGGATGGGCAATATGTTCGCGCTCGGATTATCTGGAGCCAGCAACCGGGTATTTTGATTCCGATTCAAGTGGTGAATCGCATTGGCGGACAGAGTTTTGTCTATGTGGTGGAAGAAGACAAGTCAAAGAAAAAGGTGGTGGAAGAAGACAAGTCAAAACAAAAACCACAATTCGTAGTGCATCAAAAACCTGTGAAGTTGGGTGAAGTGCAAAACGATCGCTATCCCATTTTAGAGGGAATTAAACCAGGCGATCGCCTAGCGGTATCTAACATTCTCAAACTGCGAGATGGTGTCCCCGTTCAACCACAATCTTAGGAGTTAATAGTTAGGTGAAAGTCATTCTGAGTAGGACTTTCTCAATCCAAAATCTAAAATCCAAAATCTAAAATCGTATAACTATCATGTCGATCGCAGACACCTTTATCAAGCGACCTGTCTTATCAACGGTTTGCACCCTCTTAATCTTGCTGATTGGTGGCATTTGCATTCCCTTGTTGCCGATCAACAACTTACCGGAAATTGCACCCATTCAAGTGCAAACTACCAGCACCTATATTGGTGCAGATGCCCAAACCGTTGAAGATACTGTATCAACCGTGATTGAGCGGCAAATAAACGGGGTTGAGGGGATGCAGTACATGACTTCAACCAGTGGTAATGACGGCTCCACCACCATTTCAACTCAGTTTGACCCAGAGAGTAACCGCAACATTGACCAAGTTAACGTGCAGAATCGAGCTGCAATCGCTGAACCAACGTTACCTGACTCTGTGCGGCAAACTGGGTTAACTACCTTAGCACGTTCCAACAGCATTCTCCTAGTTTATGGGTTTTATGCCGAAAATAGCGAGTATGACAACATCTTTTTGAGTAACTATGTTGACCTTTACATCACCGATGCCATCAAGCGCGTCCCTGGTGTAGGAGATACCAGACTGGTTGGGGAACGCGAGTATGCGATGCGGTTGTGGCTTGACCCAAATGCTTTAGCCAGTCGGGGTTTGACAGCAACCGATGTCAGCAGTGCGCTAACTTCTCAGAATGTTCAGGTGGGGGTAGGCTCCATCGGTCAAGCGCCCACCAAGGCGAATCAGAACTCGAATTTCCCGCTCCGCATCAATAGTAGATTAAAAGATGTTAAGGAATTTGAAAACCTCGTACTGAAGAGCCAAGCTGACGGGACGCTAGTTAAACTCAAGGATGTAGGACGAGCCGAGTTAGGGGCGCAGGACTATACAACTTCGGCACTGGTACAGGGCAAAGCGGGCGCCGCCATGTTGATCTATCAACTTCCAGGCAGTAATGCGCTAAATACAGCCAAAGCCGTAGAAGCCCAGATTGCAGAGCTAGAGAAAAACTTTCCGCCCGGGTTGAAAGCCGTCATTGCCTACGACACCACCAAGTTTGTAGAAGTCTCAATTGAAGAGGTGGTCAAGACGCTGATGGAAGCGATCGCCCTAGTGGTGCTGGTGATTTTCGTCTTTTTGCAAGATTGGCGGGCAACAATCATTCCGGCGATCGCTATTCCTGTATCCCTCATTGGTGCATTGGCCTTTGCCTATCTCCTGGGCTTCTCGCTCAACACGTTGACCATGTTTGGATTAGTACTGGCAACAGGTTTGGTGGTAGACGATGCGATCATCGTCGTCGAGGGGATTGCTGCCAAGATGGAACAAGGTTTAGACCGACGACAAGCTGCTTTTGAGGCGATGGGGGAGCTTTCAGGGGCAGTGATTGCCACCTCATTGGTGTTGATAGCGGTATTTATCCCGGTGTCCTTTTTTCCAGGGGCGACCGGCATCATGTATCGGCAGTTCGCACTGGTCATTATCTTCTCCATCGGCATTTCTTTATTCAATGCCCTGAGTTTTACCCCCAGTATGTCTGGACTGTTCTTGCATCATACCGAAGGTGAAGGGCGAGGGCCGGTGGGCTGGTTTTTTCGTCAGTTCAACCGGGGCTTTAGCTGGGTACTGGAGCAATACGAGCGTCTGACCAAGTTCCTGATCCGCATCCGGATGTTCGTGCTGGGGCTATTTATCCTTGGACTGGCGGTAACAGCATTTATATATGTTTCCGTCCCCAGTGGATTTGTGCCAGATGAGGATCAAGGTATTATTGTCGGTTTGATTCAGGCTCCTGATGGTGTCTCCCTGGCCTCCACCGAAAAAGTTGTTAAGACTGTGTCTCAAACCCTGCAAAAAGAAGTGCCGGAGATGGAAACCTCTCTCGTCATTGCCGGCTTTGGTCTGAATGGCAATGGGCCGAATCAGGGGACGTTTTTCTTTAAGCTGAAAGATTGGAAAGAACGCCAGGGTGACAAACATTCGGTGAAGGGGATCGTGCAACGGCTGAATGGGATCTTTGGCCAAAATCAAGATGCGTTGATCTTTACCTCCAACCTACCCGCAGTCTCTGGCTATGGCGTAACGGGTGGCTTTGAATTTCAACTTCAAGACCGCAGCAACGGACAACTGAGTATCGATCAGTTTCTGGCGATCGCGCAACAAATAATTGCCAAAGCCAATCAAAATCCTATCTTGCGCCAAGTCTTCACTCAATTCACAGCTAGCACTCCCCAGTACCAGATTGACATTAACCGCGATCGCTTAGAAGCCCTCAATGTCGATTTTAGTGAGGCAATGAATACCCTGGGCGCTTACATGGGCGGGCAGTATGTCAACGATTTTATCTTCTCCCAGCGTAGCTACCGGGTATATATCCAAGCAGATGAACAGTTTCGGAACTCTCCAGACGATATTGGTCAAATTAATGTTCGTTCCCGAAGTGGTAATCTGGTGCTACTGAATGAAGTTGCAAAAGTGACTCCCATTACAGGTCCACAAACAATCAGCCACTTCAACTTATTCCGCTCGATCAAAATTCAAGGCAATGCTGCCCCCGGTTACAGTTCTGGGCAAGCAATTGCGGCGATGCAGCAAACCTTTAAGGAGATTGAGCAGCCCGGTCTGGGTTATGACTGGACAGGGCTTTCCAGAGAAGAAACCAAATCTGGCGGACAAGCCATCTTGCTGTTTGGTCTCGGTATTGTGGCCGTCTTTCTGATTTTAGCGGCTCAGTACGAAAATTACATCGACCCGATCATCATCTTGCTGACCGTACCCTTTGCGATTTTAGGCGCTCTGTTATTCGTCTCAGTGCGCGGGTTGGTCAACGATTTATACTGTCAGGTGGCATTAGTGATGTTGATTGGTCTGGCGAGTAAAAATGCGATTTTGATTGTAGAATTTGCCAACCAATCGCGGGAGAAAGGAATGACGATCACCCAAGCTGCACTCCATGCAGTTGAACAACGGTTCCGCCCGATTTTAATGACCACAATTGCCGCCCTGTGTGGGTTCCTTCCCTTACTACTGTCATCTGGCGCTGGTGCAGCCAGCCGGACATCCCTTGGTACGGCGGTGTTTGGTGGGTTATTTATCTCCGTGATCATGAGCCTGCTGCTGGTGCCTGTCCTTTATGTGGTGGTCAAAAACCTCACAGACTTTACCTCTAAAGGTAAGCCACCCCAATCGCCTGAACCTACTCAATCTGGAGAATTAGCCTCTTTCAATGGAAAGAGTCAAGGAACAGTCGTCAAGTTTCAGGGAGATGCCTCTGTTTAACTGTTTGAGAGCGGCGCACCACACGCTACAAATGAAACAAATCAAGTCAAATCCTTTTTCCTTCTAGTTTGTTTCTTGAAAGCTATTAGGATGCGTTCTCCGAAGGAGTTGCCGCAGGCATCGCTCTCAAGCTTGACTACCAATACCATTTCTATACAAGTACTGCCCATACTTTAGAATACACGAGTCTGTTTAAATACAGTTGAGTTAAGTATTTCTTCCCTCTCTTCTCTCTGTGTCCTCTGCGCCTCTGCGGTTCGTAAAAAAAGAGTTTTAGCCTTAAGTGAACCGTATTGGAGTCTGTTTGCGATTCAAATTACTCATTCACACGATGCTATGAAACTTAAAATTCCTTCTTGGGTCGGTACCACTATTGGGTTGTTGAGTATAGGAATGATGCCAGCTCTCGGTGCTGAACAAATAAAATTTTCTTATAGTCTTTTAGAATTTTCTCTTCCTGTTACTGATTTAAAAACTTATGCTCAAGAAGGTAAAATTAGCAGTGAACTAGCATCATATAAAAAGTACCTCAAACCAGAGGATATTGCTCAACTGCGTCAGGTTTTGACTGAAAAACAAAAATTAAGTCCCGTAGCAGTCTCTCAATTTCTCTATTCAAAAATTGGAGAATCCATGTTAAAATCCGCGGGTGAATTGATTCAAACAGATTCAAGACAGAACGGTTTTTATGCAATTCGTGCGGCGTTGATTCTAGCGGCGGCTGATCCAGAGGGATTAACACTCCTGAATACGATGCGCTACTTCCCTTCACAGAGTATTCGGATTAACTCCCAAGAGCTTTTGGCACTGATGAATAAACTTTCCACTCTGAACAAGGAGACAAATCAAGCTCTCTCTGTAATTGAGCAAGAGTCTAATACGGAAGCATCGACTGAACCACCTGTAGATATCTCAAAATTACCGAAGTTATACAACAAGTCAGGGTCGTTTTCTTGGGAAAAAAGAACGATCGCCTTTGTGGATACTAATCGTAAATCCCTGACTGGAAGCATTGAAACTAGAGTCATTCAAACCGATATCTATTTACCTCAAAGTCAAACACTTGCACCAGTTGTAGTCATTTCTCATGGACTAGGTTCCGATCGCGAGAGCTTTGCTTACTTGGCTGAAAATTTAGCATCCTATGGATTTGCTGTTGTTGTTCCTCAGCATCCTGGTAGTGATTCTCTCCAAATGGAAGCACTACTCACAGGTAAAAGCCAACAAGTATTTGCAGACACAGAATTAATTGACCGACCTTTAGACGTAACTTTTATACTCGATCAATTAGAACAGCGTTCAACATCTGATCCCTGGCTACAAGGAAAAATCAACCTTCAACAAGTCGGTGTGATTGGACAATCTTTTGGTGGTTACACAGCCTTAGTCTTAGCTGGCGCACGCATCAATATTAATCAGTTGCACAAATATTGTAAATCTGAATCTGATTCGGTCAATATGTCCTTGTTGTTGCAGTGTCGTGCTTTAGCACTGGGAAAAAATTCTCCTGATTATGAACAGATACAACAAAACTTAAGCAACCTAGATTTACGCGATCGCCGAGTGAAAGCTGTGATTGCTCTCAATCCATTCACGAGTAGTATTCTTGGGCAAGCAGGTCTGAGCCGAATCGAAATTCCTGTAGTCATTGCTGGTGGAGCCTCAGACACGGTTACTCCCGCCTTGTTGGAACAAGTACAAGCATTTTCTTGGTTGACTACCAAAGACAAGTATTTGGGTATTGGTGACAAAGGGACTCATACTGATTTGATTGCTGGTATGAGTAACGTAATTTTACCATCTTCTAACCGTTTCTCTGGTTTCTCTGGACGTGACCCAGAATTGGGACGCATTCGTTTTCAGGCTTTTAGTACAGCTTTCATGAAAGTATATCTTGCTCACCAGACTAAATATCGTCCTTTTCTAAGTACATCTTATGTGAAGAACTCAAATCGGGATGAACCAGTCAAGGTCTATTTCGTCAGGTCGCTACCAGCAGGATTTCCCCAAGGATTAGTTCGTCAGAAATGAGAATTAAAACAAGTCGCAAGTCGCAAGTCGCAAGTCGCAAGTCGCAAGTCGCAAGTAAGTTTTGTGAAAGCGACGCGCAAAGCGAGTCTGCGATAGCGCCGGCGGCAAGCGAGTACTCGAGCGTCGCGTCCGGGGATTTAGACCCCGACCCAAAACTTACCGGTGAAGAGAACCGGGGGACTTAAACCCACCGTACTCGGTTAAATAATTAAACCTTATCTAAGTTGAGAACTGTAGTTTTCGCCCTCACCCTAAATCCCTCTCCCAAGCTTGGGAGAGGGACTTTGAAATTCTATAGAACCCATTTGATATCTTTGTTCTATAAAACTCTTTTCCTGCTATACAGAACTTGGCTAGACTTATTTAAAGTTAGCCATTCAACTAAAGTTTCCTTTAGATGGGTCTACTTCTTGCTTCATCCAAGGAAGACGGCTTCAACAGTCCACAAGCGTAATTCGGGGGTAGCCCACCCTACTAAGTATTAAGACAAAATTAATTACACAAATTTCGATCTGAAACTATTATGTAGCCTAAAATCTAATGTGTAAATATTTCTGTCCGATTACTTATTGATTAATATGTTTCTGAAGCTTTTAGCCATTGGACATCCATTATTTTCAGCAGATTTAACAAAACGTGGACTCCCGTTTGACCTGTAAGAAGGCTTGCTAGTTTTGACGCGACCGTGGTTTACAAACCAGATAGTTTTGCCTTGGTTTTCGGCATTAATTAGATTTTACCAGAAAATCTTACTTATTTATTTTGGTGAAGTTTAGATGGTTTTAATCAACTTTATGACAATTTAGTTAACCTCTCTACCCATGACTCAACCAACTTCTGTAAAAGCGATCGCTATTTTCGATATTGATGGCGTTGTGCGCGATGTGAGCGGTTCCTATCGCCGGGCGATCGCAGATACCGTAGAATATTTTACTACCCAAGCATATCGGCCAACCCCACTAGATATTGACCAACTCAAGTCTGAAGGTGTTTGGAATAACGATTGGGAAGCATCGCAGGAATTAATTTACCGCTACTTTGAAACTCAACAACAGAGCCGCGAACAACTGCAACTAGATTATGGTGCGATCGTGGCTTTTTTTCAATCGCGCTACCGAGGGACAGACCCAAATAATTTTACTGGGTATATCTGTAATGAACCTTTATTATTGCAACCTAATTATTTAGAGCAACTTACCGAAGCGGGGATTGCTTGGGGATTTTTTAGCGGTGCAACTCGTGCTTCTGCTAACTATGTCTTAGAAAAACGCTTGGGTTTGGAATCTCCGGTGTTGATTGCGATGGAAGATGCGCCAGGTAAACCAGACCCCACTGGACTTTTCGCCACAGTTAGTAAGTTAGAGAATGGAATTGAGCAAAAATTAGCTGTAGTGTATGTGGGAGATACAGTAGCAGATATGTATACCGTCGAGAAAGCGCGACGTTTAGATTCTGCTCGTCCTTGGATTGGTGTAGGGGTTTTACCACCCCATGTCCAGGAAACAGCAGCGCGCGGTGATGCCTATAGTGAAACACTAATTGCAGCCGGAGCAGCAGTAGTTTTGCGTAATGTGCAAGAATTAACCCCAAGGCAGATTCAAGAATTGGTAAGTTCATCTCCCCAATCTGTGGTCTAAGATTAATCAAGCTACAGGTGCATAAATGACTGACTGATACCAATCTTGCTTTAATCATTGGGAGATTAATAAAAATGTCTGCACTTAAATTGCCTAATGGCCCTCAAACTCACCCTTGGGTACAGACGTATCAATGGCTGACGAACCCATTAGAATACATAGAAGACTGTGCTAAACGTTATGGTGATATCTTTACCCTTCAGCTAGGACAAAATGCTGCTCCTCAAGTTTTCATTAGCAATCCTCAAGTGATTCAACAGATTTTTACTACAGATCCAAAGCAGTTGGACTCTGGTGAGCCAGCAGGGATTAGTTCGCCTTTATTAGGAAGGCAATCACTATTGGCGCTGGAAGGAAAGCCTCATCAGCGACAACGAAAGCTGTTGACACCGCCCTTACATGGAGAGCGAATGCTTGCTTATGGTGATTTAATCCGTGAGATCACTGAGCAAGTGACTAATCAGTGGCAGGTTGGAGAAAGCTTTGCAGTTCTGCCATCAATGCAAGCAATCTCTTTCCAAGTAATTTTGAAGGCTGTATTTGGTCTAGAAGATGGGCCACGTTATGAAAAACTCAATGAACTCCTGATTGCAATCCTAAATCCCAAAATCCCTATGTTAAGAACAGTTCTGCTGCTTTTCCCAGCAATGCGACGGGATTTAGGAGCGTGGAGTCCTTGGGGGAAATACTTGCGTTTACGGCAGCAAATCGATCAACTCATCTACGCCCAGATTCAAGAACGCAAAGCACAACCCGATCCATCTCGAACTGATATTCTATCTTTGATGATGGCTGCTCGTGATGAAGCGGGAGAGCCGATGACAGACTTGGAATTACGTGATGAACTGATGACTCTATTAGTGGCGGGTCACGAAACTACTGCAACTTCCTTATCATGGGCACTGTACTGGATTCATCATATACCACAAGTGCGTGAAAAACTGCTGCAAGAACTAGATAAGTTGGGTGAACACCCAGATCCAAACGCTATTTTCCGATTGCCTTATTTGAATGCTGTCTGTTCTGAAACCCTACGTCTTTATCCAGTAGCAGTATCAGCACTAAATCGAGTGGTCAAATCACCGCTACAAATTGGAGAATACAACTTTGAGCCTGGGACTTTGCTCAATCCCTCTATTTATTTGACCCATCATCGAGAAGATTTATATCCTGAGTCGAAGCAATTTAAGCCAGAGCGTTTTCTGGAACGGCAATTTTCTCCTTATGAGTATTTACCCTTTGGTGGCGGAAACCGTCGCTGTATTGGTATGGCATTTGCCTTGTTTGAGATGAAGCTGGTGTTGGCAACAGTGCTGTCTCACTGGGAGATGGAACTGGCTGATAGTAAACCAGTGCAGCCAGTACGTAAAGGCTTGCTATTTAGCCCAGCAGGTGGTGTGAAGATGGTGGTGAAGGGGAAGCGTCTTCAAAATCAGCCGATTCTTCAGACTAGCTCTAGTTCCCTTTAGAGTACTCCACGTTAAAAAATGCCCAATTGTCATTGCGATTGTAGAGACGGCGATTCATCGCGTCTCTTGCCTTAACCGAACAGTATTGAGAACCCGGAGAGAAGTTAATTACAAATTACGAATTATACGGTGAAGCATCCTAGACGGAAGATATATCTTCTATCTAGGATGCTTCACAATAAAAAATTGTTGCTGATACAACAATTATGGACAAAATGTGATATTTGGACTAGTACAACACGGCGTAAATAAACCACCCCTTCGGGTTCGGCAGTTCCTCATGGGGGAAACCCCCAAGACCGGACTGCCTCACCATTCAAAATCGATGAAACGCTTACGCTGTATTCATTTTGAATTTTGAATTTTGAATTTTGAATTCCGCCTTGCGGTACTAGAGCTATCAGCTAGCAGAAACCGTCAAACTACCAGGTTTCTGAAGATCACCTTGCAAAACTACACCCCGCTGATTGGCGTGGATATGACGCAAAATCTTGTAAATTGCCTCAACTTGATCTGATGCGCCTGCTTTTTCGGCGAGTTCGTCAAGAGAAAGGGGAGTTTTTTCTTTTTGTAGTACTGCTACCACTCGTGTTTGCAAATCCAGAATGGAGGCGGCAGCTTTTTTACCAGCTTCTACCCCTGGTTGATGGTAGGCGTTGACGTTAACCAAACTAGCGTATAAACCAACAGCACGTTCATACAACGCAATTAATGCCCCTACAGTTCGGGGATTAACTTGGGGAATGGTGACTGTAATGGAATCACGGTGATTTTCATAAAGCGCTTGTCGGGTTCCTTGGAGAAAACCGGAAAGATAATCGCCTGATGTAACTCCCGGATCTATTTCAGTGGATGGGCCCTGACGATCTTCCAACACTTCGATGAAGGTAGCAAAGAAATTCGCTACACCTTCGCGTAACTGCTGGACGTAAGCGTGTTGGTCTGTTGAGCCTTTGTTGCCATAAACGGCGATGCCTTGATGAACAACTTTGCCATCTAAGTCTTTTTCTTTGCCCAAGGATTCCATCACCAGCTGTTGCAAATAGCGACTGAATAAAAATAAGCTGTCCTTGTAAGGTAGGACAACCATATCTTTTTCGCCCTTGCCATTGCCAGTAAAATACCAAGACAAGGCGAGTAAGGCTGCTGGGTTATTTTTCACATCTGGGACGCGGGTAGCGTCATCCATCTCTTTTGCACCATCTAGGATGGCACGAACATCAATGCCCTGTAATGCGGCTGGTACTAGCCCCACAGCAGACATTTCTGAGGTACGCCCTCCTACCCAGTCATACATGGGAAATCTGGCTAGCCAGCCTTCCTCTTTGGCCAACTTATCGAGGTTGCTATCAACGCTGGTAATTGCTACCGCATATTGAGCAAACTCCAAATTGTGTCCGGCGTAGGCTTTTTTAACTTCAATCATGCCGTTGCGGGGTTCTGGTGTTCCTCCAGATTTGGAGATCACCAATACCAGAGTGCTGGCGAGGCTATTTCGCAGATGATTGAGAACGCGATCGATACCTGCGGGATCGTTGTTATCGATAAAGTGAATTTTCAGGGGCGGGAAATCAGGAGCGAGAGCTTCTGCGACAAATTGGGGGCCGAGGGCGGAACCACCAATGCCAATGGAAATAATATCCGTAAAGCGGCTTGCTCTGGGAGGATGAATAGCACCTGTTTGGACTTTTTCCGCAAAGGCTTCGATTTGTTCTAGGGTTTGGACTATTTCTTGTGTAAGTTCCGGCGCTGGCGCTAAATCAGGATTTCGCAGCCAGTAGTGTCCAACCATGCGATTCTCATCGGGATTTGCGATCGCACCCTTCTCTAGTTGAGCCATATCCGCAAACGCCTTGTCAAACTTCGGCTGCAACGATTCCACAAAGGCATCATCGAACCGTATTCGACTTACGTCTAAGTACAATCCCAATCCCTCGTGGAAATATAACCAGTTTTGGTATCGTTGCCAAAGTGCCCTAGCATCCATAGGGAAATCTCAAATAAAGTGTTTTTCAAAAACCAGTTTAATGTAAGGTTATAGCGATCCCTGCCTAGCCTTATACAGTTTACAGTTTTCAGTGTTGCCTTAACTCCTCACTTTAAACATCTGGCATAGGGATGACACGCAGAAATTTCACTATTCCACCCCTGATTTCTATACCAATCAGATAATTATCGAGGGTGAAGCGGTGAAAAATGCCTTCACCATCAAGCTGTCGTAGTTCTTGTAAATCACTCAACTGCCACTTTTGGGCTAACTCAATAAAAACAAAATCATGCACCCGCTCGTAGGCGGCAGGTTCTAGATTCTTCAGGTCTAGTAAAAAAGACCTGGCATAGCGCATTTCCAGACTCACTGGGCGTTACCTTCACCAAAACTTGAGGGGCCACTGGCATTAGAAAAGAAAGCGCTGCTGAATCAGAAAAACATCAACAGTCTTACCGCTTCTTCATGGGTTAATATATCCCACGGTTGCTGCGATCGCTTAACCTGTTGTATCGCTTTGAGCATATAAAAGTCATAATATAAACCTTCCAGAACGTTCCAAATGTCTTGCAAATCGTCATCGCCTAATTGTTCGATTAGATGATGCATTCTCAGTCGCAGCAAATTCATACGTCAATTATTCCCTACCAGCAAACACCAACAATAGATAGTATTCCCATAAAATTAGCTACGCTCAAGCTACGCTAAAATTTATTTGCTTAGTGAGTGGGAGTGGGGAGTAGGGGCACAAGCGAAAATAACGATTCCCCATTCCCAAGACCCTGTTGGTCAATTCTCTCTCTTGTTTGACCCCTCACCCCTAAAACCTTGGTTTGGCGTTGCTTTTCCGCCCTGCAATAAATTGCGGGCTAAGAGCTACTGTCCGTTGAAACGGACTAAAATCAAGAGCAATTGCAATGATGGGTTAGACCCCCTATCCATTCGCCAACAGTATCTTCCCAATTCCCGATTCCTCATTCCCCACTCCCCATTCCAAAACATGGTTGACTATCTCATTTTCTTAGCAATTTCTACAGCACTTTTCGCTTTATTCGCACTCGGACTCAATTTGCAATGGGGCTTTACCGGGTTAATTAATTTTGGTCATGTTGCTTTCATGACTCTGGGAGCATATACAACCGTATTGTTAAGCTTAAGGGGCGTACCCTTACTGGTATCAGCAATAGCTGGGGCAATTGTCGCCGCCTTGTTGGGTTTGATAATTGGTTTTGCAACTCTACGCTTGCGGGAAGATTATCTAGGAATTGTCACTATTGGTACAGGGGAATTAATTCGTTTGGTGGTAAATAACCAGGAATTACCTGTGGGTGACACTTGGGTTTCTGGGGCGTTTGGTGTACAAAGTTATCCCATACCTCTATCTACGGAGCCAAATTTGTTTGTCAGATTTGGGATGATCGGGTTGTTAACACTGCTAGCTGCTGTAACTTTTTTGACGTTATGGCGATGGATTCGCATCACCCAAGTATCTCGAACTACTGATTTAGGTAAAAGGACAACTAGCAAGCAAGAATTCGCATCCCGTTTGGGTGTGGGAATTGTGTTAGCAGTTTTGGCAGTAGCAATTTATATTTCTGGGGTGATTGGACTGTATAATTACAACCCAAAAGCGGGTTTAATGCTAGTATTGCTGCTGGTTTTAGCACTTGTATACTGGCGGTTAGAAATTTTGGTGCGATCGCCTTGGGGTAGAATTCTCAAAGCCATCCGCGAAGATGAAGAAATTCCCAAGGCACTGGGAAAAAATGTCTTTTGGTATAAATTACAATCTCTCATGTTAGGAGGTGCGATCGCGGGCATCGCTGGTGCTTTCTTCGCTTGGCAACTGGGCGCTATTTACCCTGATAACTTTCAACCCCAAATCACCTTTGACACTTGGATTATGGTGATTTTAGGCGGTTCTGGGAATAACATTGGCACAATCTTAGGTGCGGTAATTTTCTTTGCTTACGATGCGCTAACGCGGGAAGTCTTACCTAGAATCGTCCCCCTTGATGAAGCACGTTTGGGTGCATTTCGGATCATGGTAATCGGATTAATTTTGATGGTGCTGATGATTTGGCGTCCTCAAGGTATCTTAGGGAAAAAGGAGGAACTCACCCTTGGTAAATAACCAGTCATCGCCACTTCCACTTTTGGTAGCCACTGGACTTTCTAAAAGCTTTGGTGGTGTCAAAGCAGTTAATGAGGCGAAAATCGAAGTTGCTAAAGGCAGCATTACGGGCTTAATTGGCCCCAATGGTGCTGGGAAAACTACTTTATTTAACTTACTCTCAAACTTCATCCGCCCAGATAAGGGACGAGTGATTTTTGACGGCGAACCGATTCACAACTTGCAACCATATCAAATCGCCCAGCAGGGAGTAATCCGCACCTTTCAGGTTGCACGCACTCTTTCGCGGTTGTCGGTGTTAGAAAATATGCTGCTGGCGGCGCAAAAACAAACGGGTGAAAATTTTTGGCAAGTGCAGTTGCAACCGCACATTGTCACCAAGGAAGAAAAGCAACTCGAAGAACGAGCAATGTTTTTATTAGAATCAGTGGGTTTAGCAAAAAAAGCACACGATTATGCTGGTGGCTTGTCTGGTGGACAACGTAAGCTGCTAGAAATGGGACGGGCGCTGATGACTAATCCCAAGTTAATTTTGTTGGATGAACCAGCCGCCGGGGTGAATCCGAAACTAATTGATGATATTTGCGATCGCATTATCACTTGGAACCGTCAAGATGGCATGACATTTCTGATTATCGAACACAACATGGATGTGATTATGTCATTGTGCGATCGCGTTTGGGTACTTGCCGAAGGGCAAAATTTGGCTGACGGTACACCCGCAGAAATTCAAACCAACCCCAAAGTTTTAGAAGCTTATTTGGGCAAATAAACTCATACTCATATTAAATGCCCAAATAATCTTGGGTAAAAAGCAAATTAGTATATGCCCAAGAAAATTAGAGAACTGAAAAGTTTATTACTGCGATCAGGGTTTACTTATAAACAGGCAAAGGGAAGTCATAGCAAATGGATACATCCAAAATTATCTAAAGCTATTATCATTGCTGGTAAAGATGGTAGTGATGCTAAACTATATTTAGAAAAGCAGGTTAATGAAGCACTAGAAGAATTAAATAAGATAGAAGCAGAGGAAAAGAAGGAACCAGAAGCATGAAATATACAATATTAATTCAATGGTCAAACCAAGATGAATGTTATGTAGTTTCATTACCTGATTTCCCGGATATTATGCAGCCTTGTACTCATGGAGACACTTATGAGGAGGCTTTGAAAAATGCTCAGGAAGTCTTGGAAATGTTAATAGAATCTTACTTAGAAGATGGTCAGCCTTTACCAGATCCACAAACATTAGGTAAGTCTTTAAAAGTGGCTTGAACACAACATGGATGTGATTATGTCATTGTGCGATCGCGTTTGAGTACTTGCCGAAGGGTAAAATTTGGCTGACGGTACACCCGCAGAGATTCAAACTAATCCCAAAATTTTAGAAGTTTATTTGGGACAATAGAGTGTGATTGACTTTCTATTTATGCAATGTATTTAGTGATTGGATTTCGGGTAAATAAAAGTAGATGAATACTGTGGAAAAAGCTTTTTATGTCAATGATGACAGTCAGAGATTAGCAAGTTCAAACCGCTTTTACTGAAGCAGGTTTAGATTACCAGATGGAACTCGAATCCTGGTTTGCCGTTTTAAGTGATCGCTAAATTGCAAAAGTGTAGAAATATTTTCCTACACTTTTCGGTGCGTGTTTGTCGTTGAAGAAGAGGCGATCGCACGATCAACAATATTCTATAGCGATCGCTCAATATTTAATTAGTACATAATTACCATTATTAGCTCACAACTTCCATCCCACCATCTAAACTATGAGAAAGCCCAAGAGTGGAGGCGTAGCATTATGGTAATCACCCCTAATACCGCATCTGAGGTCATCTACCCCGAAAGCGACGGACAACCAATGGCGGATAATACCAAGCAGTTTCGCTGGATAGTAACTATTAAAGAAAATTTAGAAATTTTATTTGCATCCCAACCAGATGTATTCATCGCCGGAGATTTATTTTGGTATCCAGTTGCAGGTAATCCTAACATCAAACAAGCACCTGATACTCTGGTAGTGTTTGGTAGACCCAAAGTAGATAGGGGTTCTTACAAGCAATTTGAAGAAGATAATATTCCGCCACAGGTGGTATTTGAAATATTATCTCCTGGTAATACAACTAAAGAAATGTCACATAAACTCCTGTTTTATCAACGCTATGGAGTTGAAGAGTATTACATTTACGACCCAGACCGAAATGAATTAACAGGTTTTCTGCGCTCAGAAGATTGGTTACAGGAAATTAACCAGATTCATGGATGGATAAGTCCCCGTTTGGGAATCCGCTTTGAACTCACCCCACAAACCCTAGAAATATATCGCCTTGATGGATATAAATTTCTTACACCCGTTGAGCTTGACCAAGTACGTACACAAGAACGTCAACGCGCTGAACAAGAACGTCAAGCTAAAGAAATAGCTCTCCAGCAACTAGAGGAAGAACGCCAACGATATCAAGATTTATTGACACGACTACAAGAACGGGGAATTGACCCAGAACAACTCTTGTGAAAATCGAAAAGTTCAGATCCCCGACAACTTTTACGAAGTCGGGGATCTTGCTTGTTGTTGAGTTTCATTAAACTGTTCCCCTGCATCCAGGTTGAACAGCATTTGTAGAGTTTGCATATCTTGCTCGCAATTACGTCATTGTTTCAATCTTCGTTATTTTCTGCAAAATTTATTTGCTCGTAAAGATCACGCAATTCAATTTGAAAATCAACCGTTTGCAGTGATAAAGTTGCAGATTCATCTTCAAGTTCAGTAAATGACCATTGACTTTCCGCAGTTTTTACATATTGCATCACATGATACTGATATTGGTCAATTAAAATATATTCCTTGAATTCTGGAATAGAGCGATAATAAAGAAACTTATCGCCTTGGTCATAATTTTTAGTCGATTTAGATAAAACTTCAGCAATTAACATCGGATTCATAACCGTTGTTGTGCTAGTTCCTGTATAAATAGGTTGTCCCTCAATCACCATCACATCAGGATACGTATGCTGCCGATAACGGGGTATCCATAAACGTACATCACCAATATAAACATCATAGTTCTTGCCTTTCAAACCAAACTTCAAATAAGCATAAAAGTTGCCTGCAATTTTATTATGATTTGTAGTGCCACCCGTCATCGGTACAATTTCTCCATCACGGTATTCGCTTTTATATTCTGCTTTTTCTTCAATTTCTAAATACTCTTCAGGTGTGTAATATATTTTTTGTGTTTCTAACTGCATAAAAATACGACCTATGATTGTGCGGTTGCTTATTCATCTTTCATACCTATGTTATACGCCAATAAACCCCATGCTCTCGCTGCATTAACTGGCAAGCAATCAACTCCCGTCGCAGAGTAGCGCAGTCAGGATGGTAGCGCTTGAGAATGTCATTTACCATGCGTTCAGGGTAGTTGACTCCGACATCAAACTGGTTTGCTAACCATTTGAGAATTACTAGGCGCTTTTTGCGACTAGCAGGAATTTCTTTGAGGCGTTGAGTATCGCCCTCGAAATAGTTTTTCAACACTTTGCTTTCCCAAGCTTCAGTATCCACATCCCCAATCAAGGATGCTATTTTCTCAGGTGTAAAAATTTCCTTGCTAATGCTTTGCAAAGCCTCGCTATCCAATTGATATAGACGACTATTGCCTTCAGGACGCATTGTCACCAAATTTAGCTCTTTAAGTTTCGCTAAATGATGGGATACCGTCGGTTCCTTGAGTTGCAGTAGCACTGCCAATTCTTCGACGCTGCACTCTTGATTCGCCAGGATACCTACAATCTTCAATCGGCTATCATCCGCTAATGCCTTGAAAAAGCGCAGTAAGATGTTAAATTGCTCTGGTTGCATAACTAACTTCTAATTAGATATCTATCTAATTAGAAGTATATCTAATTGAAAACAAAAGATCCCCGACTTCTTTGAAAAGTCGGGGATCTCGTTGTTTAATTTAACTAAACTGTTCCTCTGCATCCAGGTTGAACAGCATTTGCAGAGTTTGCATACAGCGCCGTCTAGCTTCCACATCTTGCTGCGATCGCAATTGCACCATCGGGTCATGTAAAATTTTATTGACAATTCCCCGTGTTAATGCTTCAATCACCTCTTGATGTTTTTCAGCGAATTCCGAACCCAATCTCGACAAAGCTTTTTCTAACTCTTGTTCGCGGATGGTTTCGACTTTATTTCGCAGACAGCTAATAGTGGTAACAGTTTCAAGAGAGCGCCACCAAATATCAAAAGCTTCCACTTCTTCTTCTAAAAGTCGCTCGGCTTCCTGTGCAATCTTGCGACGGGTTTCGTAGTTTTGCGCTACTACTGCCTTCAAATCATCCACATTAAACGCCTGCACGTTTTCCAGTTCATTTACATCCACATGAACATTACGCGGCACAGAAATATCAAATAACATTAAAGAGCGCTGAACTTCTAAAACCATTTCCAATTTGGCGCGGTCAAGGATTGGCTCTGTTGCCGAAGTACTTGTAAACACCAAATCACTATCGGCAATTACTGCCATCATTTCCGATAGTGGATGAATTTGGATCGGTTGCTGAGGGAACTGCTTGGCTAATTCTTGGGCGCGATCGCGTGAGCGATTTACAATACTAATTTGTACAGCACCTTTAGAAAGTAAGTGTTGCACCAGCAGCCGCGACATTTTACCAGCGCCTAAAATTACCACTCGGCAAGCAGCTAAATTTGCCACTTTGATCTGTGCTAACTCCACAGCTGCCGAACTGATCGAGACAGCCCCAGTACCAATACTAGTTTCAGTGCGAACCCGCTTACCAGCTGTTAGCGCTTGTTTAAATAATCGATTCAAAATGGTTTTTATACCGCTATATTGCTGTCCCAGTTTGTGAGTAGTCTTCACCTGAGCCAGAATTTGACCTTCTCCGAGTACCAGACTATCTAAACCACCGGCTACCCGCATAACGTGCATCACTGCATCATCATGGAGCAACATAAACAAGTGTTGTCGTAGAGAAAGCACGGGTAATTTACTGAATTCTGCAAGAAACTGCGTTACTTCCCGGATACCTTGGTCTGCTTCACTGGTAACAATATAGATTTCCAGGCGGTTACAAGTGCTAAGAATTGCAACTTCGTCTATATGGGGATAGCTGGCCAACTGAGCGATCGCACTTTCAATTTGTGATTCTGGAATGCTCAGTTTTTCCCGGACTTCTACTGGGGCTGTCTTATGGCTTAACCCCACCACTGCTATATTCATTTGCTAAATCGTAGTTACTAGTTGGTAGTTGGCAATCTGGCATTAAGTGAGAATAGGGAATGGGGAATTTTTGTTTCTTGGTTGATATTTTTGCAACCAATAATTAATCACTAACTACTAACTACTAACTACTGTAAGGGTAAAGCATTTTGGTGACTATTTTTCTGTTTTATAGAAAGATTTTTTCCTTATGCTTTGCCCCTACTTTTACCATTCCCCATTCCCTAAAAATTAGTGCAGTTGAAGAACTTTTGGTTCACCAAACAAGTGAATTGTGTCAACAAATCGAGCCGTTTTTGACTGGTTAGAAATAACTAAGCTTTGAGTTCTT
The DNA here is from genome assembly GCF_036917975.1 of Nostoc sp. Classification (GTDB taxonomy): domain Bacteria; phylum Cyanobacteriota; class Cyanobacteriia; order Cyanobacteriales; family Nostocaceae; genus Nostoc. Next base: position 50,638 of record NZ_JBALEJ010000004.1, read on the forward strand.
GCCCCGTCCTTGAAGAAACGTACACCCTGCATGAGATTACCACTGGTAATGCCGCTAGCAGCAAACAGAATAGTTTTACCAGATGCTAGTTCATGAGAATCATAGACCTTATCGGGGTCATTGATATTCATAGAGGTTAAACGCTCAATATTGGCTTCTTTGCTTTCTCCAATCAGACCTGTTTTTACGACTGCTGGATCATAGATCAGTTGACCTTGGAAATGTCCACCCAAAGCACGCATTGCTGCTGCCGAGATTACACCTTCAGGAGCCGCACCGATACCCATCAGCGCGTGGATATTAGTTCCAGCAAAACCACAGCTAATAGCTGCACCCACATCACCATCGGAAATTAGGGCGACTCTCGCTCCAGCCTCACGAATTTCTTTAATTAAATCGTTGTGGCGTTCGCGCTTCATGACTACTACAACAAGTTCATCAATACCCCGGTCTAAAACCTCAGAGAGAATCTTCAGGTTTTCCGTGGCTGACTTGTTGATGTCTACCTTGCCCTTAGCTGCGGGAGGTGCTGCTAACTTCTTCATGTAAAAGTCAGGAGCAGCAAATAATCCGCCCTTTTCAGAAATTGCCAACACAGCCATCGAACCAGGTTGTCCATAAGCTACCAAGTTCGTACCTTCACAGGGGTCAACTGCGATATCAATTTCAATTAGTTCATTTGGGTTACACAAGCTTTCAGCATTTGGTTGGGTACAGATACCAACTTCTTCCCCGATATATAGCATCGGCGCGTCGTCACGTTCGCCTTCCCCAATCACGATGCGACCGCGCATGTGGATTTTATTCATCCGTTCCCGCATCGCTTCCACAGCTACCTGGTCAGCGATATTTTTTTCGCCTTTCCCCATCCACTTTGCGGATGCGATCGCGGCTTGCTCTACTACTTCAATAATCTCTAACCCAAGTGTATTTTCCACAGAGTCTACCCTCTCAGCTGCTTGAATTTGCGTCGTTTCATCTGCCTATTTCAGTTCTCAAGTCTACCAAAGGGCGGATACACGTGGAGGAAAGTTAAGTTTTACTGCTAACTGGTTACAAAAGTGCCATTTAAGACATTCTGGTTTTTTACCCTTAGTACTTCAGTATAAAGCGTGTTCAAAATTAACTAAGTTAAAAACTGTTACAAATGGGTAGCAGTTCTTCAGTATCTATTTTCAGGTACAAAATTGGGATTTATAGACTAATAGCAATTTATGGCATCTTTGCTGGTGCAGTTGCGATCGTAGTCGGTATCCGCATCATCAATTTGAATTAATAGACATAGGAGTGAAAATGAATGTAGAGACGTAGCAGTGCTACGTCTCTACAAGGGTTCTGGATAACGCATATTTAATTTCTGGAGATGTCTAATGAATGATCTAGGCTAGAGACATAGTTAAAACCTTGCTTAAGATCAATATGCTGGACTTTCTTAATCCCCTTTTAAATCGCCATCCAGAGCGAGTCAAAGCCAACGTCGAACTTTACACATGGCAAACTTGTCCCTACTGCATTCGTGCCAAAATACTGCTGTGGTGGAAAGGCGTAAATTTTACTGAATACAAAATCGACGGCGACGAAGCAGCCAGAGCCAAAATGGCAGAACGCGCCAACGGCCGCCGTACAGTACCACAAATTTTTATCAATAACCAGCACATTGGCGGCTGCGATGACCTTTATCAACTAGACACACAAAGTCAACTCGATTCCCTTTTAGCCCAAGCCGCTATTTAGACGCGATAAATCGCCGTCAATACGAAAGATTATTGTAGAGACGGCGATTCATCGCGTCTCTGATTAGACGGCGATTCATCGCGTCTCTTGCCTTAACCAAACAGTATTGGTGATTTGGAGAGAGATCAGAATATTAAGTTGCACATCATGCATTGATAAGAAGATGCTAACTAAGTATACAGAATATCTTATACATCAAAAATGGATGAGTTGTGCCGTAGAATTAGCAAAAACCGCAGGTGATGCAGGTGAAATCCCTGTCGGTGCTGTTATCATTGATTCAACAGGCAAATTGCTAGCACAAGGAGAAAACAGAAAAGAGCGCGACAAAGATCCTACCGCTCATGCGGAAATTCTCGCTCTCAAGACAGCTGCAACAACTTTACAAAATTGGCATCTTAATGAATGCACCCTCTACGTAACTCTGGAACCTTGTCCGATGTGTGCAGGTGCTATTTTGCAAGCGCGTCTAGGACTACTTGTATATGGAGTAGACGATACAAAAACTGGCGCAATTCGTACTGTTATTAACATACCCGATAGCGCTGCTTCAAATCACCGCTTACAAGTAATCGGAGGCATTCTGGAGTCGGCTTGTCGTCAGCAATTACAGGCTTGGTTTGCCACTAGGCGGCGTCGGGGAAAATAACGGACAGAGGTAAAACTGTCCATCTACTACGCCACAATTCACGCAAGAGAATCTACGGTGTAACTAATCAGACTTTCCGTTAAATTTTTACCTGTCAATCAGCTGCATCCGTCATGATGGAATTTTATTCTTCATCCGATAACTGCCAGCGCACACCAGCAAATCCTCAGGTAGATAGTGCTACCTCAAGGGTTTCTCCTTGGTTAAGTCCTCTGGCACATTTATTAGGGCGTCACTGCCTATTACCATTATTCTTTGGCCAAATTAGAATAACCGGACAAAAAAATATCCCCACAACTGGGCCTGTGATCCTTGCGCCTACCCATCGGGCGCGTTGGGATGCCTTGCTCGTACCCTATGCTACCGCTTCTCTGAGAAAACAAGACTTGCGGTTTATGGTGACGATTGACGAATGCCAAGGTTTGCAAGGCTGGTTTGTCCGACGTTTGGGTGGGTTTCCTGTAAATTCAAAGCATCCATCAATCCGCACGCTGCGACATGGAGTCGAGCTACTTCAGCAGCAAAAAACCCTGGTAATCTTCCCAGAAGGTAACATTTTTCGTGATGGTCAAGTTCACCAGTTGAAACCAGGAATTGCTCGTCTTGCTTTGAATGCTGAATCTAGTCATTCAGGGCTGGGAGTGAAAATTATACCCATAGGCATTAACTACAGCCAACCTTATCCCAATTGGGGTACAGATGTGAGTATTGACATTGGCTCTCCAATCAGAGTAACGGATTACATGAGTGGCTGTATAAAACAAGATGCCAAAAGCATTACAGCTGATTTAGCCAAGGCACTGCAACAATTAAGTCATCAAGAAACAAAAGTTACTAATCACGCATTTGCAGAAATTACTAATTCTTAATGTCGTAAGTATTACTGGTAAAAACAAAATTTTCGGAAGCGTGGACTGGAGAAATCACCGAAACAGTGCTGAGTAACTCGGCTTAGAATAAAAAAGTTAAGAAAAATTGTAGGTTGGGTGAAGCAAAGCGCAACCCAACAAAGCTATGAAAATGTTGGGTTTCCTTCCTCAATCCAACCTACACAACTTAAGGTTTTTGGCGCTAACGGAACTGTATTGTACTATAGGTATCGCTCGTCACTGCGATAGAAGTTAATTGGTATACAGGGCTAAGGGAACTCTATTAAACCGATTTTTAGTCTAAATCAGAGATACTTAGGATGTAACTTTGCTTTGTCCAAGACCAAAACAGAGTTAAGATACCCGAAGTTTCCATAACTCTTTTATCTAGTTGTCGCACTAATTGATCCCATGAACACTGCTGCCGCTGTTACCTTGATGCACCGTACTGTTTTATCAGTTATAGCAGTCCTGAGTCTGCTATCACCTGTGAATGCTCAGGTACCACAGTTACCAGGCACTACCAGCCAACCACAACCCATTGACCCCAACGATCCTAATAATCTTCGCCCCGTAACCGAAAGTAACAGCATTTTGAGCATTGCAGGAGGCGATCGCCTCGTCAAAGAGGCAGATCAAGCCGTTGCTGCTCAAAACTACCCCTTAGCTACCAAGAAACTGCAAGAAGCACGTCAGGTTTATAATCAGCTATCTAATTTTTATCAAGAGTTAAATTCTAGCTTTTCGGGAATTGACAATAGAGTTTCTGATTCTCAGCGTCAAAAAGCTCTATTAACAGCCCAAAAACGAGACGAAGCCACCTTTCAGCTAGCATTGGTACATCGCGCACAAAATCAGCCAGAATTAGCTGTACCGTTGTTGATTCAAATAATTAAGAGTCAAAATCCAACGCGGGATTTAGGCAAGAAAGCCTATAAACAGTTGTTTGAATTGGGTTTTGTCGATTCTCCCTATCCTAAAGAAGGTAGTGATTCATCTTCCTCATCCCCAAAAAAATAAATTAAATTTTTGTTACCTGTTTTTCCCCATCTCCCTCATCTTTTCCATCATTCTCTCCCTGAACAGCACCGTAGAACGCCCAGTGCTAGGATAGGATTATCTGCCATAGCTTTCCCCAGCATTCTCATAAATGTACCTCTGAGGCGCATTTATTACTGTCCTTGCGAAAACCTGAAATTGGCACAGGTATTTGCTCTATATCTGTTAATAATAGAAAAGTAAGTTTTTTCAGGAATTGCGATGATTAGTCCGCAGCAGGTTGAGGCAATGATCAAGGCGGAACTGCCAGACGCCCAGGTTCAGGTGCAAGACTTGACTGGTGGCGGAGACCACTATCAGGTGACAGTAGTTTCATCGCGCTTTGCAGGTAAAGGACTAGTGCAACAGCATCAGTTAATTTATGGTGCGTTGGGGCAAGCTATGTCAACTGAAGCGATTCATGCCTTGGCATTAAAAACATACACTCCTGAAGCATGGCAAGCAACAGCAAGTTCCTAAAGTTATGAGTTATGAGTTAGGAGTTATGAATTATGAATTTTTAACCCCTCACTCCCTACTCTTCACTCCTCACTCTAATTAATGCAACATAGGAAATACAAATACCATGACGCCAGAACTCAAAGACAAAATTGATAAGTTGGTAAAAGATAACAAGATTTTGGTTTTCATGAAGGGAAACAAGTTAATGCCCCAATGTGGTTTCTCCAACAACGTTGTGCAGATTCTCAATACCTTGGGAGTTCCCTTCGAGACGATTGACGTTCTATCAGACTCTGAAATCCGTCAAGGAATTAAAGAATACTCTAACTGGCCCACAATTCCCCAAGTGTATATCAATGGTGAATTCGTTGGTGGTTCTGACATCTTGATTGAACTATACCAGAAAGGTGAATTGCAGGAAAAGGTAGAAGTAGCTATAGCCTCATAAAGTCCTGTTTACAACAAACTAGAGGGTGTATTACTGAATTAGCGCTTTGTAATCAAGGCAATGTACTGTTTTTAATATCCTTGAAAGGGGAAATACTATTTATCTCCCCTTTCAAGGTTTTTTAATAGCTTAGAACTTACGCATTGATAAAGACAGCCAACTGTGGATTAACTCTCGTTACAAGGCTCTGCCTTGTAATGCTCTTATGGGAGGCTCTGCCTCCCGTCAAACAAGTAGGCAGAGCCTACTCGATCGCATTCCCAGGCACAGCCTGGGAACGAGGCAGGGTAAGACTTTTAGTTTAACAAGCTGACTTTTCACATAATGATCAATGTGTAAAGTGCCTAAGTCCTATAGGTTTCTGACAAAAATAGATTGCTCGTTGAGATGATAATTTTTCAATTACTAACTTCCCTAAATTTCTCACTCATACTCTTGACAAAATCAAGGTATTCAATTTAGGAAGAGTGAGGGAGGATAGAGTCTTAATCCAAATACATTTATGGTTACGTCAACAATCCCCTCAGTCACATTGGCAAAACCAATATGGGGCTGAGGGGACGCGTTTAATCAATACAATATCTCCAAAATCTCACACCACGGCAACCCGTTGACCAATACAGATAATATGCTATAATTATCTGCGGTAATTAGCGGTTACTATCAATGACCAAGCAAATGGTACTTAGTAGTAATCTGGCTGTGGCTGTGGTTGCGGCACTGCAAAATTTGACCCATCGTACAAGTAGCGGCTGGCTTCCTCTTCTAGGCGATGAATCAGGAAAGGTTCAATGACATTACTATGTCGCAGTGCGGCTAGATATCCATCCAAATACATCCGCATATCATCCGTGCGATAACCGCGATTCCATAGCTCGATGAAGGCATCGGTAAGTCTTTGGTAATAGCGGATGGTTTGTGTGTCTTGGAGCATAACTGCTGTATTAATCTCTTTGGAATGAGAATTGTAAATGATTCACGCTCGAAAGTGAACTGTAATTTCACTTTCGCATCAACTCAAAGTCAACACATCTACTTTTGGGTAGTACCCTCGTAGCAGGTACAAGCTACTTTAATCCTATTCCAGAAAACATCGATTCTAGTTAGCTGCTAAGTTATTTTTCTAATTTTCACGATCAACAGCCCAATTGTATTGGTGTTATGTTCCTGGATGTGGGAACTAAATTTTTGCGAAAAAATCTACTTTTGCCATCAAGTTAAAAAGCTGTTGTATTAACGGTTAGCTGGTTAGGTTATGGATATTTGCCACATTACATCCATTTCCATGCAAATGTTACGCTAAAAGAACTTTTGATAAGTCTAACAACACTTTCGATAAATTTAATAAAAATTTAATAATATTTCTAATACCCTTTCGGCAAGGCATAAATTAAAGATATTGACACCCTTTTTATTAGGAAATGTAAAGTTAATCGCAATTGAAGTAACAAAGGCTACAAAACCTTAGAGATGGGCTTGTTACTTTGAAAGTCATCAGACGCTAAGGGGTCTTGCCACCGTGGGTTCGGTTTGTATAGAAATCATTGAGGGGAATCCCCATCTGAGGTCGTTGTTGGGTTGGCACTTGCAACAACTGGAATACCGTGTGCATCAAGCTGCCAGTATTTATCAAGCAAGGGAAGTATTTTTAAGCCACCAACCAACACTGGTAATTTTAGATGCAGACCTACCTGATGGTGATGGCATTGAGTTTTGTCGTTGGTTGCATCGTCAGCAACAGCCTCTAATCTTAATGCTATCTGCTCGTAATAGTGAAGCTGATATCGTTGCAGGTTTAAAGGCGGGTGCAGATGATTATTTGAGCAAACCTTTTGGGATGCAAGAATTTTTGGCACGGGTAGAGGCACTAATTCGCCGGAAGCGCACACCTACTGCACCAGCTTATTTGGATTATGGTACTTTGCAAATCGATTTAGTTCAGCGCCGCGTCCGTTTTCAGGGGGAGTTCATTGACTTAACACCCCAGGAATTCAGTTTGCTGTACGTTTTAGCACAAGCTGGGGGAATACCTCTGAGTAGGTCGGAATTATTGCGTCGTGCTTGGCCGGATGCTATTGATAACCCTCGTACCATTGATACTCACGTTTTATCGCTGCGGAAAAAGGTTGAACTTGATCCCCGGCAACCTAATTTGATTCAAACTATCCGTAATGTTGGATACCGTTTTAATATGGAAATTTTGAATACCAACATTTCACAGTCACAAACAACAAAGTTAGCGAGAGAGAGATTTAATAATCAACGTTCAACACTTAGTAGTAGTCAAGTGTGATGGGGACTGGGGACTGGGGACTGGGGACTGGGGACTGGGGACTGGGGACTGGGGACTGGGGACATTTATACCTAATACCTAATACCCAATACCTAATATCCATCCAAAATTTAAAATCCAAAATCGTCTTGAGCTTCTGCTTTAATTAAGCTTTTTCGTAATTCAACCCAGTCTATCTCAGAGACTCTTTGATTTGCGAATAAATGACCTTGTTGTAGATGTAATAACCGAGTACAAAACATCTGAGCTAGTTCCAGTTGGTGATTTATCATCAGAATCGTGGTTTGATGAGTTTGATTCAACTGGGTTAGTACTTGCATTAGATGAGAAGCTGTACCAGCATCTAGGGCAGAGGTTGGCTCGTCTAATAATAATATTTTAGGCTGGATGACTAAGGCACGAGCGATCGCTACTAGTTGTCTTTGTCCGGCAGAAAGTTGTACCTCTGTTCGCCCTAACCATTCATTGGGAATCTGGATTTGTTCTGTCCAATGATTGATTCGTTGCTGAATTGTCTGTTTGGGTAAACCACGCAAAACTAAAGGATAAGCCAAGGCTTGCCCAACTGTCATCCCCAACAGCTTTGACTCTTGCAATACAAGTACAAGCATCTGCCGTAGCTGGATGACAGGAATCTGGCGATATTCTTGATTTTCTAGATAGAGTTTACCACTCGTGGGTTCAATTAAGCGGTTGAGGAGGCATAATAACGAAGTTTTCCCAGCGCCTACTGGGCCTACAATGGCAATGCGATCGCTCTGGAATACTTCTAAGGAAATATCCTGCAATATCGGGTATCCCTGTTGATTGCCAGGAAGTTGGGTTTTCAGCTTTGTAAACAGATTAACTTGCTCTAGCCTGAGTGTGGCTTTTGCTGTATTCAAGGGGATTGGGGATTGGGGATTGGGGATTGGGGATTGGGGATTGGGGGAGATGAGGGAGAAATAACCAATTATCGTAAATTAAAGGGTTTAAGAACCTGCAATCTACATGTAGCTCCCATTTCAGTCGATGTTTGTCTTGAGAAATCGCTCCACTTGGGCTTTGCCCAAGACCGCGTTTCTCGCTAAATCCCCGTCTGAAATTTCTTTAATTTTGAATTTTGTTAGCGTAGCGTTAGCGAGTCTGCGTTCGCGAAGCGTCTCGTAGAGAGCGTCATTTTGAATTTTGAATTGTTAATCATGCCCCATGCCCATATCCAATTTTAAGGTAATTGTTTGGTAGTTAAGGCTGTAGCGATCGCCCAGCCATCGACCAATAGTAGCAGCAGAGTGAATCCTAGTAAAATCAGGTACATCCACGGCTGTGCTAAAGGGCGAACATCTGTAGTATCAATGCTCGTTTTTGCTTGGACAATTTGCGCTAGACGGGCAAATCCAGCTACACGCATCGGTAGTAAATAAGCTTTCCCATCATGGCTGAGGAAGTAATAAACTAAGCCTCCTTGACCGGTGCTGCGGGGTTTTAACTCTTTGACATCTGACCAAGATAAAAACCACCCTTTACGAAAAAAGCTAGGTACCCAGGCGGGGTAAGTAACTTTAATTCCCTGGTCATCTACTATTACTTGTTCTGTCAAGACCGCATACAAGGCAACTAAGCCGATGCTAATCCCTATCCATAATAATTCTGGGGGTACGGGTGCAGCTGTTACCTGCGATAAAAAGGGTAATGGGACTGTGAGTGCTATGTATAGACTCAGCAATGTTATCCGAATCAAGGGAGACAGACGAAAAACAGAAGGTGAGATAGTGGCTGAGTTTGCTGTCACGGCTCAATTACAATGCTTTTCTTCATTGTAGGGTAGGTCTATGTCCCTGGTAGTTGATGTGTGGTATTTCACGGTAAATACTTTTGTACTACAATCCAACCAGTAAGGGATACCCAGGCAAATCCGATAAACAGAATAATATTTACGCCGATGTGTAAGGGTCTAGCCCAAGGTCGTATAGCACTAATTTGCGTCGCGCTGAAAGCAGATAGTAAAACTAGTGCTACCACGATCAATCCAGCGATTAAGTGTGACGAGTGACCTAAAGAACCAAAGTGCCCTAAAGTACCAACAATACCGATCGCTAGCAGTAGTAACACTAAACTTACCATGCTGATGCCCATTGTATAGTGGAGCGATCGCACCCCTTTATTTCCACCCATAAATGGGGTAATAAAAGGTAATTGCTGCGAAGTTCTCGCCCGAAACATCCAAACACCAGTGACTGCTAACATCAGATATGCCAGCAGGGATAACCCCATTGACCAGGCGGCTATTTTCCACAACCAAAGAAATGAAGGCAGATTCATAAGAATGATTGTAGATGAGATGGGGAGATTGAGTTCGCTTAAGGTCACAAACTATATGAAAGGGAGTAGGGAGTGGGGAAACTAAGAAAGCTTTTCATCGGGCGGGGTTTCAACAACCTTTGGGATACAAGGATTTTTTCTCGTGCGAACGCTGTTCGCGTTCGGGGCTAATTTCTTCCCCTACTCCCTACTCCCGCCCAGAAGGGGTTGTAAACTGAATAATTGTCAGCGATCGCCGACTCCAATCTTTGCTAAATAATAATGATAATCAAAAAATCAGATGTCGCATATCCACAGCCTGTACAGACCTAAATGCAGATATACCTACGCAAAACTTCATTTTATAAAGCATTAGTAGTATTAATTAATAAATTTAGAATAGTCAAAATTGCTACCTGAATGATAATATAGGTCTTTGATAACTCAAAATAAAGAAATAATCTATTTTTCTACTTTCATAATTTCATATATTTTCTTTGATTATGAAGCCCCTTGGTAAAGTTTTACAACAGGCTGACCTTATTTCATCTGAGCAGGTAGAGATTGCTCTCAAAGAGCAGACCCAAGTTGCTGGGTTGAAGCTTGGTGAAATTCTAGTCTTGCATGGATGGCTTAAACAAGAAACGGCTGATTTTTTCTCTCAAGAGTGGCCTGCTTTTGTAGAGCATAAACCAAAACAACCCTTAGGTAAATATTTAGAAGAAGCTGGGCTATTAGATAAACACCAAATCACAACTATCCTGACTGAACAACCACAAAATAAACTTCGCTTTGGGGAATTAGCAGTACTTAAGGGTTGGTTGAAACCGACTACGATTAAATTTTTTCTAGAGAATTTTGCTTTAGAATCCCAACTGCACCAGCAGGAAGAAATTTCAAATCATCACAGGTTAGCGCAGAAAGAACTGCATTTGAAAATGGTAGCACCACAGCAGAACAATTTTAAAATCTCTAACCCCATTGAGTATTCAGTTTTTACTTTCAATTCGGGAGAGCAAGAATCAGCAGGGTTAGAAGTGTCTAGCCTTAGTACTATAGAATTATTCAAATTAGATGAAATAGCTAGTTGTCCGAAAGCTTTGCTGGCAGAAGTACAATTCTGGACAGATGGACAACCGACTCTCACTGAAAAAATTTGTCAATTGCTTGCGGAATCGCCAGATCATATTGCCGCAGGTGCAGAAGCAGCAATTGTTAATCAAGTAGTACAAAACTACTTGATTAACAATTGGGAAACTCAAGTCGCCGCCGAGCATTTGCAACAGATACATGAAAGGATGCTCCACAATCAGCAATGCGATCCGTTATCTCTGTTGGAAATGTACCAGCAAATTTGGCAAGAGGGCGAATTACCAACCGAAGATAGTCTAGAACAGGCAGAACTGCTGCATCTAGGATTAATAATCCAACAACAAGACAAACTAAAACTTGGGAACCGGATTTACCAAGCAGTTTTTAATCGCAATTGGGTAAACCTGGAGCTAGAGAAAATACTTTCTGCCTCATTAGCCAATACAACCATCTCACCAGCTAATAATTTGAATGTCAGCAACCTAATTGCTCGTCCTGAATCTAGAATAACTAAACGATTTTTGATATTGCTAGCAATAGCTGGTTTAATGGTCTGTGGTTCTGGTTTGATATTTTTTGGATTCAATGTATTCAAATGGTTACAAGTAGAAATAACTTTCAAACGAGGTAATGTTTTATTGCAGCAAGGAGATTATCAACAAGCGATCGCAAAATATAACAACCTTTTAAAATTTGATAGCAATTACTACCAATCTTGGACTAACCGAGGCTATGCACTGGCTGGACTCAAAGACTACAACCAGATGTTAGAATCATGCACTACCGCAACTATCATTAATCCAGAAGCCGTTTATGCCTGGAATTGTAAAGGGGAAGCATTATATAACCTCAAACAATATCAGGAGGCGATCGCAGCTTTTGATAAAGCGATTATACTCAACTCTAAAGATCCTGTATTCTGGATTAATAAAACTGAAGTACTACTAGCACTAAAGCAACCAGATGCAGCCCTTAATACTATTAATCAAGGAATTGAGCTTTTAAAACAAATTTGGGAAGTTGAACAGAAAGATGCAAACGCCAAAGAGTTAGCCATTGCTTTTAGCTATCAAGGTAAAGTTTTATTGCAAAAACAAAATTATGAAGGCTCTCTAAAAGCCTACGAACAGGCATTAAAATACAATAACCAATATTTTGTAGCTTTACGGGGTAAAGGGATTGCACTACAAGGCTTAAAGCAAGACGATCAAGCGATCGCACAATTTTATTTTCTTCTAGATCATCATCAGCTAACTGATCCTCAAAAAGCCGAGGTCTGGTACTATTTGGGGTTGAGCCTGTGTAAATTCCAGCAAACCGAAAAAGCGATCGCGGCTTTCGATAAAGCTTTGAAGCTCAAACCTAATTACCAACCCGCAAAACGAGGAAAAGAAACTTGTGCCAGAGTAATTACTAATTCGTAATACTAGTACAACACGGCGGAATTAAAAATTAAAAATGAATACAGCGTAAGCGTTTCATTAATTTGAAATGGGTAGTTTATTTACGCATTGTTGTACTAGTTATAATGGCCACCACCAAGGTCTGGTGTCTGTGTAAGTACGACTAAGAGTCCGAGCATCGGAAGGCTGTGCTTGCTTAAAATCGCTACCCAGCATTTCATATAAAGCCTGAGAGGGGTTATCAACTGGTTTCAGAACAAATAAAACCTGGGCACTGTAATGGTTACAACCGATACCTCTGCGTTCTACAGCACACACAACAGCTTGCTCGTTAAGCTTATCAGCCGTTAAATACTTAGAACTTCCCGTATCATAGACAGCCTGTAAACTTTTAGCTGTATTCTGGCAATCTTGCACAGCACTCACCCTTGAGAAATATTTCGGGAGAAAATTTAACATCATGTAATTTTCGCGAGTTCCGTTTTTAGCCAAACTCAAAATTACTTTTGGTGTACCATCGGTAGTCTTGCAGGTTATTTGTACATTGTTAGCTCTACTGGGTACAGAGACTGCTAATATAACACCCAGAGCTAATATTGGGGCTGTTCCCATAGTTACCCAAGACTGCCACTTGTTCATATTACTTAACCCCCCTTCTCGATCAAAATTCAGGCTGGAATATAAACTCAATAATAATATCATTTTTAGTTAAATTTACTTAAGTTCAACTAAAAAAATATTCCAATAATTTTTCCGTGGGGTGATTTTCCCCTATTCAAAATGAAACAAGTCTTTCGCCAAATTTTAATTGCTAGTACTGCTTATATCTGCTGTCTAATTACTGGTTTTCCTGTTCTAGCACAAATTTCTTCAGATAACACACTTCCCAATGGCCAAACCGTAGTTTCACCAGGGACGACGCCAGGGCTGGATTTTTTAATCACAGGTGGAACACAAGTCGGTAGCAATCTCTTCCATAGCTTTCGAGAATTTTCTGTTCCCACTGGTGGCGAGGCTTTTTTCAGCAACACCGCAGCTTTAAGCAACATTAGTAACATCATTAGCCGAGTTACAGGTGGTTCAATTTCCAATATTGATGGCTTAATTAGAGAAAACTATGGTGCTAATTTTATCCTTATCAATCCCAGTGGTATTAACTTTGGTGCTAACGCTCAACTCAATATTGGCGGCTCATTTTTGGCGAGTACGGCAGATAGCCTCAAATTTGCTGATGGTGCAGAATTTAGTGCTACCGATTCAACTTCTTCCCCTCTACTAACGATTAGTGTGCCAGTAGGTTTACAATTTGGGCAAAATCCGCAAGGGATTAGTATCCAAGGTCAAGGGCATAACCTCAGTTTGCAAAGTCCGATATTCTCACCCTTCACTAGGGGAAACACCGCCGGACTAAAGGTGCAGCCAGGTAATACCCTAGCTTTGGTGGGAGGAGGAATTATTTCAGAGGGAGGAACCCTCACAGCCGAAGGTGGACACATTGATTTAGGTAGTGTGGCAGGAGGTTTTGTAAGTCTCAACCCTAGTCCTCAAGGCTGGAATTTAGGTTATCAAGGGGTAACAAACTTTCAAGATATTACCTTATCTCAAAAGGCGTTAGCAGATGCCAGTGGCCCAGGTAGTGGCTCAATTCAATTGCAGGGGCGAAACATTTCCCTCACCGATGGCTCAATCGTGTTAATTCAAACCCAAGGAGCGCAATCATCAGGGGGAATTAACGTCAATGCCTCTGAATCCTTATCCTTAGTGGGCACGACAGCAAATGCACAGCTTTCAAGCGACTTATTTACAGAAACTATCGGCGCTGGCAAAAGTGGAGATATTAACGTTAACACCCCCCGCTTAGTCATTCAGGGTGGAGCAGCCATTTCTGCGGCTACTTACACGCCTGCTGCTGGAGGGAATATTGATATTAAAGCTGGTGATTTGTTGGAAGTGTCAGGATTTTCACCAATTAACCCTAGTCGCTTCAGTAATATTACGGCAGCAACTTTTGGGGTTGGTAATGCCGGAAGTCTAACAGTGTCAACGCAGCAGTTAACTGTGCTTTCAGGAGGGAATATTGCCTCTATAACTGCTGGTACTGGCTTAGGTGGAAATGTAACTGTGAATGCTCCGTTAGTAGAATTGATCGGTGTAACACCATCGGTTTTCACTCCTAGTGAAATAACTGCTGGTACTGCCGGACCAGGAAAAGCTGGTAGTGTTACAATTAATACTCAAAATTTGACGATCAAAGACGGTGGTAGAGTTGATGCTTCCACCTTAGCCAGCGGCCCGGCTGGTAGCGTCACTATTAACGCTCAAGATAGTGTAGAGGTAAGTGGCGAAGTCCCAGGCTCCGTCAATCCTAGTTTGATCATTTCCTCAGCCAACATCGTTGATCCGAGCTTGCAACAGCTATTAAGAGTGCCTCCTGTGCCCAGTGGAGATTCTGGAGATGTAATAATTAACACCGGGCAATTGCTTGTCAATGATGGCGCACAGGTGACAGCGAGGAATGATGGTACTGGAAATGCCGGAACGTTGTGGGTAAAGGCTGGCTCTATTTTCCTGGACAGTCAAGGTGGAATTACGGCAGCTACCAGAGGTGGTCAAGGTGGCAACATTGATTTACAAGTCCAGAATTCTTTAGAGGTATCCGGTAATAGTCAGATATCTAGCGACAATTTTGGTGCGGGAGCAGGTGGAAGATTGACGATCGCAGCGAGTCATGTGGGACTTAGCGATCGCGCCCTATTATCTGCTTCTACCACATCAGGTGAAGGTGGTAACATATCCTTGCAAACCAATTCCTTACTAATGCGTACTAACAGCCAGATATCTGCCACTGCTGGAGGAAGCGGTAACGGAGGCAATATTAATATTGGTGGTTTTAGTTCTGCCAATTATGTCACGCTGTTAGAAGGCAGTCAGATTACCGCCGACGCTTTTCAGGGTATGGGAGGAAATATCAGTATCAATACAAAAGGATTCTTTGTGTGTCCAACTTGTCAGATTACTGCTAGTTCCCAATTGGGAGTCGCCGGACAAGTTAGCATCATTGCACCAGAGGCAGAAAGGAATTTTGAAGTCATTGATTTACCACAAGAAGTAGCTAAACCAGAACAGGTAGTAGCTCAGGCTTGTCGAGGGACAACAAGTCAAAATAGAAGCGAATTTACCATCACTGGACGCGGAGGATTGCCACCTCGACCGAGCGAACAGTTAAGTACCGGAGCTTTAATTAGTTTTGAGCGTGCTAATACCAGTGCTGCTACAGAGGTGAATAATACTCCGCAATTGCCACCTCCAGCCAGAGGTTGGTATGTTAACGCCCAAGGTGTGATAGTTCTAGCCAGTCAGACACCTAATCCTACTCCCTATGGTTCTGGGTTAACATCACCGAATTGTCACTAAATCTTTTTTATGTTACGCACTGCTGGACTGGGGATTGGGGATTGGGGACTGGGGAGATGGGGGAGAAATAACTAATGACTAATCCAAAATCTAAAATCTAAAATCCAAAATGGTATTAAGTGTTTGGCGACGGAGATTTTTTTTATCTCCTTGCATGATCCTCATACTCTTGCTAAATCACATAAATTATGCTTTTGCCCAGCCAATTAATCCTGTAACCCCAAAGCCTCCAGAACAACCGCCTGTTAATCCCCTACCACCAACAAACGTACCCATCCAAATACAACCGACAGTACCGCCAACCCCGGAAGAAGGACTAGATATTCCAGGTAGTATCACTGTGCAAAAGTTTGAGTTTGTTGGTAATACCGCCTTTAGCCAAGGGGAATTAAACTCTGCGATCGCCAATTTTACCGGACAACCAATTACCTTTGCCGAACTCCTCAAAGCTGCCAATCAAATTACCCAGTTGTATGTTCAAAAAGGGTATATTACCTCTGGTGCATACATTCCCAGTCAAGAGTTTCGTTCCGGTATCATCAAAATTCAGGTAGTAGAAGGCAGCTTAGAAGATATTCAAGTCAATGTCATTAAAGGACGGTTGAACTCAGATTATGTCCGCAGTCGTATTGCGATCGCTACTACCAAACCATTGAATATCAACCGCCTCAAAGAAGCTTTGCAACTGCTGCAACTTAATCCCCTCATTGAAAGTTTAGATGCCGAACTCACCGCCGGCACTAGACCGGGTGTCAATTCCCTAACCGTGATAGTCAAGGGAGCAAAAACTTTTAGTACCCAACTCAGTATTAATAATAACCGCAACCCCAGCGTTGGGAGTTTTGAGCGCGGCATCACCTTATCCGAAGCCAGCCTTTTAGGAATCGGCGATCGCTTGAATTTTACCTACAAAAATACCGATGGTAGCAATAGCTTTGAGGGTGGTTATACCTTGCCAGTCAATCCCCGAAATGGCACTATTGGCTTCAACTATCGAATTACCGACAACAAAATTATTGAACCTCCTTTTAATGATTTAGATGTTGGAGTAAATTCGCGGGAATTTGAATTATCTTTTCGTCAGCCAATTTTGCAAAGAGCCACCCCAGAAGTCAGCCAAGAACTTACACTGAGTTTAACCGCAGCTAGACGGGTAAGTAATTCTTCGATTCAAGGAGTTGATTTTCCCCTGTTTCCTGGGGCTGACGATCGAGGAGAAACGCGGATATCAGAATTGAGTTTCGCCCAAGAGTGGTTACAGAGGAGTCGTCAAGAAGTCTTAGCTGCTCGTTCCGAGTTTAATTTGGGGATTGGAGCTTTTAACGCCACAATAAATAACAGCGAACCAGATAGCAGATATTTCCTTTGGCGGGGACAACTGATCTATTTGCGCCTCCTCGGTCAGGCAAAAGGACAACCAGCGATCGCTCCGACTTTGTTGCTGCGTTCTAATGTGCAATTGGCCACTAGTTCTCTACTTTCCATCGAGCAATTTAGTGTGGGAGGTCAAGGAACAGTGCGGGGTTATCGCCAAGATGTTTTACTCAGCGATAACGGCATTTTTGCTTCCGCAGAATTGCGATTACCCGTCGCCCGTTTCCCAGAACTGCAAGGGACTTTACAGGTTGCACCATTTATCGATTTTGGTACTGTCTGGAACACAGACAGGGGAAATCCCGACCCTAACACTTTAGTAGGCTCAGGATTAGGACTACTTTGGCAAATGGGGGATAAATTCACAGCCCGCCTAGATTGGGGTATTCCTTTAATAAATATTGATAATAGCAAGCGCACATGGCAAGAAAATGGGGTGTATTTTCAAATAGAGTACAAAGCGTTTTGAACGCAGGAACGTCTGACTGAATTTTAGATTTTAGATTTTAGATTTTGGATTTTGGATTTTGAATCATAAATCTAAAAGGTCTTAAGCTACCGAATTTAAACGCGAGAATAAATCTAAAATATAAAATAATACGGTTCAGTTAAGGCTAAAATCCTTTTTTTTAATGAACCGCAAAGACGCAAAGGACGCAAAGGACGCAAAGGAAGAGAAGGAAGAGAAGGAAGAAAAGCTTAACTGAACTGTATTGAAATATAAAATATAAGATTAAATGGCAGAGCTAATGACTAATATCATTTCTTTATGAGGCTGCGCCAAACCCTTTTAACTTCTTTCTTTGTGTCCTTTGCTTCCTTTGCGGTAGCCTACGGCAAGCCTCTCCGCGTCTACGTTTTTCTTTCTTATACTTATGGTTTAGCGCATCTTCATACAGAATTGGTATAAAGGGCATGGAGTCAATCTAAAATCTAAAATCCAAAATCCAAAATTGTATGGGGCATGGAGTCAATCTAAAATCCAAAATCCAAAATTGTATGATTTATAAAAAGTACCGTCGCCTATTAATTTTTATCCTTTCAGCCTTATTGGGATTGTTATCTAGTTTAACTGTGCCAGCTTGGTCAAATCTCCCCAATTTACATCCTAATGCTGCTAGTCCTTTAGCATTAGCAAAAGAAGGTGAACAACGGTACAATGCCGGAGAATTAGAAGCAGCAGCAAAATTATGGCAAGCGGCGGCTGAGGCTTATGAACAAGTGGGCGATCGCGACGGAATGACTAAGAGTCTGATCAACAAATCCCAGGCTTTGCAAGATTTAGGATTGTACCCCAAAGCTTGCAATACTTTACTCGAAGCTTTTGCGATTAAAAACCCCAACTGTAGCCAAACCCAAATCGAGCAATTCCAGAAAACCCTGACTCAAAAGAGTGATTCCCTGACATTAACTCAAGCGATTGGCTTGCACAGCCTTGGTGATGTCTTACGCAGACAAGGGTTATTACAAAAGTCGCAAGAAATCTTGCAGTTAAGTCTGTCATCAACTCCCGAATCGCCGGAAAAAAGCTCAGTCCTAGTGAGTTTAGGCAATACCGGACGGATCTTAGGCAACCAAATCCGCGATCGCTGGGACTATGATGCAATCACAGAAATTATCGATCGCAAATCTCTCTTGGATGCTCTAGCGCCCTACGAGCAAGCTGTTTATTACTACATTCAAGCAGCAAAGGTAACATCAGCCCCACCACTGCCGAAAGTTCAGGCACAACTAAATCACTTCCAGCTATTACTGGAGATGAAAAGATGGTGGGGTGAACAGACGCAACGCCGGATTACTTCTTGGTCAAGATTTTCGGAAGCTAAATTAATTCAACGGGGAAAAGATTTTATCTCTGGGTTAGAGTTGCAGTTGAGCCAAGATGCTCAAGCATTGCAAAATCAAATTCTACCTAACCTGACTACTCTTACTCCCAGTCGTGCTGCCATCTATGCCCAGATTAACTTTGCTGATTCTTTGATGCAAAGCGCCCAAATAAATAACGTTGAACCTTTATTAAAAAATGCACTACAACAGTCACGGACTCTACAGGATAAACGAACCGAAACCTACGCTCTAGGGTATTTGGGCAAACTTTATCATAAACAAGGGCAGTTAGATCAGGCAACCAAACTGACACAACAAGCATTGATGTTCGCTCAAGAACAAAATATCAGTGGTGATGCTAGGGAAATTACTTATCTTTGGCAATCTCAGTTAGGAAGTTTACTACGGAAACAGGGAGATATCAAAGGAGCGATCGCAGCTTACACCGCCGCCTTTAATACTCTGCAATCCCTACGCAGTGATTTAAACGCCAACAATCAAGATGTCCAGTTTGACTTTCTCCAAGAAGTCAAACCTGTATATTTAGAATTAGCAGATTTGCTGTTGAAATCAAATTTGAGTGACAATGAATTAAATTCCCTACTAGTGACTAATCCTAATATTAAACAGGAAAAGTCGGAAATCAAAAAGTCTCAAAAACGCCTAGAATTTGCCCGCCAGGTGATAGAATCTCTGCAATTAGCAGAACTAGATAACTTTTTTCAAGACCCCTGTTCTGAAACAGCAGATGTCGCGTTGCAAATTGATAATATTGATGCTAATGCAGCTGTAATTTATCCGATTGTTTTACCAGATCGTTTAGAAGTTATCCTTTCCGTATCAGGAAAACCCTTAGAGGAAGTAGTAATTCCGATCAGCGAACAGGAAGTTAATGAGACTCTAGATCGGCTTTACGATAATTTAGACAACGTTAGTATCAATAACTCTGCAAGAAATATTCTCTCGACTTCTAACCCAAACCCCAAAGAATTAAAGGAAAATCTTCAGACACTTTTACCAATCTTTGGAGAAGTTTATAACTGGCTAATTAAACCTTTCGATATACAGCTAGATCCCAAGGAAATCAAAAGTTTAGTGTTTGTACTAAATGGGAGATTGCAGAGAGTGCCAATAGCTGCGCTCTACGATGGACAAAACTATCTCATTGAAAAATATAGCCTTGCCCTGGTTCCCAGCCTACAATTGCTCGCTCCTAAACAATTGCAAAGGAAACAACTTAAGGTCTTAGCTGCTGGAGTTAGCGAGCAAATGAAGGTACAAGGAGAATTTTTTGCCGCACTGGTTAATGTTCCCAAGGAATTAGACCAAATTAAACAAACTTTCCCTGCTTCCCAAAAGCTGCTCAATCAAGAGTTTACTGTCAAAACGATTCAAAAACAGTTGAAATCAAATTTTCCTGTAATCCACCTAGCAACTCATGGGCTATTTAGTTCTAATCCCCTGAAGAATTTTATTATTACAGGGGATGGGAAAAGTATCAGTATTAAGGAGTTGAGTGCTTTGCTCAGAGAACCAGGCACACCTGTAGAATTATTGGTGCTGAGTGCCTGTGAAACTGCTACTGGTGATGAACGAGCTGTCTTAGGCTTGGCAGGGATGGCTGTTCGTTCAGGCGCACGCAGTACCCTTGCCACTCTTTGGCCTGTAGGTGATGCTTCTACCGCTAAATTTATGGGTCAATTTTACCAAGACCTGAAAAAGCCAGGGAGTAAACAAGCAGATGCTCTGAAGAATGCCCAACTATCACTGTTAGAATCTTTGAAACTGAATCCACCTTTTCAGGAGTTGCAGAATTTACCACCTCATCCTTATTATTGGGCACCTTATGTTTTAGTCGGAAATTGGCAATAGCAGGAGAGAGTTTCGGGGGAGGTGAGGAGCATGAGGGAGTAGGGGAGAAATCAATTCAAAATTCAAAAACTTCTGCATCCTGCCTCCTCTTCCCCAATCCCCAATCCCCAATAAATAAAAAAGGCTGCTGAATTAGCAACCCGGAAATTTAGTAAAATTCTTTTTTTTAATCAACCTATGCTAAACCAAGGATTTGCAAGGGTTTTGTAGTATCTCCGATTTTTGTATTAATTTGCTGCACCATTAATTTGGTATTAATAGGGTCTTTTCCATCTGATGAGTCTGTATTAAACTCATAATTACTGGGTTCTTCGAGCATTAGGCGATCGCACGGAATCTTATCGGATAAAATTGCACTTGCCATCATCCCTGTGTGAATCTCCACTTGACCTTTTCGCGGAGCTTCAAAAACTAAACGTTGTCCAGGGAAAACAACCCTTTCAAAATACCAGTTGGGAATATTGCAGATGCGAGCTACCTGTATTTTGCTCGTGGCATTAATGTAGCAGCAGAGAATTTTTCCTGATTGCTCAGGTGGTAGAGGATCTAATATTTGAGCCATAACTGCTGAGGAGCTTTACGCCACAATTTTACATTACACTAGCCAAGCCTAGCACTCACTGATCCCCAGTTGTTGTAACTGCGAATACCAACTGAGCCTTTGTAGATTATTTCTGTCTAAAGATATATTTTCAGTTATGAAAATTTTGTAATTATTTACACCTTTTTCGGAATTATAAACTATAGATAAAAGTCTTTGATATTTTTTCCTGGTTTGAAGAAGAATTCAGGAGTCAGAATGGGCTAAACGCCCCGCTACCGCTAACAGGAGTCAGAATCAAGACACGACTCGAAAATACTCGCTCTAAGCGAAGCCATGCCGCAGGCTTTACGCTGCGCTATCCGCTTTTTCGGTCAAAATTCATTCTGAATTCTGACTCCTGACTACTGAATTCTGTTCGATAAAAGCTTGAATTTTCTTTAGGCAGATTGTTAGGGAATTGACATAACGATGATCCCCTTGCCTTTCCCATAGCCAGGAAGTGAGTTTTGCTGTTTCATGTATCCCAGGATTAATCATCTGGGATCATCGCTTAATGAATAAACTCAATGTTATGGTAAAGCTATATGAAAAAATGTCTTCATAAAGCTCTCCATAGATTCCATGTATGTTTTATGCACAGCAATTTTAGCGTTTCCCGCAGTTGCTAATAGCAGCTTTCGATTACCAATAATTAGCTAAAATGTCAAGCGCGATTTGATAAATAAAACCAGATAAAACAAGCACACACTTTAAAACTGAATGTTTCTCTCGCTTTCTCCACAGATTGGCAAGATGGAAGTCCAAACACAGATGATGGAAAATCGAATTCTTTACGTTCGCCTTCCTTGTAACCCCATCTTTCCTATTGGGGTTGTCTACCTGAGCGATCATGTCCACAAGCAGTTTCCTGATATTGAACAGCGCATCTTTGATTTAGGAACAGTACCACCTTTAGATTACAGTTCGGCTTTGGATCGCTGTATTGATGAATTTAAACCAACACTACTAGTATTTTCTTGGCGGGATATTCAAATTTATGCCCCAGTTGGCGGACGTGGTGGCAACCCTCTGCAAAACGCCTTTGAATTTTACTACGCCAAAAATCCTCTATTGAAACTACGCGGTGGATTGGGCGGTTTGCGTATCTTCACCGCTTACTATGTGGAGTTGTGGCAAAACCAGGGCTTAATCAAACGCGGTTTAAAACGTGCCCAAAAGTATAACTCTGATGCGCGTGTAGTTGTCGGTGGTGGTGCAGTCAGCGTATTTTACGAACAATTGGGTAAAAGCTTACCCCAAGGGGCAATTATTTCTGTCGGTGAAGGCGAAACCCTGCTGGAAAAACTTTTAAGTGGCAGAGATTTTCGAGATGAACGCTGTTACGTTGCCGGAGAAACTCAACCACGGCAACGGCTAATTCACGAACAACCCACCCCAATAGAAAAAACAGCTTGTAACTACGACTATATCGAAAGCATCTGGCCGGAATTTAACTATTACCTGCAAGAACAAGACTTTTATATAGGTGTACAAACTAAGCGTGGTTGTCCTCACAACTGTTGTTATTGCGTCTATACGGTTGTTGAAGGCAAACAAGTACGCATCAACCCAGCCGATGAAGTCGTTGCGGAGATGCGCCAATTATACGATCGCGGCATTCGTAACTTCTGGTTTACCGATGCCCAATTTATCCCCGCGAAAAAATTTATCGCCGATGCCGTAGAACTCTTGCAAAAAATCGTCGATTCTGGTATGACAGATATCCACTGGGCAGCATATATCAGAGCTGACAATTTGACACCAGAGTTGTGTGACTTGATGGCGAAAACCGGGATGAACTACTTTGAAATCGGCATTACCAGTGGTTCTCAAGAACTCGTGCGGAAAATGCGGATGGGTTACAACCTGCGAACCGTCTTGCAAAACTGCCGTGACTTAAAAGCTGCTGGTTTCAACGACGTAGTTTCCGTTAACTACTCCTTTAACGTCATTGACGAACGTCCCGAAACCATCCGCCAAACCATCGCTTACCACCGCGAACTAGAACGGATTTTTGGTGCTGATAAAGTCGAACCTGCCATCTTCTTTATTGGACTACAACCCCATACCCATTTAGAAGAATACGCTTTCAAAGAAGGCATCCTCAAACCAGGGTACGATCCAATGAGCTTGATGCCGTGGACAGCCAAAAAACTTCTCTGGAATCCCGAACCCCTTGGTTCATTCTTTGGAGAAGTCTGCTTGCAAGCTTGGCAACAAAACCCCAACGACTTCGGGCGCGAAGTCATGAAAATCTTAGAAGAAAAACTGGGTTGTGCCGACTTAGAAGCAGCACTCACAGCACCATTAGAGACGAAAGAAAAACAGTTAGCAAGTGTATCCTAAAAAACACGAATTCTGAATCTCCCCCTCTCCTCCTCTGTGTCCTCTGCGCCTCTGCGGTTCGTTTTCATAAAATTCCAAACCATGTTAGAAGGTTCAATCCTACAACAGCTAGAAACAGCCCACCGCCACACCACCAGGCCAATTCGATTCGGTGTTTACTACAAAAATACCCTAGTTGCCCTGTGCCATGCCCTAGAAGACCATATCTTAACCGACGACGGTACACCCTTGGTGATCGCAGCCTTTCAACAAGGAAAATGGTATCTACAAGAAGCTGAACGATATGCAGACATCGCCCAGCGTAGTTGCCAAATTGCCATCCTGGCTGCCGCTGAATCTGGCTTTGCTGAACATCCTACCAGTCAGCTACCCAATGTAGACTTAGTGGCATTAAATCCAGTTGATTCAGTGGCGCAAGAGTGGCACTTAATTATCTTGTCACCTAAATACACAGCAATGGTAATTTGTCAAGAATTATCAGAGGCAGATTATGGCAGTACTGGAGTGCCGACATCGGACTTAGAGCGTAAATTCTATGGTTTATGGACATTTGAGCCAGAGTTAGTGCAAGAGACAGCAGAAATTGCGATCGCTCACATCCAAAAATACAACCCAGAACTGGCGGAAAAACTCACAGGCAATAAACAGCAAATTGTACCATCAATGGACAGATCCCAAAATTTAGGTGCAGTTGTCTCCCGTGTAGTAGATTATCTCCAGACTGGACAAGATAATTTATCCATCCCTACAGCCCTTCAGAAACAAACCCTAGATCGCAACTTGGTTTCTAACGAAATCCAAGCCTTTTTGCGAATGGCGCAACTGATGGATATGGCAGATGTCAACAATCCAATGGCAGCTGCGGAAGTAGTAGTACTTGCGGAAGCGATCGCCCAGCTTTTGGATCTTCCCGCATGGCAAATTAAGAGATTGCGGCTAGCAGCTTTGTTACATCGCATAGATCCATTACAAAATGCCGAAAGTGTCCTGACTTCTGGTAATATACCCACACGCTACCAAGAAGATGCCCCCAGTTGTCCTTTAATACCAGGGGCGCAAGTGTTACGAACCATGCCACGACTGCGAGCCGTTGCCCAAATTATCACTCACCAAACCGAGTGGTGGAATGGTTTAGGGGAACCAGCAGGTTTAGCTGGAGATGAAATTCCCCTAGAGTCAAGAATTTTGGCATTATTGGCAGACTTTCAGTGGCGAGTCAATCAGCGAAAATTGTCAAATCAAAGCCGGGAACAGATATTTACTCAAGCTTTAGATGAGTGCAAACAGCAAGAATCTACTCGCTTTGACCCTAAACTTGTAGATACCCTAGTTTTGTTAGTTATGGGTTTACAACAGGGACTCGACTTACCCCTGATGACACCCAAATTCAGCGCCGGCATCTGGATACTTGATTCCCAATGGGATAGCCACAGCAAGATCAGTGAAGAGATTGGTAGTTACTTTACATGAATATTGAAGCCATTAGATTAGGAAAACTCAAACAACTTCCAGGGGCAAATTTAGAAGACGAGGAACTCTCCCGACTGGATTTAAGCCGGATTAATCTTGCTGGTGCTACCCTTGTAGGTGCTAATTTTGCTGGTTCTAAACTCGAAGGTGGGCATTTAGAGGGGGCGAATTTAATGGGAGCCAACCTCCAAGAAACTGACTTGCGGGCGAATCTCATGGGAGCAAACCTGATGCAAGCAGATTTAACGGGCGCTGACTTGCGCGGTAGCAATTTGCGCGGCGCTAACTTGATGGGAGCAAGACTCAGTGATGTGTCATTGGTGGGTGCTTTCTTGAGTGGTGCCAATTTGATGAACGTGAACTTGCAAGGCGTTGACTTACGCGGTGCTGACTTGCGTGGTGCAAACCTCACTGGGGCAAATCTCAAAGGTGCAGACTTGAGTCGCGCCGATTTGCAAGGGGCTTTGTTGAGTGAAGCAAACCTAGAAGAAGCCGACTTGCGGGGGGCGAATTTGGCAGGGGCGAATTTGACGGGAGCGAATTTACTCTGTGCAGAATTAGAAGGTGCAAATTTGAGCGGCGTTAATTTGAATAAAGCATGTTTGGTGGGGACAGTGGTTGAGACGCTTGCGTAAAGATTGCACCAAAAAGCCCAGTATACTTGGCTATTGTTAAAATTTTTGCAGATGAAGCAGGTGAAAATTTGTGAGCCTAAAAGAAGTTATCAGACTAGCAAAGCAGCTTTCAACTGTGGACAAAGTACGTTTGATCCAGCAAATTGCTCCTGATATAGAACGCGAATTAACAGATAAACTCTCTAACTTTCCCCGACAATCCTTATGGGGACTCTGTGCTGATTTAGGAAACGCACCTTCCACAGAGGAAATTGATGTAGCTCGTAGTGAAGAATGGGCTAACTTTCCACGGGAGGATATTTGATGCTGCGTGCTGTAGCTGACACTCATGCAGTCATTTGGTATATTTTTGGCGATTCACGATTATCAACAACTGCCCAAAATACTATAGCCCAAATAGCATCTTCTGGAGATCAAGTTGCTTTCTCCTCCATTACGCTAGCCGAAATTGTCTACTTGAGTGAGAAAGGGCGTATTTCTCCACTAACACTTGAACGTCTGCTTGCATCTGTTGACACAAGTGATGCTGTACTGCTTGAAGTTCCTTTTAATAGGCACATAGCTGAAGCTTTGCGCTTAGTGAATCGCTCACAAGTACCAGATTTACCCGATCGCATTATTGCTGCTACAGCCTTATATCTAGGAGTGCCAGTGATTAGTCGAGATAGCAAAATTCAACTATCTAGTGTTAATACCATTTGGTGACATTCGTACTTGCGATTTATGAGCAGTTAAATCGTTAATATACTTTCGTTGTCTTATTGGAGCATTTTACTACTTTGTATTTTTGAGAACTACCCAGAATGACACCCGTCGGCGCCCAAGTCTCAATTAGTGCAATCATTCCCATGTTGACCGCGATCGCCAATCGACAATGGGAACAGTTCAAAGAACTGGAGGCAGATTTTGTATCCCAGTATCGTTGCCAAGGGTAAAACAGTGCTAGGAGTTTGAATGTGCCAATACCCTGTGTCTTCATCATATAATCTCCAAACAAGTAAATTTAGAGCTTCTAGGGCATTTATTACTAAGTATTGCTCTTCTGTGGGTTCCACAAATGGTAAGTGTGTATGTAAGCCAGTGCTGATCTTATCAGAGAGGCGATCGCTCAGTCCTTGCCCGTACCCACAAAGCTAGTACACTCATTAACAACACCCCCATCACTCCTTGCAGGGGATTATTATTCACACCAGTTACCCAATCAGGAACTTGATCCGAATATTTCACTAATTCCCCAACATTAATAATGTAGTAACCCCAAACCAAACCACCATGCAAACCAATTGGAAAACCTAAGCGTCCCCTCCGCCAATGCTTTCCCCACACTTGCGTTAACCCCAGCAGTACTAAAGCTGGAAATTGCGGCAGTGTATGAATAATTGCTTCCAAGGGTTTAATAAAGTGCAATGTAGCAAAGGCAGTTGCATCTGTCCACAGTGCCACACGCAGACTGTAATCTCGTTGTAACTCATCTAGCAACCAGCCTCGGAATAACAATTCCTCAGCAAATCCAACACCTAAGCCAACAAGTGAACCCTCTAAAACAACTTTCAGCAAGAAAACTTTCGGTTGTTGCCACATCAACCAACCCAACAAACTTTCTACACCAAAAAGTATCAGAATATTAATTATCCCTATAGCCAAGCCACTTATTAAATCCACACCATTTTGTCGCGTGAATTCTAAGCCATAATGCCGTAGAATTTGGGGCTGTTTGTAGACATATTTACCCCATAGTCTCAGGAGCAAAATAAACACTACATATAACAATACCAATGTCAATATACTTTCTAAGTTTGAATTATGCACTAGTAAGTATATTGGTGCAGCTAATGGCAACCATAGCAACAATAAAGTCAAAATAAAACAACCCAGCCTAATAGGGGCAGGGCGTTCAGCTAAACGGACAAGGTTTTCTTTCATACCAATGTAAGTCACCAGCCAATACTCTATACTTCAACTAATGACCAATGACTAATGACTAATGACTATTCATCAGGTTCAATCGTGCTACTTAAACCATGACTTATCAATGTTTCGCAATAAAACTCAGCGTGTTCCAGGGCACAAGTAATCACTAAAGCTAGCCCGTTAGTATGGGCTTCCATCATAATGCTCACAGCCTGGGGTTGCGTAAGACTTGGCACAGTCGTTATTAGTGACTGCACAACATGCTCCATCGAGTTGTAGTCGTCGTTATGGAGCAAAACGCGATACCGAGGCGCGAGCTTGCGGGTTGTGGAAGGCTTTTCAATGGTTTCAACTGACACGGCTCTTTGCTCTTTTCTCGTTACTTCACTACAACAAAGTCTCTGTTTTGCGATCGCTCAACAGTATTTCACCTATTCTATAGTATTTCTGCTCAGATACTATGCTAGGAAAACCCTTTACTGCCAAGGATTGGTCGTATTAGTCTTGTGTAGCCACTTGTAAGATATATGTCTTAGACATGGCTGCCGTAACAGTGTTACCCTAATCTTACAGAAGCCTTCCTTAAAGTTAACGCATTTTCACTTTTAAGATTAAGGAAGTTGCAAAATAATCCTTGCCCCTGCCCAAACTGCATAATGATGGACATCAGCCTAGAATTTCTTCAACCAGGACAAATTGTGTCTTTAAAACATGGCGACAGGAATCTGTATGCAGAAGTCATTCAATTTGTAGTTTCCCGTCAGTTATGCTGGGTGCGTCCTTTATTAATGGTCACTTTCATTCAAGAATCACCTCTAATTACCGATTTACGAGATGCGTCTGACCTGCTTTGGCCTGCCAATTTATTTTGTCCAGCATTAGACACAGAAGTAATTACCTTCTTGAGCCAAGTTTTAGCAAAAGAACCAAAAACTGAATCAGATTCAGCCGCAAAGCAGCAACTAAATCAGTTTATTCACCAACTGTGGCAAGCGTATCAAGAGGGATTGGGGATTGAGGATTAGAGTACGGGGCATTGGGCAAAACAGTGTTACAAAACTTAATTAAGTTAGCGAGTCCGCTACCCCTATAGGGAAGCAAGCTACGCCTTTAGCGTCTCCTAGAGAGCGTCATTACGAATTATTCTAATATCCCAGGCTAGGAACTAACTGAATTCTGCCAGCATCCATCTCTGCCATTAATAATTCGAGGGCTTCGTAATCAACATCAGAAATATAACCAAGTTCTGTCAGTTCTGAGTTTATTTCATTTTCTATCTCAGGGGTGAGTTTTTTTATGTCAAGAGCTTTTTCTACCAATTTACGAATAGCGTACTGAGTTCTCATAAGTAATAACCAAACTGTAATATGATACTAATCATTTCAGATTAGCCTAAGTATGAAGAGTGCCCCAAATACTAACTTACTAGTGATATATATCACAGTTTAATTAGTTGGATAGATAATTCGCTTTGGCTTTGCCGTATGCCATCAGCAACGCTAAAGTGAAAGATTTAACCTAACGTTAAGACTTGGCTAAATTAGCTTTAGTTATAGACTAAGCAAGATTTCTCAGCATAGTTACTGATGATTTGTCTGCTCTATGACCGTCTATAGTTGATTGTTTTTGAACTGAGATAAAAAAAAAGTATATATAAACACATTTTAAGCTGGAATTATAACAATCTTTAAACAGAGATACCAAAGCAATAAAGATTCAGCAAAGAGAGGTAAGACGTATGGTCGATGCAACAAAATAGAGTTTATGTTCAAATAATCCTTAGCTTGACGCTTCAAAATTCTTAATAGGATGTAACTATGCAGGCAGTGCTTTACTATCCCAAGATTGCAGTTATTCGCCCCCAAGGGTCTTTGAATGCTGCAAATGCCTTGGAATTTGAACGAGATATGACCACCGCGTTGGCACAAAATGGTATTTCCATCTTAGTAGTAGACCTCGCAGCAGTAGAATCCTTAGACAGCGCAGGGTTGATGGCATTGTTATCTACACACAAGCTGGCTCTTACTTTAGGACGAAGTTGCCGACTTTGCGCCGTTGCTCCACCAATTAGAATTATTTTTGAACTGACGCAACTTGATAGGGTATTTGAAATCTTAGACGGTGAAGCTGCATTTAGCCAAACAGAACTTTGATGTAAAAGTACAAAGTTTAGGACAAGAAGTAGACTTTAATGTAAAGGAATTGTAAGTTGCAACGACAAACTCTGTTAGAAGTCCTAATTCAATGCTAAGGTTGGGTTTGGGTAGCTGTAATTAAGGTAGCTAGAAGATAGCACAGTGGTTGTTGCAGTTGAAAAATTAATAAAATCGGGTATTTCCAAACCAGCTCGTTACCTGGGTAACGAGCTATTAGCAATACACAAAGCTTGGGATAGGACAGCAATACATTGGGTTTTAACCTACCCAGAAGTGTATGAAGTCGGTGCATCTAATTTAGGGCACATTATCCTCTATAACATTTTGAATGCCCAACCGCGTCAATTGTGCGATCGCGCCTACCTCCCAGGACAAGACCTGGCAGCCAAACTACGCGAAACTAATACGCCATTGTTTGCGGTAGAGTCAAAGCGATCGCTAACAGAATTCGACATTTTGGGCTTTAGCCTCAGTTACGAACTGGGTGCAACTAATATCCTCGAAATGTTGGATTTGGCTGGAATTCCCTTGACGTGGCGAGAGAGGCAGGGGAGCAGGGGAGAATTTAGTGATACCCAGTCTTCGTTTCCATTGATTTTCGCTGGTGGGCAAACAGCAACATCAAATCCTGAGCCTTATGCTGATTTCTTCGACTTTTTCGCCCTTGGAGATGGAGAAGAACTGCTGCCAGAAATTGGTTTAGTCTTGGAAGAAGGCAAGCAAGCAGGATTAAGTCGGGAACATCTGTTACTTGACTTGGCACAGATACCAGGTGTATACGTGCCTCAATTTTACGATATGGCAGAGGATGGCTCAGTTCATCCTCATCGCCCAGATGTCCCAAAACGAATTCTGCGAAGGGTTGCAACTCCCATACCAGCATATTCTATTGGGTTAGTTCCCTATGTAGAAACGGTGCATGACCGTTTAACCATTGAGATTCGGCGTGGTTGCACTCGTGGCTGTCGCTTCTGCCAACCAGGAATGCTGACTCGACCAGCACGGGATGTAGAACCCGATCAGGTTGTAGAAGCAATTGAACAAGGTATGCGGGCAACTGGTTACAATGAGTTTTCCCTATTATCTCTGAGTTGCTCTGATTATTTATCCCTACCAGCAGTGGGGATGGAAATCAAAAATCGCTTAAAAAATGAAAACATTTCTCTGACTCTACCAAGCCAACGGGTAGACAGATTTGATGAAAATATTGCCAACATCCTTGGAGGTACGCGCCAAGGTGGACTGACTTTTGCTCCAGAGGCTGGTACTCAGCGAATGCGAGATATTGTAAATAAAGGGTTGACAAATGAAGAATTATTGCGGGGGGTGAAAACCGCCTGGGAGCAAGGTTGGGATAAAATAAAGTTGTATTTTATGATTGGCTTGCCGGGTGAGACGGATGCCGACGTTGTGGGCATCGCCGAAACAGTAAGCTGGCTACAGCGAGAATGTCGAGGCAAAGGCAGAAAACCCCTAAACTTTAACCTGACAATTTCCAACTTTACACCCAAGCCCCATACACCATTCCAGTGGCACTCAGTTTCTACCTCTGAATTTAAGCGAAAACAAAACCTGTTGCGTCAAGAATTCCGCCGAATCAAGGCAGTGAAGGTAAATTTTACCGATGTCCGCATTTCGGCAATGGAAGATTTTGTGGGACGAGGCGATCGCAATTTGGGCAAAGTAATCCGCCGCGCTTGGGAATTGGGTGCTGGAATGGATTCCTGGTATGAAAATTTAGATCAAGCTTTTAGTGCTTGGGAGATTGCGATCGCCCAAGCCGATTTAGATTGGAAATACCGCCAAGTCGAAAATGGCGAATGGAATTTGTTTCATGTACAAGAGCAGAAAAGATCGGGAGATGTGGAAAATACCCAATTCCTAACTCCTAACTCCTCACTCCTCACTCCTCACTCCCCAATCTCCATTACCCCTTATCCCCAGAGGGGGCCCCACCTTCCCCACTCCCTCGATATTCCCCTCCCCTGGGATCATATCGATACCGGGATTAATAAAAAGTGGCTTCAAGAAGACTTGCAACGCGCTCTAGAAGCTGCAATTGTACCCGACTGCTCTTTTGAAGGTTGTTCTCATTGTGGCGTCTGTGGCACTGATTTTGGACATAACGTGGTGATTGAATCACCCGCGATCCCAAAATTTGCTGGCGAATTTGTCCCCAACACAACTAAGGCGCAAAGACTGCGAGTTTGGTTTGGGAAACAAGGTAATATGGCTTTGATCAGCCATCTTGATTTAATCCGTCTATTTGACCGAGTTGTGCGGCGAGCAGGCTTACCAATTGCTTTTACTGGCGGGTTTCACCCAATGCCACGGATTTCTCTAGCAACTGCTTTGGCTCTAGGAGCTACTAGCAGCAGTGAAATTGCAGATTTTGAGTTAACTGTGCCAGTGGAAGTTGATACTTTCCGAGAAAAGTTGGCTTGTGAAATGCCCACAGATATACCAATATATAATGTGGAGCAGATAGATTTAAAAGCTAGTGCCGCTACCCAACTGCTAGAGTCCGCAGAGTATCTGATTACTGTAGCAGCACTTCAAGAAACAACACCCATACAATGGCAAAACTGGATTGATATAATCAAAGCAAAAGAGGAACTTTGGTACGAGCAAACAACTAAATCAGGCAAGAGCCAGTTAATAAATCTGCGCGATCGCTTGTTTGAATTGGAATTAGTAGAAAACTACAATTGCATTGCAGAATCCATGTCATCTGTAATCCGTTATCTAGGTAGCTATCGCCAGGACGGTTTGCTGTTGCGTCCCGAACAAATCCTGTTTATGCTAGAAGCAGTGGCGAATGTAGAATTTCAACTCCTGCACATCCACCGCAATCGGCTAATTTTAGGGGTATAATCCCTGTAAGGCAACTTGCTAGTAGTTGTCCTGACATGGCAGGTAATATGAATTGATTTTTAGCAAGGTTGCGTTAGAATAGGGTGAAGAGAAATTTTCTGGCGCTGCATTGAATTAGCTGGTTCACTACCCTGGTATTCAGGGGGCGAAAGCAAAGATATTTAGAGTGCAATTTCTAGGATTTTATTCTAGACAAACAAAAAGCAGATTTAAGAATGCACACTCTCTCTATAGCTACCTTGTGAATCAGTAACTAACAGCAGGCTCAGTTAGCTTCTCTAAATCCATGCTTTTTAAACAACTGCTGAATGTCTAATCCATGTAGTGCCCAAGAGCTAGTGCATTACTTTTTTAGAGTTAAAGCAACTGCTATCGGCTATGCCGACTTGTAGACTTTCACAGAGGCGCAAAGCGCGGCTTGTCTTAGGCTAGAGCAGCTCAAGGCAGGTTAGCAACTGGCGCTGCTGAGTATAACCCTAAGAGAAATCCAGGGAATGGAAAATAGAAATAGTTTCTTTTTCTTAACGAATTCCGTGGGTTTAAGTCCCCCGGTTCAATAACCGGCAATTTTTGGGTCGGGGTCTAAATCCCCGTCACAAAACTTACTTGCGACTTGCGACTTGCGACTTGTTTTAACGAATTCAGTAGGTTACTCTCAATGAAGCATCCTGAGTTCAAATGCTCGCTCAGGATTTAAAACTTTCAACTCAGAACTCTCAAGATTTGAGGGTATTGTATTACAGATCAACTACGGACGGTTGATTTAATTGCTTAAACGATATGCAGCAGTTCTGGAATAATCAGCCGTGGAAACGCTCTTAAGAGCGCCAATAGCTATTTAACTTAGAAGCTCAGATTTGCGATTTTTATTACCAGTAGCGCCTTTTGAGGGTTGTGAGGGCAGCAAAAGTACAATATCAAACCGAGAAAACACTAATAATTAAAACTGACGCCCAGACGCGGGGAGTTTGGAATTAGAAGTAATTAACCGGACTTGATACAACAAACCTCAAACCTATAAGTGCTGCCAATTTTTGAGGAAATTGAATGCCGAAACAAATTATCATCGCGGAGCAGCACCAAATTGCTGCGGTTTTTTCTGAAGATCAAATACAGGAACTCGTTGTTGCTACAGGTCATCATCAAATAGGTGATATCTACTTAGGAGTAGTAGAAAACGTATTACCTGGGATAGATGCGGCTTTTGTCAATATTGGCGATCCAGAGCGTAACGGTTTTATTCATGTCACTGACTTAGGGCCATTGAAGCTGAAGCGTACCGCAGCAGCAATTACAGAACTACTTGCACCACAGCAGAAAGTTTTGGTGCAAGTAATGAAAGAGCCAACGGGGACAAAAGGACCCAGGCTCACGGGTAATATAACTTTACCTGGACGCTATGTAGTACTGATGCCCTATGGTCGGGGCGTAAATTTATCCCGACGGATTAAAAGTGAAAGTGAACGCAACCGCTTGCGAGCATTAGCGATTTTGGTCAAACCGGCAGGAATGGGTTTGCTCGTGCGTACAGAAGCCGAAGGCAAACCCGAAGAAGCGATTATGGAAGATTTGGAGTTGCTGCAAAAGCAATGGGAAGCCATTCAGCAGGAAGCCCATTCTACCC
Organism: Nostoc sp.; assembly: GCF_036917975.1. Lineage (GTDB taxonomy): Bacteria > Cyanobacteriota > Cyanobacteriia > Cyanobacteriales > Nostocaceae > Nostoc. The sequence goes on from NZ_JBALEJ010000004.1 coordinate 84,992, forward strand.
GCGCTCCAGCACTGCTCAACCGGGACGATGACTTTATTCAGCGCGTATTGCGAGATATGTATGGCGCAGATGTCAATCGGATTGTCGTAGATTCTAGTACTGGTTTGAAGCGCGTCAAACAGTACTTGCAAAATTGGAGTGGCGGTCAAACACCGCAGGGATTGTTGATTGACCATCATCGCGATCGCTCCCCAATTTTAGAATACTTCCGGATCACTGCTGCCATTCGAGAAGCTCTCAAACCGAGAGTAGACCTACCTTCTGGAGGCTACATCATCATCGAGCCGACAGAGGCATTAACCGTAATTGATGTTAACTCAGGTTCCTTTACGCGATCGGCAACAGCTAGAGAAACAGTTTTGTGGACAAACTGTGAAGCTGCAACAGAAATTGCTCGCCAGTTGCGTCTGCGGAATATCGCCGGGGTGATCGTCGTTGATTTTATCGATATGGAATCGCGACGCGACCAACTACAAGTTCTCGAACACTTTAATAAAGCACTCAAAGCAGACAAAGCTCGTCCCCAGATTGCCCAACTCACCGAACTAGGTTTAGTAGAACTGACCCGCAAACGTCAGGGTCAAAATATTTACGAATTGTTTGGTGAAACTTGTCCTACCTGTGGCGGTTTAGGACATACTGTACGTCTCCCTGGAGAAATCGAAAACCGATTACCAATACCAGCAGATACACCAGAGCGCGAGCGTTTTGTATCCTTACCTCACCGAGAACCACGTCAGCCATCTGCCCGTACTCCAGAACCACGAGAAACCTACGATGGATTTGGGGAAGCATTTGACGGCGACTCAGAATTGAGCAACCTAAATCTGATCAATCATCCTAGTTATCAAGAACTTAATGATAAACGTCGTACCCGGACTCGCCGCAGTCGAATTGGTGTCAATGGGTTAAATGGGAAAGATGAAGCTCGGGTTATTCCCAATCCGCTAGCTTTTGTCAACGAGCCAGATTTAGACCTGGATGTAGAACCAGAACTAGGAGTTGCACCAGAAATTCCCTCCCCCACCCTTGGTAAACCAGGTTGGAGTGAAAGAGTAGAGCGCACTAAAATTATCAAGGCAGAACCAGTTAAGCCAGTGGTAGAACCACCGGAGATTAGAACTGTAGAAATGAGCCTCCAAGAACAGGATATATTTGCCTTGATGGGAATATCTCCTTTGGTGAAGCTAGAACAAGAGGTTAAAAATACCAAGTCTGTAATTATTAATGTGATTCAGCCTGGTCAATTGCCAACGACCCCAATTGAATCAACTTCAGAATCAACTATTGTCCAAAAAGCAACACCTGAAATAACCACTATTGTCCAAAAAGCAACACCTGAAATAATCACTATTGCCCAAAAGGCAACACCTGAAATAACTGCAAGCAAAATACCGACACCAAAAGTTATTGAGCCAGAACCAAAATCTTTAATCGAAGAGACAACTGAAACATCGGAGTTGACTACGAATCCTTCGGGACGCTTGTCTGCCAAAGCCGCAGCCAAAGAGATCGCAGATGAAAGCGAAGCCAATAGCAGCGCTACTGCCAACCGTCGCCGTCGCCGTCGTTCCTCAGCGCTCGAGGATAATTAATTTGCTTTATGGTAGAAACATCGCCAACGCCTTTGGAAAAATCCATTTGGCTAGAATTTTCTACCTTGTCAGGGATTGCAGGGTTGGTTGCAGGTGTGGATGAAGTAGGGCGAGGCGCTTTATTTGGCCCTGTGGTAGCGGCAGCAGTGATCCTACCGGATCATGCTTTGCCAATACTGATAGCAGCTAAAATTAAAGACAGTAAAAAGTTGTCTAGTTCTCGGAGAACTCAGCTAGCACAACAAATTTGTGAGCTAGCTGTAGACTGGAAAATTGGGTTTGCTTCTACTGCCGAAATTGACAAAATAAATATTTTGCAAGCAACGCTGTTAGCAATGAAGCGGGCTGTGCTGAAGTTAAAGGTACAGCCTGCAATCTGCTTGATTGACGGAAATCAGTCAATCAAAGATTTGCTAGTGCCGCAACAAACAATAGTTAAAGGAGACGAGCGATCGCTCGCTATTGCCTCTGCTAGTATTGTTGCTAAGGTTTGGCGTGACGAACTGGTAATGCGTCTGGCATTAAAATACCCTATGTACAATCTAGAAAGTAATAAGGGTTATGGTAGCCAGCGCCATTTGCTGGCTTTGCAACAATATGGGTCTTCGCCCCTACATCGTCAGTCTTTTCGTCCTTGCCAAATCAAACTACCAAATGCTGAGTGATGAAATAATTACTCAGCATTCAGGATTGGTAATTCAGTACTATCGCCGTCAACTCCTCTATCTTTGGTTTGTGATATCACCCAGTAGCGATAATCCGCCAAAAGTTGATTTAATAATCGTTGCTTGACTGACAACAGCACGCTTTTAAGCAAACCATTGCCAGTAGCTTCTAAAATCGGCTTAGGAGTAAAGGAAAATGGCGGTGGGAAATCCACCAGCACTTCTAAATCAGCCCTTCCTTGCAGGCGAGTGCCAGTGCTAAACTCTTGGGGAGACAAATGCCCTTTTAAATTGAGAGCAAAGCGCTGGTTAATATACTCAAAACCCAGAATTTCACAGCCTAGCGATCGCAAATAAATTATTCCATTTGATTCTGCCCATACTCTCATGTCTACGGTAGGTTGAATACTCAGTGACATAAAAGTAAGCGGACGCATTTTCAAGCGAAATACCTCCTCAGAAAGCTGCTGAATCCGGCTATTGTCAACTAAAGCCTTAACTAGGCGTTGAGGCTGACGTAAGTAGTGCTGAATGGGAATAGGCTGCTCTGGAACAGCGATTTCAACCGATTGGGAGGCAGTAAACCGGGTAGCCATGAGCGGGTAAAAGTATCTTTCTTCTTAATTTTAATATTTTTTAACAAATTATATCTAATTACAGAAAAGTATATAGTTTATTCACTATGAAAATTATAGTTGCTTATTAGCTATACATTATTAGCAAAAAGTTGTTACGCTCGTTATTATTTATTATCTTCATTTTCAGAAAGTCTAGATTAAAAATTAAGCATTGACAAAAGGCTATAAATATGTAGGCAAAATTGTAGAAACTAATATAATTTATCTTAAATCTTCAGAGGGATTTAATGAAAAAGTTGCCCATAAATTTGACAGTGAAACTCTTAACTCAAGGCTAAAGGCATGACTATATCGATCGCACATTTAGGACCCCCCGGCACTTACACAGAACAAGCAGCTGTTTTTTATGTCAACTGGCTGGGCACAAGTATGGGAGTTGAAGCTACATTATGCTTATGCCCCTATCCCACCATCTCCCAATCACTGCACGCGGTTGCCGATGGTCATGCCCACTTCGCTGTTGTGCCAGTGGAAAATTCTATTGAAGGGAGTGTCACCACAACACTGGATACACTTTGGCAGTTAGACAGTTTGCGAATTCAGTTGGCTTTAGTATTACCTATTGCCCATACATTAATTTCTTGTGCGCCTAATTTAGATAGCATTAAAACTATTTATTCTCACCCACAAGCTTTGGCACAATGTCAGGGATGGTTAGAGCGGTTTCTCCCAACTGTACAAATTATTTCCAGCAATTCAACAACCGAGGCACTGGAGCTATTGGAACAAGATCCGACAATAGCAGCGATCGCTTCTAGTAGAGCCGCTAAACTCTACAACTTGCCGATACTTGCTAGTGGTATCAACGACAATCCAGAAAACTTTACTCGTTTTTGGGTAGTAAGTCAGGGTGAAGCGGACGCCAGATACAGGGCATCAACAACGCGTACCAGTCATACATCGTTGGCTTTTAGTATGCCTGCCAACACACCTGGAGCATTAGTCAAACCTTTGCAAATATTTGCTCAACTAGGAATTAATCTCAGCCGGATTGAATCTCGTCCGACGAAGCGATCGCTAGGCGAATACTTGTTTTTCATGGATTTAGAAGCGGATGCCAAGGAAGCACAAATGCAATCTGCTTTAGCAGAATTAACTATCCACACAGAGGTTTTAAAAATTCTTGGCGCTTACAATGTTTTGCCGATCAGCGCCGTTAATTGAGAAGTTAGGAGTTATCTGTTATCAGTTAGGAACTATACATTATAAGTTATCAATCTTTTAGTTTTTGTTATTTCTTCCTAACTCCTGTAGAGACGCTATTAATCGCGTCTCTACTTTTCACTAAATGTATCTTTGAGAACAGCGCGAGCTGCCAAGTGATTCCGAGTAGAGGTTAAAATTTCTGCTTCCCGCTCTAGACGAGTTACAGTATCTTGCATTTCTAGCAATAACTGCTGCTCTGCGGCGACACCATAAAGGTTACTAGCTACCCAATAAGATAGCTCTGTTGGGAGATCGGGTAAATCTTCTGGCAGTTCGATATTTTGTTCGGTTAACTTGGCTGACAGACGCACAACATCTCGCAGCAGTTGTTCTACTTCAGAAGATAAAGGTCGCAAATCTTTAGTTGGTGGTTGGTCTTCAATCCACTCCACTAAACCAACGCGGTATGGCTTTTCACGAACATACTCTAATACACGAAATCTTTGCTGCCCTAAAGTCATCATCTTGATCCGATCATCTGGTAGCCGCTGGTGATGAATGATTTCAGCACAGCAACCAGTGTTTGCAATTGTACCTTTGACTGGATCGAACATCAAAACCCCGAACCTGCGATCGCTCTCCAAAATCGTGTTCATCATGATTCGGTAGCGAAATTCAAAGATGTGCAGAGGTAATGGCCTGGTAGGAAACAGAACTACTTCGGGTAATGGGAACAGAGGTAATTCGCGAACTGCAATTTTAGAAGATGATGTCATTGTTACTTTGGTATAAACTTAATCTTAAAAAATAATTTTTCTCTGCTTTTCCCGCATTTTGTCTACATTCTATCATTTGTTCCCTAGCTAAAGAAAAGCCCTGAGATATATTTCTTCAGGGCTGTCTAAATATTCATACTAATGTCATTTGTCTTTTGTCCTTCGTCCCTTGTCCTTTGCCAATGACAAATGACCAATGACCAATGACCAATGACTAATGACTAAATTAAAGTTTGACTTCTATATCCACACCCGATGGTAGATCCAATTTCATCAGGGCATCAATAGTCTTAGAAGAGGGCTGGTAAATGTCAATAATCCGGCGATGAGTACGGGTTTCAAAATGTTCCCGTGAATCTTTATCTACGTGAGGCGATCGCAGCACACAATAGATTCGGCGTTTTGTTGGTAAAGGAATTGGGCCTATAGCTGTAGCGTTGGTGCGGTTAGCTGTGTCTACAATCTTCTCGCAAGATGTATCTAATAAGCGCCTGTCAAAGGCTTGTAAGCGAATTCTAATCTTCTGCTGCTGTAGAGTTGCCATCTTTAATTTTCCAGGTTCTAGAGATTTTAGATTCTAGATTTTAGATTTTAGATTTAATCCAAAATCTAAAATCCAAAATCTAAAATTAATTAAGGGAAGAGAAAGGAGCAGAGAGGCACAATAAATACCATCTCTGCTCCTTCATTATGAGCAAAAAGGTGCTACTTCAAAATTTTGGAGACAACACCAGCACCGATGGTGCGACCACCTTCGCGAATAGCGAAGCGCATTCCTTGTTCAATAGCGATCGCGTTGATCAATTCTACTGTTACTTTAATGCGATCGCCTGGCATCACCATTTCTACTTCTTTACCTTCATCTGAGGTGTAGCCTTTGATAGTACCAGTTACATCGGTTGTCCGTACATAGAACTGGGGACGGTAGCCAGCGAAAAATGGAGTCTTACGGCCACCTTCTTTTTCTGTGAGGACGTACACTTCCCCTTCAAATTGAGTGTGAGGTGTAATTGAGCCTGGTTTGGCTATCACCATACCGCGCTCAATATCTTCTTTTTTAAGACCACGCAGTAGTACACCTGCATTATCTCCAGCCAGACCTTCTTCGAGGCTCTTCTTGAACATCTCAATTCCGGTGACGGCGGTACTACGAGTGTCTCTCAGACCAATTAGCTCGACAGTATCGCCAACCTTAACTTTCCCGCGTTCAATCCGTCCAGTCGCCACAGTACCACGACCTGTGATGGTGAACACGTCTTCTACAGCCATCAGGAAGGGCTTATCAACATCCCGCTCAGGAGTGGGGATGAAAGAATCCACAGCATCCATCAATTCGTAGATTTTGTCTACCCAAGGATTTTCACCTCTTTTGGTCTTAGGATTCTTGGTCATTGCTTCGAGAGCTTGCAGACCAGAGCCTTTGATAATGGGGATATCATCGCCAGGGAAATCATAGCTGGTTAACAGTTCTCTTAGTTCTAGTTCTACTAGTTCCAAGAGTTCTGGGTCATCCATTAAGTCTTCTTTGTTCAAGAATACAACCAGACTGGGAACACCCACCTGTTTTGCTAACAGAATGTGTTCGCGGGTCTGGGGCATAGGCCCATCCGTAGCAGCTACTACGAGGATGCCACCATCCATCTGAGCCGCGCCGGTGATCATGTTCTTCACATAGTCAGCGTGGCCTGGACAGTCTACGTGAGCATAGTGCCGATTTTCGGTTTCATACTCAACGTGAGCGGTATTGATGGTAATACCCCGTGCCTTTTCTTCTGGCGCGTTATCGATTTGATCGTAGCCTTTAGCTATAGCTTGACCAAGAGCTGCCAAGGTCATAGTAATGGCTGCTGTCAACGTGGTTTTACCGTGGTCAACGTGGCCAATAGTACCAATATTGAGGTGGGGTTTATTTCTTTCAAACTTTGCGCGTGCCATGAATGCTCATTTCCTTATTTTAACTAAGCGTTCCCTTTGCTTTTTGCAATGATAGTTTCAGCTACGCTGCGAGGCACCTCTTCGTAGTGGCTGAACTCCATCGTGAAGATACCCCGACCTTGCGTTTTTGACCGGATATCAGTGGCGTAGCCAAACATGGTCGCCAGTGGAACTTTGGATGCGACCTTAGCAAGTCCCTGTTCGGTGCTTTGGTTTTCAATTTGCCCCCGGCGGGCGATGAGGTCGCCAATGACGTTCCCGATATAGTCTTCAGGAACTTCAACCTCAACTTTCATCATAGGCTCTAAGAGGACGGGTGAAGCTTTCAGCACAGCCTCTTTCATCGCCATTGAACCAGCGATTTTAAAAGCCATTTCTGAAGAGTCTACATCGTGGTATGACCCATCAATTAGCGTCGCTTTAACGTCAATCAACGGATATCCAGCGAGAACACCGGATTCGCAGCTTTCTTTCATTCCTTGTTCTGCGGGGCCAACGTACTCTTTAGGTACTGAACCGCCAGCAATTTTGGAAACGAACTCAAAGCCAGTACCAGGCTCTCCAGGCTCCAAATTGATCACAACGTGACCGTATTGACCTTTACCACCACTTTGGCGGATGAATTTGCCCTCAACTTTGTTTACAGCTTTCCGAATTGTTTCTCGGTAAGCTACTTGTGGCGCACCTACATTCGCTTCCACCTTGAATTCTCGTAACATCCGGTCTACTAGAATTTCTAGGTGTAGCTCTCCCATCCCCGCGATCACGGTTTGGTTTGTTTCGGGATCGACGCGGACACGGAAGGTGGGGTCTTCTTCTGAGAGAGATTGCAGAGCCTTGGACAGCTTGTCCATGTCGTTCTTGGTTTTGGGTTCAACCGCTACCGAGATTACAGGCTCAGGAATGAATAGCGATTCCAGAATTACTGGCGCTCCATCATCACAGAGCGTGTCACCTGTCAAGGTGTCTTTCAATCCCAGAGCCGCTCCCAAATCACCCGCTCGCAGTTCATCGACATCTTGCCGATCGTCTGCTTTCATGAGAACTAAGCGGGAAATCCGTTCTTTTTTATTCTTACTAGCGTTGAGAACGTAGCTGCCCTTCTTCAGGACACCAGAATAAACGCGAACAAATGTCAGGCGACCGTAAGGGTCAGCCATAATCTTGAATGCCAGAGCTGCTAGGGGTTCGTTGTCATCAGCCCGCCGCTCAACAGTATCGCCATTGGGCAGTAAGCCTTGAATTGGCGGTACTTCACTTGGCGCTGGCAGGTAATCAACAACGGCATCCAGCATCAATTGCACGCCTTTGTTTTTGAATGCCGAACCACAAAGTACTGGTACAATTGTCCCCGCAATTGTGCCTTTACGCAGGGCAGTCCGAACTTCCTGTTCTGTAAGTTCTTCGCCATCGAAGTACTTAGCCATCAGAGCATCATCGGTTTCTGCCGCAGCTTCTATGAGCTTGGTGCGGAATTCGTCTACCTGCGCTTGTAGTTCTTCTGGGATATCAGTTTCCTGAATATCGGTTCCTTGGTCATTAGCGTAAATATACGCACGTTGCCGTACTAGGTCAACAATACCTCGGAAGTCGTTTTCACTACCAATTGGTAATTGAATGGCGATCGCATTCGCCCGCAGGCGATCGCGAATTTGCTCGTGAACTTTATAAAAGTTCGCTCCGGTGCGATCCATCTTGTTGATAAAGGCGATCCGAGGAACTTTGTAGCGTTCTGCTTGCCGCCACACTGTCTCAGACTGCGGTTGCACGCCGCCCACAGAACAAAATACTGCGATTACACCATCCAACACGCGCATGGAGCGCTCAACTTCAATTGTGAAGTCTACGTGACCCGGAGTATCGATAATGTTAATTTGATGATCTTTCCAACTGGTACTGATCGCAGCAGCAGTAATGGTAATTCCCCGTTCCCGCTCTTGCTCCATCCAGTCTGTGACGGCAGTTCCTTCGTGAACTTCGCCAATTTTATGAATTATCCCAGAGTAAAATAATATTCTCTCTGTTGTTGTTGTTTTGCCCGCATCTATATGCGCCGCAATACCAATGTTGCGTACTTTCTCTAGCGGGATCGTGCGTGCCACAGCTACCTCCTATAGTTTTTGCCTCATGATATCTTGTATATTACTCTTTGTTAAGATTCTATACTTTTACGGAAAACCGTCTTTTTGTGTAAATCTACGATATACCGCTTCGGCAAGGCGATATATCGCTTTTCTACTTAATAACGATAGTGGGCAAATGCTTTGTTAGCTTCCGCCATCCGGTGCGTTTCTTCACGTTTGCGAATGGCATTGCCAGTTTCGTTAGCAGCATCCATTAACTCATTTGCCAATTTACTGGCCATTGTCCGGCCTGGTCTGGAGCGGGAATATTGCACTAACCAACGCAGTGCTAGGGTAGTGCCCCGTTCTGTACGCACTTCCATTGGTACTTGGTAGGTTGCTCCACCCACTCGCCGAGCCTTTACTTCTACTAAAGGCGTGGCATTTCGCACTGCTCTTTCAAAGGTTTCTAAGGCACCAGCACCAGTGCGTTCTTCAATAGTTTTTAAGGCATCATAAACAATGCGTGCGGCAAGCGATTTCTTGCCGTGACGCATAATCCGTCTGATAATCATGCTGACAAGGCGACTGTTATATACAGAGTCAGACGGAACTAGGCGCCTTTGAATAACACCACGACGAGACATACTTCACCTTTAATTCGGAATTGGCAACGAAATTATATGCTATCAGACACCGGAAACTAAAAGCGGTAGAACCCAACCCTCAGACTTCCTCAATTTTTTCGACCGTTGCAGCAAGGCTGACTTATTGACTGCCAATTTTGGATTTTGGATTTTGGATTAAAAGTTTTCGGTATATATTCCGATCTCAAGGATCTGAACAAATCAAAAGTCTGTAAGCCTAATTCCCTTGTGGGTTCAGCTAATCCAAAAGACGCTCGATAACTCGCTAACGCTACGCTATCTCAAATCTCAAATCTAAAATTGTTTGTTTGACTTGCTACCTGCAACTAAATACTCAAGGCGACAAGAATATAAACTTTAATGTTCAGATGAGAAATTTGCTGTCAGTTACAGCCTTCTCTTCAGAACTTCTACACTTGCTCGCTTAGTGTAGGTGTAGCTTACTTGATTTTTTTAACAGACATAATTGCTGTTAGAACACAGGCGACGATCATTTTTTGTAGCGCTTTTAAGATAGACGATTAATCGTGTTGGATGCGATTAATCGCCCAATCCTATTTTTTCGCTTCTTTGGGCCGCTTGGTTCCATACTTGGAACGGCCTTGCTTGCGGTCTTTGACTCCGGCTGTATCTAGGGTGCCACGGATAATGTGGTATCTCACGCCTGGTAGATCCTTAACCCGACCGCCACGAATCATCACAACTGAGTGTTCTTGTAAGTTGTGACCAATGCCTGGAATGTAAGCTGTAACTTCAAATCCAGAAGTAAGTCTGACTCTTGCTACTTTGCGTAGGGCTGAGTTAGGCTTTTTTGGTGTGGTCGTGTATACTCTGGTACAAACTCCCCGACGTTGGGGGCATTGCTTCAGAGCAGGGGACTTGGTTTTCTGACGCGCTTGTTCGCGCTCAGTTCGTATTAGCTGCTGTATTGTTGGCATGAGTTACAGCGCGTAAAGCTGCTTATGGTCTAACTTTTAACAAATCCTGATTATATCTTTTTTTACGGCTTTATGTCAATTGTAATTTTTCCTTAGTGATTGAACATCTGTTTTGTGACTAATGCTCAATCACTAATGACTTAAGGAAAAGGAATTGCCACAGCCACAGGTAACGATCGCCTGGGGATTGTGGAAGCGAAAACCACCTCCCATTAAGTCTTCTGAATAATCCACCCTCAAACCGTTGAGGTAATTTAGGCTTGTGGCATCTATAACTACTTGAATTTCATCCAAGTCGAAAACCTGGTCTCCAACTTTTATTGCTTCATCGAAGGACATATCATAAAATAACCCGGAACAACCACCTGGTTTTACTGCCAATCGAAACAAGACATTTGGCTGTTGTTTGGACTTTATGCGCCCAATTTCACTGACGGCTGCTTGACTCAGATGAATCATGGAACTCGTTTTTTGCAATTGAATACCCCATCTTCCATTTTACAGATGGGTTGACCCTTGCTTGTGCAAAATTCTAAATCATCTAAAGTATGAGCGCGATCGCTATTACTACATTTATAACACTAACATATTTCAGTCCCCACCTTAACTAGGTAGGGACTTCAGGGGTGTAGTAGTTCGTTTACAAAGACGGTTTACACGAATTAGCTTTGAGATTAAAGCTTTAATAGCGTTCTTTTGGTTTTAATCTTTGGTACGGGCATAGTCATCTTGGTAGCGGATAATATCATCTTCTCCCAAGTATTCGCCATTTTGCACTTCAATCAACACCAAGGGGATCACGCCAGGATTCTCTAAACGATGAGATGTACATTGGGGTACATAAGTTGACTCATTATTGCTCAGTAGTACTTCTTTCTCCCCACAAACTACTCTAGCTGTACCAGAGACAACAATCCAATGTTCGCTGCGGTGATGATGCATTTGTAGACTGAGGCGGTGTCCGGGCTTAACTTCGATGCGCTTAATTTTGTATCCGCGCCCTTCTTCCAAAACTGTAAAAGCACCCCAAGGACGTAATTCAGTTGCAGCAACGCCCCTAGAAGTGATGGCTGGAGGTAGGTGTAGAGTTTCAGTCTGTGTAGTTTCTTGATATCGAGCCATAGTTACCTCATTTGAAGACATAACAAACCGTTGGTACTCTTAACTATTGATAAAAAATCTGGCGTTATCTTGCAACCTGGAAAATCAGCAATTTTGTCGCACTTTGATAAACATAGCAAAATCAAACCTGATGGTGTAAACTATCACTACTAAAATTCTGATGTTTACACCAAGTCTTCATCAAGGAAAATGGCAGCTTGTTCTAAACTTTAAAAAGTGACTGGGGATTGGGGACTGGGGATTGGGGACTGGGGATTGGGGATTGGGTTTTTTCTATTACCTCATTTTTGTGGTTGCAGGAAAATACCAATTCCGTTGTGAACACGAGCAGCGGTACTAGGGGAGCGATCGAGTAGTTGCCCTCCCAAATAAAGGCTGGTAGAACTACCGCCGTCCAAATTTAGGGCATCCACACAGCCCATGAGTTGCATTAATTGGGCGTGTTCTGCCAAATTAGGCCCATAACCGCCGACACGATTATGGGTAGCAGTAATCATTAGTGTGCCTGTTGCCGTTGTGCAAATACCGCTACGAATTGCTTTTTCGGCAATAAAGGCATTGCTGAATTTTTCACTTTTGGCATCAAGGACAATTTGACGGTTTTGGACTAATAGTGGACCAGCCCCGATAATGTGGGGATAACGACTAAAATCAGCTGGAGTAGTGGCGCTGGAAATGCTGACTGTGCTTCCAATAGGTAGCTGGGAGGCAGCACTAGTAGCGTTAGCGCGTAAGGTTAGCAGGTAGCCATCCTGGGGAATGGGAACTGCTGTGCCACCAACTTTGCCGCCTGGTAACTGTTGAGTAATTTGGTCTTTCTCTACCACTAAGATAATTTCGTTATCCGTTAGGGGTGTGTAAGTTGATCCCCAAGCTGGAGTATAACGAGCAATGCCACTCTGGATGTAACCGCTATTGAGAAACAGAATTGGTAGATGCTGGCCATTTGCTGCGATTAAAGTTTCTTCTAAGGTGAGACGACCAAAGTAAAATTGGCCTGAATCATTCCAAGCGATCGCACCTCGATTCAAAATGGGGCCTGATAACCATTGATTATCTCGACGAATCGCACCCAATGGCAGTCTATTATTGCGGTTAAAATAACCACCATTAATTCCAGCTACCGCTAAGTAACGTTGTGCTGTTTGAATTATGGGAGCAGTACCAGCAAGCCCATCAACACTAGCCCACATTGGTTTCAAGGTTAGCCCAAATTTGCGGGGATTAACTTCTAGCCAGACCACTGGAAAGCGTTGTGTGCCCAAGTTGACATAATGCTGTCGCCAGCGCAATCCTGGGGCCCAAGTAATATCCCGCTCTTCTAAAGGATCGGGTCGAATATCGATAATCAGGCGATTGGGGTTAGCGATAGTACTACCTTGAGGCGATAGACCAAAGGGAACGCTCAAACTAATAATTGTTTGGTTTTTCACCACCTCTACTTTTTGAATCAGTGGTTCAGGGGGTGATGGTATTGCTTCTGTTGGTGTAGTTGGTAATAATTGTTTGAGCAGATTTGGCAGTAATGTTGGTGGTGCTGCTGGTGGCTGCGGGGTATAGCGTTCTATCAAAATGGGATCGGCTATTCCATCCAGGGTAACTGTCCACTCTCGATTTGGCGGTGTGGTGGATTTTGGGGTTGGCGTATCTGGATCGGAAGATGGAGTTTGGGGTTTGGCGATCGCTGAACCTTGTGCAACTTGCCAGGGAGTGGGACGATCTAAATCGACAAGCATCCGAGTTTGCTGCAAAGGCGCACTCGCCTCTGGAGATTTCTGGCTCTGAACAATATTTGTAATTTGTGTTTTGGGGGTAGCAATCACCAAAGTGTTACCATTAGCTTGAATTTGCCATCCCGATGTTTGAGCAAAATTAGTAATATCCAGATAGCGATATGCTCCTAGTAGCCTAGCGGCTAACACCTGTGGCGTTGTCACCGACGAAAACCACTGTATTGGTTGCTTCGCTGAATCACTAGTGTTTAAGAAATTTACTCCAATTAATTGCCTAAATGCCCCGTCACTGATATGAGTTGTCACCTGACCAGATTTTCCAGGTTGCTGCAACCAAGTTCCTGGTAAAGTACGACCATTGAGGGAAATTTGATTGCCAGAGGATGCCACACTTGTTACAGGAGGTGCAGGTGACTGTGAGATTAACTTGGGTGTTGATTTGGTGGTTTTTGGAGACTCCTGGGCGTTGATAGGATAGGTAGTAATTAAGCACAGTACTGTCAAAAGTATTGGTGACACAGTAGCTCGAAAAAATTTGCGTTCGCCCTTGGCGTTGGCGGAGCTATCGCTAATCCCTGATTGGCAACAATTCGGCATTTTTACCATAATTTACTAGGTATTTTTGAAACCTGTCACCCAAGGTATAAACTAACTAATTATTGGCAAATATAAAGAAAACATGACTTTATTTTTGAATAAACATGGTAGTCTATACATTGGATAGTTATCTTTTATAGACATTAACTAATTTATTTAGACGCTAAAGCCACTGCAATCAAGTGTTTTAACTGGCACTAATTCTAACCATACTATACACGGTAGTTTTGGTTATCAAAACTGGATTAAGATATTTAATCCTGACTGAGCGTTGCTACTATCAGTTAGGTGTAGTCAAACAATTTTGGATTTTAGATTTGCAATTTTGGATTGACCCTGACCACAAGGGTACAGGGCTTGGTGATTTGAGATTGACAATTTTGGATTTGTTCCGCTTGACTTCGGGCGGGGCATGAACCGAAATCATCTAAAATCTAAAATCTAAAATCTAAAACCTAAAATAGGTACGTCAATAGTAAATATATATGTATGGCAAGTGGTAAGCAGCAGAACTCTAGATAACAACAATATTTGGGAATTGTCAAATGGGTATATATTGTAATACGCTGATTTTATTGCTGGATCGGGATGATTTCGGCTTTAAAATATAGTACAGCCTTAAATTTTAGTTTTGTTTCAGGTGAGCCGAAATAGGCTCTATGAGTAACTAACGTGCATCTGGAAAGAGGGGATTGAGAAAATACTTAGCTTCACAATATAAAAAAGAAACTGTCAGGGCAAAAATAATGTCTTGGCTGAGGCAGCTTGTCTAACACCGCATAAATACATAAACAATACGCAACTATTTTAACACGGGTGAACGGCAAAAGTAAAACCGAAGTTAAAATTTTTTTTCCCTAAATTTCGGTGCTTATATATTTCTCCATCGCGGAATTTCAAAATTTTTTCCGTAAGTAGTGGCAAAATTGGTAACTCAATACTTCAGGAACAGGGTATGAATAATCAACCGATGAATCAAGACCAGAAAATCACAGCGGATATCAACTCAAGAGATACCTATCAGGGGCAAAAGTGGTTAGTAGAGGAACGAGATGCCTGTGGTGTAGGTTTTATTGCTCATCGTCAGAATCATACCAGCCACGAAATTATCAAAAAAGCTTTAGCTGCTTTAACCTGCTTAGAACACCGAGGAGGTTGTAGCGCCGATCAAGACTCTGGTGATGGTGCAGGAGTATTGACAGCAATACCTTGGGAGTTGTTCCAACAAGACTTTGCCCAAAGGGGGAAGGAATTTCCATCCACTGATAATATAGGTGTGGGGATGATATTTCTACCACAAGACCAAGAAGCAGCACAAAAAACTAGGGCGACTGTTGAGCAAGTAGCTGCTGAAGAAAAATTGATTGTATTGGGTTGGCGAGTAGTGCCAGTGCAATCTGATTTACTAGGGGTACAAGCAAGAGAAAATCAACCCCAAATTGAACAAGTTTTGTTAGCTTCTGTTGACAAAAGCGGCGATGAATTGGAACGGCAGTTGTATATTACCCGCCGCCGAATTAGTAAAATTGCAACCAAAATCTCAGAAGAATTTTATATCTGTTCGTTATCAAGTCGGACAATTGTCTACAAAGGCATGGTGCGTTCTGCTGTTTTGGGCAACTTTTATGAAGATTTAAAAAATCCAGCTTACAAAAGTGCCTTTGCTGTCTATCATCGCCGCTTTAGTACCAATACGATGCCCAAGTGGCCCCTAGCCCAACCGATGCGGCTTTTGGGTCACAACGGCGAAATCAATACCTTATTGGGTAACATCAACTGGATGATGGCGCGAGAAGCTAGCCTGAATCATCCTGTATGGGGCGATCGCATCCAGGAACTCAAGCCACTAGTCCATATTGATAACAGCGATTCAGCTACCTTAGATAACGTAGTAGAATTGCTGGTTTGCTCTGGACGCACCCCCTTGGAAGCTTTAATGATT
Source organism: Nostoc sp. (assembly GCF_036917975.1). Classification (GTDB taxonomy): domain Bacteria; phylum Cyanobacteriota; class Cyanobacteriia; order Cyanobacteriales; family Nostocaceae; genus Nostoc. The sequence goes on from NZ_JBALEJ010000004.1 coordinate 100,789, forward strand.
ATGGTTCCAGAGGCTTACCAAAATCAGCCTTCTTTACGTGAATATCCAGAAATTGTTGATTTCTACGAATATTACAGTGGTCTGCAAGAAGCGTGGGACGGGCCAGCACTTTTAGTATTCAGCGATGGTAAAAAAGTTGGTGCAACTCTAGATCGTAATGGTTTAAGACCCGCTCGTTACTTGATCACCAAAGATGATTATATTGTCGTAGCTTCGGAAGCTGGTGTCGTGGACTTCCCAGAAGCCGATATTGTCGAGAAAGGTAGACTCGGCCCAGGGCAAATGATTGCTGTGGATTTAGAAAATCAGGAAGTGCTGAAGAATTGGGATATTAAGGGGCGCATCGCCAAGCAGTACCCTTATGGAGAATGGCTGCAACAACACCGTCAAGAACTCAAAGAAATTGTCAGTAGTCAGTCGTCAAATGGAAATGGACATCTGGCTGCTGAGAATGGTAATGGGCATAGTACAACTGACAAAATTGACAAGCAAACATTACTTCAGCGTCAAACTGCCTTTGGCTACACCATAGAAGATGTGGAAATGGTGATTCATCCAATGGCGATCGCAGGTTCGGAACCAACTTTCTGTATGGGTGATGATATTCCCTTAGCGGTGCTGTCAGAAAAGCCTCACCTGCTTTATGACTATTTTAAACAGCGCTTTGCTCAGGTGACTAACCCCGCGATCGATCCCCTGCGGGAAAAGCTAGTCATGTCTCTGAAAGTCGAACTGGGTGAACGGGGTAACTTATTAGAACCCAAGGCAGAATATGCCCGGAGATTGAAACTTGAATCGCCAGTGTTGACGGATGATGAACTAGAGGCGATTAAGCTGTCAGGATTCGCCACGGCTGAGTTATCAACCCTATTTGCGATCGCCAATGGCCGAGAAGGATTGAAAGCCGCTGTGCAATCTTTACAAGCACAAGCAGCTGAGTCAGTCCGGGCGGGTGCAAAGATTTTAATATTAAGCGATGCCTACGGCGGGCTACGCCAACGCGTCAATGATAGTATCAACACAGAATATACCTATATTCCTCCCTTATTAGCAGTAGGTGCGGTGCATCACCACCTGATTCGGGAAGGTTTGCGGATGAAAACATCCCTGATTGTCAATACTGCTCAATGCTGGAGTACCCATCACTTTGCTTGTTTGATTGGCTATGGTGCTGGTGCAGTTTGCCCGTATATGGCTTTAGATACGGTGCGTGATTGGTGGTCTGATCCCAAAACTCAAAAGTTAATGGGTGTGCAAAAAATTCCCACCCTTACCCTAAAAGAATCTTTAGGAAACTATCGCAAAGCAGTAGAGTCAGGTTTGCTAAAAATTCTCTCCAAAATGGGAATTTCTCTACTCTCCAGCTACCAAGCAGCCCAAATCTTTGAAGCTATTGGCATCGGTGGAGATTTAATCGAATTGGGATTCCGTGGTACGACTTCCCGCATCGGTGGTTTGAGTGTGAGTGAACTCGCTGATGAAGTGCTTTCCTTCCATAGCCAGGCTTTCCCAGAACTGACGAGCAATAAGTTAGAAAACCTGGGCTTTGTGCAATACCGTCCTGGTGGCGAATACCATAGCAATAACCCAGAAATGGTGAAGGCGCTGCATAAAGCTCTAGATGGCAACGGCTACAACCACTACGAAGTTTACAAAAAGCACCTCCAAGGTAGACCAGTAACAGCCTTGCGGGATTTACTGGACTTCCAAGACGATGCCTCGCCGGTTCCTCTAGAAGAAGTGGAATCAGTATATGAAATAGTCAAACGCTTCTGCACCGGAGGCATGTCTTTAGGCGCTTTGTCAAGAGAAGCCCATGAAACTTTAGCGATCGCCATGAACCGCATCGGCGGTAAATCCAATTCTGGAGAAGGCGGCGAAGATCCAGTACGCTATACAGTTTTAGATGATGTAGACGAGTCTGGTCACTCGCCAACCCTACCTCATTTAAAAGGATTGCGGAATGGCGATGTAGCTCATAGTGCCATTAAACAAGTTGCATCAGGACGCTTTGGTGTTACGCCAGAGTACCTCGTCAACGCCAAACAAATTGAAATCAAAATTGCCCAAGGTGCTAAACCTGGGGAAGGTGGACAACTACCAGGACCCAAGGTGAGCCAATACATTGCGATGTTAAGGCGCTCCAAGCCAGGCGTAACACTGATTTCGCCACCACCACACCACGATATCTATTCAATTGAAGACCTAGCGCAACTGATTTTTGATCTGCACCAAATTAATCCCAAAGCAAAGGTGTCAGTGAAGCTAGTTTCAGAAGTTGGCATTGGCACGATCGCAGCTGGTGTAGCCAAGGCCAACGCTGATATCATTCAGATTTCCGGTCATGATGGTGGTACAGGTGCATCGCCACTTAGCTCGATTAAACACGCTGGTTCTCCGTGGGAACTCGGTTTAAGTGAAGTGCATCGGGTTTTGATGGAAAATAGCCTGCGCGATCGCGTGATCTTACGCGTAGATGGCGGACTTAAGAGTGGCTGGGATGTGGTAATAGGTGCATTGATGGGCGGTGAAGAATTTGGTTTCGGCTCCGTCGCTATGATTGCTGAAGGCTGTATCATGGCGCGAGTTTGCCACCTGAATACCTGCCCGAAGGGTGTTGCTACTCAGAAAGAAGAACTCCGTAAGCGGTTTACAGGAATACCCGAACAAGTTGTCAACTTCTTCTATTTCATTGCCGAAGAAGTGCGTAGTTTATTAGCCCGACTTGGCTACCGTTCTTTATCAGAAATCATTGGACGTGCAGATTTGTTGAAACTGCGCCCAGAAGCAAAACTCACCAAAACGCGATCGCTGAATCTCGACTGTTTACTTCAGTTACCAAATAGCAAAAACAATCGTAGCTGGTTGGTGCATGAAGAAGTCCACAGCAACGGCGTGGTTTTAGATGACAAGTTCCTTGCCGATGCCGAAATTCAGGCTGCTATTAGGGATCAGTCTACTGTTACTAAGACTTACCCGATTGTCAATACTGATCGAACAGTAGGCACAAGATTAGCAGGTGCGATCGCTTCTCAATACGGTGACAGTGGCTTTGAAGGACAAATTAATCTCAACTTCACAGGTAGTGTTGGGCAAAGCTTTGGTGCTTTTAATCTCCCCGGCATAATTCTATCCCTTGAAGGAGAAGCAAACGACTACGTAGGTAAAGGGATGCATGGTGGTGAAATCATCATCAAACCTCCAACTGCTGCCACCTATAACCCATCACAAAACGTGATAGTTGGCAATACCTGCCTCTATGGTGCTACTGGCGGCGTGTTATTTGCCAATGGACTAGCAGGAGAGCGCTTTGCTGTGAGAAACTCCAAAGGCATAGCAGTAATTGAAGGCGCTGGGGATCACTGCTGTGAATACATGACAGGTGGTGTGATTGTCGTCCTTGGTAAAGTAGGACGTAACGTAGCAGCTGGCATGACTGGTGGACTGGCATACTTCTTGGATGAAGACGACTCATTTCGTGAGTTAGTCAACCCGGAAATTGTCAAAATTCAGCGGGTGATTACAGAAGTAGGTGCAAAACAACTGCAAGAGTTAATCCAAACTCATGGGGAACGAACTGGTTCACCAAAGGCGAAGAAAATTCTGCAAAACTGGCAAGAATTTTTGCCGAAATTCTGGCAATTGGTTCCACCTTCTGAAGCTGATAGTCCAGAAGCTAATCCTGAAAAAACAACAACTGAGTTCAGTTTAGTCACTAGTAGTCATTAGTGAGTTTAATGTGATTCGTAGAAACAGCTTTTAGATTGCCTCGTTCCCAGTCTCCGACTGGGAATGCTCGTCGTTGAGGCTCCGCCTCAAGACTCGCGGCAGAGCCGCTTTTGAGTTGCATTTCCAGCCGGAGGCTGGAAAGGAGGTTTTAAAAGAGTTTCAGCTTAAGTTGACACTAATGGGCACTGCCGTGCCCCTACGGGTGTACATCACTAGATCGGGAACCGCTATATCTTTACTAACTGATTCCGAAATAAAGTATTTTAACCAAAAAGTATAATTTTAGTTTTTAGCCAATTACTATTGACTAATTAACTATAATTAATAATATTTATTGCTTTTTATTAGCAAGCAACTTTTGCTCTTTATCTTGAATTTCTAAAAGTTCTGGAATAGTGACAAAACGATAGCCTTGCTTTCTAAAGTTGCTAATAATTTCTGGTAAAGCTTGCACAGTTCTAGAACGGTTCCCGCCACCATCATGCATCAGCACAATTCCACCAGGTTTTGAATCTTTAATTACGTTATTTATCAACTTTGGTACAGCTGGTAATTTGTAGTCTGTAGAGTCAGCCGACCACATTACCACAGTATACTTTTGGCCTTTAGCATAAGCAGCTAATCCATTGTGCAGGTTGCCGCCTGGTGGTCGGAAGAGATTTGTTTTAGCACCTGTAACTTGATAAATTAGGTCTGTTGTGCGGTCTATTTCAAAAGCTGCTGCTTGTTGATTAAAGAAGTGATACCAGTGATGCCAAGTATGGTTGGCTATGACGTGACCTTGAGCAACAATCTGCTTTCCTATCTCTGGATAATTTTTTAAATTCTGCCCGACGACAAAAAACGTTCCTTTGATATTATTTGATTTCAGGATATCTAATACTTGCTCTGTAGTTTCAGGCCAAGGGCCATCATCAAAGGTGAGAGCAATTACTTTCTCGCCTTGAGTGAGTTTTGCAGCCTCAATTGTTGCCCCTTGAAAGCTTAATGGTATAGGGTAAGCTAGACCCTTTGTTTGTGCTTCTTGCTGCCAACTTGTAAGCATCGCCGCTTTTAATTTCTCAATGCGCTGCTGAGTTCCTACGTTTGCAGTTACATCTTTGATATTTATACTTTGTCTATTCTGAGCCTCTGAAGCATTTGGTCTTAGAAGCATCATGAAAGCAAGACTAAAAACACCACCTAAGGCAAGCAACGCAATTAATATTCCTTCTGGCCACAGAAACGACTTATTATTTTCCACCTCATAGCTCCTTCAAAGATCGAACCATCAACCACGGTTATGACGGTACGTCATAGCAGATTTTTTAGATATTTTTTAGATACAATTGCTTTCTGGTAATCCCGAAAATTGGAATTGGGACTAACGAAAATTTAGAATTGAGAAAATAGCCAAACTTTCTCACGCATAAGCTGTATAATTTACAACTTAGTGAGTTATTCAATTAACATACAAAACTACTTACAAGGGGTGGAGTATCTTTCAAAAAAGAGTTTAGTCAACTATTACTTTTATTCTTGATAGGATATATTCTACTGCCTGCTGCCATTGCTTCCTTTTTAAGAAAAAGTTAAATTTTCAACTGACAGAATGTTCCCTTGTACTTTCTATGAAATAGGCAGACGAAAATTAATTCAATATAGTTTCTCATTGCCAAGGGGCACTTATTCGTTAACGTAGATACTTTTAACTCATTCAGCAAAAATAATTATATCAGCAACTTAGTTATCTTTTAGATGCAGATACTTTAGCCGAAATTGCTAGTAGCTTTCTGTCTGTTAATGTTTTTCTCGATAATTTAAGGATATTTATATCTTAATTAATAGTACAGTTTAATATGCACTGTCACCGTATAATTACGGAATTTAATTGCAGTATATATAAGCAATTTTTAAAATCGTAATTGGTATGGCATTTATAACTATAAAAGCATTTAAATCTAGATTTTTATGTAACATTTTTTACTGATGATGTTTTGTTTAACTAGATTATTGTATTTAAAAGTACATTTAAGTCTTGATTTATTTTATGTAATATAACTTAACAATATAAGAATAAAATATATTTTCTTGCAACTCAGTCTCGCTTCATAACTTGCCTTATAATTACATCAATTGGAATTATGATTTTTAATCATCTATAGCAATCCGATTTGATTCATAGAGGTAAGGGGCTGGGGACTGGGGACTGGGAAGAAGGAATAAAGGTGTACTGAGTTTTGTTCAAAAATCAAATATGAGTCCTATATTTAACAATCCTAATTATTAGCTTATATTTTCTTAGACAGGTCATAGTTTTTGACAATATTTTTACTGAACTCCAGTAGATGTGACAAGTATAGTATTTAATACTTGTATAATTTGACTCTAAATCCAGTTTTCCTCTTACATATACTTTTTGAGTCACAATAATCAAGGTATTTGTCTAACTTCTGAAAGTAGCTAGAAATTTTTATGGTTCCTCACGAAAGTGATGCAAAAGAAGAACGTGCATCGTTAAAAGTATGGCGTAGTTCGCAAGAAAATCTGATTTTAATTGCGATCGCACTGTGTTTGGCATTCCTAATTAGGACTTTTATCGCTGAACCCCGCTATATACCTTCTGACTCGATGTTGCCTACCTTACATACAGGCGATCGCTTGGTAGTTGAAAAAATCTCCTACCATTTTCACCCTCCCATAACTGGGGATATTATTGTTTTTCGGCCACCCGCAGAACTACAACGTCGAGGATATCCTAAAGACCAAGCCTTTATCAAGAGGGTTATTGGCGAACCTGGTGAGGTAATTAGTGTTGATTCTGGCAAAGTCTACCTCAACGGTCAACCCTTGGCAGAAGACTACATCGCTGAACCCCCAAATCAGCCATATCGACCAGTGAAAGTCCCAGAAGATGAATTTTTTGTTATGGGAGATAATCGCAACGATAGTAATGACTCTCGCTATTGGGGCTTTTTACCCAGAACAAATGTCATCGGTCGGGCAACATTTCGCTTTTGGCCTCTCAATCGCATTGGGTTTATATGATTTTGGATTTTGGATTGAAACAGACAGTGAAGGTACGGGATTATTTTTTGATTCCTGCGGAATTTTTTGAACTCGGTGCAGACAGTAACAATTTATAAAGCTCCTCAGAAGGGGAAAGGGCAAAAATTTCTCAAGGATGGCTTTCATCCTCCTGATTTCCCATACAATCCTCCCAATGCTGATGGAAAATGTTACTTTGCTGCTCCGAGCAGTAGGAGTGTTGCCCAGGAGTATTGTAAGTACTACAAGGACGGGATTCTAGAAGTTACAATTGACCAAGAAACTTACGATCGCTATTTTAAGCCCCTTGAAAAACCCTATCAAGGTGGACCGGATATTGAGCTAGCAATTCCTCACAGATTATTTTTGATTTTGAACCAATTTCCCAGATTTTTAAAGCCAGACTAATCCTATGATTGATGATTTTTGGAACCAAGTAAAATCTAAGTATCGCCTTGGAGAACTCATTGAGGGAAAAGTTGAGTATCACGCTCCATTTGGGATTTTCATTGATATTAGTGATGAAAATGTAAGAGGCATTATCCAGATTACAGATTTTGTAGATACAGGATATATGACCCCAGAGATGTATCCTGATATCGGTTCAACGATAGAGGCAGTTGTTGTTGGCTACACAGAAGATGACCGTAAGCAAGTTTGGCTAAGTGTGAAACCCAGTATATTGCAAAAAGCCTTTGCATGTCTCAAGGTTCCAGCTACAACTGAGAAATTGTGACAGTGTAGTTGAACTGTAGAATTTTCTTGGAAGACATCTACCTTCCATCGGAACCCTAAGTTAAAACGTTAAATAATACATCAACTGAGCGATCGCATCACCAGTTAACTCTAAGCGCCGTTGGAAATCAGCCAGGTTACGGTAAAATCCCCCTGATTGCCGATTTTGCACCACAGCTTGCGCCAGAGATAAATCTATAAATGGAATTTGTGCTAATTTTTCAACGGTTGCGGTGTTCGGGTTAACTAAATGGGTAGGATTTTCTAAAGATTCGTGGTCATAGTAAATAAAGTTTAGCAGAGGCTTTAATGGCTCTAGGCGCAGCGCGGGCATACCCAAAGCCGCAGCAATATCTTCAATACAGTAAAATTTAACACCCGAACGTGAAAGTTCCACAAGCGATCGCGCTTGGTGAATTGACAACCCTGGTAAGCGTAACCAATCATCTACAGTCGCTTGATTAGCATCAATGCGGATACCCAATTTCGCCGCTATCTGAATTTCTTCCCCAGATTGGAGGCGATAGTAGGGATCGTTGAGCAGCTTGGCGCGGAGTTTTTGCAGCCTGGAGTTTAAAGGTAGCCAGTTATTCATGATTGTCGCTCACCTCAAGAAATCTGGTCTAGCAATTGGCGGCGCTTTTGCTCAAATTCATACTCTGAAATCAGTCCATCCTGGCGCAGAGCATCTAATTCACGCATTGCATCAGCGATCGCTCCTACCTGATTATTTACCCGTTGTGAGTTCCTTGGTGCTGACTTCCCTAGATTAAAATTGCGATCGAAAGCTTCTTCATCTTGGGCTAAATACCAAACTCCCTCAATCGCACTAGCTACCTTGGGGATAGGTGTCCAGGAAAGCAACACATACAAAACACCCCAAAATGGCTGTCCCAAATAAAATTTATGTAATCCTGAAATTGTCAGCGTCCCAGAAAAAGCTAAAACAGCAGCAACACTTCGACTTTTGCGCTTAGTCAACATATTTATAATAAATCTACCAACACATAGTTTCTACAATAAGACAGTCAAAAGGCGCAGAAACAATTCATCCCTAACTAAATCTTCCCCATCCCCAGTTTCGAATAGACATCTCCAGAAATTAAAGATGCGTTACCCAGAACCCTTGTAGAGACGTAGCAGTGCTACGTCAAAACAATTCTTTTTCGGAGATGTCTAATCCCCAATTTGAAGAAATTTGAGTAAGTTTCACATGACTGTGCATTGAGCTTTGATGCTAATTTTAAGTTTTCAACAGCTTTATTACTACTATGTCACAGACCTTCCTACCATCAAAATGGCTTGAACAGCTTTGTGATCCTTACGCTGTGCTAGGAATTTCTGTGAGCGCTGACGATCGCCAGATTTTTAAACGCTATCACACTTTAGCAAAGCTGCTACATCCCGATCGCTATGCCAAAAGCTGCAATCCAGACCAACAATTAGCAACGGCAATACTTAACTATTTAATCAATCCAGCTTATCAACAACTCAAACATCGACACAAGCGTTGGATTGCCATAGCGATGCTGCGATCCGATGCAAGAGTGTTACAGCAGCAAGCTTTGTGTGCCCAAAATACCATAGCTGAGGAAATTATGGAAATGTCTGCACCTCAAGCACAATTGTTTTACGAAGAAGCGATCGCCTGCTATGCAGAAGCTCAATATAAATCACTAGATCAGTTTTTTCAGGTGACTAAACAAATTAGTATACTGAATTTAGTATACTTACGGTTGCAAAAACCAGACCTGTTCATGGCGCAAGAAGCTATTCCCAACATTCCCAAGGTAGAAGTCAAGCCAGTTGAATTGCCATCACATGAAAAAACTCATTTCAAACCAGATTTGACAAACTACGCTCAACGTCACTACGAGCGAGCTAATGAATACGTCAGCCGAGCCAAATGGCCTGAAGCCGTGCAAGAACTGCGCGATGCCATCAAGTTAGAGCCAAATAACAGCGACTATTATGCCTTATTAGGTTTGGTACATCTAAAACAGAAGTATACTGGCATGGCTAGGGTTTACATTCGTCAAGCATTAAAACTTAACCCGGAAAATTTACTAGCTTTGAAATACGCTCCTGGACTGCAAATTCAACTGGATGAAAACAGCAATCCTAAATCAATGGCTAAAGCTCTAAGTATTGCGGTTTTATTTAGTCACTTTAAACGAGGGAAAGGTTCTTAAGTCAAGTGTTGAAATTTCGGTAACAAACCGTACTAAAACCGAAGCTTCGTGACTAGATTACTCTCCTAGACTAAAATAATTAAATAGAAGTAAAACTATTAAGCTGCTGAGTCTGGGCACTCAGTTTAATATAAGCAATATGGGATTCTTCGATTCTGAGATAGTTCAACAAGAAGCAAAACAGCTGTTTGAGGATTATCAAGCGCTGATCAAGCTTGGCAACGGCTACGGCAAATTTGACCGTGAAGGCAAAAAGCTGTTTATTGAGCAAATGGAAACCATGATGGATCGATACCGCATCTTTATGAAGCGCTTCGAGTTATCAGAAGATTTCATGGCGCAAATGACAGTAGAACAGCTAAAAACACAATTAGGTCAGTTTGGTGTAACCCCGCAACAAATGTTTGACCAAATGCACCTTACTTTAGAACGGATGAAAGCCGAGCTAGAAAAACAAACCTAGTACCGCAAGGCGGAATTCAAAATGACGCTCGCAGACTCGCTAACGCTGCGCTAACAAAATTCAAAATTCAAAATGAATACAGCGTAAGGTTTTCAGGGATTTAGAATGGTATATCTATTTACGCCGTGCTGTACTAGTCAATTTTAGATTTTGAATTTTGGATTTTGGATTGGCAATTAATCCAAAATCTAAAATCTAAAATCCAAAATTATTACGACTTGGGGCGAGAAAACTGCGAAGGTGGCTTGAAGTTTTCTACTGGTACGTTCTTAAGTGCTTTCTCCATAAAATCTTTCCAAATGGGAGCGACCATAACACCGCCTGTCGCATGGTCAGCTAATTGTCTGTTGTCATCTCTTCCTACCCAGACAGCAGTTGTTAACTGTGGCACAGTGCCCACAAACCAAATATCCTTTTCTGATGATGTTGTTCCTGTCTTACCGGCGGCTGGGCGACCGATCGCAGCACCTTTACCAGTACCTTCATTGATTACCGATTGCATCACATCTAAAATTGCTGCTGATGCCCAAGGATCGAGAACTAACTGCGGTTTAGGGGTGTTATCCAGCAACACATTACCACTACTATCAGTGACACGGGCAATTACAGTTGGTGGAGATTGCCAGCCATAATTAGCAAAGGTAGCATAGGCACTAGCCATTTCCAGAGGGGTGACACCAATTGCCCCAAGTGGCAAAGAAGACACAGGTTCCATCGGACTCGTAATACCCAAGGTACGGCAGGTTTCGATCACTCTATTCATCCCCACAGCCTTACCAACCTTGATTACAGGAATGTTTCGTGATTGGGCGATCGCTGTGCGGATTGGCATTGATCCCCTAAAAGTATTATCATAATTTCTGGGAGAGTACCAACCGTTACCATCTCGATAGCTGACTGGAGAATCGTCTACCGTTGAATCTGGCGCATATTTACCACTAGCGAAAGCAGTATAATATACAAAGGGTTTAAAAGAAGATCCGGGCTGCCGTTGAGCTTGAGTTGCACGGTTAAATTCACTGGTCTTAGGATCTATACCGCCCACCAATGCTTTAATAAAATGCGTGCGTGGATCAACTGCTACCAGAGCCATTTGATTCTTAGATAATCCCTGCTCTAAAAGTGTTTTATGCCACTTCGTGACAGTTTCTTCTGCCATCATTTGGAAGTCGGCATCAACTGTAGTTTGCACCCGCATCCCGCCTTTAAGCAGTGTCTCACGCCCAAACTTCTTAGCTAACTCTTGCGCTACAGTATTGGTTACATAAGGTAAGGCACTACCTTGAAAGGATTTGATTTTACCAAGTTTGATTTCTTGCTTGAGGGCATCGTCGTAATCTGACTGGCTGATCCAGTTCAATTCCAGCATCCGTCCTAGCACTTCTTTTTGTTTCTGTTTTGCCAGCTTCATGCTCACAAACGGGCTGAATTCTTCTGGTGCTTGGATTAAACCCGCCATCATTGCCGATTCACCCAAGCTTAAATATTCTGATGACTTATTAAAATAACTGCGGGCTGCCGTTTGTACACCATAATTGTTATGACCCCAATAAACTTGATTGAGGTACATTTCTAATATTTGGTCTTTATTGAGAATTTGCTCTAACCGGATTGCTAGCACAGCTTCTGCTAACTTGCGGGTAAAAGCACGCTTACGAGACAAAAACAGATTTTTGACCAATTGCATAGTAACAGTAGAGCCACCCTCTTTGACTCCACCTGCTACAGCATTAACTACCACAGCACGTCCCACGCCGACGGGGTTAATACCGTGGTGATCGTAAAAGTGGCTATCTTCACTTGCCAGCACGGCCCGTTTTAAATTCGGCGAAATTCTATCTAGAGGTACGACTTCCCGGTTGGCTTCCCCGTGGATACTCGTTAAGAGTTTGCCCTTAACGTCATAAATATAAGTCGTTTCCGAGGGAAAGAAGTTACGTAACTGTCTCACATCTGGCAAATTACGGAAACTGATGGCTAAACCAACTAGTCCTCCGGCTACAATGGAACTTGCCAGCATGGTGATTGAAAGGAGAGTACCGCCAGTTACCTGACCAACTCCTTTCAAAAACTCAAAACCTGATGAAGCCCGATCCTGTGGCTTTTTATCTCCCAAAGCACTAGACGATGACACGGCTATTTCACTTCCTCACTTGTAAATTGAACTGTAATTGATTGGGTGAAGCAAGGCGGTTAGTTTTTTGCAATTATAGTAGTTTGGCGGATGAGAAAGTGGATAAATTGCCAGTGAATATAATAACCAACTTAACTTCTAGAGTAGAAAGCATAACTAGTAGTGAATCTCTTAGTAAAGAGCAAGATTTGGCTTGGTTGCGTCGTGGTGTAGTAGAAGTTTTCCCACAATCAGTTGATGTTAACAGCGAAAGTCTAGAAAGGCTATTACTAACTACAAACCAACCTTTGAGGGTCAAATTAGGGATTGACCCTACTGGTACTGATATTCATCTTGGTCATAGCATACCAGTACGAAAACTGCGAGGATTTCAAGATGCAGGCCATACAGCAGTTTTAATTATTGGCGATTTTACAGCGCGTATTGGCGATCCAACTGGTAAATCGGAAGTGCGTCGTCAGCTTACAGAAGCAGATGTCGCACAAAATGCTCAGACTTATCTGGATCAAGTACGTCCTATCTTGGATTTTGACACACCAGGAAGGTTAGAGGTGCGCTATAACTCCGAATGGCTCTCTGAACTAAACTTAGAGAAAATTTTGGAGTTACTCTCCACGATGACAGTGGGGCAGATGTTAGCGAAAGAAGGATTTGCTGATCGCTATAAAAAAGAGAATCCGATTTTTATCCATGAGTTCCTGTACCCGTTAATGCAAGGTTTTGATTCGGTTGCAGTTGAGGCAGATGTGGAATTAGGTGGCACTGATCAGAAATTTAACATTGCTGTAGGCAGAGACTTGCAGCGTCATTTTGGTCAAAAGCCTCAATTTGGGATGTTGCTGCCAATTTTGATTGGCACAGATGGGGTGCAAAAAATGTCCAAGTCTTTAGGTAATTATATCGGATTGGCAGAACACCCAGGGCAAAAGTACCAAAAGTTACAAGGAGTTCCCGATCATCTACTTGAACAGTATTTTGAACTGTTGACGGATTTACCTTTGGATCAACTGCCAGAAAATCCGCGCGATCGCCAAACACTCTTAGCTTATGAAGTTGTCAAGCAGTACCACGGCGAAACCGCAGCCCAAGAGGCAAAAGAAGCAGCCCAAAGCGGTGGTAAGGAAGGTGCAGTTCCAGAATTCTCTCTTTCTTCTGGCGTGCAGCAGTTCCCTACTAAGTTAGCGTATATTCTCAATGTCACTGGCTTGTGCAAAAGTACGGGGGAAGGAAAGCGGAAAATTCAAGAAGGTGGAGTGCGTTTAGATGGCGATCGCATCACCGATGCTGATATCACTTTTGATTCTCCCGCCCAGTTACAAGGTAAAGTTTTACAAGTTGGGAAAAATAAGTTTGTGCGTTTAGTTTGAATGGGGAATGGGGAATGGGGAATGGGGAACAGGCAGAACAACGAGTGATTGTAGCTTTGGACGTGCCAGACGTAGAAAGTGCGATCGCTCTTATCGATCAACTTCCGCAAGTTGGTTTTTGGAAAGTCGGCTTAGAGTTGTTTACCAGCACTGGGCCGAAAATTCTGGAAGTGCTGAAGTCTCGGCAAAAGCGCATTTTCTTAGATTTAAAGTTTGATGATATCCCCAATACCGTTGCTGGTGCTTGCCGGAGTGCAGCTAGATACGGAGTGGATTTGCTGACAATTCATGCTACTGCTGGTAGAGATGCCCTGAAAGCCGCAACTGAGGCGGCACAGGAAGGGGCTGCAAAAGCAGGTGTACAACCACCAAAGTTAATTGCGATTACTCTACTAACGAGCATTTCTGCTAGGCAGTTGGCGTTTGATTTAAAGATACCCCTAGAGTTACCAGAATATGCACTAGAAATGGCCCTGCTGGCTCAAGAATCTGGTTTGGATGGGGCAGTTTGTTCGCCCCAAGAGGTGGCACAACTACGACAAACTTGTGGAGATGACTTTTTGCTAGTTTGTCCGGGAGTTAGACCAACTTGGGCAGATCAAGGCGATCAAAAGCGATCGCTTACCCCATCCCAAGCAATTATTGCCGGTGCAGATTATCTCGTGATTGGTCGCCCCATCACCACTGCAACTGAGCCGAAGTTAGCCTGGAAGAGGATTTCTGAGGAGTTAACTACGGTGGCATGAAGCTAAGAGTCAGTGAGAAACTGCCAGAAAAAGTGCAAGGTGTAGGCAAGAGCAATCTTGCCTGTTCGCTCAATCAGAAAAATTATAATTGGCTTTTAGCTTGTAGTTTCTGGGTTTTAGTATCAAACAGCCTTGCTTACCCAGCGTTTTCAATAAACCTCAACTCTAAACCCTCTGCGATCGCACAAAGGCAAAATGTTAACGCTGGCGAGAGGTCTTTGTGTTCTGAGCAAAATTTAGAAACATTAACTATACAGCTATTACAAGATTTACCTAGTTATACCAATCGCGTTAGTCAACGCGCCCGTCGCCTCAGTAGAAGCAGTGACATTTACAGTTATATGCTAGTGGCAGGAAGACCTGAGTTTACTCCTCTGCCCCTTAACTTGGAAGAATATAGTGCAAATGCGCCTAAAAGCTCTGCATCAGGAGTTGAGCAAGTTTTCTTTACAACCTTGGAGCGCCAGTATATAGGAAATAAAGCGTTAGAATTGCAACAATTCCACTGGCTATTGTTGACTAAAACTAAAAGTGGTTGGCAACTAGTGATGATGTTTTCTCAAACTAGTTCCCATTCTGAAAAGCAGCCACTATCCCCGCCACGCGATAGTAGTAACGGTACCGTCGCCCAAGGAATTAAAGCTTGGTTGCGCGATTGTCAAGCTGGAAGTGTACGACGGATGCGTAGTGTGAATCTGGGAGACAAAAATCAAAGTAGAAAAGCTATAACTCGAACAAAAATGCCTCGCCTTTAAGATATTAGTCACGGCTTGGTACGAGAAAGAAACATTGGTAGCAGCTCGTAATATTTGTGATATCCGCCAGTCACACGCCAAACAAAAGGCGCGGTTTTTAGCATCTTTAAAGAAACTACGAGAGCAATATCAAAATTATACAAATCATGGATTTGACAAACAGTTACGCACAGCTATTACAGATTCATGGACAATTGTCAAAAGTTGCATTGATTTCAAAGAGGGATTTACATATCCCCACAATGTAGCTTTGTTGTCAGTACCAGAGGATGTTTATAGTGGTTGTTACTCGTTAGGTGCTTCTTTGGTAGAATCAGCCCTGTTTAATCTTTCCTCTAAGAATTTAAGTTCAACATCACTTAAAAAACTCCCTTCATTCAAGAAATTTTACTATAAAAACACAAATTGCGCGTATTTACTGATGGAAGCTCAGAATTTGCATGGTTAGATGGTGATCAAAAACCTCTTGAACATCAAACAGCCAGAGTCCTGGGGGATGATTCATAATTTGCGACTTGCTTTAGGGCTAACCCCGGATTTCTCACCACATCTCAATAATTAAATAAGTAATGAGTAATGAATCTTACTTCTTACTTATTACTTCGCCCGTGAGGTTCGCGCTTTGGGAGAGTTCAATCTGCCAAGTTCAATCCCTTCTCTCCTTGTGAGAAATGCGGGTAACGCAAGAACAATTTGCTGCCACTGTTCTTGCGTTGCATATTCGACAATCAACCGTTGTGAAAATGGACGACAATTTATGCTTGCTCGGAGAAAATTTTTAAAAAGTGCAGGATACACAACCCTTTCTGCCTTATTGACTATGGGGGTTTTACAAAAGGATAATCAAAAAGGAGGACATAGCACGAATGTTGCTATGGCAAGTTATACAAGTACAAATGTAAATTCTCCCCTTCGGCAATTAGCTGCCAGCAAAGGAAAACTTTATGGCGCAGCAATTGATAGTGTCTCTTTACAACAAGATGTTGGTTATGCTGCCCTACTTGCTCGTGAATGTGGGATTGCGACACCGAATGGTGAATTAAAATGGAACGCCACTGAACCATCTCCAGGAGTATTTACCTTTGAATCAGCAGATGTAATTGCTGATTTCTGCCAAAAACATCATATACAATTGCACGGTCATACCCTTCTTTGGAATCAGGCATTACCTAGCTGGCTTTCTTTTCCCCCGACAATGCAGCAACTCCAAGAACATGTTACTGGGGTTATGGGACATTATAAGAATAGCCCCGTTTTAAAGTCCTGGGATATTACTAATGAAATTATTGCTGGTAATCCAAATCAAACCAGTGATGCTATCTATGGTTTACTTCCAGGATTAACACCGGAATATATTCTGGAATTGTTTAGATTTGCGGCTTCGGTTGATAGTACTAAGCTATTTTACCTAAACGAGAGTAGTATGGAAGGGGCTTCATGGAGAGCAGACCGATGGTTAGCATTGATCGAATACTTGAAGAATAATGGAGCTAAAATCGACGGCGCGGGTCTAGAATCGCATCTATGGTTTTCTACTGCATACCCTTTTGACGCTACAGGATTTAGTTCTGTCTTAAAAAGACTTAATGATCTTCAAGTGAAACCAATAATTACAGAATTAGATATTATCATTGATTTCCCATTACCCAACACTATCCAACAGTTAGACCAGATGGTAGCTGACAGTTACACGCGATATCTTGATCTATGCTTTGCGGCTAATGTTGATACTGTAATTACATGGGGTATTACCGATCGTTATAGCTGGATACGTGATCTCAATTACATGCCAGCAAAATTTCAAGCCGATCTCAGTAGTCAGCAATTTTTGCGTCCGCTTCCCTACGATCAGAACTTGCAACCTAAGCTTGCCCGCAATGCTATTGCCCAAGCTTTTAGGCAAGCAACTTAATACTGGCCGGATCCTTCTAGTGTACAACTTTGACTCGCTTGAATTCTGCACAGATGCCAGAGCGATCGCTGCTAACTGACCACGCCACTGTTAGCAGCGATTGTTCATAAGCTAGTATTTATACTCACTAAACCAAAAAGTTTTTCCCTGCATAGCGATCGCTGAGTTCCGCGATCGGATAATGGATACGGAGAAGAAATAACCCTTGCTCATCATTTTCTTCAGATGTCGCAAAATTTGGATTATTCCGAGTGTCAACGCGAAACGTCACATTTTCTCTATGACTCAAGAATATCAATTGAGCTGCACTGACATTGTACTCAACCAGTACGCTTAGAGCCAGACCGTTCCAATCGATTTTGCTCTCCATCAATTTCCGATCCAAGTACTTATTTCAAACAAAATAAATGTACATCATCCAACTAGCTTGGATCAGTGAAATTGCGTCTATATCTTTGGGAAGATTTTCCGCAAAAATAGCTGATAAATAGCTAAAAAAAGCAGACATTATTTAAAAACACAGACTGGCTTGAATTTAAGCGTTGTAACTCCTGTTTTTTGGCGATAACATGAGTATAAGTTTATTTCAAGCTTCTCAAACCGCGTTTAGCGTCAGTTTTTTTTATGGACATTCAATTAATCAACATCGGCTTTGGTAACATCGTGTCTGCCAACAAAGTAGTTGCCATTGTCAGTCCAGAGTCTGCCCCAATTAAGCGGATTATTACCGAAGCACGGGACAAAAATCAACTGATTGATGCAACTTACGGTCGTCGGACTAGAGCTGTAATTATCACTGATTCCAACCACGTAATACTGTCAGCGATTCAGCCAGAAACGGTAGCAAATCGCTTTGTAATTTCCCGCGATCATCAAACTGTAGATAATTGACTAGTACCGCAAGGCGGAAGTCAAAAGTCAAAAGAATTGTATTCCGAGCTTCTTACGCTATTTGAAATGGTCTGTTTCTTTACGCCGTACTGTACTAAGTGTCTGTCCCAAAAGTTTTGAGATGTTAGTGATGTTCAGATCCCCGACTTCTTCAAGAAGTCGGGGATCTAGCAGCCCCACAAAATTAATGAGACAGACTACTAGTACTTGATCTCTATCACTCTTGCTACAAATTCTTTAGTCACTAGTGGACTTGGCCAGGAACACAGATTAATGAATAATATCTATTGATTGATTCACAGGTTGAAGGGATGATGTCAGTTTTACCCATCCAGAATAGTGCTACTACCGAAGAGTGCTTACATTTAGGCAGGTTAATTGTTTTAACTGGCCCCAGTGGGGTCGGTAAAGGCACTTTAATGCGATCGCTCCTACAACGTCATCCAGAACTCTATTATTCTGTATCCGTGACGACTCGTTCTCCCCGTCCAGGAGAAATCGATGGCAAAAGTTATTACTTTATCAGCCGCAGTAAGTTTGAACAACTAGTTGCGGAAGGTGAATTTTTAGAATGGGCAGAATTTGCTGGTAACTATTACGGCACCCCCCGTGAAGCTGTACTTAACCAAATTAATTCTGGTAAGTTGGTGGTGCTAGAAATTGAACTAGAAGGAGCAAGACAAATTCGTGCTTCCTTCCCCAGTGGCTTCAGCATTTTTATATTACCGCCTTCCTTCGATGAATTAGAAAAACGGATACGCTCTCGTGCCCAAGACTCTGAAGAAGCGATCGCCCGTCGTCTACTCCGCGCCCAAGCAGAAATTCAAGCCGCAGGTGAATTTGATATTCAAATCGTTAATGACGATTTTGAGACTGCTTTAAATGATATTGAAGCGGTTTTGTTTAAATAAGTTAGGAGTTATTTAAATAGGTTAGGAGTTAAGAGTTAAAAGTTCTGAATTTAAACTTCTAACTCCTAACTCGTAACTCCTAACTCCTAACTCCTAATAATTAACCAAATAGACCTTGAATTAGTGCCAAATTACTAGTCAAAAAGTAAGCGACTACTGCACCACCGATACCACCAATCAGGAAAGAACTGGCGAAGTTATTCCAGCTTTCTTTAGAATTAAAAGCATCTGCCGGAGGCTTGGGTACGGTAACACTAGGAAGTGCTTTGCCAGGGTTGCTACTGGAATACAGAGATAGAGCGCCGGTCAGAAGAACAACTAGGCCGATGGCTCCCAGTAACCCAGCTAAGTTAGCGTTATCTGTGTCCCGCAGTGGGCCTAATTTAGCAAAGGGGCCAAATAGGAAGTAACCATGAGCTTGGCCAACTTCTAAACCGCGTCTGGCAGGACTCAGACCTGGACGATAGGCAGGTAAATTATTAATGAATCCCTTAATCAAGGGAGAAGAATTAACTGGAGTTTCTAGGTTGCCTAGCTGTGGATCGCCGAATGCGGGAAAAACAACTTCCCGATTTCTAGGATCGCCAGGGAGATTCTTTGATGCATCTACTGCTTGTGCCATATTTTACGTTCGCCTCTAAATTAAAATGGTGGCATTTTTATATTAATAATAATTGTAGCTAAAGATGTCTTTTAGCTAGGAAGTTTAGAAAAATTAATTTAGCTTGTTTAAAACCAGTGAAACTCGCGATCTGTAAACAGTATCACGAGTTTCAAAAAACTATTCTTGCCGTCTATTTTGGTGATAATTCGCCCTTTAGAAGCTGAATATATCAACTACACAATATTAGGCAAAAAACAAGACATTCATTAAACTGTCCTAAAATCCCATTAGACCAGCAATTTTAGATTTCGGATTTTAGGTTTTGGATTAAAAGAATTTTTCGGTTCATACCCGATGCCTTGTGGGCAATGTCAATCCAAAATTGCAAATCTAAAATCCAAAATTGTTTGACACTTATGACAGTGGGTGAAAAAGGAGGTCGGGGAAAAAGCGGTTGAATTCAATCAAGATACCTGCTGTAATCGTCAGCCAGATGGTAGCTGCCACAGGTGCCGTGGAAATGAATTTAATCAAATAAGATGATTGGTCGCCTTTGTCTGCCATGAATTTAGTCTCCTAAACGAATGAATTAGTTAAGCTGATTTAGCGTGGGGAAATGGGGATTTCTGAATCTTTGGCTGCTAATTTTCCAGAGAGAAATTCTTGGACTGCTGCTGCTGGCCAAGCAAAACCTGACGCTATTATCGGTAGTGCCAAAGCAAGATCGATTTGGATTTCCTTTTGTTCAGCGTCAGATCCCTTTTTGATTGCTTGTAGATAGGCACGACCTACCCAACCAATCCAACCAGTAATATATAGAAACAGAATGCTAGGGATCAAAAAGTCACCAGCATGATCTAGACGACCATCAACAATCAAGTGAGGGTATCCTTCAGGGCCGCACAGCGCCTGAGAATAACGCTCAAACCGCTTTTTCCCTGATTGGGGGTCAGCGGTGGTATTACGGGCATTAGCTGCTAGCTCTTGGAAAGCGGGATTGTCCTTGCACGGTGTCAAATTAGCTCCTAAAGCCTGCGCTGGGGGAGCAAAGTTGAACCAAAGACTAATCGCTAACATCAAAGCAAACAATCGTCGCATAGAGTTGTTTCCTTTTATTACAAAACAAGAAGTTTTTTGTACAAAACGAAGCGGCTTGTACAGTCTGTTTATTTGCATAACTAGGAAGTCATCATACTCTTGGGTGGGAACCGAGTAAAGTTTAAGTAAATAAAAGTTAAAGCTTCTCAACCAAAATTAGTGCTGAGTGCTGAGTAACGAGTGCTGAGTATAGGAATTGTTGTTGTAGGGTAGTAAGGAAGCAAGATTTTCTCTCCACTATTCAGGACTCAGGATTCAGGACTCAGCACTCTCAATGACAACCGTTTTAGCAATAGAAACCAGTTGTGATGAAACAGCCGTCGCAATTGTTAACAATCGTAAAGTTTGCAGTAGTATCGTCGCCTCACAAATTCCAGTCCATCAGCAGTATGGCGGGGTAGTGCCAGAAGTCGCGTCTCGCCAACACTTGGAAACGATAAATGTTGCGATCGCACAAGCCCTAGAGCAAGCCCAATTAGACTGGGGACAAATTGATGCCATTGCCGCCACTTGTGCCCCTGGACTCGTAGGAGCGTTATTGGTGGGGTTAACTGCTGCCAAAACCCTAGCGATGGTACACAACAAGCCATTTTTGGGAGTTCATCACCTCGAAGGTCACATTTACGCAACTTACTTGAGCGAATCAACTTTAAATCCCCCTTTCCTTAGCTTACTGGTTTCAGGCGGACATACAAGCTTGATTTATGTCAAAGATTGTGGTAGCTACGAAACCCTGGGACAAACCCGTGATGATGCAGCCGGTGAAGCCTTTGATAAAGTGGCGCGATTGTTAAAACTAGGTTATCCCGGTGGGCCAGTGATTGACAAGTTGGCACAACAGGGGAATCCTCAAGCCTTTACTTTACCAGAAGGAAAAGTTTCTCTACCTGGTGGGGGGTTTCATCGTTATGACACGAGTTTTAGTGGGTTAAAAACGGCTGTATTGCGTTTAGTGCAGCAGTTAGAGAAAGATGGGGGACAAGTGCCAGTAGCAGATGTAGTAGCTAGCTTTCAGGATACCGTAGCGCGATCGCTAACCAAAAGAGCGATCGCCTGTGCCCTAGACTATGGTCTAGACACAATAGCCATTGGTGGCGGTGTAGCAGCGAATAGCGGCTTGAGAAAAAACCTCCAAGCCGCCGCCATTAAACACAACTTACGCGTCCTATTCCCTCCTCTAAAATTCTGTACCGATAACGCCGCCATGATTGGCTGTGCCGCCGCTGACCATCTCTCACGTGGTCATACATCCCCCCTCACACTAGGCGTTGAATCTAGGTTAGGACTTGCCCAGGTGATGAAGTTGTATCAACCTATTGAGTAGTCATTAGTCATTTGTAACTACTAATGACCAATGACTAATGACTCTTACTATAGACTCTTGACTATCGATCGAATGAGATCAGCCACAGCATCCGGCTGTTCCAACATAGCCAGGTGTCCGCAATTAGGAATTTCCAGAACATTGTCACCACAATATTGGAACAGTCTGTGAAAGCTAGCTAAATGGCGCACATACTTGGGTTCCATAACCTTATCTTCCGCACCAGCCAAAAAATAAACTGGCTGCTTCAGCTGGGATACTAGCTCAGGTAAACGATTGATTTCTTCTTCCGTTGTGGAGTCTAACAGAGTTCCCAGAGCCGCCTCTGGATCAGCCACGACAAAATCAATTACTCGCTGACGTGCCCAAAAGCGCTCCAAAGGACGAACCACACTAGCTCTGGTAAACAGCAAATCAATCAAAGGCACTTGAGACAGCCAGCGCGGACGGATTTGCAAAAATTTCTGACCCGCCGAGCGAAACTGCTCAAACGCTTCTTTGAGGTAAATACCACCGCCAGCGTTGATACAGATAACACCCTTAACACACTCAGGTATTTGATCTGCTCCCCAAAGAGCGATCGTTCCACCCAATGAGTGACCAATTAGCCAAGCACTGGTAATATTTAGCTGTTTCAGAAGAACTGCTAAATCCTGAGCATAAGCAGCAGGAGTATAAAGAGATTCCATTGGTGAGCCAACCGCACTACTGGAGATGGGCGTCAGACTCAGAGACGTTTGTGTTCGACTAAAATCAGTTTTTACCTGGGATTGCGATTCACCAAAACCCCGCAAATCATAGGAAAGGCACTGCAAATCATCTGATAGGCGGGAAATCACAGGTTGCCAATATCCACGGCTATTTAGCCAACCGTGGATAAATACTAAAGCATGGGGGCAGGAGGTGGGAGCCGTTAGCTCGTATGCGTGTGGAACGCCCAAGATTTCGATAGTTGCCATACTTATATCGTACCCTTAAGGGCGAGTGCGACTAAATACGGAATAGGAAGAGAGTTAGGAGTTAGAAGTTAGAAGTTAGGAGTTAGGAGTTAGGAGTTAGAAATTAGGAGTTAGGAGTGAGGAGTTATTAATTTTTAACTCATAACTCATAACTCATAACTTTTTTATTTACCCAGCAACCTCTGTCGTACCCCTTCAGCAATTTTATGACCTAGATATTCAGGAATGAGGCTTTCATTTGGCCCCAACAAGTAGAGAATTAGCCGTGTACGTCCGCGCCAAACCAGTAAATTGGCATTGACTACCAAAAGGTCTTCTTGCCAGATGGCGTACATCACTTTGTAGAATAAGCCTGGTTGATTATCAGCTTCAATCACAAGGGCCGGGAGATGAAAGACCGGATCGACATAAAACTCAGTTTGTACCTGCTCTAAACCAGTATCAAGATTGAATTCTACTGCCAGCATCTCTTCTACCTCAAACCGACCTCCTAAAGCCTCACGAATGGCACGACAGACATTTTCTGCGGTTTTATCGGTCAAGGCTTTACTACCACGAGACACCAATAGTTTGATAAAAACTAACATTGGCGGACGGATTTGACCGTATAGACTTAGACCGTGAATGGTCAACCCATAAGCTGCTAGTACACCAAAAATATCGCTAAGGAGAAAAGACTGGTTGCGGTAAGCAAAATGCAAGGCACTTTTACTACCTTCCGGTTTCAGTTCAATCACAGCGCGTCTAGTTTTATAGAGACGGTAGGCTAGCCGCAAATTTTGCAGTTGAATTTCACTACTGACGAATTGCTCATAAAACTGGGGAAACGCTCGGTTAAAGCGCTTTAGGAGTTCCAGTGTAGAAGATTTTAAACCAGAAGCCATTGTTAAGGGTAAGACTCGCTTGCTTTCGTCACCTGGGGACTGGGGACTGGGGATTGGGGACTGGGGAAGAAGTAAGAGAGAAGAGTTTTCCGCTCTGCCTCTTTTCAATGCCCCATGCTCCATCCCTTGTATACAATACACTCCTAAGCTAACGTGCATTTAAGCTCTATACGAGCAATTGTCAGGATTAGGTTTTTCCATTTTGAATTTTGAATGCGTGAATTTTGAATTGTTTCTATCCTTCCCTTTTTGTGAATTTCCCCTACCCTTTACAACAAAATGCTAAAGTTGAAAATGATTGGTGTGAAACACGCTCTAACTCGCTGTTACCATTGCAAATCCCGAAAGCAACCGAAAAACTTTGAGTGTAAGGGGTAGTCAATGGCGATCGCTATGTTAAACGTGAATCAACACTCTTAAGAGTGGAAACCAATTCAGTTATACTACCCGAACCACGTTGGCATGGGTTTTTGGAAAACTTGGTTTAGTACTCCTGAATCTGTAGCGACAACTAGGACAAACTCCTTTGAAGAGCATAAAGCAGGAACTGCGGGCAACTCCAGCCCCAGTGGCATTAGCGATGCTTCTGCAAAGGAGGCTCGGATCGTCTTCAGTACGGAACGAGACATTGACCTATATGAGCTAGAAGAACTCTGTGATGCAGTTGGTTGGTCACGTCGTCCTCTAAGAAAAGTAAAAAAAGCTATTGAGCATAGTTTTCTCGTCGCCTCAATGTGGCAGGTGAGAGGAAACCAAAAGCGGCTCATTGGTTTTGCCCGTGCTACTTCAGATCACGCTTTTAATGCCACTATTTGGGATGTGGTAGTTCACCCAGACTTTCAAAGTCAAGGATTGGGCAAGGCGCTGATGAAATACGTTCTCAAAAAACTTAGAAGTGAGGAAATTAGTAATGTCACTCTCTTCGCCGACCCCCATGTTGTAGATTTCTACCGAACTATGGGGTTTATGGCTGATCCAGAAGGCATCAAAGGTATGTTCTGGTATCCTCATTAGCACTCAATCCAAATAAAACCCGATTAGCACAATAAAATCAGGTATAGTAGTACAAATCTATTATTTTGGTTTGGTTTGACAAGGTTCAGCCGACGAACAAGCAAGTATATCTCTTGTAAAACTAAGTCGGCAGAAAACCCTTGATGATTGTAAGGATGTAATTTAGCTCGTATTTGCAGAATATAAAAAATATTAAGCATAAGTCGTAATATTCTGATATAATCAGATTAGTGCTTTTGTGAAAGTGCGATCGCTTTGATGGTTAAGTTAAAACTAAACCAAAAAAGTAGATAGACATAACCGGGATGTAGCGCAGCTTGGTAGCGCGCCTGCTTTGGGAGCAGGATGCCGCAGGTTCAAATCCTGTCATCCCGATTTAATTAGTATATTTAATAGCTAGGGCGAATTGACTAGTACAACACGGCGTAAATAAACCACCCATTTAAAATAGCCAGAAAGCTTACAAAATAAGCATTCTTTCTTTTTACTTCTGCCTTATTGTACTAGAGTGTTTTTGTTAGGATGTGCAATCAAATTGCATGTTTTTACAGAGAAACTTGATTTGGCTATTGAAGCTTAATACGCAAATTTACTCATTAAGCAGTAAGATGCTTCTGACACTGAGCTTTGTATAAATTTGAGAATATACTATTATATCAATCGGAGATGGAACGATTTATTAAGTGATAGCGTCACCCAATATTAGAAAAAGCCGATAGAATGGCATTTATCGTTTCCAAGGTACCAGAGATGGAGAGGCTTTTCACTCTTTGAAAAGACATATAATAGGCATCTACCGCATTTCGCGGTGAATAGCGAAGCAAAACTCAGAAAAACAGAACATTAGCACAGCCAGTTTGTGAAAACGATACCATAGCAAGCCTAAATAGTTGGGTAATATTGGATTTTGACCGTTGAGGCTCACTCAACTTCAACGCGCACAATGAATTTTTCACAACTCAAATAGATTGCTATATAACTAAAGCTAGTTGGTGCTGTGCAAATCCAACCATTTGTTTAATTTAATTGGAATATTGATGCGAGGAGCAGTCATGAAATCATTTATTCGCTTGGGCGCAACATTGAGCATAGCTGGCAGTGTATTTTTCACAGGGCTTTCAGGAATAGGCAATTTACCAGGAATGGGCAATCTAGAGGCGATCGCATTGCCACAAAATGAGGTAGTGAAAAAGCTCCAAGAAGTACCTGTATTCACACTCACCAATCCCAAGGGCGAATTTGTAGTTCTTTCGAGAAATAACGCATCCAAGCCGATCTCGCAAGTAGGATTTTTTATTAGTAAGCAAGATGCTCAAAAATTCCTGGACAATCGGCTCAAAAAAGAAAATCCCCAGTTGGCAAGCACCCTACAGGTTAGACCCTTGTCCCTGGCAGACTACTACAAAATAGTACAAGAAAGCAAAAAGAAAGCAGACTCCGTAATTTATACTTTAGTGCCGACGCAAGAACAGGTAGCATCGGCAACTAGTATGCTGAGTCAAAATGGTAAAAAAGCGGAGCAATTCAACGGTATTCCCTTATTTGTACCCAAATTTAAGAAAGATAATAGCTATCTAACTATTCCCGTGGCCAAAGGCAGTGAGCGCTACATCCCTTTCTTTTTTGAGAAAGAGCAAGCAGTCGCTCTGTTAGACGAATTCAAGAAAGCCGTGCCCAAGGAAGCAGACAACACGGAAATTCAGGTGGTGGATTTGTACGGTGTTCTAGAAGCTCTCAATAGCAGCAACGATCCTAGTATCAATAAAATTGTTCTGTATCCATCGCGGGAGTCGATCAACTTTATTCGATCGCTGGCTCCGAACCAATCACCAGCTGCTGCGCCCGCCCCGAAAAAATAACGGTTATGCGCTCCAGGGTTGAGGTATGGGGGAGAAACATCTGATAGTTTCTGGTTTACAACTTTGGCAGTGGCGAAATGCAGCTCTCGAAGCAGCGATCGCCACTGATGTTCCACCAACGGAGGTAGATTGGCTACTTTTAGAGGTGGCTGGCTTAGACCGCTTGGCCCTGCGTTTGGAGTCTTTTAAAAACTGGCCACAAATTCAGCTGCAATTACCGCTAGAAGAATTAGAACAACTGTGGCAAAGGCGAT
This sequence comes from Nostoc sp., assembly GCF_036917975.1. Lineage (GTDB taxonomy): Bacteria > Cyanobacteriota > Cyanobacteriia > Cyanobacteriales > Nostocaceae > Nostoc. Next base: position 127,647 of record NZ_JBALEJ010000004.1, read on the forward strand.
TAAATGACCGCTTACCAGTGCAATATATTACAGGAGTTACACCTTGGCGTAATTTTAAAATCGCGGTGTCAAGTGCGGTTTTAATTCCCAGACCAGAGACAGAGTGCTTAATTGATTTAGCTAAAGCATCTGCTAGCAATGTGTCAGGACACTGGGCAGATTTGGGTACTGGGAGTGGAGCGATCGCCATCGGATTAGCAGATATCTTGCCAAAAGCCACGATTCATGCAGTGGATTATAGTGTTGAAGCTTTAGCGATCGCTCAAGCCAACGCCGATAATTTGGGTTTTGCTGACCGCATTCGATTTTATCAAGGTTCTTGGTGGGAGCCACTGGCATTGTTAAAAGGTCAGTTCAGTGGTATGGTGTCTAACCCTCCTTACATCCCCACCAGCACCTTACCTAATTTGCAACCAGAAGTAGTTAACCATGAACCGCATCTAGCTTTGGATGGTGGCGCTGATGGCTTAGATTGCATTCGCCATTTGATAGAAATCTCTCCTAGCTATTTGCAACCTGGCGGCGTGTGGCTAATTGAGATGATGGCTGGACAAGCCGATGCAGTGCAAGAACTTTTGCAAAATCAAGGTAATTATTGCAATATTCAAATTCACGCTGATTTAGCTGGAATTGAACGCTTCGCCCTAGCTTATAGAAATTAGGGTTCCTGTTGCTTAATTTGGCTATCTCCATCTGTTTGAGCCATTGTAACATCACTCAAATATTATCAATAGCATCGGCAATTCGTCGCAACCAATTATGTCTTTGTTATATATCTAGCAAGATTCTGTATCTATATCTACCTATATATTTTTATCTAAACGCTGTGTTTAAGTGATTTTATTTAGCTTTTCTTGATTGACAACAAAAGATAAATAATGGTAGCTTTAATCTCGAATTAAAAATTCACCCTAATCCAAATTTCCAACACATCTAAAAAGATTTAGAGATTGGTACGTTTAGAGCAGAGGAAGCAATTTTGGTGGTTAATCTTTCATTAGAGAAGGGCATTTCTATTTATATGCCTTCTCTTCCCATTAAAATCATGTTTAAAGTGGAAAATTGGGTACAATATTGGCCAACTGGTACTCATCGTTAAATTAATATTGCACAGCAGTCTTAAATGCTTTATAAAAACCGAGAAAAGGTTGATTTTCTCTAATTTTATGATGTTAACACTTCAGATAAGATTGCTCTACATCGAAAGTAATTGATGATATTTGTTTGCTAATTTCCAGTCTTTAGCGAAATTAGTTTGAGCAGTTTTCTTGGTGTGCGAGTAATTTGTAAACTACTGCATATAAAAAACAGGAAAAAGTGCTAGCAAGAGAGCCTTTGCTCAGATAAAAACTGCTTGCTATTCTCAATGCCTTCACCAAGAAAGTAGATATAGCTTTTGTCAAAATAATGCAATGAAAGTGTGCGATTGATTATTTAAAAAACGCATACTCACAAACTAGTACCGCAAGGCGGAATTCAAAATTCAAAATGAATAGAGCATAAGCTTTTCAGAGATTTTGAATGGTATGTCTATTTACGCCGTGGTGTACTAGTGACTTATCTGTTGAATAGTTCATAATCTGATTCACAAAAAAGGTCTATTGCTTAAAAGACTTAAGCAGTTAGTTTGCTTTCCTAAAAACAGGAAAATAAATCTAGGTTAGAGTTCACAATGCTAAGTAAACAGACTAATAAATTTCCAGAAGATGTTAAGAATATATGGGCTGCACCTGATACCAGCAGCCATGCCGAGAATTTTTCCTTCAAAGATTTTTTCCCAACGATTGGTTCATCCTTAGCAGAGCGTGTGAAACCTTGCTCTAATTGGCTGCATACACCAAATCCCTCCATCGGCCCCAATGCTTGTATGCTGACCTACTTCCCTCGTGAGGTCGTTGGGCCAATTGAAAATCGAACCCTGATCAAAGATCCGCTCACTGGTGAGATCAGGTCAATGCTGATGTTCGGATCAAATAATTACCTGGGATTGACCACCCATCCAGATGTTCGAGAAGCAGCAAAGCGAGCCATTGAAGAATTTGGTGTTGGTATGGGCGGGCCACCTCTACTCAATGGAATGAGCAGCATCCATCGGCAACTTGAAGCCCGTATTGCCCAGTTCAAAGGCGCTGAAGATGCTCTCCTTTTTGCCAGTGGATTTCAGGCACAGTTAGGGTGGGTCAATGGTCTGTTACGGGATGATGATGTTTTAATCTGTGACGAGTTAGGCCATGCCAGTCTATATGATGCCATTAAGCTTGTGTCTATGGGTTCCAGGGTTCGCGCTTTTAACTTCAAGCACAACGATTGTGATGACCTCGAACAGCGTCTCATCAAATGCAAGCAAGTTGGAGGAGCATCAAACCGATTAATCTATGTAGCTGTCGAAGGCGTATATTCGATGGATGGTGACTTAGCTCCACTCCCAGCAATTCGTGAACTTTGTCACCATTACGGAGCTATTCTTGTCGTGGATGACGCACACGGCACGGGTGTCATGGGTAAAAAGGGCGGTGGCAGCGATGAACACTTTGGTCTGAAAGGTCGAATTGATGTAACGATGGGGACTTTCAGTAAGGCATTGGGTGTCACAGGCGGCTTTCTCGCTGCTAGTCGTGATGTAATCGAGTATTTGCGCTTTTTCGCTCGGTCTTATATGTTTTCAGCATCTTTGCCTGCTCCTGTTGTTGCAGCTGTCTTGGCAGGTCTGGATGTCATCGAGCGGGAGCCAGAGCGCATCAGTCAGCTTCGAGCCAATAGTGCTTATTTGTTGCAGCAACTCCAAGAGGCAGGATTCCGAGCCAGTAGCGATTCTGCAATTATACCAGTCAGAATCCCGGCGGAAGTCGAAATTCGCACTCTTGCCTGGAGATTTCACCAAGAAGGCATCTTTGTGAATTCGGTCGAGTATCCGGCTGTTCCCCTGAATGCTCAAAGACTCCGAATCAGCGTCATGGCAACCCATACACGTGAAGATTTAGATACATTTATTCACGTTTTCCAAAAGTTGGATCGTGAATTAGGCATCATCCGATAAAAATGAAAGCTCCGCGCCCCTCTGCGTTAACCTCCGCGCCTCTCTGCGTTGAAAAATGAAATCAAATATTCAGGATGCTCCCTGATAAATAGCAATTCTCACTTGCATCTTTGAACCACATCTTTGGCTTATGACAATTTGTTTGGCTGATCTCCAAAACCCTCTTGACAAATTTTCAACTTTAATAGATTTACTGAGCTACAGAGCTAAAAATCAGCCTGAGAAAACAGCTTATATATTTCTCCGAGATGGAGAAACTGAAGAAAACAGCCTAACTTATGGAGAATTAGACCTGCAAGCGCGATCGCTTGCTACCCATCTTCAGTCTTTAATATCTCCTGGCGATCGCGCTTTACTCTTATATCCACCGGGTCTAGAGTTCATTAGCGCCTTCTTTGGCTGTTTATATGCGGGTGTGATCGCCGTTCCCGCTTATCCACCACGAGCCAATATGAACTTGCTCAGGTTGCAGGCGATCGTTAAAGATGCCCAAGCCAAGGTAGTCTTGACCACAAAATCCTTGTTAACCAACTTGGAAGGTCAGTTGGTCGAAAAGCCAGAATTGGCAACTATGCGCTGGTTAAACACTGATTGCATTGACACTAATCTCAGTGTAAATTGGCAGAAACCAAAACTAGAGAGTGACACCCTAGCATTTCTCCAATATACTTCCGGCTCTACGGGAACGCCAAAAGGGGTAATGATCACTCATGGGAATTTGCTGTCCAACCAGAGATCCATCAAGATGGGTTTCGGACATACAGAGAAAACAATTTTTGTCGGTTGGTTGCCCTTATTCCACGATATGGGACTGATTGGCAATGTGTTGCAGCCTCTATATTTGGGTATACCGTCTATTTTGATGTCACCAGTAGCTTTCCTTCAGAAGCCTTTTTCCTGGTTGCAAGCTATTTCTCGTTATAAAGCCACTACTAGCGGCGGGCCAGATTTTGCTTATGATTTGTGCGTTCGCAAGATTACTCCTGAACAGCGTTCTAATCTTGATTTAAGTAGTTGGGAAGTCGCCTTCAATGGAGCCGAACCAGTCCGTGCCGAAACACTGGAGCTATTTGCTAACTATTTCGCTCCTTGTGGTTTCCGTCGGGAAGCATTTTACCCCTGCTACGGCATGGCTGAAGCGACTTTATTCGTTTCTGGAGGTTTAAAAACAGCTTCCCCCGTTCTCTACCAAGTTGAAGGAGCCGCCCTTGAGGAAAATCGGGTGGTAGCTACTGAATCTGGGGAAGGGACTAAAACAATTGTCGGCTGTGGTCGCACCTGGTTAGATGAAAAAATCGTCATTGTCGATCGCCAATCTTTAACTCTGTGTCCCCCTGGGAAAGTAGGAGAGATTTGGGTATCAGGTTCTTCTGTAGCTGGTGGCTATTGGAATCGACCAGAGCAAACTGAGGAAACTTTTCAAGGTTATCTGGCAGATAGACGAGAAGGGCCGTTTCTTTGCACGGGTGACTTAGGATTTGTGCAAGATGGCGAACTGTTTGTCACCGGACGAATAAAGGATGTGATTATCATCCGAGGACAAAATCATTATCCCCAGGATATTGAGCTAACAGTTCAAAAAAGTCATCCAGCATTGCGATCGCATTGTGGAGCAGCTTTCACCATAGAGCAGAAGGGACAACAGCGATTATTTGTTGTTCAAGAGGTGGAACGAACCTATTTAAGGCAGTTGGATATTCAAGAAGTCGTCGGTAATATCACTGAAGCAGTTGTAGATCATCACGGTTTACAAGTGTATGCCACAGTTTTGATTAAACCTGGGAGTATTCCCAAGACATCTAGCGGCAAGATTCAGCGTCATGCTTGTCGGCGTGGATTTCTAGATGGCAGTTTGAATGTGGTAGCCCATTGTAGCGGAAATCTTCAGCATCAAGCCCAGTTTCAAAAGTTGGAAGTTGATATCAACTCACTCTTAGTAAAAGTGCAGCAAGGTAATCCTGACTCTCAAACAGCGAATATTCAGGAAGGCGCAAAAGCTAATGCAGTTCAATAGTCAAAGTCAGTCCTTAGAGAGTTCAAGTCGTCAACGTGCAGAGCAAGTCATCAATTGGTTACGTGACTATGCCCAAAGACGAATCAATTCTAGGCTGATGGACGAGCGCCGGTGTATAACTCCCCATGTCGTTCTAGACTTTGGCAAAAAAGGCCTGTTGGGAATGATTGTCCCTCAATTATCTGGGGGTCTGGGCTTAAGTTACAGTGATACGTTGCAAGTGATGGAACAACTTGCAGCCATTGATCTCAACTTAGCTTCATTTGTTGGTGTAAACAATTTTCTGGGAATCTATCCAATTCTTAAATATGGTACACCTCAGATCAAAGAAACCTATCTCCAGAATTTAGCCGAAGGGAGAGATTTAGCAGCCTTTGCCATTACCGAAGCATCTGCGGGATCTAATCCTAGAGGAATCAAGGCTGAAGCTCATCCAGATGGAAATGGTGGGTGGTTAATTAGCGGCACCAAAATTTGGAGCGGTTCTGCATCTTGGTCAAGCGCGATCAATATTTTTGCTCATGTTGTAGATGAACAAGGCGAATCTTTGGGAATCACAGCATTTACTATCCCTGAAAATGCTCAAGGATTGAAGCAAGGTACTGAAGCTCTGACGATGGGAATGCGAGGTATGGTTCAGAATACTATTTACCTTGAGCAAGTAAAAGTCAATCATCAAAATGTTTTAGGCGAAATTGGTTCAGGTTTTGAAGTAGCCCAGGACGCAATGCAACTGGCGCGATTGGGAATTGCTGCCACCTGTATTGGCGGAATGAAACACTGTGCCCAACTCATGCTTCGTTATGCTACCCGTCGCTCAATTGGTATAGAACGGCTAATAAATCAACAGATTACTTTACAACGTCTGAGTGATTTAACAGCAGCAATTAGCGCAGTTGAGTGCTTGGTGAAGAACATTGCAACATCCTTAGATGAAGAAAAGCCTGTTCCTTTAGAAGCTTATCTTGTCGCTAAAATTATCGCACCCGAATTAATGTGGCAAGCAGCAGATAATCTTGTTCAACTACTAGGTGGACGAGGTTATATCGAATCTAATATTGCCCCCCAAATTTTACGGGATGCTCGTTTGTTTCGGATTTTTGAGGGGCCGACTGAAACTTTACAGATGCACTTGGGCTTATTAGCTTTATACCAAACACCTCAAGTCTGTTCATCTCTTAATGAGTTTCTGGGAGCGACAAAAATCAGTGAGCAATTGCAACATACGGCTGAATCTTGTGCTTCTTACCTCAAAAATAAAAACCTATCTCGGAGCAGTAATAAGAAATTCAGTAAAATATTATCCCCAAAATTGGGTGATGTAACTGCATGGGCATTTGTGGTTGCTTGCATACAGAAGTCATATCAAAGTGAACCGACAGATGAATTAAACCGTGTCGAAAAATGGGGACAACAATATTTTCAAGCAAAGATAGCTAATGCTCTTGCAGAAAATCTCTATGAGCAAACTTTACTAGATACTAATCATGTAGAAAATTTGATTAATCAGTATGCAGAAACAATTGGTGATATCGAGCAAAATTTATCTGGGACAGAAGAATATGAGCTTGATGAATATCTCTGTAAAAAGCCTAAATATCAATAATTGAATGAGGATGTAAAAGTTAATGCAGTTAAATAATCAAAGTCCTTCTTTGTTTACTTCAACAAAAGAAGCAAAAATCACAATCAAAAATGATTACTTACAAACAATACAGAAGCGGTTTGCCGCAGCCACTATCATAATTCCCTTGATAGGTACACTGATAGCTCTCAAATTTGCTTGGGATTTTGGAATTAGTCTCATGGAATTAGAACTGCTGTTAGTCTTCTGGTTTTTAACTATGGTTGGAGGTGTGACTGTAGGTAATCATCGGCTTTTATCTCACTGTGCTTTTAAAACCCACCCATATATTCGAGTTGCTTTGGCTATTTTGGGTTCGATGGCGGCTCAAGGCCCTGTTATTAATTGGGTTAGCAATCATAGACGGCATCATCAATATAGTGACCAAATAGGAGATACTCATTCACCTAACCTTTACCAAGGAGAATCTTGGGGAAAGTTAAGGGGAATGTGGCATAGTCATATTGGCTGGATGCTTAGTGGCGAACTCACAAATTCTACAGTCTTTGCTAAGGATTTGTTGCAAGACTCTGTAATCACAAAAATCAACCAACAATACCTAGCTTTCGTCTTTTTGGGTCTTTTGATTCCAGCTATGCTTGGAGGACTATTGTCAGGTACGTGGATAGGTATATGGCAAGGATTTTTGTGGGGCGGACTTGTCAGAATTTTTGTGGTGCATCATTTAACTTGGAGTCTTAACTCCATTGTTCATCTGTATGGTAGTCGCTCTTTCAATACTAGTGAAAAGAGTACTAATAATGTTTGGCTAGCAATTCCTACAGGAGGAGAGGCTTGGCATAACAATCATCATGCTTTTCCTAACTCAGCAAAGTTTGGGTTGCAATGGTGGCAAGTTGATTTAGGGTGTTGGTTTATCCGCACTCTGGAAGTATTGGGTTTAGCCTGGGATGTTAAAGTTCCCACGCTGGGAATGATTGAAGCGAAAAAAACTGCTAACTAATTTTAGTCTAACTTTTGGAGGATCTATGCTTTCTCAACAAACTGAAGCTTTGAAAGTATCTGCTACAGAAATCAAAGAATGGTTAGTTTCTTATTTAGCAGATTTGCTAGAAATTGAACCAGAGCAAATAAATGTAGAAACTACTTTTGCACGTTATGGCTTAGATTCATCGGTAGCGGTAGTTTTAACAGGAGATTTAGGAAATTGGCTCGGAGAGGAGCTAGATTTAAGGGTAATTTGGGATTACCCCACGATCGCATCTCTGTCACAACATTTAAGCGAGTAACTGAATTACTGTGTATTGGGACGGGTGGAGACACCCATCCCATATTCAGGGCGCGCAAGGATGCTCACCCCACAAGATAGATTAGATAATTTTTTGGGAAGTTATTTAAAAGTTATATTTCTTTATATATATTGAATTTTTCTCGCCGACTTAGTTAGTAAGATGACGCAAGTTTCTCTCACAGACTTAATAGCTGGCGCACGCGCTGGCTTTTTGGTAAGTTTTCCCACCGATACTGTTCCTGCACTTGCAGCCATACCAGAAAAAGCAGCATTAATTTTTGCGGCGAAGCAACGCAGTCAGGATAAACCTTTGATTTTGATGGCGGCTAGTGCTGAAGATTTGTGGCTGTATGTCAAAGGTAGTGATAGTGAATATAAAGTTTGGCAAGAAGTAGCAGATAAGTATTGGCCAGGAGGGCTAACGCTAGTTTTGCCGGCGAGTCAACACTTACCAAAAGTCATGAACCCCATTGATCCAACGACAATTGGTATTCGAGTACCCAAAAGTGCGATCGCTCAATCTATTTTGGCCCAAACAGGCCCTCTTGCCACCACTAGCGCCAATTTTTCCGGTCAGCCACCTTTGCAAACAATGGCAGAAATTGAGACTCTGTTTCCTCAAGTTCTGACTTTAGCAACAACAGAATACCAGGGTGAAATGCCGGGGATGGGTGTACCTTCCACTGTTGCTAAATGGACAGGGAGAAATTGGCAGATTTTGCGGCAAGGGGCAATCGAGTTAGAGATTTCGATTGATAACCAGATATAGGTCAATACAGTTCAGAATGAGCAACAAAAACTTGTAGAGACGGCGATTTATCGCGTCTCGAAAACCCAAAATTATTACCAGTAGCCCTTAACTGAACCGTATTGAGATATAGGTGGCTATAATGTTGTTTTCGTGGTTTTAACAACAGAGAAATCTGAAACTTTAGCAGGTTAATAATTGCCAGATATGAATTGGAGCAACTGGATATATCTAGGAGTAGGAATAGCACTAGGTATGGTTTTCCGTCAGTTATTTGGGCGATGGCTACGCCCAACCCAGGCATTGCCTAATGTTTCATCTAGTTCATCCCCAGTCGCGCCATTAGCTGAAGAGGATACGCCACCAATATCGCAACAGCTACAGCAAACCCATCTGGCATACCTGATGGCAAGGGAAATGAGCCTGTTTAAAGCTGGTTTTTTAGCGCGGACTACTCATGAATTGCGATCGCCTTTTAATGGTCTAATTGGCTTACATCAGTTAATTTTGTCAGATTTATGTGAAAATCCAGCTGAAGAGAGAGAATTTATTGCCCAAGCTTATGAGCGATCGCTAAAACTGCTGAAGCTGATGGATGAAATTCTCAACGTTGCCAGAACTGAACATGGTACCAATAAATTAGATATTCAGCCTAGACCTTTAGCCCAAATTTTGGAGGAGGTTCATGACTTAACTTATATGCTGGCGGCAAATCGCAATTTTCCCTTGCAATTATTACCCGCCGATCCAGAAATTTATGTTTTGACAGATTACCTCTGGCTCCGCCAAGTATTAATAAGTTTAATAGACACTGCCATTACTCAAATGGAGGAAGGTAGCATCTGTATTTCTTGTAGCACCATACCTACAAATAATCTTATAAATATTTGGCTGGATGTACCAACCCATGCTATATCCTGGAGCGAGCCGATTGATTTGCTCAAATCTGAATATCTGCCGACTCAGATTGACGAAAAGAACACTGCTCTTTCTCCAGGAATGAGGCTATTAATCAATCAGACTTTGGTGGAAGTTATGGGAGGAAAGTTGGAAATTCTGCCTTCTACCATTGTGAAGGAACCACTTCAGCAACTTACCAGACTACAAATCTCTATCCCCCTAGCGATTCTTGAAGCTGAACTTCTGTAGCAGCAACCAAAGCACGGTTAGTTAGGTTGTGTAGCACCATCGTAGTGGTAGTGTTGGGTTGAAAACCAATTTTTTCGTAGAAACCCTGCTGGTGAGTAGTCATGAGGTAAACACGCTCAACAAACCTCATCCGGGGATGATTTAAAACGGTTTCTACTAAATTGCTGCCCAACCCACTATGTTGATATTCTGGATGAATCACAACATCCCAAATTGTGGCGCGATATATGCCATCAGATGTTGCTCTGGCAAAGCCAATGAGTCGATCGCGAAGGCAAACAGAAATTACTGGCTCACTGTTGGCAATAGCTATCCCTAAATCCTCAATACTGCGTCCCTTTGCCCAGAAAGCGGAAACGTTTAACAGTTCTTGGAGTTGGTAAAGGTCAATTTCAGACTTGCGATCGCTAAATTGAATTTGAAGATCGTTCATGTATGGCATCCACTTCTGGCACTATCTTTGTATATTTAAGTCATATTTTGCTAGAAATTGCTGTACGTGTCTATGTATATGCAACGAGAAAGAAAATTTAACGACAAACCCACTTCCATAAAGGATGAGTTGCTCCCTGCTGACGTATCCGATAAACTTGTTTTTCTAAACGTTGCTTTTCCTGCTGTGGTAGCCCAAGTAGAATATTCCGACTTTGCCAAACTAAAACCGCAGCAGTCATCCCCAGACAAAAGGCGAGACCGAAGGTAGGCAGTGGATGGTAGAATAATCCAAATCTCACTGCTACCCAGGTAAAATATTGTTGCCACAGAGCAATTTCTGTACGTAAACCCCACAAGGAGACAGGCGCAACAGTGAGCCATAAACAGCCCACAAACAGCCACCTGCCATATACTGTTAGCTGATGTAGCCTTTGTACTTGTTGAGCAAACGATGGGTCAGATTTCTCAAAGTCTGGGACACTAGTTAGTGGTTCTTCCGGTTGATCCATAGGGGATTAACAATTCAAAATTCAAAATTAAAGACATTTCAGATGGGGATTTAGCGAGAAACGCGGTCTTGGGCTTTGCCCAAGTGGAGCGATTTCTCAAGACAAACCCCGACTGAAATGGGTACTACATGTAGATTGCAGGTTCTTAAACCCTTTAATTTACGATAAAATTGCAAGGCGTGGGTGAGCTATTCAAAAAGCCTTCACCCAATTGTGAAATATACACAAGTTTAACTATCCTGGGAACTAGCAGATGTATCAATCGGCTCTACATTTTCTAGCACCTGAGATTGACCCCTGCGCTCTCGCCACCAAGCAAGCAGAGTACTGGCGATGAAAATACTTGAATATGCACCCATTGTAAATCCAATAATTAAGGTCAGAGCAAAGTTTCTCAGGGTTTCACCACCAAATAGAAACAGAGAAAATAATGTTAGCAAAACGGTTAACGTGGTATTAATCGATCGCGTTAAAGTTTGATTGGTTGCATCATCAACAACTTTGTCAATGCCATCGCCAGGATGTAGATGCAGTATTTCTCGAATGCGATCGTAGATGACCACGGTATCTGTCACCGAGAAACCAGTAATAGTCAAAATAGCAACGACGAAAAGGCTATCAACTTCAATACCTACTACTAATCCTAAGATGGAGAAAACACCCAGCGTAATCAAAACATCATGGAACAAGGCAATAATTGCAATTACAGCATAATCCACCTGGAACCGCACACTTAAATAAATAACGATTCCAACAAAGGAGACAAGCAGAGCTAGTAACCCTTGGGAAAATAGCTGACGACCAAGTGTTGGGCCAACGGTATCAATTTGAGTGACTTTCGGGTTAAAGACTCCAAGTTTTTCACTCAAGGCTGTTTGCAACTTGGTGCGTTCATCGACATTTAATGTCTTTGTGCGAATGGATATTCCCTGTTGTTTTTGACCAACAACTTGGATGCTACTATTATTTAACTTCTGAGCATCAACTACTTCTCTGACATCAGAAATTTCAATTGGTTGAGCGCAGCTGTTTGGTTGTGTACAATCGCGTTCAAATTGTAATCGTGTACCACCAACAAAATCTAAACTGGGACGTAGTGGTGCGCCTAGTTGTTGCCAAGAAATCACCATTGCCACGATGCTAATGATGATCAAGGTGGCAGAAATTGTCCACCAAAGTCTCCGACGTTTGATGACACTAAATTTCATGACTGTACCTCCGCACCAGACTTAATTGACGTTGAGAGATTGGGACAAAATAACTCTGGCTTACGCAAGTTGGGAAATCCCAATGTTAGAAACAGCAGTGTGCGACTACAAGTAATGGCAGTAAACAAATTCACCACTAACCCTAGCGCCAATGTCAAAGCAAAGCCTTTAACTAAACCTGCTCCTAAGAAAAATAGTGCTGCACAAGAAATTAATGATGTAACATGACTATCTAAAATGCTAGACCAAGCTCGGTAGAATCCTGACTCTACAGAACGATATAAAGTTTTACCAGCACGTATTTCTTCACGGGTGCGCTCAAAAATCAATACGTTAGCATCAACTGCCATACCAATACTGAGGATAAACCCAGCAATACCGGGGAGAGTTAATGTAATGCCTAGCAAAGCGAAAGTGGCATAGGTCAATAGCGCATAGATAATCAAAGAAAAGTCAGCAATTAACCCTGGTAGTCTGTAGTAAACTAACATGAAAACTAATACTAACAGCAATCCACCAATACCAGCGTAAATACTGCGTTGAATACTATCTTTACCTAAACTTGCCCCGACGGTACGGTTTTCAACTATTTCTACTGGTACGGGTAATGCGCCACCGCGTAGCTGCACACCTAAGTCATTGGCTTGTTGGGCGGTAAACCGTCCTGTAATCACAGCAGAACCACCAGTAATCCCAGTGGCAGCAAATTCTATACCTACGGTAGGAGCGCTAATCACTTCATTGTCCAGAAAAACACCAATACTACGCCCAGTACCAGCAAGATTTTTCGTCAAATTGGCAAACAGTTCACCACCCTTTTGGTCGAAGCGAATGGCAACATTCCAGTTGTTACCTTGAGTGGGTTCACCATAGGCATCCTTGAGGTATTTGCCAATTAGCGGTGGATTGGTACTTTCAAACAATTCTGCGATCGCTTCATTATTTTTCTTTAAATCTTCTTGATTCTTGACAATTGCCGCTTTATCGCTACTCTTTTTCAACTCTTCTTGCTTGGCTTTCAATTCGGCTCTAGATGCTTGAAAAGCAAGTAGTTGAGTTTCTGTATTCGCCTTTTGGGTACGAAATTCTAACTGTGCTGTACCCCCTAGCACCCGTTCAGCTTGTTCTGGATCGTTAACTCCTGGTAGTTGTACCAAGATTTTATCTGAGCTGACTGTTTGGATTACTGGCTCAGAAACACCCAGACCATTAATCCGACCTTCGACAACTTTCTTTACACCTTCCAATTCTCGGTCGGTGATTTTGGGAATTTCCGGTGATGGTTTCACCTGAATTGTGAGCTGTGAACCTCCGCGCAAATCCAGTCCCAGGGGTATTGGAATTGTGGCAATCACCGTAATTGCGGCGATTATCAGGACTAAAATTAAAATTAATAGCGATCGCTGTCTTTGCATACCATAACTCGCAACTGACAAACGCTATAATAGCGCTCTTTTGAGGAGTTATGAGTAAGTATTGGGTACTGGGGATCGGGGATTGGGTATTGGGGATTGGGGATTGGGGATTGGGGATTGGGGATTGGGGATTGGGTATTGGGTATTGGGTATTAGGTATTGGGGATTGGGGATTGGGTATTGTTATTCTTCTCTTACTCCTCCCCAGTCACCAGTCCCCAGTCACCAGTCCCCAGTCACCAGTCCCCAGTCCCCAGTCCCCAGTCCCTACACTCGCAACGCTACCATTTTTTGCACGGCTTCTACTATTTGCTCTGGTTGGACGATTGTCAGTCGCTCCAGATTGCCGTTATAGGGTGTGGGAATATCTTGGGAAGAAAGCCGCAGTACTGGCGCATCTAATTCATCGAATAAGCGATCGTTTATGGAAGCAATGACTTCTGCTCCAATACCCGCAGTTCGCATGGATTCTTCCACAACAATGACTTTATGAGTTTTACGTATGGATGCACCAATGGTATCAAAATCTAATGGTTTGAGAGATATTAAATCGATAACTTCTGGATCGTATCCTTGTTTTTCAAGAGTTTTTACTGCTTGCACCACATGATGGCGCATCCGTGAGTAAGTAATAATTGTCACATCTTTTCCCGGACGGACAATTTCTGCTTTATCCAGAGGTAGTAAGTATTCTTCTTCTGGTAAATCTTCTTTTAAGTTGTAAAGCAGAACGTGTTCAAAGAACAACACCGGATTATCATTGCGGATAGCGGATTTCAGTAGTCCTTTAGCGTTTCTTGGTGTGGAGCAGGCAACAATTTTCAATCCTGGCACAGCTTGAAAGTAAGTTTCTAATCGTTGGGAATGTTCTGCGCCTAGTTGCCTTCCCACACCGCCAGGGCCGCGAATTACCATCGGAATTTTAAAGTTACCGCCAGAAGTATAGCGTAGCATTCCGGCGTTGTTGGCTATTTGGTTGAAGGCGAGCAATAAAAAGCCCATATTCATGCCTTCAATGATCGGACGCAACCCAGTCATTGCTGCTCCCACGGCCATGCCTGTAAAGCTATTTTCAGCGATGGGAGTGTCTAGAACGCGGAGTTCGCCATATTTTTGGTACAGGTCTTTGGTAACTTTATAGGAACCGCCGTAGTGTCCAACATCTTCACCGAGAACGAATACGCTGGAGTCACGCGCCATTTCTTCGTCAATGGCTTCCCGTAAGGCGTTGAAGAATAGTGTTTCTGCCATTTAGACCTTTTAGTACGATTATGGTTTTAGAATTTTATCGTGCTGCTGTCGTAAATACAGTGAGCGATCGCACTAGTTAGAGTTTAAGTTATTTAAACAAATCGCCCCAAGGTAGAGCGAGTAATTGCCATCAGGTGAATTCCTGTTTGGGCGGAGTCCGCCTGGGCGGACTTAAGTTTGTGTCGCTGCGATGAAAAATCGCCAGGTATATTTGCTCTAATCAAGTAACCACATCTCATTAGAACTATCAGGATACTCATTTGGTTGATTTTGTGGTTGATTTTGAGCTAGTGTTTCCGATGACCGATGTGATTTCTTGTAGTTAAGTGGATTGTAGTGGTCTTTTTTTACTGGTTTGATCGCACTAGTTTCTTTGGCAGCTACAGCAAGTTGAGATTTTTCTTCTGCTGTTTGTTTTAAAGTCTTAATTTCTTCTATAAGCTGGGAGTTGGCTTCTGCAAGTTGCAGTGCTGTTTTTTTGGTTTCTTCAAGTTCTTTTGTTAGCTGTTCTAGTAATGATTTTTGCTCTGATGCAAAGGTTTTTTGTTTAGATAATTTTGATTGCAAATCAGTAATTTCTTGTCCTAGAGATGCTTCTTTTTTGTGGCTTGTTTCTAGATTACTTGTCAATTCTTTGACAGTTGCTTCTAAATCAGCTTTGGTAGGACTTGTGCGCTTAGTAGAAGCTGGCTCAAGTGGTTGTCCTAACGATTCTTCATCATCAGAAGCTTGTTCTTCGGCAATTTTTTCGGCTGTAACTTCGATCGCCGATTCACCTTCTGGGGGTATAAATTTTTGCGCCTCTTCTTGTAGTAAGTCAGAGAGACTTTGTTTCCTAGCCATTATTCTTTTCTCCAATCACGCTGTAATTCATCAGCTGCACGGCGGTAGTCTAATTCCGCCTCCCGTGCGTTTCCTCCTCGCCATTGAGTAATCGCTACACCTTCTAGTGCTGCTCGTTCATGAGCTTTATAAGCACGGATGAAGGTATTACAAGTAGGAATACCTAAGCGAGTGAGAGTGTTTTTTGCTTCTTGCGCTTCCCCCAGACTGCGCGTATCGACTTTGGTGAGCAATACCCGATGGGGGATTCCCACGGGGATGACGGCTTCCTTGACTGTTTCCACGAGGATTGCTAAATCCATTGCGGCTGGGGGTGTAGGCAAAACTAGATAATTTGCGATTGCAACTACCGCCACTAATGCTTCAGAGCGCAGGGCGGGAGGTGTATCCACCACTATTAAATCGTAACCTGTTATCTTTCCTAAATCACTTAAAAGTGTGGGATCGGTTTCTTGAGATAAATCAAATCCCATTCCCTGTTGACTGCGCCCAAACCACCAACTAGCAGAACCTTGAATATCTGCGTCAATCAACAGCACCTTTTTTTTCTTCGCAAAGTTTGCAGCCAGATTGACTGCGGTAGTCGTTTTACCGACTCCTCCTTTACCGTTAAGAATAGCGATGATTTTTGGCACTGCTTTAGCTAGAAGAAGGGAGTGGGGGAGTAGGGAGTGGGGGAGTAGGGAGAAAAATATTTTTCATGTTTGGTCGTGGGATTTTTTGATGAAGGACTGACTTAAAAGAGTGTTGAGTACTGAGTTAGTTATTAGAAGTTATTAGTTATTATCCTTTTTTTCCACTCCTACTCCCCACTCCCTACTCTCCATTGATGAATATACAGCTTTCTGTAACCCATAAGTAACATGAAAACTCGTAATAATAAAATTCAGAAGCCATTAACTCCACAAAGTCCGATGACAACTACTTATAATCTGCCTGATGGGCCTCAAATGCCGCGCTGGCTAAGAATGATCAAGTTTATTAGTCAACCAGTCAAATATGTGGATGATTTTGCCAAAATCTATGGTGACACTTTCACAATCAGAAGTGTTCACTCAGATAATCATCTGGTGTATTTTAGTCAACCCCAAGCACTGGAGCAGATTTTTACTGCTGATTCCAGCCATTTTGAGGTGGGCAGGGGGAACGTAGGACTAAGATTTTTGCTTGGCGATCGCTCCTTCATGTTATCAGATGGCGATCGCCACCAACGGCAACGGCAATTATTAGCTCCACCTTTTCATGGCGAAAGGATGCGGGCTTACGGCGAAGAAATTCGGGAAATCACTCAAAAGGTAAGTAATGAATGGCAAATTGGTAAACCTTTTAACATCCGTGAGTCTATGCAAGAAATTACCTTGCGTGTTATTCTGCGGGTTGTATTTGGTTTGAATGATGGACAGCTGTTTGAAGAACTGAGGCGATCGCTAAGTGATTTACTAGACTTCATAAGTTCGCCCGTAATGTCCAGCGCCTTCTTCTTCCGGTTCATGCAAAAAGATTTTGGTGCGTGGAGTCCCTGGGGTTGGGTTCTGCAACAACGGCAAAAAATTGATCAACTGATTTATGCTTTACTTCGAGAACGTCGGGCTAAATCTGAACAAAATCGCCAAGATATCTTAAGTTTGATGATGGCGGCTCGTTATGACGATGGTCAAGGGATGTCAGATGAAGAATTACACGACGAGTTAATGACGCTGCTAGTTGCGGGACATGAAACTACCGCTTCCGCATTGACATGGGCTTTTTACTGGATTGACCATTTACCAGAGGTGCGTGAGAAGTTGCTACAAGAACTCAACACCGTTGGAGTTAACCCCGATTTGAGTAGTGTAGCTAAATTGCCCTATTTGACAGCAGTTTGCCAAGAAACATTGCGAATTTATCCAATTGCCATGACTGCTTTCGTGCGGGTTGTGAAAATTCCAATTACAGTTATGGGCTACGAACTACGAGAGGGAACGGCAATAATCCCCAGTATTTATTTAGCACATCATCGGCAAGAAGTTTACCCACAATCTAAGCAGTTCAAACCAGAACGCTTCTTAGAAAGACAATATTCACCTTATGAATACTTACCCTTTGGTGGTGGTAATCGTCGCTGTATTGGGATGGCATTTGCTCAGTATGAAATGAAAATCGTCTTGGCAACTATTTTGTCAGAATTTCAAATATCGCGAATGAATAAGCGTCCTGTACGTCCTGTGCGCCGTGGGTTAACTTTAGCTGCACCTGCCGGAATGCAGATGATTGCAACGCCTCAAGTTAAGCGTGCAAATCCAATTGTTGCCTCTAGTTTAAGTTGATTTACTGAAGTGAAGCTATGCTGAAAGCAATAACTTTTATTCTCTAACAACATGGGCCGACTAAATAATAGCTGGGATGACTATTGTGTACGCTACCTAGAAGCCCTGAGAACTGATTTAGCTGATGAAACTCTGAAAAGTTTATGGTCTGAGACTAGGCAGCGTTTTTTAAGTGCATCTGAAGAAGATATCAATTGGTTTATACAAGCACTTGCAGATGAACAACGTAAATTGTTTGTTGTCTTCATGTTCAACAAAGTAACTCAATCTGCTCCCAAGCAACTTAAAGAAGTGCTGTTTTCTCCTCTAATACGTGCTGCTGTGTATGAAAGAAATCCCAGCTTTAATCGTTCATTCGTAGAGCCATGTGTTATTGCTTTCGGTCATCGTCTCGTCAATCAAGCTTTGCTAGAGTTTGTTGAGCATGGGTCAAATTTCGAGAAAGCAGGGGCAGTAAACGCACTGTATTGGGCACAGGTTTCCTTACGCTTTGATAGAGAAGTTCCCAGCTTTAGCAAAAAGTACGCAACACCAGAGTCACAGGCAGCTTATGATGCTTTAGCAGATATTCAGCTACGCAAACGCTGCCTGTTTCTGAGAGAGTTCGTAAAAAATTCTAGCGTCGAAGTACGCCGCAGTATTATTCCTAGTCTTGTACTAGATCCATTGCTTTATCCCGATGAACTTAGACATCTTATACCAGAAGCAATTGCGATCGCTAAAACTCATCCTGATAGTTATATTCGTCATCGTATCGAGGTGCAGTTAGGGACAGAAAGTCTACTCCAGCCATTACCCCCGCGAAATTCTAAACATCAAACCTGAAAAATTACCTTGAATTACTCTGAAGGAAGTTGAATCTCTTGCTTGTTAGCGAGTTGTTCATAATGTTCTTTGTCACGGTATTTAATTGTTCTCATCCGTTGATTACCAACAATTGCTAAAGGTTCAATATTCGCACTTACAACTGTACCAGCCGCCACAATTGCACCATCTCCAATGGAAACTCCTGGAACAATTAGAACATTTCCGCCAATCCAAACATTGCGACCGATGACAACAGGTTTATGAATGTAGACATTATGTTCATAAGGCAAATCATTACTTTGATAGTCGTGATTTGCAGAGAGGATAATCACGTTAAATCCAATTGTGGTATTGTCGCCAATTGTGATTCCACCACGACCATCTAATAAGACATCTGGACCGATATAGACTTTATTTCCCAGAGATACATTTTGCGGATGGTCAATTTTAATATCTCGCTTAAATCGCAAACCAGAGCCACAAAATTTTAATTGACTCTTCAGTTCTTGATGCTTGTAGCGCCTGATTTTGGTTTCTAAGTATTCTCCCCACTGTACCAGACGAGGTACTAACCATTGTTCCAACAGTCGCTCTAATTTATTCGTAATTTTATTTTTGATCTCTTTCATAAAACCTCACGGAAGTTTAGGAACTCTCTGGCTTTCAACCAAGGAGGAAAAATAACGTGG
Source organism: Nostoc sp. (assembly GCF_036917975.1). Classification (GTDB taxonomy): domain Bacteria; phylum Cyanobacteriota; class Cyanobacteriia; order Cyanobacteriales; family Nostocaceae; genus Nostoc. The sequence goes on from NZ_JBALEJ010000004.1 coordinate 146,934, forward strand.
GTACTTTAGCACCCTTCACATTTATTAGTTTTCCCCAATAAGAGTATTTTCTCCCATGTGAGTAACGTTTCTCTAAAAGTGGCGTAGGGATGGTAGCTTTGTCAAGGTAAACTAAACATTACGAGTTTTGCTCTCGGAGTTTGGATTTTCAAGATACAACTGTTTGGAAAATGAAAGGGACTAAAGAAGTACCCCAAGAATTGGACTACTATATCAGTAGTAAGTTAAATGGACTCACTCTTCGTTAGAGATTTTGCGATTGTTTCTCTACGAGACGCTCCGCGAACGCTTCGCTCGCAATGACATACAAAAAAGTGGGATGCTCCCACATTAAAATCGCATAAATATGACAAAACTCGAATTAAAAAATCATCAAGTTTGGCGACATTTAAGTGAAATATTAGAAACTTTAGATGCTAATGCTCTTGTTAAACAACATCTAGAACTATCTGATTATAAAATATGCGGCTACTGGGATGAACAAGATAAATATTATGAAACAATTACTTTGCCTCGTACACTAAAAGCAAAATTAGTTAGTAGTTCTATTGGCGTTACCCACAAAGAACGCTTTCTACAACTCAAGTTTTTCCTGATAGCTTCTGCTGTTGATGGCACACAGACAGCAAGTAAAAACGCTCAATATTTAGGTGAATTGGTTCTTATTTACAATGAAAATTTGGAGTTTATTGATGAAAATTGGCTTTTAGATATAGCGGTTCCCATTCAGATGAGGTACAATATTATACCGCAAGGTGTAGGGGCACGGCACTGCCCATTGGTGTCAACTTAAGCTGGAAATAGCTTAACTGTTGGCTTCCATGCCCGTCCGGAAATAAATTTCCGGGCTAGTAGGCTAAAGTCTACTGAAGTAGACTGGAGATTTTTGGCGATATTTAGTCATCTTCAGATGACTTTCGCTATTATACGGGAATTTCAATTCCCGGCGGACAAGCGGTTTCACGTTAAGTTGACACCAATGGGCACTGCCGTGCCCTTACGGGTGTACCTTACTAGGTCGGGAAATGCTATATCGATTCTTCAATGCTTGAGATAAAACTCTGAAGTCTTGAGTAGACATCACAAGCTGACAGTTAATCACATTCGTAAACTCACGGAGTTTTTTCATATTTCACCTGCTGCTTTTTTTGAGTTTCTCACGATCGCAGCTACCCCGACTACCAAGCTTATGGCTGTGTTGTATCGCAATTGCTGTAAATACTCAACTCGGTAGCCGATAGATAATCACTTTTCCTTTCCAATTTTCTTCCACAAATACCAGATATTCACCATTGGAACGCCGAAAAGCACGGATACCATAGGGTATATCAATCCAGCCACTTTTGCTGCCAACTTCTGGGCCTGGTTTTAATCGTTGTACTTCCACTCCCGTTCTGGCATTGTAGACATATACTTCTGCGGTTTTAACTGTCACGGCAAATACACGATCTCCCGCCACACTCATTGCAGCTGTAGATACTTCCCGCTTACCAGTGCTGTCGTAAGGAATCACAATTCGCCACTTGGGAGTACGATTACCTTGACTCCAATGATCAAAACGGGCAATCTCAGATCCCGCAACTCCTGTATCGTCACCAGAGGCAGGATGATCTACTGTAAAACCTGACAAATACATCGTATCTGTTTGAGGGAAATATTCAAGCCGCCGCAAGTCGTTAAATATGCTGGGAGTAGTTTGCTTTTCCATCGAACTATAGCTGTAGATGGGGTTGCCTTGAGGATCTATTCCCTGCAAAGGATAGTGTCGAATGCCATCTTTTGTTCGCAAAGCTTTCCAAACATCTCCTTTGCTGTCTACCCACCAGCCGCCGATATAAGGATAATCTTTGCTGCGATCGTATTCGTTCTTTTCAAATTTGCCATTACCGTTGCGATCGCGCCAGATCCATTCTCCTTGTTCTGGTTGATGCGGTGGCCAATTTCCGTCAAGAAATGGTTTATCTGCACCATTAGTACCGACAAACATTCCGGCTGGTATGGCAATTTGGCCATCTGTGGCTGGATTAAAACGATATATTTGCAAAAAGCTGCTATACATATCTGTAAGAAACAAAAACGGCTTCCCTTGAATGCGGCGAACAAAGGTGCCATCTGGGGATGTATGCAGCCGTGGATCTTGAGGATATTTGAAAGCATTTAAGGTGTAGGCTTTGTAAGTCCACTGCTTACCAGCAGGCTTACTGTAGTCCATCAAATAGTGTTCTTGTTTGGTAAATAAATCTACACCATCAGTTTTCGGATCGGCATCTGCATTATCAACGAATATCAATCCCAGCGATCGCCAAATCAACTTACCCGATGGCGAAAATTTCCGCAAATCTGTTCCTGATTTGTTGAAACCATCACTATTTATATATATATTACCTGAAATATCTGTACCGACTCCAGTAAGTCCATAAAGTTTCAAATCTTGAACTTCACCAGGAACTCCTGCATAGACACCACCCTTACTGCCAAAACTACCCACCTGCACCGGCTGGTTTTTGATGTCATAAATTAACATTTGCTGACGCGGGCCATTTTCTGCCACTAACAGCTTACCTTCACGATCAACTGCGATCGCAGTTGGTTCAACAATATCTGCAATTTGTTGAGGTAATTGCTTTCCACTCTGGGAATAATGTAAAATTTTGGCAGAATTCTTACCATTTTTACTTTGGATAATCCACAGATTTTTTTGTGGATCAATAGTTATTGCTCCCGGATTAGCAATAGTAAAGCTGCGGAGTTCCTTCATCGTATCAGTATCATAGACACGAATCCGGTTAGCAGCAAAATCACTCACATACAACTCACTTTCCACAGTTGCTAATCCAGTGACTTCGCTTTTAGTACTGGTAATCAACATACTTTTATCCCAGCCACGTCCATTCGGAAACGGTGCAGGTTTTCCTGACAAATCATAGCGTCTAACACAATGCCAAGTTGTTCCTTCCGGTGGGTAATCTTCATTTGTTTTACCCCTCGAACCTTGAGTCATGGCAATGTAAATATATTTACTATTTACTGTTACAGCTTTGCCACCGCCACGACTCCAACCGTGAGTATCACCAATGGCACCAATAACCTTACCATCCTTATATATTCCTGCCTCCATTCCCGCCTCATCCCAATGACTGTTAGTATAAACTGTGCCATCAGGAGTAACATACATTGCCTCAATATTGTTTTGTACTCGCAGATTACCGCTACCAAAAGTATTACCTATCCACGATGTTTTGTATGCAGGTGTGGGTGTTGTAGTATTGTTTTGTACCAGCAGATTTTTATTGTCAGTAATATTATTTATCCATGATGTTTTGTATGTAACCGTGGGTGTTTTAGTCGTGGCCCAGTCTGTTGTTATTCCCAGGGTAGTAACAATAACTCCAACAGTCAGACTGAGTAAAAAATTGAAAGTTTTACTTCTTTGTAAATATCTAGTCCGAGATAATTTCTGGATATACTGACTCAACTTTTCTAACTGGAACAATAATTTATTTTTCATATAGTTTTAAGCTTTTAATTATTTATATACAATCATTTTTTATAAAATCCGCACGAAACATTATTATTTTTAACTGGATAAAATTCAAGTTATGTAAAAATAGAAAGTCTAATAATGCATGAATAAAAAATAAACACACTTGAAAAACAATATTTATATAAACTTCATAAAAGTAATATGATTATTTAATTTATCCAAAAATATTTTCTCATGTATTAATGGTTACTTATTTTTAAATAAAGACAGTCAAAAATAATACAAAATTCTGAGAAAATTATTAATGTATAGTGGTTTATCCTTCTCACTGTCTAGCATTCAAGTTTCTTGATTAGTTAGTATCATATTTGTCATCGTCGGTGTTATCTGGTTAATAAAAACACAAATTTTTATTCCTTGTTGACGTTGGTATATAAATAGTTTATAAATTGGTGTTCTACAAAAGAATTTTATTATTAGTATGTATTTGTAAATTTTAGTAGTTCAGATTGAGATACAACAAGCTGTAGGTGCAACTCATAAATTGCCTCTACTGTTTTAATATATTTTATAGGAGACATCTTGATGGCAGGTAATAAAGAAAAAAGTTTTAATTCCGCATCTGCATCTATTACCACCCTTGGATTAGGCTGGTTTCCCAAAAATCCTGGAGGACTAGAAAGATATATTTATGAATTAACTCATAAATTAGCCGCAAATCAAGACCAAATTGAATTATGTGGAGTTGGTCTACCAGAAGATGAACTAAATTCACAAATTAAGCTAACTAACTTGGCGAGTCCTGATAGTACTATTTGGCAAAGATTATGGTCAATTCGCACTAATTTCCAGAAAACAAGAACCAGCAAACCAGATGCGATTAATTTGCATTTTGCATTATACAGCTTTCCTCTTTTAGATATTTTACCAAAGGGAGTACCAGTTACTTTTAACTTTCATGGCCCTTGGGCTTCTGAAAGTCAGCAAGAGGTAGTTAATAAAAATCTTAGTCTTTTAATCAAGCACTGGTTAATAGAACAAAACACTTATAATCGCTGCGATCGCTTCATTGTTTTGAGCAAAGCATTTGGTAAAATATTACATCAAAAATATCAAGTACCTTGGAGCAAAATTAATGTTATTCCTGGTGGAGTTGATATTAATTGGTTTCAACCAAATTTATCACCCCAAGAGGCTTGTACAAAGCTAGGCTGGCCTACTAATCGCCGAATTATATTTACATCACGTCGCTTAGTACATCGAACCGGAGTTGACAAATTATTGCAAGCACTAGCTATAATTAAGCCCAGAATACCAGATGTTTGGCTTGCGATCGCAGGTCGTGGTCACATCCAAGCTGCACTACAACAACAGGCTACAGAATTAGGACTAGATGACAACGTTAAATTTTTAGGTTTTCTCCCTGATGAGCAATTACCTATAGCTTACCAAGCTGCTGAATTGACTATCATGCCTAGTCAATCTTTTGAAGGATTTGGATTAGTAATAGTTGAATCTCTAGCCTGTGGTACTCCTGTTTTATGTACTCCAGTTGGGGGAATGCCAGAAATTTTATCAGAATTTTCACCTGATTTAATTACTACTTCAATAGAAGCCTCAGCTATTGCAGAAAAATTAGAGCAAGTACTTTTGGGAAATATCCCCACACCATCACGAGAAGCCTGTCGTCAGTACGCTACCAAACACTATGATTGGAATCAAATTGCCCAGCAAGTGCGGAATGTTCTATTAAATTAGGAACTTCCAAATAAAAAAATATCCAATTTTTGCTTGTGGGGTGGGCATCTTGCCCGCCTGATAATCAAAGGTGGGCATCTTGCCCACCTCACAAGATTAGATAATTTATTTCTTGGAAATCTCTTAAAGAAGTAAAGATGGTAAATTTTGTTTATAGCAAGGTATTAGCGTAGAATTTCACGTTTCTACTGAATAGTATTATATTATTAGGAAAATTAATGAAAATTCTTTTTTTAGATCAAAGCGGTAAACCAGGCGGTGCCGAATTATGTTTAATAGATATTGCTAAACCTTATGGCGATCGCGCTTTAGTCGGTTTATTTGCAGATGGACCATTTAAAGATTTACTACAGCAAAATAATATTCCGGTAGAAGTTCTTGCAACTCAAGCAATCCAAGTTCGCAAAGAAAGCAGTTTGCTACAAGGATTCAAAAGTCTCAGACAACTTGCACCTCTGATTACTAAGGTAGTTAAAAAAGTCCGTAAATACGATTTAATCTATGCCAACACCCAAAAAGCATTAGTTGTAGGAGCATTGGCAAGTTTTTTTAGTCGTCGTCCTCTAGTTTACCATTTACATGATATTCTTTCCAAAGAACATTTTAGTCAAACTAATCTTCGCATTGCTATTAATTTAGCTAACCGTTTTGCATCATTAGTAATTGCTAATTCTGAAGCTAGTAAAACAGCCTTTCTGCAAGCAGGAGGAAGGCGAGATATTATTGAAGTTATCTATAATGGCTTTGATCCAAAAACTTATCAACCTGATGAATCTGATATTAATAAATTACAGCAACAGTTAGAATTGCAAGGAAAATTTGTTGTTGGACACTTTAGCCGACTTGCACCTTGGAAAGGGCAGCATATTTTAATTAATGCCCTTGCTAAATGTCCGCCAGAAGTGACAGTAATTTTAGTTGGTGATGCACTATTTGGCGAACAAGAGTATGTCCAATATTTACACCAACAAGTTACCCAACTGGGATTAGAAAACCGCGTCAAATTTTTAGGCTTTCGTTCTGATATTCCCCAGTTAATGTCAGTTTGTAACTTAGTAGCACATACCTCTACTTCTCCAGAACCCTTTGGTAGAGTAATTGTTGAGGGGATGCTATGCGGAAAACCTGTGGTTGCAGTCAAAGCTGGAGGTGTAATGGAATTAGTAGAACATGGACTTAATGGTTTTCTCGTGACACCAGGAGAACCCGAAGAACTAGCACAAGTAATTATTACCTGTCTTCAAGAGACGGAAATAACTGCAACTATAGCTAATAATGCCAGGACTACAGCTAGTCTGCGTTTTGATGTTGCAACTATTAATCAGCAAATTGCCCAACTGCTGTCTCACAGATTATAGTAGTTTGTTTCCTTAATTTTGTAGGGCTGCTAGATCCCCGACTTCGCAGAAGTTGTCGGGGATCTGAACACCACTAACCTCTCAAAAGTTTTGAGGGATTTACTCTATACTAATTATCAAGCAATGTGGAGTTGATTAGTCTATGAACAGACAGGCGATCGCACACTGAGATTTGGGATGCTCTCTGAGATTTGGATGCATTCTTCTTCACCGCATCCCAGACGGTGGAGAAGTCAGCACTCCGAGAATAACGAAGTAGTTACTTTCTAATCTTGAGAGCTTTTCCCTGAACAGTTGGGGCAGAGGGAACACCGAGTAAACTGTTGATAGTGGGGGCTATATCGATATTGTGAATTGTGCCGATATTGCCACGGCGCTTGATGTCGGGGCCTGCGGCATAGAAAATGGCACTGAGATTAGGTATTTTGGGATCGTAGCCATGCGCCCCATAGAAGTTAGGCACGGAAAAAACTGAATTATCCGCGTCGCCTAAACGAGTTACAGCCGGAGTTTGTCTTCCGTCAAAGTTATATCCTTCACCCATGATTGCAAAGACATCACCAGTATCTTGACCAACAAATTCACTTGTACCCAGTCCAAAACTTGGGTCGTTTAAATTAGTTGGTAGGGGACGAGGGTATATCTGGTCAAAAACTGCCTTTTTTTGTCGTCTAAGGACATAGTTAGGATTGGTGTCTACTAATTCTCGCAAAGCTGTGATAATTTGTTGTTGTAGAGTTACATATTCAGCACGAGTGACAACGCCGTTGGGTTCACGCCCTTGAAGATTGATATATATGTTGGCGGCTGGCCCTGATGTCACAGCATGGACTCTAGTTAAGTCAAAACCTCTACTTCTGAGATAGTTATTAAGGTTAACTTCTGTATGGAAGGCAGAAAAACCGTGGTCGGAAACAACTATGATGTTACTATTAGGTTGACCTTGACGATTTGTACCTACTGCGTTCATGATGCGTTCTACAGCATTATCAGCAGCCCGATAAGCTGTCTCTAGATAGCTTCTATATCGATTGACTTTGGCTTGATCTTGTCCTGCGCCAATAGAGGATGGATTTTTGGGGTCACTGGGCTGGCGAGAATCAGTTAAGAGAAACTGGTGTTCCGATCCATCTGGTTGTTCAATATAAACCATAACTAAGTCGGCATTAGGGTTTTGGTTGATTGCTCTCAATGCCAGTCGAGTTTGATAGTCTACAAACAGTTTAACTTGGTCTTCGTAAATAGCTTCTAGCTCCCTGTCGGGGAAAGTTGTAAATCCAGGGCTGAGGCGTTCTGGAATCCGAAAATCAGACTGAGGAACCCAGAAGCCAACGTTGCTGAGAATATCATTAACACTAGTTTGTGCTGCCGGATTTTGAGGAATCGCATTCGCAGAATAACGGGCAATCCGCACGATGTTCAGGTCAGGGGCAAGATTGCTGACGTAAAATGCTGTTCCTGCCTGGTTGGAACTACCTGACAAGTAAAATAGACTAGAACGGCGATCGCCCGCTTTGATATATGCAGGGCCAGTTGCAGGTAAGCTAAAAGGCCCGGCTGGAATCCCAATTTGAGCATCAAAGAAGACTAGCGTATCATAGTTGGTCTTGCGATCGTTGCTTGTATCTAATGCCGCAACTTGGATATCATAACTAATACCACCAACAGTAAAGCGATCGTTTAAAGCAGCTTGCTGAATCGGGCTATAGGAAAATCTTCTGGCATTATTGAGTTGACTAACTATTTGGCTAGAAGCCGCACTAAAATTGGCGGCGGTTAAACTAAAACCACTCGCACCTACCCCAGCAAAAGCACCAAAGGGAACTGTGTACGATACAGTTCTTCTGTTAGCAGGTTGAATAATTGGGCTATTGGCTAAACCCGGTACTCGCACATCAACTCCATCTGCACCGGGAAAGGTAGCAGCTACAACTTTCTTCCCATTTTGCTGGAGTCCAACCCACACAGGTTCAGCAGTAGGTTGTAAACTTGCAGCAGGCCCAAAAGTTGAATAACCACCGATGGGAGCGCCAAAACCACTGATATTAGAAGTAAAGGGACTAGCAACCAAGTGGAATGTGTTACTGTTAATGTCATTGCGAGCTGCGGTTGAACCTGTACCAATTGCTATATGACAAGCCGCAGTTAGGGATGCACTACAAGTAATGTTTCGCTCTGCGTAAACTCCTTCCCTTTTCAGAAGTCCCAATCCCTGTCTTCGACTCAGCACACCTTTTTTAAGATACTGTTCCACAAAATCTGGTGTTGCGCCATCCAGGGAAATCAAAATCACTTTCGGGTGTGGTGTACTTGATACGGTTTTAGCCACTATGGAATGTACAGTTAAGCTGAAGAAAAAAGTCACAACCACCACAATGGATAGGCACATAAGTAACTTATGTCTCAAAGTCTGCCATAGCCACTCAAATGCTTTGTTTATCCCATTGAATTTTAAATATCTGCTCACTTGTCCTCCCTAAGTAAAATGCCCTAACTTGATTGAGATGATTAATCCTCAATTTATTCAAGGTATCTTAACGAAAGACTATGAAAATCTTAAGTAAATGAGTACGGTACACGCCTAGAGGATGGCTTTTTCATCATTCTACCTCTTGAACAGCCCTTGGTAGAATGATTACACTTCGTTCCTCCACCCAACCTACGCATCTGAGGGGTTTTTGGCGCTAACTGAACCGTATTGGTTTATAATCCAATTAACTTACCCAAGGTAATTAAAATCAACAATAAATACATATTAAAATAGTCGCCAAAACCAAAGTTTATTGGCGGACCAACTAAGCTGACAAACCATCCCTCTTGGGAAATTAGGGTATCGCTTAAATTCACCACCCAACTGTTTTCCTAAATTTTGAGCTAGCTTGGTTCCAAACCCTAAATGTGAGGATAAATCAGCCATTGTTTCAATTTTTAAACCATTATCTGTTACTCGAATTACATTTTTACCATGCTCTTGAGTACAAATTACTTCAAGACGAGTAGTGCCGATAGCATACTTTTTGACATTACGCAATGCTTCTTCTAAAAAGCTGCAAAGACTCCGCTTTTGTTCAATAGTTAAGTTGCGTTCATCCATTGCCTCAAACTTGAGTACCTTTTGTTTTATATTGTTAAAATAAGCATAATCTTGTTCGACAACTTCGTTATAAACTTCAAACAGAATATCATCAAGTGGTTGAGATAAATCTAGTCTTTGCTCTTGTTGAAAATAAAAACTATCTAATTCGCTGACTGCCTCTCTTTTTACTAAATCATAAACATCGCGCAATTGCTGATTTAGTTGTTGAAGCTTTGATATAAATTCTTGGCGTGATAAACTTTCATCACTTTGAACTTCTCTTAAGATTATATTCAAAGTTTGCAAGGGATGACTATGAATTGCATCGAAGATTTGGTCAATAATTAACTGTCGGTCTCGAATGCGGTAACGTAATGCTTCATCATATCGATAAAAAGCTGCTAAACCTACACCATTGAATACTAATGTGAAGAAAGCTGGTACAATTGGAATCCACCAACCAATAATTATTAATCCATAACAGATGAGAATTAAACAGATAGTAGCAATAGTAATATAAAGAAACATCTTTAATGGATTGAGAATCACACGCCCTAAACTTAAACCTAACATCCCCCAACCAATAATCCATAAATACTCCCATCCATCTGCCAAAACATTTATCATTGGCCGATTATCTAGTACAGCACTAACTAATTGACTAACTACATGTGCTTGTATCTCAACACCATAAATTAGAGCAGCATTTTCACTATTGATTGCCGATGAATTAACATAATCTTTAGCGCTGGGACTAGTCATCCCAATTAAGACTATTTTGCCGCGAATCCAATCAGAATTAATCTTTCCATTTTGAATCTCTGTAAGAGAAACTACATGAAAAGGTTTACGTCGATTGCGAAAATTAATTAATATTTGACTACCACCTGTATCTGCTTGTATATATTCGCCTAAATTAGGCTGAAGTCGGGGAAGTTTAGTTGCATTAAATCTCATACCATAGGGGTCGCTATCTACATTTTCTAGATGAATATTTTTAGTTTTTAAATAGGTTTCTGCCAACTTTAATGTAAAAGAACATTTCCATTCTCCCTGTAAATTTGAAGTAGCTAATAAACTTCGGCGTTGCTTGCCATCTGTGTCAATTACAGCATCAGTAAAGCCTATCTGCTTTTGTGGTAAATTTGGTGGTGGATTGAAAGTTGAGCCACTGCGGTCAGGCAGAACTTTATCAACTGCAATTAAATTTTTAATTTCTGTGAATGTTTTAACAAGTTCTTTATGTCCTGGTTCTTGTGGTAAGTCTCTAATAATATCCAGTCCAATTACAGCAGGTTGATAAGTTTTTAATTTATTTAATAAGGCGGCGATGTCTTTATCAGGAATTGGATAGGCTTTAATCCTATTAATATCCTTTTCATTAATACCTACAATCAAAATTCTTTCATCAATTGATTCTTCTGGGCGCAGCCGCATAAATGTATCAAATGCAGTCCACTCCAAAAATTGCAGCGAACCCACTAGGCGCAGTGAAATTATGAATGCAATTGTGGTAAATTCTACGCGCCAAATCTTATTATCTGAATTAACTTTTGTCCAAATTCGCCGCATCATACATCGTGTTTATTGTAAATCTTAGATTCTTATTTGTGATTACAACTAAATATTGACTATGGACTATTGACTAATCAATTAAACCTTCTTCTCTTGCTCGAATTTCAGATTGAATTCGGAGATTTTTTCCCTCATCTGGGTAAACTCCCAATACATCATAAATTTTAGTCCAATAATGCCGTACTGTTCGTTCACCAATATTCATTTTCTTGGCAATAGGTAAATCTTGTAAACCTTCTTTACAAGCAAGTTGTAAAACTTCTAGCCATTCTGGTTTCAGTTCCAAACCAGAACGTATCTCTCTAGGAGTGTTCTGCAAACCCTTTAGAGACCAATCAACTTTGGTTAACATTTCACTCATTGGCAAACTTTTGTCTGCAACTGTAAAACCGCCTTCGTGATTGCTAATTGCTGCTTTTAGCCTGACTAAAGCACGAGGAGTGGCTGTTTGGATCACAATATTGAGATTCGGATATTGGCGCATCAATATCTTAAGTAACTGAATACCGTTGTTAGTTTGGGCAGTTCCTCCCATTGTTTCTGGCATAACTAAATCAACTATAATCAAGTCAAAGTTGACATTTTCTAATTTTTCGAGTGCTGATTTTATGGTTTGCGCTTCGACAATTTTAGCTTCGGGGTATTGCTGTTTTAATACATTGGCAGTTGCATATAAAACGGATTCATGGTCATCAATTACTAAAATTTTCTGTGGGTTTGACTTTTGTACAGATTGATACATACAGTTTCCTTGATATTGAAGATTGATTATCTTGAAAAGGAGGTATTTATTTTTAGGCTTGGTAATTACGAAAATTGATTTTTATATCATCGGTTTGTATTTATATAAATGTTAAATTTTGGCTGACGCATTTTAAAAGAAAAGTATTCTTATAAGAAGAATTCAGAACTCAGGAGTCAGAATTCAGTATGAATTCTGTACGACTGGGTAATGAATATTGGTTTAAAACCGTACTTCTCTACGAGACGCTACCGCGAACGTCCCGCTACGCTAACGCCCCTTGTGGGCGAAACTAGTATTAAATTTTTTCACTTATTTAAAACTCTATCACTTCCCTACGGGACGCTGCGCGAACATGGGTAGAGAATTCTGAATTCTGAATTCTGACTCCTTTTTATACATTTAAATTTTTCTGCAAATGCCGCCAACGAAAATACCATATTTCTGCATTATTATGATGCTGATAAAAGCATCTACCCAAAGTCAAAAAATTAAAGGCATGACGAAGATAAGCTACTTCTGTAACATTCGATATATAAGTTTGTTTCGATATATTTAAATTAGTTAATTGAACTATGAGTTCATGAAAATTACCTCGTGGTTTCAAAGTGACAAATATAGATAATGTACTGGGAATATTTGATAGGATAATTTGCAGCAATTCTTCTAGTGCCATCAAAACAACGCGAAGAGTATAAAGTGACTCAGGAGGCCAGTCAGTTGGCAATTCCATTTGCAAATTTAATTCGGGAATGCGCGATCGCCATTTCACTAGTGTATGTTGAATTGCTAAGGGTAGACTGTCGTCAATATGTGCCGGAGACAAGTAGTCACTCAGTTCTTTGAGGGAATGATGGAACTTCTCGATAGTCGCTAAGTTACTTTGCTGTTGCTGCTGTTGATACAGAGAAGGATTTATTGAAGATATTTCTAAATTTCGTCGAATTACGAATAATTCTTGTAGCAAATCATTGTGAATCATCTCTGCTTCCTGATGCATTCTTATCCATTGCCTGGTATGCCACCAAATTAATGCTCGTTGTGTTTGCTGATGATATAGAAACAAACACAACACAACTATAATACAAGTAATCAGAACTATAATCCCTGTAACAATTAGCATGTGTGTATTTTAGAGAAGTAATTTTCTACAATCACATTAGTACTTATGTTTCATCTAGATGATGAGTATAAAGATTACTTAGTTTACTTTTTTTTCATCTGAGGTAGATAGTAGGAAGTAGCCAAGCTATTGGCATGAAAGTGCAACTATTATGACTAACAATGAGTTATGTCAGATTTCAACTTGGTGAGGTACAGAAATACCCCACCCTAACCCTCCCCTTATAAAGGGGAGGGAACTAGATTTTTTAGTCACTGTATTCTTGCCCTTAGCCCCATTTTTTCAGGTTTTGGGATGGATGGGGTGGAACTTTAACATCATGGCGATCGCATCCTGCCAATGATTCTTGATATTTTCCCATATTAAAGGCAATACAGATACCTGATGTAGAGACGTTGCATTGCAATATCTCTATATTTGGCAACTATGTACAACCAAATTGGCACAAAGGTGCAATGTAATTTCAGGTCAATTATTTATTGTATTAATCAAAGGCAATTGTATTGCGATCAAATTTACAGCTTAAGTATGACTAAGCTATTTTTTGAGAAATGGTGGATTACCATATTGGGAAGATTTTACGCCGTTTGTGGCTTGTCACCGAGGGATTCGCCCCGGATTATTGGGTGATTCTGACTAATTAATATAAACATTCTTCTGGGGATAATAAATGATGTTCAGATTACTAAAGCTTGTTGGATTATTATCATTAAGTACCAGCTTTTTTTCAGTAGGAATTATTGCACCAGCGTTATCACAATCTCAAAAGACACCGACTCAAGAAACAACGGATAATTCTAGAACAGAATCTAAAGAGTATCCAACTCAAATAGCAACAGATAATGAAGGTAGTACTAGCATAACGTGGGAGCTAAAATCTTGTGCAAAAAAAAAGGATCATATTGTTAGTTGTATATTTTCTTTCAGTAGTAGCGAAAATCTCGATTACAATGTTTATTCTCAAAATGAAACTAGGTTAGTAGATAAGGAAGGTAATGAATATCATGTAAGCAAAATTGCAACCCCAAAAAAAGTTGTTGGTTACAATAGCTCCTTGTCATTTAATGTTTACAAAGACGTGCAGTATAAAGTCGCTATTGATTTCACAGACGTACCAGATTCGGCTTTATATGCAATAGCATTGTATATTAAAACTGGTTCTCGCTCTCTTAATCAAAGATGGCCAGAATTTCAGAATGTTCCTTTTATTAATCTCGACGGTTCAATAAGTGAAGTTCCTATCTCGGCTAGACATAACAAAAAACCAAATGATCAAGATTCTAATGAAAATCAAAACACTAATCCTATTATCAACATTCCCAAAATTTGCTTACCTTTAATTGGTTGCCATTAAAGGGCGTTTGAAAAGTTTTAGGAAGTCAAATGTTATGCTATCTGCCTCACTATAATACGGATTATGGCAAGGCAGATAAAAGTTTTAGAAATTTGGGGTTATAACTCATATACTAAACACGGGTTGAATCTTTACTTTTAAATAATAGCTAAAAGCTTGATTGCACAATGCTTATAGCTATTAAAAAAGTTATGATGAATGGTTTTTATTTAACCCTTTGTTGTTCTTGGCTTTTATATCTGGCGATTAAGCAATGTATAACAAAAAGTCAATTTCTACCCTACTTATTTAAAAGTTATCGCCAACAGCCTGAAACGACCGAATTTTGGGTGCTGCTGAATCGGAGTATAAATTGACATTTTTGATATGACTAAACAACGATTCTTTACACCTTGGCGCGAGGCTAATACTTTCAATCAGTCATGCCTTTTTTCGCATAAGTAATTGAGGACTAATTCCTATCACTTTGAATTTATATTATGACTAGAAGCAGTCGGATTAATCGGATTAACTGGACTTTAATTTTAGGTATTCCTAGTGCATTAGCAGCCCTAGCAAGTGTATTGACTTTTGTGATTAGTAAAGATTTTAGATGTAATGTTACACATTTAGTAGGTATTAAGTCTAGTCAATGTGTAGATAATTCCATAGCACCTAACATTAATCTACTCGTATCAACAGAATCAGGAGAGCCTATAGAAAATGCTAAAGTTGAATTTATAGGTATTGATAATCCTGAACCTAGATACACTGATAATTCTGGTTTCGTAGCGGCTCAAATTAAAAATGAAGGATTTATTATAGTTCGTGTAAGAGCTAAAAATTATCCTACACAAAACACCACAATTAATGTGAATACACAGCAAGTTACCACCAGAGAAATTCGGTTGAGTCAAAGTGGTACACCAGCAGTAAAAGACCTTAATCCTACGCCCACACCTACGCCTACACCTACACCTACACCTACGCCTACTGCTGCTACAACACCTGTTTCTACAAATCCTCCTCCTGCTGTATTACCTCTTACCGAAGTATGGGGTTCTGTAGCGTTTCAATTAGACTCTTGTACAAGAAAAAAAAGTAATATTGTCAGCTGTCATTTCTCACTTATAAGCACCCAAGATGTTAATTTTCAAGTGTCTTTAGCTAATCTTACAAGGATAGTTGACGGTTTAAATAATCCTTACTACGTAAACAAAGGTTATAGTGGAAAATTAGCAGCCGGGGTTAATAACGATTTGCCTCTGAATATGGTAAAGGATGCCCATTCTAACATTATTATCGACTTTACAGGAGTACCAGATTCAGTTTCGCAAGCTTTTTTATTAAACGTAGAGCTTAATCGTGGCTATAGTTCAGAACATAATCTAGAGTTTAGAAATATACCCATCCAGTAACATCCAAATACCAAGGTCATTTTTTTTGGTATGGGTAGAAAAAATGCGGCAATATCTGGTTCGGGTTTTGGCGATCGCATCCTGCCAATCCTGCCAATAATTCTCGACATTTTACCATATTCAACGCAATACAGATACCCGATCTAGAGACGTTGCAATGCAACGTCTCTAGATTTGGCAACTATGTGTAACTAAATTGGCACGAAGGTGCAATGTAACTGGCAGAAACGGCTAACAAATTCTCAGGTCAATTATTTATTGTATTAATGAAACGCGATCGCAATGAAATTTACACTTATCTCGTTGCAATACCATAACAACAAGTCTACGAAAACGAATCAGTTTTTGTCCAATTCTTTTTTCACTTAACCATAAGGAGTATGAGATATGGCAAAGGAAGCCTCAGCCGCAACTACAGTGATGTCGGTAATTGCGCTAGTTTTTGGAATTATGGGTATGCTGGCATCTTTCATCCCATGCCTGGGAACATTTGCCATGTGGTTGGCACTGCCATCTTCTGTTTTGGGTGGAATAGCTACTTACTTGGCTTACTCCAAGGGAGAGTCAAAGGCGTTTCCCTTAGTAGCACTGACTATCAGCACTATTGGTCTAGTAATTTCTGGTACTCAAATTATCGCATTAAATGGTGCTGCTCATAGCATTCAAGATGGTCTTCAGCAAGGTCTTCAACAACGGCGTTAAATAATTCGTAATTCGTAATTCGTAATTCGTAATTAAGTTTTGTGACGGGGATTTAGCGCAAAGTGCGGTCTTGGGGTCTCCCCAAGAGGAGCAACTTTGCAAGACAGACCCCGACCCAAAACTTGCCGGTTATTGAACCGGGGGACTTAAACCCACGGAGTTTGTTAAAAAGCAATAATCGTTGTAATTGTGAAATTCTTTAGCTACTTACCGGACATCTACAGAGAGTATCGATATGTCAACTACGGCTTACTTGTACTCGCTATGATTTTTTTACTCTACCCGCTTGGGGTTTCTATTCCAGGCAAGGTAGAGGCTTATCTCCCCTTCGAGTTACCTACAGTTTCCAGCTATATTGCCACAAATTATCCCAATCTACCCTGTTCAAGTTGTGGTTTAACACGAAGTGTTGTTTCTCTGTACCATTTTGATCTGGATGCTGCTTTGGCTTTTAATAAAGCTGGAATTTTAATTGTAGCTTTAGCGATCGCTCAATTTTTTCTCAGGTTTCCGTTATTGTTCTGGAAATCTTCAGGACTTTGTTGGTTTGACTTGATTCAGTTCGTTACTTGTGGCTTAGTTATTCGGGTGTTTCTAGATACAACGATGGTTTGGTAATAGCCCAGAGATAAAAGGCAATTACAACACAATTAAAATTGTATCTGTATAGAAATCAAAAACTTTAGTTCTGGGTCTGAAGCCCAGTAAAAAAAGGATGTATAACGAGTGGCGCAGTACGAGAAATACAGCGTCATTGCAACAATGCTCACGTTTTTAAACGTGGGTTCCCGAACCTGCAACCCTATCCCCTATATCCTCTGAAATAATCGTCAATTTGTACAGTACGTAAATCAAAATCTAAATAAAAAAAAGGAACAATATGCCAGGAAGTACATTAGCAACTGCTCAAAACATTGGTATTCTCACATCTTTTAACTACAATGATGCTGTAGGAAATGCAAATCCAATTGATTACTACAAATTCTCCCTGAGCAGCACAAGTAATATTAATTTGCTTTTGAGTGGAGTGACTCAGAACTCTGTTTATGCAGCCATCTATTACGATAGCAATAACGATGGATTGATTGAGAGTGGAGAACAACTTTACTCTACTTCTGCTTATAACGGTGGGAACGGTCAAATTAGTGCAACATTAGGAGCATCGGGGAATTACTATGTTGGAATTTCACCTGGTACAAACGTCAACTCCAACTATTCACTACAGTTATCAGCCGCATCTGCACCTCCTTCTATTGCTTCCGATCCTGGTAGCACACTCAGCACTGCTTATAATATTGGCACTCTAACTGGTACTAAAAGTTTCACGGAATTTGTCGGAAATGTAGACACAGCTGATTACTACAAATTCTCCCTGAGCAGCACAAGTAATATTAGTATTTTAGTGACAAATTCTGTCATCCTATTTATAGGGTAAGCATCTACAGTTACAGTCTGCGATCGCACATCAGTAGCCTAGTAGCCATGAGTAAGTATTTCTGCGTCATTCGACAATCTTTGACTAGCAAACTGCTGCTTAGTTGCACTTTTATACTATATTTGACACTGGCAACTACAGCCATAGCCACTTACAAAGCACCTCCAAATCCTTCTAGTCCTAAAACCCCTACAGGTTCAAATAGTAGTAGAACTAATGAAGAATGTACGGGAAATGAAAAGACAAGTCTCACAGTACTTGCTCCCGTTGCTTACGTTGGACAAACGGTTTCTTTGCAACCGACATTTGCTTGGTTTGTACCAAATTCTCAAAGTCGGGACATTGAATTTAGTCTTGATGAGTATGTAAACGGCAAACCTCGACGGGTTGACACAATATCAATGCACAGTTCGCCAGGAATTATGACATATTCCCTTGCTAATAAACAAATTAGTCTAGCGGTGGGACAAAGGTATTTATGGCAAGTCGCTTTGTTGTGTAACCCCAACCATCCTTCAGAGGATTTAATTGCTAGTGCTGAATTTGAAGTTGTCGCTATACCACCTAAGTTAAAAAATCAAATTTCGCAGACAAAAGAATTCTGGAAACGTTCAGATTTATATGCTGAACAAGGATTGTGGTATGATGCACTAGCTGAAACACTCAATAATTCTACAAAGAAAGCATCTGTTTTAAATTTATTGGTAGAACTCAGTCAGTCAGAAAGAGAAGCAAGTCCCAAAGCTACAGAACCAAACCGCAAGCAAGATTCAGACCAACAAGTTTTACGACTACAACAAATTATAAATGCTGAACAAGCCTTAAAGTAATTGATAATTCGTAATTCGTAATTGATTTATATCCCCGACTTCTTCAAGAAGTCGGGGATATGTGAATGAGTAGACACTCATCTCTACAACCAATTTCCTATTAAAATTAAAGGCGACCAATAA
The DNA here is from genome assembly GCF_036917975.1 of Nostoc sp. GTDB lineage: Bacteria > Cyanobacteriota > Cyanobacteriia > Cyanobacteriales > Nostocaceae > Nostoc. The sequence goes on from NZ_JBALEJ010000004.1 coordinate 165,891, forward strand.
ACAGGATGAGTAAATTGCCCTGCTCCTATCTTTCCTGTAATCAATTCTATTTGAGCAGATTGCAAAGCCTCTGCTTTACTTATATTAGGATTATTTAACAATTTTTTGTAGAAATTAATCGCAATTGTTGCTGTAGAGTTATCTTGAATTGCCCACAGAGATGCTAAGGCACTTTTCGCTCCCGCCTGGACTGCAACTCCTGCTAATCCTAGTGCAGAACGTTCATCTCCTGCTGCTGTTTTGCAAGCAGTTAAGGTTAATAGTTCTAATAGCTGATTATTGCGGGTAACTTTACGAATTTGCTCTTCTAATTTCTGAAATGAGAGTTTCCCGTTTTTACCTGTGACAATAAATGTATCTTCTGGAACAGCACCAAATTCGCCATGTGTGGCAATGTGGATAATTGGGTAGGTTTGTTTATCCAGTTCTTGATTTACGCGATCGCTGGTAAAATCATCATTAAGTAGTTTCTTTCCTGGAATCTCCTCTAGCACTCCATTTATTTCTGTAGGAACATTAGCAAGGGGTGAATATTCTTTACCATCAATAGTAGTCTTGGCACTTAAACCCAATGCAAGTACCTGCAAGTGTTGCCGATTTAAAGGTTTAATATCAGTCAGCTTTAAACTGGGAATTGTGGCAATAGCATACTTTTGAATTAAATATTTATCGCCATCATAAAGTGCAGCCATCGGTACACTTCTTAATATGCCATCTTGCACAAATACTAATGTTTTAATATTAAACTGCTGGAGTTCTTTAGTAAAAGGCTCAATTAACCAATCATAGATTTGTTTTGCTATTGTAGTATCATACTCAATACGAGCATTACGCAGGGCTTCTAAATTTCTCCGAAATGTATTTATGTTCTCGATAAAATCTTTGCGTTTAATAGAAATCGACTTCACATGATTTTGACCTTTTGGCAGAGTTAAAACTACCGCAGTCTTATCTTCCAAGATAATAGTGTTTATAAAAGCAGTTGTCTGATTAGGACTTTCTACAATGTTTTTTTGTCCAGATGAAATAAGAACGCAATCGTTACCAAAATAGTTTTGTAATTCTGCTAATCTTAGCGAGTCCATCGTCGTGAGAATCGAACCCAAATTATGTTTACTATCTTGGGAAACTAACGATTTATTTGCAGTTTGTCTTGATTCTTCCCAACTCAATCTCAATCCTACTAACTCGCGGTAAATTGGCTCAATCGTATCTCTAAAATCAAATTGGATATCTCGATTTGCCGTTAAAATATCACGACGAATAGTCTCTAGGGTATTAGTTGCTCGTTCATAAGCCGAAATCGCTGCATCTGGTTTTCCCAAGGCTTGTAAAATGCGTCCTGTTTGCCACTCCCACAGATATAAACTATCTTGTGCTTTTAAGCCTTGTTCGGCCGCTAATCTGGCTTGATTAGTAATTTCCAGGGCTTTTGAGTATTCTTGGCGACATTCATATATGTGTCCTAGTTCTCCCAAAGCAAAGGATTCCGCCCGAAAATCTTCGATTCTATGGGCTATTGTCACTGCTTGATTGAGTAGGGTTGTCGCTTTAACTAATGTGTCAGGTTTCAGACAGCTAATTCTAAACGATTTTGCTTGACTGGTAATAGGTTCCAATAAATGCACCAAGTCGATAGCTGCATACACACGCCTGCGATTTTCAGGCAGACGTTCTAGCAGGTTAATTGCTTGTTGTAGGCTGGTTGCAGCCTCATCGGTGGCATTGTTGCGGTAATATATGGGGATGATTTGTAAGTGCGATCGCATTTCACCCGCAACATCATTATCACTGCTGGCTAACTCTAAACTTTGCCGCAGGTAATTCAAAGCCGTAGTATCTTCTTGTTGAGCATCATCCAAGAGTTTTTTCCCATCATCACCGCTTTGTTTTGCTGAATCTGCTTGTCGATGCTTCACTAAAGCCTGACTAATATGTGCATTGCCCAAACTATTAAGAACTGAAACACGCAATGCAGATATATTAAATTTATTAACAATTCCTAGACTTTTTTTGAGATTTTTGATTGCTAAATCATAATTTCCTGTCAGCCGATTAGCATCACCCAAACTTCCCAAGGCTGCTGCTTCACCGATAGCGTCTTTGTAAGTCTGGGCAATTAGTACAGCGCTGTCAGTGCTGCAATTATTTTTTTCATCAGGATTGCATAAAAGAGCGATCGCTTGCAAGGGTTGTCCTAAACTATTATACACCTGGGCAAGTTCGGTGAGCGATCGCCCCACTTGCTGCAAATTCCCCACTTGGCGATAATAGGCGATAACTTGCTTCCAGTGGATAATTGCTTGTTCGCTTTGCCCAATTTCCTGATAAACCCGCGCCAAGTTTTCTCGAACAATCACTTCCGCCGCCGCATTGTGATTTTGTTGGTAAATATTTACAGCTTTCTCCCAGATAGTAATAGCTGCTTTGACATTTCCAACTTGGTAAAGTTCTAGCCCTTGCTGTACTAGTTGATTTGCATCAGGAGATTGGGCGCTGACTACTCCTGCAAATTCCAGTGGCGTGATTGTTTTTGGTACATTACCCAGCCACAAGCAAAGCGTCAAACTACACAGGAATATAGATAGCAGCCAACCACGCACCCTGAATTTATGATTTTTATTTCCGCTCAAAAAAACTTGATTTATATGCTGAAATTTTAGCACAGTACATTTACGGTAAAGATTTTATAAATATAGTTTTGTATTTTAGCTATAATTTAGTATATTTACTGTTAATAATCAATAGACATCTCCGAAAAAGAATTGTTTTGACGTAGCACTGCTACGTCTCTACAAGGGTTCTGGTTAACGCATCTTTAATTTCTGGAGATGTCTAATAAACTAACAAAAAACCCCGATTTCTTAGAGGATGTTCTAAAAGTCTAAATTATTACTAGCCTTGGCTATACAGACAAAACCCACCTGCGTGGGTTAAGAAGCTTGATTTTTCGTTAGTCCGCGTAGGCGGACTTTGTTTGTGTAGCCGCGATTTCCAATCGCCCAAAACTTTACTTTAGCGCAATCATAAATCGTGCAAAAAATTATAACAATTCTCACACAATTAGGTGTAATAAGTTGGCTGGTTTGGATTATAGCTGGAAAATCAGTCTTAGCTCAGAGTAGCAATATTGTTCCAGATAATACTCTTAAATCCGAAAGTTCTTTAGTGGAACAAAACTTCCTTGGTCTGCCTATAGAATTAATTCAAGGAGGAGCAATTAGAGGTGTTAACTTATTCCACAGCTTTCAGGAATTTAATGTCAGTGAAGGACGCAGTGCTTATTTTCGCACCCCTAGCGCTGACATTCAAAATATTGTGGCACGGGTTACAGGAAAAAATCCTTCTCTTATTTTTGGTGGTTTGGGTACTCTTGACGAGAGTAATTATTTTTTTTCCAAGGCCAATTTATTTTTAATCAATCCCAATGGCATTATTTTTGGACGAAATGCTAGCCTGAATACTGGTGGTTCATTCGTTGCTACCACTGCGGATGCAGTGCAGTTTAATAACCAAGGATTATTTAGCACTTCTACTCCCGAAGTTCCTCAACTTTTGACGATTAACCCTTCGGCTTTTTTATTTAATCAAATACAACCTGCGCCAATTATTAATCAATCAAGAGGCGTAAATCTTTATCCAGATATAACCACAGGAATTACTTCTTCCTATGGTAAAAGCTTATTACTCTTAGGTGGTGATGTTATTTTTGATGGAGGCATATTAACAGCTTTTGGTGGAAAAGTTGAAGTAGGAGGATTGGCTCAAAAGGGTAGTGTTGGATTAAATATAGATGGTGATAATCTCGATTTAATATTCCCGACAAATGTTGCTAAAGCAGATATTTCTTTAACTAAGCAAGCACTTATCAATACTACTGGTGAAGGTGGTGGTGAAATTCAGTTAGTAGGTAATAATATCAAAATCGCTGGACAATCTGAACTTTTTTCAGGAAGCCTTCGTAATCAAAATAGCCGAGACATAAAAATTCAAGCATCACAGTTAGATATTTCTGAAGAATCTCATATTGATACACTTAAATACGCTGCTGGAACGGGTGGAAATATTATCATTGATACCCAAAATCTCAATATGTCTGGTGCTTCTATCATTGGTACAAATACAGAAGGCACTGGAAAGGGCGGAGATATTATCATTAATACCCAAAATCTCAATATGTCTGGTGTTACTGGTATTCCTGTAATTGGTACAAATACAGATGGGGCTGGGAATAGCGGAGATATTTTAATTAATACAGAAAACTTGAACATGAATTTGGCTTTTATTGGTACTGGAACTTCTGGCGGAGAGGGGAATGCAGGTAATGTATTAATACAAGCTACTAATTCTGTCAACTTGAATAATAGTACATTATCTACTGACTCTATTGGGCTAGGTAACTCAACTACTCAAGGTGCTGGAGGAAATATTCTGATTTCTGCTAAAACATTAAACCTGGAAAATGTATCATCAATTGCAACTACTAGCTTTTTGGGGCAAGGAAATCCTGGTGATATAACGCTCAAAATTTCCGATTCTATCAATCTATCAAATAGCGAAATATCCGGTATTTCTTTTAGTGCGGCATCGGGAGGTAATATTAATATCGAAACTGAGAATTTCAATATAAGTGATGGCGGTCAATTAATTAATAGTAGCTTTGACCCTATCAGCAACAGTTTTTTAGATATTCTAGCCAAAACAAATAATTCTCTAGATCCAGTAGTTCAGCAGAGTATAATTACTACAATCTCACAGATAAATAATAATCTGAATTTGCAAAATACAAAAAATCTCGGTCAGTCAAATTCTGGAAATATCAATATTCTGGCGACTAAATCATTAGTAATGACTGGTATATCTCCCACTGACCCAAACCGTCATAACCTCATATCAACTGAAACTCTAGGTGCAGGAAAAGCCGGAACTCTCTCCATAGAAACAGGAGAATTCATTGCCAGTGATGGTTCATTACTCTCAACTCAAACTACAAGTTCAGGGGATGGCGGTAACTTAACTCTTAAAGCTGACGCAGTTGAGTTAACTAATAATGCTCAAATTGTCGCATTGAGTCAAGGCACAGGCAAAGCAGGTAATATCAATTTGACTACTGCAAAAAACTTCAGTGCAACTAATAGCCAAATTCTGACATCCTCCATCCAATCTTCTGGAGGAACTATCAATCTTACTGCCGAAAATATCCGCCTTTTTGGTAATAGTGACATTCGCACCAATGTTTTTAGTGGTGCTGGCGGCGGCGGTAATATTACCCTCACTGCTAACTCAATTATTGCCCTTAATGACAGTGATATTCTCTCATTTGCGCGTGATGGCAAAGGCGGTGATATTAGGTTTAACACCCGCGCATTTCTCAGTTCTCCCCTCTATCATCCGACTCCATTCACCACTGATGCTGCTACTATCAACACACTTGATGGCAATCAACAAGTCGATGTCAATGCTAGCGGTGCGGTTTCTGGAACCATTACGGGAGTACCTGACATCAGCTTTCTGCAAAACAGTTTGACAGAACTCCCGCAAAATGTGATTGATACTAACGCAATACTTGCTAATAGTTGCATTGTTAGACGCAAAAATCAACTAGGCGGGACTTTTTTTGTTACAGGTTCTAGTGGCTTACCTGAACGTCCTGGTGATGCACCCCTTCCACCATATCCTACTGGAACTTTGCAGTCTGTACCCAGTAAAAACAATTTGCCTGTAAGTAATGTTACCCCTCCCAGGTGGAAAATTGGTGACCCAATTGTTGAACCCCAAGGAGTCTATCAACTACCAAATGGGAAGAAGATATTGAGTCGGGAATGTTCTTAATTAACCGAACCGTATTGAGTGCGATCGCACTGGCTGCGATCGCTAATTCTTGTTCATCTATAAATAACGATGTATGGTATATGTAAGGCACAGTAATCCTACCAAGGATCTGTAGATTTAGTTGCAGAGGTATAGTAGTAGTGGGCATAGTAGTTGAGAACGTCTCCAAACAATTCGGGAGTTTCAAGGCAGTTGATGAGGTCAGCCTGGAAATTAAGAGTGGTTCGCTAGTTGCGTTACTGGGGCCATCGGGATCAGGTAAATCTACGCTATTACGGTTGATTTCCGGTTTAGAAATGCCAGATAGCGGCAAAATCCTGCTGACCGGTAAAGACGCTACATACCAAAGCGTGCAAGAGCGAAATATTGGGTTTGTGTTTCAGCACTATGCCCTATTCAAGCATTTGACTGTCAGGCAAAATATTGCCTTTGGCTTAGAAATTCGGAAGGCACAGCCAAAGAAGATTAAAGGGCGGGTAGAACAATTACTCGAATTGGTGCAATTGACTGGATTAGGCGATCGCTATCCATCACAACTTTCTGGTGGTCAAAGACAACGGGTAGCATTAGCTAGGGCATTAGCAGTAGAACCGGAAGTTTTATTGCTAGATGAACCCTTTGGCGCACTTGATGCGAAAGTCCGCAAAGATTTACGGGCATGGTTACGCCGCCTCCATGATGAGGTTCATGTTACCACAGTTTTCGTCACCCACGACCAAGAGGAAGCAATGGAAGTCTCTGATGAAGTTGTGGTGATGAATAAAGGGCGTGTGGAACAGGTGGGAACACCATCTGAAATTTACGATGATCCAGCTACAGCTTTTGTGATGAGCTTCATCGGCCCGGTGAACATATTACCTAGTAGTTCAAAGATTTTTAAAAGTAGCGGATTTGATGCACCACACCCACAAGTGTTTTTGCGTCCGCAAGATGTGATTTTTGAAACTAGCGCCAACGATGCCACGACACCTGCGACAGTGAGTCGATTGGTACATTTGGGTTGGGAAATTCAGGTGGAATTAACTTTCGATGATGGACAAGTATTGACAGCGCATTTAACACGCGATCGCTTTAATGACTTAGAGTTAGAAGCAAAACAGCGAGTGTATGTGAAGCCAAAGGGTGCCAAATCCTTCCCAGTGTCTTATTCAATTTAAAATTGCAATTCTAAATCATTCGTGAACAATAGACATCTGGTGAAAAAGAATTGTTTTGACGTAGCACTGCTACGTCTCTACAAGGGTTCTGGGTAACGCATCTTTAATTTCTGTAGATGTCTAATGAGATCCCCGACTTCTTTAAGAAGTCGGGGATCTTAATTATTGCAATTTTTACAAATCAAATCCCATTGCTATCTATCTGAGATAATTAGCCGCGCCCTTGGTTACAGCATCTCCAGGCCCAGCAGTGACAATCACTAGATTTTCGGGCTTAATTAAATCTTTAATTGCCTTTTGGATGTCAGCCATAGTCACTGCTTGAATCTGTTGAGGAAACTCTCGGATTTCCGATCGTGAAAGCCCCAAGACAGAATTATCCAAAATGATACTTGATACATCACTAGGATTAGCTAAATCCACAGGGTAGCTATTGGTAATTGAGCGTTTTGCTGTGTTAAATTCAGCCTCAGTCACTCCTTGTTCGCGCAATTGCTTGAGCAAAGCGAGAGTACTGGCGATCGCTTTTTGGGCATCTCCAGGGGCAGTTTGCATTTGAATCAAGAATGGGCCGGGATTGATGCCGGCGGCAAAAGCACTGTATATACCGTAAGTTAGACCTCGGCGATCGCGCACTTCCGTACCCAGGCGGCTCGATAAGGTATCACCACCCAAAATTTGATTTAGCACCAGTGCCGCATAATAACGTGGATCTTTCCGAGAGATGGCGCTGTAGCCGATGTAAGTCACAGCCTCAGATTTACCGGGAATTATTTTGTTGAGACGTGTCAAAGTTTGCGGTAATTGTACGGACTGTATTTTGAGAACAGGGGGCTTACCTGTGGCCTGCCATTTACCAAACACCTGATTTAGCAAAGCTTTTACCTTAGCTGGCTCAAAGTCTCCAACTATTGCGATCGTCGTGGTATCTGGCCGGTAATGTGTCTGGTAGAAGCCAAGCAAATCATCACGAGTAATGCTCTTTAAACTCTCGGCTGTCGGAAAGCTGTGGAATGGATGGTTTGCAGGGTAAATTGCCTGCTGGAATACTTGTCGTCCCAGTCCTCTAGGGTCATCTAGCTGGACTTTTAGACTTGTCAACGCTCTTTGGCGACTTAGTTCTAACTGATCGGCGGGGAAAGTGGCATTTTCTAACACATCTGCCAGAGTTTGAATCAATATTGGCAGATTTGCTGAAAGTCCCTGACCGCTAAAGTTAGTTCCTTCGCGGCTGGCACTGAAGCCCAAATCGGCTCCCCGATCTTCTAAAGTTTTTGCTAGAGTCAGAGCATTTTTAGTCTGCGTCCCATTCATTAAGTTGTTTGCAGTTAGATTCGCTAATCCAGCTTTTTGATTGCCGTCAAATTCAGTCCCGGCATTAATTTGTCCACTCAGGTTAATGGTGGGAAGGTTGCGATCGCTCAATAGCAAAACCTTCAAACCATTATTTAAGGTAAACTCTTCTGGTAGCGATTGTTTAGCTGAATCTGTTTCTGATGTCGCAGGTGGCAGATATTTAGCCAGTTCTGCCGGATCTACAGGCTTACCAGGGCTGAAGTTCTCCACTGTGCGTCCAGAACCAGCGCTAGAAGTCCCTGGCTTACCATCTGGTTGAGTCGGCTCAAAGAAACCGATAGTTTGTTGAGCTGGATTGAGGTAAGTTTTCGCGGCTTGCTGCACTTGAGCCGGAGTAACTTTTGCGATCGCAGCCAGATACCTTTCACTAAAACGATAATCCCCTGCGGTAGTTTGGTTATAACCCAGTTGATTAGCTTGACTAGTAATATCTTGGTTCCCCAAAATATATGAGGCTTGCAGCTGCGTCTTTGCTCGGTTCAACTCTTCTGAGGTGACAGGCTGCTGTTGCAATTTTGCTAAAGATTCCTGGAGTACCTGGGCAATTTTCCCCAACTCTTGACCTGGAGCCGCCGTCGCCTCAATTTGATACCAACCCGGTTCGATGAGTTCGGCTGCACCACCACTCGCTGAACTGGCAAGTCCAGATTCCACCAAAGCCTGATAAAGCCGAGAACTACGCCCACCTGTGAGAATAGCATCCATCACATCAATTGCTGGCACATCAGGATGTTTGATGTCTGGCAGAGGATACACTGCTTGCAACAGTGCAGCACTTCCAGGTTGCTTGAGGACAATTGGTGCTTTTTTAGCAACAGAGGTAGATGGAGAGGCTTCAGTGAGGGCAGAAGATGCCGAGGCATCATGGAGTACCGTGTCCTTTTTTGCTCGTTGCGATAACTTGCCAAAAGTTTCTTTCACAACTTTAAGTGCTGGTTCTGTGGCAAAATCCCCAGTAATCACCAACGTGGCATTTTCTGGGCTGTAGTAGGTTTGGTAATAATTCCGCACCTGTTCCACCGTGAATTTCTCGACATCGGCTTTTGTGCCTCCTACCGATAAGCCGTAGGCTCGATTCGGGAAAGCAGCTCGCATCACTGCCCGATCTAGACGATAGCCTGGTGAATTTTCGTACCCCTGTAACTCGGAGATCACCACCCGCTTTTCACTGGTGAGTTGCTCAGGCCCAACTAAGGAATTTTCCATGCGATCGGCTTCTAGTGTCAGCAGTGCTTCCAATTTGTCTCGCTGCACTGTGCCAAAGTAAACTGTTTCGTCGTAACTAGTAAAAGCATTGAACTGGCTACCCAAAGCACTAAACAGCCGTCCAAACTGTACTGGACGGTCAGTTGTACCTTTGAACATCAAATGTTCTAACTGGTGAGAAATGCCATTCTCTCCTTTAACTTCGTTGCGTGAACCAACTTTATACCAAACTTGCACACTCACCACTGGAGCAGTATGAACTTCCTTTGTTAATACTGTTAAGCCATTATCCAATAAGGTTTTTTGTACCCCTTGGGTGAATGAGAGAGCAGATACAGGTGTGACTGCTGTTGGTGTTGCAGCATTGGTAAAATTGCCCGAAAAAGGCACGATAGTTAAGAGAAGGCTGAGAAAAAATCCTATAAGCATGTATGAGCGTCGTTTCATAAGCAATGAAAAATTTCCTATTTTTAAATAAAACCCCAAAGGGTATTTCAACATCTAAATCTAACTCAAGTTACTCCTACACTGTGGCGCAAGTTTGCCTAACTTGAACAAGTTGCTTGAGCAAATTGTCTAGTTACAGCAGTTTTCATGTATTTGAACCACATCTGTTGTAAGGGCAACGGGCGGTTAGAAACCGCGTCTACACAAACAAAAGCTACCGATCCTGGGTTTCAAAACCTTGATTTGATTGCCTCGTTCCCAGTCTCCGACTGGGAATGCTCGTCTTTGAGGCTCCGCCTCCCTTACTGGCGGCTCTGCCGCCAGGATCAGCATTTCCAGCCTCCGGCTGGAAACGAGGTTTTAAAGGAGTTTCAGCTTAAGTTGACACTAATGAGGATTGCTGTGCCCCTACCCAATACTTTTCGGTTAAGACAAGAGACGCGATGAATCGCCGTCTTTACAAGAATCAGTCTTTCGTCTTGACGGCGATTTATCAGATATTTGCGCTCTATAATTTTCATCAAAAAACCTTACTTAACCGAACCTTATTGACATTTCTCCTGTCAAGTCTGCCTGTATTTATTTGCTGCTTGATTCTTCCAGAAGTCTATGATAATATCCGTGCAATCAAAAAATACTGTAACTTGATTGATTTACCGTAGATTAAAATCTGGTCGAGATTATGCACTATTTTCAAGGCTGCTTAATTAAATTTATCAGCTAAAAGTTTCATTTCAGTTTCTAACCAATTGCCAGTAGCACATATTCTACTGCTTTAAATCTTCGGAAGTTAAGCCTTAAGCATTTACAGTAAACCTTAAACATCAGAAAATTGTCATCACATTATGGTAGCTAAAAAACGCAACTTTCTAATATTATTAATGGCTGGAGTATTTACCCTATCCACAACTCTAGTTAGTTGTAAGACACCGAATACACCAGAGAAAGCTGCCGTCGCCGCTTCTAATGGCATTAAAACGAAGGTGTTACGAATAGGTTATTTTACTGCTGCGGATATAACTAGATCGAGACAAGTTTTAGAGAAACGCTTGAACCCATTGGGTATTAAGGTAGAGTGGGCACAATTTACCGCCGGGCCACAGCTTTTAGAAGCAGTGAATGTAGGCAGTTTGGATATTGGTGCTGTTGGTGAAACTCCACCCATCTTTGCTCAAGCAAGTGGTATTCCTTTTGTTTTGCTTGCTAATACTATACCGGGTACTGGTGAGGGTTCTGCGATCGTAGTCCCAGAAGACTCTCCGATCAAGACTATAGCTGATTTAAAAGGTAAGCAAATTGCCTTTCAAAGAGCTACTGCTAGTCAGTACTTTGTGGTTAAAGCTTTGCAGGAAGGAGGACTAGAACTAAAAGATGTCAAACATCTCAATCTCATAGCACCAGAAACTCGTGCAGCGTTATTGCGTAAGAGTATTGATGCAGCTGTATTAGGAGATCCCCATCTGGCTATATTTCAAAGAACAGAAAAAGTTCGGATTCTCCGCAATGCTAAAGGGCTTTCAACCCAAGGAGGTTACTGGTTAGCTGCACGTAGTTTTGTTAAAGAAAACCCTGAACTAGTAAAAATTGTCCTTGAAGAAGTCTATAAATTAGGCAAATGGTCTGAAGCAAATCCACGAGAAGTAGCCCAAATTATCGGGCGTGATTCCAAGCTTGATTTACCAACGTTGGAAACAATGGTCAAACGGCGGCGTTTTGGCTTGAGGCGGATTACTGATAAAGTTATAGCAGGACAGCAAGAAATATCTGACTTGTTCTATAAGCAAAAATTCATTAGCAAGAAGATTAATGTTAAAGATGTGACTCTCACGCCTGAAGAATATGCTGCGATAACCCCACCAGAAATCAAGCCTTAACTTTGGTGATGGCGATATTGAATATTGCTAGGACTTACGCAAAAACTCTCTGAAACGAATGGCACTAAGAAAAGCCCAAAGGCTTGTGTCACCTCGTTCCCAGCCTCCAGGCTGGGAATGTATTTAAAAGAGGCTCTGCCTCTCGTCAAGCTACTGGAGGCGGAGCCTCCCAGAATGGGTTCCCAGCCTGGAGGCTGGGAACCAGTCAGAGCAAGGGCTGTATCTTTTCTTAGTGCCATTCCTCTCTGAAACTCCTATTCCTTCGTATCCTTCTCTGACGAGACGCTGCGCGAATGCGTCCTTCTCCCTTGGCACTAGCCTCTCCCTTTGGGAGAAGGGGAGACGCTGCGTGTAGCTTGCTTCTCCGTAGGAGTATGCGGTTCGTTTTCTCATACTTTTGCGTAAGTCCTGAAATAAAGTTAAGCGATCGCAGCTTCAGCGACAGCCGCAACTTTGCTAAACTGATTTACCGGACGAGGTAAACCAAGATTCTCGCGTAGGGTTCGTGCTTCATACTCTGTACGGAACAGACCGCGACGTTGCAATTCAGGAATTACCAAATCGACAAACTCATCCAATCCTCCCGGCAACCAAGGTGGCATGATATTAAAGCCATCTGCCCCGCCATTGACAAACCAATCTTCTAATTGATCGGCAATTTGTTCAGGTGTGCCTAGAATCTGACGATGCCCACGCGCTCCAGCGATCCATAAATACAGTTGTCGAATCGTTAAATTCTCTCTGCGAGCCAGGTCAGTCAAAAGTTGCTGACGGCTTTTACCGCCATTAGTATCTGGTAAATCCGGCAAGGGCCCATCCAACGGATAGCCGGATAGGTCAAATCCACCAATCATTGAACCAAGCAAATTTAAGCCGACCACCGGATCGATCAACTCTTGAATCTGATCGAATCTGTCCTTAGCTTCTTGCTCAGTTTTGCCAATGACTGGAAATACACCAGGCATAATCTTGAGATGGTCAGGTGAGCGTCCGTATTGAGCTAGTCTCCCCTTCACATCTTGATAAAAAGCCTGAGCTTCTGCCAAAGTCTGCTGGGCAGTGAAAATTACCTCCGCCGTTTGTGCAGCCAGATCCTTACCATCCTCGGAAGATCCAGCTTGAATGATCACCGGATAACCCTGGATGGGACGCGCCACATTTAGCGGGCCGCGCACTGAAAAATGTTCGCCTTTGTGGTTGGGAACGTGCAGTTTATTGGGATCAAAGTAAATACCCGACTCTTTATCATGTAAGAAGGCATCGTCCTCCCAACTATCCCAAAGTTTAGTGACGACATCTACAAACTCTTTGGCACGCTCATAACGTAGGGTATGCTCCATGTGCTTTTCCCGATTGAAGTTCAGCGCTTCAGCTTCAGTAGCGGAAGTCACGAGATTCCAACCGGCACGACCGCCACTGAGATAATCTAGTGATGCAAACTTGCGGGCGAGGTGATAAGGCTCGTTGTAGGTGGTGGATACTGTTGCTGTCAAACCAATGTTTTCTGTGACTACAGATAGAGCCGACAACAGGGTGAGAGGTTCAAAGTGGACGAGTTTACCGTTACGGCTCAAAACGTCGGGGCTTTGATTGCGTTGGCGTAGCCCGCCGTAGGCATCGCGCACAGCCACGCCGTCTGCAAAGAAGATCATGTCAAATTTGCCGCGTTCCGCCGTTTGTGCCAGCCTTTTATAATGTTGAAAGTTCAAACCAGCGTCAGCTTGCGCTTCGGGGTGTCGCCATGACGCTACGTGATGGCCAGTGCTGGGCAAGAATGCACCTAGTCTAAGTTGAGGTTTTTTTGTACTCATTATTTCTCTTTCTCCTAATTTGGAAAAAACTACCAATCCCCAGTCCCTTTTACACTGGCTGGGGTTTGAGTAAATCTGTTTTGGTGACAAATTCACTAAATGTACTTGCAACTTGCTGCGGTAATGCGATCGCTGGTGTTTGTAACGGTAAGCGAGGAAACAGTAATTCTGCAACTCGATAAGCTTCTTCGAGATGGGGATACCCTGAGAAAACAAAGGTATCAATTCCTAAATCGGCATATTCCAGCATTCGTGCTGCAACTGTATCTGGATCTCCGACTAAGGTAGTACCAGCACCTCCACGCACTAAGCCCACACCTGCCCATAAGTTGAGGCTAATTTCTAGGTTTTGGCGATCGCCTTTATGCAGTTGAGCCATGCGGCGTTGTCCTTCTGATTCAGATTGAGCAAACTGCTGATGTGCAGCAGCAATGGTTTCATCATCGACATACTGAATCAGTTCATTAGCTGCATCCCAAGCTTGTTCCGTAGTTTCGCGGACTATAACGTGCATCCGAATCCCAAAACGTACCGTTCTACCTTGTTCGGCGGCTAATTGGCGTACCTTGGCAATTTTTTGAGCAACTTGATCTGGTGGTTCACCCCAAGTTAAATAGACATCAATGTGTTTGGCAGCAACTTGGAGCGCCGCATCTGAAGAACCACCAAAATATAAGGTGGGATAAGGCTTTTGTACGGGAGGAAATTGGAGTTTAGCGCCTTTAACTTTGAGATGACGACCATTAAAGGTTACTTCGTCACCCTGCATGAGCGATCGCCAAATTGTCAAAAACTCATCTGTGAGTTCATAACGCTGATCGTGATCTAAGAAAATCCCATCTTTTGCAAGTTCTTTGGTGTCGCCACCTGTCACCACATTCAGAATAATTCGACCGTTAGAAATCTGGTCAAAAGTAGCAGCCATCCTCACTGCTAATGAAGGCGACATAATTGCCGGACGAAAAGCGACAAGAAACCGCAAGCGTTCTGTAACTGAAATTAAGGAAGTCGCAACAATCCAAGTATCTTGTTTTTGTCCAGTACCAATCAACATCCCACCATAGCCCAATTTATCAACAGCTTGGGCAATTTGCTGCATGTAGGGATAAGTGGCTGCTCGTCTGCCAATTGTAGTACCTAAATAACGCTCATCTCCCTGTGTCGGTAAATACCAAAAAACTTCCATGTTCCTATCTCCTGTCCCTATTTCTGACTGATGGTTTCTGGTGTGATGGCTGCATATTGTTCGCTAGTCAGCATCGCTTCCTTAATACTGATGTGTTTAGGAATCACTTTTTCTTTGGCAAACAAATCTGCAATCTTCTGTTGATTTTCCATCATGGATGTGAGACTTTGCTATTATTTGGCTTTGACTATTTGGTTAATACTTGCTTGCCGATTTTCAATCGTAGAGGCGCACATATGTGCGCCTCTAGCGAATAGCCCTGGCAAATAGAATGAGACTTGTTGGCGAATTAATAGGGGGTCTAACCCATCATTCCTCACTATTCTGATTTCAGTCCGTTTCAACGGACTTGAACTATTAGCCCGAAATTTATTTCAGGGCGGGAATGCAACGCCAAACCAATATTTTAGGGGTGAGGGGTCAAACCCACCATGAATTGACCAACAGTCTCATAGAATTCGCGGCTACACTGGCATTGTCCGCCTCTGCGGACTAAAGTCAAACAATTTTGGATTTTAGATTTGCGATAGCGCAGCGTTAGCGAGTCCGCGTACTCTTACAGAGAAGCAAGCTACGCGCAACGTCTCGTAGAGAGCGTCTTTTGGATTGACTGCGCCCACAAGGGGACACAGCTTAAAGATTTTAAATTGACGATTTTAGATTTGTTCCGCCCACCAGGGGCGGGGCTTGAACCAAAAACAATTTAAAATCTAAAATCTAAAATCTAAAATTCGGAGGGTCAAATTAAGGGTTTGAAACCCAGGATCGGTAGCTTTTGTTTGTGTAGACGCGGTTTCTAACTGCCCGTTTCGCGTTAAGTTGACACTTTTTGAAGCTGAAGGTTCTTTTGGAACAATTCTTGAACGTTTTTCCAAGCATCGGCAGCAGCTTCGGCATTGTAGCTGGCGCGATGGTTGCAGAAAAAGCCATGTCCTGCTCCCGAATAGCGGAAGATGGCATGGGGAATCTGATGTTTCTTCAATTCGGCCTCAATCTGTTCGGTTTGTTCTAAGGGGATTCCCTGATCGTCAAGGCCAAAGAACGCGTAAATGGGGCCTTTAATCTCGGCAGTATGAGTAATGGTTGGCTCTCCACCGCCGGGAGTTGAGTTGGGAATACCACCACCATAGAAAGAAGCTGTAACTTTAATATCTGGTAAAGTAGCAGCGAGATAAACGACATGACCGCCAAAGCAGAAACCAATGGAGCCGATCGCGTCTCCTTGGACATTTGGTAAGGTTTTTAAGTAAGCGATCGCAGCTTTAATATCACTCAATATTTCTTCTGCTGTTGTTTGCTCTTTATAACCTCTCCCTTGCTGCACATCTTCAGGGGTATATCCACCCTCAAAACCAGGGGCGGTGCGTTGAAATAAAGTCGGTGCGATCGCCACATACCCATCTTTGGCAAATTTCTCAGCCACTTCCCGAATGTGAATATTCACCCCAAAAATTTCCTGAATCACGATCACAGCAGGGTAGGTTCCCTTTTGGACTGGTTCAGCTAAGTAAGCATCAATCTGCAAATCTCCGTTAGGGACTTTAACTTGAGCGGTGCGAATTTCTGTGTTTGTCATCTTTCTTAGGGATTAGCCTGTAGTTGCTTTCAGGACGAAATGTTTTATGGTAAGTTTTGTACAATACTACCCAAACAATACCGATTTACCGTAGTTTCAAGAGTAGTATTTCACAAACAATGTGCAAAGGCAAGTCATTTGATTGAGATGTAGATGAATATAAGACCGTACCAAGAATCTGATGCAGAATCAGTCAGTGCGCTATGGGATGAGGTGTTTCCTAATAACCCGTCGCACAGCAGCCCAAAATTGGTAATCAGTCAGAAGCTTGCTGTACAGCCTGAGTTGTTTTTCGTTGCTGAGATTAACTCTGTAATTGTAGGTACGATCATGGCGGGATATGACGGACATCGCGGTTGGCTATACACAGTTGCAGTCAGCCCTCAGTATCAACGGCAGGGTATTGGTAGCAAACTAGTGCAACACGCAGAGAGGGTATTGATAGCGATGGGATGCATCAAAATCAATCTCCAAGTTCGTGTCTCCAACGCACAAGTCGTTGAGTTTTATAGAAAACTTGGCTATCTCGTCGAAGAACGCATCAACATGGGAAAGCTTGTCACATAGGCTTTTTGTGAGTTGGAACAGAAAAACTTGAGAAATACGCCAGCAATACTACAAAAAGTGATTGTAGCGTTGCCAAATTTAACCCAAACTAGGAGAAAAATTTATGAAACTTGATGCAGTTCATCATATTCAGGTAACCTATCCGCTTGAGGTGGAGGATGCAATGCTGTTTTTCTACAGCAAAGTTTTGGGATTGACTGAAATTCCCAGACCTGAAGTAATTAAAAACGATTCAGGAGCATGGTATAAATTGGGAGATATTGAACTGCACATTAGTACAGAGAAAAACGCTAATAACCAAGCATCTAGACGACATTATTGTTTTCAAGTCAATAACTTGAACGCTTTTGAGGAACATCTAAAAAGACATGGGGTAGAAATTATTCCCGATCAACGACCACTTCCCGGATACGTGCGATTTTTCCTCCGCGATCCTGGTGGGAATCGTATAGAAATAGCAGAGTTTGTCAAGAATACTTTTGAACAGCTACAAACAGAGGAGTTACTATTAGAAAAGCATTCAGTAACATTGTCTTAGATACGAATCGTACTAAGGAAAATAAAAAAATATCCAATTAAGTTTTGTGGGGTGGGCGTCTCGCCCGCCCAGTTCATAGGGATAGAATTTTAAGAGAACATCATGAGTTAGACGATAAACTATGGGATGATTATATTTACAGCATTTTACGGAGTGAGTGGGAAAATAGCAGATTTTTCAATAATTAGCTGTTTAATTAATTTTGATTATTAGTAATATAATAAAATACGGCTCATTTAAGGGCCACTGGCAACAATTTTGGGTTTTAAAGACGCGATAAATCGCCGTCTCTACAAGTGTTTTGGGTTTATATGAACTGTATTTTAATATAATAACCAAATTTATTTTTTAAGCTTATGTCGAAAATGGAGAAGAGAAAATCAGGGTTTTCGAGTTATGCAGAGTTTTTTGAAACATAAAATAATAATCCGAGATTTTTTGTCAGTCTCACACTAAAGGTAGAGGTATTTTTGGAATGCTTGCACACATCTGTATACTCATAAATGGTCAGATTAATTTAGAGGAAAATAACTGATGTCTGATTTAATTAACAAACAAATCATTCTTAAAAGTCGTCCAGTTGGTGAACCAAAAGAGAATGATTTTGCTCTAGTAGAAACACCAACTCCCGAACCAGGTGAAGGCGAAATTCTTAGCCGCACCATTTATCTATCTCTTGACCCTTACGTGCGTGGTAGCATTAGTGCAGGCAAGTCTTATGCTGCACCAGTAGAGTTGGGTTCAGTTATTGTCGGTGGTACAGTCAGCCAAGTAATTAAATCAAATCATCCTCAATTTCAAGTAGGGGATTTTGTTCTTAGTGGTAATGGTTGGCAAACTTATGGTGTATCTAAAGGTGAAACACTGCGTAAACTTGATCCCACTCAAGCACCTTTATCCTATAGTTTAGGTGTACTGGGTATGCCTGGTCTGACTGCTTATGCTGCTTTACTTGATATTGGTCAACCGAAAGAAGGTGAAACTGTTGTGGTTTCAGCTGCTTCTGGTGCTGTGGGTGCGGTAGTAGGTCAAATCGCCAAAATTAAAGGTGCGCGAGTAGTAGGAATTGTTGGGAGTGACGATAAGCGGGATTATATAGTTAAGGAATTAGGTTTTGATGTTGGCATTAATCGCAAAACTCAAGAACTTGATTCAGCCCTTAAAGAAGCAGCCCCCAATGGCATTGATGTTTACTATGACAATACCGCAGGTGTAATTTTAGAAGCTGTGTTGCAGCAGATCAACCTTGGGGCAAGAATTCCACTAGTAGGTTTGATTTCGGAGTATAACGCTACATCTACTCCACCAGGGCCGAATTTAAGACCATTGCTAGTCAAACGGGCTTTGATTAAAGGTTTTTTAGTTCGTGATTACCAACATCGATTTAATGAATTTTTACATGATGTTTCTGGATGGTTACAGTCTGGTCAACTCAAATATAAAGAAGATGTAGCTGATGGTTTAGAGAAGGCTCCTGCTGCATTCATCGGTTTACTTAGAGGTGATAATTTTGGCAAGTTGATTGTTAAGGTCAATGATGACCCAACAGCAGCTTAAAAAGATCCCCGACTTCTTGAAGAAGTCGGGGATCTGAATCTCTCAAATTATTTCCAAATGGGCGACAATTTTGGCATATCAATGAATAAAGGGGAGCAAATTGTTGGAAATCAGCGTCAGGACTAGATAATCCAACTAAAGTTTTAGGTGTAACTAGATGCACAATGGTTTTAGGAGTAAGCTGCCACTATTACTGACATTCTGCTTATTTACTAGCTTGTTGCCTGCCTCTAGTTCAGTTTTATGTCCAGCCGTTGCCTCTGATGAATACTATAAAATAGCTAGAAATTATGACAGAGACGGACGCACCGGAACCGATGGGCGATCGGGTAGAGATGGTGGTAGCGGTGAAAACCAAAATATTTTTGTCAATGGTTCACCTGTAAATCTTGATTTATCGGGTAAAGATGGTGAAGACGGGGAAGATGGGGAACATGGCGATCAACCTGACTGTGGTTCCCAACCCCAACGCGTCAGCCACGATATAAGCGCCCCAAATGGTGGTAATGGCGGTAACGGTGGCAAAGGAGGAAATGGGGGAAATGGCGGTTCCCTGACAGTGTATTACAGCAATTTGGCAGATTTACGAAATATTTCCATTAGGGCAACTGGTGGAAAAGGTGGGCGCGGCGGTCGGGGTGGCAACGGTACGCAGGGTTGTAACTGTCACAGACGGAGATGGGAAGTAAAAACCTGCCAGGGAACTCCTGGTAGCCCTGATTATAAGTGTACTGAGAAAGTTTATCGATGTAGTGACGGTAGCGATGGGCGAGATGGCAGTGATGGTAGCGATGGTAGCCAAGGACGCTTAGGAACTTTGAGTATTGTCAATAGCAAGGAAGCTTTGGCCGCTGATAATCCAACTGTGCAGCTAGCAATTTCGCAACTGGTAAACAAACAATTCAACCTCTCAAAGAACAAGTGGAATCAACGCATAGGGGCAGCTTCTCTACTTGCGCCTGGTGCTGCGATCGCTGATAATTATCTTGAGTTTGAACAACGTCTAGAAGAGGCTTTTCAAATAGTTTGGCAAGAAAGACAACCCATCACCAGCTTTGATAATCAAGCTGTAACACTAAATTTAACTGATAACAAACAAGTAGAAATTACTTTTTCTGAGGAATTATGGGTTGAGGGTAGTACCAAAAGTGAGGCTAACTTAACAACATTTACCGTTAATCATGCCATTGCCAAAAAAGATGTCACCCGGTTGGCTGTGGCAGAATTTGCCGATGCCGGACAAAACCTGAACTTAAAAATAGTGGATTTGGCAGCCAAGTCTGATGCCATTAATACTCAGTTTCGCGTGAAATTCCGCGCCCAGGATAGCTTACACGGTTTTTCTGGCTACAAAACTGAATACGAGGGGGATATTCCTAACGAACTTGTGACTCGTGACTACAATCGTTTTACTTTAGCTTTGGGCAAGCTGAAAATTCCTGACGAAGCTTTACGCCCTGGTGTCAATGTTGATATTGAAGTTATAGCAACTCGTTCGTTGGGAATACGTTCTGCCAAGCAAACTATTAGCTGGCAAGGTGCAATCCGCAAGCCTAAATAAAGTTTAAGAAGATTTTTTGCCATCTGAAACCATTTGCGAGAGAATATAAGCTGCGAAATCTAGTAACTGATCTAGCAAAAAGCCAATAATCCCGATGTAGATAATCACCTGGATTATATAATCAGTATTGCCAGCTTTATAAGCCTCCCAAAGAGTAAAGCCAAGTCCTTTTGGGCCTGTTAACATTTCTGTGGCAATAACTATAAACCAGGCTACCCAAATGCTAACTTTCAAGGCATGAAATATATGAAAAATAGCTACTCGAAAGTTATTATTCTGTCTCTGAAAATGGCGCATACCTATTGCTGTATTAATGATCATCGTCCAGAGAGTTCCTATAAAAACTACTATAATAGCAGCCGTGTCGCTCTCTTGAAATGCTATTAGGGCAATAGGTAGCAAAGCTATAGGAGGAATACTATGCGGTATCTGAAATATCAGTCTAAATAGCTGGTAAATCACGCTATTCATACCGATGAAATATCCAACAAAACTACCCAATACAACGGCGGGAATGTAACCAACAAATAACCGTTGTAGGCTAGCTACAATGTCTAAAAACATATTATTTTCTCTGCCTCAGTTCTCATAGAAAACATTTGGGAAATACTGCGGCATCAACACAAAACAGCAAATACAAAAGGTATTTAATTACACCTTGTTTTTGATTCCTACAAGATTTTTTATCGTAAATTAAAGGGTTTAAGAACCTACAATCTACATGTAGCACCCATTTCAGTCGGGGTTTGTCTTGAGAAATCGCTCCACTTGGGCAAAGCCCAAGACCGCGTTTCTCGCTAAATCCTCGTCTGAAATATCTTTAATTTTGAATTTTGTTAGCGCAGCGTAAAGCCTTCTCTTTCAGAGACGCTAACGCGAACGGCATGGCTTCGCTTAGAGCGAGTCTGCGAGCGTCATTTTGAATTTTGAATTGTTAAATCTTCTCCTTATGAATGGCTAATTAAAAAACTAGGTATGATTACGATTTGAGAGGAGTAGTACAAAGAAGAGGTAAAATTTATCTTTACTAAACTTTATCAGAAAAGCAAATCGCGATTAGTAAATTCAATACAATTTCCATAATTTACTTGCTTGATGATTACACTAAGTATGAATATCTACAACTTTTAATACTAAATAAATAGCAAATTTTGTTATTAGAAATACAGAATATAGCGCAATACGGTTCAGTTAAGAAAAATTGTAGGTTGGGTGAAGCAAAACGCAACCCAATAAAGCCCTGAAAATATTGGCTCTACGTTCCTCAACCCAACCTATACAACTAAAGGTTTTTGACACTAACCCAAGCGTATCAACTTTAAAGTGAAATGGTATTAGAGGCTGTTTGAAAAGTCTAATTTAATACCAGCCCTGGCGATTAGAAATCGCGGCTACACGAAACTTTACCCACCTCTGTGGGTTGAAGAAGTTTAATAAGTGCCTAAAATCACAACAAGTCACTTTTCAAACAACCTCTAAGATTTAGTTAGGAGGAATCGATGGATTGCTCTCTGGTGGATTGTCTTGTTTTGTTAAAATGGGTGGTTCAGATAAGTTATCTTCTTTCGATGAAGATTCTGGATTTTTTGTCATACCATGCTGCTCTTGCCCTCTAAGTCCAAGATATGTTGCAGAACTGATTCCTTGTAGTGTCAGAAGTGTATCATCAAATTCCGGCATTGCCAGATTTTTAATCACTTCCAAAATAAAGAATAATCCGATCGCAACTGTCCAAATAAATGTTTGGAACCGATGAAAGTTTACTCCATTAATATCCGATAATATATCAGTGAAAAAACCTTCAGAAACTCCTTGACTACCTTTTCTATTTTCTTCATTACCCTGGCCATCAATTAACGAAGTACCAAATGCAGTTACAGAGTTAATTCCTAATAAAATTAGTGATTGCCGAGTCAAAATATTAGCATAATCTCCTGTTATGCCGTAGATAATCAGGTAAGAACCAAAAATTAAAAACGTCCAAAAAGCAAGTTGAGATATCGAGAGGCTGAAGGGGTTTTTGTACAATTTTTTTCTACCAAGAAAAAATTGAGCAATTCGGCTTTTCCGAGTTTGTTTTTGAACTTCAAGCTTTTGTGGAATTAACAGTTCCCCACTAGCGATTACTTCTTTTTGAGAGTAGACGCCTTCTATTCCAGGGCTACGAAGGGCATTTCGGCAATATCTAATGAATATTAATGCAATAGCCAGAAGTAGAAACAGACACAGCCAAAATCGCCATGATAACAGAACTATTTTTAATCTAGGAGGTGATAGAGGATTGCTCACCGGAATCGCCAGTTTCTTGGGACAGCCTACTCCCGGAATCACGTTAATACTATATCTGTTTCCTTGACCAAGAAGCGTATTCCATGCAGCTTGAGACGAGTTGGTACGTTTTAGTAGAAAGGCTAACCAATTATCATCAACAATTTTGCTTTTATCTTTACCCGGAACCAAGACGGTGACTGGTTCTCCGTGGACATCCTCTAGTTCATAGCCATCTAGGTACAACACTAATTGGCGAGGATCAAATGGATTTTTAGCCGTTGCATTTCTGGTCGCTGCTGCTAATCCTTCAACTCTTATCCTGATGCGATCGCCCATTGTAACTTGGGTGCGATCGTTGTCAGCAATGACTTGTTGAGTTTTAAGATTAGGAGGCACTGAACAGACTTGAGGCGATGCCAAATTCACAGCAGGGACATCTGAACTATCTTGAGCAATTACTGCAAAGTTGATAGAAACAATCAACAGAAAAACCAACAGAAAAATAGCAGTAAATTTTTTAGCGTTTTTATACATCGCTCGGTATTCCACCAACAGTGATTACTATGTCGGTAGTGTAACCATACTTGAGTGATTCTGTATATTAAAAAACTTGTCATGCGCTGTGCAACTTATCTTTATAAGAAGAATTCAGAACTCAGGAGTCAGAATTCTGTACGAGTGGGTGATAGCGCCGGCGGCAAGCGAGTATTTTCGAGTCGCGTCTGAATATTGGTTAAAACCGTATTTCTCTACGAGACGCTACCGCGTAGCAAGATCCCCGTAGGGGTACGTCCCGCTACACGCTTTCGACCCTATTAGGCGAAAAAAATAAAAATATTCTCGCCTGAAAACTCTATCCCTTTATGGGTAGGGTAGAGTATTCTGAATTCTGTATTCTGACTCCTCTTTTATTTGTGAAAATTTGCGGTGGACAGATACCCGACTTCTTAAAGAAGTCGGGTATCTAACTTTTCACGAATGATTTAGGATTGCTATAGCACATCGTAGGAATTACTGGACTTTACTCTCTTATGGATAGCAAGAGGATACAGAAACAAAGCAAGCTAAAAATTTTATTTTATAAATGAAAATTTAATTTTATTGATTTGTTAGGTAACTTTCACTATTTCAAATGTATAATCTATTATTTATTCAGATTTGTCGAATGTATAATCTATTGTTCACTCTTATTTAGATTCACCTCTATTACTTGCTTCTCGGTTGAGATTGTGGAAGAGAAAGTATCCTCTTTAAAAACATACGACAGTATCACCTAGTACTCATTTATTGACGAAGTTAGTAAAGCTGTAATTGGCTGAACTTCTACTTCAAAAATCATGAGCCATTATATGGATAGTTAGCACCTTCCCGGCACTATCCAATGTCTCAAGACTTATTAAACTCCTTTCAAGAAGCATACAGCAATCTCGAACTATTTCCGTTGATGGAACGGAACGAAATGGAAAGATTTAGAGTCGAATATGGTGATGATTTAATTGCAGACCTGAACCAATTAGTGGAAGATAGTCCTAATGGAGATGGCAAAATTGTCTTTACAGGACATCGAGGATGTGGTAAGTCTACTTTGTTAGCTGAGTTTAGCAGACAAATTCAAGATAAATATTTTGTAGTTCTGTTTTCTATTGCTGACAAAATTGAAATGTCGGCTGTTAATCATATTAATATACTGTTTGCGATCGCAGTTAATTTAATGACAGAGGCAGAAGCCCGCAAAGTTGATATTCCGCAATCTACGAAAGAAGCTCTTTATAAGTGGTTTGCTACCCGTACTCGCACTGAAGAATTAAATTTGCAGGCAGAAGCTAGTATAGGTTTTGACCTCTTAAAATTGATTAGCTCTAAATTAAAAGCTGATGCAAGCGTCCGGGATGAAATTAAGCAAGAGTTTGAACGCAAGTTATCAGATTTAGTTGCCAGAATTAACGAAATTGCGGCTCTAATTCAAGCTGCAACTAAACAAAACGTTTTAGTAATTATTGATGATTTAGATAAACTGGACTTAGGTAGAGTTAATGAAATTTATCGGGATAATATTAAAGCTCTTTGTCAACCTAACTTTCAAATTATTTACACCATCCCCATCGCAGTCCTTCGGGAAACATTCATCAGCACAATAATTACTACTGAAACCAACGATCAAGTGGTGGCAATGCCTGTATTAAAAATATTTGATAAAGGTAAAAATCGCTTCCCTAATGCCCAACCTCGCCCGGAAGCAACAAAGATTCTCGGTGAAGTTTTACAAAAGCGGATTCCCAGTGAATTAATTGCGCCTGAAACGGCTGAAAAAATTGTAATTTATAGTGGTGGCGTATTGCGAGAGTTAATTCGTATCTCCAAGGAATGTTGCCGCATTTGTTTACGGATGATCCGGCGAAATCCCTCAGCAGAAGTTATTATTGATGATAAAATTCTCCTCCAAGCAATCAATAAAATTCGCAATGATTTTTCTATCCGTTTAGGAAAGGTTGATATCGATATTTTACAGAGTGTTTATGAACAATTTATGCCCAATGACCCCAAACAACCAGAGTTTTTGGATTTGCTACATGGGCTATATGTTCTAGAATATCGCACTGATGAAACTTGGTACGATGTTCATCCAATTATTATCGAAAGCTTGAGAAGACAGGGAGCTATTAATGTTAAATGAGGAATTATTAGATGATGATGGAGAAAATCAAGATGCGTATGATGATTTAATTGTTTCTATTGAAGCTCAAAAGCGGGGATTAAATTTGCTGATTGCCGTTTGTGATGATGCTAGCTTTCGTGATGAGATTATTGCCCAATATGAAGCCGAACTACAACCTAAGTTTCGTCCATATCGAGTAACTTTAGCACGTCATGAACCAAGCCTTAAAGCTGCTCTTAACCAACTGGTACAACAAGAAGAATATCTCCATCAGCAGAAGCCGGCGGTGATTACTGTGACGGGTGCTGAACAACTTTATTTTCTCAGGTTGGGAAAAGAGCAATCAGAACAGGAGAAATTTTTTGGTTACTTACAGTGGACAAGGGAAGGATTGCGCGAATTTCCCTTTGCGATCGTGCTTTGGGTAACTAATCAAATTTTAGTCAACTTGATTAAAAAAGCCCCTGATTTTTGGAGTTGGCGTAATGGTGTATTTCGGTTTGAATCTAAAAAGACAAATGCTATTCCTGGTAAAGAATTAGAAAATATCCGCTTTGTTTTTAGAGACACAGAATTAGCCAGCACAGATACTAATGAAAATAATCACTTTTTCTTACCCATCCAAGATTTACAAAGGCTAATCGAGAAAGTCGAACAGGAGCAAGGAACTAAAGATCCTATCTTGGCTACTTTATATTCAAGGTTAGGTGATATTTACCGCAGCAGATTAGAGCGGGGTGAATCTCAAAATTATCAAGAAGAACAAGAATTAGCAATTAAATATTGGCGTCAGGCGAGTGAGTTACAAAATGAATTAAGTTTGCAGATAGACTTAGCTACTAGCCTCAACAATTTAGCAGGAATATATCGTGCAATCGGAAACTACAGCGAAGCCGAACCCTTATATAAACAAGCTTTAGAATTGAGGAAACGCCTGCTAGGAGAGAACCATCCTTCTTTTGCGACTAGCCTGAATAATTTGGCAGGACTCTACAAATCTACTGGACAATATAATAAAGCGGAACTTTTATATCAACAAGCTTTAGAACTTAGGAAACGCCTGTTAGGAGAAAACCATGCTGATGTTGTCGCTAGTCTGAACAATTTGGCATTACTATATGATGAACAAGGACGTTATGACGAAGCAGAACCTCTATATCTGCAATCATTAGAACTCGAAAAACGTTTGCTTGGCGAAAATCATCCTTCTTTCGCTCTCATACTGAATAATTTAGCGCTACTTTATTATCATCAAGGACGTTACAGTGAAGCTGAACCGTTGTCGCAACAAGCAATAGAACTAGATAAGCGATTTTTGGGAGAAGAGAATCCTGATGTTGCAACAGATTTGCACAATTTAGGTTTAATATACCGCGCTCAAGGACGCTACGAGCAAGCTGAATCAGTGTTTTTGCAATCATTAGAACTCAAGCAGCGTTTATTGCAAAAGGCGCATCCGCTTTTAGCAGATACTATCTATGCTTTGGGTTATATGTATAGAGAACAGGGACGTTACAATGAAGCGGAATCTTTATGTATAAAAGCATTAGAACTTGATAAGCTTTTGTTAGGAGAAAATCATCCTAATGTTGCGGAAAGTCTCAACAATTTGGCAGAAATTTATCGTGCAACAGGGCGTTATGGTGAAGCAGAGCCGCTTTATTTGCAAGCTTTAGATATTTGTGAACGAGTCTGGGGTGTAAATCATCACCGTAGTGTCACTGTTCGTCAAAATTTAGAAAAACTTGCCGCAGTAATGGAGAGTAGTGACGACTCTCACCGCTAATTGCTTTTCAATTAGCGGGAGCATCTAACCTCACGATTAGAGTTTGCTGATTCACAGGTCTGGTATTCCAGTAACCTCCACAGCCAGCAATGATGCGTCCACACCACCGTTTGTACAAGAAACCAAAGTTTTGTACAACCAAGGTAACTGATTTTACGCAACCAACCTAACAGATGAAATCTGTATTTCTGGATGCAACCCCATATCAGTTTTCAAGGTTCAGTCTGTTGGTTTGGGATGAGAGTTTTCCGGTCTTCGGCTCCAACAGTAGACTACTGACTCGATCTCTTTAATTATATCCCGAAATCCTTATCATTCAAAGGTTTTAGCTATGAAGATTACAAAAAGATTGGTAAATACAAGGGTATCGTAGTTATAAATTTTCTCACCCACTACTTTGCCTACGAAAAAACTGTCCAAGCGCTCAGTCCTGGAGGAGCGATCGCACTCAACAATAACTAACACCGTCAAATCTACTGGCGAACCTCGACAAAACCAGCTTGCTCAATTGCTCAGATCCCCGACTTCTTGAAGAAGTCGGGGATCTTTTTGTTTATAGATGCAATGACGTTATATAAGTAAAAAAACGCACAAATAAGTATTAATTTTTCTGCGTATATGTTCAATTTAGATATTGAAGTTCAAACCACCTACCACAGTTAACTCACCGCGTTGAACTCATTTTGTATTAAGTAGTAAGAATAACTGTTAAATATTGATGCAAAATCGGGTAATTTATTGAATTTGCTTCGGAAAGTTTCAGATTATATTTTCAACCATTAATAAATTTCAGGAGCAAATCAGGTGTTTACTTCGACCTTACTCGCTGCTGCAACCACACCCCTGGAATGGAGTCCAACAGTTGGTCTGATTATAATTCTCGCTAATATCGTTGCGATCGCCTTTGGCAAATCTAGCATCAAGTATCCCAATGCAGAACCAGCACTACCTTCACCCAATTTATTTGGTGGTTTTGGTTTACCTGCCCTTTTAGCAACTACTGCCTTTGGTCATATCTTAGGCGTGGGCGTTGTCTTAGGGCTGCATAACCTGGGAAGAATTTAGGCTTTTACCCAAGTTAGCCTTTATTTTAGTGATTCTTTTGTCTCCAGCTTTGAGCCAGAGAGTTAGTTCTCTGGCTCTTTTTTATACAAATTCTCCTGAGAGATCGAGGTTTGTTGAAGAATAATTCAGAATCAAGAGACCCGCGACTGAATTGTTGCACCACCAAATTTTAAATTTTCACGCAACCCAGACACAGAAAGCAATTCCCAATCCAAAATCTAAAATCTAAAATTCAAAATGGTATAAGCAGCCTAAAAATTACTAAAAAAGGTGGGCTGTTTGCCCACCGGATGATTAGGATTTTTTTAGGATATGCCAACAATCTCTTTGCTCAAAATCAATCTATACCCTAAGAGTGACTTTCTAGCGGATTAGCAATGTATTTGAATGTTGGCTCAGAATTCCAAGGGCCACGCTCGTCTTTACCATCGCCGTTTGTCGATAGGTTGTAGTAGAGAGCAACAGTGTCATCAGGCTTAATATTACCAAAGAATGGATCTGTCAATTTACCCAGTGAATCTAGAGCTTTCATAAACATCTGAGTATGAGAAATTTCTCGTGTTAACAGATGGACTAAAGTCTCTTGAGTTCCTTTATCGGTTGCCAACTTGATCAATGATTCGTAAGTCTGACGGGCACCGGCTTCTGCTGCAACGTTAGCTCTTAAATCACGTACCACGTCTCCACCCTCATTCAAGTAACTTGCAGTCCAAGCAGTACCCTGGCTATCTAGAAAATGAGGCCCAATCCCTCGGACTGCAAAGAGAGTACTCTTATAAGCCTCTGTTTGATCGACATTTTTGGTATGAGCCTCGATGAGTTTACCAACCATTTCTAAATGGCTGAATTCCTCAATGGCGATGTCTTGAAGCATATCTTTAATGCCAGCATTTTCGACATGGAATGATTGAACCCAATATTGAAGTGCTGCACTAAGTTCGCCAGTAGCTCCGCCAAACTGCTCTAGTAACAACTGAGCAAAACGAGGGTTTGCTTCACTAACGTTAACTGCATGAATAGGCTCTTTCTTGTGAAAAAACATAGATTTACACTTCCCAAAATTTAGTGTTCCAGAATGGATCGACTTATCTTTTAGTCTTTTTCCAGAGAGAGCTAATTTGATGTTTAATAGCTTCTTCAACTGGTGAGATAAAAGACTGAATAAAGTACAGTAGTTATCTCAGGTTTGATGACTGCAAATTAATGATTAGGCATTGCTGCTTCTTCTGATTAATCCCCATAGATAAATAGCAACAATTGCGCCAAGCACAGCTACTAAAATACCAGGAAGAGTTAAACCAGTACCAGCCGCAGTAATTTGTAGAGTTCCTATTCGTAACAAGGTAAATAGAGTTCCACCAACGAAAGCACCAATGATACCCAAAATCATTGTGGAAAGGATTCCGCCACCTTGATAACCAGGATAAATAGCTTTAGCAATCGCACCTGCCAAAATTCCTAAAACTATCCAAGCAATAATACTCATAACTGCCTCAACAAGCTCACCTGTGTCTAAGTTATCAACTCTGATTTCAAATTCTTTCTACCAGATGGGGTAAATGCTAAATCCAAAAGTTAGACAAAAGAGTTTATATCCAAAGAACTTAGATCCCCGACTTCTTAAAGAAGTCGGGGATCTGGGCAGCACAATTTACAGAAATGATATCAAATAGCGCGGGAAAATTTTGTCTCTCGCGTTCTTGTATGAGTATCAAAGATGACGGCAATATTTCTTACTAGTAATCTCCCGATGTCTGTAATCTGGATCTGATTTTTAGATAAACTGACTAGTCCATCGGCTTCTAGTGGTTTTAACGCCTCTAGTTCCTCAGAGAAATATTTATCAAAACTGATATGATATTTGTTTTCAATGTCTTGCTTATGAAGCTGAAAGTGAGACATTATGCCCATAATCACATCCCGTCTGATGATATCGTTCTGAGTAAGTTTAATACCTTTACTAACAGGTAATGCACCCACTGCAAGTGTCTGATAATAATCCTTTAATTCTTTGTGGTTTTGGGCATAAGCATCTTCTAGCATACTGATGGATGTAGCCCCAAAACCAAACAATTCTGTTTCAGCGTGGGTAGTGTAGCCCTGGAAATTACGCTTGAGAGTGCCATTGCGTTGAGCGATCGCTAGTTCATCATTAGTTTTAGCAAAATGATCCATCCCAATAAATAGATATTCGTTATTCGTCAATTCTTCAATGGTCATTTTCAGAATCTCTAACTTTTCCTCGGCTGGGGGTAGCGCTTCTTGAGGAATATTTTTTTGTGTTGGTTTGAGCCACGGCACATAAGCAAAGTTAAAGACTACAATTCTGTCAGGATCTAATTCAATCGTCTTTTTCAGCGTCTCTTGAAATGTCTCGCGAGTTTGATAAGGTAAACCATAGATTAGGTCTACATTCACACTTTCAAACTTAGCTTCTTTGATCCAACTCATGACATCAAAGAGCATTTCTTCTGGCTGGACACGATTTACAGCTACTTGAACTTGGCGATTAAAATCCTGAATGCCAAAACTAATGCGGTTAAAGCCAATCTGTCTCAGAAAGAAAATGTAGTTTTTATCGATATAGCGGGGATTAATCTCAATTGAGATTTCTGCTTGGGGGTCGATGTTGAAATAGCGATTGATGTTTTTCCATAAAAATTCTACTTGGTGAGGTTCTAAGTAATTAGGAGTACCACCTCCCCAATGGATTTGTAACACTTTTCTATCTGGATCTATTAAAGCTGCGGTGTTTTTGATGTCTTGAGCCAAAGACTCTACATAAGGTTTAGCAATATTTTTGTTGTTGGAAATTACTGTATTACAGCCGCAGAAGTAGCAAGCACTTTGGCAGAAGGGGATATGGAAATACAAAGAAAGAGGGGTTTTGCGTTGATTCGAGGCTGCGATCGCGGCCTTAAAATCAGTTTCAGTGAATGTTTCGCTTAACTCTGTAGCGGGCGGGTAACTGGTATATCTAGGTGCGCGAGTGTCGTACTTTTGAATCAGATCCAGATCAAACTTGACACCAGGTAATAGAAAAACCATTGAGTTGCTTTCCAATGAATGAGGGGGGATTGGGGATTGGGGATTGGGGACTGGGGATTGGGGACTGGGAACTAGGGATTGGGGACTGGGGACTGGGGAGAATTATTGAACAAGTTTCTTTCTAATGCCCAATGCCCAATGCCCAATTCCCAATTCCCAATAAAAATTAATTAGTCGCAGCTACTTCAGTACTACCTGAATTCCGAGAACGAGTGAGGCTATTAAACAGGACTTGACCGAGTGCTTTAATTAAATTTCCCTCTAACTCTTGAGCCATTTGTAAATTGAACCCAAAGGCATTATTGGCTTCTGCAACAATCCGTTCTGCTGTTATATCATCAACGGGTAATGCATTTAATGCCTGACGATACTTATCCTTAAATGCCTTTTTGTCAGGAATTTGCTCAAAGTTGTAAAAGGATGTGCCTTCATAGCCAGAAAGTTTCAGGGCTGACTGAGCAACTTTTTGTAGCATTTGACCCCCAGAAAGATCGCCCATGTAGCGAGTATACGCATGACCTAACAGTAAGGCTGGTTCACTAGCAGAAATTTCCCGAATGCGGCTAATATATGTCTGGGCAGCTGGTGAGGCTGTAACTCGCTCTCTCCAATTATCCCCATAATAAAACACCATATCTTTTTCGAGCGAGGATTGGCGATTAAGTTCAGGAAAGTAAACTGCACTAATTACAGGATGCTTTACATGGCTTTCTAATGCCGCTTCTAGTTCACTGTAGACGTAATACAAGTTGCTTAAGAACTTGGCAAAGCAGTCTTTATCCACAACTCCTTGCAAAAAACATTTCATGAATGCCACATTTTCCGCTGATGTATGGGCTTGTTGAGTTCCAGAGCGGAGTTTGATGGCTAGATTGCTACTCATTGTTGCTTCCTTCGTGTTCAAGCGCAAGGTTTTTCGGCAGTCACCGATTCACGATACCTGCCAAGGCCAGCTAAAAAATTGTTATTTTAGGTTTAGAGAGGATCTGCATTACTCTATCCAGCAAGTACCACTGCCGATACAAATCCCAGCTATTTTTATCTCTCCTAAAAGTATTTAACTATTAATTTATATATAACTATGAAGATATTAATATTTATTTATGTTTTATGATGCTCATATTTAGGCACATTTAACAATCATAAAGATTGCAAATCTCAAAGATTATTAAAGCTTATCTGGAAAAGCGATCGCCTATATCCCAATACGGTTCAGTTAGCGCCAAAAACCCCTCAGATGCGTAGGTTGGGTGGAGGAACGAAACCCAACATTTTCGCGGGTTTGTTGGGTTTCACTTCGTTCCACCCAACCTGCGATTATCCTTAACTGAACCGTATTGGCCTATATCCCACCCAATCGCAACCAAAATAAAACATCAAAACCCTTGAGTTCACAATTTACTCTACCACTATGCAACTAAAAATCTCACAGAATATCTGCCAACTTTACCAGCAAACTATTTGCTAAATCTGTATCAACACTATTTTCTTCACTAACTAACAAGTGTCTCACAGCAGATAATCTGTCATGGTTTTCAGAAATTCTCCAAGATTCTTCTAAATTTACTGCAAAATCAAACAGCGATCGCTCTCCTAAGTGCTGTCTTACTTTCACTGCTACACTATCATTACTTACCAAAAATTCTTTGATAGTATTTAATTGAAAATTACCCAATATTTCGTCATGTCCCCACGTTTCTAGCCAGTCTCCATCTACATCTTCAACG
Organism: Nostoc sp.; assembly: GCF_036917975.1. GTDB lineage: Bacteria > Cyanobacteriota > Cyanobacteriia > Cyanobacteriales > Nostocaceae > Nostoc. The sequence goes on from NZ_JBALEJ010000004.1 coordinate 199,112, forward strand.
TAAATATTGACAAAATCAACCCCATAAGTTAACCAGTTCTGCTGCATTTGTCGCGCTGTTGCTAAAGCTTCAGCAAATGTATCTACTTGATTGTTGCAGTGAGTTTCTCTTTTGTTAGGCATAAAAGCTCTAATTAGCACGTAAGTATGTAGGCTAGAACACAAATCTGAAATATCAAATTCCTGAAATTTCACTAAAATTTTAAATATTTGCCACCAGAAAGGTAATCACTGTTATACAGGGCCACGTTGACTAACTGGTTTACAAAATTAGCATCCTTCGGATTGTAGCTTAAGAACAACCCTCTCTCGATTTCCCACGATCGCAGTGTATTTTGCCAAGCTTCGTACTTTTGGTGATTAAGTTCTTCACTAACACTTGTAACTTGAATGCACAGTGGTTGATTATTACGACTAACAATCAAATCTGTTGCCATAGAAAGGTCGGCAATATAACGCTGCCAAAAACTACCTTCTCGCTGAACTATATCTTGGGCTATTGATCTAATGATATCATTATCGACCTGATTAAATTCGCCTGCCATCAATTTTTGTTTCCAAATATAAAACTTGGAGTCACTTGCATTGATCCATCTAGGAAAGAGATAACCATACCAATATCTCTCAATCGGCGTCATTAGCTCGAACTTTGCTTTTTGTTCTTCTGAAGGTAATGATTTGATGATCAGCCATATTGTAGAATCTGTAATCACCTCTAGCAGAAAGGCAATGACAAAGGGTTTTGCAGTCAGGGAACCTGGTTTGATGTTCTTTACCCAACGATTGATTTCATCTAATCTTCTCGCTAAATTCTGATCTACCGAGGAGGCTTGCAGGGTAAGGGAATTTAGCTTATCCTTAATCTCTTGTGCTTGCAAACGATGCCCTACTTTCAGAAGATTACGCTTTTTTTACACACTTTCAACTAAATCTTAACCCAAAAATGTCTTTAGTTAATTTCTTGATGTCATTAAATATTCTCTAGGTCGATGCCCTGTGTACGTAAAACCTCCCGCAGTCGAGCAATTTCTTGCTCTGCTTGTTGGGCACGTTCTTCTGCTTGTTGGGCACGCTCTTCTGCCTGTTGGGCACGTAAACGTTCTTGTTGGGCCAATTCCTCTGATGATAGTATTAATTGATTTTCAGTAGTGAAGAATCTTAATTTACCTTCATAAACTCCCAAATAAAGTTCTAACTGCTGACTCCACAAACGTCCATCAGTGGTTACTTGGATTTCTTGATACTTACCATCAACTAAATGAAATCCCTGAAGTTCGGTTGTTACAGGGTCAAACCAGAAATAATCTGGTGTACGGAAGGTATCTTGGTAAACTTGTTTTTTTAAACCTTTATCAACTGCTGTTGTTGAACTTGACAATATTTCCACAATCAGGTTTGGATATTTGCCATCTTCTTGCCAAACTACCCAACTCTTACGGTCTTTTTTCTGGGTTCCCAAAACTACAAAAAAGTCTGGGCCACGGAAATACTCTGATTTTTTCTGGTTAGGACTATAGTAAATTGTCAAATTGCCAGAAGCATAAAAATCTTGCCGTTCTCGCCACCATAATTTAAGTAGGCGAATCAGCAAATCGATTTGTTCTCGGTGTAGGTCACTTTCCAAGGGTGGTTCGTCACTCAGTATATCGCCAGGAGGAAAAATCACTTCCTCCTCTGAAATATTATCAGAGATGAGTTCTAGGGTAGCAGGTTCAGACATCAGCGATCGCTCCGCAATTTCGGTTCATTTTACTGAAAAGTCGGTAACTTACAGATAGCTTTGAAAACTTGTAATAACTCGATTGCACCGGGAGATTCATTCAGACTTAATAATGGCATCAACTGATAAGTTGGCTGCACGTCACGTTTTAAATAAACAAATTGATAACGCAGTCCGTTAGTTACCAAACCCCAAACTGATGGTTGTTGGTCTAAACTCTTAAAAGCATAAGTTAGTAATTGAGGTAAACCCTCACCTACTTCAACCGCGCTGTTTTTAGTTTCAATCACTACAACCCAAAAAGGCGGTGCAATCATACTTTGAGGATTGTTGATTGCTAAAATATCCATCCGCCCGGTAATTCTTCTATCTTCATCTTCCACTGCGATCGCAATGCTATCTTCCATTGTCAACCGAATCGGCACATCGTAAAATCCAGCTAGGCGCATTAGTGGCGCGATGGTTATAAATTTAACCAAACCTTCAGAAATTTTACCAAACCTCAGATAACGACGGAAGTCGTTGCTAATTCGCAATAAATCCTGCTGTTCAAACTCTGTCAACGGTTCTAAATTTAAGAAGTCTGTAAACAAACCAGTTGAAAGCTCTTCTAGTTTGAGAAACCGATGAACATCATTGAGAGACAAGCTGCTAGCTTCAACGGTAAGCGTCATAATTTCAGGCTTTGTTTGTCAAGACTACTTACAATATTGCAACATTCCCAGTAGATAGGTTGCAAAACGTGTTTACATTTCTTGATCGCGTGCTTTTGGTAGATGAAAATGAATGTAAACTAAATTACTCGGCAATTTACACCCAGCTGAACGAAAATCTAAACCCTATATAGCACAACTGGGCTAAGAATAGTTTTTAGTAACAATCGCGATCGCATTCATAACTAACCATGTCTCAACCAACCATAGAATCAATCCTACAAGAGAATCGCCTCTTTCATCCTACCTCGGAATTTTCGCAGAATGCCCATATCAAGAGCCTGGATGACTATCAGCGTCTCTACGCTAAAGCTAAAGCCGATCCGCAGCGATTTTGGGCAGATTTGGCTGGAACGGAATTAGAATGGTTCCAAAAATGGGATACGGTGCTGGACTGGCAACCACCTTTTGCTAAGTGGTTTGTCGGTGGTAAGATTAATATTTCTTATAACTGTCTTGACAGACATCTCACAACCTGGCGCAAAAATAAGGCTGCATTGATTTGGGAAGGAGAACCAGGTGATTCGCGTACTCTTACATACTCCCAACTGCATCGGGAAGTTTGCCAGTTCGCCAATGTATTGAAGCAACTGGGTGTACAAAAAGGCGATCGCGTTGGTATCTATATGCCAATGATTCCCGAAGCAGCGATCGCAATGTTAGCCTGTGCCAGAATTGGCGCACCCCATAGTGTGGTATTTGGTGGTTTTAGTGCTGAAGCTTTGCGCGATCGCTTAATTGATGTTCAAGCTAAACTAGTAGTTACGGCTGATGGTGGTTGGCGCAAAGATGCGATCGTTCCTCTCAAAGAACAGGTAGACAAAGCCTTAGCTGATGGTGCTGTTCCTAGTGTCGAAAACGTCCTAGTTGTCAAGCGCACCGGACAAGAAACTGATATGCAGTTGGGCGGACGCGATCATTGGTGGCATGATTTGCAAAAAGATGCATCAGCAGATTGTCCTGCCGAGCCGATGGACAGTGAAGATATGCTGTTTGTCCTCTACACTTCTGGCAGCACCGGCAAACCGAAGGGCGTAGTACATACAACTGCTGGTTATAATTTGTATAGTCATATTACCACCAAATGGATATTCGACCTGCAAGACACCGATGTATATTGGTGTACTGCCGATGTCGGTTGGATTACCGGACACAGCTACATTGTTTACGGTCCCCTTTCCAACGGTGCAACCACGGTGATGTATGAAGGTGCGCCCCGTACTTCAAATCCTGGTTGTTTCTGGGATGTAATTGAAAAATACGGCGTTAATATTTTTTATACTGCACCTACGGCAATTCGGGCATTTATTAAGATGGGCGAACAACATCCCAACGCGCGAAACTTGTCTTCATTGCGTTTGTTGGGAACCGTCGGCGAACCAATTAACCCGGAAGCTTGGATGTGGTATCACAAAGTAATTGGTGGCGATCGCTGTCCAATTGTGGATACTTGGTGGCAAACGGAGACAGGCGGTATCATGATTACACCACTACCAGGGGCAATTCCCACTAAACCAGGTTCCGCAACTCTTCCCTTCCCTGGAATTATTGCAGATGTCGTAGATTTAGAAGGAAACACCGTACCCAATAACGAAGGCGGTTATCTAGCAGTGCGACATCCTTGGCCAGGAATGATGCGGACAGTCTACGGCGATCCAGAACGCTTCCGCCGCACCTATTGGGAACACATTCCGCCTAAAGACGGTAACTATACTTACTTTGCTGGTGATGGCGCGAGAGTTGATGAAGACGGCTACTTCTGGGTAATGGGTCGTGTGGATGATGTACTGAATGTCTCAGGACACCGACTTGGTACAATGGAAGTAGAATCAGCCTTAGTTTCCCATCCAGCAGTTGCAGAAGCGGCGGTAGTGGGTAAACCTGATGAACTTAAGGGCGAAGAAGTAGTTGCTTTTGTGACTCTAGAAGGCACTTATCAGGGAAGTGAAGAACTGATTAAAGAACTCAAACTGCACGTTGTCAAAGAAATAGGTGCGATCGCACGTCCGGGAGAAATTCGCTTTACAGACGCTTTACCCAAAACGCGATCGGGTAAGATTATGCGGCGCTTATTGCGGAATCTAGCCGCAGGGGAAGAGGTATCTGGTGATACTTCCACATTGGAAGATCGGGGTGTGTTGGATAAGTTACGGGAAGGCGCATAGAAATTTTAGATTTTGGATTGGCATTTCCTATATTGGAGATGCCTTTCTATGACGCTCAAAACATGGTGTGTTATACATCGCTATCAAAGACATCCTAGTATCAATAATGCCACCAAGAGATAGCATTCACAATATAGTCAAACAAGCAATTATTAAAGATGGTTGGAAAATAACTGACGATCCTTATGTTATTTCTTACGGGGAAAGATTCTTATTTATAGATTTGGCTGCTACTTTAGCATCAACACTAAATCAAGCTCAAGGAAGTTTTATCGGTGCAACAAAAGAAAATCAGCGAATAGCAATTGAAATAAAAGATTTTCGGGGTCAATCTGTTATTGCTGATTTAGAACAAGCGCTTGGACAATATACACTCTATCAGCTTTTACTCAGTAGAATAGAACCAGAGCGAGAACTATATTTGGCAATTACAGATACTATCTATAGCAATATTTTCAATGAACCAATTGGCGAACTAGTAATTACAGAAATGCCACTGAAATTAATCATCATCAATTTAAAAACAGTAGAGGTAATACAATGGATACCAGTACGACCTATCGAGAAATAGTCAAGCAGATAATTATACAATATTCTAAACTTCGTCCCTCGCATGGAGATATTCGACTTGACCCAATCTTTGATGAAACACACGATAGGTATGCTTTGATGCAAGTGGGTTGGGATAGAGGACGGCGAGTCCGAGGAAATCTAATTTATGTCACGCTACAAAATGGCAAGATTTATATTGAATATGACGGCATAGAACACGGCATAATCCAAGATTTGATAGTGATGGGGGTTTCTCCAGCAGATATTATTTTAGCTTTTCTGCCTGAATCAGAGCTAGCTGCTAGCGCAGGAAAACTCTAAATTACGATTTCCATTGTCAGTGTATAGGCGATCGCGCTTAGAAGATGTTTTAAAAGTATTTGGCGAATAGAATGAGACCTTATGTCCACCTTTCCTGCGGAACGCTACGCGAACGTGGACTAAGAAAAATTAAGGGTTTTTAACCTGCGTAGGCAGGTTTTGTCCGTGTAGCCGCGACTTCTAGTCGCCAAGGCTAGCTCATTTCAGTTGTAGGCGTTACATGCTAACACGCCACATTTTATAATGGAGATAAGAACATTATCGAGGCGTTGAGGGCGATGAAGCTGAAGAGCAAACTAAAATCAGCATTTGTTCAACCTTTTAGCTGCATGATGCTGAGTATTCTCGCTGTAATGGGGATATCACCATTAGTTTTAGCGGTTCCTGCAATAGTTTCGTTGCATACGCCAGAACAGGATACATACAAAGAACTACAAAAACGAGAAAAATTTTCAGGTACAGATTCACCAGAGCGATCGCAGCTGCTACAAGAAGCTAATGCTTTATATAATCAGGGAGACTTCAAAGACGCAGAGGAAAGTTTACGTAAATTCATTAAAAAATTCCCAGAAGATGCCTTTGGACACTTTCAACTGGGAAATGCGCTTTTTCAGCAAAAGAAATCAGAAGAAGCAATTAGCGTTTATCGAGAAGCCATTCGCCTCCAGCCAAAATATGCTCTAGCTTACAATGCGATCGGGATGGCTTACGCTAGCCAAAGTCGCTGGGAAGAAGCCATTACTGAATATAAAAAAGCTTTGGAAATTAATCCTAATTATGGGGAGGCACTGACTAACTTTGCACTGGCAATGTGGCAAACAAATAAAAAAGATGAGGCGCTATCTTCTTTAGAAAAAGCTTTAAATATTTTCAAAGAACAGAATAGAGTTGAAAAAGTTAACCAAGTCGAAAGGATTTTGCGAGAAATTAAAACTGCTGATAAACCTAGTGTTTCATGAAAATCATATTATTTAGAGTTGCTGCGATCGGCTTTAAGGATGATTTAGAAAAACGGCGTCGGATACGATTGTAAAATTTGGCTACTAGGTAAAAGGTATCCCGTTTTTATCGTAAATTAAAGGGTTTAAGAACCTGCAATCTACATGTAGCAACCATTTCAGTCGGGGTTTGTCTTGAGAAATCGCTCCACTTGGGATGCATCCCAAGACCGCGTTTCTCGCTAAATCCCCGTATCAAATTTCTTTAATTTTGAATTTTGTTAGCGAGTTTGCGTTCGCGTAGCGTCTCGTAGAGAGCGTCATTTTGAATTTTGAATTGTTAATCTTGTGGGGTGGGTTTTCTAAGCCGCCCTTTTAAAAACATCGAAATAAAATAATTGTAATGGATGAAATCTTTCTGTTTTAGTACCTTAGTAGTTTTATCAAACATTTTAACCTATAGAACAAGTCTAATGAGCCACACCCCCACCTGTTGGCTTCACTTTTTTGAGGAATAAAACGGCAATGCCACTGAGTAAGAGCGCAATACCAATAAAGTAGAAACAATCATTAAAAGCTAGCACAAATGCTTCCCGACGGACTATATTTGATATAGATGCGATCGCTTGATTGTGAGCGGTATTTAAATCTGCACCTCCCCTGATAAAATACTGGGTCATTTGGTCAATTCGCTGTTGAGTTTCTGGGTTATATAAAGATACTCCATCACCCAATCTATTCGAGTGAAATTGCTCTCTATTAGTTAATAAAGTTGCTAAAGATGCAATTCCGATAGAACCGCCCATATTCCGCATCATATTAAATAAACCACTCGCTGAACCTGCTTCTTTTGGATTCAAACCAGCAGTGGCAATAGAACTAAGTGGTACCATAATTAGGGGTTGTCCCATAGCTCGCACAAATTGCGACCATCGTAATTGTTCTAATCCAGTTTGATTAGTCATTCCAGAGTTCATAAATGCACTGATGGAAAACAAAGTCACACCAAGAGCTACCATTAAACGCACATCAATGCGTTGCATTAATCTGGGTATGAGAGGAATAATAAACAGTTGGGGAATACCAGCCCAAATCAATACTTCGCCAATTTGCAGCGCATTGTATTGTTGAATTTGAGCAAGATACAGAGGTAAAATATAAATTGAGCCATACAATCCTATCCCTAGTGAGACATTAACAATACTGGCTAAACCAAAGTTACGCCGCAGTAAAAGTCGCAAATTAATAAATGGTTGTTTACGAGTTAGTTCTATTAAAAAGAATAGCGTTATAAAAATTACTGCTAGTATGCTTAAACGCACAATCAATGCTGAACTAAACCAATCTTTGCGGCTACCTTCTTCTAAAACAACTTGCAGGGAACCTAGTCCAATTGCCATCGCAATAATTCCCCACCAATCACCTTGTTTCAGTAAATTAATTTGGGGTAGTTCTTGCTTAATTCCATACCAAACGCCAGCTAGCATTAATCCCCCTGGGATTACATTTATATAAAAGTTGTATTCCCAACCAAAATTTTCTGTTAACCACCCTCCTATTGTCGGGCCAATTGAAGGTGCAAAAACTGCACTAAACCCAAATGCAGCCAGTCCAATTGATTGCTTAGATTGGGGTAAAGTCGTTAAAACAACTGTCATAGCGGTGGGAATTAACACTCCTCCACTAAAGCCTTGTAAGGCGCGGAATAAAATCATGGAATTGAGATTCCACGACCAAGCACAGCAGGTAGAAAAGAAAATAAATAGTACAGTATTTACTAACAGATAACGCCGCAGAGAAAATACCCGTGATAACCATCCTGTTAGAGGAATTACCACAATTTCTGCTACAAGATAGGCTGTAGAAATCCAAGAACCTTCTTCTAGAGTCGCTCCTAAACTTGCTTGAATATCTTGCAGCGAAGCATTAGTTATTTGAATATCTAATACTGCCATAAATGCACCAAGCATACTAGCTAATACACCAATCCAGGTTCTTAGTGGTACACGCTCTGGAGGTGCTTGTTGATGAATTACACCAGTATTCGTCATAGTGTTCTTCCTGTTTCCAAATTCAGTAGTAAAAAATCTCTTATTAAATCTTATCTTTCTTTCTGATGGCTAAATTAAAATATTAATACTAGATCAAAGCTCATTATAGAGGTTCTCCCTTGGATGCAGGTTTTGACCTCTATCCGAGGCGGAGAGAGGCTTTGAAACGCTACTTTAACAGGCGTTGCATCCATAAGGAAAATTGATGTAAAACTAACCAGACAATAAAGACTTAATTTCTCCCTGGATATTGCCACGGGCACATGGTTCGGCGAACTCTGACATTAAAGGCGTAAAGTAGATATGCGATCGCCTTAAAAATCCTTCTAAAACCTGCTGACGACCTCTGATATAATCTTCTTCTGCCACCCAGGCATATTCCTGGCGAATGGCACGGGTGTATTCTCGATACTGCACTGGGTCAGTAGCCAAAATCCCTAAATCTGCATCAAGTAAAACTTGGCTATCATAATCATTCACCGCAGCTTGATGGTCTTTAGTGTTCAGAATCAGACGGGTGACAGTACTAATGATAGTTTCTGGAATACCCAAATTACTCAGCAATTCAGAAGCATAGTCTGCACTTCGTTCTTCATTATCTTGAGCTTGAGAGTCATACACTACATCGTGAAACCAGGCAGCTAGTTGAACAGCTGGTAAGTTATTGGTGTAGCCTTGCAAAATCTGAATTGTGCTGAGGATGCGATCAATGTGTTTCAGTGTATGGTAGTAGCGACCAGGAGTAGAGTAAGCTGCAACCAAAGGATTAAAGGCTTTATCAGCCGCTACCTGGTCAACGCCAAAGGGTTGGAGTGTGTGTTGCCAGTTAGAAAATAAAATATGCGTGAGGTTTTCTGTAAGCATAAGTTGACGCTCTTAGTATGACTGAGCTAATCTCTTGTGTTGCAACATCTGTCTATCAAATTAGAAATAGATCAACAAAAGGATAACATTTGTTATTGAATTGGGCATTGGGAAAGAGGAGGCAGGGGCAGGGGGCAGAGGGCAGGGGGAAGAAGGTAGGAGGCAGAAATTCTTTAATTTTGAATTTTGTTATTAGCGCAGGTTAGCGAGTCCGCGTACCCTTACAGGGAAGCAAGCTACGCTTTTAGCGTCTCGTAGAAAGCGTCATTTTGAATTTTGAATTGAATTCCCCACTCCCTACTAAGGGAACTCCAAGAAATAAATTATCCAATATTGTGGGGTGGGCATCTTGCCCGCCATATCGACTGGGCGGGCGAGACACCCACCCCACAGGGGTTAATTGGATATTTTTTTATTTGGAAGTCCCTAAATATGACGTGAATTCGATTAAACCTCTCCCTGGTTTTACTACGCAAAACCGTCCCTCTCGGAGTCGGAGAGGGACAGACTTGAACTTTAGTTCAAGGCAGGGAGAGGTTCGTCGAACTCACGTTAAATATGGTGACTGCGAAATGAAAGCGTCAAAATAGAAGACACAGGCTTTATACAAAAAGCCTTGCCTTGATTAACGGAGTTTATTATCAGTGGTATTACAAGTACAAACAAGCACCTACGAAGCTAAAACTCAAGAAATTGCTAAACAACTTCTAGCAGCAACCCAGGAAAATCGTTCGTTTTTTTCTTCCCTACGGGATCAAATGCGCTGGGATGATAAATTACTAGCTTGGGCGATGAGTAATCCTGGCTTGCGGGTGCAACTATTTCGCTTTATAGATACACTACCTGCTTTACACAGTAAATCAGAAATTGCCTCACATTTACAAGAATATCTCGGCGATGAATCTGTAGAATTACCGGCAGCTTTGAAGGGGATGCTTAACTTTGCTAATCCCGACTCTGTACCAGGACAAGTTGCTGCTACAACCGTTGGTACAGCAGTTGAGACTCTCGCCCATAAATATATTTCTGGGGAAAATATTAAACAAGTCATCAAAACAGTTGAACGATTGCGAAAAGAGAAAATGGCTTTCACCATCGACTTACTTGGTGAAGCGGTGATTACCGAGGCCGAAGCGCAGTCTTATCTAGAACGCTATCTAGAATTAATGCAACAATTGGTGGAAGCATCGAAGAATTGGGCTGCTATCCCGGCTATTGATGAGGCTGATGGCGAAGCAATCCCAAAAGTTCAGGTTTCTGTGAAATTAACGGCGTTTTATTCCCAATTTGACCCATTAGATGCTAAAGGTAGTGAGGATAGAGTTAGCGATCGCATTCGTACTCTCTTACGTCGTGCTAAAGAGTTGGGCGCAGCTGTGCATTTTGATATGGAACAGTATGCCTATAAGGATATAACTCTCAGCATCCTGAAAAAACTATTACTAGAAGAAGAGTTTCGGCAACGTACAGATATTGGCATCACAATTCAAGCATATCTGCGTGATAGTGAGCAAGATGTCAAAGACGTAATTTCTTGGTTGAAACAGCGCGGTTATCCCCTAACAATCCGTTTGGTGAAAGGCGCATATTGGGATCAAGAAACCATCAAAGCAGCCCAAAAGCATTGGAAACAGCCGGTTTACAACGATAAAGCCGCAACTGATGCTAACTTTGAAACCATCACTCAGTTGTTGCTAGAAAATCATCAATATGTGTATTCTGCCATTGGTAGCCATAATGTGCGATCGCACTCTCGCGCCATTGCCATCGCTGAAAGTTTAAATGTCCCTCGCCGTCGCTTTGAATTACAAGTCCTGTACGGTATGGGTGATAAAGTCGCCAAGGCGTTGGTTGACAGAGGTTATCGGGTAAGAGTTTACTGTCCCTACGGTGAATTATTACCTGGAATGGCGTATTTAATTCGGCGGTTGTTGGAAAATACCGCTAACAGTTCTTTTTTACGGCAAAATCTCGAAAATCGACCAATTGAAGAATTATTAGCGCCGCCGATTGTCAAAGAAGAGAAAAAGTCTTTAACTCCTAATGTACAGACGCGATTAATCGCGTCTCTGCAAACTCCTAACTCTCATTTCCTCGGTGCGGCTGATACCGATTACGCCCAGGAAGAGGTGAGAACAAAGACGGCGCAAGCTTTCCAAAATGTTCGCCAACAGCTGGGTAAAACTTATTTACCTCTAATTAATGGCGAGTATGTTAACACGCCAGAATTTGTTGATTCTCTCAATCCTTCTAATTTCAGTGAGGTAATTGGTAAAGTTGGGTTGATTAGCGTTGAACAGGCGGAACAGGCGATGCAAGCTGCGAAAGCGGCGTTTCCTGGGTGGAAGAAAACACCAGCCAAAGAACGCGCTGATATTTTGCGGAAAGCGGGTGATTTGCTAGAAGAACGCCGCGCCGAACTTTCAGTTTGGATAGTTTTGGAAGTTGGTAAACCAGTTAAAGAAGCTGATGGAGAGGTTTCGGAAGCGATAGACTTCTGTCGGTACTACGCTGACGAGATAGAACGGTTAGACAAAGGTGTGAATTACGACATAGCTGGTGAAACCAATCGTTATATTTACCAGCCACGGGGGATTGCTGTAGTGATTTCTCCCTGGAATTTCCCGCTAGCGATCGCTTGTGGAATGACTGTCGCAGCTTTGGTTTCAGGCAATTGTACTCTCCTCAAACCTGCGGAAACATCTTCTGTAATTACGGCAAAACTCACAGAAATTTTGATAGAAGCTGGTTTTCCTAAAGGTGTATTTCAATACGTACCTGGTAAGGGTTCTCAAGTTGGCGCTTATTTGGTAAATCATCCAGATACTCATGTGATTGCTTTTACGGGTTCCCAAGAGGTCGGCTGTAGAATTTACGCAGAAGCGGCAACACTGAAACCTGGACAAAAGCACATGAAGCGGGTGATTGCGGAAATGGGCGGCAAGAATGCCATTATTGTCGATGAAAGTGCTGATTTAGACCAAGCTGTTGTCGGGGTAGTGCAATCGGCATTTGGTTACAGCGGCCAAAAATGTTCTGCTGCTTCCAGGGTGATTGTGTTACAACCGATTTATGATGCCTTTGTGCAGCGATTGGTGGAAGCGACAAAATCCTTAAATATTGGGGAAGCAGAGTTGCCAAGTACCCAAGTTGGGCCAGTAATTGATGCTAATGCCCGCGATCGCATCCGCGAGTATATTGAGAAGGGTAAGGCAGAAGCACAACTAGCATTGGAATTACCAGCACCCGAACAAGGATATTTTATCGGGCCAGTCATCTTTAGTGAAGTATCGCCAAATGCGGTAATTTCCCAACAAGAAATTTTTGGCCCAGTGCTGGCGGTAATTCGGGTGAAAGATTTCTCAGAAGCGTTAGCAGTCGCCAACGGGACAAACTACGCCTTAACTGGCGGACTTTATTCTCGAACACCTTCGCACATTCAGCAGGCGCAGACAGAATTTGAAGTTGGTAATTTGTACATTAACCGCAATATTACCGGAGCGATCGTTGGACGGCAACCCTTTGGGGGATTCAAACTTTCTGGAGTAGGTTCTAAAGCAGGCGGCCCTGATTATCTGCTGCAATTTTTGGAACCACGCGCGGTGACAGAAAATATTCAGCGCCAAGGTTTTGCACCAATTGAAGGTGCAGAGTGAACGATAAAAGTAGGTAGTAGTCTGTCAAATTCCCTTTAGAGACGGCGATTTATTGCATCTCTCTAACCGTCAAAATGAATTTGACAGACTAGTACACCACGGCGTAAATAGACATACCATTCAAAATTTCTGAAAACCTTATGCTCTATTCATTTTGAATTTTGTTAGCGCAGCGTAAAGCCTGCGGCATGGCTTCGCTTAGAGCGAGTCCGCGAGCGTCATTTTGAATTTTGAATTCCGCCTTGCGGTACTAGTAGGGCGTATGTCCTATCTATTAGGGAACTCCAAGAAATAAATTATCCAATATTGTGGGGTGGGCATCCTTTGATATGGCGGGCGAGACGCCCACCCCACAAGAGTTAATTGGATATTTTTTATTTGTCAGTCCCTTAGACATAGGAGTAAAAATGAATGTAGAGACGTTATATATAACGTCTCTACATAGGTTTCAGGTAACTGATCATTAATTTCACCAGATGTCTATTGTATATATGAACCCCACAGATACAGAGAACAATGAGTAATTTAATTATAAAAATTGCTGAATTTCCTCAAGATTTTCCGGCAATTCAAGCAATTAGAAAATCAGTTTTTCAAGAAGAACAAGGTGTAGACCCCGCTTTAGAATTTGATGGCAAAGATGAAATATCTACTCATCTAATTGCTTATTTAAATGGTGAAGTTGTGGGTACTACCAGAATCAGATATTTGGATGAAAAAACTGCCAAAATAGAAAGGCTTGCTGTTTTACCGACAGCTAGAGGGCAGGGTATTGGTAAAAAAATTATGGAAAATGCTCTACAAGTGATAGCTAACAAAAATATTCCCGAAGTAATGGTTCATGCTCAAGAATATATAAAAGATTTATACAAAAAATTGGATTTTGTCGAAGAAGGAGAAATATTTGAAGAAGCCAGTATTCCCCATATCACAATGAGGAAAATTTTCTCACATTCTAAGTGACAATGTATTGTATATTCTTACAAAATCCTTAAATTGTGTAGGTTGAGTTGAGGAACGAAACCCAATATTTCTAGGACTTTGTTGGGTTGCGCTTTGCTTCACCCAACCTACAATTTTTCACAAAGCCAAGCGTATTGCTTTATAAAGGAGAGGGAAGCTATAGACAGGATGAAGTTTTGCATTTTATTTAATCCACGTTCCTATTCGGTCATGAAAAAATGTATTTTTATGACCCAGGTAAAATTTGCTCCCCCATCTCACTCATCTCCCAGATGCGCTGAATTTGGTAGAAACAGAGTGAACTGACTACCCTTTCCTAGAGTTGATGTCACGGTAACATCTCCACCATGCAAACGTGCTAATTTGCGTGTTAATGCTAAACCTAAACCAGTGCCTTCATACTGCCGATTTAACCGACTATCAAGTTGTTTAAACGGTTCAAATAGAAATTTAAACTGACTTGAGTCTATACCAATTCCCGTATCTGAAACTGTAAACGTTATCCCTTGCGGTACTTTTTTGACTAGCAGTGATACCTGGCCGGCTGGGGTGAATTTAATGGCATTGGTGAGCAGGTTGAGTAGCATTTGCTTGATACGCCGCTCATCAGCAATGCAAATATCCTCTTCTAGGTCAATTTTACAGGTAAGTTGCAATCCCTTTTCTAAGGCGCGATCGCGCACTGTCCAAATGGCATAATTACATAAATCGGACACTGGCAAAGATGACAGCAACAGTTCCTCTTTACCTGCTTCTACCTTAGATAAATCGAGAATATCGTTAATCAGCTCTAGCAGATGTTCACCACTACTATATATGGAACTTACATATTCGTTCTGCTTTTCATTGAGAGAGCCAACTATTTCTTGTTGTAGCAACTGCGACAAACCCATAATTGCATTCAGAGGTGTCCGCAACTCATGGCTCATGGTTGCTAAAAATTCACTTTTTGCCCGACTGGCGGCTTCTGCTGCTTCTTGAGAGGCACGTAGTTTCAACTCAGTTTGCTTACGTTCAGTAATATCCTCAATCATCGCTAAAAAAAACTCGGGTTCACCATTGCTGCCTGGTATAACAGAAACAGAGATATGAGTCCAAACTAAGTTACCATTTTGATGCAAGCAGCGTCTTTCCATCTCAATGTGATGTGTTTGGCCAAGCTGTTCCTGATGTTTCGAGCCTTGAAAGCCGTCTCTCGAACTTCTCTTTAAATCTGTGTGAATTCCTGACATCAGTTGTTTGTAAAGTTTTAAATCCCCCCTTTCTGTGGAAATGTAATCGGTAAAGGTCTTGCCATATAGCTCTTCTCGGCTGTATCCTAAAATCTCACACAATGCTACATTAGCATCGACTATCTGCGCTTTCATATCTATAAGTCCAATACCGATAGAGGAACGCTCAAAAATCGCTCTAAATTGCGCTTCACTTTGTCGCAGCGCTTCTTGCACGACATTTCGCTCGCTTGCTTCTATCGCCAGCGTCACAAAATCTGCAATCGAGCCGGCAAAAGTCTCTTCTTCCAAAGTCCATTGGCGACCCTTGCCTATGTGTTCATGACACACTACGCCTATCAAACGACCCTCTAGCCAAATTGGTGCATCTAGTAGCGATGTAATGCCGATAGCTGAAAGATAAGACTTAGATAATTCTTGAGTTCTGATATCGTTTATGGCATCATCTGCGGCTATAGTACGTTCCTCTTCTAAAGCCTGGAAATAAACTGGATAATTTGTTTTTAAAAGCGAGTTACCAGAGGTATGCTCCTTAGTCCTCACATCATACAAATCAATACACTCGATTTTAGAACGTTCTTCATTATACAACCATACGCCAACTCGCTCGACTAAGAGCGTCCCAGCAGTAGTTTCTGTGATTTCTCTCAACACGGCATTGAGATTACCTTGCTGAAATGTCTTGCTTCTTGCTAGTTGTACCAGTGTTTGGCTTTGTTTTCGCCGACTATGCTCTTTGATTTTTAAAGCCTCTTGGGTCTGGTTGTACTCTGTAATATCTCTAGCTGACACCACTTGCATTAATTGCCCTCAAGAAGAAATAATGTTGGCTTGCTCTACGCAAAAAGTAAAACTGTCTTTGTATAACTACAACTACTTGATA
Source organism: Nostoc sp. (assembly GCF_036917975.1). Classification (GTDB taxonomy): domain Bacteria; phylum Cyanobacteriota; class Cyanobacteriia; order Cyanobacteriales; family Nostocaceae; genus Nostoc. The sequence continues at coordinate 215,169 of NZ_JBALEJ010000004.1, forward strand.
TGGTTTTTCATAACCGGAAAGTATAATTTTTCTAACCAAATTTTATGATTCTGGCTAACGAGTTCTAAGCTAGATTTTGCTGATTACTTCTATTACTTCATACCAGTAATTTTTGCCAGGGGATAATTAGCATTGTAATGATCTTAAGTATTAAGTAATTCTACTATCAAGTAATTCCACTATCAATGAAGATACTGTTAATTAGTATAATGTTTTGAACTTAGTTTTAAGGACTGAGAACTGGAAAAATCTTTGTTAATCCTTAATATTTGATATTTAATTCTTAATATTTAATCCCTAATCTTCAGTCTCCAGTCTCCAATGCCCAATTAAAGTTATTGCTTAGTGCTGACTACTAAAACACCCTTGATTCTCCTAGAGAAAGATACCTAATGACTCATATTTTGTCAAAATCAAGGTAACGGCAGCTTTTATGGAGGTGGAGCGATGACGGATAATGATGTGAGAATTGTTTCCCTGATTCCCGGTGGAACAGAGACTTTAGCAGCACTAGGGTTGGTTGATGCTATTGTGGGGCGATCGCACGAATGCGATTACCCTCCAGAAATCCACAATCGCCCCATTTGTACCCAAGCACGTTTAAACTCCAATGCCTCCAGCAGCCAGATTAACGATGAAGTGAACAAATTATTGCAATCTGCTCTTAGTATTTATGAAATCAAAACAGATGTTTTAGAGCAGTTGCAGCCTACTCACATTCTCACTCAAGACCAATGCGATGTTTGTGCTGTCAGTTTACACGAAGTTGAAAAGGCAGTTGCCACACTCGTTGACAGTAAACCTCAGATTATTTCTTTACAACCCAATATTCTCCAGGATGTTTGGACTGATATTGAACGAGTCGGCAACATTTTTGGTGTAGACTCGGTAAAAGTCTTAGAAAATTTAGAAGCCCGCGTCAAAATTTGTCACCACCGAATCCAAGGACTTTCTTTACATGAACTCCCTACTGTCGCCTGTATCGAGTGGACTGATCCTTTGATGGTCGCTGCAAATTGGATTCCTGAATTAGTTAACTTAGCAGGAGGACAGTCTCTATTTTGCGCTACAGGTCAGCCTTCTCCTGTCTTGCCGTGGGAAACTCTATTAACAACGAATCCAGATGTAATTGTTTTTATGCCTTGTGGGTTTGATTTAAATCGCACTCGCCAAGAAGCCCAGTTGTTAACTCAACGCCCAGAGTGGGAAAAACTACATGCGACTGAAGCTGGTAGGGTCTACATCACTGATGGCAATTCTTACTTCAATCGCCCAGGGCCTCGACTGGTAGATTCTCTAGAAATTTTGGCAGAAATTTTGCATCCAGAAATTTTTCAATACGGCTACAAAGGAACTGGCTGGGAAACTTTGTGAGGAAGAATTCAGGAGTCAGAATTCAGGAGTCAGAATTACACATATCCGAAAAAGAATGTAGAGACGTAGCACTGCTACGTCTCTACAAGGGTTATGGGTAACGCATATTTAATTTCTGGAGATGTCTATTCAGTATTCAGTAGGAATTCAAGTCTTTGGAGAATTCCAATCCTCCACAAAGAGTAATTCTGATTCCAATACAGTTCAGAATGAGCAACAAAACACTTGTAGAGACGGCGATTTATCGCGTCTCGAAAACCCAAAATTGTTGCCAGTCGCCCTTAACCCAAGCGTATTGATTCAGAATTCAGAATTCAGAATTCTGAATTCTTCTTTAGGGTGTTTCTTCAGAATCTACCGATGGTTCATTGTTAAATAACAGCAAGCGTGCAGCAAGGATGGCAAATCCGACAGCCGCGATCGCTTTTAGAACGCGTGTAGGTAATAATTCTGCTACTGCACCCCCTGCTAACGATCCCAACAAGCTTGTCAACAGCAATGCACCTGCTGCACCAAAAAACACTGCACGCGGAGAATTACAACGCCCTGAAAGTGCGATCGCTGCTAGCTGACTTTTGTCACCCAATTCTGATAAAAAAACCGTAATAAAGCTCAGTCCTAAAAGATGCCAATCCATATAATTAATGGGGAGTGGGGAATGGGGAATGGGGAGTGGGGAATAGGGAAGATGAGGGAGGTGGGGGAGATGAGAGAGAATAACTACTAACTCCTAACTTCTAACTAACCTTGGAATACATCCCAAAACAGCATTAAGGAAATTACCAACAACATTACGCCTGCTGATTTTTCTACAGTTTTTGGGCTGAGTCGGCTGGCTATCCAACTACCTAAAAGCACACCTAATAAGCTGGTAGTTATCAGCGCCGCCGCCGAACCGATAAATACCACCCACGGTGAATGAGATTCTGCACTCATTAACAGAGTGGATAGCTGAGTTTTATCTCCAATTTCTGCTAGAAAAATAGTTATAAAAGTTGTACCAAAAACTACTAGCACTGATTGCTGCTTTTGAGGACTATCGGCAACGACAGGATCAACTGATGGAGCGATCGCAGGAGTTAAGTTAAAATCATTGCTGTCTTTTAGTTCTAGCTCAACCTCAGACTGAGTTATGCCAGAAATGCCCAAAGGTGCAGAGTCAAGTTTCACAGGTAGTAGTTTTGGTTGCTAGGGTGCTTTCATATTTCTATCATATTCTCAGATTGTTGTAATAAATTGCAACTTCACAGATAGAGATAAAAAATTATCAAGTGTCTTTACTTCCTTGCATACTGCTTACAGCCCAACAGCTTGATTAAAGCGTAGTATTTCCAGACTGCGATCGCCGTATACTCCTTCTATTTGCTGGCGACAGCAGTCAATAGCAAAATCGTTGACTTCTTCTGGTTCAACCCCATACATATCTTGAAACACTTCTGATTCCACACGGCAGAACCGAGGACGACTTAAGTAGATGCGACATTCTCGTGTGGTATGGTCGAAATTAACGCACCATCCCCCTTCGCCTACCATGCTGAGGTAGAGTTCTAGTTCTGGTGGTGAGAGATACTCTTCTAAGTCTGGACGATCTGCTGGATCGAGATTGCAGCAGGCTCCACATTGCTTTACACATTGCCAAGTTGACATTTTGGATTGGGGATTGGGGACTGGGGACTGGGGACTGGGGATTGGGGATTAGGGACTGGGGATTGGGGATTAGGGACTGGGGACTGGGGATTGGGAACCAATACGGTTCGGTTAAGGTTTTTTGTGAAAATTCGAGATCACAAAAATACGATAAATCGCCATCAAAACGAAAGACTGATTATTGTAGAGACGGCGATTCATCGCGTCTCTTGCATTAACCGAACTAGTCCCCCAGTCCCCAATCCCCAATCCCCCTATTTTACGTTTTTATGTCTTTTCTTATAATTTTGTTAAGTAAATTAAATCTAACAACCCGTAGCCAGATATGATATATTGCGGGTTTTGTAATTAAGTTATTGAATTTTTTAAGGCAATTGAAAGGAGAAAAGGAAAAATGTTTGATGCTGTGTCTGACTTGTTTAACGCTTTTACCAGTATCAATTGGGAAGTTATCTTCCAATTGCTGTCCGTGGCGCTAATTGTGATTGCTGGCCCAGCAGTAATCTTTGTGCTGGCATTTCGCAACGGCAACCTATAAGAGTGCTGAGTGCTGATTCAGAGTTAGGAGTGAGGAGTTAAGAGTGAGGAATTAAATTTTCTTCTCAACTCATACTCGGAACTCATAAATCAGCACTCGCAGTGTCACATTCACAAGTAATAAGTTAATTAACAACTCCAAACTCCAAACTCCAAACTCCTAACTCTTAACTCCTAACTCTTAACTGATAACGCCTGAAGGGCAGCTTGGATAATATTGTCATACTGTGGTTGAGAAATATCAACTTCTTTGGCGTTTTGCCGATTAGTGCCCAGCAAACCAATTATATGTCCTGGCTGCATAGCTAATACTTTGCCTTCAGAATTTTTAATTCTTAATTCTGCTTCAATACCGTTTTTATAGAAACCACAAGTATACTGTCGCTGGTTATATTCAAAGTTGGTGCTTGACTGAATAGGTGGCGAAGCAAAAAATTGTTGAAGCTGAATTGGCAACCTGACACCAATTAACTCTAGTTCAATGGTAGTGTTGCCGTTAAAGTAATTTTCTCGCAGTTTGTAAGCAACATCCACTCGCGGTGGTAAACGGAAGTAGTCGCCCCAACGCCAGGCGATCGCTTTAATTTTATACTCCTGATTATCAATAGTTTGAGCAATTGTCAATTTAATGTGACCCTTACCAACAATTTTTTGCTCAACCACTTGGACATTAGGTGTCCAGAAAACGGGATCGGGGTTGTCCATACCGCAGGGGTGTAGGGCATTAAGCTGTTGATAAAGCTGCTGATTGATGTGATTGAGGTTGACTTCGGCATCAATTTTGAGCAGAGGCTTAAGATGCTGGGGTTCAAGACACTGGTTAGCAAACTCAATCAAACGCGATCGCACCATCGGTAAATTCTCTGTGGGTAGAGAGAATCCCCCGGCTGCTTTGTGTCCACCAAATTTGCCTAGTAAATCGTGACAATACTCCAAAGCTTCAAATACATGAAACTCTGGAATTGAGCGTGCTGAACCGCGTATATGTCCCTCATCCTCGTAAGTACCGATGAACACGGGAACACCGTAGCGTTCCACCAAACGGGAGGCGACAATCCCAATAACGCCGTGATGCCAATTTGGTTGAACAACAATTAATACACGGTCATCTTGTAGAGACGTTGCATGCAACGTCTCTACATAAGCGATCGCTTCTTGTTCAATTTGCTGACACATCTCCTGGCGAGAGGCGTTGACTTGTTCGCACTGCATTGCTCTTTCCAGCGCCACTCCCATATCATCTGTAGTCAGCAATTCAATCACAGTCTGGGGATTACCAATCCGACCAATAGCATTAATTCGCGGCCCCAGACGAAAACCAATATCTTCAGGCTTTAACGATTTTGGATTTTGGATTTTGGATTTTGGATTGGAGATTTTCTCCTCTGCTCCCCTGCTCCCCTGCTCCCTTGCTTCCCCTGCTCCCCCTGCTCCCTCATCCCTCGCCTGCACTCCACCTACCTGAATCAACGCCTGTATGCCAGGTAAGTGGGATTTGGGTAAATGCTGTAAACCACGTTTCACCCAACGGCGATTTACACCAGTTAAGGGGGCTAAATCTGCGATCGTTCCCAGTGTAAACAGCGCTAGCATCGGTTGGATCAACCCCTTAGTCGCCCCTAGCTGTTGCGCTAGAGACACTGCCAAAATGTAAGCGACACCAACACCAGCAACACCCCGATAAGGTGAGGATTCAGCTATTAGTTTGGGGTTGAGGATAGCATTAGCCGGCGGTAATTTTTGCGGGATATCATGATGATCGGTGATAATTACTGCAAGACCAAGTTCTCTAGCTCTAGCAACTGGTTCAAACGCAGAGATACCATTATCGACAGTGAGAATTAGCCCTACACCTTCACTGTGGAACTCTTCAACTATGCGTTTATTAATACCGTAGCCTTCATGCATCCGGCTGGGAATAGCATAATCTACTTGTGCGCCTAAAGTGCGGAGACTACGCAAAAGTAGAGCTGTGCTGGTCATACCATCAGCATCATAATCACCACAAATAGCAATTTTTGTTTGAGAAGCGATCGCATTTTCCAACAACTCCAAACTAATCGCCAAATCTGGGAAATCTTCTAACGGCGAAGGCAAAACTAAAGACTCTGGCTCTAAAAATGCTTGTACCTGTTCTGGTGTTTCCATACCCCGATTAATCAACAGCTGGCTGACAATGGGTGAAATATTTGTCAAAGCCGCCAGATTTTGGGCAAATTCTGGTTTTTGCGGATAAATCTGCCAGCGCTGATCGGGTAAGCGTCGGCGAGGCTTTGATAGTTCAGAGACAGGTCGGTCTAGCACAATAAAAGTTAGGAGTTAAAAGTTAGGAATTAAAAGTTAAGAGTTTTGAATTAAAAGTTATTTCTTAACTGATAACTGATAACTCCTAACTCCTAACTTGTCTGTTAAAACACGTTTATCCTACCATCATCCATAATATATAACGAGCGATCGCCCGGAGAGCGCCAAGTCGGACGGAGTTCGAGCCGCAACGTGCCAAAGTTAGGTTTGGAGACAATTGCTTGTAGTGATAAACCCTTTTCGCTCCAAAATATCAGAGATGTATTTGGTTCAGTACCCTCTATTTGTTCTAGATTTAATTTCTGCCCTGGACTCAAGGATATTGCATCAGTCCTGGAGGGTTTTTGAATTTTTATCGGGTTAGGTGTGCTATTTATAACTTCAACCCGAATATATTGCCCAGGTGTAAACTGAATTGGGTGCGACCCACACTTAGAGGCACAAGTTCGAGCTAAAGTAGCACTGGGATTATTGATTGCTGCTACTAGAATGGTAGCTGCAACTAAAGCAAATGAAAGAGGCTTAAACATAATACACAGTATAAGTACTAAACTGAAATATTACTTCAATTTCGTATTATCAAGCCTCAGTATTTTTTCCAGAATTACTTTGGTAATTTCCAGTTATTAAATTACTAATTACGAATTATTTTTTATAAACATCTCCTCTCGCACCAATGGCATAAATTTCGATGTCTCTCGAATCAATATCAACTGTAAAAATAATTCTGTTTTTACCTATACGTAGTCTGTAAAATCCCTCCCAATCACCTTTCATCTTTTTGATATCTAGTTCTGTAAACGGGATAATACCTTGGTCTTCGACAGCAATAACAATTTGGTTTATTTGCTCCCGAATATTTTCGACATCTTCGGGATTGGCTTTTTCTAAAATTTTAATCGCTTTTTTGCGAAATTTTATTGCCATATCTTACCCAATCGGTCATATCAATTACTTCATCCTCAGCATCATCTGAAGGTACACCAAATTCGGCTTCAAGTTCGCGTTGCTCATCATCACTTATGTAAGGAATGAGAATTTGGCAGAGTCGAAGTCTTTCTTCTTGCAGAACTTCACGCATAGTTTCTTTAATCAATGCTTTTAATTCTTGAATTTCCACCGTACGCCTTTTATTTATGGTTATATGTATACATATATTACCTAATATCAGCTTTTAGTGGGGGGGAATTTATACGAAAAAACAAACTGCAAAAGTTTGGGGATTTCTTTCAAGGTATAAATTTCAGTAGATAGAAGTATTTTTAAGGGGACATTGAGTTAACTAGATTTAGAGAAAAGGGAAAGGTTTTGATAATAGTCGCTCACAACTGAACTTGGCTTTTACCTTTCCCCTTCTGCTGTGATGCCTCTTTAACCGAAACGTCCACTGATATAATCTTCAGCTTCTTTAGTTTGAGGAGAACTAAACATTTGCGCTGTGGGATTAAACTCAACTAATTTCCCACGACGTTTGCCATGCTCGTCAATTTCTGTATTGAAGAAAGCCGTGAAATCTGCCACTCTCGAAGCTTGCTGCATATTGTGTGTCACCATAATAATGGTGTATTGCTCCTTAAGTTCTAAGCAGAGTTCTTCTACTTGGCGGCTAGAAATTGGGTCGAGAGCAGAACATGGTTCATCCATTAATAATACATCTGGTTTCATGGCGATCGCACGGGCAATGCAAAGTCGTTGTTGTTGTCCGCCAGATAATGCAGTTCCCTTCTCTTTGAGTTTATCCTTGACTTCATCCCAGATAGCAGCGCGTCTGAGAGAATCTTCTACCAATTCATCAACGTTACCTTTATAACCGTTCGCACGCGGGCCAAAGGAAATATTTTCGTAGATTGACTTCGGGAAAGGATTTGGTCTTTGAAAAACCATTCCAACTTGGCGGCGCAATTTTACAGAATTTATCTTCGGAGCGTAAATATTGCGATCGCGATAATTTAGTCTACCTTCAACCTTAGCACCAGGAATTAAATCATTCATCCGGTTGAAGCAACGCAGCAAGGTACTTTTACCACATCCTGAAGGGCCAATAAAAGCAATAATTTGTTTATCAGGAATCTTTATATAGACATCTAAAAGTGCCAGAAATCCACCGTAATAGACCTTCACACCTTCTACATTGAAGACGCTATTACTTTCGTCGATTGTGGCACTATCTGATTTAATTTTATTATTGCTATAAGTCATTTGGTTTAACTCCTAATATCTGTGAATATATCCAATTAGATATTTAATTACCTAATTTATTGAGAAGCGTTGCCGAATATAAATTGCTACACCATTTAAAACTAAAATCAAGAGTAACAACGCAATAATTGTGGCTGCTGCTGCACTAGCAAAACCCGGTTCAGGACGAGTTATATAACTGTAAATTTGAATGGGTAATGCCATAAATCTCTGAAACAAACCAGGGTTAAAGGTGAGAAAACCCACAGCACCTACAACAATCAGAGAGGCTGCATCACCAATAGCGCGGGATACAGAGATAATCACCCCCGTCAGAATACCGGGAATAGCATAGGGTATGACATGATTGCTGATAGTTCGCCATTTTGTCACACCTAATCCGTAAGAAGCATTTCTCAGGGAATCTGGGACAGCGCGAATAGCTTCTCTAGCTGTCACAATAATTACTGGTAAAGACAACAAAGATAAAGTCAATGCACCGGAAATCAAAGCGGGGCCAAACCCAAGCAAATAATTGAAAACCCCTAAACCCAGCAATCCATAAACAATAGAAGGTACACCCGCCAAATTACTGATATTAATCTCAATAATTGCTGTCCACCAAGCTTTAGGTGCATACTCTTCTAGATATAAAGCTGCTCCGACACCAATGGGGACGGTGACTAAAATCACAACCAGCCCTAAAAGAATGCTGCTGATAATTGCAGGGCGGATACCACCTTGGTCAGGAAAACGAGAAGGAGTTTCCGTGAGAAAGCCGGGTGACAAAAATCTGCCTAATCCGTCTTTAAAAATATCAAAAAGTAGCAAAGCTAGGACAAATAAACCAATCAGCAATCCTAACAAAAAAAGTACTTCAAATACTTTACCTAATGTCTCCCTACTTTCAACATTATCGGTAAATTCTGCCGCAGAATCTAGAGAATCATCTTGTTGATAACTTGTAGTCATATCTATTTAGTCGTATTTTTCTTTAAAGCGATTAGCAATCCAGTAACTAACAATATTCAGAGCAAGGGTAAGTAGAAATAGAACAGCGCCTACAGCATATAATGTCTTAAAATTAAGACTACCACGCGGACTATCTCCACCAGAAATTTGTGCCATGTAGGCTGTCATTGTTTCTACTGATTCCGCAAAGTTAATAGTTAGTCTTGGTTGCTGTCCGGCGGCGATGAGGACAGTCATTGTTTCACCCACAGCTCGAGAAATACCCAATATAATTGAGGCTATAATTCCAGAAAGCGCGGCTGGTAGAACTACTTTAAAAATGGTTTCCAGTTTAGTAATACCTAAAGCATAAGCTCCTTCTCGCAATGAGCGTGGAACTGCTCGAATAGCATCTAAGCTGATAGAACTAACAGTAGGAGTAATCATTACCCCCATCATTAAACCCGCACTCAAAGCGTTGAATATTTCCAGAGGGATAACATTCCGCAGCAATGGTGTAAGGAACAACAGCGCAAAGTAACCATATACTACTGTAGGTACTCCCGCCAAAAGTTCCACTGCTGGACGCAAAATTGCTGCTACTTTGGGTTGAGCATACTCACTTAAATAAATGGCAGAAGATAAACCTAAAGGAATAGCAACTGCCATTGCAATAGCTGTAGTTAAGAAAGTGCCATTAATCAAAGGCCAAACACCAAAATGTCTATCGGCAAATAAAGGTGTCCATTTAGTATCAAGAAAGAATTGGGCAAAGGAAACATCTTGGAAAAAACTGAATGTCTCCTGAAAAATAATTACGACAATACCAAAGGTAGTCAAAACCGAGACTAAAGCACAAGCAAATAAAATCACCGCAATAATCTTTTCGGAAATGTCTTCCGAGGCATTTTTCTCCAGTGACTCTCTGGATTGTAGATAAGGAGCATCTTGAAAATTGGTATTTTGCATAAACAATTAACTTCTCACTAAAACTAAACTACAATACCTGAGACTTAAATTAAATGAAGTTTGTGATCGGTTCACCTGGTTTTGCTTTTTTAAACTTTGTCCCAGTTTCACCACTAGCAAATTTTTGTTTGACTTTGACGTAAGCTTCATCAGGTAATGCTACATAACCAACACTATCTACCCACTTCCAAGAATTTTCTAGATAAAAATCTACAAATTCTTTTACTGCTGGCTTAGTATCTAAGGATTTTTTACTGACATAGATGAAGAGAGGACGAGACAAAGGTGTATAGATGTTTTTAATTACATTATCCACCGGAACTGGTTTTTCACACTTTCCTGTAAGACTTTCTACAGCAACTAAATTCAGTTTGTCTTGATTTTGAATGTAGTAAGATATCCCTACATAACCCAAGGCTGATACATCACCTGAAACTCCTTGTACGAGAAGGTTTTGATTCTGAGTGGCAGTGTAGTCTGTACGGCCATTCTTGGCTTTGCCAGTCACGGCTTGAGTCATATAATCGAATGTTCCTGTATCAGAAGATGGAGCATAAAGCTTCAGCTTTTCCTTAGGAAACTTGGGATTGACTTGATTCCATGCCAATATTTTGCCGTCTGATTTACCGCCCCAAATTGTACCTAGTTCCTTAATAGTTAGACATTTGGCAAAGTTATTTTTACGGTTGGCAATCACGGCAATGCCATCTAAAGCTACAGGTAACTCTACAAATTTAATATTCTTACTTTCACATTTTTTGATTTCTTCATCTCTAATGGTGCGAGAAGCACCAGCTATATCAATATCGCCATTACAAAATTTACTGAAACCACCGCCAGTACCACTTGAGGCAACGCTTACTTTAGCTTCAGGTTTAACTTTACCGTATTCTTCTGCAACTGCTAAAGAAATGGGAAAACCTACAGCTGCACCATCAATGCTCACCTGACTTTTCTTTTCCTCATTACTGCTACAAGCAGTGATACTGCTGGCAATAATCATTAAAAACGTCAGTAAGAAGCTATTCTTGAATCTGCTACGAAAGCTCATAAATTATCAATTGAGATAAAGTTACAGGAAATTGCTTATGCTTGGCTATCTGCAAGTAGAGAATGCTGCATGAAAAAATAAATATTATGCTTTGTTTGCAGCTTGCACTTTGTCAAAAATTGCTCCATCTTCAAAAAACTTTTTCTGAATAATATCCCAACCACCTAAATCTTGAGATGTAAATAAAGTTTTAATTGGCGGATGTTGTGAGGCTACTTCTTCGGTAACAGTGGGATTAACAGGACGATATTGTAATTTTGCAAATTCACGTTGAGCTTCTGTCGAGTATAGAAAATCAACAAATGCTTGTGCAACTTCTCTTGTAGCGTGTTTATCAACGTTTTTATCTACTACCGCCACAGGATTATCAATGGAAATATTCACTTGGGGTACAACATAAGGTAACTTTGTCCCATTTTTATCCGCCAAAATTACCTCGTTCTCGTAGTTAATTAAGACATCTCCCTGACCTTTTTGGAAAAATAAATCGCTTGCTTCACGGGCATCTTTTGTCAGAATAGGGGTGTTTTTATAAACTTTGGTGACATAATCTAATGCTGTGGCTTCATCACCGCCTGTTAAACTCACCGAACCCCAAAAAGCCAAGAATTCCCAAATAGCAATACCAGAAGTTTTTGGGTTAGCTGCAATCACTTTCACGCCATCTTTTGCCAAATCTGCCCAAGTATTGATACCTTTTGGATTGCCTTCGCGGGTGACGATCGCAGCCACCGATCTACTCACAATACCACTTCTCGGAGCTTTGATTTCCCAGCCTGACTTAATTAAACCTGCTTGTTGAATTTTGCTAACATCGAGGGTAAGTGCCAAGTGTACTATGTCTGCTTCTTGGGAACCGTTAATGACAGCAGACGCTTGAGCTACAGAACCACCATAACTTTGCTCAAATGTGACATTTTGGTTGTGTTCTTGCTTCCACTTTTCGATAAATTTGGGAATTATCTGGTCATGTGCGGCTTTGGTGACAGAGAATGAAACGAGTTTTAACTTAACATCATTTTTGCTAGCTGAACTGCTTCCAGAACAGGAGGCAACTGCTATACTCAAAAAAATACTTATTAAAAACAGACTTACAAAGCTTTGGATACTGCGGCCATTCAACCAACTTCTAATTGCATGTTGATAGGATAGTTGTATAGTCCGCAAAGCTTTCATGGCATAAGCCTGCATTCCTTCACTCAGGAATTTACTTAATTGTATCGATTGTTGCGACTTGCTCATTAGAATCACCCCTAAATCTACGGTATTTCTACATGGATACCGTGATTATGAGAATTATAGGGTATATAGAATAATATTTATCATCTGGATTAAATTTTTTTGATTAAGTGAGAAATTTATCATCAAAAGTAGCAAATAAATTTGATTTACCAAGGCATTTCAAAAAACGGGTTGTTCTGCTGGAAAGCGAAACAATCCGGCTATATACATAATATTTGCTAAAAAATATGTGATTAGTAATACAAAATAGTAGTGGAAACTCGACTTTCTTTAGCCACTAAAGCTTTTTTTAAAATAAAGTAGCTGCATAATAACATCTTAAGTATGATATCTAGCGATCGCGCTCATTACGACTATTATTCATTACGACTATTATTTGTATATAATATCTAGCTTTCAAAATCATCAATACTTAGGCATAAAAATTAAATAACATACAATTTATGTCCCTGGCTTACCTCACCCTCAATCCCTCTCCTTATAAAGGAGAGGGAAGCTAGTGCAATTAGTTGAATACCAACAAAGTCGAGTGAATCCTGCTGTTCTTCCTCAAATTCTAGACAAAGTTCAATCGCTTCTCTAATGCGTTCCACCAACTCATCTAAAGTTTTAGCTTGCGTATGACAACCAGGAAGATTTGGGACGGAAGCAACAAAGTAGCCATCTGCATCTCGTTCGATAATTACATTAAATTCACGCTTCATTATCAACTTCCCTAAATTTATAGATAGTATATTCTCTCATTATTGAAAGAGCGATCGCGCATCCTGTGAGAATATATAATCAAGCTATAAGATTTAAGCACTCACCAACTGAGTCAGGCGCTTCAATATACGTAGCACCTCGTACAATTCATTTCCAGGGTTTCGCATCAAAAAACCCTTTGATAAAGCATAACGCGGTGGATTTCCTTGCACTGACTTGACAAAAATAAACTCGCTTCCCGTGGCAATCATTCCAAAACTGGGTTTATCAATATACGAATTTCCTAACAGATAAGCAAGAATTTGTGCCAGTCCTTGCTCAACTGAAAAGGAAGCTCTCTTAGACTCAATAATCATCACCCATAATTGCTCTTTCAAAACTAAGGTATCTATTCTGCCTTTAATGATTACATCTTCATCTGGTACAGCAATATCTATAGATTCTTCTGATTTTACATAAAACGGGGCTAGATAAAAATCCCCAATAAAAAGTAATGGGTCTACAACTGCCATTCTAACTACATCTTCTAGTAAAGGTGGATAATTAAGAAGATTTAAATAACCCATTTTCACCTTGTCTAAAAGTTGTTTGTCTAAATCATTAATTTCTGGTAAATTTTCTTGCCATTCGTGAAAAAATGAGTCATCTAAAACTAACTGAATACCAAAGTTATCGATTAAATAGCGTAAGTCGATGACCTTTGCTTGGATTGTTTGCGTCATAGATTTTGGAAAGTAGAAAATAGGACTGACACAAAACACCTCTAAAACTCTTATTTCTCCGTGCCCTCCGCGCCTCTGCGGTAGCCTGCGGCAAGCCGTTCGCGTAGCTTCTCGTAGAGAAGCGTCTACGTTATTCCATAATAAAATAATTGTTAATTACGAATCATTTTATTGTAAATTAAAGGGTTTAAGAACCTGCAATCTACATGTAGCACCCATTTCAGTCGGGGTTTGTCTTGAGAAATCGCTCCACTTGGGATGCATCCCAAGACCGCGTTTCTCGCTAAATCCCTGTCTGAAATGTCTTTAATTTTGAATTTTGTTAGCGCAGCGTTAGCGAGTCTGCGAGCGTCATTTTGAATTTTGAATTGTTAACCTACTCATTAGTTGCTGCTTCCAGCCAAACTTCCACTTCATCTGCTAGCAACTTCTGGGCTGCATCCATCATTGATACTGCGATGTCTTTGAGGTCTTCCCGATTATTTAAGTAAGTTTTTAACGCTTCCATTGGGTCGATGCTGCTACTTGCACTCAATTCAGGAATGCGGGGCCTGGCTAATTGACTTACTAACTCTGCTTGAATGGTGTAGGTATGAGCGGGACTTAAAGCAGTATGTAGAGAGGAACTGTCAATTAAATCCATCTGTTCAGAACGGAGTTTGTAAATTAGCCGCACTACAGCATCTTCAATATCATACTTGGCGATCGCTTTCATTAACACCGCTTGTGGATCATCTGCTTTCGAGATATCCACCTCAATGGTTTGGAAAGTCCGAACTGTTAAGGGACAAAATTCCCATTCAGCGCTTCCCCGCTCCAGTTCCAGCATTATATAGCCTTTGTCTTCTTTTTCTTCGCTAAAATCTACCCGCTCAATACTCCCTGGATAAATTACCGGCGGGTTGTTGGATTTATTCAGATTTTGATGGCGGTGGACGTGTCCCAAGGCTACATAATCAAAACAAGGTCGCGTCAGCAAAGATAGGGGTAGAGTAAAGCCTTTACCTACTGCCAAAAAGCGCTCTGCGCCCAAGGTTGCATTATCAGCCATCAAGTGAGCTAAAAGAATAGTAGGCACATCGGGGTCAAGACGTCGGACTTCCCCTTCTAAAACAACTCGCAAACGTTCCGTTAATAGTTGGTTGACTTCCGCCAAAGACAAACCTTCTGTCTCTTGGCGAGTCATCAGGGTGGAACGAGTCAGCCAAGGCAGAGTAATTACTTGCACTTTGCCATTACGGGTTTGGATGCAGTGAGTAGTTAATGTATCACCAACAACAAATCCTGGCACTCCCAAAGTGCGGTAAATATTTAAACTCGCCCCTCCCTGTCCTTGGGAATGTTGGTCGTGGTTGCCTACCAACAGCACTGTCGGAATATTGGCATCCATCAGACGGCGAAACTGGCTAGCAAAAGCTTGTTGTACATAAGGCGGTGGTGTAGCATCCGGGAAAGCATCGCCACCAAATATCACCATATCAACTGCATCTGTTAGCGCTCGGTCAATACATATAGACAATGTATTGACAAAATCCTCCAATCGTGTATTTAATCCAGTCGTGGGATTAATTCGTCCGTGGGAAAAGCCGCTTCCCATGTGGATATCGGAGAGATGGAGGATTTTAATCATATTTGTCCTTTGTTCTTAGTCATTTGTCCTTTGTCTAATACTAATGACAAATGACAAATGACCAATGACTAAATATGAATTCCGCATTCTGTTTTATCACTTCCCCGCCAGCGTCCGGCGCGTTCGTCTTCACCTTCGCCTACTTTGGTGGTGATAGGTTCGTCGCCGATACTGGGATAACCTTGGTCGTGTAGAGGGTTGTAGATGACTCCGTGTTCAGCTACATAAACCCAGCTGTCTTGACGTGTCCAGGTAGCTATAGGATTTACTTTCAGCTTACCTTTACCATCAAATTCAAATATGGGCATATTCGCACGGGTTACTGCTTGGTCGCGGCGGCGTCCGGTAATCCAAGCGACGCTATTGAGTTCGTCTAGACCTCGTAGCAGTGGTTCAATTTTTGTAATGTGGTGGAATTTGGCAATATCCTTATCCCAAAGTTTATCGCCGTACTTGGCTTCAAAGGCTTCGCGGGTATCTACATCTGGAGTTTTGAAAGTTTGCAAATCTAGGTTGTAGATTTGTTTGGCTTTGGCTACCAATTCTAGACTTTCAGGGAAGTGGTGCAAGGTGTCAAGAAAAATTACAGGAACGGGATGCTTCAGTTCACTGTAAAGAATATGGGTAATTATCATGTCATCCACGTTAAAGGCGCTTGTTTGCACCAGTCCCGTTGGGATATTTTCTATAGACCATGCCAGTATGTCTTTGGGAGTGGCAGTTTCAAATTGCTCATTTAATTTGTCTAAGTCAAAAGCGATCGCTTGGTTTCTAGATGCCGTGGAGACTGTCATGATAATCTTCTATTCAAATATTTCTACCTTGATTAAGATCGATCTTACTTCATTAAGACGCGTATTCCGCTCGGAGATAAGGTAATTATTTTGTGTGGAAATTACTACATTTTGGGATTGGGGATTGGGAATTGGGGACTGGGGACTGGGGACTGGGGACTGGGGACTGGGGACAAAGCAAGGGAGAAGAATTTTCCTCTCCGCCTCTTTTCAATGCTCAACATCAAGTAAAAATTATTACATAAGCATAAATAAATTATTTATTAAGAAAGGTTAACGTAATTTAAGTTTTGCAATACTTTTATAGATATTTATACTGATTTTGATATGGTTAAGGGACTATTAATAAAAGGGATTTTACTTAAATGAACAACGCAAAATTTAGCAATCCATTAGGCCAGTCTATAATTATGGGCGCTTTAATGATATTAACCAGCGTTGGGGTTATTACAATCATGAACTTTTTCTAAGATCGAGATTTCTAATTTTAGTAATAAGACTTCACATAGTCCCGCTCAAAACTGAGTGGGATTTTTACTTTTTTCATCCAGATCAATCCGTGTGTATTAACTTTCTGCTGTGACTTTCAGCGTTTTTACGCAGTTTTGCAATCAAAGAATTTTCAACCGAGTACCGTGGGTTTAAATCCCCCGGTTCAATAACCGGCAAGTTTTGGGTCGGGGTCTAAATCCCCGGACGCGACGCTCGAGTACTCGCTTGCCGCCGGCGCTATCGCAGACTCGCTTTGCGCGTCGCTTTCACAAAACTTAATTACGAATTACGAATTACGAATTACGAATTATTTAATAGGGATGCGATCGCTATTTCCTTTACCATACTCAGTATTGAGTGATGAGTAAGAAAAAGATTACTCAGTACACATTCAAAAAGGGATAGTCGTCACCTCACTCGCATTCATCTCACACTCACTTTTATGAGTGTGAGATGAATGCTGATCCAGCTAACTAAATACGCGATTTGACAAATTTCTCTAATCTATCTATCCCCTTTTCAATCGTCGCCAAATCTGTGGCGTAGGAAAGGCGAATGTTGTCATCTGCGCCAAAGGCAATTCCGGGAATGACTGCAACTTGATGTTCTTCCAACAAAGCGTCACAAAATTCTAGGGATTTTAGACCGGTTTTGCTGATATCTGGGAACAGATAAAAAGCGCCGTCTGGTTTTGCGGTACTCAAACCGGGAATGGCGTTGAGTCTGTCTAGCATTACCTGGCGGCGTTTAGCGAAGGCTTGACGCATTTCTTCGACACAATCTTGAGAACTTTGTAGCGCTGCGATCGCCCCATATTGGGCAAAGGTACACACGTTAGATGTACTATGTCCTTGGATGGTACTGGCTGCTTTAATGATTTCTACTGGGCCTGCTAAATAACCAAGTCTCCACCCAGTCATAGAATAAGCTTTCGCAAACCCATTACTAATCAAAGTCCGGTCAAAAATTTCCTTTCCTAGAGAACCGATGCTGATATGTTCTGCACCGTCGTAGAGAATCTTTTCGTAAATTTCATCAGAGACAACAAAGATATCTGCATCAACTACTACCTGCGCCAGTGCTTTGATTTCATCTGGCGTGTAAACCATCCCTGTAGGATTAGATGGAGAGTTGAGGATAAATAGCTTTGTTTTCGGCGTGATTGCTTTACGGAGTTGTTCGGGAGTAATTTTATAACCCGTCGTGGCATCTGTGGGCACAATTACCGAAACTCCACCGACCAAAGTCACCATTTCGGGATAACTTAACCAGTAGGGTGCAGGAATAATTACCTCATCACCTGGATCGATTAGCGCCACAATCAAGTTGTACAGAGAATGTTTACCGCCATTGGTGACGATGACATTCTCAGACTTGTAATCAAGACCGTTATCAATTTTAAGCTTATGGGCGATCGCTTCCCTTAACTTTGGTTCTCCGGCTGCTGCACCATATTTGGTTTTGCCTTCTTCCAAAGCTTTGACTGCTGCGGCTTTAATATGCGCTGGGGTATCAAAATCTGGTTCTCCAGCGCTAAAACTACAAACATCTATTCCCTCTGCCTTCAGTGCCTTAGCCTTGGCTGCGATCGCTAAGGTTAATGAAGGTGTTACCTGACTTACTCTTGCTGCCAGCTTCATTCTTACTATTTTTGGCAAATCTTTCACTTATCTAAGGATATCCCAGAATCCATACCAAGATTTGCTTTTTCTGAATTTGTTGGGGACTGGGGATCGGGGAGTGGGAAAGAATTCTTGACTCTTAAGCATGTATCTTGTATAAACTTAATTTTAGAATAAAACCAGTGTTTATATGCAGGTTAAGAAACTTTTCATTGCATCTTCTCTGTTAATTACTAGTCTTTTTATACCGAATGCTGCCATTGCTCAAAATCGCGGTACTCCGGGAAAATTTGACTTTTATGTACTGACACTTTCTTGGTCGCCAGATTATTGTGCGACAAGTGGTACTCGCGATCCGCAGCAGTGTGGTTCTGGAAGGAAACTCGGTTTTGTACTACATGGTTTGTGGCCGCAGTACCAAACTGGTTATCCAGCTAATTGTTCTACACAAAAATTACCGGCGGAAGTAAAGCGGCAGTTTCCCAATTTGTATCCTAGTAATAAACTTTACGATCATGAATGGGAAAAACATGGTACTTGTTCGGGGAAAACTCCTGCGGAATACTTGGGATTGAGTAAAAAATTAAAAGATGCGATCGCTATTCCCGCAGCTTATAATCGTCCCAATAAACCCGTGCGTACCACAATTACAAATTTTAAAAATTCATTTGTGAGTGCGAATAATCAAATTACTGCTGATGGTGTAGCACCTTTTTGTTCTGGTTCAGGAAGATTTTTGCAAGAAGTCTTCTTTTGTTATTCCAAAAATGGCGAACCTGGTATTTGTAGCGCCGAGATTTTGAAGCGATCGCAAAAAAGTTGTGGTCAGCCAGATTTTTTAGTGAGAAACGTTAGATAAAAATGGGCATTGGGCATTGGGCATTGGGCATGGGGCAGAGTGCGGGGGACGACCCTTCTCATTGATGTCAACTTAAGCTGGAAATAGCTTATCTGTTGGCTTCCATGCCCGCCAGGGAATAAATTAATGAGTAATGAGTAATGAGTAATACCCATTACTCATTATTTATGACTTATTACTTCAAAAATAAATTCCCGGGCTTTTAGCTAAAGTCTACTGAAGTAGACTGGAGATTTTTGGCGATATTTAGTCATCTTCAGATAACTTTAGCTATTATACGGGAATTTCAATTCCCGGCGGACAAGCGGTTTCACGTTAAGTTGACACCAATGGGCACTGCCGTGTCCCAAGACCTCGCGATATAATGTTGTACCGCATCTGAATTTATCTACCAGAATTCAGGAGTCAGGAGTTAGAATTCAGCAATGTTTTCTGTGCGACTGGCGGATAGCGCAGCGTTAGCGAGTCTTGCCTACGGCACGCTGCGCGAACGAGCGTCTGAATAATCGGCGTTTTTGCACCCCCACCAAATTGGAAATTTGGTGGTCTTCAAGACGCTCGCGGACTCGCTAACGCTACGCTATCAGTCGCGGGTCTGAATCCCCGACTGATTTATTCTGACTCCTGAATTCTGACTTCTGAATTCTTCTTCAATACCACTATGACGACTTCAGATACCAAAGCAATTTTTGATGCCCTGTCAGACCCAGCCATCGACTGGAATCGGCTGCTGACCGAAATCCTGGCTGCTTTCGACTGTTCTACAGGTACTATCCATACCCTAGATCAAGATAGCCAGTTATTGCACCTAAAGGCTTACCAGGGCATTCCAGAATTCCTGTTGCCTAAAATGACGGTAATTCCCATTGGTAAAGGAATGGCTGGTGTTGCCGCCGAACGTCAGCGACCTGTGCAGATTTGCAACTTACAAACCGATGAATCGGGTGTGGCCAGACCCTCGGCAAAGGAAACCAAGGTAGAAGGTTCTATCACTGTGCCGCTAATGCTGAATGGCCAATTGTATGGTACTTTGGGCATTGCCAAGCCAATTCCCTACGAATTTACTCCAGAACAGGAAGAGATACTGATGGAGATTGGAGATGCCATTAGCCGAAAAATCGTCAGTTAACAGGAATAGCTAAAAGGATGCTTAAAGCTAAACTGTGTCCTGTGTGAAAGAAAAGCGATCGCTATCCCCAAAAAAAACTTAACATTAAGTTTAGAAGTGTTAATTCTTCATAAGATAAACTCATGGGTTACTACATCGCTCCTCGCTTTTTGGACAAACTTGCTGTCCACATCACTAAAAACTTTTTGAAGCTTCCTGGCGTGCGAGTACCCTTAATTTTGGGAATTCATGGACGCAAAGGTGAGGGCAAAACATTTCAATGTGAGTTAGTCTTTGAAAAAATGGGTATTGAGGTGACTCTAATATCTGGCGGCGAATTAGAAAGTCCAGATGCAGGAGATCCAGCGCGGTTGATTCGGCTGCGCTATCGAGAAACAGCAGAACTCATTAAAGTACGCGGCAAAATGTGTGTACTGATGATTAACGATTTAGATGCTGGCGCTGGACGCTTTGATGAAGGCACTCAATATACTGTAAATACCCAGTTGGTAAATGCCACACTGATGAATATTGCTGATAATCCTACAGATGTGCAGTTGCCGGGAAGCTATGATTCCACGCCTTTAATTCGTGTGCCGATTATCGTCACAGGTAATGATTTTTCTACCCTCTATGCACCGTTAATTCGGGATGGACGGATGGATAAATTCTACTGGGAACCAGATAGAGATGACAAAGTGGGAATTGTCAAGGGGATTTTTGAACCCGACGGACTGTCGTCACGGGAAGTTGAACAGCTAGTTGATACTTTTATCAATCAGTCTATCGACTTTTTTAGCGCTTTGCGATCGCGCATTTATGACGAACAAATCCGCAACTATATCCATAAAGTCGGTTTTGAGCAGGTATCTTTGAATGTGGTTAACAGCGTTAAAGGGCCACCAGAATTTAAAAAGCCCAATTTCACCCTGTCTCATTTAATCGAGTCTGGTAACTTGATGGTTGGCGAACACAAACGGGTAGAAAATTCCCAATTGGTTGATGAGTACAACCGACTAAATCGAGGCAGAAATTATTATCAATCTGCACCACCTGCTGCGGTGACACCAACTAGTCAGCCATCAAATGGCGCAACCCCAGAAGTAAAAACTAATGGATTCCAGCAAAAACAACAAGCATCGAGTCCACATTTGACCCTAGAGACACAAGAACAGATTCGGCAATTATTATCTCAGGGTTACAAAATTAGTATTGAACACGTTGATGAACGCCGTTTTCGCACAGGTTCTTGGCAAAGTTGTGTTAATAGCCATATTGATGCTGAGTCTGATGCAATCTCAAATTTGGAATCAACTCTCACAGAATATAGCGGTGAGTATGTACGTTTAGTAGGTATCGATCCAAAAGCCAAGCGGCGGGTAGTGGAGACGATTATTCAGCGTCCCAATGGGAAAAATTAATGTATCAGTGCTGAGTAACAATAACACTCAGTGCTGAGTACTGAGTATGGTAAAATCTCTTTTTCTCTCCGCGCTCTCTGCGCCTCTGTGGTTAAACAATAATTAATTCAACCTTATGAGACGCAGAGAACACAGTGTTACAACTTTGTCCCACACTCAGCACAGAAGTTGTGAGTAGGAGCATTTTTAGCATTGCAGTGACTACAATACACTGGCTCTGATGTACCTTTTGGCGCTTGCTTCTGCAAGCCGACCATTTGAGCATTGCTCTTGCCAGGGATTACCATTGGATAGCAGTTTTCATCTCTGGTGACGTGAACATTCACAATCACGGGGCCTTTGTGTGCTAGCATTTCGGCGATCGCATCTTTTAATTCAGTGCGATCGCTAATTACCATCCCTTTAATCCCGTAAGCTTTTGCCAATAATTCTACGTCTGGCATCCCTACTTCCATGTTAGAGCATGAGTAACGCTCACCATAGAAGGCTTGCTGCCACTGGCGTACCATCCCTTGCCAACCGTTATTGATAATTATCGTCTTGACATTTATCCCATACTGTGCAAGGGTTCCTAGTTCCTGTAAACACATTTGGAAACTAGCATCACCACTGATACAGATGACTTCTTCATCAGGAAATGCCACTTTCGCACCCATCGCCGCAGGTAAGCCAAAACCCATCGTTCCCAAACCAGCGCTAGAAATCCAGCGTCTTGGGCCATTCTTCAGGAATTGTGCTGCCCACATTTGATGTTGTCCCACATCTGTGGTGTAGAAAGCGTGGGGTGCTTGGTTGCTGACTTCTACAATCACTTCTTGAGGGGAAATGCTGTCATGATGATGCGGCACGATGAGAGGATATTCTTCGCGCCAACGATTAACTAGATTCAGCCATTCTTGGTTTTGATTCGGTGTAGCCTTGACGCCTGCTTCTTTGCATCGACGCAACAAGTCTACTAACACGTTCCGCACATCGCCGACGATGGGCACTTCGGGAATGCGATTTTTGCCGACTTCTGCCGGATCGATATCGATGTGAATTACTTTGGCACGGGAGGCGAATTCGTCTAATTTACCTGTAACGCGATCGTCAAATCTAGCGCCGACGCAAATCAGCAAGTCACAATCACTCACAGCGAAGTTAGCGTAAGCGGTGCCATGCATCCCCAACATTCCCAAAGCGAGGGGATGATGTTCGTCAAATGCACCGATCCCCATTAAGGTTGTGGTGACAGGGATATCGAATAATTCAGCTAGTTCTTTGATTTCTTCATGGGCACCGGCTGCGATCGCACCACCACCCACATACAATAGCGGACGGCGACTTTCGGTAATCAACTGGATTGCAGCATTAATTTGCCGAGGATTTCCCTTGACAGTGGGACGATAACCGCGTAATTTTACCGAACCTGGTTTTACAGGTACATAGTCAAATTCTTCTAAGGCCACATCTTTGGGGACATCAATCAAAACTGGCCCCGGTCGCCCAGTGCTAGCGATGTGGAAGGCTTCGGCGACAATTCGCGCCATGTCTTTAGGGTCACGCACTACATAAGAGTGTTTGACGATCGGTAGGGTAATTCCGTAAATATCGGTTTCTTGAAACGCATCTGTACCAATCGACGGACGTGCTACCTGTCCCGTGACTACAATCATTGGAATTGAATCCATGTAGGCTGTGGCGATGCCTGTCACCAAGTTAGTTGCTCCTGGCCCAGAAGTACCAAAGCAGACTCCGACTTTCCCTGTGGCACGGGCATAACCATCAGCAGCATGGGCTGCACCTTGTTCGTGTCTCACGAGAATGTGCTTAATAGCACCAGTTGCTTCCACCTTATACAGGTCGTCGTAAATTGGTAGAATTGCTCCACCGGGATAACCAAAAATATAATCAACGCCGTGGCGATGAAGGCTGTCAAGCAGAGCAAAACCGCCAGATGCACGTTTGGGCACGACTGGCGGGCTAGAAGTACGGGACTGTTTGTGATTCTCGGTTTGTGGGAGACTAATTGGGGAGAGCGATTCTCCTGCGGAGACACTTCGTGAACGCACGGTCAAACCTCAGACTATAGCTAAACTTAA
Source organism: Nostoc sp. (assembly GCF_036917975.1). GTDB lineage: Bacteria > Cyanobacteriota > Cyanobacteriia > Cyanobacteriales > Nostocaceae > Nostoc. Next base: position 238,856 of record NZ_JBALEJ010000004.1, read on the forward strand.
TGCTGAATTCTGTAGTTAAGATTTCATTTTAATGGAAAACTTCAATTAAATTCCGAGAATTTCATATTCTAATTATCTAAATATTAAAGCTAGATTATTAGCCTACATTAATTAAATTACGTCTTGCAAGACATTGCGGGTATTTTTCCAAGCCCAAATACCGACAAATGCAACTACAAGACTCATTGCGATCAGGACAATTCGCAAGCCAAACTCTTGATTTAACCAGCCTGTAATCGCCAGTGGTGCGGAAAGGGCTATATTAACGGCATGATTTTGAAAGCCAAAAACCTTACCACGCATAATTGGTGGAGTCTGCTGCTGAATGAGAGTTTGCATTGGTACACCAATTAGAGAACCACTCACACCCAGTAAAATACAAAATCCGAGTGCTAATACTTGACTATTGGTGAAGGAAACCACAGCCAAAATAAGTGCCATACCCAAAAAGCCGATTAAGGGTAAAGGTTTGTGATGCATTTTTTCACCCCAATGACCCAAAACGCCAGCACCTATAACCATACCAATTCCCACTGCGGCGATAAAGCGTCCAGATTGCTTTCCTTGTAAACCAAACTTTTGTGCCAAGGGAAGGGCAAGTACCATCAAGGCGGCAAAGACGCAGTATAAAACTGTAGTTTGCAGCATTGCATTTAACACCAAACGGTTTTTCTTGAGGTAGCGTAAACCTTCTTTAAAGTCCGCCCAAAGGTCGATGCGATCGCCTAGAATTTCGCTCGATGATTTTTTTTCCCGAAAGTTAATCGGCAGCATACTTACAGCCGACAAGAAGTATAGTAGGGCCACCACTAACTCTGGCCCATAGTTTTTAGCTATACCAGTTTCAGCCAAACTCAGCAACGGATCTCCTAATAAAAAACCGACAATTAAAGCACCCATCATTGTGCTAGTAAACAGCGCATTAGCTGCTATTAGACCCTCTCGCTTCACCAGTAAAGGAATCGCCGCTTGTTCGGCTGGGGCAAAAAATTGGGTAACGGTGGAAACCCCAAAAGTAATGAGCAGAAGTATATGAAAATCCCTTGGTAAAAAGGCAAGCCCGATAACCAATAGCCCGCGTAAAATATCAGAGCCGATCATAATCAGCTTTTTCGGTATGCGATCGACAAATACACCCCCTGCTGAACCAAATAAAATTGCTGGTATGGTAAACGCCACCATCAAAATGGGGTACATCGATTCTTTTGCTACTCCCGCAGGAGGAAAGTAGCTACTGTTTTTGTCTACTACCAGATCAACCAGCATCAAAAAGAAGACCTTATCTGCTAACTGAGACACCAGTTGTCCAAACCACAGGAACATAAAAGCACGGTTTTTTAGCAGTGCGCCAAATCCGTTATTAACAGCAGCCGGTTCAGTTGGAAACATTTAGATACTTTCTTTGGGTAGATGGGAGTCGGGGAACTAATGACCAATGACTAATGACTAACTCCTGTTTAATTACTCCATTGTCCGGATTAATTTGCTTCATAGCGCTTTAACAGCATAAGCAAAAATTCCGCAGCTGTTAGACGACCTTTGGGTGGAATAATCTCAATGGAAGAATCTACCCAACAGCCTTGTACAGTTTGGGGAGATTTCCAAATCGATAAATGATCGACTGCGGGATCTGCATAAAAGTTATTTTGCCCACTACCTAGCAAAGAGGAACTCCAATGAGTGAAATAATCATGACTCATCCGATGAATAGGGAAATTCCCTTGTAGTGGTACTCCCCATCCATCTATAGCAATAAACGCTTTGACACGACCACCCAAGAGTTGCCACAAATGCGCTGCCCCTATTGCCCCAACGACGCCAGCACTAAAGCTAATGAATATGATTGATGATTCTGGAGAGTTGGTCAAGCGATCGCGCAAAAACTGCAAAATGTGCAATGCTGATAAAACTAAAACATCTTTACCCGGATAAATCAGTATATTTGCGTAATTGGGTGCGTTAGCGTAGCTCACCGCAGGTCTCGCACTCTGAGAAACTAAATCTAACAACTCTACTCTAAAGCTTTCAGTTAACTCTGGCTCATGAATTCCAGGGCAAATAATTATACTCAACCGTGACACTACCTTTGATAAATTTTGCATACCCACCCAATACCCCACGTAAGTTTTGTATTCAGGACTTAGGCAAAATATCTCTCAAACTCTTATTCCTCCGTGTCACGTCAGTTGCTACAAGTCGGGGAACCCGACGCCAGTCGCTCATGGGGGAAACCCCCAAGACCGCGCTGGCTCCCCAACGCACTGGCTTCTCTGTGTCTCTGTGGTTAGATTTTCTGTTACTTGTGCGTAAATCTTGTATGTCTTTTGATGTATTATTAGGATTTTCCCACCTATCCTATCCCCCCGGATGGGATAATAAGTTACTAGTAGGGAAAATGTCTAAACTATTCCCTAGCTCTAAATCTCTCTGCACTCTGGTTATATTGAGGAACTCATTGTGGTTGCCACGCCGGAAAAAGTACAACATACTCACGAGCATCTATCAGGTAAAGACCGTGTAGCCGTATTGCTCATGGGCTACGGCGAAGTCGAAAGCTACGAAGATTTCGCCAACTATAACGAACAGGCTTTAAATCTACTGACAGCAAAATTTGCACCAGTACCAACCTGGATTTATCCCCCCCTAGCAAAGCTTTTGGCGCTATTTGACCGCCACGAGTGGGGACATACACACCACGATTTTATTTCCCCACACAATGCCATCTTTGAACAGCAGCGAGCTGGCATTGAAAAGAATTTACAAGAAAAATGGGGTGATAAGGTTCAAGTTTTCAAGGCTTTCAACTTCTGTGCCCCTTTTCTACCCAATCAAGTTTTGGCAGAAATCAAAAACCAAGGCTTCGACAAGCTGCTAATTTACCCACTGCTAGTTGTTGATTCTATCTTTACCAGTGGTATTGCGATCGAGCAAGTTAACAACGCTCTCGTTGAGTTAACTGATGGTGAAGAACACTGGGTTAAAGCACAGCGCTACATCCCTTCTTTCTTCAACGAACCAGCTTACATCGATTTGATGGCTCATCTGGTTGAAGAGAAAATTGCTGAGTTAGCCGCAGCTTATCTACCTTCTCAAATCGGCATTGTGCTAATGAACCACGGCTGTCCCCACAAAGCTAAAGGCTTTACTTCTGGGATTGCCGAAAGTGAAGCAATGTACGATTTAGTTCGGGATAAGTTGATTAACCGTTATCCCCTAATCTCTGTGGGTTGGCTAAATCATGACACACCCCTAATTGATTGGACACAGCCAAATGCAGAGCAAGCTGCAAATAACCTGATCCAATTGGGTGCGAAAGTAGTGATATTTATGCCAATTGGCTTTGCCACAGAAAACCACGAAACTCTATTGGATGTGCATCATATCATCCATGCTTTAGAAAAACAGCATCCTGGTACAAACTACGTGCAAATGGCTTGCGTCAACGACCACCCAGAATTTTTAGCAATGGCGGCTCAATGGGCTGATACTCATATTACACAGCTGTTGTCAGAGCAAACTTTGGCAGTTAATCCCCAATTAGCTGGGCATCATCATCATCACCATCATTAAGCTTTATCGGGTGGTCAAGGCTTTGCCCACCTACTAAAATTTTTGGTGTATTTATTTGAAATCTCCCACGTTTCAAGGCGTGGGATTTTTTATTGAATCTGTATTTTCTCTTATGCCCCAATACGGTTCAGCAAAAAAATTGTAGGTTGGGTTACGCAAAGCCCCCACCCAACCTACGTATAATGCAATACGGTTCAGTTAAGGCTAAAACTCTGTTATCAAAGTCAAATTTTTAACGAACCGCCTTCTCTGCGAGAGGCTTCGCCAACGCGTAGCGTCTCGTAGAGAAGACGCAGAGGACACAGAGAAAAGAAAGAAATGCTTAATGAAATAATTACCATCTATGCTATCACCGACGACTTGTTAAAAGCGATCGGACACGATGAAGATTGTCGTCGTGGGATGAGCCGCGAATTCCATTCGCCAGGGCAGGTGTGTTTTTACTTGCCCACCCGACAATTAATTTACGCCCCGCAGTTTGCGAGTGTTATCAACTAAACTCTGAGCAAATTGATCAAATCTTTGAGATAGCTTCTCATCTAGCAACTTGCCTTCAGGACTAAAAGCACCATAAGCTTGTCCGATCGCAATTTGTTCAGGAATTACCCAACCATGTACCCACCGAACAATTAGCCGTAGGTCATTTAGGGCGTTGCTATTAGGCTGACCACCCAAGACGCTAATTAGCCCCGTCACTTTATCAGATAATTGCTCAAAGCTCATCAAATCAAGAGCATTTTTCAGGACACCACTAACGCTACCATGATACTCAGGCGTCGCTAAAATTAATCCATCAGCCTGACTGACAGTATCCTGCAACCGCTTAACATCTGGGTACTCTGAATACTCTTTTGCACCAGTGCAAAATGGTAGCTGCAACTGCCGTAAATCGAGAATTTCTACCTCTGCACCCAGGGCTTCTACCCTTTGCACTGCTACTTGTAAAGCAAGCTGGGTATAAGAGTTGGCTCTTAAACTACCACCAATGCCAATAATTCTGACCATAATTAACCCACAAACTATTAATTAGCTACTAGTACCAGATTTCTTAAAAAACGGAATCGTTATGACTATGCCTATCTTAGCGATTTGTGTCAGAATGTGTCAAATTAATATCTACTGGGAATTGGGGAAGGTGGGGCCCCCTCTGGGGATAAGGGGTAATGGGGATTGGGCAAAACATTTTCGTTAGCGGATAGCTAAGGTTTAGCCCGTCCTGAGTAAGTAATCTCACTTCTTCACTCAGTACTCAGCACTCTTCATTAATTACTCTGTTCTACACCGTTCACTACTGGCTTAACTTCCGAAAATGGATCAGTGCCGCCACCCCAGTTAAAATCACTAATTCTGATGCTGAAGCCGCCTAGCTGCAACACCGGATTGTAACGTAAGGTGATACCATAGCTACGACGACTATATTCCACAATATAGTCGGTGCTAGTTTGTACACCAGTATCCAAGTTAATAGATGTTTGAAAACCTAAACGAAAAGGGCCGTAGACTTGCTGTGATATCCCAGCGTTCAGTACTTTGTTATCAACAGAGCGATCAAACAAAAAGGGTGATAATCCGTTATTTAAACTTTGGGAGAAACTGATATTAAAGGCAGTATAGTCTAAAAAAGTCCGAGAAAAATGACCAATTTGACCTTGTAAGCCAATAGTACCAGTTAAGGTGCTTTGGCTATCACCACTGCTGTAATAACTGCTAGTACCTGTAACGCCCGTGAACACTTGCAAGTAAGGAACTACAGGATTAGCAGTGTATCGTAATCCCTCAGTGGCAGTGGGTGGTAATGGTTTTCCCCGCCACAGTAAAAATCCGCGATTGAGGGAAGCACTGCCTTGTAAACGATCTAGTGAGATCAGACCGGTTGCCTCCTGCGGTTGTTTTAGTAAGTCTTGGCGATCGGTATTGGCATCGATATACTGAGCACTTGCCTGATAGGTGAGGTTGATTCCACTTTTTCCTAATGGAATTACAGGAGAGGAAAGAATGCCGCCAAAACTACTCTGGACAGTTTGAAAGCCGAGGCTGCCGTTGTATAGAAGATCGCGGTAATTATATTGTAAATTCAACATATAGGGAAGGCGATCACCTATTTTCTGGTGCAATGCTAAATCCACCCGCAAATTGTTTTCCACCTGGCTCAAGTCAAGACTGCTTAACTGCCCAGTCCCCTGAAGTGTTGTCCGTGGACTCAAAACGGAATTTATCGTTGTCTTCACACCAAATAGTGCGCCTAAGTCACCCGTGCCTTCTTGCACAGCTCTCTCTACTAATAACTGGGGCGTGATCGTCCAGTGAGTCTGGCTTGTACTAATCACTGAAAAGCCACGCTGAATATAGAAACCACCCCGATCAGTTCCATCAAAGCCGGGGGAGACTAGAAAGGGTGTAATGTCCCTTTGGTTGCGGTCAATAGTCCACCGATCCAGCAGAATTGGTAAGGACAATCTTTGATCAAATACCAAACGCTGTCGCTGTGTGGTGATGGTCTCTACCAAGGGTGTCTCTTCCGTCAGAGTTGCTTGATCTGCGCGTAATTCTAGTTCTGGGGGCGAAAAAGGATCATTGGTGATGCGGACATTGCTTCCTTGCCAGCCATGCGGATAGAAGTCAATGTGTTCAGCTTCAAACCTGAGCCGATTGACTACACCCCCTGATTTTAGTGGCGAGAGGTTGCTAGGATCTGTCTGATCGCCAATTATCGTATTAATTCCTCCAGGGCTACTCACACCTGAAAGAGGTTGATTGGCTGTAACGCGATCGCTTAGAGTACGTTTTTGGACTCCACTCGTAGTTACATCCGTAGGTAAAAATGCTAAATCTGTTTGGGCTGAGGGTACGTAAATTTCTCCTCTACCATTTTCCATTTCACCACTATCTTGAACAAAGTTATAGGTAAAGCGTTGTCCATGCAATACCTGACGGCCCCTTGTTAAAGTTACATTGCCTTCTCCCGCAGCAATCAAGTTGTCCAAATTGACTTGTAAGCGATCAGCATCCACCACTGCCCCATCAAATCGCACAACTACATTACCGACAGCTGTAATAATTCGCTGTTGCTCGTTATACTCTTGCCGATCTGAAGTGACTTCCACAATTCTCGGCCCGGCTGGCAGTGTGGTAGCTGGTACAGTTGTTGTACCAAATGGTTTACCTTGTGGCTGATTAGTGGTGTTTACCTTTGGTGTAGGCGTTGGTTGCTGGACTTGGGACTGGAATTCTACAGTGATGGGCTTTGATAGTTGGTTTGTCGGGTTACGAGACTTGAATTCTATAAAATTTTGTACTGATTGAGAACTCGGTGCAAGATCAGCAGCAGATATAGAGATATTGTCTATTTTTGGAGACTGTTGTGCAGTAATATCACGTTGCTGTTCTTGTTGGGTTAAATTCTCAGCTAAAATTTCTGCTTTGGATTTGGCTAACTGGTTGTTGTTGGTGACAGTTGGAGCCGTTTCAAGAGAAGGCGGAGATTGGGCTACAAAGGGGCTTTGAGATACCTTATAGCTAAAGCTAGAAGATTCCAAAAAGGTTTGTTTTTCTCCACCGGTAGACTTTGGATCTAGCGTAGACCCAAAGCGGCTTGTCGTTAGATATCGCTGACCGAGTTTTTGAGAAGGTTCACTTTTTGCATCTTGCTCAGAAGCCTCTAGTGCAACTTTTCTTGGCAATGTAGCGGCTTCTCTTTGCATCTCTCGTTTACGCAGCGCTGAAATGAGAAGAAATTGCGATCGCTGGATGCCGCCACTCGAACTTGTTTTTGTATCTTCTTGATTTTGGCGATTAGAGGTTGTAACCTCATGCGTGGGATAACCAATTACTAGCGATTCCCCCAAAAGCCCAGCAGTTCCAGAACCAGTGAATGGGGAACTTTCTGGTGGTAAGGTTTCTGGTGAATGAGATGAGGAAGTTTTGCCAACTACCAAGTCATCCTGAGTTGAGTTGATCGGAATTGGCAATAAAGGATCACCCTTGGCATTACCTGCTATTGCCAACTGAGCCAAAACCTTGGGCTGCTTGGATTTATCTATTTTTTCGTGTATTCCAGCATCTACACCTGAAAGAAATTTTGTATGACTAGCAGATAAGTCGGAATTTACAGGTTGTAAAGATTCGAGGATAGGAGGCGGATCGGGTGGCAAAACTGGATGAAGCATAAGTGAGCAAAATCGGGCTAACAAACAGCCAAATGTCGGACGGAAGGATAAACTATACATTCTGCCTTCCGACTGTCGCCTTCTGCTACCTACAGCAAGCTACCTGGAGGAAGAAACTTACTAATTTTCCCTTAGTAAGTTTCCGTGGCGTTTAGTATTTTCCGCCTTCCAAAGTCGCGGATGATTTATCGCCCTTTTACTCTAAGTCCCGACGGCCGGGGTTACGAGCGGGATCGTTCGACAAAAATCCGAAGATGAAGATAGTTACGAAGAAGGCAACAACAATATAAACAGCGATTTTTAAAGTCAGCATAGAAATATCTCCAATGGGTAAAACAAAGAGAGCTTTTCTTTTAGGATCTGCCATGCAGAAAAGATAGCTACTTTATATTACCCAAATCTCGTCCCTTTTTTAGAGGACTCTGGGGACTGGGGACTGGGGATTGGGGACTGGGGACTGGGGACTGGGGACTGGGGACTGGGGACTGGGGACTGGGGACTGGGGACTGGGGACTGGGGACTGGGGATTGGGGACTAGGGATTGGGTACTAGCAGAGTCTATCGTATCCTACGCTTATTGAGAATAGTGCAAGATATCAGTTGTCTGACTTTTAGATGACCCTAAGAAATAATTCAGAGGACTATTGACTCTTCTGACGTTGACTGATGGCAAAGGTTTCCCAAAAAAAAGGGTAGAGGTCGCAGGTTACAGGTTACAGGAAGTAATTACTATCCCCCAATGCCCTTCAGGAGTGCTGAGTGCTGAGTGCTGAGTGGGGAAGAAGCAAGGGAGCAGGGAGAAGAATTCTCCCCTCCGCCTCCCGCACCCTGCCCCTCTGCATCTTTTCAATGCCCAATGCCCAATGCCCAATGCCCAATGCCCAATGCCCAATGCCCCATGCCCTATTTCTCAGCTTGAACTTTTGCTATATCTTTGCCAATTCGGTTTTTAATTACTCGTGCAGGTATGCCTACAGCAACAGAGAAAGGAGGAATATCTCTATTAACAACTGCTCCCGCACCAATAACACTGCCTTTGCCGATAGTAACGCCATCTAACACTGTTACTCCATGTCCTAGCCAACAATCATCCTCAATCACGATTCCCTTGCGAGTAACACCTTGGTATTTAATCGGCTCTATCGGATCGGCAAAATTATGATTATTGGCATATATCCCTGAATGGGCAGCAATCAAGCAGTGTTTACCAATTTTAATATTTCCTGGCCCTTCAATAGACACATTAGGAGCAATGAAGGTATCTTCATCAATTTGTATACATGTATCTTCCAAAGAGCCGATATCAACGTTACGCTCAATAGCGACTCTATTTCCTAGATGAATTCTATTATTTTTGTGCCCTCTAGCATCTATCCGCACACCCTTGAAAATATAGACTCCACTGCCGATCTCAATACAAGAGGTACCGTTAAATTCAACACCATTTTGAATATACACTGAGTTGCCTATCTGGGCAAAAATACTGCGATACCCCAAATTACGCAACTTTGGCCCCAGAATAAGTGTTGGAATATCTCCTAACACAGTTGTTACTAAAAGTTCTTGCGCGCGCTGCAATTTTGAAAAATTTTGCTCGTTCTGCATGGCTACATATCTCTTTAATCAATTGTTGTTGACAGTGTTTAAAGTTGTTTTGGCTGTATCCTAATTTTCTGCCAATACCAATAAGCTCTGTGTGTATTAATACATGAGCTAAGGTAGCAGTATCACAAAAATTTCCCAAGATTTTTAGGTGGTTCTCCAACATTTGAAAAACCAGAGTCTAGCTTTGACTAGGTGAGCAATTTTTGAGGTTAAGTGTGTAGAATTACTCAAGTAATATGCACAATTGCGTTAAGTCGCTAGAAGTTTTTGTACTATATGTACGTAAAACTTTGGCTTCTTTGTCACAAAATCAATTAACAAAGCAATTTCAGTGCATTGCCAAGTCAAAACTTAGATTCCTAAATTGTCTGATGGGAAAATTTGCTGGTTTAGATAGGCTACTGTTTTGGTTCTCGGTCAAATTTGAAAAGCTTGCTACCACTAACAGTACTACTGAAGCAAATAGGGATAGTGTTGTCTATCTTGAGGCTATTTCCTCTCAAGCGGTTTTAGTCTTTTGAAACAACTCAGTTTCAAAAGCTATTTTGCAACAAAAAATACATTTAACTAGACTATATTCAAAGTTTAGATAAAATTTCTGCCTAGCATGACAATGTAATTATTGTTGGATTTTATGGGTATTTTGCCCAAATAAAATCCAATTAGGGTGGATTATCTCCCACATCAGCCATCACATTGAAGTTAACCATCGGTGCAAACAAGTAAGCGCTTCCCCGACTGCTATGACGGCTTTCTTGCAACGAATTTCTAGAGTATGCTGCTCCAATCATGTTGCACACGGATGATTTACAGACTAACCAATTCATGTTGGTAATTACATGAATGATTTTTAATAACAATTGTTTTTAACAATAACACATTTTATTTTGAGTGGAACACTCTCAAGAAATAAGTTGATTTTCAAGTTGCTTGTTGATGAAAATTCGGGAAATTAGTTATTTTTTTTACTTGAACGATTACTACTCTGGAATATTTTTATACACTTAGATAAAATCCATTGAGAAGAGAGAGTTGACAAATGCTGTCAAGGGTTACTTAGAATTTCTGTCCATATTTCTACATTTGCTTGTCCAAGTAATTTTATGATTGGGTGTTAAACTCAGAATGATATCTACTATACTTGTGACGTTCACAATCTTCTTTTTCTCCATATACTTATATCTAAAAATTTGTAAATCACCCATTCGGGTGAGCCAAGCGGGTGATGCGTACTTGACATTACTTATTATAAATTCTATTGAAAGAAAGCTAAAACGTAGCTTAGTTTTGAGGATAAATCCCCAAAAAAACATCAAAATTCCCAAGTTGAGGTATCGGTTTTAACTCACACATGTGGTTCAAATTATGGCTTTAATTAAAGAAATTGTACAAGAAGCTCTAACTATCGGCTATTTGAGTGTTGTAGCCGAAGATCAACTGCGATCGCAGCTTCAAGGTAATTATGACTCAGAAGACCTAGATGCCTGGATCATTTTACAACGAGCGATCGCAGCAGGTGATGTAAAACTTGAGTCGCGCCGAAAAAAAGCTTCTCTCTCTCCTAAAGCCAAAGACGCTTCATCGAGTATCAAACTTGCTTATCAAATGGCAGCAGAACTCGCTTATGCAGCAGCTGTAGCTTTGACGATGACAAAAAATACTAAAGATCAGCCTTCATTAGGTGCTTAAAGTAACACGTCGCTAAGTTATTTTCCTGGTTTAGTATCAAAACTTAATACCAAGTAGTTAGCGTTCGCTTTTCCTGGTTAGCTGCTTGGTAAGGTTTTCATCCGATTCTTATTTATTTATAGCCTTTAGCTCCCACTTCTTTGCCAGCACAATTTTATTAAGAAATAATTAAAAATTTAACTTTCCTGGACACCGCTATGGGAAATTTTTACCTTCAGCCAAGACCCTAGAATTGATCCCCGGAAGCAATAATAAAATAAATATAAATTATTTACTTAGAACTAGATTTTTTTTAATTGATACATGCCAGTAAATGGTTAAATCTTAATATACCAAGTACATGGCTGAAAGTAAGGCATAGAATTAGAAACACCTTGGTGTAAACTTTAGCAACGAGGTTAAAAAGAATTCTCAATGTTTAACAAAGTCATCGCTTTTTCACAAAATACAGTATGAAAAATTGGCAACATTGGTAAAAAGAGATAAATTAAATAGCCAAATTCTTTGCTAAACTTGTTCATGGTTCCGCAGTTTGAGCAATTTATACATACATTTGAAAAATGTTTGCCATCAAAAGAGAGTTAAAACTAAACAACAAAGAAACCTCTTTGATGCGTGGCATAGCAGGGTTTAAGCGATTTGTCTACAACTATGGGCTGAACTTAATCACAGCCACCTGGAGTTGTGAAGATATTCAAGTTGGTGACTCTAAACGACTAGATGCCATCAAAAAAGTATTTACTCAAGTCACAATGAAAAAAACCGAATATGCCTGGATGAGAAAATACCCATCCACAGTATATCAATCAGCTTTCATAGACTTGAAAAAAGCTTTCAATCGATGGAGACAAGGAATAGCCTCATTCCCCAAAAATAAATCTAAAAAGAAAGGTGACTCATTCACAGTTTATAAAACATCTGGTGTTTATCCTGAAATTGGTCAACCAGCCTTAGCTTTTACCAATAGAGTCGTGATTGATGCAGGTAAAATCATTAAACTTCCAGGGCTAAAAACATTTAGACTCAAGGAAAAAATTGATTTTATTTGCAGTTCTCAAACATTTACCGTTTCTCGCACCGCTGATAGATGGTTTGTATCTTTCGCTATAGATGCCGGCAAGATTCCACCTATTTATCATCCAATTGAAAAAGTAGGAGTGGATCTAGGAATCAAGTGTTTAGCCACTGTTTCTGATGGAACTTGTTATACCATGCCAAATTGTACCAAAAGAGCGAAAACCAAGCTCAGTAAGTTGCAATGGCACAATCGTCACAAAGTCTTAGGAAACAAGAAGTTAGGGATAATGGCATCTAAAAATGCCAGAAAATACTACATTGAATTGGCGAGAAACTCGGCTCGAATAAGCAATATTCGCCGGGACACAATTCAGAAAATGACAACTGATTTGAGTCGTCGAGTTTATTGTATCCGAATTGAAGATTTAAACGTCTCTGGGATGATTGCCAATCACAAACTTGCTAGTGCAGTGAGCGATAATTGCTTCTATGAAGTGCGTCGCCAATTAATTTATAAGCAAGCACATTATGGCACGAAAGTCGAGATAGTTGATAGGTGGTTTCCTTCTTCTAAGATGTGTTCTCAGTGTGGTCATGTTCAGGCAATGAAGCTATCAGACAGAGTGTTTTGTTGCTCGAAGTGCAATCATACTTTAGACAGAGATGAAAATGCCTCAATTAATCTGAAAAATGCACCCCCTCAAGTAGTAAGGTTGGCTTGACCTGAAGTTACGCCTGTGGACAAGAAGTAGCCGACTACCTTGGTTGAAGCAGGAAGAAAACACTAATCCCAGTTAACTAAGTTTAATTAGGTTTAGGTAAGTTTTTTGGAGCAGTAAACAATAACCATAGCTAAACTTGGAGTTTTGCCAACCTATGCAGCCAATTCGCACATTTAATGTATCCCCTTCACTACCGCCACGACTTGAACCACTACGGCGGCTAGCATATAACTTGCACTGGGATTGGAACGTTGATACTAAAGATTTATTTCGTCGCTTAGACTCTGACCTATGGGAGTCTAGCCATCATAATCCAGTGTTAATGCTGGGTACGATCGCTCAATCGCGGCTTCTGGAAGTTGTCGAAGATGAAGGCTTTATAGCGCAAATGGATCGCGCTGACCGTCAGTTAGAAGATTATTTGCAAGAGCGCACCTGGTATCAGAAACAACGCGAAGACAAACCAAAAGAATGCTACGCCTATTTTTCGGCGGAATTTGGACTGGTAGATTGTTTGCCGGTCTATTCTGGGGGCTTGGGCGTTCTGGCGGGGGATCACCTCAAATCTGCCAGTGACCTGGGATTACCACTTGTCGGTGTAGGTTTACTGTATCAGCAAGGCTATTTTGCCCAGTATCTCAATGCCGATGGCTGGCAGCAAGAGCGCTACCTGAACAACGATTTCTACAACATGCCCTTGCATCTAGAGCGCAATGCCGATGGTTCAGAACTGCGGATTGCGGTAGATTATCCTGGACGCAAGGTGTATGCCAGAGTTTGGCGCGTGCAGGTAGGAACGGTTCCCCTGTATTTGATGGACACCAACATTGAACCCAATAATACTTACGACCACGACATTACAGATCAGCTGTATGGTGGCGACATCGATATGCGTATCCACCAGGAAATCATGCTGGGGATCGGTGGTGTGCAAATGCTCAAAGCTTTGGGGCTGAAAGTCACCGTCTACCACATGAATGAAGGTCACGCCGCCTTCTCTGCCCTAGAACGCATCCGCTTGCTGATTCAGGAAGAAGGACTGAATTATGCCCAAGCTAAACAGGTGGTGGCTTCCAGTAATATTTTTACCACCCACACGCCAGTACCAGCCGGAATTGACTTGTTCGCCCCCGACAAAATTTTGTACTACCTGGGGTACTATGCAGAGATATTTGGGTTGCCCAAAGAGCAACTTTTAGGACTGGGGCGCGAGAATACAGGCGATTTATCTGGGCCTTTCAGTATGGCGGTGCTGGCGCTGAAAATGGCAACATTTTCTAACGGTGTCGCACAGTTGCATGGTGTAGTTTCGCGGCAAATGTTCCAGGGATTATGGCAGAAAGTGCCAGTAGAGGAAGTGCCGATCGCCGCAATTACCAACGGTGTCCATGCTCGGAGTTGTGTGGCGAAACCAACTCAAGAGTTGTACGATCGCTACCTGGGGCCAAACTGGTCATCAGCACCGCCAGATAGCCCATTGTGGGAGCGGATGGAAGCCATACCCGATGAGGAATTGTGGCGCAATCACGAACGCTGTCGCTTAGATATGATTTTGTTTGTGCGAGAGCATTTGGTCAAACATCTGCGCGATCGCGGCGCTTCTGCCTCCGAAATTTTCCAGGCACAAGAAGTTTTAGATCCTTACGCTTTCACCATTGGCTTTGCCCGTCGCTTTGCCACCTACAAACGCGCCACCCTCTGGATGCGTGATTTAGATCGGATTAAGCGGCTTCTGCTGGCTAACAAAGACCGGAAAGTGCAATTTGTCATCGCTGGCAAGGCACATCCCAAAGATATACCAGGTAAAGAACTGATCCGCGACATCAATCACTTTATCCGCGAACAGCATTTAGAAAAACAGGTAGTGTTTGTTCCCAATTACGACATTTACATCTCTCGGTTGATGGTTGCGGGTTGTGATATCTGGTTAAATACACCGCGTCGTCCACGCGAGGCCTCTGGTACTAGTGGCATGAAAGCGGCAATGAATGGATTGCCGAATTTAAGTGTACTAGATGGCTGGTGGGATGAAGCTGATTACGTCCGCACAGGTTGGGCGATTGGACATGGAGAGAATTATGACGATCCCAACTACCAAGATGAAGTAGAAGCTAACGCTCTCTACGAGTTGTTAGAAAAGGAAGTTGTACCGCTATTTTATGACCATCGCGATACTGATGGCTTACCCCGTCCGTGGGTTGCCAAAATGAAGGATGCAATTCGGTTGAATTGTCCATTCTTTAATACAGCGCGGATGGTAGGAGAATATGCACAGCGAGCTTATTTTCCGGCTAGCGATCGCTATCATACCCTGACTGTTGATAACTATGCCCCAGCGAAAGAACTAGCTGCTTGGAAAGAAAAACTGGGCGAACACTGGTTCAACATCAGAATTAAAGATGTTGACATATCGGCAGTTTCAGACATTGAAGTTAACCAAACCGTTGCTGTTAAAGCCAAGGTTGACTTAGCAACTTTGAGCAATAATGATGTGCAAGTGGAGCTATATCAAGGTGCGATCGATGCCAATGGTGAGATTGTCAACGCTGTGCCGGTGGTGATGGATTACCAAGGTGAAGATGCACAGCAATTGAGTATTTACACAGGTAATATCACTTATACCGCTTCTGGTTTGCAAGGCTTGTCTTTGCGTGTATTGCCGAAAAATAAAAATCTGGCTAATCCTTATGAACCAAGGTTGATTGCTTGGGCACAATAAGAGTGCTGAGTAGTTTTTGAATACTCAACAAAAGGCGTTGCTGATTGAAGTTTAGCAACGCCTTTTATTGTGTGATACAGTCCATTGGTGTTAACTTAACGCGAAACCGCTTGTCCGCCGGGAATTGAAATTCCCGTATAATAGCTAAAGTCATCTGAAGATGACTAAATATCGCCAAAAATTTCCAGTCTACTGAAGTAGACTTTAGCTAAAAGCCAAAGAAATTTATTTCCGGGCGGGCATGGAAGCCAATAGATAAGCTATTTCCAGCTTAAGTTAACACCAATGATATTTGCCCCGCCCCAAACGAAGTCCTGAGCTTGCCGAAGGGTGGGCGGTCTTTCAACTCAGCACTCAGCACTCAGCACTCAGCACTCTTCATCTTAGTGACCGACTGGCGCTTTTACTCCTGCACCGCCTTTACCCAGGAATAATAATAGGGGTAATGAGCAAAGGAATCCTATGCCTACGACTCGAAAGCAATCTGCGTAAGATAAAACAGCAGCTTGGGTATCTACTGTTTGACTTAATAAAGCGAGTGCTTGTTGTTGCGCTGTTACTGCATCCATACCTTGTCCTTGAAGTGCCCCATTGAGCAAGTCGAGACGTTGATTGGTTTCTGGGTCATAAGGGCTAAGTTTTCCTAACAGGATATCTCGATGAAAAGTCTGTCTGCGGTCAAGCAGAGTAGTAAGTAGAGCAATACCAATACTGCCACCTAGTTGTCGAGTCAGGTTGTAGAAACCAGAACCAGCAGAAATATCTTTTTTGGGCAGTGGGCCTAAAACTGCCAAACTCAAAGGGAGAAACATAAATACAGTAAAAGCTCCGCGCCATACCAATGGCCAAAATAAATCGTCTGTCCCGCTTTGTGGGGTAATTGCTGCCAATTGAAACATGACTCCAGATGAGCCGACAGCACCGATCGCAATTAAGAATCGGGCATCAACTATACTAGTCAGTTTGCCTAATAAAATCATCCCGATTGCAGACGCTAAAGCCCCAGGTGCTAACAATAGTCCTGTTTGTGTTGCCGTAAATTGCAGCACGCTCTGAGCAAAGATCGGTACAGCAAAGAGTGCGCCATAAAGCCCCATACCCACCACTGATGAGAGAACGCTTCCCGCAGCTAAAGAACGGTGACGCAAAACTCTCAAATCCACAGCCGGGTGATCTGTTTTCAGTTCTCGCCAAATAAACAACCCCAAGCCGATAATCCCAAGGATAGTCAGAGAGACGATGAAACTAGAGGAAAACCAGTCGTCTGTTTCGCCTTCTTCTAATACAGTTTGTATGCTACCCACAGCTACGATTAAAAACCCAATTCCCCACCAATCAACAGCTTGATTTTGGGTATCGTTCTTGTCTTTATTCTTTGGTAAAAACGCCAAAGACATCAGGACTGCAATGATCCCAAAGGGAATGTTAACAAAGAAAATCCAGCGCCAGCCTAAACCATCTACTAAGAATCCTCCTAAAGTTGGGCCAATTGCCGGGCCAGCAATCACACCCACGCCAAAAACTGCTTGGGCCAAACCTTGTTCAGCTGGGGGAAAAGTCTCGAACAAAATCGCCTGGGCTTTCGCTAGCAATCCGCCACCGCATAAACCTTGGAGAATTCGAGCCGCGATCAACATCGGTAGATTGAAGGACAACCCACATAAAATAGAGGAAATCGTAAAACCAATCAGCGAGAAGATAAAGTAGGTTTTACGCCCAAAGTAATCTCCCAACCATGCAGATAAGGGAATTAAGACGACGTTAGCGATCGCATATCCGCTAACTACCCAACCCACTTCACTGACAGTTGCACCCAAAGTTGCTTGGATATCAGTCAGAGCTACGTTGACAATACTAGTATCAATTACTTCTAATATTGCACCAAGGGAAGCCGTAAATGCGATCGCCCACTTCAATGGCCCGTGGACATAACCAAATTGGTCAATACTAGAACCTTTAATGTTGGTAGCCATTATTTAGCACAAATAATATCTGGGAGATGTCAAACGATTTTGGATTTTAGATTTTAGATTTTAGATTGACTGCACCCACAAGGGATGCAGCTTGATAGCGCAGCGTAAAGCCTTCGGCATGGCTTCGCTTAGAGCGAGTCCGCGTACCCTTACAGGGAAGCAAGCTACGCTTTTAGCGTCTCGTAGAGAGCGTCGGATTTTGGATTGACGATAGCGTTAGCGACGTAGGAGCGTCTTTGAGATTTATTCCGCGCACAAGGACGGGGCTTGTACCAAAAACAATCCAAAATCCAAAATCCAAAATCTAAAATTCGGTGGGTCAAACCATGCCTTGGTTAGCCTACGCTGATGCCAAAGCTAAAATTAAATTTTGTATACATACGCTACGGTAGCGTATCATATAGAAATGGTCAAGAGAGTTCTTCCTGAAAAGCGGCAGAAATACCTATGCTAAAGATGGATGGTCATTGCTGCTGTTTTCGTGCATAAGAATTGGGTTGTCAGGCTTATTTGTTTCCCAGAAGCTATGTTCTATGCCCAACAGTGGAGTAAATAGCCAAAAAGATATTGCTTGGGGATGATATTTTTATGAGTAAGCAAATTAACAGCACCTCTGGACGCCCACGCAGCATCCACGCTGATCAGGCGATTCTGCAAGCAACTTTGGATTTACTTGCAGAGGTAGGGTATGAAAGTATGAGTATAGAAGCGATCGCTTCTCGTGCTGGAGTTGGTAAAACAACCATCTATCGGCGTTACACTTCCAAAGAAGAATTAGTTGCAGACGCGATCGAAAGTCTCAGAGATGATGTAGCGATCCCCGATACTGGCAGCTTTTGGGGAGACATGGATATCTTGATTAATAATGCCGCTAAAAAAATAGATAGTCCCCTTGGTCGTCAGACACTCGCCCTGATTATTAGTACAGCGTCTACCAATCCTCAGTTTGCCGAGGTCTATTGGACAAAATATACAAAACTCCGACGTGAAGCCTTGTCTAAAGTACTTAAGCGTGCCAAGTCTAGAAGTGAAATTCACAAGGATGCGGACATTGAGCTAATTATCGACCTTTTAAGTGGGTCACTGTACTATGCACTTATTTTTAAACCCATCACCGAGCCAGTAGAAGCGTATATGCGCCGCACCATGAATCTTCTTATAAAGGGAGTAGGGAGTAGGGAGTAGGGAAAGAATTCTAAATCTCAGTCCCCAGTCCCCAGTCCCCAGTCCCCAGTCCCCAGTCCCCAGTCCCCAGTCCCCAGTCCCCAGTCCCCAGTCCCCAGTCCCCAGTCCCCAGTCCCCA
>NZ_JBALEJ010000005.1:0-56833 GCF_036917975.1 Nostoc sp.
ACTTACTTAAAGCTTATGAGTATTTTTATCTACTCGTATCAGAACGGAATTACGTAACTTTATATACTACATCATGAAGTGCGGAATGTGGGTTTAAAGTATGTTCTTCTTGTTTACCACTATAAAATGCTTTTTGATGTCTTTGTGGTTTTTCTATCGGACTTTCCATAACATCCATGACAATTAAGTCCTCTGCTCCAGTTGTATTTAATAATTTTTTCTTCCCTGGTAAACTGAATTTTCTTGACTTGATTAAAATGTTTTCAATGTTATGAACTATCCGACAAACTGTCGATTCTGCAATTCCGAAATCTTGCCCTATATGAAAATAAGTTCTATATTCTCTCCAATACTGAAGAACCATTAAAACTTGATCTTCCACAATTAATTCCGGAGGACGTCCAGATTTTTTGTGCAATGCTTTTTTACCTTTAACTATACGAACCATCAATCGATAAGTTTTACGATTAACTCCTGTCAGTCGTTTAAATTTTGTGGAAGACAATTGTTTGGTTTGAGAGTATTTCATTTTTAACTCAGCAATTATACTTAGAAATTCAAACCAAATATTATATCACAAAAAACTTTTGCAAGAGGTCTACTGAAGAGTGAAAATAGGAGTATCAAAACCCTCCGTCGGAACATCACCGAATAAGGCAAAAGTAAAAAGTAAAAAGTCTACTTCAGTAGACTGGAGATTTTTAGCTTAAACAAAAATTCATCTCGTCACCTACCCGAAGGGTAGGTGACGAGATGAATTTTTGGGCAATGACGAATTGACCTACAACCAATTCAATCCGCAGGATTGACAGGGCAGTGGGTCGATAAGGAATTGCCATTTTCTGTGTTTGGCAACGAGTCAATGAGTTCATCAATCACCTGAGTCATGGTTTTATCTGCGTAAATGGCATAATTTTGAAGCTTATTAAACCGACGTTCTGACATTCTCAACCTTAATTGTTTGTTTTTCATTCTGGTTACACAATGGATACATATTATGTTATCCTGTATTCAGGTCGAAAAATAACAAAGGGCAAAATGAAAATTTCGTACCAATAGCTGAACGTAGATTAAAGTCAGCACAGCGAAGGGTATCAAGACGCAAAAAGAGTTCTAACCGACGTAGAAAAGCAATTAAACAATTGGGTGTCAAGCACAAAAAAGTTGCTGATACTCGCAAAGATTTTCACTTTAAAATATCTAAATCACTACTTGATAAGTATGATGTCATAGCTGTTGAAAAATTGAATATCAAAGGACTGACTAAAACAAGACTAGCTAAAAGTATTAATGACGCTGGTTGGGGACAATTTATAACAATACTTTCAAACAAAGCCGAAAATGCTGGTTTAAAAGTAATAGCTGTAAACCCAAATGGCACTAGCCTTGAATGTTCTATTTGTGGTCACAAGGTTAAAAAGCCGTTATCTCAAAGAATGCACAATTGCCCTAATTGTAATATCGGTTTGTGTAGGGATCTAAATGCCTCTCTAAACATAAAGGCGCGTGGGACACACGCCCTTAAAGCTCAATTAATGTCCTCATAGAGGAGTCGTTGAGAAGCCCACACTCACCCTGAAAGGGGAGTGTGTGGAGTATGTCACTGATCTTCAGCTTTAGCTATGAGACGGGAATTGAAATTCCCGGCGGACAAGCGGTTTCGCGTTAAGTTGACAAAGCCAAGAGGGTTTCAAGCCGCGCCCCTTGTGGGCGATTAACATTTTTGGGGGAAGGTTCAAGCCCCACCCCTTGTGGGTGGCTCCTCTCCTGCCTCCTGCCTCCTTGACACGTATGAGCAATGCTGTGCCCCTACCCCGTGGTATATTTACCATACTCAGCACTCTTCATCTGAAAATAGCTGTAATTTAAAAAATAAAAATAACTTGTAGTTTTAATTCTTTATTCTGAAAAACAATCTCAATTTGCCTGATGAATTCTCGAAAGTAAAATCGTCGCTCTGTTTCTGACAAATCTAACCAAAATTGTGGTATTGAAACAGCTTGAGCAACAGAACGTAAGTTAACCGGGGGGAGAGTCGCCAACTTTGCTTCGAGTGCAGATATTTCTGTGCGGAGTTTGTAAGTCCTTAACTTTGCTGTTTCGGCATCTAAAATTCCAGTTTCAATTAAAGCGGGTAACTGAGCAAGTATTTCTTGTTGACGAGCGATCGCTTGTCCTAAACTATTCTTGACTGCATCCAATTGGGGAAAATTCATCCCCGCTACTGCCAGAGGTAAATCACGGCAAACTGTTTCAATTGTATGTTGCAACACCTCTTGGTAAGGAATAGCCTTACACTTGGGGGTTTGGGGGCAGCTAGTAGAACGTAAATAAAGATACTCTTTATCTTGGTTGCGTTGGGTAACACGGGTAATTGTCAGATGTGACTGACATTTACCACAAACAACCAACCCAGCCAAAGAACGAGGCGCACTAGCAGTTCGAGATGGTAAACGGCTGTTACGGCGTAAAAGTCGGTCAACTTGGGCAGCTTCTTCTTTAGAAACGATCGCAATATGGGTATTGGAGATAATTTCGCCATTTTGGTAAGCTGTATTGCCGCGATAGACTGGATTAGTTAGCCAGCGTCTTCCGGTGGTGACAGAGATTTTCTTACCGTATTTTTTTGCCAGATAACGAACTGAACCCCGCAGGGAACCATAGAGTAAAAAATGTTCAAAAAAATCTTTGACTACTGGTGAAGTACTGCGGTCAATGGTATATTTTCCCTTACCTCTGCGATAGCCGTAGGGAACTTTGCCTGGTGGTGGTGCAACCTCAAGACGATTACGGGCGTGTCCTTGGCGGATGCGACGACTACGTTGCTGACGTTGGATTGCGTGTAGCAAATTCAGCAAATCAGCGCCCAGAGGGTAATTTTCGGAAGTGTAGGGCTGTTCGGTGGCAATTACAGCTATTCCCATGACTTCGAGTTGATTTAAGCGATCGCTAATTTCTTCTACAGTATCCCCCAATTCTTCCAACCGACGGATCAGGAGATAATCTGCTGCTTCAGTTTCGCAATCGGTGAATAATTGTTGTAATTGCGATCGTCCAGAAGACTCTGGCTTGCCCAAATCTTCATAAACCCGATCCACCTCCCATCCCCAATCGCCTTGATCGGGAGAAGATTCTAATAGTGGATCGGTATAAGAGTAGGCAATGATTTTCATTTGTCATTTGTCATTTGTCATTTGTCATTTGTCATTACTCATTGGGCATTGGATAGGTTATTCTCCTGATCTCCCCAATCCCCAGTCCCCAATCCCCAATCCCCTCACTGCTGACTTAACTCGATAATATTCCCATCGGGATCTTGAGTGAATAGGGCAGGGCGACCGGAGGCGCTGGCTTGAATGGAATAATTATGATTGAGTAATTCCTGTTTGGCGGTGTCTAAGTCAGCAACAGAAAAAGCAATGTGGGGATTGCGCCCCCATTTTTCGTTTGGGTTTTCTGTGGGGACAACAGGTGCAACTATCAGGTGAAGTTGGTAGTCGCCGACTTGATACCATGCACCAGGGTAGTTTAAGGAACGATCTATTTTAGATAATCCCAATACTTTGCCATAAAATTGCTCGGAGCGTTCTAAGTCAGTCACAAGAATTGCTGTATGGAGACTTTGGTTAATCTGCATTGTCGGTAAGAAGCGATCGCGTTTATTTAGATTTTGACTTAGTTTGGATTATTTTAGGGAGTAGAGAGAGCAGAGGGGAAATAACCAATGACAAATGACAAATGACAAATGACTAATGCAATTACAAATTCAATGGCAGTTGAACTCTAAACCTTGTCCAGTCGTGATAACTGGTAACTCCCGGTTCGTTCATTTTTTTTGGAGTTCGAGAAATTGCCGAAAAACAGAAAATCTTGGTGTAGTAATGGTTTTAGCCATTCCCCTAAATTTACCTTGAACTACCACCCTGTTCTAAAAACTCTATTTTTATGCGATGCCTACGGCGGTAAACTACGCGCAAAGGTGGAATTATAGTACATTTGTATTGTAGATTAGAACCCCTACTAAATCGTTCAGCTTTTTTCTAACTCAATTTAAAATGGGCGAACCGGGAGTTACTAGAGGCTGCAAATAGCTTCACTGCTCGATCGCCCCATAAACCGCTCGACGTAAATTATCAGGGGTCAATTTTCCCTTGACTAGATAATCTTGCGCCCCACTCTTGATCGCTTGGACTGCGATCGCTTCGTCCCCCTGCCCAGTTAACATAATCACAGATGTCTGGCTACCTTGGGTTTGCCGTTGTAGCTGATTGAGAAATTCCAACCCATCTATATCTGGCAATCGGTAGTCTAATAGAATTACATCCGGTATTTTCTCTTGACAGCCTTGCAATGCCTTCTCGCCAGACTCAAATTCGTAAATATCGTAGCTGTACTGCTCATCCCGCTCCAGGAAGCATCGATATACAAATTTGTCTTCAGCAGAGTCTTCCACAAAAAATACAGTTATCATCTATCTTGGCCTCCTTCCTAACCCAACTGCGGGATTGGAGAGCAGAGGAACAGAGGAGAATAATTAATAACTAAAATCCCCAGTCCCCAATCCCCAATTCCCAGTCCCCAATCCCCAGTCCTCAATCCCCAATCCCCAGTCCCCAATCCCCAATCCCCAATCCCCAGTCCCCAATCCCCAATCCCCAGTCCCCAATCCCCAGTCCCCAGTCCCCAATCCCCAATCCCCAAAATCAGAAAATCCAGACTTTTTCTTGATCACAGACTACTATTTTTAGTCGTATAAACGCATAATAGAATAGTGACTGATCTGTTCGCCCCTTTACAATCTCTCAAACAAGGTGACTGGTTCAAGCTGATCTGCGGAGCCAGCTTCCAGCATTTGCCGGCAGTCAGAAGTTTAACGTTAGCCTATACTTTGGCGGGCGCTGACTGCATAGATGTTGCAGCTGATCCGGCAGTGATTGCAGCAGCGCAAGCAGGGCTACTTGTAGCCAAATCTTTGGCTAAAGATGCCCAAAAACGAGGGTTTGACTACAAAGGCAACTCACCTTTTTTGATGGTCAGCCTGAATGATGGAGAAGACCCCCATTTTCGGAAAGCAGAATTTAATCCTACTGAGTGTCCAACAGACTGCTCTAGACCCTGTGAACGGATTTGTCCAGCACAAGCAATTGTATTTAATAGTACAAAAGAAGACTTTTCGGGAGTAGTATCGGAAAAATGTTACGGCTGTGGTCGTTGTATACCAATTTGTCCTTATGATATAATTTATACAAATTCATACATGTCAACGCCGGGAGCGATCGCGCCATTGGTAATGTCAACGGGAGTAGATGCCGTAGAAATCCATACAAAAGTCGGGCGGTTGGCAGAATTTGAACAATTATGGCAAACAATTTCACCGTGGGCCGATCAACTAAAGTTACTAGCCATCAGTTGTCCCGATGGCGAGGGGATGACTGACTACCTAAGAGCTATCTATGACCTGATTACCCCACTCAAGAGTGCTTTAATTTGGCAAACCGATGGTCGTTCTATGAGTGGTGATATTGGCGATGGCACCACAATAGCCACGGTGAAATTAGGGCAAAAAGTTTTGGCAGCTAAGTTACCGGGATATGTGCAGTTAGCAGGCGGCACAAATAGCTATACCGTTGCTAAGTTAAAGGCAATGGAATTGCTGAACGATTTTAGATTGCCGATTTTAGATTTTGGATTAGAAGATGCCAATCCACCATCTAAAATCCAAAATCCAAAATCCAAAATTTCTGGAGTCGCCTACGGTAGCTACGCCCGTGTACTGCTGTCACCAATTCTCGAACAGTTAGAGAATAAGGAGGTAAGTAACACTAATGTGAAGGCGAATCTTCGCCTAGAAGAAGATGAGGTATTACTTTGGCAAGCTGTAGAACTTGCCCATTCTCTCGTTTCCCAGATCAAGTCACAGCAGGAGCATTAATTGCTCGTTCGGAAAAATACCCAGGGCGGGTACTCCTGCACGCAAATGTCCTCACTATCTCTAAAAACGTCACCGACCAATAGAAAGCATGACGATTACAGACGATCTCCAAAAGTTATTAGACATTTTGCCCCAAGACCTGCGACAAGTACTAGAGAGTCATCCCAAACGAGATAGTTTAGTTGAAGTGGTCTTAGATTTGGGTCGTCGCCCAGAGGCTCGCTTTCCTAATCAAGCTGAGTATTTGAGCGAAGCACCCGTTAC
The DNA here is from genome assembly GCF_036917975.1 of Nostoc sp. GTDB lineage: Bacteria > Cyanobacteriota > Cyanobacteriia > Cyanobacteriales > Nostocaceae > Nostoc. Next base: position 6,197 of record NZ_JBALEJ010000005.1, read on the forward strand.
TCAAGAACAGATAGATGATTGCATTCAACGAGTTGGAACCTTTGGCGGAGATAATCGGGCAGGAATTGAGCAAACTTTGCATCGGATCAGTGCCATCCGCAACCGCACGGGTAAGATTATTGGCTTAACTTGTCGCGTTGGTCGGGCGATATTCGGAACCATTGGCATGATCCGCGATTTGGTAGAAACTGGTAAATCGATTCTCATGCTGGGGCGTCCAGGCGTGGGCAAAACTACCGCCTTACGGGAAATCGCCCGTGTTTTGGCGGATGATCTAAATAAGCGAGTGGTCATTATTGACACCTCCAACGAAATCGCTGGGGATGGTGATGTTGCTCACCCCGCCATTGGTCGCGCTCGGCGGATGCAGGTAGCTCATCCAAATCAACAGCATCAGGTGATGATTGAGGCAGTGGAGAACCACATGCCAGAAGTCATTGTCATTGATGAAATTGGCACGGAACTGGAAGCTTTAGCGGCTCGTACCATTGCGGAACGGGGTGTACAGTTGGTAGGTACTGCTCACGGAAATCAGATCGAAAATCTGATTAAAAACCCCACCCTGGCTGATTTAGTTGGGGGTATCCAAGCTGTGACGCTGGGAGACGATGAAGCTAGACGGCGAGGCTCTCAAAAGACTGTTTTAGAACGGAAAGCCCCGCCTACCTTTGAAATTGCTGTGGAAATGTTGGAACGCCAACGCTGGACAGTACACGAAAGTGTCGCTGACACCGTAGATAATCTGTTGCGGGGTCGTCAGCCTACCCCACAAACAAGAACCGTTGATGATCAGGGTAAGATTGGTGTTACACGCCAGTTAGCTGTTGTCAATGGTCGCGGTAGCCAGCTAGGGACAGTGGAAGAATCTTTTCCACCGGCGCGACCGTCTAATGGCTGGCGTTCATCTGGACAAATGGTAGCACTGCCACAATTGCCTGTAGAGCGGTTAACTGGGCGCAGTGAGTTTGATCGTTTGCTGGATGAATCCTTCAATTATTCTGAAAGCATTGATTTAGATGCTGCTACCAGACAGCCAGGGCCTAATGGTGAAGATTTGCCATTGCACGTTTACCCTTATGGCGTTAGCCGTCACCAACTAGAACAGGTGATTAGCGTGCTAACTTTGCCTGTGGTATTGACAAAAGACATAGATAGTGCTGATGCAATTTTAGCACTGCGATCGCACGTCAAAAATCACGCCAAATTACGCCAAATGGCCAAAGCGCGTCATGTACCCATCCACATGATTAAGTCCAGCACCATTCCCCAAATTACCCGTGGTTTGCGGCGGTTGCTGAACATCGACGATCCAGAAATGGCCGATGACCTAGAACTGCAATTATTTTTGCACAATGGTAGCGATGATGAGATGGATGCCTTGGAAGAAGCTAGACTTGCTGTTGAGCAAATTGTGATTCCAAAAGGACAGCCAGTGGAGTTATTGCCGCGTTCCCCGCAAGTCCGCAAAATGCAACATGAGTTGGTAGAACATTATCGCCTCAAGTCGCATAGTTTTGGTGAAGAACCAAATCGCAGATTGCGGATTTATCCGGCGTAACTTTATCCTTAACCCCTCTCCGATTTGGAGAGGGGATGTCACTAGGAGACACTTGATGTCCTATAGAGAGTTTTCTTTAAGAAAAGTAAAACAAGACTTTAATCTCACCTTAGTAGAAGGTGGGCGATTTTTACCTCCTATAGAACCAATTTCACCTAGTCCTCTACTGGCTGAATTTTTAGCAGAAAGTATCCAGCTAGCAATTGCAATGGGTTCTGAGAAAGCTAGATCAGAATTGATTATCAGTCCAATATTGTTTGAAGTCCGAAAAATTCTCAACAGACAAATCAGTTTTTTTTCGGGAGAAGAATTTAACGTAGAACCAGAAGTTGGACTGGCGGGATTTTGCGACTTTCTAATTAGCATTTCGCCAGAACAGTTATTTATTGAAGCTCCAGCAGTGGTGATTGTGGAAGCCAAAAAGGAAAATCTTAAAGGTGGTTTGGGGCAATGTATCGCAGAAATGATCGCCGCCCAAAGGTTTAATTTCAAATACGAAAAACCTATTGCTACTATCTACGGTAGTGTTACTAGTGGCAATCTGTGGACATTCCTCAAGTTGGAGGATAGCACTATAACTATTGATTTAACTGAATATTTAATTCCGCCAGTAGAGCCAATCTTAGGTATTTTGGTGTGGATGATTCAGTCACAATCAACTTAAGTTTAAGTTTCACCAAGAGCGAATAATATCCCATCCTTCACCTTGCAACGCAGCTACAGTCTGAGGTGAAATGTTCATGTCTGCTAGTAGCTTGATATCAGCATTCACAGGTGTTCCTCAAGCAGTTGGGACTATCTGAGTTTGATCGGAAACAACCCAAGCGGCGTATTTGAGTGCCTGTTGAATATCTATTGAGAAGGTTGCCACTTTTGAAGATATTGCCCTGTTTGAAACACCCGATTTGCTGAATTTGGTGCAGTTGACTGAAAAGGGAATACAACTAAGTCTGAAGCATTGCAGACAGGTATTGACATCAAAAATTTATCTTTTACCTATCCCAATAGCGACCGCGCAACCTTGAAAAACATCAACCTGACGATTCACCCCAACGAGATGATTGTACTAGTGGGTGAGAATGGTGCTGGTAAGACCACATTAGCAAAGCTATTATGTCGCCTTTACGATCCTAGTCAAGGTGCGATTATTTGGAATGGGCAAGAATTACGTAGGCGTAGCCCGCCGTAGGCATCGCTACCCTTAGAAGAATATTGATGTATTTATGCAAGATTACGCTCGTTTTCCGACTACTGTACGGGAGAATGTTGCCTTTGGGAATTTACCAAAAATGAAGGATGATGCCGCGATTACGGAAGCGATCGCTGAGGCTGGTTTGGCTAGAGTCATTCAAAAGCTAGATCACGGTTTAGAAACCCTCTTAGGCAAACAGCTAGAAGGTGGTATTGATCTATCTGGGGGAAAATGGCAGAGATTAGCCATCGCTCGTGCTTTGCTGCGACTGTCTCCAGCCGAACTAGTCATACTTGACGAACCAACAGCGAACCTTGATCCGAAAACAGAACATGAGATTTACAACATTTTGCACAGCTTGGCGAAGGGGAGAATAGCCGTTGTAGTCAGCCATCGCCTCGCCTTAGCCAAACTAGCAGACCGAGTAGTAGTACTAGAACACGGTCAAATTATCGAGGTAGGCACTCATGACGAACTCATAGCACTAGGCGGACAGTATCACTTGATGTTTACTCGTCAAGCTAGTAGTTATAACTGAATTGGGAATCGGGAATCAATACGCTTGGGTTAAGGGTTACTGGTAACAATTTTGGGTTTTCGAGACGCGATAAATCGCCGTCTCTACAAGTGTTTTGTTGCTCATTCTGAACTGTATTGAATTGGGAATCGGGAATCGGGAACGGGGGGACAAGAAGAATAACCAATGCCCAATGCCCCCTATTCTGGTAACTTATATTGCCCAACAATACGCTTGGCAAACTCTGGAACATGCGCTTCTAATTTCTCTGGATGATTTCGCTTCACATATAAATAATTCCGAGTAAAGTGAGAATCAATGGAAAACCGCGCATATTCTAGACCCTTGGGGCCGATTTTTTCGATCACCACACCCATCAGTTTTGCTGCCCACATCGGCAGAGTAACGCCTTGATCGTAAGCGGGAATACTTTGCTGCACGGCTTCTTTGCGGTTGCCTTTAGATGTCACTGGTTGAGTGTCTAACTGGTCTTTCACCAAATCTAGCATTTCCTTACCGGTGTCATTTCTCACTACAATCCACTGCCAGCCGAAGGGTGCGCCCATGTAGCCAACGACTAAATCAGCTAGGGAGTTGACGTAATCAAAGCAACTCATACAAGATGGGGCAAAGACATCTTTGAGTTTGTTAGTCTTCAAGCCAAAGAAAGGCACGGTTTCAGATGAGCCATCCTCATGTTTGAAGTGAACCCGAAAGTCTTGCATGAATTCGTAATGCACAACTGTATCAGGCGATCGGCTGGTGGTTTCTAAGAATTTTTGCAGTCCGGCGCGGTTAACATTATCTACGCAGGGCGTACCCAAAACATACAGCTTTTCTAAACCAAGTTGTTTTTCTACGGCTCGTAATGCCTGAATTTGGCAACCAACCCCAATTACTAATAGTCGTTTCATCCCCGATTTTTCTATCTGTTCCAACACCGAAAGGTTAGGTGAAAGTGTTGGTTTATTTACCCGCGCTGCTAGTATTTCTTCTGGAGTCCGGGCGATGATGGGCATGGGTTGAAAGCGGTCTTCTTTAGTGTTTTGCACGCAGACGACACCTTCAACTAAGCCACGATTGAGCATTTCAATGGCAATACTGCTAACAATTCCCGTCCATTGTGCGCCTTCGATGGGTTGTTGTTTTCGCGCCGCTATCATGTCTTGGTGAACACCAAAGTAGAGTTCATCAGGATTTTCAAGATGGCGCGATCGCGTGTGCGTTTCTTCTTCAAGTTCGCCTATTTGCTGATTAATAAAAGCGCAGGCTTCCTTGACATAATGAATATAGTATGTATCGCATAGTCCGCACTCGCTACACAGTTCTTTCGCAGGGCGGCGGCTGGTAGGTTTTAAGGCTCTGGCTTTTTTGTGAGGAGAAACTGAGGTCATATAAACTTTTTGTTTTATCCAGGAATCGCTTTTATTACAATACCTTCACTCGCTATGAACTTGACGATAGAGGATGAACAAGACATTATAATATTTTGAAACACAGAGGGACGCAAAGTAAACGCATAGGCGCTTCTCTACGAGACGCTACGCGAACGCCTTCCCGCAGGGTAGGAACGCAGAGTTTTGCTTAATTTATTTCGCTACGAATTAATTAAATATTGGACATCTCCAGAAATTAAATATGCATTACCCAGAACCCTTGTAGAGACGTAGCAATGCTACGTCTCTACATTCTTTATCGGAGATGTCTATTGTACTGAGACTTTTATGAAGAACTATAGAAATACAATTGCACTCAGCGATGAGTCTGGGAAATAGAATTTGATTTTTGATACACAGATAAAAGTAGACATTCCCAAACTAGTCGTGGTTGAGCGTAAGAAAGCAAGTGTTTACGAGATTGTTCTAGTTGGTTAATTATACTAGATTGATGCCACTGCTGCCAGTAAAATTGCTGAAGATAATCAACTAACCACAGTTGTGCTTCTGTATCTAAATCCTTATCAATTTTTTTGGCTAACTCCAAGGCGTTACGGTAAGATTTAGGCGTTTTTTTCAAGTCTTCGAGTAACTCCGGGGGAATAGCTTGTAATTGCTCATAAGATGCGATCGCACTTCCGGCACTGCCAGCTGCTATGCTCAATACTGCCTGATTTTGCAAAATTTCCTGATGACCTGTTTGTGTGAGTACAACAGCCAAAGACTGTGCATCTAAGCGATAAAAAGGAATGCGTTGACAGCGTGATACTAAAGTCGGCAATACAGACTCAGGTGTAGGTGCAATTAAAATTAACGTCGCCTGTCCTGGTTCTTCCAAGGTTTTAAGTAAAGCATTGGCTGCTGCTTCTGCCATTGTTTGGGCTTCCTCCAGCACTACCACATTTCTCGGCGCTTCTAAGGGCGGACGACCTAAAAACTCAGTAATTCCCCGAATTTGCTCTAGTCTAATTACAGGTGGTGCTTTACGCTTGAGTCCTTTTTCGGCTGCTTCTGCTGCTGTTAATCGTTGTCCTTGGTGTTGGTACGTTGGTTGCACCCACAATAAAGCTGGGTGATTGCCTTGACGCAAACGGTTTTGTAAAGACGTAGTAACTTCCATCCCACTAGAAAATAGCAATTCCACAAAGCATCTGGCTGCTAAACTTCTGCCGACACCATCTGGCCCCACAAATAGGTAAGCTGGAGGAACCCGATTTTGTCTGACAGCTTGAGTGAGTAATTCTATAGCTTGCTGTTGTGCTACAACTGGCGCAAATGGGTTAACAATCATGTCGCTTCTCTACGAGACGCTAAGGGCGAACGCTCCGAATTCAAAATTCAAAATTAATAGGACTTACACATTGACAATAAACGTCAAATATGTAAGAGGTCAAAAACCATATTTTTCGTAGGGGCAATTCATGAATTGCCCCTACAGCGTGGTCTATTGGCAATCATAAGGATAATTTAGAAAAGCCTGAAACAACACATTTTCGTTAATACACATCACGATAAATAAATTTAGGGGCTTTAAACCCTTGATTGCTGAGGGCAAAAAATATATTTTCTTCCTCCTGCCTCCGTTTCTCCCTCTGCTCAAGAACAGCTTGCCTCAACCAAGAAATTCCAAAACCTACGCAGTATTGCCCTAGCTCTTCGCTCAAGTATGCTCTCCACGACGGTGGTTAGCAGCTTGTAATAACAGAGATTCGGCAAAAGCGATCGCATCACTTGCAGATTTACCACCAGCTAACTGCGCTAGTTCTTCCCGGCGTGTGGTTAAATTATCCAACGCAGTAACTCTAACAACGGTACGCTGTTCAGCATTGACATTGTTGGCTTTTTTACCCTTGCCTTGATTAATAGTTTGCTTATCTACGCGGAAATGCCGATCCGCCATTGCCGCAACTAAAGGTTGGTGAGTAACACATAATACTTGATTGCGTTGACTTAGCTGGTGTAATTTTTCTGCGATCGCTTGGGCTACCCTTCCCGAAACCCCAACATCAATTTCATCAAAAACCATTGTTCCAGCCACATCAACTTGAGAAAAACAAGCTTTCAGCGCCAATAAAAAGCGACTCATTTCCCCGCCAGAGGCAACTTCCGTTAACGGTTGCAGTGGTTCTCCAGGGTTGGAACTAAATGTAAAGGTAATTTTATCTGCTCCCATCGCAGTTGGGAAAGCTGGTAATATTTCAACCAAGAACTTCACCTTTTCCATCGCTAGGGGCTTGAGTTCAGCTATCAAACGTGACTCTAAATTAGCAGCTGCTTTACTCCGCAGTTGAGTTAACTGATTAGTTGCTTGGGTGAGTTTTTCAAAACACGCTTTTTCTTGCTGTTCCAAGTTTTCAATAGATTGTTCGCTGTCGTTCAGTTGGGCTAATTCTCCTTGGATACGTTGGTAATATGCGATCGCTTCTGTCAGTGTCGGCCCATATTTGCGGCAAATTTGCTTTAATTCCTGAATCCGTTCTTCCACCTCTTCCAACCTCTGCGGATCGGCTTCCAATCCGTCCCCATAAGCATTAATCTGCCTTCCCACTTCCATTACCGCAGCTTGCGCGTCCCGCACCAATTCCAACAGGTGTTGTAGTTGGGCATCATATTCCACCATGTCATTTAATATCGCCTCACTGTCTCCCAATAAATCTCCGGCGGCGGGAGTTTCATGATCGTTTTGATACAAAGCCTGATAAACCTTGTAACTCATTTGTTGCAAATCGACGACATGATTCAGGCGTTCCCGTTCTTGTCCCAACTGTTCCAATTCATTCGGTTCGCTGAGATTGGCTGCTCCCAATTCTTGCACTTGATAAGTGAGCAAATCTAGCTGTTGCAACCTTTCCCGTTCTGATGTCCGGCGTTTTTCTAGTGCTAAATGCGCCTGTTGGTAAGTACTAAAGCTTGTAGCAACTTTATGACGCTGCTGCATCAAGGAGTCGCCACCATATAAATCTAACCAGTCCCGGACTTGGGCAGATTGTCCCACTTGTACAGTTTGACCTTGGGCTGTGATTTCCACCAAGCGATCGCGCATTCCTCCCATAATCTGCCGATTTACCAACACACCATTCACCCGCGATCGACTACGGATATTACTAGCAGTCGCCGTGATTTCTCGGCTAATGACTACAGAATTTTCATCAAGCAAATCTATTTCTTGTTCAGTCAACCAAGCCGCTAGAGGTGCATTTGAGGTGAAAGTCGCTTCTACCATCGCCCGACTTGTCCCCGTGCGAATGACTCGACTAGAGACTTTACCGCCCAAAGCAGCATCAATGGCATCCAAGATAATCGATTTTCCCGCGCCGGTTTCACCTGTCAACACATTTAGTCCCGCGCCAAATTCTAATTCCAGTTGGTCAATTAGGGCAAAGTTTTCAATTCGTAGGCAGAGCAACATCAAGCCAAATTCTCCATGAGGGCAGATGCCGGATAATTCCAATTTACAGGACAATAAGTATAATCTTTCAGCAACTAGCAATACCTACTACTATTGGACTAGTACCGCAAGGCGGAATTCCAAATTCAAAATGACGCTCGTTCGCGTAGCGTGTCGCAGACAAAACTCGCTAACGCTGCGCTAACAAAATTCAAAATTAATAGATCGTAAGCGTTTCATTAATTTTGAATGGTGAGGCAGTCCGGTCTTGGGGGTTTCCCCCATGAGGAACTGCCGTTAGCGCAGCGTTAGCGAGTCTGCGAGCGTCACCCGAAGGGGTGGTTTATTTACGCCGTGTTGTACTAGTATGCTCATTTCAGTGTAACAAACTAGTAGGGACTGGGGATTGGGGACTAGGTACTGGGTACTGGGGGCTAGAAAAAAAATTAGTTGAACCTTAATGCCCAATGCCCAATGCCCCATTCCCAATTTCTAAACATATTGTTACAATACTTAATGTGATCGTTCTGACTGGTGGCCTTTTTCATGATTGTTAAGACACTTCCCCCTAGTTCCCGACCGATTCAGGAGGACAGTCACAACGGCACAAATCGCCGGGGTGAACTGGACGTTATTGATATAGTGCCAGAAAAAAATGGTAGACAAAGCTTGGTTGTGCCGCAGATAGACTCGTCGCACACATCACCAAGACTCTTAAGTGCCCAAAAGGTAAGGACAACAGCCGAACCTGAGACGCTTTACGATCCCGTGGCTATAGCGGCGCATTACCAAAGCAGACCGCTGCAAGTTGTACAGCGAATTTTTGCTGTGCTGGGGCCGACTCTATCCTTTGCTTTCGGGTTGTGGTCGGATGGTAAACGGGGAATTGTCGTCAAAAATGACCGCCGCCGAGCCACTCAGCTACGAGTATTGCTGACTCAATTGGGGCCTGCTTACATCAAAATTGGGCAAGCTTTGTCCACCAGACCGGATCTAGTTCCTCCCGTCTTCTTAGAAGAATTAACTAAGCTACAAGACCAATTACCACCCTTTCCCAACGAAATTGCTTACCAGTTTATCAAGGAAGAACTAGGCGCACCTCCAGAAGATGTTTACGCCGAACTCTCGGCCCAGCCAATTGCTGCGGCTTCTTTGGGCCAAGTCTATAAAGGTAAGCTAAAAACTGGTGAAGAAGTCGCCGTTAAAATCCAACGCCCCGACTTAAGAGAGCGAATCACCATTGACTTATATATCTTGCGTAACCTCGCTGGTTGGGTGCAGAAAAAGGTCAAACGGGTAAGAAGTGACTTAGTTGGGATTCTCGATGAATTAGGCGATCGCATTTTTGAAGAGATGGACTACATCCACGAAGGCGAAAATGCTGAACGATTCTTCGAGCTATACGGTCATATAAAAGACATATACGTACCGAAAATTTACTGGGAATATACCAATCGTCGCGTCTTGACGATGGAGTGGATTAACGGTACAAAATTAACCCAGACAGCAGAAATTAGTGCCCAAGGCATAAATGCTCGTTACCTCATTGAAGTGGGTGTGCAATGTTCGCTGCGTCAGTTGCTAGAACATGGATTTTTCCACGCAGATCCCCACCCTGGTAATTTGTTAGCAACACCAGATGGTAAACTAGCCTATCTCGACTTTGGGATGATGAGCGAGATTAAGCCACCACAGCGTTATGGTTTAATTGAAGCGATCGTCCACGTTGTCAACCGCGACTTTGAAGGATTAGCAAAAGACTACGTTAAATTAGATTTCTTATCACCAGAAACCGATTTAACACCAATTATCCCAGCTTTTGCGAGAGTCTTTGCTGATGCCGAAGGAGCCAGTGTTGCCGATCTTAATATTAAAAGCATCACTGATGAACTATCGGCTTTGATGTACGAATATCCTTTCCGCGTACCACCCTACTACGCCTTAATTATTCGTTCCCTCGTGACGCTGGAAGGTATTGCAATATTTATAGATCCCAACTTTAAAGTCCTCAGCGAAGCTTATCCCTACGTTTCTAAACGCCTTTTAACAGATCCAGCACCGCAATTAAGAGCATCATTGCAAGATTTGCTATTTAAAGATGGCAGATTTCGCTGGAATCGCTTAGAAAACTTGTTAAAAAATGCGCGTAACAGTCAAGATTACGACTTTAATTTAGTGCTGAATCAGGGCATAGAATTTCTGTCATCTGAACGCGGCGCTTTCATTCGTGACAAACTAGTAGATGAATCTGTTAACGGACTGGATGCTTTAAGTAAAAATGTTTTGCATAACTTTACCTCCCTGTTGCGGGAACGGGTAGGATTGACAGCAGTTAATGAAACTCCAGCAGCGACAGTTGAGCAACAACAAACCTTAGAGCATATCAAACGTATATTAGGTATTCTCCGAGAAACACAAGGCTTTGATCCAATTCAACTAGCATCACAAATTGCTCAGTTATTGGTAAATTCAGATGTACAACGTTTAGGTCAACAAATTGCCAACCGCTTCACGCAAAAGGCTGTAGCTAGATTAATTCGGCAATTATTAGCATCGTAGTAAAAGTTATGAGTTAAAACTTTCTTTACAGCTATTTTCAGGTAAATAGACCATGCGGTAGGGGCACAGCATTTCTGTGCCCTTACGACAGATGTTGCCTCGTTCCCAGTCGGAGACTGGGAATGCCTGTCGTTGAGGCTCCGCCTCCCTTGCTGGCGGCAGAGGCGCTTTTGAGTTGCATTTCCAGCCAGAGGCTAGAAACGAGATTTGAAAAGGGTTTTAGCTTAAGTTGACACCAATGAGCAATGCTGTGCCCTTACGACAGATGTAGTTCAAATACATGAAAACTGCTGTAATTCATAAATCAATTAGCAACTACATAACCCAACTCTTGCAGCTTTTCCAAAACCTTAGTTGCACTTTCAACAACGCTTTCTTGGTTAGTTTGACATTCGACTTCAGGATAGAGTGGTATTTCATAAGGATCATCAATACCAGTGAAGTGCTTAATTTCCCCGGCTCTTGCTTTTTTATATAACCCTTTTACATCTCGCTGTTCACAAACCTCTAACGATGCATTGACGTAAACTTCAACGAAAGATGGAATACTTTGGCGCACTTCTTGCCGAATTTCGCGGTACGGTGAAATTGCCGAAACCAAAACAATTACATTATTTCTGGTAAGAAGGTGAGCAACAAAGCCAATGCGCCGAATATTTTCCTCTCGATCCTCTTTACTGAAACCCAACCCCTTGCATAGGTTTTGACGTACCGCATCGCCATCCAGAACTTCAACTCTGTGTCCCTGTATCCGCAATTCCTTCTCCACGAATTTACAGATAGTAGTTTTACCTGCACCACTCAAACCAGTGAACCATACCGTCACACCACAATCTTGTTGCATAATCTTACCTCCGCCTTATACTTCAAATGGCAAACCCAAAAAAGCTTTTTTAGGTAATTTTTCAGATTCAGATAGCAATTTTATTTTTATAATCTTTTTTTAGCAGTAATTTCAGGCGTTGCTTTACAGATGGTGTCAACTTAAGTTGAAACTCCTTTAAAACTCAATACGGTTCAGTTAAGGATAATCGTAGGTTGGGTAGAACGAAGTGAAACCCAACAAACCCTCGAAAATGTTGGGTTTCGTTCCTCCACCCAACCTACGCATCTGAGGGGTTTTTGGCGCTAACTGAACGGTATTGCTTTAAAACTTCGTTTCCAGCCAGAGTCGCGAAATGCAACTCAAAAGCGGCAGAGCCGCCAGCAAGGGAGGCGGAGCCTTTAAGACGGCATTCCCAGTCGGAGACTGGGAACGAGACAATATCTAAAAGCTGGTTCTAGTACAGCACGGCGTAAATAGATATACCATTCTAAATCCCTGAAAACCTTACGCTGTATTCATTTTGAATTTTGTTAGCGCAGCGTTAGCGAGTCTTGTCTGCGACACGCTACGCGAACGAGCGTCATTTTGAATTTTGAATTCCGCCTTGCGGTACTAGGCTTGCTTTCACATTAAGTTGACATGAATGGCTTTGCTCGCAATCACGGGAGCATCCCAAATGTGTAAAAACATAATTTGTCATTGCGAGCGGAACGCAGTGAAGCAAAGCAATCGCAAACTACAGATGTTGCGATCGCTTTATTTTGCAACTCTTGGAAACGCTACCGCGTAGCAAGATCCCCGTAGGGGTACGCTTCATTCGCAATGACAAGTAACGGTTTTGGTAAATCTACAAAATTGCGATGTTCCCGCAATCACAACATCATTTATTTCGTGGAACACTCTTTGACTCATTGTAAGTGAATAACTACTTAACTACATTTAGTTTTATTTCAATATTTAATACATTCAATAGCAATGTTTGTGATGAGCTACACACCTACGCATTTTCTTAAAACTAACGACAAAAATCGCTTCTATACAAATAAATTCTACTGTTCCAGCTTGCAAATTATTAAAGTTTTAAGCAAATTACATATTCAGTATATATACAGATTTTGTTTGAATAAAGAGTTTTTAATATAACAATAGGTTGCAAAATTAGATTTAGGGCTAGGAAACTATAAAAACTAAATTCAAAATCTCTGCAAAGTTAGATACAGTGCAGCTTTATTGTGGTATGACCTGCCATCTAGAGACTATCTCTTTTGGGTTCTGTCTTTGGTGCAGGTTTGTTTATTGACAATGATGGCACGCCTGATCGTCTTTGTCCTTAATTCTGAGAGATTCGTAGCGAGCGATTTATCGAAATTTCCCCAACAAAATTTGAAATTTAATTCAACTTATTTATGTTAGCCACCTCTACCACTACTGCCCCAGAAGAGAATAACTTAATTCAGTGTGATGCCGATCAGGGATTTATCTCCTGGCTGAGTCAAGCCGGAGGCTCAGTTGCCATCACCACCTACCAAGCTGGAAAACTGGCAGTTGCGGGCTGGAATGGTCAACAGATAACCATGCTGTTACGCCAATTTTCCAAACCAATGGGATTAGCGGTTCATGGTTCACGTTTAGCACTGGCTAGCCAGCATGAAGTCTGTTTACTAGCCAATGCTCCGGTATTAGCTTATGAGTTTTTAGAAGACCAGCCCGGACGCTATGATGCCCTTTATCTGCCACGGATGACATATTTTACAGGCGACCTAAACATTCACGACCTGGAATTTGGCAGAGAAGGGCTGTGGATTGTCAACACCCGCTTTTCGTGTCTTTCCACCTTGAGTCCAGACTTTAGCTTTGTACCGCGCTGGCATCCCAAATTTATTTCTGAAGTAGTGCCAGAAGACCGTTGCCACCTGAATGGGTTAGCGATGGTGGATGGCAAACCCAAGTATGTGACTGCCCTCGGTGCAACGGATAGCGTCGGTGGGTGGCGACCAGGTAAAGCCAACGGTGGGGTCGTGATGGAAGTGGAGAGTAATGAAATTATTGTAGATGGATTATCAATGCCCCATTCCCCAATCTGGCATGACGGATTTTTGTGGCTACTCAACTCTGGTGCTGGAGAAATATGGCGTATTCACCCAGAATCAGGAGACAAACAGGTAGTCTGTGTGCTGCCTGGATTTCTGCGTGGGTTGTGCTGCGTGGGCTATTACGCCCTAGTGGGACTATGCCAAATTCGGGAACGGCATATTTTTGGTGGGTTGCCTATTACCCAACGGTTTGAGCAGTTGCTCTGTGGTGTAGCAGTCGTGGATTTACGAAATGGGCAGCAAGTGGGGATGCTGAAGTTCACCATTGGTTGTCAAGAACTTTATGATGTGCAGTTTCTTGCTGGTGTACAGCGTCCGATGGTTTTGAATCAGGAACGAAAAGAAATCCGCCAAGCATTTACAGCACCAGAGTTGAACTACTGGCTGCGACCAAGTGCGGTGATTCCTAATTAGTAGGGAGTCTCCTTAATTAGTGCGTAATTGTTGAAATCAAACTTTTAGTTTTTAAGAGAGGTTTTTTCATGACTGAATTTCAAGTTAATAATTACATCAGCAATAGTCAATCTAATTCCACAGTAGCGATAGATCCAAATGGGAATTTTGTTATTTCCTGGCAAAGCTTTGGCCAGGATGGGGATAAGAATGGGATATATGCCCAACGCTACAACAGCACTGGGGTAGCTCAAGGGAGCGAATTCAGAGTCAATAGCACCACTAGCGGCGATCAAAATAGCCCCACAATAGCCATAGATGCAGATGGGGATTTTGTCATCTCCTGGACTGGTCAAGATGGGTCTGGCAGTGGAATATATGCCCAACGCTACAACAGTGCTGGGGTAGCTGTTGGGAGCGAATTTAGAGTCAATAGCACCACTAGCGGCAATCAAAATAACTCCACCATAGCTATAGATGCAGTTGGGGATTTTGTCATCTCCTGGACTGGTCAAGATGCTTCTGGCAGTGGAATATATGCCCAACGCTACAACAGTGCTGGGGTAGCTGTTGGGAGCGAATTCAGAGTCAATAACACCACTAGCGGCGATCAGAATAACTCCACAATAGCGATAGATGCAGATGGGGACTTTGTAGTTTCCTGGCAAAGCTATGGTCAGGACGGGGATTACTATGGGATATACGCCCAACGCTACAACAATGCTGGGGTAGCTGTTGGGGTCGAATTCCAAGTCAATAGCACCACCATCCGTAATCAATTTAACCCCGCAATAGCGATGGATGCGAGTGGGGATTTTGTAGTCTCTTGGCAAAGCCTTGGTCAGGATGGATCTGGTTATGGAATATATGCCCAACGCTACAACAATGCTGGGGTAGCTGTTGGGGTCGAATTCCAAGTCAATAACACTACCATATCCAATCAAACTAACCCCACAGTAGCGATGGATGCAAATGGGGATTTTGTTATTTCATGGCAAAGCTATGGTCAGGATGGGGATAATAATGGGATATATGCCCGACGCTACAACAGTTCTGGGGTGGCTCAAGGGAGCGAATTTCTGGTCAATGACACCACCACCGATAATCAAAGTAACCCATCAGTAGCGATCGCTGCTGATGGGAACTTTGTCATTTCCTGGCAAAGCTTTGAGCAAGACGGGTCTAGTGATGGGATATATGCCCAACTATACAAGAACAATGGGGTTCCCCCGATAGTCACCTCTGGTTCTGCCTCTGCTCTGGCCTACACCGAGAATGCCACTACAGCCATCGATTCAGGCATCACCGTCAGTGATGCAGACTCCACTAACCTAGCTAGTGCTACTGTCAGCATTAGCAGTGGCTTTATTTCTGCTCAAGACACCCTCGCTTTCACCGACCAATATGGGATTAAGGGCAGCTACAACAGCAGCACAGGTGTCTTAACCTTAACTGGTAGTTCCAGCGTTGCGAATTATCAAACCGCACTGCGTTCCATTACTTATACCAACAGTAGCGACAACCCCAGTACTACACCTCGTAGTATCAGCTTTATAGTTAATGATGGGAGCAATAATAGTACCGTCGTTACCCGCAATATTAATATTACGGCGGTGAATGATGCGCCCATTGCTACTGCCACTAATACTGCTCTGGCATACATTGAGAATGCTACTACAATCATCGACTCAGGTATCACAGTCAGCGATGTAGACTCTGCTAACCTCTCCAGTGCTACTATCAGCATTACCAGTGGTTTTGTCTCTACTCAAGACATCCTCGCCTTCACCAGTCAGAATGGGATTGTGGGCAACTACAACAGCAGCACAGGTGTTTTAACCTTAACTGGCAGTTCTAGCATTGCTAATTATCAAACTGTACTGCGTTCTGTTACTTATACCAACAGTAGTGATAACCCCACTACTACACCTCGTACCATCAGCTTTGTGGTTAATGATGGGAGTACTAATAGTACTACCGTTACCCGCAATATTAATATTACGGCGGTGAACAATGCGCCCATTGCTACTGCCACCAACTCTGCTCTGGCATACACCGAGAACGCTACTATAGCGATCGATTCAGGTATCACAGTCAGCGATGTAGACTCTGCTAACCTCTCCAGTGCTACTATCAGAATTAGCAGTGGCTTTATTTCTGCTCAAGACACCCTCGCTTTCACCGACCAATATGGGATTACGGGCAGCTATAACAGCACCACAGGTGTTTTAACCTTAACTGGCAGTTCCAGTGTTGCAAATTATCAAACCGCACTACGTTCTGTTACTTATACCAACGGCAGTGATAATCCCACTACTACACCTCGTACCGTCAGCTTTGTGGTTAATGATGGGAGTACTAATAGTACTACCGTTACCCGCAATATTAATATTACGGCGGTAAATGATACTCCTGTTGCTGTTAACGATAGCATCACCACAAACAAAAACACACCTATTATCATTAGCGCTACTACTCTGTTGAGTAATGATACAGATGCGGACAATGACGTACTGAACATTACCAGCTTCACTCAACCTAGTCAGGGAAGCGTAATTAACAACGGCAACGGTACTTACACTTATACCCCTTCCCAAAACTATTATGGCTCCGACGGCTTCACTTACACTATAAGTGATGGGCACGGTGGCAACAGTACTGCCACCGTAAACTTGACCATTAATCAAATCACCCCTCCGATTAATGGCACTTCTGGTGCAGATAACCTGACTGGTACGGTGAATATGGATATCATCTCAGGATTGCAGGGCAATGATACCCTCCAAGGACTAGGTGATAACGACACCCTTGATGGTGGCGATGGGAATGATTTATTAGATGGTGGTGCCGGATCTGACAGTCTCATTGGCGGTAAAGGCAATGACACTTATATTGTGGACAACATCGGCGACGCTATTATTGAAGGCTTAAATGCAGGCACAGATTTAGTCAAGTCTTCAGTTAGTTGGGTGTTGGGAAGTAACCTGGAAAATCTAACCCTGACTGGAACTGGAGCAATCAATGGTACTGGTAACACCCTTAATAACATCTTAATTGGAAATACTGCTGCTAACATCTTGAGCGGAGACAATGGTAACGATAATCTCTTTGGTGATTCAGGCGATGATACATTGCTGGGTGGTGCAGGCAATGACACCTTAGATGGAGGTTTAGGATCTGACAGTCTCATTGGTGGACTTGGTAATGATACTTACATCGTAGACAACCTAAACGATACTATTATTGAAGCCTTAAATGCAGGCACAGATTTAGTTAAGTCTTCAGTGACTTTCGTCTTGGCAGATAACGTGGAGAATTTGACCCTGACTGGAAGCGGGGCAATCAATGGTACTGGTAACAGCCTTAATAATATCTTGATTGGAAATACTGGCGCTAACTTTTTGAGCGGAGGAGATGGGAATGATAGCCTCATTGGTGGTGCAGGTAATGATACCTTGTTGGGGGGTTCCGGCAATGACACCTTGGATGGAGGTTTAGGATCTGATATTTTCAATGGTGGAGACGGCAATGACACTTACATCGTAGACAACGCGAACGATGTTATTACTGAATCCGCCAATGCAGGAATAGATTTAGTCAAATCTTCGGTGACTTTCGTGTTGGCAGATAACTTGGAGAATTTGACCCTGACTGGAACCGCCGCAATCAATGGTACTGGTAACAGCCTTGATAACATCCTGATTGGAAATACTGGCGCTAACTTTTTGAGCGGAGGAGATGGCAAAGACAGCCTAATTGGTGGTACAGGCAATGATACCTTGTTAGGCGGTGCAGGCGATGACACCTTGGATGGGGGTGCAGGGATTGATAGTCTCATTGGTGGAGATGGCAATGATATCTACACCGTAGACAGCCTGAACGATACTATTACTGAAGGCTTAAATGCAGGCATAGATTCAGTTAAATCTTCGGTGACTTGGACGTTGGGAGATAACCTGGAGAATTTGACCCTGACTGGAAGCGGGGCAATCAATGGTACTGGTAATAGCCTTGATAACATCCTGATAGGAAATGCTGGCGCTAACTTTTTGAGCGGAGGAGATGGCAAAGACAGCCTCTTTGGTAGCTCAGGCAATGATACCTTGTTAGGCGGTGCAGGCGATGACACCTTGGATGGAGGTGCAGGGATTGATAGTCTCATTGGTGGAGATGGCAATGACATCTACACCGTAGACAACGTTAGCGATATTATTACTGAAGGCTTAAATGCAGGCATAGATTCAGTTAACTCTTCGGTGACTTGGACGTTGGGAGATAACCTAGAGAATTTGACCCTGACTGGAACTGGGGCAATCAATGGTACTGGTAATAGCCTTAATAACATCCTGATAGGAAATGCTGGTGCTAACACCTTGAGCGGAGGAGATGGTAATGATACCGTCTATGGCAACTCAGGCAATGATACCTTGTTAGGTGGTGCAGGTAACGATGTACTGATTGGTGGAATTGGTCGAGATGTGCTGACTGGTGGAACTGGGCAAGATAGCTTATATCTGACTGATACCCGCACTGGAGGCTACGATACCATCACTGATTTTACTGTTGGAGATGATACTATCTTCATTTCTAAGGCAGAATTCGGACTCAGCCAATCTCAGAATACTGTACTTGATTCTGGCTTGTTCCGACTTGGGACTATTGCTACAACCGCAAGCGATCGCTTCATCTATAATCAAACTACGGGTAACTTATTCTTTGATAAAGATGGAGTTGGTGGTACAGCCCAAGTTCAAATAGCCCAGTTCTCGAATAATGCTCTGCTTAGTAGTGCAAATATTACTGTGATTGCCTAACGAAAGCTCAAACAATTAAATAATTCGTAATTCGTAATTCGTAATTCGTAATTAAGTTTTGTGAAAGCGTTGCGGTAGCGAGTCTGCGATAGCGCCGGCGGCAAGCGAGTACTCGAGCGTCGCGTCCGGGGATTTAGACCCCGACCCAAAACTTGCCGGTTATTGAACCGGGGGATTTAAACCCACGGTACTCGGTTAAACTAAAATCAACCTAATGTAGAGACGCGATAAATCGCCGTCTCTACAAGTGTTTTGTTGCTCATTCTGAACTGTATTGCTTTATAGGCAACACAACTGCAAATTTTTAACTTTCCTCTTGGGTATAACCGTTTTTCTCGCGTTTGAGGCTTTCTTCTAAGGCTTGAATTTGTTCGCGACGAGCTTCTAATTCCAAGGAACGCCGCGCTAAGTCTTGATTTTGCAACGTCAGGGATTGTCGCCAATGTTCTGCTCGCTCGGCTTCATGCTGCAAAAATTCCGGGGTAATGCCGATGGTGAGGTAGCTTTGTACCAGATGGAGTACCCAGTTGGTGGCATCTTCTATTTTTTGAATATCGCCTGTAGGGGAAAGTTCCACTAAGACAAGCAAGTTTTCACTCATGATCTTTCCCTTTCCCAGCAAAATGAAAGCCTCTTCGGGAATTATCGCCCACAAGTTATCAGCTTCTTGACGCGCCAACAAGCGTAACTGGTGCTGGTCTAAAAAATCGTTTTTACGCACCTGGGCTAGATACAGCATGAAGTCGCTTCGCTCCAATTCAAAATTCAAAATGACGCTCACAGATTCGCTAACGCTGCGCTAACAAAATTCAAAATTAATAAAAAATTTAATAAAAAATAAGTGCCAGAATTTATATTTGGATTTTGTTAATTGGTAATGGGTAATTGGGAATTAATAACTCTTCATATTACCCATTACAGTTATCCTAAGTCATGCAGGCGATCGCTACGGCAACGCATTCAGGCGTACGCGCAAAATTTCTGCTTGTTTTTGTGCTTCTGCTAAGGCTTCCCGCGCTCCCTGTACCACGTCAGCCCTAGCTCTATCTACGAAACTAGGATTGTTTAATCTGGTACTCAGGGATTGAACTTCAGCTTCAGCTTTGCTCAAGCTTTTTTCTAGCTTGGCACGCACAACTTCAATATCTACCACACCGCTAAGAGGAATTAGCACTTGTATTGTACCAATTACACCTGCGATCGCATTTTCTGGTTCTTGCGGTTGTTCTAATTCTCTCTGCGGAAAAAATCGGCTCCATAACCTAAGTCTCGCTTGAGCAGTTAGGAAATTTTGGCTAACAAACCAAGTTGTGTAACCAAAACCAACTAGTTCAAAGAAAGTTCCGATGATGGGAATGTCATCAATGGCATACCCTACAGCTAAACCCAATCTACCAAAGATAATGGCCACAATAATTAAGCCAATTGTCTTCAAACCCCTTTGAGGTTTTTTCGCAGCAACAGTTTGGTTTTCTTGTTTGTCAGTAATGGTTAAAGTCTCAACCTTCGCCAAATCTTTAATATAATCCTGTCCAGCAGTCAGAATTTCCCGCTCTTTCTGGCTTTGGGTTTGCAAATTCGCTGTCACTTTTACCCCTGGCTTAATATCCGCTTCAGCACGCAAATTCCGAATTGTGCGGATAGTAGCAATCAGCAATTCAAACTGTTCTTCTAAAGCTGGATCAATTAGGTTTGTGTCTATCTGAGGATAGATTTGTAACGGTAAAGTTTGCGGGGAATCTGCTGATTGTTGGGTGAGAGTTTGCCAAATTTCTTCGGTAATATGAGGCATCAACGGATGAAGCAGTTTTAAAATTCCTTCCAGTAGGTAGCCGAGGGTTTGCTGTGCTACCCGCCGCGATACTGGATCGGCATCTGCTTGCAATCTGGATTTCACCAGTTCAATATACTGATCGCAGAAATCACCCCAGATAAATTCGTAGAGTCCTTTTGCTGCTTCCCCTAAACCGTAATTATCGATGTAATTGGTGGTTTGTTTGATAACTTGATGATACCGCGAGATGATCCAGCGATCGCTCAATTCGATAGCGACTGGGTTCCCCAATTGTTGCGGCGTTTGTCCATCCAAATTCATCATCACAAACCGAGCAGCATTCCACAACTTGTTTGCAAAGTTGCGGGATGCCTCCACCGATGCAGATTCATCCTTTTTGCGATCGTATTCTAAGCGGATATCTTGACCAGCACCAGCCACTTCTCTAATTAGTGTATATCGCAGGGCATCAGTACCATATTTGTCAATTAATAACAACGGATCAATACCATTACCTTTGGTCTTAGACATCTTCTGACCTTTTTCATCCAGCACCAAGCCGTGGATGTAAACTGTTTGGAAAGGCATTTGTCCAGTAAGATGCCCAGCCATCATGGTCATTCTGGCTACCCAGAAAAAGATGATGTCAAAGCCTGTCACCAAAGTAGTAGTCGGGTAGTAAGTTGCTAAATCTTGAGTTTGTTCCGGCCAGCCTAGAGTTGAAAACGGCCAAAGTCCAGAAGAAAACCAAGTATCTAGCACATCTGGGTCTTGTTCTAACTTGACATTTTCACCAAATTGTGATTTAGCTTTTTCCCAAGCTTCAGTTTCCGATTTCGCCACCACAAACGGCGTATTATCGGTAATTTGCCCACCCGTTTCACTGACAGCGTACCAAGCCGGAATTTGGTGTCCCCACCATAATTGGCGAGAGATACACCAATCAGTGAGTTTTACTAGCCAATCACGATAGACCTTAGTCCAGCGTTGGGGGACAAATTCTGGAGAAGTTTGTTGGTCGAGGAATTCGAGAGTGTTGTCAGCTAGGGGGCGAATTTTGACGAACCACTGAGTTGAGAGGAGAGGTTCAATAGGTACTTTACCGCGATCGCTGTAGGGAACGGTATGCTTATAATCTTCGATCTTCACCAAAAAGCCATCTGCTTCTAGGCGAGAAACCACATTTTTTCTCGCAACAAAGCGGTCTTGTCCTTGAAACTCCCCAGCATTGGCGTTGAGAGTGCCGTCTTTGTTCATAATGTTGATCAACGGCAGATTGTGACGCTTACCCATGTCAAAATCGTTCGGGTCATGGGCGGGAGTTACCTTTACGCAACCTGTGCCAAAAGTGGGGTCAACGAATTCATCGCCAATGATGGGAATTTCTCGTTGTAGAATGGGCAGAGTTAAAGTTTTGCCAATGAGATGTTTGTAGCGATCGTCATTGGGATTAACTGCTACTGCTGTATCGCCCAGCATCGTTTCTGGTCGCGTTGTCGCCACCTCCACAAAACCAGAACCATCGGTGAGGGGATAGCGGAAGTGCCAGAGATTTCCATTCACCTCTTGATTTTCTACTTCCACATCAGACACAGCCGACCCAGAAGCGGGACACCAGTTAACTAAATATTCACCACGATAAATTAAGCCTTCCTCGTAGAGACGAGTAAATGCCTCGACAACAGCTTTAGATAAACCTTCATCCAGGGTAAACCTTTCCCGTGACCAGTCCACTGAGACACCCAAGCGTCGTAGCTGATTCAGAATCGTTCCTTCAGACTCCGCTTTCCATTGCCAAGCGCGTTCTAGGAACTTTTCGCGCCCCAACTCGTAACGAGTC
The DNA here is from genome assembly GCF_036917975.1 of Nostoc sp. GTDB lineage: Bacteria > Cyanobacteriota > Cyanobacteriia > Cyanobacteriales > Nostocaceae > Nostoc. Next base: position 28,587 of record NZ_JBALEJ010000005.1, read on the forward strand.
TTACCCTCTGTCTTGAGTTGATTTTCCAGCATAGTATGCACAGCAATGCTGGCATGGTCAGTTCCGGGTAGCCATAGGGTATTGCGCCCCTGCATCCGGTGGTAGCGTACGAGGGTATCAATCAACGCACTTTCAAATGCGTGACCTATATGTAAGTTACCGGTGACATTGGGGGGGGGAATGACGATGCAGTAGGGTTCGCCGCCTTTGTTGGGGTCAGCTTTGTAAACTTGGTTGTCTTCCCAGAATTTTTGCCACTTGGCTTCAGTGGAAAAGGGGTCGTAGAGACTGGGGAGATTGGGAATAGTTGCGGTCATGCGGGAAAACTAAGGAAGGACTTTAATAAATTTTGCCATAGGGTTGGAGAGGGATTGATGGAAACGAACCGCAGAGGCGCAGAGAACGCGGAGGGAAGAGAGTTAGGAGAGGATATGAATCGGCTTACGGGTGAGGTGATTGGGGCGGCGATTGAGGTGCATAGGGTGTTGGGGCCTGGATTTTTGGAGGAGGTGTATAAGGAAGCGCTAATTATAGAATTTTTTAGGTGTGGGATACCTCATGTGGTTGAGAAGGGGGTAACAGTAAATTACAAAGGACATGAAGTAGGCAAGGGTAGATTAGATTTTCTGGTTGCCAATTGTCTAATTGTGGAATTAAAAGCTATCCAAAATTTAGCCCCAATCCACGAAGCTCAAGTCCTTTCATAACTTAAAATGACTAATTACCCCTTAGCCCTTCTCATTAACTTTAACGTCCCCCTCCTCAAAGACGGCATCAAACGCATCATCCTCTCTTAATCTCTCTCTGCGCCCTCTGCGCCTCTGCGGTTCGTCCCCTAAACCCATGAAACACCAAACAACCTCCCCTTGGACTTTCATCCCCACCCTATATTTCACCTCCGGCATACCTTACATTATCATCAACACAGTTTCCGTAATCTTTTACAAAAAACTCGGAATAGATAACACTCAAATTGCCTTATGGACAAGCTTTCTCTATCTACCTTGGGTCATCAAAATGTTTTGGGGCCCAATTGTTGATATTTACTCTACCAAACGTAAATGGATAATTTACACCCAATTTGCCATGTTCTGCTGCTTGGGTTTGATAGCCTTCTCCTTACAACTGCCAAATTTCTTTTTCATCTCCCTCGCAGCATTAACAATAGGAGCATTTATTTCTGCAACTTATGACATTGCTACAGATGGCTTCTATCTGCTGGCTTTATCTCCAGAACAACAAGCCTTATTTGTCGGCATTCGCTCACTATTTTATCGAATGGCTGTCATTTTTGGTTCTGGAATATTAGTAGTCTTAGCAGGTCAACTTGAAATATATCTCAATAATATTCCTTTAAGCTGGACTATAGCTATTGGCTTCTCAGCTTTAATTTTAGCAATTTTGTTTATTTACCATCGGCTAATTTTACCCTTACCCGAATCAGACAAACAACGACAAATACAAGCTAGGGAAAATATACCCTTTTGGTCAATCATTAGCTCATATTTTGCTCAGGATAAAATTATAAACATTTTAGCATTTATCTTACTCTACAGATTTGGCGAAGCAATGCTTGTGAAAATAGCCTCTTTGTTTTTATTGGATAAACCAGAAGTAGGTGGTTTAGGACTATCAACGTCAGATGTCGGCTTAGTCTACGGAACATTTGGGGTAATCTCCTTAATTTGTGGAGGAATTATAGGAGGTTTATTAATTTCAAAATATGGATTAAAAAAGTGTTTGTTTCCTATGGCTTTAGCTTTGAATTTACCTGATATTTTTTATGTGTATATGGCTTACACTAAACCTTCACTAATATTAGTTTATCCCTTGGTTTCATTGGAGCAATTTGGTTATGGTTTTGGTTTTACCGCTTTTAGTGTTTATTTAATGTATATTTGCCAAGGCGAATATAAAACTTCTCATTTTGCTATCTCCACTGGCATCATGGCTTTAGGGATGATGCTACCAGGTTTAATTAGCGGTTATCTGCAAAAAATTTTTGGCTATCCATTATTTTTTCTCTTAGTTTGTTTGTTAACTATTCCTGGGATGATTGCTCTGTTTTTTATACCTTTAAAAAAAGAACCGAAGCGTCAAAATAGTTAATGTTATTACAGATTTAAGTAAGTCGGTGCTAATATTTCCAGCTATGTTAAGGAATTTTAATGTAGGGTGTGTTGTCGCAAAGCACAACGCACCGTCAATAATCTCAAGGAAGTTAGCCTACGGCATAACACACCCTACAGCTAATTTATATTTCTTCATATACATTGAATTTTTCTCACCGACTTACTTATAGCAATTGTAAATGAGTTATGAAAAATAGGTTTCTAATCGAACCACAGAGGCGCAGAGAACACAGAGAGATAATAAATAGAGATTTTAACAAAGATTCAGAACTGCTATATGAGTTATGTTTTGGGAATAGATGGTGGTGGTAGCAAGACTGTTTGTGTCTTGATGGATGATTGGCTTCAAGTGCTAGGTCGTGGTGAAGCAGGCCCATCTAATTATCAGAGTATAGGTATCGAAGCAACTTTACAATCTATTCAATCTGCAATTCATAATGCGGTTGAGGCAGTAATAATTACAAATACTGTTAATATTGATGCGATATGTTTGGGTTTAGCGGGTGTAGGTCGTGCAGCAGATATAGAAGTAGTAAAACGTTTAGTACAAGAGTTACAAAATAACAAATCTCTGTCTATCAATTGGGTATTACAGCCAGGAAATATTGTAATCTGTAACGATGCTTTAATTGCTTTATTTGGTGGAATTGGTCAGCCTGTAGGAATTGTAGTTGCAGCCGGTACTGGCTCGATAGTTTTCGGACGAAATCATCAGGGACATACTAAGCGAGTCGGCGGCTGGGGGTATATTCTAGGAGATGAAGGTAGTGCCTATAAAATTGCGATCGCAGGTATGAATGCAGCATTAAAATCTTATGATGGACGGGAAATGTCAACGAGTTTAGTAGAAACTTTCAAACAGCATCTTGGTTTGGAAAATATAGAAGATTTAATAGAATTAATATATCGGCGAGAATGGGGAGTTAAACAGATAGCTGCTTTAGCACCAATTGTAGATTTTGCAGCAGCTTCAGGTGATATAGTAGCGAATATCATAATTGATGATGCTATAAAAGAGTTAGTCAAAGCTACATCTACAGTAATTGATGCAATTTTTACTGCCGACTCAGTTTTAGAAGTCGTGACAACAGGAAGTGTGTGGCGCGGTAGATGCAAAATTCATGAGAGATTTGCAGCGTCTCTTGTTAAGGAGTTTCCTAATGTAAATGTGATTTTTCCGAGGCATGAACCTGCTTATGGTGCTGGTTTGTTAGCGTTACAAACAACTCAAAATTGATGCGAATAAAGCAATAACATAAGTTTTCAGTCTGCGAATATGCGCCCCAAAAAAGTTACTATTTCAGACCAAGCAGCAGTGGTAGCACTCGAATCATAACGATAACCGTCGTCGCGCATGAATGTATGTTCTGCTTCATACAAGAAAACTTGGTGAGGTATGTTAGCATTTTGAATTGCTTTGATTATGGTCTGGCGATCGCACTCTGGTATATGAGGGTCAAGAGTACCAAACACTATTAGCATCTCGCCTTTGATTTCACTTACCCTCTGGATTGTATCGGCTACCTCTTTACCCAGTTTACCACTGGGAATACCAGTCGGGTAACAGCAGACACAAGCCCGAATTTCACTTTGAAATGCTGCGCGGAAAGCTAAATGTCCACCAATACAAAAGCCGAGAGTGCCTATTTGATTTGGAGAAACCGCACTCTCTGTTTTCAGAAATTCAATTACAGCAAGGCAATCGGCATCATAATCAGCTACGGAGGTTCGACGCGCATCGTCATTACCGCGCATCCTTCCCAGATCGTCTGGCTCAATTATTAAACCAACTGGCTCAATTCGGTGAAAAATTTCTGGGGCTGCTATTACATAGCCGTATCCTGCTAAGTAGTTAGCTAGACGAATCATTGCATCACCTAACTGATAAATATCACTGTAGAAGACAATACCAGGGTATTTTCCGGCGGCTTTGGGAGCTGCAACATAAACACGCATTAAGCTGCCATCTACTCTTAATTCAACATTGCGCTTAGTGATTTGCACTTTTTTGTCTCCGTGTTCCGCTTGCTGTCATTAGCTTCTACACTGTAACGCCGCAGCATCCGGTTACTTTCAATCCACAATTTGGGGTTTTTCTGCCATGATTGCGATCGCTTAATATCACCGAAGTTTTCCGAGGTATGAGCCTGCTTACGGTGCTGGTTTGTTGGCGTTGCAGAGGTTAGCGCGAGAAGCGAAATAGGAAGCGATCGCATTTTCACAAATTTTTTACGAACCACAGAGGCACAGAGAACACAGAGAGGTTAAGAGTGCGATCGCTTAATATCCCCAGTGAAAGTTTGTCATGTTTGCCTTAATGCACCGATTACTTATTAGTGTAGACTAGTTATAAATCATACCAATAATTAATAAAGGGGATAGATGACATTCGCTTGCTGCGAAGCACCCATCCCCGAATAGCTGCCCAGATGATCAACCTGGAATCTATAGTCCGGTATCTAATCATCCAAGTATCGTCCGAGATATATGGATTGTCACTGGGATAGATACTGATTTAGAAGATATTTACTAAAAGATGCACTGTTGATTAACCCCTTTTTCTCTCTCCCATCGCCAATAGCGCTGTCCCGTAAGCTGCTTCTGTGTATAGTGACGCTACTACAGGAATCTGCAAATTACGCGCTCTAATTGCAGTCCAAGTATGATTCGCTGCGCCACCACCAGCAGTATAAACACGGCTCAATTTGTTTGCTCCCATTGTCTGTAATAATTCATACCCTCGTGCTTCTATGCGGGCAATGCTTTCTAACAACCCATGCAGAAATTCCACTGGATTCTCTGGGCGTGGTTCCAATCGTGGGGATAAATCGGGATCATTAATGGGAAAGCGATCGCCTACCTTCAACAACGGATAATAATCTAACTCGCTGGCTTTTGATGCGTCAATCTCCCGGCTAAGGCTTGCTAACTCAGCGTTTGTGAAAAATTGCTTGAGTACTGCACCTCCAGTATTAGAAGCACCCCCAGTCAGCCATAAATCACCCAATCGATGGCTGTAAATCCCATATCTGGCATCTTCTACACGGCCACGACTTAACAACTTTAGTACCAACGTGGAACCAAGGGAAGTCACGGCTTCACCTGGTAATTTTGCCCCACTAGCGAGAAAAGCGGCAATACTATCGGTTGTACCAGCACACACCAGACAATCACGGCGGAAACCGAACTTATCCGCAATTTCAGGGCGCAATTGGGCTATCGGAGTCCCAGGAGTTAAAACTTTGGGTAGCTGAATCGATATTTGTAACAATTCTAGCCATTTTGGGTATTTTAACTCCTCCACGTCATAACCCAGCTTTAAAGCATTATGGTAATCGCTAATACCCAATTGTCCATGTAAGAGAAACGCCAGCCAATCTGCTTGATGCAAAAAATATTTAGCTTCACTAAAAGAGGGTAATTGTCTCATCCATAAAAGTTTGGCCAGGCTGGAGGTGGCACTCAACACGGTATGATTGGGGGGTGCGATACTCCTCAAATGCTCTAGGACAGATGATCCCCGCGTATCGTCGTACAAAAGTGGTGCATCTACAGGATTGCCAGCAGCATCGACTAGCAAGACAGTGGAAGAAGTACCATTGATTGCGATCGCTTTAATTTCTCGCCGTAATTGGTCAGGTATTTGTTCCACCAGCACAAACAAAGCCTCTTGCCAAATTTTTGGCGTAACGGCGGCTGGTGAGTCCTGGAAAGGATATCGCACCTCAGCTTGAATACAAGAAGCTTCCTCGTCAATCACCACGCCGCGCGCGCCAGATGTGCCGAAGTCGATACCCAGATATAAATTCATATTTTTATAAATTTTTTTAAGGGAAAATAAATAAAGACTACTGACTAATAACTGCTTTTGTTGCATCTTGTAACAAGATATTCCACAATCTTGGCAAAACAAGGAAAAGTAGTAAACGAACTGTTCAAAATCTATTCAGGTTAGGAGGTTTTTAGCCATGCCTATCTTAGATACTCTGTACATCGCTCAGATATCTTCTCTCTCAGATACTCAAGTCTACATCGCTCTAGTTGTAGCCTTGATTCCAGGAGTTCTAGCTTGGCGATTAGCCACAGAACTTTACAAATAACACTCCCATGTGACACAGTTAAAAAGCTAATAATCCTGGCAGTACGGGGTGCAATTTCCAGAAACTTGTGGTTTTATGCCACAAGTAGCTAGAAACCTTGCACTTACGTAAGCCAGGTTATTTTTTAACTGGTGCAACACTTGTAGCTATTTTAAAAAAATGAAGTAATATGACAGCTAAATCAAGCATTCAGGAGTGCCTATCTCTGAGTGCTGATCTCTGAGTGCTGAGTGCTGAGTGGACAGGAAGAAGTAATGAGTAAGAAGTAGTACTTTTGAATCTTCCCACTCTAAGTCGAGACAGTAGCTACTCTGAACTGATTTGATGCTAAGTTCTAATTCAGTTCTAAGTATCGAGTGCTGTTAGCAGTAGCGGGACGTTTAGTACGTATTGAGTTGTAAATCTCACTCACCACTCACCACTCATAACTCAGCACTCTTCATAGTGCTTCTCTTCACTAAGCGAGGTTATCTTTTAGCATCATGAACGCAATTCAACCGTCCAGACCACCGTCACAACCGATACAAAAACGCCGGGTCATTCCTCGACCAAAGCGGCATCTTCGTCAACGTTCTTACCAGGTGATGGCACTGGAAAGCACAGCCAAAATAGCAGTTAATTTCGTCATTACAGCCGTTGCCGCATCTGCGTTAGCACAACTTTTGCCTTATCATTGGTTACAGCAAGAAAAGTTGCGAGAAATCAGTACTGAAGTTAAGCAGATGGAAGGACATGTCAATGGTTTGCAGGCGGAATTTAGCCGTAACTTTGATCCGCAACAAGCTAAAAGTATTAGACAACAGCAAGGATACCGATTTGATCCCAGCCAGCGTCAGGTGGTGTTGATGAATCAAGATCGCCAAGAATATGATCCAACAGAGTCATCACCCTAAGACAAATAGCGAATTTTAGGATTATTTAGGTTTCTTGTAATTCTGGCTATGTATAAACTGGGTGTTAATTTATATTATTGCTAATAAATAATGGTTAATAGCTAATTTTTGAATAGCTATGTAGTTATCATCTATTAGTCATTAGCGATACAGCGTCGCTCCGCTCCAATTCAAAATTCAAAATGAAGAATCTACTTTTTGAATCTTGAATTTGCAAAAAGAATTAATCTACCAATTAGGACGCTGATTCAGATAGCAACTCATTTAGCCGATTTTCGAGTTGTAAACGCAAACGACAACCAGTAATATCATTACTGTTACCCTGAGAGGGCAGTTGAGTGAGGGCGCGACGATAATCTGCGATCGCACAATTCCAGTCGCCCCAAAGATGGTAAGTCTTGCCGCGTTCAGCCCAGATATGACCTTCTAGTTGACCGAAAAGCAGTGCTACCTCAAAATTCTCAATTGCCTCCTCGTATTGCCCCAAATCGCGCCAGGTAATGCCTCGGTTAATCCGCGCTCGGACATGGCGAGGATTCAAATTAATCGCTTGATCGTAGTCGGCAAGTGCTACTGCTAATTCTCCACAAGTCGCGTAGTAATTTGCTCGGTTATTATAAGCACTAGCCAAATAGGGATCGAGTTTAAGGGCGCTGTTATAGTCGTAAAGCGCTTTTTGCCTTTCGCCACTTTGAAAATAAATCAGCCCCCGATTGTTGTAATCAACAGCATTATCGGGGTGGCGGCAGATTAGTTGGGTTAAAAGTGCGATCGCTTCGGTATAATCTCCTTGTTGAGCCAACCTCAAAGCACAAGAGCGTAAATCGCTATCTTCAAAAATCGATTCGCTGCGATCGCTTGTACTCCGGTCTTGAAGTTTGTTTGTAGTATCTAGAACATACTTATATTGCTTACTTTGCTGGTTATCGTCAGCTAAAAATGAGTGAATATTCATCTTTACCTACATTAAAGCCCTGCTTTTTGAAATAAAAATCTAGTTTTTTACTGCTGGTGGTTTTACCACTGTCTCTATTTTTAAGGTATTTATGGTTACTTGGAAGCCATCTCAAGACTGAACTTAACTACCCACACCAGTAGAAATCTACGCCCTAAATAAACAATTGCTCCTTAAACCTAATTATGGATACTCGATCCCGAAGGTGAATTCCAGAAATAGCAGACGTGAATCTCAAAGACTAGTCAAGTAGTGAGAGCGACAAATTGGTAGAATGCCAACAAGCTGTTCGTTAAAGAGGGGACTGGGGACTGGAAACTGGGGACTGGGGACTGGAAACTGGGAACTGGGGACTGGAAACTGGGAACTGGGGACTGGGAACTTGGGACTTGGGACTTGGGACTGGGAACTTGGGACTTGGGACTGCAAAGAATTCACTACCCTCTCTCTCCATGCCCAATCCCTAATCCCTAATCCCCAATCCCTAATCCCCAATCCCTAATCCCCAATCCCCAATCCCCAATCCCTAATCCCCAATCCCCATATTCAATTTTTTTGAGAAATTTCCCGATGACAACCGCAACTTTTTATTCCAATGCCCCTGATTTAGCAACCGATGATTACATTGTCATCGGCTTGGCAACCTGCTTCGTCAAAGAAGATGGAGAAGTTTATCAAATAGAAGTTATAGAACCGATCCCCTCTGCGGCTTTAGAAGCGCTGTTAAAAGGCATTCCTACCTCCTATAAGCTGGCTCATGCCACAACTTTGGGATCTGTGCTGGATGGCGATTCACAACTGCTGCCAGATGGCTTCCCAGAGTCGGCTCAGTTTGGAGAGGAATTTGTGCCACGGGCATTTGCAGCAGCTCGTACCTATAAACGTCGTGAATCTGCAAAATCTCTGATTCCCTTAGGTACAAACTACACTGATTTTAAGTATTCCATTGAGCGCAAGCGGGTATTAAACGCCGCTAGAGTTGTTACCAAAGAAGACAACGTTAAACAGCATTCTCACACTCACAAAGTTCTTTAAGTAATTATGGTAAAACTTTACGGCGGCGCTCGTAGTCGAGCGTCAATTGTTCACTGGTATTTAGAAGAATTAGGAATTCTTTACGAATTCATCAAGCTTGATATGCAGGCGGGTGAACATCTCAAGCCTGCATATTTGGCAATTAACCCATTTGGTAAAGTTCCAGCTATTGTGGATGGGGATTTTCAGCTTTGGGAATCTGGGACAATTTTGCTGTATCTTGCCGATAAATACGGTAAAACTTCACTTTCACCAGAGGAACGTGCTGTACTTTCTCAATGGGTGTTGTTTGCTAATGCTACCCTTGCTCCAGGAATTTTTGGAGAGGAGAATCGGGAACGGGAAATGCCCCGCTTGTTGACTCCATTAAATGAAATTTTCAGTAAGCAACCTTTTTTACTTGGCAATGAGTTCACTGTTGCTGATGTGGCAGTGGGGTCTATTCTGAATTATATTCCTATGATACTGAAGCTAGACCTCAGCCCCTACGCAGCCGTGTTGAACTATATCAAGCAGTTATCTGAGCGTCCGGCATTTCAAAGAAGTATTGGCGGACGGACTTAAAATAATTCGTAATTCGTAATTGAATTTTTAACTACGAATTACGAATCTTTTAACGATAATTTGTAAATTGCAAAGCAACTGGGTAGTCTTCTTGTTTTAGCCGCTGCATGACAACTTGCAAGTCATCTTTAGATTTGGCAGAAACCCGCACAGCATCACCTTGGATTGAAGCTTGTACCTTTTTGAATTCGTCACGAATCAATTTGGAAATTTGTTTGGCGATTTCCTGACTGATGCCTTTTTTGAGTTTGATTTCTTGACGCACGCGATTACCACTGGCTGATTCAACCTTGCCAAAATCAAAGATTTTCTGGGAGAGGTTACGCTTGGCGGCTTTTTCTCGCAGAATGGTGTGTACAGAATCTAAGGTAAACTCGCTGTCAGTGCTAACGTTAATGCTTTCTTCGACTAACTCGACAGTAGTTTCAGTGTCTTTGAGGTCGTAACGACCTTTGATGTCTCGTATAACTTGATCGACAGCGTTAACCAACTCTTGTCGATCAAAGTCGCTCACAATGTCAAAGGAAAAAGTAGAAGCCATAAAATATTTTGGATTTTAGATTTTGGATTTTGGATTGGGTGTTGGATATTTGGAATTGGGAAAACTTTTCCCCAATCCCCAGTCCCCAATCCCCAGTCGCCAATTAGCTAGTAGCTTGGATGATGCTCAAGAAAAAGAGAGTGCCACAGCTAGAGATGCCAATGGCAAACATCAGCGAGCGCAAAAGGGGTATATTCAAAATATAAAAAATCGAGTATAGGAAACGGACTACCACAAAGGCGATCGCAGCTACTTGGGCTGTAAAAGAATTTATACCAGTTACATAAGCCATTAATGCGGCTGCGGCAAATATCATAAAGGCTTCAAAGGTGTTCTGATGTGCCCAAGTAGCCCGTTGGGCATAAGGTGGCAATTTATCAAACAGGGCGCGAGGAGTAGAAAGCATTTCATACCCAATACGCGCACGGGCATAAGCTACTAGCAAAAATGGCACATAAATGAGAACGGCAGCAGCCGCGATCGAGTACAAAAAAATTATCATTACTTATTAGTCGTTGGTTATTAGTCATCAGTCATCGGTCATAAGTCATTAGTCAAATACAAATGACAAAAGACAAATGACAAATGACTAATCAAAGTAGAAAAGCGTCACCACTTTTCTTTGTTCTTCTGCATCCTGACAAGTTTGTAACAGGGTGCGACTGTCGTGAAATGCAAAGCAGATTAGTTGCTGGCAACGGGAGACAATTTCCTTGTTGCACAAATAACTAGCTTCCGCCAGAGACAAATTATCATTACTGGGATTTTCGACTAGATGCATTACCTGTTCTAGTTGCTGGCGCGATTCCAAAGGCTGGCGTTCCAGGCTTTGGGGTAGAATCACTGTCAACAAATTTGCATCAGCCCGGGTTGCTCCCTTGATAGCTGCGGAATTTGTCCCTGTAGCACCAGAAGTAATGATTCGATTACCCGATAAAACTAGGGCATAAGTCATCATTTCAATAAGATTCTGATGCGTTATCGGGACGTGACGAGAACCTAGCAAAGCAATTCTTTTAGAACCTGTTTGCTGGATTGTCGCCAATTCTTGGGCTAATGTATCGAGGTTAATAAGGTCTGTTGATTGGCTCAAAGATGGAGATAATCAGACTAAACGACCCAGATATTTTACCAAACAGCGTGTAGATGCGAAGAAAACTTAAGTTAGACATTGCAACTAATTTTCGATTCTTTGGTTCAGTAACTCCATTACTTGGTTACACCAGGCTAGCCAATGTGTTTCATAACTAATGCCATTTAGGAGAGTTAAATACTGAAATTTGCCTGATTCTGGCAGTTATTGCGGATTCTGAAAGTAATGTTGTTCTAAGTTATGGTACGTAGACAATTTTTTTTGATGGGCTTTTTGGTGATTTTCTAGCTCCGCCAAGATAATTTCCTTAGGAACAATATGGCTAGCAAAAATTTTAACCAGTAAATCATCTTTAATTGGTGTGGGTTCACAAGGTTGAGTAATCCACTGTTTGAGGTGCTGTTCTCCCAAGTCTGTAACGCTGTAGAGTCTTTTATCTGGCCGTCCTGCTTGAAGAATCGACTCAGAACTGATCCATCCTCGATCTTCTAGCTTCGCTAACTCCCGATAAATCTGCTGGTGACTTGCTGACCAGAAAAAGCCCACAGAGCCATCGAATCGTTTTGCTAAATCATACCCACTACAGGGTGCGTCAACCAGAGCCGCTAAGATTGCGTGCGCTAATTTGCTACCTTTGACTTCTATAGCCATCACTAATAAGACCCCACTGAATTCTTACTTCAGTAGCTTCAAATCATCCGGGATTCGATCCCGGATGATTTACTCCTTCTGTCTCCTGCCTCCTGCCTCCTTCAATACACTCATGAATCTAAGACAATGCCGCTGCGGGAGTTAAACCTAGTTTGGATAACAAGCGGTCAATGTCAAAATGCTCGGACATCAACTGACGAATATACTGAACCTTAATCGGCTCGTGGACACGGACTTGACCAAAAGTGCGGTCAACAATTCCTACAGTTGTGAGAGTGTCTAAGTCAACAGACAAAATGGGTATTTCTAGTTCTTCAGCACGACTGAGAATGAACGGCGGCGGGGGTAGTTGCCCGGTGAGAATTAAACATTGGGTAGAAGTTTCCAAAGCCGCTTGCTGAATTTCCACCCGATCGCCTCCTGTCACTACTGCCATATTTCGGCGTTTGCGGAAATATTTCACAGCTGAATTGACATTCATCGCTCCAATTGCCAGACTTTCTACCAACAAATCCATGCGATCGTTGCGACAGAGAACATCAGCCTTTAACTGCTTGACTAGTTCGCCAACACTCACGCTACGGAGCAAATCGCTATTTGGCAGCCTTGCTAGCACCGGAATCCCCTGCTGTTCCAAAAATGGGCGCAAGATAGTGTCAACCGCTTCTAGTTGGGTGACAGGGATATCATTGATTACAACTCCAATTAAGCGATCGCCTACACGCTGTTTTGCAGCCAATAGGGACTCAACCGAAAGCAACGATTTATAGCGGGCTACTAACAGCACAGCAGCATCCAATACTTCAGCCATTTGCAGCAAAGACAAGTCAAACAAATTGCCTTCGGATAAATCACCAGGCCCTTCCAGTAATACCAAATCTCCTTGAGATTTATGTAAATATTGCTGTATTAGGGACTGCTGATAATCGGTTTTGTCTTCCCCTCGCAAGCGCTTTCGCACATTTGGTTCATCCAAAGCCACCATTGTAGGTGCAACGCGGTTTTCCGGCAAATTGAGGCTAAGAGCGATGAACTGGACATCTTCTTCAATTACGGCTCCATTAGACGAATTGAAACACGTACCGAGCGGTTTACCGTAGGTAATATCCAGACCTTTTTGCTGTAGCTGATGAGACAAACCCAGAACAGTTGCAGATTTACCGCTGTAAGTCTCGGTAGATCCAATCAGCAAATATTTAGGGGATTTTGGCACACATGCACTCCTAATTTCAAAAGTCAGAAGAACCCAGCTAGGTGTTTCCTAATTCTAGTTCCTTCTGGCAAAAGCCTCTCGCTCTCACTAATTAAGGTTTCCCAGAATTACCTTTTGATTGAACAAGCAGGAGTGGGGAATGGGGAGTAGTGGTCTATCGAATTAATTTTGATGGGTTAAAAGAACGAACCGCATTCGCGCAGCGTCTCGTTAGAGAAGGACGCAAAGAGCGCAAAGGAAGAAAAGTTAAGAATGAGTTCACCCATTAAAGTTCACCCATTAAATCATTGATGGATAAATTCCCTGTAGAGACGGCGATTTATCGCGTCTCCTAACTTGAAAGGCGCTGTAATTTTAAGCCACAAGTTGTAAAGAGCGCACTCGCGGCATAATTTCTTGGGCAAAGCGTGTCATTTCCGGGACAAAGGGATTGAATTGCAGCATGAAAGTCTCGATTCCGGCATCAACAAAATCTGCAACTCGTGTAGCCACAGTGTCGTAACTACCAACCAGCCCTGCTGCTGTGCCACCATTGCCGCCAACAGCAGGATTTTTGGCGAAGAGTTGAAACATCACGGCTTCTGGATCAACTCCTTTGGCAACACTTAATTTCAAGTGTTCTTCTTGCTTCTGGAGTGCCAAAAGTCGCTCAAGTTCTGCTTGGGCTTCAGCATCCGTGGGACGAGCAATTACAAAGGCTGATAAACCAAAGCGCACTGGTTTGGGTAGGGTTCGCGGTCTACTTAAAACTTGTTTAATTACCTTGCGAACATCCTCAATGGGTTGACCGTTAATGAAATAGATATCTCCCTGTTCTGCAACTAGTATTTGCGCCGGATCAGATGCCCCGCCAAGGTAGATAGGAGGATGGGGTTGGGCAATGGGAGTTGGTCGAAAACTCAAATCCTCTATTTTGAAATATTGGCCTTGGAAGTTAACCCTCTCGCCACTCCAGAGGGACTTAACAACCCGCAGCCACTCACCCGAATAGCGGTAACGTTCATCGTGGGGCGGGAAGGGAATATTAGTCCGTTCCATCTCTGGGCGGAACCAAGCACTGATTAAATTTATGGCAAAACGTCCATTACTAATGGCATCAATGCCCAGCGCCATTTTCGCCAAAACTGCCGGATGGAACAGCAGAGGCTTAATGGCAGCGATGATCTCAATTCGTTCTGTGGCTTCAGCCAAGGCCGCAGATGCCGTCCAGGTTTCTAGCTGCTCCAGTTCTAGACTGCGGGGGTTAGCGATATGCTGTGCTACCAAAGTGCTGGCATATCCCAAACGCTCTGCTTCTAAAATAAGCGATCGCGTGCGCTCATAACTCGCATCCACAGGTTCTTCTGGTGTGTTGAGAGGGCCAAAATTACCTCCAACAGGTGCCCAAATCCCATAACGTGGTTCTGTCATAATTACCTCCTAGTAAAATAAACAAGTTAGTCACAAATTCCGATCCAACTATTAACTAGTTCTAGGAGTCTAATACCAATTCTGTATGAAGATGCGCTAAACCATATTAGGACTGATGTATAAGAAAGAAAAACGAACCGCAAAGAGCGCAAAGGACACAAAGAAAAAAAGAAAGAAAGAAAGAAAGAAAGAAAGAAAGAAAATTTGGCGCAGCCTCACAAATAAATGGTATAAATCCCCATTACGAATTACGAATTACGAATTATGAATTATTTAATTGAGTCCTAAAGAATCCTTTAAAGTATTGCCCGTATATTCTTTGCGGAATAATCCACGTTTTTGTAATTCTGGTATCACTAAATCGACAAACTCATCAAAAGAACCGGGAAGATAAGCAGGTGAAATCACAAAACCATCCCCAGCCTCTTCACGAAATAGGGCTTCTAGTTTGTCAGCAATTTGAATAGGAGTCCCAACCAGTTGAGGTACAGCTAGACTTCTGCCATAAATTTTGCCTAACTCTTTCAGTGTTATAGTTTTATCTAAACTCAGTCTTTCAAGCACAGATAACAGTTTTTGATAATCTTGAGCTTCAACTTTTTCTACAGATTCATCTAAAGAATATTGCGATAAATCAACATTTAAATGATTTGACATAGTTAATAAACCAGCCATCGGATGCACTAATTCGTTGTGAAAAACTTGCTTTTCTTTAGCAATAGTTTCTGTCTCACCAACAAAAGGCATCACCGCAGGTAGAATTTTACAGGTATCTGGGTTACGCCCATATTTAGCCATACGGGTTTTAATATCTTGGTAGTAAGATTTCATGGCTGTGGGATTGGGACTAATTTCAAAAATTAATTCCGCCCATTTGGCAGCAAACTCTCTACCTTTATTAGAAGCACCGGCTTGAATAATCACCGGACGACCTTGGGGAGAGCGAGGCACTGTCAACGGTCCCCGTGACTTTAACCATTTCCCTACATGATGGACATAATTCACCTTTGAGGGGTCAGCAAAGATGCCGTTTTCTTGATCTAGAACTAATGCCCCTTCTTCCCAGCTACCCCAAAGTTTGGAGGCAACTTCGAGAAATTCATCGGCGCGATCGTAGCGGAGATCGTGTTCTAGATGCTCATCGAAGCCAAAATTCCCTGCCTCGCTAGCCCTACTGGATGTCACCACATTCCAAGCAGCCCGCCCCCGGCTAATGTGGTCAAGGGTGGCAAATCCCCGCGCCAGATCGTAGGGTTGATAGTAAGTAGTAGAACGGGTGATACCAATACCAATATGCTTGGTAACAACTGCCATCGCAGTTGCAAGCACTAGTGGATCTAGCCTGAGTGCCCCTTGAGCGCCATATTTCAGACTCTCGACAAAACTACCGCCGTATGTATCGGGCATCGTTAAAGAGTCAGCGAAAAACACTAAATCAAACTTGCCACGTTCCAGAACACGGGCAATATTCTGATAATATTCAGGTTCGAGAAAGCCTAGCTGAGTTCTGGGGTGACGCCAAACGGCATGAGAGTGAACAACTTGTGAAGCAAGTAAGAAACCTGCTAGATGTATTTGTTTCATCTTGAAAGCTCCTGTCTTTTTTCCAACGTTTTTCTGACATAACTGGCTTCACCCTTGTGCTGGTAGCTCTAACATATAAATGAGACTCAATAGGTGAGCATTGGGATTAATTAACCTATTAAAACTACAGTAATTTGATAGACTAACCGTAGTTTATGACTGAGTACGAACATCTCACAGATAGCGAGAAAAAGCAAGATGCGGCAATGAAAATTACGCACAATTAAGGCGGAAAGCTTCTCTTTGGCAAGATCGAGTTTTGAAAAACTGTAATTTTTAGCGAGGAAAATCTCAATGATTATCGATCCCTCCCAGAACGACCCACGAAATACCTATCAATTACTTGTTGGTTCAGTGGTTCCTCGACCGATCGCTTGGGTGTCAACGATCGCTAGCGATGATACGCCTAATGTCGCGCCTTTCAGTTTTTTTATGGGTGTGACAGCTAACCCACCGACTCTAGCCATTTCCACAGGACTGCGGCGCGGTGTTAAAAAAGATACTTTATTGAATGTAGAGCAGTCGGGTGAACTGGTAGTCAACATAGTTGTTGAAGAATTGGGGGAACAGATGAACGCCACATCTGGCGACTTTCCGCCAGATGTAGACGAATTTCAAGTAGCGGGACTAACTCCTGCTCCCTCAAAACTGGTGCGTCCGCCACGAGTTGCAGAATCACCCATTAATATTGAGTGTGTGCTGAAGCAAGTAGTTTATGTAGGGAATGAAGGTAGCCAATCGGGATTAATTATTGCTGAGGCGGTGCTGTGGCATATTCGGGATGATTTACTGACACCGCAAAATACAATCGATGCCGAAAAATTGCACGCGATCGGTCGTCTATCGGGTAACTGGTACACCCGCACTCAGGATTTGTATGAAATTACTCGCCCAACTTAAAAAGTTAGGACTAGTACTGCAAGGCGGAATTCAAAATTCAAAATGACGCTCGTGACGCTCGATAGCGCAGCGTTAGCGACGTAGGAGCGTCTGACTCGCTTGCCGCCGGCGCTATCGCTCTTAGCGTCTCCCCTTCTCCCAAAGGGAGAGGCTAACGCCAAGGGAGAAGACTCGCTAACGCTGCGCTAACAAAATTCAAAATTAATGAATGTTTCAAGCCCCGACCAATGCCGTCTTCCCTACACCCAACTAAGAGTTCCCTACTCCCTGTTGGATGACTCTTTCATAATCCAAAATGGTATCAGCTTTCGCTATTCAGCATCTCTACCATCAGGGAGAGTCAAATTTTACCATCGGTTGCCGTTTAGACTACCCAGACTGGAACCAACTCGATAGCTCTATCTATTCCAAGCACAAATATTGAGTGCTGAATTTGATGCAGCTAATTTGTGCTTGGAATAAAAGTTAGATCAATTTATTCACCAGACTTGTGGCTGTAATTCCGGTTAAAAATGGTGTCTAAAAATCATCCGATAAAACAACTGTTAGGTTGGTGTTAAGTTTTGGTGCAAAACTACTTCCTTCAGCTACATAAGTAATCGCTCCTCCTGCTTCTAAAACAGCAGGGCCACCACAGGCTTTAATTAAATCAACGCCGTCCTTCACCTTAATATCTTGACAACCAAATTCAAGTCCATTTGGGCCAGTAATTTTAATCTTCTTGATTGTTCCAGTTTCACCAGCAGCTAAGGAAAGTTTAGCAGAGCGAATAACTGTTGTAGCTGGTAAAGGGGTAGTTGTTGTGTTGATACTGAAATTACCTCCGGTAATTGGAGCTTTTTCCGTGATAATTAAAGTGGCAAAGGTACTTGGCGCTGCGATCGCCTCTGTGGTGAAACAGAATATAATAAATGACAGGGCAAATGCCAAAATCTTTGCTGGATTTCTGAACATTTTCAATGAATTCATGATGATTCTCCTTGTTTAACTTTTACAAATTCTCTGGATATACACTCAATAGTCTTATCTGCTGATTTTTCGCTATTTATGCAGATTTTAGAGAAATCATCGGTTTGATCTATGTCAATCCCTCAAATCCCAACATTTTGCCCGTTTCAGGGGATGTAGCCTGCCCATTTTTCAAGCGTTCGCGTTCAGCCTCTCGTAGAGAGGAAACTTGAGCGATCGCCTATCGCCTTGCTACTAACTTTGAGCTAATTGTTCTACGAGTTGCAGTAGATTTTTTTCAATTTGCCCTATCTAAATGGATACTCTTGCTTTCTACTTGGAATTTATGGGCTGCTTTTATGGCTACTGTTGTAAATATTTTTGTTGTTCCTACTTGATAATATTTGTTAAAACTACTTGCGATCGCTAACTAATTTTCAAACAGTATGTGTGGTTACAATTAATCATGAACTAGAGGATTATCAGCTAATAATTGCGTTTTTTCTTTTGTTTCAGTGTGAGGAATTCTGATCTGTTCAAAAAAGTTAGATACCCAAGGTAAAGCCACAAGAATTCCCGCTAATACTACTAAAAATACTGCAATTCCAAAAATTTGGTCACGGGGAATTTCAAGAACACCGCGTAAAATTACTTCTCTTAAAGCAGAAACCATAGTAATCTCTACTGCTGCCGCCACGGATGTCCGTTGTTGTTGTATATGATCAATTAACAGGCGGAATAACTCTACTAAAATCAAAATGAACAGGATATCAGATGTTACTTGCCGTAAATCTAATGGACTCAAAAAGGAGAAGAACATATCTCCCAGCCGAATGAGCATCACACAGAATAAACCAACGCATAGAGAAATGATAATAAAGTCTTGGAAAAATTCCAGGTTACGTACAATTGTATTTCTTTGTAACCAGTCATTTAAGTTTAAGGTTAGCCCTTTGAGCATCGTATTTCCTAACAGTCTAAATTCATTTATTTCCATAACTGAAATAGTGCTGAGTATCTAGCATCGATTACTCAGCACTTGGAACTGTATTCAATCCCCATTTAGCTATGAGGTTCAACTCAGCCCTATTAAAACAAGTCGCAAGTCGCAAGTCGCAAGTCGCAAGTAAGTTTTGTGTTAGCGAGTCTGCGATAGCGCAGCGTTAGCGAGTACTCGAGCGTCGCGTCCGGGGATTTAGACCCCGACCCAAAACTTGCCGGTTATTGAACCGGGGGACTTAAACCCACGGAGTTTGTTAAACTATTTTGAACCATTGACGTTGAGGTTATGTGCGGTTTCGGCAGTTTTCATCTTGGATGCTGCGGTTGTTAAGTTATTCGCAGCCTTGATAATCTCTTGTAAGGTTTCGTTAATCAGTCTTTCATCTGGGGGAGCTTCTAATAAGTAAGTTTCTATGAAAATCTCCACTCGATTCATGATTATTTTGCTTTGAGAGCGTAGTCTGTTGAGGTCTTTGGTAGATAGATTATTCATTGTTTGAAGTTCCTTTGGTTTCGCGGGTTAGTTCTACATTTTTGGTCAGCAATTCTCAGTCAAAGAGCGATTCTTACAGGTCAGCCCTTTTTTGAAAGATAAAACTTGCTGGAATACCAATTAAATTGTTCGCCTGTTGACTGCTTAAATGCCTTCAGATTCCCCAAATTCGTACAAAGGTTTCAAGCAGGAGATATTGCTATATCTGACAAGTTAGCGAGTCTATTTTAGGACTTACGCACTGAAAACTAAGGTTTGAGATTACTTCTCTACGAGACGCTTCTCTACGAGAGGCTTCGCCAACGCGAATGCGATCGCAGCACTCGCGATGACATAATTTTGTCATGGTGCGTAAGTTATACATCTATTTCTTAGACTTACGCACCGAAATCATCTTTTGAGACTGAAGTGTAGGGTTTTGAGTCTTGAAGTGTCAAAAGCTTTGGTGCAGATATCAGAAGTTCTCCTCTGGTCGCCGCAGCGTGTACTTTTCTTGAGACGAGTAGTCTGTCAAATTCATTTTGACGGTTAAAGAGACGCGATAAATCGCCGTCTCTACAAGGGATTTATCCATCAATTATTTATTGACAGACTACTAGAGGTACGGTGAATGCTTAGAGTTCTCTGTCTCTTCTGGCTGTTGACTCCTTTTATAACAACTTGAAGCCGAAGTTATTCAGAGTCTCACGCAAATCCTTGCACCCTTTTAAATAGTCTAAAGTGGCGATTCGCTCGGCTGAATGTTGTGACCAATCACCAGGGACATTCATCTTTTGTTCAGTGTAGAACTCTTTCATGATATCATTATAGTGAGTGATCGCTTCATCTTGCTCTGCCAATTTATAAGTTTCCCGATGGAATACAGCTGGCTGAGGTAGACGTGGTTTAACAACAGGTTGTGCTTCAGGATTGGGATAACCCACACACAACCCAAACACAGGGAACACAAAAGGTGGCAAATTCAATAACGTGGCTACCTCTTGAGTACTTTTGCGGATTGCACCGATATATACTGTTCCTAAACCAACAGATTCAGCAGCGACAATCGCGTTTTGGGCTGCGACTGAAGCATCGACTATTGCTTTAACCAACAGTTCTACATAATCCAGAGCTACGGGAGTTAGTCCGCGACTGTCAGCAACATGAGCCAGACGACCTAAATCTGCTAACCAAATGAAGAATACGGGAGCTTGGTTAATCCATACTTGGTTATTAGCCAGCCTGCATAATTCGGCTTTGCGCTCTGGATCTTCAACTGCTACCACACTCCAGGTTTGCATATTAGCTGAACTAGGAGCAGATTGAGCAGCAGCAACTAGCCATTCCAGGGTTCCTGGTGGTAAAGGCTTAGATAGATAAGACCGGACTGAACGGTGGGCTATTAGCGTTTCTAGAGATTCGTTCCAGTCAATTTCGTGATTGAAGGGAACTTCACCGTAGCGCTCGCGCAGTAGTTCTGTAGGATTAGTCATAGTTAGCTTTTGAATTTGAACACTTTTTGACGATTTCGGAGGGATTACTAACGACGAAAAACGTACCGATTTTGGATTTGGGATTAAAAAGTTTTTTGGCTAAGTACCGAATGGTCTTTTTCAATCCAAAATTGCAAATCTAAAATCCAAAATTGTTTGATTGCTACGCAGCTAGCTGGGTTTCTCCGAAATCTGAAAGGCGATCGTTCCGAAAAAAAGCAACTCGTAAGGCTAGCCGAGACTCAGAAGCAGGGCAATTAAGCGGAGTTACCGTATGCCAAGAATTATCAGAACGGGCGATCGCAACTGAGGATTCACTCAGGGGTAGAATATCTTGAAAGACAGATTCCGGCTGGGAGTCTTTGAGAATTCGCAAACAACCCCCCCAGTCTACAGACCATTGTTGATTGAAAAATAGCAGATGAGTTAAAACTTTGTTCGGCTCGTCTGTATGAGGGTGATGCAACTGTCCTGAGCTATATCGGCGAAATCCAATATCCATTAGACAGTCCTTTAGTTCTAACCCAGACATTTCAGCTAAAGCTTTGCGGTAAGAATCTGTCCACAGCCCTTCTATCAACTGTCGCCAGACTTTACTAAGGTGTCTCAAGTCATAAGTAAGTCTGCCTTGTGCCATCCGCTCTCGCCAGCGATTATCACTAGATTTGAGCATCAAGGAAATATCCTCGCTAGTAGCAAGCATCTTTCCCCAAGAATATCCATATCCTTCTCCCTCCGACAGGCGAAACTCTTCGTGGGGAAAACTCGCAGTTAGTTCTAAGCTGGCTTCTGGTGAAAGCAGGTTTTTGATCAAAGCCCAATTGTATGGGACTTTTTGCATTGCTGTGGTACGAATGGAATCAAAATTAAGCATGGTAGAAAAAAATGCTTTACTAAAATTAACCAATCCTGACTACCCTGGATATCAACTGGTATTGAACTAGGGACTGGGGACTGGGGACTGGGGACTAGGGACTGGGAAGATTTAGATGGGAATTTAGATCCCAAGCAAATCTGATTCATATTTTCTTGCCCAGTACCCAGTACCCAATACCCAGTACCCAATACCCAGTCCCCATTACCCAGTCCCGAAGCGCCCCGATCGCAATAATTTTGTAGGATTTGTCATAATCAACTTTTGAACTTGAACGCTTTTTTACGATTTCAGAGGGATTACCCACCCCATTACAAATTTCTTTGGTTACAAAACAACTGGCTTTACCGATAGCGATTCTTCAACACTGCTCAAAGTAGGTCAAGATCAACCTCTTCAGAATCAAACTGCTTTCCCTGCTCTTTGAGTGATTGTCCTTGGAGACTACGCAACAGGGAGCGCAAAACATCAGTCTTAGTGCGTTGAAACCGCTTACAGTACTGCTCTAGAAGTTGCCGTTCTTCTAGAGACAATTGAAAAGTGATCCATCCTTGCTCTTTTCTCGGCATAGCTACTACCAACATTATTGGTAGTATTCTAGCAGTTGGTACAATGATTGCGCTCGTTAACGGAAACAGAATTGTGATGCTTTCTTAACCCTCCCTACTCCCCACTGCCTACTCCCCATTCCCCATTAAATTCACCTTTGGGGAACAAAACTCAGGAGTTCTTCAACTGTGAGACTGCGCTTAACTTTTACTGATTCATGCTTTACAGCATCCATCACTGATTGAATTTCTGGCTGACTGAGTATGATTCCATGTTCTTGCAGCACACTGATGATTAGATGCCGACCGGAATGTTTGCCTACAACAAGGCGACGTTCCCAGCCAACATCTTCCGGCGCAAACGGTTCGTAAGTACCGGGATTTTGCAACACACCATGAGCATGAATGCCCGATTCGTGTGCAAAAGTATTTTCACCCACGATCGCTTTCCAGGGAGGAACCGGCCAATTGGCAGCTTTCGCAACTAACCGTGACAGTTCCAGCAGGCGTTTTGTATTAATACCCGTTGGGATGTTGTAGAGGTGTTTCAGTGCCATCACCATTTCTTCCAGCGCCGCATTACCTGCACGTTCGCCAATCCCATTTACCGTAGTGTTGACCGATCGCGCCCCTGCTTCAATACCAGCTAGGGAGTTGGCCATTGCCAGTCCAAAATCATTATGTGTGTGCATTTCTATAGGAATGAATAGATGATGCACAAGGGAGCGAACTTTGCTGAAAGTAGTCAGAGGATCGAGAATTCCTACAGTGTCACAGAAGCGAAACCGGAAAGCTCCCAACTCTTGAGCATAATACGCCACATCCAGTAGAAAAGATTCATCGGCTCTAGAAGCATCTTCTGCACCCACAGATACAGATAAACCGCGATCGCAAGCGAAATTAATTGCATCCCGCAGCAGATCCAGCATTACCTGTTGCTTACCCCCAAACTTGGCGGCAATCTGAATTTCTGAAACGGGAACGGAAATATGCACCCGTTCCAAACCACAATCGATAGATGCCTGAATATCGGACAATTTAGCACGGTTCCAGCCAAGTAATTGGGCATTTAATCCCAAATTAGCGATCGCTCGGATCGATTCTGCTTCTTCTTGCCCCATTGCCGGCACGCCAATTTCCAATTCTGGAACACCAATGGCATCTAAGAAAGTGGCGATCGCAATTTTTTCTTCAACATTAAAGGCTACACCCGCAGCTTGTTCGCCATCTCGCAAGGTTGTATCGTTAATGTGAACGGGATGTTTATTCATAGTGAACTCATGATTCATCATTGGCTAAATTGTTGGGTGACTCAATTTTGGATTTTGGATTTTGGATTTTAGATTGACCCCATGTATGAATGCTCTTTCTTCCCTACGGGACGCTGCGCGAACGATCAAGAATTTTGGATTTTAGATTTGTTCTCGCGTTTAAATTCAGGGGCTTCTCTACGAGACGCTACGCGAACAGACCTTTTTAAATTTTAGATTTTGAATTATTCAATCCAAAATTTAAAATCTAAAATCTAAAATTCGGTGATTTTGATTTGCTTGAGTAATTAGTAATTGAAAGACAGAGCAGCTAACTTGAGTTGTGGAAACTAAAAGACATATTTCTTCACTGGAGGGTAACAATTACGAATTACGAATTACGAATTACGAAATATTTGCTACAACTTCCCCAATCTTGCTAGTGTCATAGCCGCCGAGAATCTCTAATTGCGATCGCACTAGCTGATGTCCCAAGATACTGAGGAACTGTTTTACTGGTTCTTCTTCCAAGTATTCTTTAATAATCACCAAGTCGTATCGCGCACTATGAAGGGGGATAAATCCCAACCCAAAGGCAGCAGCTATAGATGCTGTACTGATCCCGGCATCAGCGATTCCTGACACTACAGATAAGGCAACATCTTGATGGCTGTGGACGATCTGGGTAAATCCTTTCACAGTCGGAAATGGCACTCCTTCTTCTTGGAGTTTCCGTTCTAAAAGCATCTGACCGCCAGAACCCGCTTCATGGGTGACAATAGTTGCTCCAAATTCTACTAAGTCGGAAACTGTTTTAATTCCCCTTGGGTTTCCTGGTGGGACTAACAAACCTTCTTCCCAAACTCCAAGGGTAATCAAAACGGCACTCTTGCCTGTTAAGGCTTCCCGCACAAAGGGAATGTTATGTTCTCTAGTTTTGGGATCGTATAAGTGCATTCCTGCAATATGAACTTCACCTTGGCATAGACTACGCAATGCCGCCTTGCTGTGGGCGAAACGATAATGAATTCGCAGTTGCGGATGCCAACGTTCAGTTGCTCTTGCCAAAAGGGAAAGCACAGGTGTACAACCAGCAATCACAACTGTATTGTGCAGTTTGTCTATATCATCCAGAAGCCGAACCAGGACTTTATTTGTACCGTTTTGGCTTTGTGCTTCACCCTCCGATTGACGCTCATTACTAGCTACCTCTTTCACCCTTACGGATGACGCTCCTACGGACGCTCGATTACTCGCTACCGCTTCGCTAACGCTAACCCTAGCATCAGGATAGATCACTGCAAGCGTCTCACCATCAGCTGGAATCATTTCGATCCGAAAAGCATCATTCCCAACAAGAGGATAAGCTATCCATTGATTCCCAACTCGCGCCAGACTAACTCGTGATTGCTGTTGCTTAGGGAGTGATCCCGCAAGAATTGCCTCAATTTCTGGTAAATCTTCCTCAAACCAGAATAAGTCCTCGACTTGGCAGCCAAGGGCCTTGGCTAAACGCAGTGACATGGCAACAGAAGGAGCATATTGTCCTAATTCCACACCACCAATACTCTGACGAGTTACGCCAGCTATATTAGCCAGTTCTTGCTGACTCATGCCCAAGCGAGTTCTAATTGACTTCAGGTTATTGCAAAGATTCACATCCAGTTTCATGAGGCTGTATATCTCCGTTAGAAAAAGCCGCAGTAGATAAACTTAAATTTGTTGGGTCAATCGCAAGATTTTCTAGTGTTTGCCGTTTTTGTTGAAAGACATATTGATATTTTGACAATTTCACTTATTTGCTGCAAGCATAGCATACATATTGCCAGCATACTTGCCTTTTTAGATACTATTTAGCAATTTAGCGTAGCTTGCCGTCATCAAGAGAAAACTTAGGGACTTGCAAAAAAACACCCAACTACTTATTGTGGGGTGGGCGTCTCGCCCGCCCTTAGCCAAGGGTACTCATCTTACCCACCCTACAAGATTGGATAATTTATTTGTTGGAAATCCCTTAATCTGAGTGCGGTAAGTCCTGATCTAAATGCCAATCGCCTTTTTTAGTTGGTACCGCCACCCACTGGAGTTCCAACCATAAGATCGGGTTCTTTTCCTTCAACCTTGAGGAGCGATCGCGG
Organism: Nostoc sp.; assembly: GCF_036917975.1. Classification (GTDB taxonomy): domain Bacteria; phylum Cyanobacteriota; class Cyanobacteriia; order Cyanobacteriales; family Nostocaceae; genus Nostoc. The sequence continues at coordinate 54,383 of NZ_JBALEJ010000005.1, forward strand.
ATAATGCGTGTGGCATTTATGCAAATAGCCTCACATATCCCCAAATCTTGGGCAACGCTTCTGAAAACGTCTTGGTAGGCATTAACTGAGGCAAACAGCATATTAGGATAATAAACAACAAAATGTTGTATAAGTTTTGGGGGATAGCCCCAGTAAGAGTTTACGAGTTCGACATGGCAGTACTGGAGCAACTCACCGACTTTGGGACAGCGCCCCTGAGCTATGGTGATAAATTTTTGGACTAAAACCTCTTCGGTCAACATAATGAGTTCTCCTCCTTCAATGAGGTAGACGAATTTTGGCGTGGTTCACCAATGCCGATTTCTCAAATGGTGTTAAGAAGTTTACGCAGTTTTTTCTGCTTTTTTGAGTCAGAGATTGCCAATTGCTCCAGACACTTGGTATGAGGGATAACCCCTACTGCATCGTCCTATTCAAGAGGCATCTCTGAAAATGAATCTGCAACCCTTGTGGAGTTTGGGCTGATACCTAATGTTTGGAGATGTCTAAACAACCCAAACTGTACTAGCAGTTCCTCTAGCTGCTCATTAGACATAGATTTCGGAGTGACAAAATCTGTATTCTGGTCAATTGCCATTGCCAGGTTGCGATAGTGCTGCGCCTGTTCAGACTCAGGAGCATACTCAATCACCGTCTTGCGGTGGAACTCTGCTTGCTGCACCATATTGTCTCTGGGTATAGAGTAGATCATTTGAGTCCCCAGTTTCTCTGCCAGAGCTTTGATCAAATCATCTTCCTCATCGACTTGGCGAGAGTTGCAAATCAATCCTCCCAGACGTATACCGCCTATGGGCGCATACTTTTGAATGCTTCGGCAGATGTTGTTGACGGTATACATTGCCATAATTTCCCCAGAAGTGATAATGTAAATTTCTTGAGCTTTACGTTCACGAATGGGCATGACAAATCCACCGCATACCACGTCACCCAGACCGTCATAAAATGTATAATCAAGTCTAACTGCATCATCATAAGCACCAAGTTGTTCCAGCAACCCAATTGATGTCAGAATGCCTCTACCTGCACATCCCACACCAGGTTCCGGCCCACCCGATTCCACACACAGCGTCTTCCCCCATCCCACCTGACGGAAGTCTTCTAAATTCACATCATCATCTTCTTCTTTACGCAACGTGTCGAGTACAATCTTCTGGTGAAATCCCCCCAAGAGGAGCCGAGTGGAGTCTGCTTTTGAGTCACACCCTACAACCATCACCTTACGATCCAGATCAGTGAGTCCAGCCACTACATTTTGAGTCGTTGTGGATTTGCCAACTCCCCCTCTTCCATAAATAGCGATTTTCCGCATAAAAACCTCAATAATGGCGCAGACTTATTGATTCGCCTCCAAGATTATGGTGTAATCAAGCAGAGTACTGAATCAAATTGAAGTTGTAATTCTTGAAAGTATTTACTACCCAGTTTGTGACTGCATTGATGCTGTTAGATAGTGGACATCAGCTGTCTATTCAGCACTATAAATATTGCAGTTATTTGCTAGAAATTAAACAACTTCTTACAGATATGGCAGTAAATATTAGTGGGATGCGAGATACAACAAGGGTGCTAAAAATTAGTTCCAATCCTGTCACCAAAAATTAAAAAAACTTCCATAGATACGGCAGGTGCATGAGAAATTTTTACTTCATCACAGCAAGACAAGCATTGTTTTCGCTGCAAAGAAGATACATAAAAAAATCAGTCCAGCCTATGCTATGGCAACAGCTTCGCCAAACGAAAAACCGATTTTTAGGCGGTTTTGCTCCACTTCGATTTACGTTATACCGTCACCAATAACTGATGAGGCTGGCTGATACTCACTTCAAAGGAATCTAAGGAGTTTTTATTCTGGTATTAGATTCCCTATAAATAAAGAATATCATACATCGAGCCAATTTACTTGCGCTGACAAACTAATTTACAAACAGTATTCGTGGTTACAATTACTCATTAGCTAGAAAGCTTAAAAGCAAACAATTGCGTTTTTCCTATTGTTTTGATCTGAGCAAATATCGCCGATCTATCTAATTGAGATATCTAGAATCAGGATAGCAATTAAATCATTTACGCTCTTATATATAGTTAGAATAGTCTGTCTATTTTCTTGAGTAAAAGTCTTATATATAGAAGTATATGTGTTGCTTGAAATCTAGACAGAACTGTCTATTGTAAACTAGTTTTCTTGCTATTTTGCAATATTAATTCGCGTTATTGTTATCAGCTTTACTATTATTAATTAAAAAGGTTGATAGGATTTTGAAATCAAGGAACTCCAACAAGTTTCTGACAAAAATAAAGATTAGAAGAGTCTGTCTTCTTATCAGCTATTGCACAAAAGGAGCAATCAGCCATGCCAATGAAGTTGTTTAAGTGCGACGAAACTATCCCTGAACGGGAGAAGCATATATATATTAAAGAAAAAGGAGAAGA
>NZ_JBALEJ010000006.1:0-24768 GCF_036917975.1 Nostoc sp.
CTTTATTCTTTTCTTAACGAAGTTATAAGTATTTCAGTCTGCAACCTGTCCAAAATCTTCTTCCAAACCTGTCCAAAATCTTCTTCAAGTCACAGGTTGTCGTCATAGGTGATGCTGGCTACCAGTTTGTCATCAGCGTAATATTCGTGATGGTCAAACGAGATTTCGACTATTGTGAGGGGTTCGGGAGCTATGGCTTGGGCTTGAGCGGTGATGTAGCTGTCGAGTTCGGTTTGGGCTGCGGCTTGTTCGTCGGGGGCAGCGAGGGTGAGTTTCTGAATCTTGCTTGCTTGATATTCAGCGATTGCACTAATCCAAGAATCCTTACAGCGTTTGTCGCTTACTTCGACTGTGCAAGCGATTTCGCTGTAGATTTGCTTGAGTCGGGCAATAGATTTCAGTTGCAGCTGTTGTTGGCTGTAGGTGTTGTAAGTCATAATAAATCAGTTCCTAACGGGACGGAAAGCGCTTCAGATTGGTAGTCGGGGCGCTTTCTTTATAATGTTAATCCTATAATATCATTATAGTAATGTCAATAGATGTGTAATGTTACGATATTAATATTGCTCTAATGCGTTGTATAAAGGAGGCGTTACATGTCACAAAATCAACTATTAATGAAGGTAGGCTGGGAAATAGATGTTCCTGAGTTGGGGCAACGCATCCGAGATGCAAGACATGAGTCAGGTCGTACTATTACTCAATTGGCTGCTGAGGCTGACATTTCTGTTGCCAATTGGTATGCAATTGAGCAAGAGCGGATAAAAGTATTGCCACTGCCTACGCTAAGACGAATTGAGCAGGTTTTAGGCATTGAGTTTGGGGTGCAACCGTGATTAGAGCAAAGATGATTGACCCTCAGATTATCAATCTTCTTGCTCTCCCCTCTCTTTTTTTAGAGACGGAGTTTCCAACCACGCCCAAAATATACGTTGCAATTGACCGTAAAAAAATATTATCGAACTAGAGGACGTGGAAATATGAATAGTCCACCTTCTAGACGCAAAAAAGCCGCATCTACCGATTCAACAAACGAGGATATCTCCCAGCAAGAAGACCCAGGTTCAGCAACAATTACGGTTACGGCTGTTGAAGTAACAGAGTTGACCCAAGAGGAGCAAAGTGATCGCCTGCACTTGGAGCGGAAAGTAGAACGAGCGTTTTTTGAAGCGGGGAAGGCATTGGCCCAATTACGCGATCGCAAATTGTACCGCTCAACCCACCGCACATTTGAAGAGTATTGCCGCGATAGGTTTGGGCATAGCCGTCGGCAGTCTTATCTTTTAATGGATGCGGCGGTTGTTTTTGATAATTTGATGGAAAAATGTGATCCAATGGATCACATTTTGCCAACTAACGAACGCCAAGTCAGACCAATGACAAAGCTTGAACCCCACCAACAGCAAGAAGTGTGGGTAAAAGCGGTGGAGCAGGCAGGGGGTAAAGTGCCGCCAGCTAGAATTGTTAAAAACGTAGTGCAGCAAATAATGGAACGCACCCAAGCACCTAATACTTACCAGTTAGGTGAAGTTTGCCAAATTCTCGCAAAGGACAACCCCGAACTCAGAGGAAAGGGTGGTTGCTGGGGCATCATTAGCCAGGTAAACGACTTTAGTTGTACTGTAAAACTCTGGGATGGCGAGTACACCATTGGGTTACAGCATCTGAAGTCCTTCAATTATCTCCCTGCCGAGTGTCAGCAGATGCAGGTGATTTGCGATCGCATCAATCGAGTGTATTCGAGTGGTCTGGAGGAGTCGGTGCAGAAGTTTCTGGAGTCGTTGGGGAAGCTGAATCGACCTTATTTGACAGCTTTGGAAGAGAAGCTTTTGGGTGTGTTGGAGTCTGAATATAGGGATGAAAAAATTACCTGAGTGTTTTTGTTAGTTTAGTTAACGTAACTGGGAACTATACATGATGTAAGTTGCTAATTGGTATTTGTAATTAGTAGTTTCATCATGTAAAAATTAACTAATTTAAATATCTAAAGCATCAAACATAAAATTAGTACTTAAATAAAGTTATTTTTAAAATTAATAACTTGAGTTATGTATCCTTTTTCAAAGGTTTAATAATGAGTGAGCAAGCAAATCAATCAACTAAAAATACAGTTCGCTGTGGGCATTGTGGTAATAAAACATTAATGCAAATTATTGCTGATGGCAAATATTCTAAAACTCTAGTATGTGATCCAGTTAATGCTTATGAAGCCTGGAGAGATTATCATATCAAGAACTTGTTATGTCCTAACTGCAATAAACTAAATGTTATTGAATTTACTTCTAATTGGGATATATATTCAATTCAAGAGGTTAATCATCATGATGATCAAACTGATTTAGTAGATACAAAAATTGTATATCTATACCCTTCTATAAAAGAGTTTGCTGATCAATCTCCCAAAGCTCAAGATATTAGATACACATATAGAGAAGCTAGTACCTGTTTTCAAGCTGAACTTTATACTTCAAGTGTAGTAATGTGTAGAAAAACAATGGAAATGCTATGTTTATATTTTGATATCAAGCAACCATATACACTGGATGGGAAACTTTCCGAAATGCGAAATCAAGGAATTATTGATAATAAATTATACGAATGGGCTAATATTTTAAAGTATTTTGGGAATGAAGCAGTACATAGCTCTACAAAATTTTCCAAAGAAGATACTCAGGATATTCTTGATTTTACATACGCATTAGTTGAATACTGTATTGACTTTGATTATAAATTTTCAGAATTACTTCAAAGGCGAGATAAAGCGAAACTCTCCCAAAATAAAGAAACGAATCTTTTAGGAGAAGCAACAATAAATGCTCTTACAGAAGCCTTGAATGCAAAGGAAGCATCGGTACGTTACTATGCAGCTATTATACTAGCACAAAGAAATCTCGAATTTGAGCAAGTTATACCAGTCTTGTTGAGTTTGACAGACAAGACTAAATTTAGTTCTAATGCAATTAATTGTTTGAAATCTATTGGTTTAAAAGCTATCCCAGAACTAATTAATGCGATAGAAACACCAAATATTAACTCTAATATTCGTTCTGCTGCTGCCGCTATACTAGGGGATATAGGAGCGAATAATCCTAATGTAATGATATCTCTCGTTAAAGCATTGAAAGATAAAAATGATGATGTCCAGTATAAAGCTGCAATAGCTCTTGAAAAACTTGGTTTTACCGCTGTTAGTACATTTGCTAAAATGCATAATATCTAAACCAAATTTATTGTTGGCTTAGACAATGCTTCTTTACATTAATTTTTATTCGGTTGCATCATTGGGATGTAATCCAGGTTTTCAATAGTCAGCCAAGCAAATGATTTCAGTTTCACTGTGAAAATGTGGGATGGGAAGTACAGCATAAGGACAAGCCGGAACTCAGAGGCAAAGGTGATCCTTGGATAATGCTAGTTTAGTACGTGATTATATAGATACTTACATCTAAGAAAATATATCTAAGTAATATTACAATTAAAAAATATTATTTAGTGAGATTTTAATAATTATCTATGTAATATTATGTAAAATTTCCGTTCTTTAATCTTTTAAATTAGTATTAATAAAGTTTTCTACTGAAATTAACCATTTTTCTATGCAGTATCTAAAATAACTTCATAAGATATGGCAGGTGCTAAAAAATAAATAAGCTAAAAGCTATTTTATACTTGCGATTTTCCCAAATATAGTTAGTTGCATACTAGCACTCCAAGCTAACCAGACATTAGGTTTAGAGGAGTGAGTTTTTGATGATTAAAGGAGGGATAATACCAGTCCAGTCACAAAGGGGGAGATGCCAGTGACTGACATTGTAACTGGACAGATTGTGCGTGTGCGATCGCGGCAGTATCTTGTAGAAGAGGTTGTGTCTAAACCCACTAAGGAGCAAGACACTAAAGTTAGTCTTTCTTGTTTAGAAGATGATGCATTAGGAGAATCGCTAGAAGTCCTATGGGAACGGGAGATAGATGCCAAAGTTGTAAAGGCGACATCTTGGGATTCTATCGCTAACCGAGGTTTTGATAATCCCCGTTTATTTTCCGCTTACTTGCACACATTACGCTGGAATTGCGTAACTTCCACAGATGCCAAGCTTTTCCAAGCGCCTTACCGAGCCGGTATAGAAGTCAAAGCTTATCAGTTAGAACCGCTACGTAAAGCTTTGCTGATGCCGAGAGTCGCTTTGTTTATTGCCGATGATGTCGGTTTAGGGAAAACCATTGAGGCAGGGCTGATACTGCGTGAGATGTTGATGCGGCAAAAAGTTAGGCGAGTAGTCATCTCCTGTCCGCCGTCAGTAGTAAGGCAATGGCAAGAAGAAATGGAGAATCGCTTTGGACTCACATTTATGATTTTGGATCGTGAGTTTATTGCTGCCCGTCGTCAAGAACGGGGTTATGGGATTAATCCGTGGATGACGCACACCCGATTTATTATTTCCCATGCCTTGCTACGAGATGAAACTTATGCCGCACCTTTGCGGGATTGGTTGGGAGATTTTGCACCTTCATCCATGCTCATCCTTGATGAAGCTCACAATGCTGCACCTGCGAGTGGGGCGAAATATGCGGTTGATTCCCAACTTACCAAAACTGTTAGAAATTTAGCACCGCGTTTTGAACACAAGCTGTTTTTGTCTGCCACGCCCCACAACGGACATTCCAACAGCTTTGCTGCCTTACTAGAAATTCTCGATCCCCAGCGTTTCTGCCGAGGAATACCCGTTCGTAATCGCAAGTTGCTAGACACTGTGATGGTACGGCGCTTAAAACAAGACTTGCGGGAAATAGGAGAAGAGTTTCCCCAACGCTACGTGAGTCCCATAGTTATTGATAATCTCCCAGCAGACGCACCAGAACTCAAGTTATCCCGATTGCTGCAACAATATCGCAATCTGCGTGAGGAAAGACTCAAAGATACAGCTAAATCTACCCAGACCACGGCGATGCTGGTAATTACTTCACTACAAAAGCGTCTTTTGTCTTCCATTGAAGCATTTGCTCGGACTTTAAAGGTGCATCGGACAGCGATGGAAAAACAAGCGGCTAACCATCCTTCCATACATCAAGTTAGTCTACCATTGCTGTTTGAGTCTCCTGGTGCTGATGACGAACGGGCTGAATTCTCCGAAGAGGAAGTAGAAGCAGAAGAAGATGCTCAAATGGGAGCAGCTACTATGCAAGGTGTGGGACAAACTGCTGTAGAATTAGCAATTTTAGACGAAATGGCAGATGTCGCTAATTCCTCTCGCTACCAACCAGATCCCCGGATTCAAAAACTGGTAGACTGGATTCGCCAAAATCTCTGTCCTGATTTGGGTCAACCGAATGCTACTTGGTTAGAAAGACGAGTAATCATCTTTACAGAATATACAGATACTAAACGTTATTTACAACAGCAATTACAAAGTGCGATCGCAGGCTCTAACCGCGAACATGAACGCATAGATGTATTTCACGGGGGCATTGGAGAAGAACGCCGCGAAGCTATCAAAAGTGCATTTAACGCTGATCCTGCACGTCATCCCCTGCGTATCCTGATTGCTACAGACGCAGCACGGGAGGGGGTAAACCTCCAAAATAACTGTGCTGACTTGTTCCACTTTGATGTGCCGTGGAACCCGTCGAGGATGGAACAGCGTAACGGACGGATTGACCGTAAATTACAGCGATCGCCTGTTGTCCATTGTTATTACTTTATCCTACCGCAACGCACTGAAGACAAAGTATTAGACGTACTCGTGCGAAAAACAGCCACGATTCAACAAGAACTCGGCAGCCTTGCACCAGTGGTTGAAAGAAATGTGTCGCGCTTACTGGCTAATGGTATTCGTCACCAAGAAGTAAATAATCTTACCGATTCAATAAATAAGGCAGAACTACTTAACCAGGAAACAGTAAACACGCAAGTAATTAATGAGGAACTGGAACAAGCCAGACTCCGCCAACAGGATTTGACTAAACAAGTTGAGCAGTTACAAGAGATGTTGAAAGATTCGCGGGATTGGTTGGGACTAGATGACCACCACTTCCGTGATGCCATTTCCGCTTCTTTAGAAATTCTGGGAGTTCCAACACTTGCCCCTGTTGATGTGAATGAGGTTGCTAACAATCCTGTAACTGCGCGTTGGGCAATTCCGGCTCTTGACCAGCGTACTGGTGCAGATCCAACATGGTCAACTACACTTGATACTTTGAGAACACCTCGGAAAATCGGACAAAAACTTTGGGAATGGCGAAAAGAAGCACCGATTCGCCCTGTAGTCTTTCGAGATCCTGGTTCTTTAGATGGGGATGTAGTTCATCTGCATTTAGAACACAGAATTGTTCAGCGTTTACTGAGCAGATTTTTAGCTCAGGGTTTCTTGCATGATGAATTAACCCGTGCTTGTGTTTGTCTGACTAATGACCCAATGCCAAAAGTGATTACGCTGGGAAGGCTGGCTCTGTATGGTGAACGGGCTTCTCGGTTACACGATCAAGTGATTGCAGTCGCGGCAGAGTGGTCAGACCCAACCAGCCGAGGACGTAAGAAACTTCAGCCTTTAAGAGAAGGTGAGAAAGACAACGTACTGGAATTACTCGAAAATTCCCTAGCTTCTCCCCACTTACTGGAAGTTCCCGAAGCGGTGAAAGAGCGACTGAAAAAAAGTGCTGCCCAAGATATCGCAGAATTAATTCCCCATCTGGAACGCCGCGCCACAGCTTTAGCAGAAAGTGCTGAGAAAAAGCTCACCAATCGCGGTATTAAAGAAGCTGCTGAGATGAAAAAGATTTTGGAGGAACAACAGACGCGAATTGTCAAGTGTCAGGAAGAATCTAAAGCAGTGCAGATGTCTCTTCCATTTATTGAGGAACAGCGTCAATTGGATGCAGACCGTCGCCATTGGGAAAAACGCCTTCAAGCGATCGCACTAGAACTAATTTCAGAACCAGCCCGGATTGAAGCCGCCTACAAAGTAAAAGCAGTACGGGTTGAACCGGTCGGCGTGATTTATTTATGGCCGATTTCCGGCTAGAGAAAGTGTAAATAATGGCAAATGATCCAGAAATTCGGTTACATAAAGAATGGTTGGGCTTTCTCCAGCCTGTGGGGTTGGTGGTATCTCCCCCGGCATTGTCAGCAGCACAAGCTGTGGTTAACCGCAATGTGGTGGAACTGCAACAAATATTACAAGAAGTTGCCAGACGTAAACCCCTCTCTGGTGATATAGAGAAGGAAACCTTTGCAATTGACGACTTTCCAGCTTTTACTATTAATGTTTTAGGTTGGCAACCAGAAGATTTAGTTGTCAGTCCAGAGTCATTAGCGATCGCACTACCAGATTACAACGAAATTTTGACACCCACATACTGTGTACCCGACCAAAACGGCGGCTGGATGATGCTGGTACAGGTGCTTTCTGATGGTACTGAACTTGACAATGCTGGCGCAGAGGATAGTAAATCTACTGGTTGGCACGCCAGCCCCCAATCTAAGTTTGAGCGCCTTTTGAAAGAAACAAAGGTTTACACTGGGCTATTGTGCAATGGTACAGAATTGCGTTTGGTTTATGCACCACCTGGGGAGTCATCGGGACATCTGACTTTTCCTGTGCAGGGGATGTGTGAGGTATCTGGGCGGCTGATTTTGGGTGCAATGGAGATGTTGCTCTCGGCTGACCGGCTGTTTAATGTCCCTAGCGATCGCCGTTTGTCTGCAATCCTGGAAAAAAGCCGGAAATATCAAAACGATGTCTCTATTAAGCTTGCAGAGCAGGTATTAGAGGCATTATGGGATTTACTGCGCGGCTTCCAAATAGCCGATGCAACGACTAATAGCCATTTAGTTAGTGACATCGCCACTACAGCACCACAGCATATTTATGGCGGACTGATTACTATTTTGCTGCGGTTGGTGTTCCTGCTTTACGCTGAAGACCGGGGGCTGATGTCTCAAGATGCAGTTTATACCCGCTATTACTCAGTTAGTGGACTTTGCGATCGCTTGCGGTCAGATGCCGGCAACTACCCGGATACAATGGATCAGAGGTATGGTGCTTGGGCATGGTTGCTGAGTCTGTTTCGTTTGGTTTACGATGGCGGCGGTCATGCTGATTTATATTTACCAGCCCGTCATGGACAACTATTTGACCCAGATGAATATGCGTTTTTAGAAGGTCGTCTCCAGTCTACACAATATCAGACTGGGGAAAGTATTGAACCTCCTCGCGTGTCAGATGGGGTAATTCACAGGGTTTTGCAAGGGTTGCTGGTACTGGATGGAGAACGTCTATCTTACCGTTCTTTGGATGTTGAGCAAATTGGGTCTGTTTATGAAGCAATTATGGGCTATGAGGTAGAAAGAGCAAATAGCCTAAGCTTAGGTGTTTGGAGTAAACCCAAAGGTTCTAAATCTTCGGTGACGGTGGTTGTCAGCGTTGAGGAAGTACTTAAAACGAAGGCGGGAGAACGGGCTAAATATTTAAAGGATGTTGCAGGTTGCGAAATTACTGGTAAATCTCTGACTGAGTTAAAGGATGCGAGGACAGCAGAGGATTTAGTAGCGGCGTTAGGATGCAAGATATCACCGAAAACGCCGAGTGTAATGCCTGCGGGTTATCTATATTTGCAACCGGGGGAAGAACGGCGGCGTAGTGGTACTCATTATACGCCTCCTGCGTTGACTAAGCCGATTGTGAAAGAAACCCTCAGACCGATTTTAGAGGCTTTGGGGAAAAATCCGACACCAGAGCAGATTTTAGAGTTGAAAATTTGTGATTTGGCGATGGGGTCGGGGGCGTTTTTAGTTGAAAGTTGTCGTCAGTTGGCTGATAAATTAGTTGAAGCGTGGAATAAGCAAAACGTATTACCTGAAATTCCCATTGATGAAGAACCGTTACTTTATGCGCGGCGGTTAGTGGCGCAACGGTGTTTGTATGGTGTGGATAAAAACCCCTTTGCGGTGAATTTGGCTAAGTTATCTTTGTGGTTGTTGACTTTGGCGAAATCTCATCCTTTTACTTTTTTAGACCATGCTTTAAAGTGGGGAGATTCTTTAGTTGGGTTGACTTCCCAACAAATTAAAACGTTTAATTGGGATGAAGATAAGACCTATACAGACCCAAATTTACCTTTGATTAATCTGTCAATGGAGAAGGTGAGGTTTGACAGAGATCAGATTCACAAATTAGATGATGACAATTATGCAGCCAAGCGCGGTTTTTACGACAATATAGAAACAGAGTTGCATGATATTCGGCTAAAAGGGGATTTGGTTATTGCTTCATTTTTCGCTAAGGATAAGGATAAGGCGAGAAAGGATGAGCGTGATAATTTATGGTTGAAGTTTTATAACAGGCAGAAAAATCAAGAAGATGATTTAGATGTCAGGCGAATTTGTGCAGAGTTGCGGTTTGGTAATAAACCAGTTCCGGTGTTTGATTGGGAGATTGAATTTCCAGAGGTATTTGATAGAGATAATCCGGGGTTTGATGAAATGGTTAGTAATCCGCCATTTGCAGGGAAGAATACAACAATAAATGCTCATATTTCTGGTTATCAAGATTGGTTGAAAGTTGTTAATCCAGAATCTCATGGGAATGCTGATTTGGTGGCGCATTTCTTTAGACGAGCGTTTAGCCTTTTGCGAGAATCTGGATGTTTTGGATTGATTGCTACAAATACCATTGCTCAAGGTGATACCCGCAGTACAGGTTTGAGATATATCTGTGAGCAAGGCGGTACAATTTACAATGCTCAAAAGCGGATGAAGTGGCCGGGAGTAGCTGTCGTTGTGGTGAGTGTTGTTCATGTTTTTAAAGGAAAATATACAGGTGTAAAACTGCTAAATGGACGAGAAGTTAGCTTAATTTCCGCGTTTCTATTTCATGCGGGAGGCAATGAAAATCCGGCGGTGTTATTGGCGAATGCTGGTAAAAGTTTTATCGGTAGCTATGTATTAGGAATGGGTTTTACATTTGATGATTCTAATGCTGATGCTACATCCATTGCTGAAATGCACCAATTGATTGAACAAAATCCTAAAAATGCAGAGAGGATTTTTCCTTATATCGGAGGTGAAGAGGTTAACTCAAGTCCAACTCATGCACATAATCGCTATGTGATTAACTTTGGTGAAATGAGTGAGGCTGAAGCTAGAGAATATTCTGATTTAATGAAGATTGTAGAAGAAAAGGCTAAAGACAAGCGTGGTAAGCATTCAACTGCTTCTTGGTGGCAATTTGAACGACTAAGAGGAGAATTATTTAAAGCGATCGCACCTCTTAATCGTGTGTTAGTTTGTTCTCTCCATTCTCAATATTTATCATTCGCATTTTTGCCAGCAAATAGCGTTTTTTCACACGCTTTGGGTGTAGTCGCACTGGATAATTTTGCTATTTTTGCAATATTACAATTCCGAATTCATGAAATTTGGGCAAGATTTCTTGGTTCAACATTAGGAGATGGTTTACGCTACACACCCTCAGACTGCTTTGAAACATTCCCCTTCCCCGAGAACTGGGAAACCAACCCCACCCTAGAAACTGCTGGTAAAACCTACTACGAATACCGCGCCGCCTTAATGGTTCGCAACAACCAGGGACTCACCGACACATACAACCGCTTTCACGATCCTGAAGAACGCCACCCCGATATTTTACAACTACGCTTACTACACGCGCAATGCGATCGGGCTGTCCTCGATGCTTACGACTGGACAGATATTTCCACAGACTGCACCTTCCTGCTTGACTACGAAGACGAAGAAGACGACGAAAACACCAGCAAACGCCAGAAGAAAAAGCCTTGGCGCTACCGTTGGCCAGAAGAAATTCACGACGAAGTATTAGCCCGTTTACTCGAACTCAACCAGCAACGCGCCAAAGCCGAAATTTTAGGCGGTAAAGCTGCTGAGAAATCCAAAGTTAAAGGGAATACTAAAAAAGTAGCGAAATCTCGCAAAGCGACGGAAATGACTTTAACTATTCCTGATTTTCCCTCTACTTCTATGTGACAGGTTCAACATTAGCCATGCCAATGAATTCCCAGAGAATATTATGACCACATCTGCCGAAGTGCGATCGCATCTGATTGATGCCTTACAGCTTGACCTTGTAGGGCCAACACCCGATGATGCTGTCCACGCTGAAGAAACTTTAGATCAGGCTCCTTCCAAGTGGTATCTCACAGGATTCCTTGTACCCTACGGCGTACCAGTAGAGCAACGTACAGATAACTCTGGCGATGAGGAAATGGACGAAGTTGGACGTGTTGGCTCTGGTGAAGATGAAAAGATTCCAGAGAAAGCCTTTGCTCGTAAAGCCTATTTTCCTTCTTCAATGGGGTTAAGTGTGCTTTTACCCCAAACCGTTAACCAACTTCATGTTACTGTCGGGTGGGGCGATTACCAACCACTAACCAAACCAGATACCGAAGGAAAAGAAATTACCTTCACAGGTGATTGGCAGAGAGTTCCAAGAGAGGCAGAACTGACCGTACCGTTGCGTACAAGCGGTAGACCTACTCAATTAGACCTTGGTTTAAATTTAGGCAATACGACTAAACAACTAGAGATTTCTCTTAGTGGAAGCAGTTCTCCAATATATTTGGATGTTCCAAACAGCGATGGTTTACAACTGGTTGTCTCAGTTCGTTCCGTAACTTCTGAGGAATTAGTACCAGCAGGAACACGCTCAGTTTCAGTATTCTTAGTTAATCATCGCCGCCCTAGCCCTGACCAAAAGCGGGATGCTGGTTATGCTTTTCAAACAAATTTAATAATTCAGACAACCGATTCCTTTGTACCACGCCCCAATTTACGTGGGCGAGATGGCGATGACTGGGATGAGAAAGTTGCTGATTTGCAATACCGAGATGATTATGAATACGCTGTTGGTCATAACGTATCTGCGATCGCAGTTGCAAATCCCAATGGTGGCTGTCAGGAAGTAAGAACGGCTTGGATACCAACTGCTGACGTAGAAAAGGTAATTGCAACCCAGGTTAAAAATGTGGAAGTCGGTATGGAAGCATTAGCCGCCGCACCGACAGCAGAAGCATTGCGAAATCTGCTCAGTCCAATGGTTAGTGCATATTCTGAATGGATAGATGAGCAACGAGTCAAATGTCCGACTGGGCAAAAACGCTTAGGTGTAGCTAAAGACCTATTAGATCGAGCCGGAATTGCTAAAGATCGGATTGCTGCTGGTTTAAGCGCATTGGATGACCCACAAGTATTAGATGCGTTTCGCATTGCCAATCGAGCGATCGCCTTATCAATGCGCCAGCGTGCGACTCATAAGAAAAATATTACTCCCGAATCTGTAGCCCCTCCAACTTGGCGACCCTTTCAACTTGCTTTCCTGTTAATGAACTTGGTAGGAATCGCCAACCCCGAACATTCAGATCGGGAACTGGTAGATTTACTATTCTTCCCTACAGGCGGCGGTAAAACTGAAGCTTACTTGGGGCTGGCAGCTTTTACAGTTGTATTGCGGCGGCTACGTCATCCTGGTATTGACTCTGCTGGACTTAGTGTGCTGATGCGCTACACACTGCGCCTCCTCACTCTTGACCAACTAGGACGGGCAGCGACGATGATTTGCGCCCTAGAGTTGGAACGGGAGCAAGATGTAGAAAAACTGGGGAAATGGCCCTTTGAAATTGGGTTATGGGTAGGACAAGCAGCCACACCTAACCGGATGGGCAAGAAGGGAGACAATGATGAAAACAGCGCTCGTTCGCGTACTATTGCCTTCCTAAACAACGATCGCAAACCTTCACCTATTCCTTTAGAAAACTGTCCTTGGTGCGGAACTAAATTCAACCGCAATTCATTTCAGCTATTGCCTAATCCAGACCAGCCAATAGACTTGCGTATAAGTTGCGCCAATCGCCGTTGTCATTTTAGAGGCGATCGCTCTTTACCAGTGTTAGCGGTAGACGAACCGATTTATCGCCGGTTGCCATGTTTTATGATTGCCACAGTTGATAAATTTGCGAGTTTGCCTTGGGTAGGAGAAACAGGTGCTTTATTTGGACGTGTAGAACGCTATGACAAAGATGGTTTTTACAGCCCTGTTTATCCAGGTAGAGGTAAAGCACTTGATGCTGATCTGCCACCGCCAGATTTAATTATTCAAGATGAACTGCATTTGATTTCTGGCCCTTTAGGGACAATGGTAGGGCTTTACGAAACTGCAATTGATGCTTTATGCAGTCGAGAGATAAATGGTCAAAAAATCCGCCCGAAGATTGTAGCTTCCACTGCGACAGTGCGACGGGCAACCAAGCAGATTCAGGCATTATTTGGGCGAAATGAAGTTGATGTATTTCCGCCACCAGGGCCAGATCGGCGCGATTCCTTTTTTGCAAAGACAGTGCCGGCTCAAGAAAAGAATGCTCGAACTTATGTCGGAATTGCTGCTCAAGGGCGAAGTCTGAAAGTAGTATTGTTACGTACTTATCTGGCATTGCTGGGAGCAGCACAGAAAGAATGGTTAGCAGCAGGTGGGAGCAAAAACCCCGATAATCCGGCTGACCCTTACATGACATTACTCGGATATTTTAATTCCTTGCGTGAACTGGGTGGAAGTCGGCGGATTGTGGAAGATGAAGTCAACTCTCGGCTTATTGGTTATAGCAAACGTAAACGAGTCGGTAAAAGTTCGGGTTTGTTTGCGGATCGGAAAATCGACGATGAACCGGAAGAATTGACTTCCCGTGTCAGCACAAGTGAAGTTGCAGATACCAAAAGCCGCTTAGAAGCAACATTTGACCAAAAAGAACGTGTTGATGTAGTCTTAGCTACCAATATGATTTCTGTTGGTTTGGACATTACACGCTTGGGCTTAATGGTAGTTCTCGGTCAACCTAAAACAGCCGCAGAATATATTCAGGCTACCAGTCGTGTGGGACGGGATGAAGAACGACCCGGATTAGTTGTTACATTACTCAACGTTCACCGTCCGCGCGATCGCTCACACTATGAACGTTTCTTTGCTTGGCACGCTACTTTTTATAGGGCAGTAGAAGCTACCAGTGTTACGCCCTTTTCTCCTCGTGCTATTGACCGAGGGATTGCTGCGATTACTGTTGCCTTAGCACGTTTGGGACATTCTGGGATGACAGCACCACTTCGTGCGATTGACATTCTTCAGCACCGTAACCAGCTAAATTTTGTCATCGATGCGATCGCCTTGCGTGCCGAAATGCACGATAAAGAACTTGATGCAGGTGATGCTGAAGCACTCCGTCAAAAAGTCAGGGGTCGAGTTAAGGATTTACTAGATTTATGGGTACGAATTGCTGGTGAAAAAATTAACCTTCAATATCAGCGTGAGGTTGGGGAAGCGCCGCCTTTATTATTCGACCCACTTGACCCGGAATTAGAGAAAAAACCACTAGAAGAAAGAAAATTTAAAGCTCAACGCAGTTTACGTGATGTTGAGCCAACAGTTAATTTGTGGGTTCGTAATCCTGATGGATTTGAGGTAGAGGAGGAAGAATCATAAGTAAATCAAACAAAAAGCGTCCTCCATCTGGAGAAATTCGCCAAAGCCAAATCTTATCTACTTTTGGCCCTGGGGCAATGGTAGATTTACCCGATTATTCCATCCTAATTGGCGGACTTAACCACTGGCACGGTGACAAAAAACGTATTTACGAAGACCGACTAAAGGAACGAGTCGCTGACATTTTAGGGGTTAATGATATTGCCTTATATGCGCCACCTGTAGACGAGAAAGACCCGAAAGCATCTCGCACTGGAATTACAGCTTTCGCTTTCCCCACTTGGTTTGTTGCTCAAGTAGAAGAAATTTGGCCAAAACCAAATGAAGCAGCACCCAATGCCAAAGTTTATCGGACACGTCCTTTACTACCTTGGGGTAGTTTGGTAACTGGTAAATATCTCAATGCTGACAGAAAGAAAGTGCCAGTCGTACCTGTGCGCTTTGTACAAGCTTGTATTAATGGCCACATCAAAGATATTGATTGGCGTGGTTTTGTCCACGAAAATTCTCAAGCTAACTGTCGGGGTCAGCTATGGTTTGATGAAGGCGGATCTGGCAACGATTTTGCTGATATTTTTGTACGCTGTGAGGCTTGTAAAGTTCGTCGTCAGTTATCAGATGCAACAGTACCCAATGGCAAGGTTTTAGGAAAGTGCGAAGGACATCGCCCTTGGCTTGGCCCCAAAGCCCAAGAACTCTGCATTTCTGAATCAACAGGGAAACCAGAATATAATCGGCTTTTGGTTCGTTCTGCCAGCAATGCTTACTTTTCCCAGCTTCTGAGTGTCATTTCTCTACCAGACTCGGATGATGCTTTGCAAAAGGCGGTTAATTTAGTCTACGAAGACTTTCTTCAGGAGACGGAAAGTAGTGATCAAATCAAATACGAACGCAAGAAGCAAAAAGTAGCTGCTGCCTTATTGGGATTTAGTGATGAAGCAGTATGGGCAGAAATCCAGCGCAGACAGGGTGGTGGGCAAGGTAAGCAATACAAAGGTATTAAGCAAGTAGAAATCGAGACTTTGCTATCTAGTCCCTTTGAAGTCGGAGAAGATGTGCCAGAAAGTGACTTTTATGCTCGTGCGCGGAAATTAGATAACATCAAACCAAAATTACTATCTCTTATAGAGAGCATTGTCTTAGTACATCGACTTAAAGAAGTTACCGCTCAAATTGGCTTTACTCGCTTTGAGGCAATTATGCCCGATATTGACGGCGTTTTAGATATTCAAGTCAGGCGAGCTGCTCTTGATATCGAGCCTACTTGGGTTCCAGCGATTGAAAACAGAGGGGAAGGCGTGTTCATCGCTTTCCGTAAAGAAGCTATTGAAAATTGGCTCAAGCGAGATGCAGTGCAGCAACGAGGGAAGAAATTAGATAGGGGCCTCGATATCTGGCGCAAACAAAAAGGAATTGCCCCAGAGAAAGCTAAGTTCCCTGGATTACCTTATATTATGCTGCATTCCCTTTCACACCTATTGATTGCAGCAGTGTCTCTAGAGTGTGGTTATGCTGCTAGTTCAATTCGTGAACGCATTTATGCTGGTGAATCCGGCTATGGCATTCTTTTATACACTGGTTCTCCTGGCTCTGAAGGTACTTTAGGGGGACTGGTACAAATAGGAAACCGGATTGAATACCATTTGGATGTTGCACTGGAGATGGGGAGGCTTTGCTCTAACGATCCAGTTTGCGCCCAGCATCAACCAGATGCCGAACAAGAAGATAGATTTTTGCATGGTGCTGCTTGTCACGGATGTTTACTCATTGCTGAAACATCTTGCGAACGGCGCAATGAATTTCTTGACAGGGCATTGGTCGTTGCTACTGTTGAAGGGCCAGGGGCAGAATTCTTTGAGGATGTGAGAGTATGATGGCTTTTCTTGACCTGAGCCGTCCAGCCTTGGTTAATTTGGCAGTCGCTTTGGAAACTGGCAGACTTTCCCCGCCCTTTTCCACATCGAATGTAGCTAACTACATCCCAGCAGCTTTGAATCGAGACATTGTTGATGAACTTAATCGTCTCAATGTTATGGGCGTACATTCTCAGCATATTGCTTATACGCTGCGACTGCTGGCAGAGGAACGAAGTACATCCCAAGCTGTGAGCGATCGCGTTGATTTAGTTTGGACTGGCCCAGAAATTACTGGTTCTCAAAGCCGCGATACTGGTGTTGTTGTGCGCGAGTTGTTTAGCACTGCCAAAATAAGCGTCCTCATTTCTAGCTTTGCTATTGATAAAAAACAAAAAGCACGAGAGTTATTTCTGGTGCTGGCAGAACGAATGGATTTAACCCCAGAACTAAATGTGCGAATGTTTCTTAACGTCAACCGACCGCACAACAGTGAAGTGCCAACATCTACTTTACTACGGGAGTTTGCCAGTAGTTTTCGCCAAGATATTTGGCCCGGAAAAAGACTACCTGAAGTATTTCACGATCCGCGATCGCTGGCGGTGGGTGTGGAATCAAAAGCTTGTTTACACGCCAAGTGTGTTGTTGTAGATAAGCAGCGTGTGCTTGTGACCTCCGCTAATTTTACAGAAGCGGCTCACGAGCGCAATATCGAAGCTGGTGTATTACTTAATGACCCAGTAACGGCTATTGCTTTGCAAATGCAATTTGAAAGCTTGGTTACAAGAAATATTCTATGTCGAATTCCTGGAGTCTAACTATTTTATGTCTACATTTGATTCTACAAAAATAAGTTTAAAAGATTTATTAGATAAAATTGTATCTGGTGAAATTCAACTACCCGATTTTCAAAGAGGGTGGGTTTGGGATGATGAACATATTCGTTCACTGTTGGTCAGTATTGCGCGTTCTTTCCCTGTGGGAGCAATTATGTTGCTTGAGGCTGGTGGTGATGCTAAGTTTAAAGCTCGGCCTGTTGAAGGAGTAGATCCAACACAAGCAACACTTGATAAATTGAAAAAGCTTATTCTCGATGGGCAACAACGGCTGACTTCATTAACGCAAGTATTAATATTTAAGCAACCTGTTCAAACTCGTGACTCTAAAAAGAAATTGGTACAGCGTTATTACTATATTGATATTGAAACAGCCTTATTAGGGCCAGAAAATTACGAAAGTGCGATTATTAGCATTGATGCAAATCGCATTCAAAAAGAAAACTTTGGGCGTGATGTCAAACTTGACCTTAGCACACCTGAGAAAGAATACGAACATTTTTATTTCCCTTGTAATCAAATTCTTAATTCAGACACTTGGGAACAAGGGCTAAATAAATCCTACCCAGATAAATTTGGGCGTTATATGGAATTTCGCTTCCAAGTGCTTAATGAATTTCGTTCTTATGATTTGCCAATCATCGAACTTAACCGTAATAACAAAAAAGAAGCAGTTTGTCTTGTTTTTGAAAAAGTAAATAAAGGTGGTGTTGATCTCTCGGTATTTGACCTTTTAACTGCTACGTATGCTGCTGATAATGTCAGCTTGCGGGATGAGTGGTTTGGTAATAGTCAAGAAGGGATTGAAGGTATTCAAGCACACCTCAGAAAACAACGTTTGTTACGGGAAGTCCAATCTACAGAGTTTTTGCAAGGGCTGACACTGCTGTACACTTTGGAGAAACGCCAGCAAGACTCAAAAGCAGGTAAAACTGGCAAGCAAATAACAGGTGTAACTGCCAAGCGCGAAGCTGTTCTATCTTTGCCCCTAGATACTTTCCAAAAGTGGAAACTACCCCTTACCCAAGGTTACTGGAAATCAGCTAAATTCTTGCGTCAGCAATCGTTTTTCTCAACTAGCGATTTACCTTACCGCACTCAACTTATCCCTCTTGCCGCAGTCATGGCTTTGCTTGGCGATCGCTGGCTGGAACCGAAAATCCATGAAAAAATCACCCGTTGGTTCTGGTGCGGTATCCTTGGCGAATTGTACAGCGGGGCAGTTGAAAGCCGTATGGCTTTGGATATTCAAGAGCTTATCGACTGGATTGAGGACGCTAAGGAAGAACCTGCAACTGTTCGGGATGCTAATTTTCAACCTGCACGTTTAGGGACTTTGCGTTCCCGAACTAGTGCTGCATATAAGGGTATTAATACCTTGATTCAACGTGAAGGTTCTCAAGATTTCTTTTGGAAGTCCACTATTCGGGATTTGGATGAAACCGATTGGGAAGGACGCAGACTAGATATTCATCACATTTTCCCAAAAAGTTGGTGTGACAAGCAGGGTATTCCTGCATCTCGCTATAACTCTATTCTCAACAAAACTCCGATATCCTTTAAGGCAAATCGGATGATTGGCGGTAAGGCTCCAAGTGAATATCTGGTTCAGCTTCAAAAGCATGACAGTGTTCAGCTAGACGATGCAGGGATGAATGCGATTTTGGCAACTCACCAAATCGATGCAATAACACTACGAAAGGATGACTTTGAAGGTTTTATGGCATCGCGTCAACGGATGATACTTGCCAAAATCGAGGCTGCTATGGGCAAGCCTGTATTGGCTGTGGATGATTCAGCATTCAATGATGTTGTAGATGAAGACGAGTAATCAAAAATTAATTAACTTACCAACATGACCTACTGGCTATTTCAAGGCAACCCCCAGTATTACCGCATCATAGACGGCATCCGCAATTTTGAGCAGATGCCGTGGCTGTCAACACGCTATGCCAAAGACATGGTTACTGGTGATGGAGTAATGATTTGGAAATCTGGAGATAAGGCGGGGATATATGCGATCGCAGAGATTATTGAACCTCCCAAAATTATTGTAAACCCACCTGATATTGGCTATTGGATAGATACCAGCCGTATTGGTATTAAACCTTGTGTCAAAATTCGATTTACCAGCAAGCTGTTAGAAAAACCTCTAATACGGGAAGACTTAAAACAAGAACCTGTATTGAAAAATCTGACAGTGATTCGTCAGCCAAACGCAACAAATTACAAAATTACACAACAGGAGTGGCAACGTGTACATGAGTTGAAGAAGTATCATACTCTTAAATAATTAGTTCCTGAAGATTATGGGATGCATCCCTAGATGCTTTATAAAACTTTCATTTTAATTACGAAATAACAAATAGTGGTTTATATCTAACGCACAAAGTATTGAAAAGTATTTTTATTTAGATATTGGCATCCAGCGAAGCAAGTTTTGTTTTATTGGTAATAAGGAAAAATTATAAAACTAATGCATATTAACTACCCGGAAAAACTTAAAGCAGTTTCAGTTCACCCACCTTTTGCTTATGCAATTGTGCGAGGTTTAAAAAAAGAAGAGTACAGAAGTCAAGCTACTAATCGGAAAGGATGGATACTAATTCATGCCTCAAAATCAACTGCCAGTGATGAATATTTTGCGGACTATGGTATCTATCCAGGCAGTATTAAACGTGGTGCAATTATTGGAGCCTGTAAGATTACTGGCTGTAGACAAGATGGATTTAAGGACTATGCTTATCAACTAGCAGAGGCTTTTGAATTTAAAAGCCCGATAGATTGTGCAGGCTCACAATCAATTTTTTGGGGTGCAACGAATGAACAAAGAAAAGTAGTATTTACACTGGCTAGTAATCAAATAAGGGAACATTTATTAAAGTAAATAGTTTAATTGCTCTTGTATTTAAATGGTAAATATACAGTAAATATAAGTTAATGGAATTTTATTATGAGTAAATATATAGAAGCTAAAGCTAAGGCTAACAAGGTAGCGCTGGCTGGGATTGGTGGTGGATGTTTAATATTTTTTATTGGTATTTTTGCTAAAGTACCTGCATTGTCAATATTTGGGCTTTTAGCAAGTGCAGGTAGTGGAGGTACAGGTTATGTAATGATACAAAACGCCAAAAAATTGCGTACTGGCGATGAAATTTATGAAGAAAAACGCAGTGAAACAATAAGGCTTTTAGAGAATGCAAAACAAAGGGCTAATCAGATATATAAATTCGACTATTTTGATATAGATCGTAATAAACCTGATTTCCTTAACTTTAATGCTTATGAAATGAGCCTAAGCGATGGAAGCACTAAAAGTAAGGGTTTTGATTTTATTGAAAAGCAAAAATTATACGGAACTCGAACTAAGCGTGAAGTAGACCGTGTAACAAAAAAGAAAGTTTACTACAAGGAAACGCAGGAGACATATCTTGATAGAGTTATCATTGAAATACATTATAATAACTCCATTATTAATGCTAGAGTCACTGCAAGCCAATATAATAGCTTTGTTAGTGAATATAACCAGCTTGAAACTCGTCGCAATAGTGTAGCTAATTTAGAGCGCGAGTATGAACAAATTTTATCTCAAAGAAAATCTACATTACCAAAATCTTCTCCATCTAATATTCAGAATCGAGTAATCAGCGTTAATAAGAGTCCAACTAGCTATAAACAGCGTAACTTAGAGCAAATCAGTAAAGGTTATAGAATCTCTAATAAGTATGAAGTTATTGACAAGTTAGGTGAAGGTGGATTTGGTGCTACATTCATAGTTAAAAGTCTAACAGCTAATATTGCTACTCAGTTTGTAGCAAAATGTCAAAAAATGACAGGTGATTACCAAGAAGATCAGAAATTGATTGAACGTTTTGACCAGGAAGCTAACGCACTGCAAAGGCTAGGTAACTCTCATGGGCAAGTTCCTTCGCTTTTTGACCATTTCGATTATGAAGGTAATTTTTATATCATTCAGGAATTAGTACGTGGTCGAACATTAATGGATATTGTTAACGACCTATATGAGGAAGGATATTTACTTTCAGATCGTAAAGCTTCTTTAATCATCGCTTCTTTATTAGAAGTACTAGAGAATATTCATGAGCAGGGCATAATTCATAGAGATATAAAACCACAAAACATTATTTTGCGAGAGGGAGACGAAAAACCAGTTTTGATTGACTTTGGTTTAGTCAAGGAACTAGATCAAAATAATTTACAGCAAACAGGAACAGCCGCCGGAACAATTGGTTACTGCCCAATTGAACAGCAATTAGGAAAAGCACTTTTTCAAAGTGACCTATATGCAGTAGGAATGGTCATGCTATTTTTAACTACAGCAAGGCCACCGCATACGTTGGATTTCAGTGACAAGTTTGAGGCTGATTTAGAATGGGCAGAACCCATCATTAATGCCAATCTGTTGGACTGGATTGCTACAGCTATACAACCTTTCCCTCAAGCCCGCTTTGCTAGTGCTAAAGAAATGCGCCAAGTGTTGTTAGATTTGCTAAATCAAGAGTATCTTATTCGCGGCGCTCAAATTGCTGATGGGCTTTATCAACAGCAAATTGCTTCAATGGAAGCTGAAATTCAGAATTTACAAGGTCAATTAAACCAAAATAATACAAATAATACATCTGGTAGAAGTAATAAGAAAGTTGCAGGTGATCCTAACCAATGGCTTGCTAAACCTAAGCTTGAAAAACGAATTCCTTCGAGCTTTGATCAAATTATCACTACTCAAAAAGAGCTTGATGCTTGCAATATTGTTAAGCGTATTATCCAAAGTGTTGGTTACGAGCCTCAATTGCTTCAATTAACTGATGCGGTTGACTACTGTGATATCCATTTGCGAGATCGCCCAGACCTAATACTGGTCAGGCTTTATTTTAATGATGAAAGTAATCTTGCCTTTGGTATCCCCCAAGTAAAAGGCGCTGAAAATCTTTATCCTATCAATACTCTACGTGGTCTTTCTAGTAAAAAATCTTTGATTATTGAGCGTTTAGAATTTTTGTTTGCTAAGACAGGCTCATCAGTAAAACAAAAGAAAGTTTCTGCAACTTCTTCAGCTATTAATGATGAAAACGAAATGGATGAAATTTTACGCCGTGAAATTCTACCTTTCATCATTAGTGCGATTGAAGATCGGTTTGGAAGCGATTTTGAAATTATCACTTTAAGATATGACGATAAAAATACCAGTTTTTATGGAAAGTTTGCAGGATTAAATTATCAATCTGGTCGTAAATTCGACTATGAAGCGTCTCAAAATTCAAAAGGTGGGTGGCTGCTTCAATATAAGCTCAGTCAAGAAAGCCTTAAAGAGG
The DNA here is from genome assembly GCF_036917975.1 of Nostoc sp. Lineage (GTDB taxonomy): Bacteria > Cyanobacteriota > Cyanobacteriia > Cyanobacteriales > Nostocaceae > Nostoc. The sequence continues at coordinate 22,518 of NZ_JBALEJ010000006.1, forward strand.
AGGAAACCCAAAAAACCCAACAACTAGAAGAAGATAAGCTAGCTCGTCAAGGTATATATCAACCAGGGTGGCTGCAACGAAACTTCGATTCTTTCCAGGCAGCAAAGGAGCATTTTGGTGTTACAGCGAAAAGCTGGCAGAAATTAGCAGATAAGTTAAATGAGAAAAATTCAAAAGTTCCTTAGCAGGAATCAAGCCTTTTGCAGCGAATTTTACAATTAGCTATGACACTCTAGCTACAAGAGTGATCGCGCTTCTCTTTGGCGAAGGCATTGGCTACAAGAGAGAATTTTAAACAATGTTACGGTGAAGCTTAATATTTGCTTTATAAGATTAATGCTCAAGTGATTGGCAAATGAATAGATATCAAATGCGTTATAGAACGCTAATTGCTGTATCAATAAAAAATCTACCTAAATGGTTAATAAAACAGCTAAACTAGCTTTATACTTCCATTTTTGACTTACCACGGACTAAACCTATAAATCACTTACTATGACTTTAAATATTACCCTGGAAGTTCATGATTAATGCTGATGTAGTTTTTAGCTTTGACGGAAGAAGCTGAACTAAATACAAAATTGTCAAAGCAACAGTTTACTAAAATATGGATTTCATCAACCAAGCACGAAATTTGGCAGATACGCTCAAAGATAAAGCGCAAGAAGCAGCAAATAATACAGCGAAGGGGATAGAAGAAGTAGTTGATGTCATCAAGAATACTACTATAGAAATTACCACCTCAAGTATTAATACAATTACTGATTTACCTGCAACAGCACAGCAGGGTTTTCAAGCTGTACAAAATGTCAGTAAAGCATTTGAAACAACTGCTATTGGTGTGAGTACTTCGAGTCTGTGCATAGCTGAAGCATTGCAAAAGCTGCCTTCGACTGCGGCGGAATTAGCCGTAGAAATGCCCAAGATTGCCAATAGATTCAGGTATCGTGCTGGTGTGAGAGTAGGAGATTTGCCTCGATCTGACGCAGATGTGATGAAGCTTTTTGAGAAAATTCCCGGTACATCAAAGCTTGGAGCTAACGAACGGACTATTCGTGAATTCTTGAGCGATAAACATGGTAGCCATATCATTCCACGCTCCCAAGGTGGCTCAAATGGTGCTGACAACATCCTGTGGGAAGTGGGTGTTGATAATCTGCGTCGCGGAGCCAAGGTTATGACTGTTGGGGAGCAGTTTTATATTCGGGTTTACAATGCCGTAGATTCTATTGTCAGCAATTCTGGAACAATTGCTAAGTTTGGGATCACTGCTACAGTCACCGCTATTCTTACCCAAGTTACAGTTACAGCGATTTCATACTCTTTGGATCTTTACCGAGGTGACATTACTGTTGAAGAGTACAAAAGTTTAGTTTTAGAAGCGGCAAAGGCAGCAGGTATTGCGACACCAATTGTTTTTCTGGTCTTAGTAGCTGTATTAGCCTTATTTCCAGAATTTACAGTTGTATTATCTGCACCAGTGGTTATTGCAGGTTTCAATGCCTTATTTGGCATGAGTATTGCGATGCCGATAGTACAATCGCTACTCCGTCATGCTCAAGCTGGTGGTTTTGGTACAGAAACTGCTGATGCTTACAGAAATTCGCTTGGTGGATCTGCGCCTACTTGAAATCTGCGACAAATTTTAACTGGAGTGCTGGTTTTAGCTTCAAGGCTAGTTTCGTTTGTCTTGACAGCTAATCATACGTAAATAACTGAACATTGTTACAATCTCTACATTTCCGTGTCCGCAGCTTTTCGCCTTCCCCCCACCCAGCCCCATCAGCACGGAAATACACCCACTGACTTACTGATTCTCCAACGGTACGACCCCAAACAAAATTTTGTGAGCCGCAGATAGGACATGACGTTTCTTGTGGGCTAAGGTTTTTGTGATTCGGTTGGTTGTTCATGAGCTTCCCCCGATAAATTCTGAGTGCAATCTTCAGAAGGCATCGCGCCAGAGTGCGTAGGCGTAGCCCGCCGTAGGCATCGCTATCATTTGAGATTGAATTACCTGACTGATAATTTTATTTCCAACAATCATCACCGTAAAAGACTTTCTGTTGTCCGTTGGGTAAAAATATCGCGCACCATCCGTAATCTAGATAATTCTTTACTCTTGGGTTTCAGTAAGCTTTTTTTGATATTCTTTATACTCTCTGTCTTTATGCTGCCAGTATTTCTCAACTGTTTCTTTAGCAGCGATTGCACTATCGTATTCATCTCCACCTTGGCTTAATAATCGCTG
>NZ_JBALEJ010000007.1:0-1024 GCF_036917975.1 Nostoc sp.
CAGGGTCAGCGCGTCTCAAACCCTATTGACAAGCGGACTTGTCTGATCAGCAATCAAGTTGGAAACAAAGTGGCACTATCCGAGGTAGGGTAAGATTTAATACATCTAAGTGCAAGGTTCGATTAATGCCAACCGGATTTGAGAACAAGAAAGGCAAAACCAAAGCATCTTTTGCACCCAGCATAGATAGCTTTGAGATTACCACTAATGTTCAGGAATACTTCACACAAATAAAAGACCCCAGAGTGGAAAGGACAAGATATCATTTACTCACAGATATCATCACCATAGCGATTTTGGCAGTAATAGCAGGAGGGGAAGGTTGGGAAGATATTGAGGAGTATGGAATCAGTAAACAGGAGTGGTTGAAAACGTTTTTGCAACTACCATTTGGAATACCCAGCCCCGATACTTTTAGGAGGGTGTTTGAAAGAATTAACCCAAAAGAATTTGAGCAATGTTTTCGGCAGTGGGTTCAATCATTGGTTGAGAAGTTGGGAGTAGAAGTAGTAGCCATAGATGGCAAAACTCATAGAGGCTCATATGATCGGGAATCTCAGCTAAAAGCCTTACACACAGTCAGTGCATGGTCAAGTGAACACCGTTTGGTATTAGGACAAACAAAGGTCACTGACAAATCTAATGAAATTACCGCGATTCCAGCACTGTTAGAAATACTGGACATATCTGGCTGTATCATTACTATTGATGCAATCGGTACTCAAAAATCGATAGCCCAAAAAATCATCGCCGCAAATGCTGACTATGTTTTGAGCCTGAAAGAGAATCATCCAACACTACATCAACAAGTCAAAGATTGGTTTGCGACAGCCCAGTCCAATGGATTTAAAGATGTTGATGTGAGTATGAGTCAACGTATTGAAAAAGGACATCACCGCATCGAGAATCGTCAGGTTTACACCGTACCAGTGTCACAACTTCCTGCACTTCATGAACAAAATTTGTGGGCAGGACTAACAACAGTCGTGATGGTAGTGCGTTCAATTCAGCATTGGAATAAAAC
>NZ_JBALEJ010000008.1:0-39623 GCF_036917975.1 Nostoc sp.
TTTTAGGCTTTAAATCTACCCACATTAGATTCAATCCAAAATCCAAAATCTAAAATCCAAAATTATAAAGCGCCAATCCCTCTATAGTGAAGGTTGACGCTTTACGGGGTATATTTACTTAGTATGAGTTAGGGTCTTTTTTGGCTGACCCCATGTTATTAATACTTATGATCCCCGATTTTTGAATCACATTCAAATTCCTTAATTATTTCTTTAGATTTACTTTCCTGACGATTTTTCAACTTTTGTGAATCTTCCTTTTCTTGGGTGTAATAGAGGCTCCCAGAATTTCAGATATCCAAACTTCAAAGTTGCGGACGGGATGAGAGCGGAGGGCTGCATCGCCATGAACAATCGGTTCGACTAAAATGGTAAACATTCCCAGGCGATTACCTGCGATGACATCGGTAAACAAGCGATCGCCTACCATCCCCACTTGATGGACTGGTAGATCCATTCCCCTCAGTGCGGCTCTAATTTTGCGGCGGGAAGGCTTGGCTGCACCCAAATAGTAAGGTAAGTTGAGCGATCGCGCAATTCCACCAATTCGCGCTTCACTCAGGTTGTTACTCACTAAACACAGTGCAGTACAGGTGCGAATTTGCTCCACCCACTCTCGTAATTCTGGGGAAGCTATTCCGACTGTAAAGGGTACCAAAGTTTCATCTACATCCAATACCAGCCCTTTAAGCCCGTATTTTTGGATAATATCTGGTGTTAGGTTCAACACGGAACCCTCTAAAATCAAGTCAGGCTGTAAAAGATTGTTCCAGGTCATAGTCACGTCGCTTCGCTCCGAATTCAAAATTCAAAATTCAAAATTCAAAATTAATGATCCACATAAATAAATTTAGAGGCTTGTATCATGAGTCGTTTTCGGTCAACAGTCAAATTTAAGTAGCTTCAGACAAATCAGCATAAGAGGATGTTTGAAAAGTTTTGGGCGAATATAATCGCTACTACACAAACCAAGTCCACCTCCGTGGAAAGCTTGAAAAATCAAGGGTTTTTTACCCACGTTCGCCCTTGGCGTTCCGCAGGAAAGGTGGGTAAAGTCTTGTGTAGCTGCGATTTCTAAGATACTGTTGGCGAATTAATAGGGGGTCTAACCCATCATTCCTGATTACTCTGATTTAAGTCCGTTGAAACGGACAGTAGCTCTTAGCCCGAAATTTATTTCAGGGCGGGAATGCAACGCCAAACCAAGGTTTTAGGGGTGAGGGGTCAAACCCACCGTGAATTGACCAACAGTATCTTTCTAATCGCCAGGGCTAGTAATAAATTAGACTTTTCAAACAACCTCTAACCCAATATAGTTTAGTTACTCTAACTCCGTCCTGGTATCTCTCTCTGAACACTTTGAGATAAAATCCCTAAAATCTTATCTATCTCTTTGATGTAATAACTACTCAAATCAATAAATATATCGTTTTCTTCTAACTTCAAAAACTTCCAAATATCACCCGTTGTTACCGCGCCGTAAATTTTTCTGGTTTCATTTCCTTCTTGTTGATTAAACAATTGCGCTGCCAACATTGCAGCTGCACATTGACCTAATCCACCTTTAATATTTTCATTTTTGGCTTCAATAATAACCACTACTGGTACATTAATTGTTAGTTGCTCTTTAGAACGACTAATGATAAAGTCACAATAGCCATTTAGTCCTTTTTCTGCATCTACATTAAAATCGGTTCCCGAAAATAAACTAATTGGATAATTAGCCCTGCGCCTTACCTCCAACAATATCGGAGTGATAATCATTTCTGAACGAGCTTTTTCAGTATTAATTGCTAAAGCTAGTTCTGTAGTTTCTTCTAAAGAATTTTTGAGTTTATCACTTGCCTGTAAAGGTTCTATATCGGCAAACAAGTTAGTTTCTTCATCAATGCGGATGCTGAATGACTTTTTAAATTTACTTAATGTAAAGTCGCTATAAGCCATTCTCAGAACCTCATAGCAATTTTAGATTTTGGATTGTAGATTTTGGATTAAAAATCTCTATCAACTAAAATGCTTTTTCCAGCATTTTAAACAACACTAATTGTTGCAATTTAGTTTTTCATTACTTTCTACATTTAATGAAAAATGGTACAAGGTTCAACTAGATTGTACTGGGAATGAAAATTCCCAATTAAAAAATTCAAAATGAAAATATTACATTTTGAATTTTTAATCTTATTCAACTTCATTAAAAAGATGTTCTTCTAACAAAGGTTGCACTTGGCGAAACTCTTCTGGAGAGAGTAATTCAGGCTCACCTGTTTTTGTTATCCGTGCAAAAAACAACAGAGGATCTAGGGGTGTATAAATTGCATACTCCTGATCTTCATCATAAAAGCTAGCGAGTAGCTGTAATTGCTCTGGCTCTAAATCTTCCCCTTCGTCTTCAATTTCTAAGGTGAAGAGTTCTGATTCTTCAACTGGTGGTAAGTCACCTTCAACTGTGAGAGCATAAGCTGTATTCTTCAATATCAGGTTTTGCTCAGATAGGACAGCCTGAGCATTCGCAAAAATTTGCTCAATGATGGCGTCGTCTTCTACTAGAACTGCTTCTTCTTCCTCACCGTCACCTTCCCAAGAAAAAATTTCTACAGGTGAGTCTACAGGAAGAAGCAAAACGTATTCTTGTCCATCTACCTCCAGGGAATGCTCAATATAACAGTCGAGCGATCGCCCTTTGTCATCGGTTAAAGTGATGGAACCCGCATGAGCGTTATCATTTTCTTCAGAGAATGGAGAGGAAAACATAGCCGAAATGTAGAAATTTAATAAATACCAGCAATATTGGAAATCGCTTAACTATCTTAATGACATCTTAAATATCAAGCAAATAGCTTTATACGTAGATACAACTGCTGGCTAATCGTTTTCAGAATATCATGTTAAAAGGTATCAATATTCAAGAGCCGCAACTGAACTGCGTGAGTTAGCACGCTTCACATCCAGCCATTGTTGTAAAATCAAAGCAGCTGCCTTGCGGTCAATCAAACCTTTATGGCGTGACGGGGAGCGGTTTTCAGCTATTAGTAGTTGCTCTGCTTGAAATGAAGTTAATCGCTCATCCATATATTCCACAGGCAGTTTTAGTGCTTTAGAAAGTCTTGTAGTAAATTTCTGAACTTGACGAGCCTGAAATCCTAGTGAGCCATCCATTGAATAGGGTAAGCCCATAACTAGAATTTGCACCTCACGTTCATTAACTATTTGTCGGATTTGCTCAACATCTTGCTCAAAAGATGTACGTTCAATAGTGGTGATTCCCGTGGCAATTAAACCCGTGCGATCGCACCCAGCCACACCAATCCGCTTGCGACCGAAATCTAGTCCCAACGCTGAAATAAACGGTTTTGCTTGCCCTTGGGATATCACAACTAATTCTCCTGCTGGGCATCTGCTGATTCCGAAATCGGCGATGCTTCTATGCTGGGGTTTTTTACCGAAAAGTTAATCGGTTCTGACTTACTTGGCAGTGGTTTCTCTGAGGATGGCAGTTTTGGTTGTTGTATCCATGACATCCCACCTGGTATTGGTTTACGTGCCGGTTGTAGACCTTGCAGCATATCAGTCCACTGGATTCCTTCTAAGGAGACAAATTTAGACTCCCGTAGCTTATGCCATACAGAGCGAGACATAACTAATGTATGTTCTATACGTTTTGCCCCAATTCGCTCCAAATACTCTTCTCGCTCTGCCTGATAATCTGAGGAGGCTAGTTGTAACCCTTGCTGGGGAAAATCTTGGGCGATCCGAGCCAGTTGGGATAGTAATTCTGGATACAACCAAGTGTAAGCCGGATGAACCGTCAACGTTGCCGCGTGGGGAACTTCACCCTTACGGTCGAGTTGCACCTGAAAATAACCGATCGCAGCTTTGCGTTGGGGTTCAAATACGTAACCGCTAACTACTTCTGTTTTAGTCAGCCATTGCTTCACTGCATCAGTTAAAGCGCCGAACAAGCTGGTTTTAAAGTCGCGGGTATTGCGGTCAAAAACCTGACGTACCAGAGGTGGCATTGATGCCGTATCTAGTTGATATAGCAATTGGGCATCAGCGTTACTCACTGGCAAAAGGTTGGGCAGATCTGGCTCTGCTTGGGCCAATTCAGCCAGTAATTCTGGCCCAATTTCCCAGTACGTCATTTCTGCCAAACGCTGGAATCCATTTTGTCGATATAGTGCCAGCGCCTCAATGTCATTGATGTTAACTTCCAGTAACCAAGTGCGAGCTTCCAAAATCGATTCAAAGCAATGACGCAAAAGTTGCGAACCAATTCCTTGTTTATCGACACCACGCTCTAGTAGCACTTGATCGATCCGCCAAGTACTGCGTGTCCGGTTAAAGGGTGACACTTGAATCATTCCGAGAAGCATCCGCCCTTGCTCTGCGATATAGGCACAGAGGCGATACTGTAGCGGGTTAGGGAACCAACTCAAAAACTTGAGTAATCCATACCAGCGACGCAGCCTTTGCATCTGGCTGATGGCAAAACCTGCTCCCTGGGGAGTAAGTGCTGCGAATGACTCTTGAGTTATGCGCTCAATCCCGTCCAGATCCCGGTATTGGACTGGTCGGATAACAACGCTGAGGTTTCTGGGAATTAATAAAGTCATTTTTATTCGAGCCGCCATTGAGCCTTAACTAACTGCTCTGGAAAGGGAGGAACTGCTGCAATAATTTTAACTAGTTTCTGCCCTTTACTATTGTGCCAAAAGGGTTATTTTAGTAACTTAATACTTAAAAAAGCAGAAAAAGCAGACCTTGTGAGAACACCATTGGCATTGACCCAACAACATCTGCCCTTATTTTATTGGAATTTTGATTAAAATTTGTATATATTTTATAGCCCTTGTCGAGAAACGAGCTTTTCAAAGTTGGCTTGGGTTTGATGGAGTAATTGCTGGCGACTATCTACCAGTGTTTGTTTCAGGGTTGGAACAAGATTGCGAGCTTGCAGCGTCATGTGAAGTTGTAGGTTAGCGACATATTCACTGAAATCTTGATTCACTTCTGCTGCGGCTGCATCCGTTAATAAATTTGATTCCATTGCCACTGTGTTCTCCTGTGTTAATCCTATGCTATCTCTCTTCATCACCAAAAATTATCACGTTGTTTGGACTAACTTCTTAATTTGCAATGAAGTTTAACGCTTCTTAGGGATAGCCTCTGCCCATTAAAATCTCAAGCCAACACCACCTTGTACGGAGATAGCTGTACCACTGCTATCACGGTAGGCATCAAAAGCAATGATGGCATTCCCAAAAAGGACTGTATTGCTATTTGGGATCATATAATCAACGCCCGGTTGTAAAGCAAAACTAATTTTGTCGCCCACAGGAGAAGAACCACCACCACTAGCCAGCACCAATCCCGCTCCCAGATAGGCATCAGCTTGCCAATTGAGGGGAAAATCGTAAGAAACCGTTGGCACAACTGCGGTATTCCGACCAATTAACACTTGGGCGCGGAGTGAAATTGGCGCTTCCAAAAGCTTGTAGCGTCCTGCTATCACTCCCCCCAATTGGATACCATCGGTAATCCCAACAGTGGGGCCGATACCGATATAACTACCATAAGCTACTTGAGCTTGTGCTGGTTTCGTACTCGCCAGACTCAAAATCAAACCAGCACCTAAAACTGAAACCAAATATGGAATATATTTCATAAACTAACTCCTCACACCATTTTGTCATTTGTCATTTGTCATTTGTCATTGGGTATAGGGAATTGAGCATCGGTTATTCTCTCCCTGCTATCCTGCTTCCTCATCTCCCAGTCCCCAGTCCCCAGTCCCCAGTCCCCAGTCCCCATTCTACGGGCAACGGGGATGAATGGCTCCTTGAGTACAAAGGTAGGCTAATTGCTTGGCATCTAAATTTTTGGCTTGAGAAAAATCAACGCCTTGAACTACAGCTGATACTGAGCCTAAATCTGGGGTTTGGACAAATTGATCTGCTGGATCTTGTTTGCTAGGAGCGAGAATTGCTCCCTTAAAATCTGCTCCAGCGACATTCGCCCCCCGTAAATCGGCAAGACTCAGGTCGGCATTTTGCAAGTTAGCGTTTTCCATTTGGGCAGAACGCAAAACAGCACCAGTTAAACGAGTGGCGCTGAGGTTCGCATTGCTGAGATTAGCACGATCCAAATAGGCTCCTGATAAATCTGCCCCTTGCCAATCAGTGTTAGTTAAGTTGGCAAAGGATAATTGTGTTCCGATCGCAGTGGCGCGACCTAAACGGGCACCATATAGATTGGCTTCGTTTAATTTCGCATCGCCTAAATCTGCCCCAGTCAAGCTAGCTCTTTCCAAAACTGCGTTTCGTAGATCGGCTCCTACTAGTTGAGTGCTGTTGAGTTTAGCATCATATAGACGCGCATTGGATAAGTTGGCTCTGTTAAGAGTGGCGCGGCTCAAATCGATCCGGTTCATCAAGACGCGGCTGAGGTTAGCATCAGTAAGATTGGCTTGCTGTAATTGAGCTTGGCTTAAATCAGCTATGACATCATCATAAGTATCCCAGCGTCCATCTTCACCCGGACTTCGGAAGCGGCTACCCTTAAAGCTGGCTTGGTTAAGATTTGCGGATTTAAACTTAACTCCTGATAAATCAAGATTGTCTAATACCAAGTTGAAGAAGGAACTTCCTGGAGTACCACTTTGACCTAATTGGGTGCTACTCAGGTCAACACCCTCCATTTTCCCACTGTAAACAGAGAGAATCTTGTTAATCGTCTGCTGGTTTCTTTGGAGCCGCCCTTGCCGTAATTCCCGCTCTTTGGTTGCAGTGCTACCTACAGATTCCAGTTCACCCACTAAAAACTGATTCTTATTTTTTAGTTCTGGAATGGCTTGGGGACCAACAGTTGTCAAAGCTTGTTGAATCGTATCTAGGACACTGGGGTTAGTTTCGCTAACTAATAAATCCGCCAGAAATTTAATGGATTGTGGATCGTTAACACCACCCATAGCCAGAATTGCACTTTGGCGTTGCTCATCAGTCGCCCCAGAGTTGGGAGTCAATTGTTTGACGAGTTCGAGGAACTGTTGGCTGTTGATTTGCTTGGTTGCTCGCTGGGATTGTTGAATTTGAATATAAACTTGAGTGCCGATTAAAGTTGCCAACACAGCAGTCATACTCGTCAGCCCTACCCCAAACAAAGTTAGATTGGGATTTTGCTGTATCCGTCGCCAGAGATTAGGCGACTGGTTGGTTTGATCTGCCGCTAATTCTTCTCCCTCTTGCCATTCTTCTGCTTCATCATTATCGCCAGCTGACTGTTCTTGTCTACTGGTAGCTGAGAGTGCATTTACTGAATAAGTACCTGCGAGTTGATCGTGGAGTGCGCGACGCCCCCGACGTGACGGTAAGCCTATCCCTTCACCCACAATCATTAATAAAGACAACAATGTGAGTAATCCTAAATTCGGAAAAGCAAAGCTGTAGCGCCACAACAGATAGGCGATGGAAATGGGTACAGTCCAACGCCCAACTCCTTCTCTAATCACAACTGCCCCCAATCCAGGCGGCTTCCCTTGCTCGTTGATAACCCGCACTTTTAACCAACGTTTCGGAATTGTGCTACCAGTCTTAGCTAGTAAATACAATTGCCACCACGAGAGGGTTACAGGCGCTAACAGGGCGATTGTCCACAAAATATTAGTCGGCCATGCCACGTTACGAATGCCATAGCTAACGGGTAGAGCTAGGGGTCTGGCGATCGCTCTTTCTGTGACTACCAGCACGGGGTTAAGCGGTACTCGGTTCAGATCGCTTCTAGAATTGGCATAGACACCAAGACCGAAGGGAATTAACCCACTAGTAACCACTAACGTAATTTCAGCCGTCCAAGCCGCAAAACGCCTACTTGCTAGCAACAAAGAATTAACTCTTTCCGGTTTTTTTGACTGACCAGATTGATTACTAGTTCTCCTAACAATTGGTGATGTCATCGTAATAGTTCCCTTTGATATTATTTCTACGCCGCGATCGGCACAATTAAAATAGACTCAGCTAATCAACAAAAAGAAAAGCATATTGAAATAGGATTCAGAAGTCAGAATTCAGGAGTCAGAATGGGCTGCGCTAAATGAATTCTGAAGTAAAACAGGCTTTATACCTAGTTTTGATACTTCGCTCGTATACTTTACTTTCCTTGAAATCCTCTGTATGTCAGGAGCAATTTGTATTCCATTGGTGTCAACTTAAGCTGGAAATAGCTTAACTGTTGGCTTCCATGCCCGCCCGGAAATAAATTTTCGGGCTAGTAGGCTTAAGTCTACTGAAGTAGACTGGAGATTTTTGGCGATATTTAGTCATCTTCAGATGACTTTAGCTATGAGACGGGAATTTCAATTCCCGGCGGACAAGCGGTTTCGCGTTAAGTTGACACCAATGTTTGTATTCTGGCTCCTGACTCTCATAACTCTGGGTTGAGTGCAAAGCAAATACCTATCAACGTTTTATAAGAAGAATTCAGAACTCAGCAGCGGAGCCGGAGACGTTTCCGTTGCTCCGGTCAGAATGGGCTAAACCTTAGCTATCCGCTAACAGTATGAATTCTGTACAAGTGGGTGATAGCGTAGCGGTAGCGAGTCCTCGAGCGTCGCGTCTGAATATTGGCTAAAAGCGAGTGGAATGGTGGGCGAAAAAAATTAAATATTCTCGCCTGAAAACTCCATCTCTTTATGGGTAGAGTATTCACCAATTCTGACTCCTGTATTCTGACTCCTGTTTTATTGCTTACGTTGAAAGCTACCGGACACAAAAAATTTGTATCCAACATACACTAACACTGCCAAAAGCGCCAGAGTGATTACAGATGCAACTAATTTAAACACTGCTTGTAGCATCGCCAAGCCTACTAGTACCGTCACGCCTGAAACTACAAGCTTTTTAGTCCCAGATAAGGTATTAAACCAAATCTGAAACCGCTCTAGTTGTAAGTTCAATCTGGCAAAAATAGACTGGGGCGTTTGTTCTTGTGGTTGTGGAACTACCCCAGGTGGCGAATTAATCTCTGCCTCTAGTTTATTGAGACGACGTTGTAAGTCTTCTTCTGGTTGAGGATTCATCAATCTTTTTTACCTCAGCTAGCATACTTATTTAACAATAGACCAATCAAATTCTATTTTTGGTGGCAATATGGTTCAGTTCAGAGTAATGAGTGCTGAGTAATGAGTAATGAGTAAAAATATCAGTCCCCAGTCCCCAGTCCCCAATCCCCCTCCTATGGCATTAGCTTTTGGCGATCGCTCGATTTGCATTTATATCACAAAATCGTGTTTCTTCCCTCTGACTTGTAAAGCGATCGATGAAGGGTTCTACGGATGGCTAATTCTTTACCTTTGCGGCCGAGTTGTTCACGTAGTTGCTGGTCTTTGCACAACTGATTAAAAGCTTGAAAAACCTCATAGCCAGAATTGGGATTAACCAATATACCGTTCTCTTGATGCTGAACTGCGTCTAGAACACCGCCTAAACGAGAGGCAATTATGGGCTTACCGAAGTAACTTGCTTCTAAATAAACCATACCAAAACCTTCCATATTATTAGGTTTAGCCTCCGATAAAGTCAGCATGGCAAATATGTCACAAGCTGCATAATAATCGGCTAATTCTCGCTCTGGCTGATATCCGGCAAAGTGTACGCGTTTATCTACCCGCAAACGATGCGCTAGAGATTTCAATGCCGATTCACTCGGCCCTTGACCGCAGACTATATAGTGGACATCAAACCCAAAAGTTAGCAATAGTGGAATGTTCTCAATTATTCGGTCGAAACCTTTTGGTTTTATGAGCCTGCCAATGGAGAGAATAACTATTGCTGTTTCGGGAATGTTGTATGTCTGACGCACGCGAACACGTAAATCATCAAGGCTACTGGGACTTGCGACATTATTATCAAATTTTTCTGGTCTGATTACTGGGTTAATAACGTGGGTAGGAGTATCTAATCGGAAAGCAGTTCTGAGGTAGTCTCTTGTATAAGAACTGTTGCAAACAATGCCTTCGGCTCTATGAAGTGTTAATTTAAATAGCGATCGCAGCACGGGATTGTGTAAAGTACAAAGAAAATCGTTGCCGTGCAGATAGATAAAAAAGCGAATAGGTAACAAATAGCTCAATAGCAACAGTGAAGGAAAATCATAGCCGTGGCCCCACTCTATATAACGATAGTGATAGCGAAAATAGAGTTTAATTGCGAGAACAAATGAGCAGACAATATTGACCAAAGGCTTCAGGATACTTTTCACACAGCTACTACGCCAGTATGTAGGATAATACCAGCGATACACAGGAAACTGTTGACCTCGATCAAAGACTCGATCTCCTGAGCAACTAGCCGCTAACACAATAACTCGTTCTGGATCTTGGAGACAGCGATTATAAATATATTCCCCAATTACAGCTTCTTTTGGCAGGAAGATCCGGCTGATGACTAGGATATCTGGGTATGCAGCTTTGTCTCTGATTTCGGCTGTTAGTTGAGAAATATGTTCCATAAGAAAGTTGATGACTATATTTCAAAATTTCAGATAATTTTTAATTTATTTACAATTAGGATTCTTCTCAAAGCCATAATTATTATTTTATTTCTTTAAAAACGAATTTGTAGGCAAATTTGCAGCCTATTTTAAAAGATTAGTCAGCAAGATTGTTTTTTTATTGTGTTGATTTTATTTTTATTGTCCAATTCTCAAGTAGTGAGATTTTCTGTACATGATGAACAATAAATAAAAGCTAACACTTGTAGCCAAATTGCTCAGTAAACAACTGTTGCGGAAATTACGAAATTTAGCTACTAGTTAGAGAGACGCGATAAATCGCCGTCTCTACAAGGAATTAATCCATCAATTATTTATTGACAGACTACTACGTTCAATATGATATCCTAAATACTCTAAACTGTTGTGCCAAAATGCCAAAAAGTCGGATAAGTACTTACTAGCTATCTTGTGTCTATCTTAGTTGACTGATGGGCATCATAGACATTTGCAAGCCTGCTTTGTATACGTAAGTATCAAGACCATAGATGTAGTAAATGGTATTCATAATTTAAAAATATCATCCCACCTTGTAACAAAACAAGTCAGTTCAGGAGTCGTAAATAATGAGTAATAAATAGTACTAATATGAATCTTCCACTCAACAGTGGTTCAACGCCTCATTACGGTCAACAGAATATTAAAATAATTACTAAAAATAATTACTAAAAATTACAATTGTCTGTATAATTTAAAACTGTAGTCATAAAAGTGCTAGTCCAAGACATAGCAAATAATTGCCCGTAAGCGTAGCCCGTCGTAGACATCGCAAATTTCTGGGATGATGAACATATCTTCTTCAGGTACGGTTCCCCAGTCGAGAAATCCCCCCTGCGATCGCTGTTTCTCCAAGATAAGACGCGGTAGATTGAATATGTAGCCTCTAAAAAAGAATGCTACGTAAATGCGACAAACTCTCTTGCTTGTTACGGGCTGGCGTTAGCAACACACCGCGACACTGCTCCCAAATATAGGGAGAAATCAGAAATAATAATTCCGTTTTTCAAGCGATTGTCTTATGCGTAAAAAACTACAACAAGCCATCAAACCTCTGTTAAAAACCTTCTTAGCCCTAACCCTGGTGTTAGCCTTGGCTCTTGGTCACGCTGACGGAGCATTAGCAGCCCGCAGTGGCGGTCGCATCGGTGGCGGCTCCTTTAGAATGCCTTCTAGCCGCACCTATACACCACGCACTTACGCACCTCCTGGTGGGGGCGGCTACTATCCTGGTGGTGGTTTTGGTGGAGGCTTTGGCTTTCCCTTCTTACTTCCCCTCTGGGGTTTTGGCGGAGGATTTGGTGGTATATTTACCATCTTAATTTTCTTGGCGATCGCTAATTTCTTATTGCAAACTTTCCGCCGCGTCTCTAGTGGTGAAACTCCAGAAGCAGATTACAGCAGTAACTCTCCTGTTTCGGTAACTCGTTTGCAAGTAGGTTTGTTAGCTCAAGCCCGTGAATTGCAAAATGAACTCAACCACATTGCTGAAACTGCTGATACTAACACCCCAGAGGGTAGAGCAGAAATTCTCCAAGAAGCTAGCCTAGCTTTACTCCGCCATCCCGAATACTTTGTGTATGCAGGTGGTGGTACTCAACAAGCTAGTTTAAATTCTGCTGAGGGTCAGTTTAATCGGCTGTCACTGGCAGAACGCAGCAAGTTTAGCGAAGAAACTCTTTCTAATGTCAATAACCAGCTAAAAGCAGCCCTTGCCAAAGATGCTTTACCTCCGACTGGTGAACTCGACAACCCCACCCGCCTATTTACTGAAGGCCCTGGTGAATATATTATCGTCACCTTGCTGGCGGCGACACTAGGTAAGTTTGAAATCCCCACAGCAATTAACAGTGCTGACGATTTGCGTCAAGCTTTGCGGCAAATTGGTAGTATCCCTAGCGACAAGCTTCTGGCAATTGAAGTTCTTTGGACTCCCCAAGCTGAAAATGATACTCTGACATCTGATGATGTGTTGGCAAATTATCCTGATTTGAGACTTGTTTAATTTCTAAAAAGGGCAATAACTAGAAAACTGCTTGTCAATGACAAGCAGTTTTTTGTAACTATGTTATGAATCAATACGCTTGGGTTAAGGGCTACTGGCAACAATTTCGGGGTTTTCGAGACGTGATAAATCGCCGTCTCTACAAGTGTTTTGGGCTTAAGTAACTTGTCATTGCGAACGAAGTGAAGCAATCGCAGAGGCCTTGTGATTGCTTCACTCCACTTCGTTGCGCTCGCAATGACATATCGTAAGCGATTACCCGGACATGATATTAGCTGTAGGGTGTGTTATGCCGTAGGCTAACGCACCTGGGATTGTTGACGGTGCGGCGCTTGGCGACAACACACCCTACATTAAAATTCCTTAACATAGCTGGAAATATTAGCACCGACTTACTTATGTGAACTGTATTGACTTAATTTTGGATGTCTAGATAGTCTCGCGCTTTGCTAAATATTGGTACATCTGCCAACGTGCATCTACTTCAGCTTGGGCTTGTTCTAACAAGTGCTTGGCTACCTCTGGTTTGCTCTTAGTCAGCATCTTGAAGCGATTTTCTTGATACATCGAATGTTCTACAGATTGCGTAGGCGATCGCATATCCAATTGCAATGGATTTTTACCCTGGTTAAGCAACTCTGGATTATGCCGATACAACAACCAACGACCTGATTCTACCAGAGTTTTCTGATGATTCATCCCTGTGGTCATGTTGATGCCGTGGGCGATGCAATGGCTGTAAGCAATAATCAATGATGGCCCATCATAAGCCTCTGCTTCCAAAAATGCCTTGAGGGTATGTTCATCTCTTGCACCAAGAGCTACACTCGCTACGTAGACATTGCCGTAGGTCATGGCTATCATCCCTAAGTCTTTTTTAGGTGCTGGCTTACCACTGGCGGCATATTTGGCAACTGCGGCTTTTGGCGTGGCTTTGGAAGATTGACCGCCTGTATTAGAATACACTTCTGTATCCATCACCAAAATGTTGACATTTCGACCACTAGCAATTACATGATCGATACCGCCAAAATCGATATCATAAGCCCAACCGTCACCGCCAACAATCCAGACGCTTTTTCTCACCAAATAGTCTGCAAGAGATTTGAGATTTTGAATTTTAGATTTGAGATTGGGGTCAAGAGTGACGATTTCATCTAACCTCTGCTGCAACAGTTCTATCCTTTCGCGCTGTTCCCAAATGTCAGCCTCAGATTTTTGTTCAGCTTTGAGAATAGATTGAACTAAATCCTCAGAAACTATTTCCCCATTCCCTATTCCCCATTCCCCACTCCCTAACTGTTGTAACAATTCCGCCGCAAACTCGGCTTGTTTGTCGAGGGAGAGGCGGAAGCCAAAACCAAATTCGGCGTTATCTTCAAATAGATTATTAGACCACGCGGGGCCGCGTCCTTGGGCGTTGGTTGTCCAAGGAGTTGTGGGGAGATTACCACCATAAATTGAAGAACAACCTGTAGCATTGGCGATGACGGCGCGATCGCCAAACAGTTGTGTTAATAATTTTAAATAAGGTGTTTCACCACAACCTGCACAAGCACCAGAGAATTCAAATAAGGGTTCTTGCAGTTGTTGTTGGCGAATCTGGTTTAATTTTAGCGATCGCCTGTCAGGATTAGGTAAACTCAAAAAGAAATCCCAATTTTTCCGCTCTTGCTCTTGTAAAGGCAACTGCTGTGCCATGTTAATTGCTTTCCGCAATGGCTCAGATTTATCTTTAGCAGGGCAAACATTTACACAAATAGTACATCCCGTGCAATCTTCTGGGGCAACTTGAATAGTAAATTTTTGATTGGCAAAGTCTTTATCTTTTGCACCAGTTGATTTGAAGGTTCCTGGTGCATTGACTAACTCATCGGCTTGATAAGCCTTGGCACGGATGGCACTGTGGGGACAAACGATGACGCACTTCCCACATTGAACGCACACATCCGGCTCCCACACAGGTATCTCTTCGGCAACGTTACGTTTTTCCCATTTGGCAGTACCGACGGGAAATGTGCCATCAACAGGTAGTGTGCTAACAGGTAAATCATCACCTTCCCAAATCATGATTTTGCCTAGAACTTCTCGCACAAATTCGGGAGCAGAATTAAGTGGGGAGTGAGGAGTTAGGAGTGAGGAGTTAGGAATGTTGATTGTTTGGGGGACATCTACTTTATGTAAGTTGTCTAAGGTGTTGTCTACAGCTTGCAAGTTCATGCGGACAACTTCTGCGCCTTTTTTTCCGTAAGTCTTTTCAATGGCTTGTTTGATTTTAGCGATCGCTTCTTCTTGGGGCAAGACACCAGCTAAAGCAAAGAAGCATACCTGCATAATAGTGTTAATTCTGCCACCCATGCCACTTTCACGGGCAACCTGGCTAGCATTAATTACGTATAACTTCAAATGCTTATCGATAATTTGCTGCTGCACCTTTATCGGCAGATATTCCCAGACGGCATCTGCATTGTATGGACTATTAAGCAGCAAAGTCGCCCCAGAAATAGCAGCTTTCAAAATATCTATGCGTTCTAGAAATCCCCAGTGATGGCAACCAATAAAGTTAGCTTGGTCAATTAGGTAGGTGGAGCGAATTGGCTCTTTACCGAAGCGGAGGTGAGAGACAGTCATTGAGCCAGATTTTTTGGAGTCAAAGACAAAGTAGCCTTGGGCGTAGTTGTCGGTTTCTTCACCAATAATCTTGATAGAGTTTTTGTTAGCGCCAACAGTGCCATCCGCACCTAATCCATAAAACATTGCTCTGACAACATTATCCGACTCTGTGGAGAATTTAGGGTCAAAGCTGAGAGAAGTATGACTAACGTCGTCATTAATCCCAATCGTAAAGTGATTTTTTGGTTTAGCTTGGGCCAGATTATCAAAAATGCCCTTCACCATCGCCGGCGTAAATTCTTTGGAAGAAAGACCATAACGACCACCAATAATTTTAGGGTACGAGAAAGTATTTTCTCCCCCTGCCTCCCCTGCTCCCCCTGCTCCCCCTGCTCTCTTATCCCCCCACCCTTCATGGATAGCTGCCACAACATCTAAATACAAAGGCTCACCGGCGCTACCTGCTTCTTTGGTGCGGTCGAGAACTGCGATCGCTTGTACACTAGTTGGTAATACTGCAACAAATTTTTGGACATCAAAGGGGCGGTAAAGTCGCACTTTGACTACACCAAGTTTTTCACCACGGGCGTTTAGGTAATCTACTGTTTCATGGACGGTTTCACAGCCTGAACCCATGAGAACGATAACGCGATCGGCATCTTTTGCACCGTAATATTCATAGATTTTATAATGCCTCCCCGTGCGTTCTCCAAATTCATCCATGATCCGTTGGACAATTTCTGGACAAGCTTTGTAGTAAGGGTTAGCACCTTCCCGTCCTTGGAAGTAGACATCAGGGTTTTGGGCAGTTCCCCGCAAGACTGGACGATCTGGGGTAAGGGCGCGGCTGCGGTGGGCAAGTATGAGATGATCGTGGATGAGCGATCGCAAATCACTATCCAAAAGCAATTTAACTTTCTGTACTTCATGTGAGGTACGGAAACCGTCAAAGAAGTGCATAAACGAGATTCGCGTCTCTAGAGTAGCAGCATGGGCGATAAGAGCAAAATCTTGACTTTCTTGCACCGAAGCCGAACACAGCAGGGCAAAACCAGTAGCACGAGCTGCCATTACGTCGCTATGGTCGCCAAAAATTGATAGAGCATGGGTAGCCAAAGAACGAGCAGCAACGTGAACTACAGCGCTAGTCAGTTCACCAGCAATTTTATAAAAGTTGGGGATCATCAACAACAATCCCTGAGACGCGGTGAAGGTGGTACTTAGGGAACCTGTTTGCAATGCCCCATGCACAGCACCGGCTGCCCCACCTTCGCTCTGCATCTGCACGACACTGGGAATAGTACCCCAGAGGTTGGGACGACCTTCTGCTGACCAAGCATCTGCCCATTCACCCATCGCTGAAGAGGGGGTGATGGGATAAATGGCAATCACTTCATTTAGTTTGTAAGCAACACGGGCGACAGCTTCATTCCCATCGATGGTTGCAAAGGTTTTGTTCATAATTGGATTTTTGTCCCCGTCTCTCAGTGTTAATAGTCAGAGCAGAATTCAGGAGTCAGAATTCAGAATTCAGAATAGTCAAAGAATTAGGAAAAATTTATACATAAATGTACTAATAATGCTGCATTCCTTTTAAACACTGACTTCTGACTTCTCTGTGCTGAAATATTACTAAGAATTTATCAATGGATTTCGGCTCTTTAATTAACTTTAAATAAATACTTCATAGATTAGTATCTCATCCGAAATACCGCGTCTATTAATATGTATTAATAATGTACTCAATAGCCAAAGCACTTATTAGATAAGGCTTTCAGTTTATTGATTATTTTTTGTGGGGTATAGGGTCGGGCTTCTATCTCGTTTTCATCCCGGTTAGGGGAAGTGGTTATGTAAAGGTTAGGGTAACTCCAAGAAATAAATTATCCAATATTGTGGGGTGGGCAACATGAGCGCCCAGTCCATAAGGCGCTCATGTTGCCCACCCCACAAGAGTTAATTGAATATTTTTTTATTGGGAAGTCCCTAGACTTGTAGTACAGCGTTTTGTAAGCGATCGCGCGTCTCTAAAATTACTACCAACTGTCCGGCTTGAATGCGATCGCCCTCTTTGGCTAGTGTTCTGGATTTTTAATGAAGTTTAGCTATAGTTCTTAACTATCTGTGCTAGCCTGGAATACTTAAACTAGGCTGTTATTTTTTTAGCTTCTGTATCTAGCCAACCGTAATTATTAAACTGATATTAAATGTTTGAGAGATTAAATTATGAAATCCTCTTTCATCACCTTAGTCGTTGTGATTAGCGCACTTACTCTTTCCCAGAGTGCCTATGGCAACAAAAAGAATATTCACAATACAACCAGCGATCGCAATCAGGCTGAAGTTTTATTGACACAACCAGCCACGATTAACAGTACATGGAATACTTTTATCGGACAGACTAATAATCCCAAACAAACTGTTGAATCAGTTTCGCTAGTGCGAGAGCGAGGATGCCCAAAAATTAACCCGCTTGAGTTAATCAATGACCCAGGCTCTTTTTTTAAGCAATGTCAGCAGCCAGCAAGTATCCCAAGTTCTCAAAGTACAGAGCCAATTGAGTACTTCAAGGTTCCTAAACTGGATTCTGGTATTAGTGTGACAGTTACTGAGTTTTAGTATGTAAACTTTTTTAACAAGACATAACTAATTCTTGGTAGTGTAATTTATCTCAATAATTTACGCTCAAACATGGATGAAATATTTATGCTGGCTGCTTTAACTCAAAGCAGAAAAGCTTTACCGGAATGTTTGCCGAATCCACCAGTCGGCTGTGTAATTGTAGATACTCAAGAAATAGTAGCTCAAGGATACACGCGGATACCGGGAAAACACCATGCTGAGGCTGATGCACTTCAACAGATTCAAGGCAAAGCTTTCAACTTCTTGAAAATGTATGTCACACTTGAACCTTGTTCTTTTCATGGACGCACACCATCATGTGCTTTAGCGATCGCTGAAGATCGTCGGATACATGAAATATATGTATCTATACTTGATCCAGACCCCCGCAATAATGGTCAAGGGTTAGATATTCTAAGAATTGCAGGAAAAACGGTTAATGTCGGATTATGCGCTAATGAAGTGAATGCTTTTCTTAGCCAATATCTACGAAAGTGATGGCAATACTGTTCGATTAAGGCAAGAGATGCAATGAATCGCCGTCAAGACAAAAGACTGATCATTGTAGAGACGGCGATTTATCGCGTCTTTGTGATGATTTATCGCGTCTTTGTGATGATTTATCGCGTCTTTGTGTTATCACATCTTTAGCGATCTAAAATTTTCATCAAAAAACCTTAACCGAACTGTATTGGAAGTGGGGAGGCATAACAGTCAACTACCCGCTTCAATAAAATATTGGTGGCAATCACGGGTGTTCCCGATCTTGCCAAGGATAATACTTGGTGTTAGTGTTACCACTGTTACTACTTTTAGTCTTGAAAATGTTTCCAGGAGTAATTACATTGATAATACCAAACTTAATGCAGATATCTGTGTGTAGTATGACTCAAGGGCAATTGTGGCAGATACCTGCATCTTGATCATCCTAAATTCTTAAGACCAGACTCCAAAAGAAAGTTATTCTTTAGCGGAGGGATAAGAAAAGTGCTTGCTTTCATCCTTAGCGATCGCCTCCTACGTACCTAGCTTAAGATGATTAGATTATCCAGCAAAAAAATAGAGATGAGAAATGGACATCTTATATTTAATTTTTACTGAATGAGAATTACATGGAAGTATCAGCAGACTATTAACACTTCCATAAATAATTGTTTGTGATTGAATAAATATAACTTATCTCGATAGTTCCTGTTAGTAATTTATTTCTGGGATCGCAAAATCATTATTTTGGTAAAGTTTTTATTTTTTTAGGAACTAAATTGAATAATTAAACTAAAACATAATTGTGTTTGAAAATGTGCAAAAATCTAGAAAAAAGGAGTGTAATTACTTCCAAAGATATACCGATCGTATCTTTAGGCAATTGATTTGTGACTGCTGATGATGTTATTCTTAATGGGTGGGTTGATTTTGGGTTTATTATCTCCAACAATTGACTTGTAATGTATCATAGACCAGAATTCATCAGTATTGCCAATTGATTGATTAGCAGTGTGAAATGGCTATGGGTCTGAATATCTAGACTTGATACCAATAAATTGATGAAGTTACAGAGGAGCAAATAACCATGAGCAACTTAACATCTCCACATACCGAAGTTCAAAAAACGAAGAAAAAAACTTTAGCCGCAGATAAAAGACCTCGAGCTACAGATGATATTGTGCGTAGTTATCTGCAAGAGATCGGGCGTGTAGATTTGTTGACTCGCGAACAAGAGGTTATTTTTGCCCAACACGTGCAGCAGATGATGAATTTACTAGCTGCTAAAGAAGAATTGGCTATGAAATTAAACCACGAACCCACGCTGCAAGAATGGGCAGATCAGGTGGAGTCAAGTGTTGAGGTGCTAGAGCAACAGCTAAATCAAGGACACCAAGCCAAGCAGAAAATGATTCAGGCTAATCTCCGGTTAGTGGTAGCTGTGGCGAAAAAATACCAGCACCGCAACCTGGAATTTATGGATTTAATTCAAGAAGGTACTTTGGGTTTAGAGCGAGGGGTGGATAAATTTGATCCCGCGCTTGGTTATAAGTTTTCTACCTATGCTTATTGGTGGATTCGTCAAGGAATCACACGAGCGATCGCTCAACAAGGACGTACAATTCGTTTACCGATCCACGTCTTTGAGAAACTGAATAAAATTAAACGAGTACAGCGAGAATTATCTCAACAGTTAGGTCGCGTTCCAACCACTGCTGAAATTGCCACCGCGTTATCTTTGACACCCAGCCAAGTTAGAGAGTGTTTGTACTTGGCGCGTCAACCCTTCTCCCTAGAAGCGCGAGTTGGTGAACAACAAGATACAGAATTGCAAGACATCCTGGAAGATGATGGCCCTTCTCCTGAAGATTACGCCGTTGAAGAGTCTCTCCACCAAGACTTACAAGACTTGTTGGCAAAACTGTCTCCCCAGCAGCGAGAAATATTAACCTTGCGTTTTGGTCTCACTGATGGCTATGAACTTTCTTTAGCACAAATTGGCGATCGCATGGGCATTAGTCGAGAACGAGTGCGTCAAATAGAGCAAAAAGCTCTCAGTCTCCTGAGACGGCAAAAGGAGCAAGTACGTAGTTATTTAGCTAGCTGAAGTTATTTTTATCAAAATGTAGGGCATTTAAACTCAGTAAGTCACCATTATGACTGTATAAAATTCAGTTATTTTGGGAGAAAATAAATCTAAGTAATCTCTCTCAAAGATTTGATATGAGTACATCAAAGACAGTGCAGCAATTGCAAGCACAATGGGTGACTTCTGAAAACTTTCGACCTTATGGACAAGTAATTTTTGCAAGTCTTGATGGTAAAACTTACGATGGAGAAGATGCCCAGTTAAGCCTGCAAAACGGAATTCCACGATTTTATATTATGCGGTTGCAGAAGAGAGGGCGAAAGTTTCACAAAATTACTCGCCATGTCGAATGCACTCAATGTCTGGGTTCTTTGTCAGGGAAGGACTGGTTAATGGCAGTTTGTCCTCCTCATAATGATGTGAATGAACCGGCATTAGATGAGATTGCTGCTTTCCGCATTCCGGGGAATTGTTTTATCAAACTACATGAGGGTACTTGGCACGCTGGGCCCCATTTTGACCATGAAACTGTAGATTTTTATAATTTAGAACTAGCTGATACAAATGTTGTAGATCATTTCACTCATGATTTTCTCAAAAGTCATCAATTAGAGTTTGAGATGGTTTAGATAAGACAATTTTGGTTTTTGGATTTTAGATTTTAGATTGACTCCAGCAATCTAGTTATTTTTTAAAGATCAGTAGATTCTGATCTTTTTTGTTGTAATATTGCCGATCGCTATTGGCTTAAAATCCCGTTAATGGGGCATGGTATGCGATGCCCCATTAATAAGGGTATGAGCCAGAATAACGCCCTTTATGAAAAGAAGTGAGGTTTAAAACCGTACTTCTCTACGAGACGCTACCGCGAACGTCCCGCTACGCGAACGCCCGCAAGTGGCGCGTTCGCGTAGCGTCTCGCAGAGAAAGAATCATTGTTTCCCAAGGTAGGTAGAAACCCCACCCGCAAGTGGCGTGGCTGTCTTTAATTTTGAATTTTGAATTGATTCATCCCAGTACCTATGGGGTATCTAGTAAATTAACTGTTGCTGGTAAGTCGGTACAGGGCATTTCTACTGTGGAGTGGTGAAACAAAGTTTCTAGATAGACTCGAGCAGCACGGCGATCGCTATCCCCATTTTGGAGTAAAAACAATGATAGCGCCGCCGTCAATACTCTGTTTTCATCCCAATCAGGATGGGTTTCTAAGTAGTTTTTTAAGGATTCGTGGAGTGTTTCGGGAATTTCTGTAAAGATGCTAACCGTTGCTTTCATGAGATTTTCCTCCTATGAGGATAATCAAGAGGGACAAGTTGCTTGCGGTAAAGCGGCTTAGGGCTTCACACGCTCTTTTGCTATCCCAACAATCTACGCTGATATCCATTGGTAATATATTTTACACATTTGATGCCAACGGTTGAACGGATTACAAAAGCAAGCCGAATCATTGTGCGCCAAGAGGGGGTGGGTTTGTCAATGCTGCGAAATGTTAAAAACGATTGTATAAAAAATAAATGCGAACGAAAGAATAGGACTTTAAGCTAACTTTTCGTTACTTAACTTAATAAAAACTCAGTCCTTAAACTTCTTTGCTACTGATAATTAACAATCCCCAGTCAAGCGGCAAGAAGCCTATTAACTCGTATAGCACCTGTGGAAAACTGCTAAAATCCCTGTGGAAACCCTGTGGAATGAGTGAGGAAAATAGTAGCCAATGATAAGAATTACCAAAATGTCATCAACCTATGACATTTAAACTCATGAAATTAGCTTCTCAATCTCAGTTATCATCGTGGTTGCCATCGATACATCCCCAGGTCTGGATTTTCGCAATTGGTAGATTTTTTTCGGAAGTTGGTACTGGCTTCACCCTGTTTTACGCCCCCATCTTTTTTGTCAATCAACTTGGTTTATCCGCAACCAGTGTTGGAGTAGCCTTGGGTAGCGCCTCGATTTCCGGCATCTTCGGGCGGATTGGAGGTGGTTCTTTGGCTGATTCTGGACGATGGGGACGCCGCCGCACTTTGTTGCTAGCCACGGCGATTTCAGCAATTGGTTCTCTAGTTTTAGCGGCAACCAATAATTTCACTACTTTGATAATTGGTAGCTTGATTAGCGGTTTAGGGATAGGTTTCTATTGGCCGGCGGCTGAAGCTGTGGTTGCTGATGCCAGCCAAATTGATAATCGTCGCGAAACTTTTGCGATCGCACGACTAGCTGATAATCTGGGGTTAGCGATCGGAATTGTGCTTGCTGGGTTTTTGATCGCGATTATTGGGAGTTATCGCTGGCTATTTGTGATTGATGCCATCTCTTTTATGGTATTTTTCGGGGTTGTCTATGTGGGAGTTAGTGAAACCGAACAACAGCAAACGGGGGAATCTGAAAAGACAGAATTTTTTGCTGCTTGGCTAGCAGTATTAAGCGATCGCCGTTTCCTGGTCTACATAGCGGTTAATATATTCTTTACAATCTATATTTCTCAAATCCACAGTACCCTACCGCTTTACTTCAAAAACTTTGTCCTTGTCGAAAGTGCCGCCAAGGGATTTGCTGAAACTACCATTAGCGGATTATTTGCTTGGCATTTAGTATTCGCTATTATTTGTCAGTTACCTGTCACCAGCATCTTAAAAAGCTACTCTCACACACTGGCGCTGACTGTTTCGGCTATTTTATGGGCAATTGGTTTTGGGCTAATTTGGGTAAGTGGTACTGCCCCATCTCATCAACTAGTTTGGGTAACATTAGCATTGGGAGTATTTGCAGTGGCGATTGTTTCTTATACCCCATCTTCTGCCTCTTTAGTAACTGAGTTAGCCCCAGAAAATCAACGCGGCGTTTATTTTTCCATCAACGCTTTATGCTGGGCTGTTGGCTCTTTTATTGGTCATCCCTTGGGTGGATGGGCATTAGATCAACCACAAATTATTACCAATACTTACTGGTTAGGCTTCATCTTGAGTGTAGCGATCGCTGTGGCAATTTTACAGTACCTCAATCGAATCTTACCTGAGTAACATACTTCTCAAAGTGCAGACTCTCAATGACCAAGCCCCGTTGGGGCGGGAGAAAGAAAACGCTACGCAAACAATTAGGATTTATGAGATATTTACGTCATCTGGTGCTGAGTATATGTAGTTGCATCGTATTACTGATGACAACTACAAAGCCCTGTTTTGCTGCTGAGAAAATTGTTTTTCGCTATGGTGTGTTTGAAGAATCACTACCTGTTGCTGATTTACGTAAGTATGCACAAAGGCAAGAAGTTTCTTCTGATTTGCAATTTTTTCTCAAATTTTTCAGTCGGGAAGAACAAAAGGAGTTTCATCAGGCGCTACAAGTAAAAGCATCTCTTGATATTGGGGCTTTAGATAAGCTGTTAAATACAGAACTAGCTAAAGAAATTCTATCTACGGTTTCCCAAGGTATCGCCCGTCGTGACCAAGCCGGGGTACAAGCCCTAGACGCGGCTGTAATCATCGGGGCGAATTCTCAAGAGGGTTTGGGGATCATCAGCTTTCTGGAAGCATATCCTAGTCAAAGACTAGTTATTAATGTTCCAGCAGTCTTAGAAATAGCAAGTAAGTTAAATCTATCTCCTATTGAAATACCACCTAAAGATAACTTAAGTTCTACACCTTTATGGCAACTTGAAGTTCAATATCAGCAATTTGCTACTCAAGGAAAGCAATTCGAGGCTTGCTTGTTTGGGGATTCTGTAACTGCCGAAATGGGTAATACTCTGGGGAAAGGTACTTTTAATTTTGCCTTAAATGGGATAAGCGGAATTTCACTTGTTGAACAACTAAAACTTCTCATTCCAACTAAAATTAAATGCGAAAAAGCTGTGATTGCGATTGGGGGGAATGATGCCTGGTATGGATTAAGTGATTCCTTATTTGCGAACAAACTCCAAGATTCAATTTCTTTACTGCGAAGCCTTGGGAGTAATCAAATATTCTTAATTCCCGCTTTTTACTCAACAGTTGCCGCTAGTAAAGATCC
This sequence comes from Nostoc sp., assembly GCF_036917975.1. GTDB lineage: Bacteria > Cyanobacteriota > Cyanobacteriia > Cyanobacteriales > Nostocaceae > Nostoc. Next base: position 24,363 of record NZ_JBALEJ010000008.1, read on the forward strand.
AAGTATTTCAGCAACAAATCTTCGGGTAGATCAAATCAATGCTGTGATGAATCAAGTTGCAATTAAAAATCATATACCATTGGAACTACAACAGGTTCAATCATTAAATGAGAATAATGCTTTGAAAGATGATTTAAGTTCAGAAGATGGTGCTCATTTAAATAATGAGGGAATAAATATTTATCGGCAGGCTTTATTAAAGATTCTAGGTATATAACGAGATTTGATTAACATGAAACAACCAAAAATCAATCTCATTAAGAAGTAACAAAGTAAAAAGCCACTCATAAAGAAAAATCAAAATGGTCACCGAACAAGGCAAAAGTAAAAAGTAAAAAGGCACTCATAAAGAAAAATCAAAATGGTTTGAACGCGAGTGCGTCTCCAAGAGTTGCCCCTAAATTTATTTATGGAATGAAATAAAAACATTTATAACGATAGCGCCGGCGGCAAGCGAGTCTTCTCCCAAAGGGAGACGCTAAGAGCGAACGAGCGTCGTGGCACAGCGCGTTCGCCTTTGGCGTCTCGTAGAGAGAAATAAGGCGTCCGTGATTATTTCCCCTCAATATTATTTATGGGGATTATCTTTTTACTTTTTACTTTTTACTTTTTAATTGTTTTTTCGCTCTACTGACGACGTTCTTGCAACTTGCGATACACCGATTTTAAATCAACTTGATGGTGAGCTAAGGCAACCAAAGTATGATATAGCAAATCTGCGACTTCACCTGCGATCGCATCTGCTTCATCATCCTTAAAAGCCATTACCACCTCAGCAGTTTCCTCACCAATCTTTTTCAATATTTTGTTATCGCCACCTGCGAATAGTTTACAGGTATAAGAACTTTCAGTAGGATTGTCACGGCGATCGCAGATTATTTGAAACAATTGCGACAATGTATCCCCTGGTGGAGCAGCAATTTCCCCTTCTATTTGGTGAAAGCAACTGCGCTCTCCAGTATGACAGGCAACATCTCCTAATTGCTCTACACCGATAAGCAGCGCATCACTATCACAGTCATAACGGATACTCTGAACTTTTTGGATATGACCAGAAGTTGCCCCCTTGTGCCATAATTCTTGTCGAGAACGACTCCAAAACCAAGTTTCTTCAGTTTCTAAAGTCTTTTGTAACGACTCCTGATTCATCCATGCCATCATCAGGACAGTACCATCCAGATAGTCTTGGACAATTGCAGGCACTAGACCCCGCTCATCGTAGCGAATTTGCTCAACCGGGATAGTGTAATGCAGCGATCGCGAATCGTTAGAAGACATACCAGCTAGTTTGCTCTAATGAGAATAACTTATGAATTCACGATACCATTCGGAATAGGGCAACTAGTATATTTTTCGGAATTGATGCAAGGATACAGTTTACCGAAGATCCTGGTATGCCTCAAATCATCAAGCTTGAATATCTAAAGTCAAGTCTTCATTGGACTTGCATAACATATTGTTATTTTTTTGGTTCGCCTAATTCTATAGGATAGAAATTCTAAGCAGTGTTTGACCCTATTCTAAGATAGAGCTTTTTATTGCCCACTGTTAGGAGATGAACCTTGGTAAATACCACAATTAAAACAACAAAATCACAAGAAGTCTTTGCCGCCGCTCAAAACCTTATGCCTGGAGGAGTCAGTTCTCCAGTTCGTGCCTTTAAATCTGTGGGCGGACAACCCATCGTTTTTGATCGTGTTAAAGGCGCATATATTTGGGATGTAGATGGCAATCAATACATAGACTATGTAGGCACATGGGGCCCAGCTATTTGTGGTCATGCTCATCCAGAAGTCATTGCAGCGCTGCATGAAGCCTTAGAAAAAGGTACCAGTTTCGGCGCTCCCTCAGTCCTAGAAAATGTTTTGGCAGAAATGGTCATCGATGCCGTTCCTAGTATCGAAATGGTCAGATTTGTCAACTCTGGAACTGAAGCCTGTATGGGAGTTTTGCGACTGATGCGGGCTTTCACCAACCGCGAGAAAATCATCAAGTTTGAAGGTTGCTACCACGGACACGCCGATGCGTTTCTAGTAAAGGCGGGTTCTGGGGTTGCCACACTTGGTTTGCCAGACTCACCGGGAGTACCTAAATTAGCAACTAGCACCACTCTAACTGCACCTTTCAATGATCTAGAAGCCGTCAGAGCTTTATTTGAAGAAAACCGGGACGAGATTGCCGGTGTCATTCTTGAGCCAGTCGTCGGCAATGCTGGATTTATTGCCCCTGATGCTGGCTTCCTAGAAGGATTACGGGAACTAACTCACGAGTATGGAGCGTTATTGGTATTTGACGAAGTAATGACAGGCTTCCGCATTGCTTACGGTGGCGCTCAGGAAAAATTTGGCGTCACTCCCGATTTAACAACTTTAGGCAAGGTAATTGGTGGTGGTTTGCCAGTAGGAGCTTATGGTGGTCGCCGGGATATTATGTCAATGGTTGCTCCTGCTGGCCCCGTATATCAAGCTGGGACACTTTCTGGTAATCCCTTGGCTATGACTGCTGGCATTAAAACTTTAGAATTGCTGCAAAAGCCAGGTACTTACGAGTATCTTGACCGAATTACTAAAAAACTAGGAGATGGTTTGCTGCAAATTGCTAAAGAAAATGGTCATGCAGTTTGCGGCGGTCAAATCAGCGCCATGTTTGGATTATTCTTTACCTCTGGCCCAGTTCATAACTACGAAGATGCGAAAAAGTCTGATACGGCCAAATTCGGACGCTTTCATCGCGGGATGTTAGAGCATGGTGTTTATTTAGCACCTTCTCAATTTGAAGCTGGGTTTACCTCTTTTGCTCACACCGAGGAGGATATCGATCAGACTTTAGCAGTTGCACGGGATGTAATATCAAGCTTGTAATCTGTTAAAAGATTTCCAAATAAAAAAGTATCCTGTAACATTTTGTAGGGCAGGCATCTTGCCCATTGGTGTCAACTTAAGCTAAAACTCCTTTAAAACCTCGTTTCCAGCCTCCGGCTGGAAATGCTGCTCAAAAGCGGCTCTGCCGCCAGTAAGGGAGGCGGAGCCTCAACGACGGGCATTCCCAGTCGGAGACTGGGAACGAGGCAATCTAAAAGCTAGTTCTAGACTTGCTTTCGCGTTAAGTTGATACCAATGCATCTTGCCCGCCCCACAAAATAGATGATTTATTTGCAGAATTTTCAGCAGCCAATAGTATTAAATCATCTTGGACGGTCGGGGATCAAAGAAATTTTTTAACAGGTCTGCCCTGTACCTTTATGACTCAAGGAAGGTCACGTCGCTTTGCTCCGAATTCAAAATTCAAAATTAATAATCCCCCTAAATTTATTTAGTTGCTCTGTATCCTTTTCGTTTTCGGTCACATCTTCGTCATAATTTTGCAACGGCTTCGTCAATAGGATATGCAATATTTAACCTACATTAAATATATTCATGTTAAAAAGGCAGGATTAATTGCCTTTTACAGTTCTCGAAATTCCCCTCATCCCTATAGTCTACAAAAATTAACGCTTAAGTTGGCTCTCACCTTCATAGCGACGATTTTACTTATAGATATTAGATTATCCGTCGGGTAAGGTATTTTTTCAGAGTCAGGGTTGAAACTAACTTTAAAAAAATACCAATTATACTGTAGCTTGCGTAGCAAGGCTTACCAGAGTATAAAAAAATTGCCAGAATTCTTGTGAAAAAAAAGATGGTTCGACCCTTTAAGGAGCTATGAGGTGGAGGAAAAAAAGTCATTTTTTGGTATACAAAAAATATTAGTTACGTTGCTGGTCTTAAGTACCGCTTTGAGTGTTGGGGCGATGATGCTTATCAAGTCAAGCTCTTCTGAGGCTCAAAGTACAGACAATATAAATGTCAGCAATCTACCAGCCAAGGTTGGAACTCAGCAGATGATTGAAGACCTAAAAGCGACGATGCTGAGAATTTGGCAAGAACAGGCACAAATAAGGAGTCTCTCATATCCTGTGCCACTACGTTTTCAAGGGGAAACAATTGAGGCGGCAAAACTTACTCCCGAACAGAAAGTAATTGCTCTTACTTTTGATGATGGGCCATGGCCTGAGAGTACCGCGCAAGTACTGGATATTCTTAAACAAAATCAAATCAAAGGCACATTTTTCCTCATTGGGCAAAACGTGAAGAATTACCCAAGCTTAGTCAAGCGCGAGATTGCTGAAGGTCACGTAATTGGCAATCATACTTGGCATCATTGGTATCAATTCTTGAATCCCCAAGCTGCTGCTTATGAAATTGACCACACAGCAGACTTGATTTATCAAGTTACAGGCGTTAAAACAAATTTGTTTCGGCCGCCAGGGGGAATCATGCACAATGGGGTGGCTGCTTACGCTAGAAATAGCAAATATGCCATCGTTCTCTGGTCGTCTGACTCTGTAGACTACTCGCGTCCAGCTGTACCAAAATTAATTAATAATGTGTTCAGGAGGGCCAAACCAGGTGGCATTGTGCTGATGCATGATGGTGGTGGTAATCGTTCTAAAACGGTGCAAGCTTTACCAGAAATTATTGCTAACTTTCGCAAACAGGGCTATAGCTTTGTTACTATACCTGAACTTTTAGAAATGCAAGATAAAGATATAAAGCGGATTGCAAACAAAAAGTAATTGTTATTGAAACAGAATTCAGGAGTCGTAAGGGCACAGCATTGCTCATTGTTGTCAACTTAAGCTAAAACCCTTTTCAAATCTCGTTTCTAGCCAGAGTCGGGAAATGCAACTCAAAAGCGGCTCTCCCGCCAGTAAGGGAGGCGGCAGCCCCAACGACGGGCATTCCCAGTCGGAGACTGGGAACGAGGCAATCTAAAAGCTGGTTCTAGGCTTGCTTTCACAGCAATGCTGTGTCCTTACCGCGTGGTCTATTTACCTGAAAATAGCTGTAACTCACCATTCTGACAAAAAACCGTCCAAAATTAACATCTGAACGGGGTTTTTATGTATTATTGAAGAAGAATTCAGAAGTCAGAATTCAGGAGTCAGAATAAATCAGTCGGGGAATCAGACCCGCGACTGATAGCGTAGCGTTAGCGAGTCCGCGAGCGTCTTGAAGACCACCAAATTTTCAATTTGATAGGGGTCTTAAACCCGATTATTCATCCGCCAGTCGCACAGAATTCATTCTGAATTCTGACTCCTGACTCCTGAATTCTGTTCGATAATTTATGCCAACCTAATTATCTTCTCGGTTGTACTGATACCGTCAAACTACAAGTCAGGAGGTAAAATCACCTGATCAATTGCGTGGATTACACCGTTAGTGCCTGTGATATCTGCTTGTGTCACTTTCGCATCATTGACAGTCACACCAGTTGTAGGATCAACCTTAATGTTGATAGTGCCGCCTTCAAGGCTTTTAACTTCGCCAGACTTCAAATCAGTGGACAAGACCTTACCAGATACTACATGGTAAGTTAGGATTTTGATCAATACTTCTTTATTGGCTGGTTTTAACAATTCTTGTAAAGCATCTGGTGGCAATTTAGCAAAAGCTGCGTCAGTGGGTGCAAAAATAGTTAAGTTATCTTTGCCTTGTAAGGCTCCGGTCAATCCTGCTGCTTTCAAAGCCTTGGTTAAGGTGGTAAAGGAAGCGTTTGACTCTGCCAAGGCTAACAAGTTTTTGCCTTGATTGTTGCTTGCCCCTGGTCCTGGTGGAGTTGTAGAAGGTGTCCCAGTGGATGGTGGGGTAGGTTGAGTTTCCGGGATAGGACGTGGGGTGCGGCGGGGTGTAAGTTCACTAGGTGTAGCGCCACCACCACGGTTATAGGGAGGCTCGTTGAAAATACTTGGTTTGGGATTTAGCGTTCCACCACTATTCTGTGCTATAATATCGCGTTTGATATTGTCCTTTTCTGTTTCGGAAGCGGCCTCAGCAGGTGTGTATTGAGCATCTGCTTGAAGGCGTTGACCCTTGTTATAGGCGGCTTCGTTGAAAATACTGGGGTTAGGATTTAGTGCCGATTTCGCATCAGATGGTAAAGTAATGAGGACGCTCAAACTAGTAAATCCTGCTATGCCTGCCAACGTGGTCAGCAATTTGCTGTAATTTGTCTTCATAAATTTTGTTTGTTTTTTGTCCACACATTACATAAAGATTTATAACATTTTGCTATGCACAAAATCTAACCGAAGCGGGAAGTTAAAATTTTTTCTGAGAAGATTTTTTTGTGCTAGTGAGGTAAAATCTCTAACTTTGACTGACGCTGACAAGTTATGAAATATACATAGCATATATTTTATATAAAAAATTGAAAAAATTTTTTCCCTCACACCGAAAAGAGTTAAAAACCCCGTAGATGTAGCATCAGAAACTCTAAGAATGTGTAAAAAGTCGCAAAGTATACTAAAAACCACACTTCCATTCTTCCCTTGGAAAGGTGGACAGGCTGTAAAACCCTTAGAGTACTCAAAAAAAATGCCCAATTGTCATTGTGATTGCTTCTCTTCTCTACGAGAGGCACTCGCGTTCGCTTCTCTCGCAATGACGGGTTTTGGATCATTTATTTTTTGGAACACTCATACTCTCTTGTATATATATCGAATTCAATCTCAATGATTTAGTATTTTATTTTTAGCAAATCAGAAAACAATATTTTAAAATCAATAAATTTACCAAAAATTAGGCATCAATTAAACCCTAATGTCAATTAAATAGACAACTAAGGGACTAATGCCAATAAAAATTACTTAAACTAAAGATACAATTGTAAAGTTAAGAAGTTGACCAGTTACAAGGTATCCAACAGATGCTGGAATTATACCAATGGGAACTCTCTCAATACTCAGAGAAAGTGCGCCTCATTCTAGATTTTAAAGGGCTAGATTACCGCAAAATAGAGGTGACACCGGGGATTGGACAGGTAGAACTGTTCCGGCTGACTGGTCAAAGACAAGTCCCGGTATTAAAGGATGGTAATAAATATATTGCGGATTCTACGGAGATAGCTAAGTATTTAGACTTAAAGTATCCCGATCGCCCACTCATACCGCAAGATCCTAAAAAACGGGGTTTAACTTTATTAATAGAAGAATGGGCGGATGAATCCATCGGCATTAAAGGCCGCAAAGCACTATTTGCTGCCATAAGTCAAGATCAAAATTTCCGTAAGTCTTTATTACCCACTTCAACACCAGATATATTTAAAAGTCTGGTTGGAGGAGTACCTAGTGATTTCCTGACAGTGTTTGGTTTTGGCGTTGGTTACAGCCCAGATGTGATCCAGTCAGCGATCGCATCTTTAAAACAAGATTTGGAAGCCTTGACGTTATTATTGGCAGATAGTCCCTATTTAACAGGAGATGAGCCGACTCTAGCTGACTTAGCGGTGGCTGGCTTATCGATATTGCTCAAGTTCCCCCCTGGCCCCTATCTGGATTTACCAGCTTCTATCAGAGGAAAAGGATTGCCAATCTTTGCCGAAAATATAGATTATGAACCATTCTTCACCTGGCGCGATCGCCTTTACGCCCAATTCCGCAAACCATTAATCAGTAGCACTTCTGCAACAGGGGGTGCGCCAACTTCGATTCAGATTGATTAGGGATTGGGGACTGGGGACTGGGGATTGGGGACTAATGACTAATGACCAATGACCAATGACCAATGACAAATGACAAATGACTAATCAGATGAATTCGGTACAGCCATTAGGTTCGGTCATTCAAGGTTCTTTAACTGAAGGTTTAGAAGTACGATTGCATCCTGACATTTCTGTAGAAGATATGCGGGTGGGTAAATTTCTTGTTGTGCAAGGGATGCGATCGCGTTTTTTTTGTATGCTGACAGATGTCGCATTGGGAGCTGCTAATGCCCGAATTATTGCTAATCCCCCCAGTTGGGAAGACACTTTTTTACGAGATGTTTTAGCCGGAAGTGGTACTTACGGTACTATCAACCTCGCGCCGATGTTGATGTTTACTCCCGAATCTGAAGAATCTTTCTCCCCAACAAATGGCAAATCGGCAAATCCCTTTATCCCGTCGATGACGGGTTTAGCTTCATTTGTGCCACAAACCAGCACAACGATGGAATTGTTACCTGTTAAAACTATTCCTAGCCACTTTAGTCAGGTTTACGACGCAAGTGTTGACGATTTTCGCCGGGTATTTGGTTGGGAAGATGACCCCCAAAGGCGAAATTTTTCCATCGGGAAACCTTTGGATATGGATGTGCCCGTTTGTATCGACTTAAACCGCTTTGTGGAACGGAGTAATGGGGTTTTTGGGAAATCTGGTACTGGTAAATCCTTTCTCACTCGGCTACTTTTAGCTGGTGTTATCCGTAAAAATGCGGCAGTAAACTTGATTTTTGATATGCACTCTGAGTATGGCTGGGAAGCTGTTGCAGAAGGTAAGAATGTTAGTACTGTTAAGGGCTTAAAGCAACTTTTTCCGAGTAAAGTTGAAGTTTACACCCTTGACCCGGAATCGACAAAGCGCCGGGGTGTACGTGATGCCCAAGAACTTTATTTGAGCTATGAGCAAATTGAAGTTGAAGATATTAAGTTATGTGGTCGAGATTTAGGACTTTCTGACGCAGCCTTGGATAACGCCAACATTTTGTTTAATGAGTTTGGTAAGTCTTGGATTGTCCAGCTGTTAAATATGACTGGTGAGGACATTAAGATGTTCTGTGAGGAAAAGCCGGGACACCCAGGTTCAATTAACTCTTTACAGCGCAAACTCTTACGCTTAGACAGTTTGAAGTATATGCGAGCAGTTTGCCCCCAGAATTATATTAGTAAAATTGTGCAATGCCTGGAATCTGGGAAGAATGTTGTGATAGAATTTGGTTCCCAGTCTAATATGCTCTCTTATATGTTGGTGACGAATATGATCACCAGGCGTATTCACGAGCATTACGTTAAGAAAGCAGATAAATTTCTGCAAAGCAAAAATCCTAGCGATCGCCCCACGCCATTGATGATTACCATTGAAGAGGCGCATCGTTTTCTTGATCCGGCGATCGTCCAAAGTACCATCTTTGGGACTATTGCCCGCGAACTGCGTAAGTATTTTGTCACACTTTTGGTAGTCGATCAACGTCCATCAGGCATAGATAATGAAGTTATGTCCCAGATTGGGACTCGTATTACCGCTTTGCTGAATGATGAAAAAGACATTGAGGCAATTTTTACAGGTGTATCTGGTGGTAGCGGACTGCGATCGGTATTGGCAAAGCTAGACTCGAAGCAACAAGCCTTAATTTTGGGTCACGCCGTTCCTATGCCAGTAGTAGTACGTACTCGACCTTACGACGCAACCTTTTACGAAGAAATTGGTGAGCCAGCCTGGGAAGAAAAACCTGATGCAGAAGTATTCGCCGCAGCTGAACTAGCCAAAGCTGACCTTGGTTTCTAGATTGTCATTGGTCATTAGGAGAACTCCACAAAATAAATGATCCAAAACCCGTCATTGCTTCGCTTCGCTCTCTACGAGACGCTACGCGAACGCAATGACAATAGGGCATTTTTTTACTTGGAGTACTCTAGTCATTAGTCATTGGTGATTGGTCATTAGTCATTGGGCAATAATTATAATTAATAGTTCTTCTTCCCCAATCCCCAATCCCCAATCCCCAGTCCCCAATCCCCAGTCCCCAATCCCCAATTCGTAACATCCCCCCATTGTCACAGCAAATTCAGTTCGGTTATCCGGCTAGTTTTTGGCAACAGAAGAGGGGTTTTTGGCGTCACTATAGATGTAGTAAGTAATTTCAAGGAAATTTAAAATTTTTTCTCTAACTATCGGTTTTGAATTATAATTCTAGGCTTTATCTTAAGATAGTTTACTATCTGCCTGATTTGTCGTAATATAAAGACAAGTGGAACTCATACCGACTTCGGATTTGCCGATTGGTGTTAGTAACAGCCCAAAACAAAAATTCTCAAAAATAACCAGCGTGCTTATAAAAGATTAAAAATTTAGGGAAGTAGGGGAACCTATCATTGGGAGCTTACCGTCATAACAACGGCTGTATCAACTGATTAATTGCTTTTGGTAGCTCCCGATATTTCGTGATAGATGTACTACTTTTTTCAACCATCCTAGTAAGAAAATATACATTATATTTACGGAGTAGAGGACATCGCACCAATGCCTACTGTCAATACACAAACGGAAAACCTCAACACCAAATTCACGGCTGATATGGTGCGAACCTATCTGCGAGAAATTGGTCGTGTACCATTGCTAACCCGCGAACAAGAAATTGTCTTTGGGAAGCAGGTACAGCAAATGATGACGCTGATCGACGCTAAAGAAGCTTTGGCGAAGAAACTGCAACGCGAACCGAATATGTCAGAGTGGGCTGACCACGTTCAACAATCGGAAACCGAAGTACAGCAAACGGTCGCGCAAGGTAAGCGGGCAAAGCAAAAAATGATCGAAGCGAATTTGCGCTTGGTTGTTGCTATTGCCAAAAAATATCAAAAGCGGAATATGGAGTTTCTGGATTTAATTCAGGAAGGAACACTAGGATTAGAGCGGGGTGTAGAGAAATTTGACCCAATGAGGGGTTATAAGTTCTCGACTTATGCTTACTGGTGGATTCGCCAAGCTATTACCCGCGCGATCGCTCAACAAGGTCGTACTATCCGCTTACCGATCCATATTACCGAGAAACTGAACAAAATCAAAAAAGTGCAGCGCGAGTTAGCTCAAACCTTGGGGCGATCGCCGACTCCAGCCGAAATTGCCAAAGCACTAGAACTAGAACCTGCTCAGATTCGCGAGTATCTGAATATGGCTCGTCAACCAGTGTCTTTGGATGTGCGAGTTGGTGAAAACCAGGATACTGAGTTGCAAGAAATGCTCGAAGATGATGGCCCATCACCAGAGTATTACACCAACCAGGAATTCTTACGCCAAGACTTGAACAACTTGCTAGCGGAACTAACCCCCCAACAGCGAGAAGTTGTAGCCTTACGCTTTGGTTTAGAAGATGGTAATGAAATGTCATTGGCGAAAGTGGGTGAGAGATTGAGTCTCAGCCGTGAACGCGTCCGTCAGTTAGAGCATCAGGCTTTGGCTCATCTGCGTCGCCGTCGTGCCAATGTCAAAGAATACGTTGCTAGCTAAAACGAAAGACGTAGCAATGCTACGTCTCTACAAGGTGATGTGCCTCCTGAATTCAGGGGGCAATTTTTTTATGCTGAAAACTTAGCGGCGAAAGCGGAGGCCAATAAAGATTAGTACAGAAAAACAGACACCTATGACTACACTCCACCCAAAAACTTCAGCCCGAAAGCGGAGATGTTGTTGATAATCGTTAGGCTGGGCGAGAATGACGGCGGAGGCTATTTGGCTGGTGGCGAGTCCAACACCTGCGATCGCTATAGTTGTATTGAGAGTGCGATCGCTTTTAGTTTGCTCTAGGTCAATAATACCTTGGATAGTGTTATTGAGATTTTGTAGTAAGGTTAATCCCGGACTGAGAATCGCATAATCGACTTCTACTTGTCGCTGATATTTTTTGCCATAAAATTCACTTTCGCTAAACTCTTGGAGAAATTTTAAGTCGCTACTTGTGTATTTTTTCTGGATATCTGCTAAATGAGATTTATAATTTTCTAAGTTTAATTGAATAGTCTGGCTTTGATTTTCTAGATAGTTTAAGGCAATCGTGTAGTCTGATAAGTTGATTAAATTATTTGTCAGACTTTCTTGGAGTTTACTTAATTTTAGGCTATTGGTTTGTAGTAGCTTTGGTAACTCGCTTGTCTGCTGAATCGATGGTTGAATTTCGATATATTCTTTTTTGAGAATCTGTTTTTGATAGCGACTTTGATAATATGACCAAACTACTTTATGACGGTATTGCCATAAACGTAATAAATCATAATATACATCTTGTACTTGTTTCCTCATCTCATCTGGTGAAATATGTTCGGGAAACAACCAAATTAAGATGTGATAACTTGATTTTCTAAATTCATCCCAAAACTCTTTACCATCGACGCTCAAATTTTGTGGACAATACCACAATTCAAAAATAGTTCCTGCTTGTAACTTGCCTTTACCAATAAAATCTCGTTGCCATTTGTAATCGCTGACAATTTTGGTGTAACATTCTTTAGCTATCTCTTCAACTTCTGCTTCTGTTTTAGTGTTGGTTAGCTTTCCCCAAAGTAACCAAGTTTGTCTAATTGTGCCTGTTTGCTGAGATAAGTACTTAGTAATTTCTTCTTTGAGTTTTCTAAAAGGTGCGCCGTCAATATCTTGGGGAGCATAATTAGGTTTACTGTCAGCATTTAATTCACCAGAATAGTCAACTTGTAGCGCGTAAGTATCACCAATTTGCAGTGGATAGTAATAGCCATCTAGAGGTGGTGGAAAGTCTCTAGTTTGGGCTTTTCCGAGCAACTCAATTACATCTCCACTATTATTTTTATGCTTCAGGAATTCTTGGTGCTTTTCCTGAAGGCTCGTTTTGTCTAAATCGCCATATATTTTTCGACAAAAATCTTGGCAGTTCTCGTTGATTTTTGTCTCATCTTCTCCTAAACCATCTTTTAAATCGTAGAGGAATAAATCAATACTGGGATAAATAATCTTCTCAGTCATTTACTGTTCTGCCATGAATAAAGTCCCGAACCTTTTGCAGAAGATTTGGTTTTACAGCTATCTTTGCAGCAGATACCGAATTATTGTTACTAAAGGCATTAAATGCTGCATTCGTCAATTCCGCAGTTGGTTCAGTTGGTAAAGGCAGAGGTGGTAAACCTTTAGTACGTTCGCCAGTTTTTTCAATTCTAGTAAGTTCTGTTTGATAAACTTTATCTAAGGGTGGATAACTTTCGGCGATCGCATCTAATTTTCCGATATTATCAGGATCGACTATTGAGGCTTTGCTGATGTCATTAAGCTGTGTTTGGATATTGTCTGGCAAAGGTTCATCCAATTGTGTGAGAGCCGTGAGGAAGGCTGTCAGAGTAATTATGTTGTTAGGCTTCATAGAGATTTTTTAGAGTCATCTATTAATGTCTCACGCAAAGGCACAAAGACGCAAACAAATAATAAATTTTATCTGCCAGTAATTGTGAAAGCTGCCCAATAGTAGGGATGTTGAAAAGGTTGTTGCTTTTTCTCTGATAACTCCATTTGACTAATTTGATTAAGTTTTCTTCTGATAAAAGGGCGGAGAGTCGTTTCATCTGATGGTAACTTAGCCCAGATTACTCGATAAATTCTTTCGAGTTGACTAAATGTTAAACTACGTAACCATTTTGTTGCTTGATTGAGGGCAACTACTGGTGATTTACCTTTCTTTATTTGCCAGTAAAAATAAATCATCAAAAAACTACTAGCATCGTCAGTCACAGTCCATAATGTACTAACAACATCAGTAACACCCTGATAGAGAAAGGCACTGACTAAACCAACATATTCAGCAGTGATAGTTTGGTTGCTAGTGATGGCAGTTTCACAAGATGAAAGGCTAACTAGTTGATATCCTCTGAGGTTCTCAATATTAAAAATCTCCTCTAAAGTCAGTAACTCTTTACCGCTAAGAGCCAAAGCAGATTTTTGGGGATTATGGAAATTATAGGTGCTATGTCCTGTAAAGTGAAAAATACTGTAACGATCTTTTAGGGCTGCTTTAAGTGTGGTATTCGTCGCGGCTTCTCCAGAAATTCGCTTCGGCGTAGGGTTTTGGAATAACTGGGTGATAGCAGCAGATTCTATTTCTGCATGAGGCAAAATAGAAAAATCTTCATTGTCGGGATGTTCTACACTCAATAGAGGCAATTCACCAATTGATTGGAGATTTGTTTGCTTCAAGCTTTGTAAGGTAATACCTATTTGGGCGCTAGGTAAATAGGTGATGGTGAAGTTATCTGCAAATATTGCATGGAGTGGTAAGCGGTGCAAATCACGATGAGGAATGAGAATTAAGTTTGTGATGCCGTTTAATTCTTCTTGAATAGCAGAAATATAGAGGATATTTTTCAACTCCTCAAGTTTATCTGGCATTAACTGTCGCCACGGTTGGTTTTTGGGGCTTTGTTCGTCTTTTGCTTTGTCTCGATAATCGGCGTATTGTTCATTCCAATTTTTCATCCAGCCTTCAAAATCTTGTAAGCGTTGCGCCTGATTCACAAACTCGGTTCCTCCTGGGACAATCGGTGATGGCGCGTTGTGTTTTAGGATGAAGGTGTGTAGGGCGTAAGAACTGAGATGCCAATAAACAATAGCAGTTGAGGGATTCAGCAATTGTTGCATTTCTGAATAACTCAGAGATGAACTCTCATCACTCCATCCATCTAAAAGCCAACGCAAGCAGGTATTTTTGCCCTCTTCTGCTAATTCAATCGCTTGCAGTAATTCTCCAGATTGAACAGCTAAATCAACAGTTAATTGTTGAATCCAGGCAAATTTTAGAGCTAGTTGTTTTTTACTTTTATCAGAGCGATTTGGTTCATTTAATAAGCGCCGCAACAAATCAGTACCCTGTCGCTGGAGTTCTGTGGCTTCGGCTATTTCCCTCAAATCTAATTGGACACGAATTAAGTCTTGCAAAACCTCTAGATGTAACTCAGGAAAATCTATTGCTGTGAGAGTTTGTAGTGCCGTTTTGTAACTCGTAACAGCTTTGTGCCAAAAATAGCGGGCGTTAGAATTTCCTCGTCCTCTGAAGTAATGAGCATTACCTATCCTTTGATGCAATTCTCCCCAACCTTCTGGGTGCGTGTCTTGCTGACAATGTTTTAACCCTTCTTCGTAGCTTGCTAATTTACCCTCATAGCCACGCTTGTTTAAATCAGGATTGCTAAATTTTAAAGCGAGGTTGGGTGCTACTGAATTAGGTAAAGTAAATATGAAAGAGAAATCTTTCCTCTCTCTGGTTGCGTTCCCCGCCACAATTCCCCGGTTAACCCAAACTTGGTGGTCATCGGGTTTGATTTCTATGGCTTTGTCAAAAGATGCGATCGCTTCTTCAAATCGCCCTAATTTATCCAGCGTAATACCCCGGTTGTACCAAGCTAAGTGGAAGTCGGGTTTGATTTCTATGGCTCTGTCATAAGATGCGATCGCTTCTTCAAATCGCCCTAATTCATCCAGCTTACTACCCCGGTTGTGCCAAGCTAAGTGGAAGTCGGGTTTGATTTCTATGGCTCTGTCATAAGATGCGATCGCTTCTTCAAATCGCCCTAATTTATCCAGCGTAATACCCCGGTTGTACCAAGCTGAGTCGTTGTCGGGTTTGATTTCGATGGCTCTGTCATAAGATGCGATCGCTTCTTCAAATCGCCCTA
>NZ_JBALEJ010000009.1:0-217765 GCF_036917975.1 Nostoc sp.
TCTTCTCCTTTTTCTTTAATATATATATGCTTCTCCCGTTCAGGGATAGTTTCGTCGCACTTAAACAACTTCATTGGCATGGCTGATTGCTCCTTGTGCAATAGCTGATAAGAAGACAGACTCTTCTAATATGTAATTTTTGTCAGAAACTTGTTGGAGTTCCTTGATTTCAAAATCCTATCAACCTTTTTAATTAATAATAGTAAAGTTGATAACAATAACGCGAATTAATATTGCAAAATAGTAAGAAAACCAGTTTATAATAGACAGTTCTGTCTAGATTTTAATTAATCCCAATCATTCTATATAAAAGACTTTTACTCAAGAAAATAGACAGACCATTCTAACTGGAAAGTAAGAGATAAATGATTTACTTTCTGTCCTCACTATAGATATATCTCCAAAGATAAATCGACGATATTTTCTCAACTTTCAACAACAGAATAACGCAATTATAGGCTTTGAGGCTTTCTTGGGGGTTTCCCCCAGGAGGAACTGCCGTGATGACTAATTGTAACCACGAATACTGTTTGTAAATTAATTTCTCAGCGCAAGTAAATTGGCCAAATGTATGATATTCTTTATTTATAGGGAATCTAAACCACTTCACGCACAAAGGATCTCCAAGCACTTGCGCTGTAGTGATGAAGCCAAATCCCATAAGTTAACCAATTGTCTGATGAACTGATGGTCTTGCTTCGCAAGTCTCTGGAGGATTGTAGAAGTATTTGATCGGTAGCAGTTCTGAAGTTCGGGGGGACTTTGGTCTGCTTGCAGTTCATCAATCACTTTTGGGATAAACCTTTTATTATTTACAGATAGTTTTTTTAAGTTCTTAGAAAGAATCGAAGTTTTGGCGAATGAAAGAATAGGACAAGCAATCGATAACATCCTTAAATCATTGAAAAATTAGATCCCTGACTTCTCAAAGAAGTCGGGGATCTGGACACTGCCAATTTCCACAAATCACATAAAATTTCTATAGATTAAACACTCTGATCTTTACAATGAATCAAAGGATAGTTAAGAGTGTTTTCTAATTTCCAATTTTTGTTATATTCAGCCTGTCACTTCAAAAAGATAGTCAAGATTCAGGTTTGAATCATTGAGAAAATGATAAGATTTTTGTCATTATTATTTATCAAGCATTGAAAAATTAAACATTATTCAAGGATGCGATCTAAATGAGTAAAGTAAAAACAACCCGTAAATCTGTTCGCGATCGCATCCTAAGTACAGCATCAGGTTTGTTCTATCGAGAGGGAATTCGCAATGTCGGTATTGACAGAATCATTGCGGAATCTGGCGTTGCAAAAATGTCACTCTACAATCATTTCAAGTCAAAGGATGCATTGATTGAAGCGTGGCTGCGACAACAGGACGTAGAATGGTGCGAATGGCTCAAAACCACGATTGAGGAACAAGCTTCTAACCCATCCCAACAACTATTGGCAATATTTGATGCTTTACGGGAATGGTTTGAAGGGCCAGATTTCCGAGGTTGTGCATTCATTAATGCTTCAGTGGAACTAGCCAATGCTGACCATCCTGGACATCGAGTGGCATTGGAGCATCAACAATCGATTTACCACTACATCAAGAGTCTAGCTCAAGCCGCAGAAGTTTCATCACCGGAACAGTTAGCCAGGCAACTACTTCTTTTGGTGCAAGGTGCGATCGTGGTGGCGATGATGGAAGGAAGTTGGTCAACCGCTTCACAGGCGAAAAAAGTTGCGGCAACCCTAATCCAGACTGCATCAAAATCCAGCGTTACATGAAGTTTATTATTATGATTTAATATAAAAAATCACACTAAAACTAGTAGTCTGTCAAGAACTAATTGACGGATAAATTCCTTGTAGAGACGGCGATTTATCGCGTCTCTCTAACCGTCAAAATGAATTTGACAGACTACTAGGTTCGGAGCAGTCAGAAATAGAATTACCGATGATTGTGAGAGAAGCGTCCCACCACGATGTACCTACCATTGCTAAGGTTCATGTAGACACTTGGCGAACGACCTATCGAGGCATTGTGCCAGATGAGCATTTGACGAACCTATCTTATGAGCAAAGAGCGAACGGTTGGTATCAAATTTTGAATCACGCTCCAAAAGATGGCAACTTTACTTATGTTGCTGAGGAAGAACCCGGTGAGATTGTCGGTTTTGCGAATGGAGGGGTGGAGCGCACAGGTAATCCGGTGTATAAAGGCGAGTTGACTGCAATCTACATCCTACAAAACCACCAAGGAAAGGGAATTGGACGTTGTTTGGCGCAGGCAGTTGTGGAAAGGCTAAGTCGGTCAGGTATCAATTCTATGCTAGTGTGGGTTTTGGTCAATAATCCTGCGTGTCAATTTTATGCTGCGCTTGGCGGAAAACCAGTTTATGAAAAAGAGCTTGAAATTGGTGGGAAACCATTAATTGAGGTGGCTTATGGTTGGACAGATACAGCAAATCTCAGAAGCAGTTGAGCAACGATATGGACTCTACTTTTCAGAGCCTATCGGTTACATAATTAAAGCAGATGGGAGCCAAATCCCACTTTACTACGGTGAGATCAAAATCGTGAAGACGACAGGTGAATATCATGCAATCCCACGCACCAGCCCTCGCAGAACAAGCTAAAACCTGGAAGTTTCTAGAACTCTGGGTTGATCCAGTTCTTTTTCCACCTAAGATTCTCATGTTAATTGGCGATCGAGATGGCACTTGTCGTATTTTTAACCCTGCATCTGACTATCAACTTATAGTCACTCACTCTAACTATCAAGCCGCCCAAGAATGGCTTCTTGAAGATGAATATGAACGAGTCAAGGGACAACTTTTGGCTGAAGAAGTTCTCTAGTTATGGGCTTCAACTCTTGCAGAAAAGCTGCATAACATTTGGTTGACAAAACATGATTTCTGTGAATTCATCTGTGCAATCAGTTTTCTTACTTTCATGCCGACAAACGACTCTGAATTGCAAATCTGAGCTTCCGAGAACCCTGGATGCGATCGCCTTCACACCTTTTGAGCAATGCCAATTATTCCAATTTCTCGGTAAGGTGCAAATAATAATGCGATCGCCTTACGTGCCAGATGAAGTAACAAATGGAGTCGCTGAAATAACAAATGCGTAGGCGTAGCCAGCCGTAGGCATCGCTGATACAGCACAATACGGTTCAGATAAGCCCTTTTTTCTCCCCCTGCATCCCCTGCTCAAGAACAGCCTATCTCAACCGATAATTTCCTTAACTGAACCGTATTGGGTTATCGGAGGGTCAGTAATGCCATTTTTCCTAAACAAAATGTGCATCTTGAGGATTGAATGCCAGCTTAATTATTTCATGGGGATATACATTGCCAAATATATGATTCCGAGGCACTCTGGCAATTAAAGTTTGTTCTCCCACCTTCACCCAAATACTACAAATCCCAATACCATTTAAAACCCGTTCTACTAGCCCTTCAATAATTACTGACCAAGGTTTATGCAATATTGAAGAACTGGCATCGAAAATATTGAAAGTATCGCCAGATAAACAACATGAAGTAATTGGCTTGGTGATTTCCCCAGGATATAAAAACTCTATGCCGTTTGCAAGTTTGATAAGACTTCCACGGTTACTCTGTTCTACCCGACACGGAATAATATTATCTATCCCTACCAGTCTGGCCAACTGCTCGTTAGCTGGTCGGCGGATGATGGTTTCCAAGTTATCATCTTGGATAATACAGCCATCAAATAAAGCGATCGCGCGATCGGCAAAATGCAGTATATCTGTAAAATTATGACTGACTAATATAACTGCTGAACCCCTCTCTTGGGCTAATTGTCTAATTTTCTCAATCATCTGGGGACGTATTCCCACATCTAAAGAGGCAGAAGGCTCATCCAACAGCAGCAATTCGGAATCAGCGACTAAACCGCAGGCAATACAAACTCGTTTCGCTTCACCACCCGACAGAGAACGAGCTGACTGATTTGCTAAGTGTTCACAGCCAAAAGCTATCAGTGCAGTATATACCCTTTGCTTAATCTTGTGTGTTGGTGTGCCACGAAACTTTAATACCTTGGCAACATTATTAAAAACAGTGTCATCTAGTAGTAAGGTTTCCTGAAATACCAAAGCTGAACGACGACGCAACAATGTTTTATTGGCATTGCGGACATCCTCTCCAAATAATTGCACCTCACCACGGTAAGGTTGCAAGAGATTGATTGTTCTTAACAGAGTGCTTTTACCAGCACCATTGGGGCCAAGCACAGCAACCAATTCTCCAGGACGGACTGCAAAATTTTCAATTGACAGGATATTTTTACGTGTTTTGCTATCAACGCTAACCTGTCGCATATTCAGGACATACTCGTTAGTACTCATAGAATTTTCTTGTCATGCTGTAGGATAGTCAGTAACACGATAACGGTGTATGTGATGATCAGGAGGATGTATGCGATCGCCATTGCCACATCGTAATTTCCTTTGCCTACTTCTAAGACGATCGCTGTAGTCAGGACTCTAGTCTGCCCTTTGATATTGCCGCCCACCATCATGGATGCGCCAACTTCTGAGATGACGCGACCAAAACCAGCCATAATTGCAGCCATTAACCCTAACCGTGCTTCCTTGATTAGCAACCAGTTGGCTTGCCACTGTGTCGCCCCCATTGATAACAGTCGCCAGCGTAGTTTCGGATTAATACTGATAATTGCCGCAAAACTGAAGCCAGCAACAATTGGAAAAGCAATGATGGCTTCGGCTATAATCATCGCTGTGGGTGTATACATCAAATCAAGATTTCCGAACGGGCCAGACCGCCACAAAAATAGACTGACGAATAAACCGACTACGACGGGTGGTAATCCCATACCGAAGTTAATCAAACTAGTCAGAGTCTGCTTGCCGACGAAATCCACTAATGCTAGCCATAGTCCTAATGGTAGTCCCAGTAAAACGCTAATGGCTGTAGCTGTCCCAGATACGAACAATGTCATTGTCATTACCTGGAAAACGTCACTATCGCCACTGGTTAATAGTTCAAGAGCTTTCACAGCCCCTTCGATGATTGTATTCACAGTTTATTACCCTGACAATCTGATTGCTGCTGTCAAACGCCAGATATCTATACTCAGAGAAGTAGGAGAATATGGGAGATTAGTTGAGGTTGTCTGTCTAAATGCTACACATCTGCTATGAGATGCGATGTCGAAGGGAAAGCAGACAGATCCTCGACTGCAATGGATTACAACACAAGAAAACTTGCAAGAATTACCCGACTTTGGGTGCAAATACGAAAATCATCACCAAAATCCCCCTCACGCCATCTTTGAGTAGATGGCGTTTGTAAAAAAGATTTGGGTGTACCTCAGTTAGTTAGGAAACCTTATGGTAATTTATTTCCAGGCTTCCTCAGAGTGTTGATCGTAATCATTGTAAGCATTCACCAGACCCTTGAGAACTTCGGCTGTAGTCTCAAAAAGAGCCTGAGCCTTTGGTTCTTCAATTTTGGTAATATCTTCACGTAAGTGTGTGATTAGATCGTTCAACTGACCTTTGATTTTCGCTGTATGGTAGTGTGGGTCGGTTTTGGACAAGTTTTGTTGGGTTGTCATGAGCTTACTCCTGGTATAGAAAAGAATAGTTTCTATTCTGTCCAATTGTAACAATTTTTTGGCTCATTATGTGATATAGAAGTTTCTTTAAAATCCATAATCTTTCTCCGTTTTACCGGCATCAACATAAAATAACGGTTGTTTGAACTCTTTTTTCCCGTGGGCTGCAATTATTGTCTGTCCTTCAGGAGATAAGACAAAATTAATAAACGCTTTAGCTCCTGCACTATTGACTCTGGGGAATTTTTTTGAGTTCACTTCCATCACATGGTAGAGATTTAACAGTTTCTTATCTCCTTGCACCAGTATTGGCAAAGACAGGTTTTTCTGCTGAAATATATAGGTTGCTCGATCTGCTAAGGTATATCCTAATTTTTGATTAGCGACTTGCAATGTTTGTCCCATCCCTGAACCTGTTTGCTGATACCAACTGCCAGATGGTGTGATGTTTGCCTGTTTCCATAAATCTTTTTCTAGTTTGTTAGTACCTGAGTCATCACCCCGCGATACAAACAATGCTTGATTTTTGGCAATCAGACTGAATGCTTCCACAGCATTCTTTTTCCCTCGGATCTTTGCTTTGTCTGCATCTGGCCCGACAATCACAAAGTCATTGTGCATTACCAAATGGCGATTAATCACCGCACCGCCTGCCAAAACTTTGCGTTCGGCTTTCGGTGAATTGACGAATAGCGCGTCAACCTCACCTTTTTCAGCCAGAGCTAAAGCTTGTCCGGTGCCGACTGCAACCTTTTTCAGCCTATATCCTGTTTTCTTTTCAATCGCCGGAACTAAATCATCTAGCAGCCCACTATCCTCAATGCTGGTTGTCATCGCCACAATGACGTTTTTACTCGCTGATGACGACTGTCCCAGAGTTGGCTCTTGGTTGACTATACTACCAAAGCCGATGCAAAGAATCGCCACGAAAATTACCAAACATCCATGACTCAAAGCCCGATGATTGATCATTGCACTCTCCTAGCAATTTATGTGCCAATATTTTTTACTATGGCAAGTAAAGCTTACATTGAACACTATAAGCAAGATTGAGTAGGAAGGCAACAATATTTATGTTGTTTTCAAGACAATTTTTCTGATGAGAAGGATTTTTGATAAGATGCTGACATCTAAGTTTTTACCCAACGTCAGGTAGTTAGGTTTGTTGGTGTTGGCAGCATCATAACAAGTCACTGCATTGTAACTCCTCAATCTGGTTGGTTGAGTTGCAAAAAGTGTTGAAATAATTCCCTGACTCAGTGGGAAAGTGCTGATGATGACTGAGCTAAACTAAACGTGTATCATCTCAAAATAAGCGATATGGCTCTGGGCGAAATTTTACCAACCGTCAGTCAACTATCTCATGAAGATAAACTTCGACTAATCCACTTTCTCCTTCTTGCAGTTGCGAAAGAAGAAGGATACAGCTTAGAAGATACTGAAGAGAGTGGGTTGATACCCCGCCCCTCTGGTGCGGACACACTCGCGTTCGTGGGCGGTCTTTTAACTCAGCACTCAGCACTCGGAACTCAGGACTCTTCATGAAGTGGCTTATCAGTCGAAGCCATTGCTCGTGGAACAGATTTATCGGTTGAGGAGGCTATTCTCCTGGCATCAGTAAGCGGTAAAGGAAGTTTTTACTTACTTGATTTTGTCTAGCCATTTCTAGAAGTAGTATATCTCCATTCTTGAGGAGGACGAAAAAGCATTGAGCATCGAGGTAATCATCGTTACGTAATCCTTCATCAGCTACCTTTGTTTCCTCTATCCCTTCATAGTTCAGGTAATGCTCTTTGTCCTCAACATCTACTACATTAAATACGACTGGCATTGCTTTTAAAGTATAAGAGTACATTGTCGATCGTAAATCCTATAGTTGCTTTAAGTCTGTTGGTTTAGTTGCAAAATAAGTAGGTAGGCGGGAAAATTTATAACTATGTCATTGCGTTCGCCCTTGGCGTTCCCGTAGGGTACGGAGCGTAGCGAAGTGTTCGCTGTAGCGTCTCATAGAGAAGCAGTAGGCTAATTGAAAAATAAGAATGTTGAGTTTTAGTACTTATGATATCTTCTCAAGAATCTGATTACTCATCTGAATTTGGTTTTTTCCTATATTACGTTTGAGTAAGAAAATACCCGCATCATGCGCTTGCTGACCACCAGCACTAAAGCAAGCATCCTCGATAATTACTGGTTCAATACCGCGCTCAAAAGAGTCAATTGCTGTCTTGAAAATACAGCTATCAGTTTCAACTCCACAAAGATATATTTTGCTGATTTGATTAATCAAAATAAAACTCGAAAAATCCTCCGTAAATGCCGAGTAATAAGGTTTATCAAAAATATTATGTATATATGGCTGAAGTTCATCAATAATGCTCGTTTCTGGTTCATGTATCAAGCTTGACCAATGAATTAGTTTGACATAATTACTGTCAGCAGTATTGATAAACCTTGTAAATTTAACGAGTTTACCAGTCGCCAAAAAACGCTCAATTAATTTAATGACAGTAGGAATAATATGTCTGCATTTGTCAGGCATAAAACCGTTTTGCATATCTACTACAAGAAGGACTTCGCTCATTTGTGCCAGAATTTATATCGTTGCTCCCATATTTCCAGGACTGAATAGTTGTTAAAGGAGGAACACAAGTTATTCTCTGTCAAACAGATTTTCAGTGTCTTGGATCATTCCACCGAAGCCTTTGTTAACTTCAGTATTGATATCGTTATTGATAACTTGATCAACTTCAGTATTTAGCATTTGCTCAAATCCCTCAGCACGAGGAATGCGATCAGCTACACCGTCAAGAATTGGGTTGATCAGGTTATCTGCGGTTGTGTCGATGGCTGCATCAACGCCGAACTCTCCTGCTTGCTCTGGAAAATTTGGATCTGACATTTGACTCAACTCTCTGAGAAAAAAACTCGGATATCAAAGCAATACTGAATGCTTCTTTAGTGAACTACCCACACTGACTTGGAGCTTGCCTTGTACAGTGTCGGCTTCTGTAATCACGGGGGAGTGCCTGAACTTAGACTTTCGCCCAAGAACAGGACTTACCTCCCCTCCTACAGCAGAGACGGCTGAACCTTCCGCCTTTATCATTCTGATGCCCTCTGCCCTAATGTTCTGCGCGGCGTTTCCATCCCTATCATGATGAGTATTGCAATAAGGACAAGTCCACTCACGGACATCTAACGGCATCTCACCAACGGAATAGAAACAATTAGAACAGAGTTTGGAACTGGGAAACCATCTATCAATTTTAATCAACTTTCCACCTCTGCGTTCTAGCTTATAGGCTAAAAAGTTGGTGAATGTTCCCCAGCCCACATCAGATATTGATTTTGCCAGATTATGATTGCGTACCATGCCTTTGACATTAAGATTCTCTACTATGACAGCTTGGCTATCGCTGACCAACTTGTAACTAAGTTTATGTAGAAAATCTTGCCTTGAGTTGCTAACTCGCTCGTAAACTTTGGCAACAACTTTTCTATATCTATTTCTTGAATTACTCCCTTTTTGTTTACGTGCTAATTTTTTTTGTTTGCGTTTGAGGTTAAACTCATGTTTTGCAAGGTGTTTAGGGTTATCGTAAAAAGACACTTTCTCGCCATCAGTGACGACAGCAAAGTGTTTTAGTCCTAAATCAATCCCATATATCTTACCTTCTAAAAGAACCGGATTTTCACTCTCTAACTCAGTCAGGATAGATGCAAGGTATTTGCCAGAAGGCGTTTTACTCACACTAACAGTCTTGATTTTTCCCTCAATCGCTCTATGTATTTTGGCTTTGACTATCCCTATATTGCCAGGAAGTTTGACATTAGCATCTACGATTTTGACATTTTGAGGATACTGGATGGACTGTTTTCCGTGCTTAGATTTGAACTTAGGAAATCCAGCACGTTTCTCAAAAAAGTTTTTATAGGCTGTAGTTAGATTGAGTGTTGTAGCCTGTAAAACTTGGCTATAACACTCAGATAACCATAGGGTTTCTTCTGCCTTTTTGAGTTCAGGAAGAAATGCGTTGAGTGCTACACGGCTAAGTCCTTTCCCCGTTTCTTTATATGTTTCAATCGACTTATTTAGAGCATAATTCCACCACCATCTAGCACAGCCAAAAGCTTGAGCTAATTAAATCTGTTGTTCAACTGATGGATATAAACGGACTTGTACAACTTTGTGTAGCACTCAATATCACCTCCTTAATACCTCTATTTTATCAGAAATATATATTGCGGTAAAGTACTAAAAGAAAATAATTGTTGATTCGTCATACATCTAATATCTGTCTTTGCTGTGCAAAAAATTAATATTAGATGCAATCCTTATCAACCGCCTTATATCCCGCCACTGATTCCGAGTACAGAATTCAGTGGGGGACTTACGGCGTAATAGTTAAACCTGATTGTGGGGACATTGCTAGTTATTTCAGTGTTAGAGTTCAGTTTTAGCGTTGCATCCCACCCAATGTTCAATTGGTTACGGATTAGGCGACCACTTATTTAAGTGCTAGCGACGTGGCGAGTGATGAAGTCAGTATCGGGTAAAATGTTGGGAATTAAATATATTTAGGATGAGGAGCAAGATTTAATCGCAATGAACAATCAACTTAAACGAATGTCACTAAGCATGGTATTGACGTTAGGTACAGTACTGATGCTAAGTAGTTGTGGTCAGAAACCGGAAGAATCTACTACCACTACGCCTCAAACACCAACTGCGATTGCTCCAGCTAGTCCTGCATCTAGTCCTGCATCTAGTCCTGTATCTAGTCCTGCCTCTAGTCCTATCCCTGGTGGAAATACAACTTCTTCTAGCTCTAAGAAGCCAGTATCGGCGAATAAAGCAGCAGTTTTAGCCGCAGCACAAAATCTTGGAGTGAAACCACAAAACGAAACAACTTGCCCAAGTGATGCACAGGTAAAAGGCAAAATTACGAATAAGAGAGGCAACATTTATCACCTTCCCAAAACCTTAGATTACGAAAAAGTCAAACCGGATATTTGTTTTAAAGACCCAGCAACAGCACAACTTGCCGGTTTTCGTGCGCCTAAGTGATCTAAACAGGGCAAAAGTAGTTGATTTTTCAAATACTTCCTTGACTGTAGGATATAGAATTTGACCTTTTGAAAAAATTCCTAATTCCTGATTAATAATTCCTATTTATGTCAATACTGCTCGGTTAAGCATTTTCAACTTGGAATTAGGTTTGGGGAAAAGGTTAAAGGGTAAAGGTTAAAGGTTTTTTCTTTCCCCTTGCCCTTTCCCCTTTTCCCCTTAACTGACAAGTATTGCTATTTATGTGACATTGAGGGTTTTAAAACCCACCAGAAATAGGATTTCCAATAGAGGCAGGGGAATCAATTTTTAATTAGGAATTAGGAATGATAAATTAATAATTATATTGAATTCAAAATCTCTATATTCAATCCGAACTTGTTTAACGTCAATTTGCCCAGACTCTAAAAACACAAGTTCCTCTACTTGGTATAACCCTAAATCTTTAAACGGTGCTAATTCTGAGTTTGATAATGGCCAAGGTGTCACCGAGGGTTCAGCTTCTGTGTCTCGAACACGAGTAATCATCAACAGCATTCCACCAGGAGCAAGTACAGAGGTAACTGAAGAAATAACCCAAGAACGCACATTCAAGGGCAAAGCTTGAATATTACGACATTCAAAAACAAAATCAAAAGCTTGATACCATTGTGAGTGAATTGCTAACAAATCTGCAACTACATAATTGATAGTTGAACCAGGAAATCGCTGCTGACACCAAGCGATCGCTGTTGGTGAAATATCAAAAGACAATTAGCGTTGTCCCCAGTTTATCCATAGTAAATACCGTTATATAATACTATTCACCTCAATTTTCGTACTTTACGCAAAAAACGAATAATCTTGAAGTTTGCATTACAAACTTTTGGCTATCAACTTACTAGCTATAAATAATGCAAAAAGTTGTATTATTTCTCTCTACGAGACGCCAAAGGCGAACGTGCTATGCATCTCGAAATAAATGTTTTTATTTGATTCCATAAATAAATTTAGTTGCTCTCAAACCATTTTTCTTTTTCTTTATGAGTGCCTTTTTACTTTTTACTTTTGCCTTGTTCGGTGAGCGCAATTTCTAGAAGCTTTAGCAACCCTTAAAAAATAATTCGACGATAGATTTCAGTCAGGGGAATTTCTACGTTTAAACTGTGCAGCATAATCGTCCGCTCAATGTGAGAGTGAACTTGCCATAGCCAGCGATCGTTACTGTTACGATCCAAGTTGTGATATTGCTCAATGTAGGGTTCAGTTTGGCTTACAAGCAAATATTCACAAAAGCTGGCAATTGAGCGATATTTTCTGAACTTGTCCCCTCGATCATAAGCTTCAGTAGAGGGCGATAAAACTTCGACAATAAACATTGGATTCAGAATTTCATCATTGCGTAGACGCTCTTGCGGCTTGTCGTAGACATTGTTATTGAACTCTGGTTCACCATTAACAACCATCAAATCGGTATAAGTCCCACACTGATATTCAGGAATCCAAACTCGCAAGTCGCTATTATACAAACGAAAATCGGTGTCTCTCAGTAAAAATCCCAAGTAAATTAAGAAGTTGCTGGCGATCGCACTGTGAGTAACCGATCCTCCCGACATAGTAATAACCTCTCCGTTGCGGTATTCATGGCGTTCTGGGTTTGTTTCTTCCATAGCCCAATACTCGTCTAAAGTAAGGCGACTTGTTATTACTTCTGGGGGACTGCTTTGAGCAAAGACCACAATTCAGACCTCTTGAATAATTACCTCTGAAACTATTATCACATCATTCATTAACGGAGTAATATTATCGAGAATTCCCTGATTCCATCGGCATTTTGAATTGTCCCTAACCTGTGGGTAATGAAAAATACTGTCCTTCCCTTAAATACTTGGGCTAAATTCAAGCACACCTGACGTTCAGTAGCATAGTCAAGTGCGCTGGTAGCTTCATCTAGAATCAACAGTGGTGGATTTTGTAGTACAGTCCGAGCGATCGCAATTCGTTGTCTTTGTCCTCCCGATAAAGCTGAACCCCTCTCTCCAACACGGGTTTCATAATCCGATGATAGATTCATAATAAAATCATGGGCAC
Source organism: Nostoc sp. (assembly GCF_036917975.1). Taxonomy (GTDB): domain Bacteria; phylum Cyanobacteriota; class Cyanobacteriia; order Cyanobacteriales; family Nostocaceae; genus Nostoc. Next base: position 12,739 of record NZ_JBALEJ010000009.1, read on the forward strand.
AAGCAATCTTAGCAGCCTCCACAATTTCTGATGGTGTGGCATCAGGCATAGTTAGGGCAATATTCTCTTGTACCGTGGTATCGAATAACAGAGTGTCTTACAACAGTCACACCTTTAGTACTTGCGTATTCATTTCTCTAACTGATGAAGAATCATTTCTCCTTTTAGTGAATTGGTATGACTAGCGATCGCTTATTCTTTTCTAATTTTCAGCAACCCATTTATAGTCTTATTTGTCAATGCGTAATTTCTGTTAAATATAAAACAAGGGTTTGAGTAGAAACCACCTTCAATTTTACTTCTTTAGTTAACAGGTACACTCCACCAAGCTAAACCATAAGGTTGAGTTGATTCATTTACCTGATGGCGAAACTGAACCCGGATTTTATAATTACCTTGAGTCGGAACAGGGCAGAAGATATGTTGTACGCTGTCAACTTGGCTAATTGAGCTACAAACTACACCCATATCCTCACTTAAAGCATTAGCTTTTACCAAGTAGAGGTCGAGATTATTCAACCCGCGATCGCGAAAAGTCTCTCCAACATCATACTGCTGGTTGTGATTGAGATCGTTTAATTCTACTAGGCGATCCCAAGCCAGAGTAATAGCAATAAAACTATTCGCCTTTAATGGTTTTGCTAATGTATATTCTATAGATGTTCCAGCCTTGACTGTGCCATAATCCCAGCCTATACCAGGCACAGCATCAGATGGTTGCCATTCGCCGCCACTAAATTGTTCATAGGCTCGAAATGCATTTAAATGACCCGCCCCCATTTGAGCATCCAAAGAAATTTTTGGTTCTTTATATGCATCAGTTGCTAACCAGTCTTTGTCTTGTTTATCAATCAGCGTTTTCATCATTCCCAAGCGTAAGCCATCACCGCTATCTTGAATTTTGTCTGCGGAATTGAGCAATACAGCTTTCATGACTTGGTGATGCCGAGAAGCAACACTCCAATGGAGTTGTTTTTTACGCAGTTGTCGATCCCCAAATTCCTGTAACAATGCAACAGTGGCCGTAACATGAGGTGCAGCAAAACTTGTCCCTGAACCCGGATTTACCTGACCATCTGGATTGATTAAATCAATATTACTGCCTGGAGCTACTAAACTAATAGAGTGACGACCTTTAATATCAAACTCTTTACCAATTAAGCGACTACTTACTCCTTTGCCATCACCTGCCAAATTGTCAACAGCTACTTTGTTAAAAATACCTTTCTTTTGGGATGAAAAAGCCACGTTCACTCCGTTGTAATTGTCGGTCGGAATTGAAATCCCTCCTTTGCCTTGGTTCCCCGCAATTACATATAAAGTATCATGAACGCGACTCGACCAGTCAACACATAATGTTAGTAAAGCATTACCATCTAAAACAGGCTCTGGTCGTGGGTCGCGTTCTAGTGGTTCACCAAAGCTGAAATTGATCGCGCGAACATCACCGCCGTTTTGCAAGGCGATGTATTGTGCCGATAAGCACTCTTGTGGCTGTCCCATTTTTTTTGTATCACCTACAGCATCTGAATACAGTCGCGCTCCTGGGGCTACTCCTGGTAAAGCTTTATCTCTACTCACCATTACTGCTGCCACATTGTAGGCATGAGAATCTACATTCTTATTTGACTTAGCCCGTCCATCACGTAAAAATACTCCTGCTGGTGATACAGCACGATTTTTAGACACGGCTTTATCCCAACCAAACATTCCTGGACGGCCAATTTCCACCTGACCTATGGCTATCTTGCGACCGATTAAATTGTACGGCGCTTCATGTAATACAAGAGCATCAATCCCGTTTTTCCCTAAAGAACTTTCTTCTAATGCTGAGGCTTGTACTGCCAAGCTCAAACAGCAAGCACTCATTCCCAAAATTACCCAACAGATAAGTTTTTTGCTCATTAGTACTCCTTTCGACTTGGGGGCGAAAGCGCCAGAAATATAGTCGTGTAGCAACAATATCCTTGATACAGCCGGGCATTTTATCGAACAGAATTCAGGAGTCAGGAGTCAGAATTCAGAATGAATTCTGTGCGACTGGCGGATGAATAATCGGGTTTAAGACCCTCACCAAATTGAAAATTTGGTGGTCTTCAATCAGTCGCGGGTCTGAATCCCCGACTGATTTATTCTGACTCCTGAATTCTGACTTCTGAATTCTTCTTCAATACTGGTAAGTGCCTTAGCTTAATTTTACCTAGTCTGGCCATTAGTCGGTAGTGACGATCGCAAGATAAAATTCATCACGATGGGTTGAAAATATTGCCCGCATTCCCTGAATGTCAATCAATTTTAGTCCAATCAAAAATAACAAGCAACCGCAAAATCATCTCCATACCTGACTAAATTAATATTATTACTGAGAATCATTAAAGGATTACCTGCTGCGGCTAAGGAAGTATTGACAGGAATCGCTAATCAAAAAACAATAGAAAAAATAAATCAAATAGTTGATTTGTTTAATATCAAAAATTTTCTAGTCTCAGGTCAAAAATTTGAAGTTAAAGCGTCTATTGATAGAATAATCACTGCCCTTGATTTAGTTGAAATCTTTTTTAAACAAGAAAATTATATTCAGGGAGTAGCTATTCTAAATGCTACTCAAGAGACATTTTTAAAAGCTGCTATTCTTTCACAAACCAAAAAGATTCATGAACGTCCTATAGCATTACAAAGTCGGTAACGGCACTCCCGCCTTATACATTTTTGTTTAAGTCCCATTAGTAATTCTCATTAAAAAAAGCGGGAGTTACCCGCCTAGTTCCGTTAAACAGTTTGATCAGCTAACTATTGCACATCAGATTGACAAAGCTATTGCAAAATTGTGTCAAAGGTGTTACTGCAAAATGTAATATAGAACTTAATACGCTTGCGTTAAGTTGAGAGCGATCGCAGTCTGCAATGTAATATAAGCCTTGGTAGACTAACAAACTCAAACTATGACTCAGCAACCAACTGATCTAGACAATAAAGCTGTATTTGAGCAGTTGTGGGAGATTACAAAAGAACTCCGTCAAAAACTAGAGGCTCGTTTTCAGTTACATCTAGACCCTTCTGTAGAAAATTTACAGCAATACAGCAGTCTCGATGGTAATGCGAAGGGTTCACTGACTGGTTTTTCTGGGGAAGAAATTGACTGGCTAGTGCATTCGTGGCTAGGAAACCCTGAAAAATCGAACTTTAGCACTATGCGTCTCACCACTTGGTTAAAGTCGCATATTCAGGTTCCTCATTTGGCCTTTGAGTTTGGCACACTTCCAAATATTTTCTTTTATATAGATTACATTCCCCGAACTGAGCTTTTAACCGATTTGGCATATCTCGATCGCTATTATGAGCCAGTTAATCCAACATTCTTAAAGTTACAGGAAGATTCACACCTCAAGGTATTTACCAGCAAAAGTACATATATTCGTCTATTTCAATCACCTGTTAGCTTGTGCTACACAGGCGCACCAACTTTTGAAACCCTCGAACTAACTCGCACACTTGCACACGAAACACTCGATCGCTGGCTTACTTGGATAGATGCAGCTGAACCTGTGCCAGAAGATGCACGCACCGCTTTAGCTGCTCGTGATTTAGCGCTCCGCCGAATCAGTGCGGAACGCGATCCAGGTAATAAATTTGCCGCGCAGATATTTGGCTCGGAATTGACAGAGAAACTTGTGCGATCGCTCTGGGGTGGCGATCGAATTAGTCATTAGTCATTGGTCATTTGTCCTTTGTCCTTTGTCCCATGCCCTATGCCCACTAATATAGAATCATTCCGCGCTTTAGCACTGCAAGTTACCTGCTATGCAGTCAACCAAACCAGTGATCGCCACGAAGCGCGATCGCTCATGGAAAACTCCATCAACCGCCTAGCTCAACAAATTGCTGCTAGTATTGCTTTCATTGGCTTTGATTGTCGTTTAATTGTACTGCCAGAATATTTCCTTACCGGTTTCCCGATGGGAGATACTCTCGCAGGATGGGCAGAAAAAGCCTGTATAGAAATGGCTGGTGCTGAGTATGAAGCCCTTGGTAAAATTGCCCAAAAGCATAAAATCTTTTTAGCAGGTAACGCCTACGAAGTTGACCCCAACTTTCCCGGATTGTACTTTCAAACCAGCTTTATTCTTGACCCTTCTGGCTCAATCGTCTTGCGGTATCGGCGGCTAAATTCCTTATTTGCTCCCACACCTCATGATGTTTGGGATAAATATCTCGATTGCTATGGCTTAGAGGGAGTTTTCCCCGTTGCCAAAACGGAGATCGGTAATTTGGCAGCTTTCGCATCAGAAGAAATTTCGTATCCAGAAGTGGCGCGGTGTCTGGCGATGCGAGGAGCAGAGATTTTTGTGCATTCCACCTCGGAAGTATACAACAAAAACCTCACCCCCAAAGACGCAGCAAAAATCACTCGCGCCGTCGAAAATCTAGCTTATGTAGTTTCAGCTAATACCGCAGGCATCGCTAATATTGCCATTCCCATTGCTTCGGCTGATGGTGGCTCTAAAATCATTGACCATCGCGGCATCGTATTAGCAGAGACAGGTGCAGGCGAGAGCATGGCAGCATTTGCAGAGATTGATTTAGCCGCATTACGCCGCGATCGCCGCCGACCAGGGTTAAATAATTTACTTTCCCGCCAACGATTTGAACTATACGCCGAAAGTTACCGTCAATCACACTTTTACCCCGCTAATACTATGCTGGAAACAGAAGTAGACCGCAAACACTTCCTGCAAACACAGCAAGCCACCATTGAACGCTTAAGCCAATTAGGCATAATTTGAATTTGGGAATGGGGCAGAAGAATTTTAGATTTTGGATTTTGAATTTTGGATTGAAGAAAAAATCTAAAATCTAAAATCTAAAATCCAAAATTGAATAATTCTCAACTCCTGCCCCCTGCCTCCTGCCTCCTGCCTCCTGCCCCCTGCCTCCTCATGACAAAACCAATAGAAGTCCGCAATCCCCGAACTGGCAAATTTGACTACGTAATTATTCCGCCGCCTCCAAGGCTGGTGGTACAACAGTGTAAGCGCACGCGTCGGGCACAAGTTCGCTGGCAGCAGTTGGGTTTAGAGGGAAGAATTGAAGCCTTACAGCAGTGGAAACAGGCGATATTATCTGGACGCGATCGCCTCACAGAAGCTTTGGTAAATGATACGGGAAGATTATCAACCTCGGTATTAGAAATAGATTCTTTCCTCTCTAGCGTCGATCGCTGGTGTCGGTTAGCACCGGAATTGCTGCAAGAATCTGCCAAAAATACCGCGATTCCGTTTATTGCCTTGCAACAAGCATCTGTGCCTTATCCCCTGGTTGGGGTAATTAGCCCGTGGAATTTTCCACTGTTACTATCTACCATTGATACCATTCCGGCATTGTTGGCGGGTTGTGCTGTCATTGTCAAACCTAGTGAAATCACTCCCCGCTTTGTAGCACCACTAATGACAGCACTCAACACTGTTCCCAAACTGCACGACGTTTTAACTTTTGTTGAAGGAGCAGGTGCAACCGGATCTACTTTGATTGAAAATGTAGATTTGGTATGCTTTACAGGTAGTGTGGCGACAGGAAGAAAAGTTGCACAGGCGGCTGCAAAACAGTTTATTCCAGCCTTTTTGGAATTAGGAGGAAAAGATCCTGCGATCGTTTTAGAATCAGCTAATTTAGAATTAGCAACCTCAGCCATCTTGTGGGGTTCCGTCGTCAACGCCGGACAGTCATGCCTCTCAATTGAGCGAATTTACGTTGCAAATTCCATATTTGAAAAGTTTTACCATCAACTAGTAGCCAAAGCCCATCGCCTGCAACTAGCCTATCCCACAGTCGAAAGTGGAGAAATTGGCCCGATCATCGCTGAAAAACAAGCAGCCATTATTAGCGATCATCTCCTAGATGCAGTAGAAAAGGGAGCAGTCATTCACAGCGGCGGTGTCATAGAAGATTTAGGTGGCGGTTGGTGGTGTCGTCCCACAGTGCTTACCCAGGTTAATCATTCCATGAAAGTGATGACCGAAGAGACTTTTGGCCCCATTATGCCAGTGATGCCTTTTTCCACAGTAGAGCAAGCAGTATCTTTAGCCAATGACTCAATTTATGGATTAAGTGCTGCTGTATTTGCCTCGGAAGCCGAAGCCTTAGAAATTGCCCACCAGATAGATGCAGGTGCGATTAGTATCAACGATGCTGGACTCACCGCCATGATGCACGAGGGAGAGAAAAACGCCTTCAAATTCTCCGGTATGGGAGGTTCGCGTATGGGTGCGGCGGCGCTGAAACGGTTTATGCGAAAAAAAGCTATTTTGATCAAAACTAACACTACTAATGACCCTTGGTGGTTTGAGAATGGGGAGTGACCAATGCCATCATCACTATGCAACTCATTCCCGTAACTAATGGCGATCGCATTTTGATAATATCTGTTTTACCAGAGGCGATCGCCTCTGCCACAGTTTCGTCTACAATCACCAAAGCACCTGGAAGAATTTTGATAGTTTTGTTTCAGAACACAAGTAGACATCTCCGAAAAAGAATTGTTTTGACGTAGCACTGCTACGTCTCTACAAGGGTTATGGGTGACGCATATTTAATTTCTGGAGATGTCTAGTCCATTCGTTCACTTGGTCAGTGGCGTGGTGTTGAAGTATGGCAAAGACAGCCGGGAATATGAGATGAAAGGCATCGCGGCTCGTTTGCTTGTCGTTTAACAATAAGTTGCACACTATAATAAATAGGGCGATCCTAACCAAATGCTTTACTTGGAAGCTTGCCTGTATGTCTTATCCGAAACTAAGTGACGAAGAAATTGTCCAACGTGGTAAAGAATTCTACGAAAAACATATCCGTTCCCAAGTTGAGACAGTAGAGAATATTGGCAAATTAATTTCCATCAATGTTGAAACAGGTGAATATGAAATTGGTGATGATTTGCTGGTAACAAGCCGTCGTTTGCAAGCCAAACAGCCTGATGCAGCAATTTGGGCAGAAAGGATTGGTTATGATGCTGTGTATGCTGTTGGTGGTTCATTAGTCAGGACAGTACAGTGATACACGGTACGGTGGTTGGGCTTCAAGCACGAATGAGTGTTTTGGTTCGTTTGGAAGACAAGTCAGATATAGAAATTGAGTTTGTTATTGATACGGGGTTTGAAGGTTTTCTTACCTTACCACCCGATCTGGTTGCAAAACTTAGCTTGCCATATATAGCTAAAATTCAAGCAAATCTTGCCGACAACTCTAAGACTACAACAAATGCTCATGCAATAAAGATTGTGTGGAACGGTGCGGAGCGAGAAATTATTGTGTTGGCGATGGGTCGTCGTCCTCTCCTGGGAACTGCACTACTTGCGGATTCTCATCTCAGCATTGATTTTTATGAAGGTGGTACTGTCCTGGTTGATGAAATTTTGTAATCTTGACAAAGCTAAAGCATTCACGGTGAATGATGCCCATTGCTTGGCGTAGGCGTAGCCCATCGGAGGCATCGCATTTTCAAAAAGAGTATTAAGAAAATCTATTGGTCGGTTTCTACAATAACGTTACACTCGATAACAGACTAAGCCTTTATCTAGATCCTGTAACGCCTGATGAACCTAGCTGATATCCTCAAAGACTCAAATTACAAACTTTCGCAGTTTACTAAGGCGGAAATTGAGCAGTTAGAGCAGAGAGGCTCCGCCAACGAAATCGATGAAGCAACAGCAACGGCTTGGATCAATCAGCAGCTTGAAGCGTTAGGAATCAATTTATCAAACTCGTAGTATTGAGGGTGTTATCAGATGTCACCTGAGCGATCGCGCAGCAACTCCACACGGGTATCGCAAGTAACAGTATTCTTTGAGTTAATAACCAACTTGTGAATAGAAAAGCGATCGCTCTCACACGATAAATCCTACCCTTATCTTCTGGATATTAGAATTCCCAAAAAAGTCATCTAGCTAGCACCCTTTGTTTTGAATGCCTTCCCTGCTTCCCCTGCCTCCCCTGCTTATCCGAGCAGTATTGCCCCTGCCTCCTTTTTAAATTCGGTCGATGTCTAAAGGTTTAATGCGCGGCAATTTTTTTTGTAACAAACTTATGCAAAGCTGTAAGAGAAAAATGCCTTGTTAAAGATTATCTATGAACATCCGTAAAGTCTCTACTACACCCTTAAACGATCAAAAGCCTGGTACTTCTGGACTGCGGAAAGCAGTTAAAGCTTTTCAGCAGCCCCACTACCTGGAAAATTTTATCCAATCCATCTTCGATTCTGTCGGGGATTTGCGGGGACAAACCTTAGTTGTGGGTGGTGATGGGCGTTATTACAATCGCCCAGCCATTCAAATCATTTTGAAAATAGCGGCGGCCAATGGCATTGGGCGGATTAAAGTTGGTCAAAAGGGGATTTTGTCTACTCCGGCAACTTCCGCTATTATTCGCAAGTACCAGGCTATTGGCGGCATCATCTTGTCTGCTAGTCATAATCCGGGCGGGCCAAATGGTGACTTTGGTGTGAAATATAACATTAGCAACGGTGGCCCAGCACCGGAAAAGGTGACAGAGGCGATCTACGATCGCACTAAAGTAATTGATAGCTACCAAATTCTGGAAGCGCCAGATGTAGATTTAGAAACCTTGGGTGAGTCACATTTGGGAGAGACGGTAATTGAGGTGATTGACTCCGTACATGATTATCAAGAATTAATGGAGTCGCTATTTGATTTCGATCGCATTCACCAACTGTTAACAAGGGGAAATTTTCGGATTAGCATTGATGCCTTACATGCGGTGGCTGGCCCCTATGCCCATGCCATTTTCGAGCAACGTTTAGGCGCACCAGTGGGAACTGTGCAAAATGGTACACCTCTAGAAGACTTTGGAGGCGGACACCCTGACCCAAATCTGGTTTATGCCCATGAGTTGGTGGATATTTTGTACGGCGAGAATGCGCCCGACTTTGGAGCAGCTTTTGATGGAGATGGCGATCGCAATATGATCTTAGGGCGTAAGTTCTTTGTCACACCTAGCGATAGCCTGGCAGTGTTAGCCGCAAACGCCGAGCTAGTTCCTGGTTATAGTTCGGGTTTAGCAGGGGTAGCGCGATCGATGCCTACTAGTCAAGCAGTAGATCGAGTTGCGGCTCAAATTGGCATTGAATCCTATGAAACACCTACCGGCTGGAAGTTTTTCGGCAATCTTTTAGATGCACGTAAAGCTACTCTCTGCGGTGAAGAAAGCTTTGGTACCGGCTCTAACCATATCCGCGAAAAAGATGGGCTATGGGCTGTTCTCTTTTGGCTGAATATCATAGCAGTCCGGCAGCAATCTGTTGAGCAGATTGTACGAGAACACTGGCAGACTTATGGACGTAATTATTACTCACGTCATGACTATGAAGAGATAGAGACAGCACCAGCTAACACCTTAATCGAAAGACTGCGTTCCTTACTGCCAAAGCTTAAAGGCAAGCAGTTCGGTAACTATCAAGTTGAATACAGTGATGACTTTAGTTATACCGACCCTGTTGATGGCAGCATTAGCGAAAAACAAGGTGTTCGCATTGGCTTTACCGATGGCTCCCGCATTGTGGTGCGACTTTCTGGTACTGGTACTCAAGGTGCGACTCTGAGAGTTTACCTAGAAAGTTACGAGCCAGATCCCGCCAAACATGACCTCGATCCACAGCAAGCACTTGCTCCTTTAATCACTATTGTTGAGGAGATAGCCCAGATCCGCGAATTGACAGGACGAGAACAGCCAACTGTAATCACCTAGTACCGCAAGGCGGAAGTCAAAAGTTAAAAGTCAACGAAAATCGGCGGGAATCCCATCCCAACAAGAGGGGTGTCCGGGAGCCGCCCGCCGATTTAGTCATTAGTTAAAATCAGCCAAGAAAGTATTTGCTGCCAAAGAATTTACAGCCGAGTCAGCAGCGTTTCCTCCATCAAGACTTCCAATGTATGCTTCGCCAGTTCCAACTGTAAAATCTATCTGAGCAGGTGGGGTTCCATTGGTAAAAAAGACTTCATCTGTGATTTGGTTTTGAGCGCCAAGAGCTACACTTAAAGTAAGAATGTTGGAATTTCTTTTCGCCCACGTTCGCGTAGTGTCGCGTAGCTATAGCGGGATGTTCGCGATCGCGTCTCTAAGAGTTGTACGGTTTTAACCTATACTTAGAGGTCTGTGGACTCGCTGGCAGAGGCTCTCCTAGAGAAGAGGCTACGCTATCCGCCACTCGTACAGAATACCTAACTGAATTCTGACTTCTTCTTGAAAAAATTAATATCATGTGGTATTTACCTATCTTCCAGCGCTTTCGGCAACTGCTACAACCACGGCGTCGTTTAGCAATTTTTGAAGCTTGTCTGATTGGTTTGGTTTCTGCTCTTGCAGCAGTCTTACTAAAATCGGGGGTGGGATTGCTAGGTGCTTGGCGAGTGCAGACATCGCTACTGCTACCAGCTTGGTTGGTGTTACCAGGTATCGGACTTGCCTTTGGATTCCTTGCAGGATGGTTGGTTGAGCGCGTAGCACCAGAAACTTCTGGGAGCGGTATTCCTCAAGTGAAAGCAGTGTTAGCGCGTATACCAATGGCTTTAGATTTGCGGGTTGCCTTGGTCAAGTTAGTTGGTGGTATTCTGGCACTGGGTTCTGGGCTAGCTTTAGGGCGGGAGGGGCCAACAATTCAGGTCAGCGCCGCTTTAGCAGCTCAACTCAGTCGGTGGTTTCCGACTTCACCAGACCACCGCCGCCAGTTAATTGCTGCTGGTGCAGGAGCCGGGTTAGCGGCTGCCTTCAATGCACCGATCGCAGGTGTATTATTTGTAGTAGAAGAGCTGTTACAGGATTTTTCTGAATTTACCTTGGGCACTGCGATTCTGGCTTCTTTTATCGGTGCCGTTGTCTCGCGGGTATTGGGTGGTCGTAGCCTGGATCTCAATCTAGCATTAACTGCTTCCAAGACAGAGTTTTTTGTTCAAGATATTCCCTTCTATTTGGTGTTGGGGATTGTAGCTGGGTTGATGGGAGCGTTATTCAATCGCGGGATTATTGCTAGCTTAACTGTTTACCGCCGTTCTCTACGCTTTGGATTACCTGCTCGTGTGGCTTTAGCTGGGTTAGTGTCTGGGGTAATTGTGGCATTACTACCGCTAGCGTTTCGAGATAACACAGGACTGCGGGAAATTTTAATTACAGGTGAGGCAAGCTGGTCAATAGCTGCGATCGCCTTTGTCTCCCAGTTTATCTTAACTCTCGTAGCTTATGGCTCTGGTGTCCCAGGTGGATTATTTGCTCCAGCTTTGACCCTTGGGGCTGCTCTTGGCTACTTGGTAGGTATGGGAGAACACGCTCTGCTGCTTCCTTTCGGGATAGCGACTGGATTACCAATTACCTATGCCTTGGCAGGAATGGGCGCTTTTTTTACTGCGGTGGCCAGAGTGCCAATGACGGGAATAGTCATTGTGTTTGAAATGACTACAGATTTCAACTTAGTACTGCCCTTAATGATTGGCTCTGTAACGTCGTATCTAGTTGCTGAAAAGTTAGCGCCAGGCTCGCTATACGACAAACTTTTGGAGTGGAATGGCATCATTATCCAAAAAGCAGCACCGGTAGGGGGGATAATGGCAAATTTGACAGCCAAAGATGTCATGCAGCAACAGGTAGAAACTCTGGATACAGAGATGCCTTTAGATGAAGTAATTCAAGCATTCGCCCGTTCTCATCATCGAGGCTTTCCAGTGGTAGAGGAGAGCAAGCTTGTAGGGATTGTGACGCAATCAGATTTACTCAATATTCGCGATCGCAACTTAGCAAATAATACTCCCTTAGGGGAAATTATGACCACCACTCCGGTGACAGTAACACCGATTCACACCCTAAGCAATGTACTGTATTTACTCGATCGCTATCAAATCAGTCGCTTACCAGTGGTAAATGGACGAAAACTGATTGGGATTATTACCCGTGGAGATATTATTCGGGCGGAAGCAGACCATCTTAATGGTGAAAATACGACCCCCAAACTCCGACCAGATCCTTCATACATAGTTTACCAAACGCGATCGCCCAGCACCGGTAGAGGTAGATTATTAGTGCCCGTAGCTAATCCCGAAACTGCGGGTATTTTATTACTTATGGCAGCAGCTATTGCCCGCGATCGTCATTATGAAATAGATTGCGTGCAAGTGATGCTAATACCCCGCCACAGTTCCCCGTCAGAAACACAGGTAAGAACGGCAAAAAGTCGCCGCTTGCTAAGACAAGCAGAAGTCTTAGCAAAAAAATGGCAAATTCCCCTACACACGCAGATTCGAGTTACTCACGATGTCGCCCAAGCAATTTTAGAGACAATCAACGAACAACACATCGACCTAATTTTAATGGGATGGAAAGGTAGCACATCTACCCCAGGTCGGATTTTTGGTAACGTTGTAGATACCATAATTCGCCAAGCCACCTGCGAAGTCGTATTAGTAAAATTAGGCGAAACCCCCCAATCCCCAATCCCCAGTCCCCTCTTCAACAGCTGGCTAGTTCCAATGGCTGGAGGCCCCAATTCCCAACTGGCGATTAAATTGTTACCGGCTTTAATTACATTGGGAAATGCACCACAAATTCGCCTGACACAGGTGTTTAAAGCATCTGAACTTAAGCCAGATATGTCAGTTTTAGAACAAGCCATTCGCCATTTGATGCGTCGCCGCAAATTGTCTAGCAGTGTAGTTGCTCTCCCAGTCCAAGCTAATTCAGTTGCAGAAGGTGTGATTAACCTAGTAAAAACCGAAGGTTATGATGTTGTAGTTTTGGGAGCTTCACGCGAGGGATTGTTGCAGCAGGCGATTCAAGGTAATATTCCAGAAGCGATCGCCTCTGGTGTAGAAAGTACAGTAATTTTGGTTAGGGGTGCAATTAAGACGTGAACTCAATACCGTTCGGTTAAGGTTTTTTGATGAAAATTATAAATCTCAAAGACGCGATAAATCGGCGTCTCTACAAAAGACTGATTATTGTAGAGACGCCGATTCATCGCGTCTCTTGCCTTAACTTACCGAGTACGGTTGAAGTTGGGGCTTCTGTAATCACGGGGGAGTGCCACTACTATAGACTTTCGCCCAAGAATAGGACTTACCTCCCCTCCTACAGCAGAGACGGCTGAACCTTGTTTAAATAGCTGAGTAGCCTTTGTTAGTGGCCCAGTTCCCTGAAGTTTTGGTGCGTAGTAAACTTGACCTGCGATCGCAATTCTCAGCTGGTCTGCGTGTGATATTTGAAGGAAATCATGCCATTTATTACACAGTATCAGAAGCCGAAATCATAATTATTCGCGTTTTGCATGGTGCGCGTGATGCTAATGCATTAGCAGAAAGAGGCGGTTTTGAATAATTTGCAGCACTTCTTAATCTGTGGTTGTAATCCAGAAAGAAACACGGGGTACAAAAAATTGGACGGAACGGCTAACCGATAATTTTGGTATTATTGGAAAGGTAAAAGTATGATTATCGCAAATTTTGAAACATAAGAGGTATAGTTTTATAAAAAATTTTTTGCCATTGGCAAAAAAAGATACCTCAATAAAGAGGAATAGGAACAATTTCAAACGCAATGCTGGAATTTTTATTTCATTGTCCGCTACTGCACTTATTTCCCTGGGTTCTCCGGCATCTGCTGCACCAAGGCTCCTGTTCCACTCCGGTTTTGAAGGATCTACCCAGGTGACGGGTCAAAGTGCAAACAGGGCTGACATTGTTGGGGTTGATACCTCGGTAGCCGCACCCAATGACTGGGTAAGAGACCTGGAATCTGATCCTATAGGCATTTTTATGATTGAATATCTAGGTGGTGATTCTTCTCAAAGACTTGCCTCAATTGTGAAAGATCCGCTTGATCAGAATAACCATGTTCTCAGTTTCTGGCTAAAAAAACCTAATGATACTGAATGTGGCGGTTGCAAAGGACGTATTCAGGCGGATTTATATGATAATGCCAAAGGAAAAATGACTGAGTTCCTGTATCGTTATAAGGTAATGTACAGTCAGGACTGGAACAAATATCAAAAAGGCTGGGTTATCCTGGATGAGTTTTGGAATAACGCCTTTTGGCTAAGTACACCTTATCCTTTCCGTATCCACACCGTTCTGCTGGCAAGAGACCACGGAAAACTGAAACCTGTTCTTGGGGCACAGATATTGGATTCGCATGGGAATTTTCAGGAGGTATGGACAGCACAATCCCCGGAAAATTTTGATATTCCCTTGGGAAAATGGATTGATGTAGAGGTCTATTATAAGCAGGGTGATAGAAATACGGGACGTTTCTATTCCGCAATGACCTATGATGGTAGAAAAACTGTGTTATTTGATGTGCATAATATCACCTATCACCCGCAAGATCCTAACCCTGATGGAGTGACAGAATTTAATCCTTTAAAGCTCTATGCCGGGGCAGAAGCCATTGATGACGTACGCAACCAGGGTGGTGTATTGCAGCTCTATTTTGACAATTTTGAACTTTGGACAGGGGTAGATCCTGAAAATGCACCTCCAAAGACCATAGGGAGTAATACGCAACCTGTGCATGTACGCCTCCTGCTCAGGTTAATCCAGTCACTTTTAAAGGGGAAGCAACTTTGAAACGTCAAAATGATGTCAACTACCTACACCTGACAACGGCAACAGGTGTCATTTGCTTATCACTTGTAATACGATTGCTGGTATTCTAATAGCGGCAAGACCCTTGCCAGACAATTGGCAAAGCAAAAGTAAAACAATGGAAATCGCTACAACCAGAGTACCGCGTTGGTTCGTTCGCAGAGACATTGATGGTTTATTTGGGCTGGCGCTTGATAATTTTATTCAAATTTTATTGATTGCGAATTTGTGCCAAGGAGTGCTAGGCTTTCCTGAGTCGTTAGTTTATGGGCGGATTTTGCCAGGTGTTGCAATTAGTTTGATTGTTGGCAACTTCTATTACGCAAGGCTAGCTAAAGAACAAGGTAAACGTGAGCAAAGGGATGATATTACTGCTTTGCCTTATGGGATAAACACCGTCAGCCTTTTTGCCTATATTTTTCTGGTGATGCTGCCTGTAAAATTGGCGGCAATTTCTAGTGGTGCATCTGGGGAACAAGCTGCTGAATTAGCTTGGCAAGCAGGATTGGTGGCTTGCTTTGGTTCTGGTTTGATAGAATTTGTCGGGGCATGGTTGGGAGAGCCACTCCGTCACCTCGCCCCCCGTGCAGCATTGCTTTCCACTTTGGGTGGTATTGCCATCACTTTTATCGCCATTGGTTTTCTATTTCGTACATACGCCAATCCCGTAGTCGGCTTGGTACCTCTTGGTGTGATTCTGCTGACTTATTTTGGGCGAGTGCGGTTTGCCATACCTGGCGGATTGTTGGCAGTTCTGTTGGGAATTACCCTCGCTTGGGTAACAGGTTTAGCCAGTTGGGATCATGCCAAGTTGATCGCTACCCTGGAACCAATTAGGCTTTATCTGCCTTCTTTGTGGCTCTTAAAATTGTGGAATAGTCGTTCAGTCTTGGTCGATTATTTCAGTATTATTCTACCAATGGGGTTATTTAATCTTGTTGGCAGTCTCCAGAATTTAGAAAGTGCTTCAGCTGCGGGTGATACTTATCCTGTGGCTCCTTGTCTGAGGGTAAATGGTATTGGTACATTGGTTGCTGCTATTTGTGGTTCCTGTTTCCCGACTACTATTTATATTGGTCATCCTGGCTGGAAAGCGATGGGAGCGAGAGTTGGTTACTCTATACTCAATGGTATAATTATGAGCTTGCTTTGCCTAAGTGGAACCGTGGCAATGCTGGCTTACTTTGTGCCGATTGAAGCTGGAATGGCAATTGTGTTGTGGATTGGGATTGTGATTGTCGCTCAAAGCTTTACAGCTACCCCGTCGCACCATGCACCTGCTGTGGTTGTTGGTCTATTGCCGGGGATTGCTGGTTGGGGTGCGCTAATTGCGAAAAATGCACTTCGGGCAGCAGGCTTGGGCACGCCGGAAAAACCTTTCACACCAGCCTTAATTGAGCAGTTTAAGTTGAGCGATACGTATATTGATGGGGCTTTTGCTCTAGAGCAAGGGTTTATTTTTTCCGCCATGATTTTAGCCGGTATTACAGTTTACATTATTGAGCGCAAGTTTCGCCAAGCTGCCTATTGGTCTATAGTCGCTGCTGTCATTTCCTGGGTTGGATTGATGCACAGTTATCGTTGGACTGTTGCAGATACAGTTGTTAATTTCGGCTGGGGAACTGGTGCTACTTGGGCTATTGGCTATATTTTACTGACAATTCTCTTTTTCTATGTTGATTGGCAAGAAAGACGTAAAGCTTGATGCCAACCATGAGGTTTTCGTAGGCGATTAAGTCGTTAGACTTCACAACGCGACGCGCTATTCTTTTAGCGTGTTCGGTACGTTGCCTACTTATTCGCAAGTGCTTTCTGGCAAAAATACTTCTAGCTTTTCTACGCCCTGACGACTTCTTTACTTTCTTGTAAATCCGTCTCTGAGCCTGTTTGACTGATTTCTCAGCCTTTCTAAAAAATCTATCGGAATACCCAGCCCCGATACTTTTAGAAGGGTGTTTGAAAGAATTAACCCAAAAGAATTTGAGAAAACCCTGTGTCTTTTCATCCGAGTTATTTGTTCCAGAAATAGACGCTTTGAAAACTGGCACAATATTTGGAACTAAAACTTAGTAAGTATCTGGTTAATAAAATACCCGAATAACAATTTTTTGCCGAGCTTTTCACAGATGATGAAAAAGTAGGCTGTAACATCTGTTGCAACAAGCTATAGAGGGAATCTATAAAGTTAATTTTGAGCAATTTTTGTGGAGATTGAATAATGCTAACCGCTACAAAAACGTTGTCTGGTTTGATGGGTTTATGTGTCGGTGATGCGTTGGGTGTGCCAGTGGAGTTTACTAGTCGCGCTGAACGAGTAAAATCTCCAGTGACAACAATGTTGGGTTATGGCACATGGAATCAACCACCAGGAACTTGGTCAGATGATAGTTCCTTAAGCTTTTGCTTGGCAGAATGCCTTTGTAGAGGGTATTCGTTGGATGCTATAGCCAATTCCTTCTGGCGCTGGTACAAGGAGGCTTACTGGACTCCCCGTGGTGATGTCTTTGATATTGGTCAAACTACCCACACAGCAATTATGCGCCTGAAACAGGGAGTTGTTCCCCATCAGGCAGGCGGTAAGGTTGAAAATAGTAATGGCAATGGTTCTTTAATGAGAATCTTGCCGATGGCTTATTGTCATAGAAACTTAACTTTAGGTGAATTGCTGGCGCGGGTGCATGATGTTTCGGCAATTACCCATGCTCATGCGCGATCGCAAATGGCCTGCGGCATTTATATTAGTATTGCAGTGGCGCTGTTAGAAGGTGCTGACCCCCAAACAGCTTATTTACAAGGATTGCAAGACATCCAAACAATTTATTCTGTGCGAGAATTTTTGTTAGAAAAGCCGCATTTTGGCAGAGTTTTCAGTGGTGAGATTGCCAAGATACCAGTGGAAGAGATTAATTCTGGTGGCTATGTGATTGACACCTTAGAATCATCCCTCTGGTGTTTGTTAAATACCTCGTCTTATTCTGAGGCGGTATTGAAAGCTGTGAATTTAGGCGGAGATACCGATACCACCGCCGCCGTCACCGGTGGGTTAGCGGGAATTTACTACGGTGTGGAAAATATTCCCAAACAATGGATGAACCAAATTGCTCGTAGACAAGACATTATTTACTTAGCAGAGCGTTTTACAAGGGCTGTTTACAGTTGAAAGGAGTAAGAATTTTAGATTTTAGATTTTGGATTTTAGATTGAAATTTAATCCAAAATCTAAAATCCAAAATCCAAAATTGAATCGCCCAATCTTAAACCGTAGACAAAGAATAGACCTGACCATCAATCAAGAGTCGCGTGATACCCTTAGCTTGCAGATGAGTACGAGCCTTATGGAGCATTTTACTATCTGGAACCTTAATCACGCGATCGCGCTTTGTAGAAAAACGCTTGGCGACACGATGGTTATCAAACACCGGCAGAGTTCTTTGCTGAGTTTCCAGGCTGGGAATTTGCCCCAAGTCACCAAAGTCTTTCAGGGGGCGGGTAATTAATTCTGAGGAACGGTCAATTACCAAATAGCAAGTTTTCGGCAAATTCGCTACCGACAGAGGTAAAACTTGAACTGATGCTTCACCTGGTCTGCGTTTTGTGACTAAAGGTCTTTCCTCATCCAGGTCATCATCATCAAAGTCTTCTTCCTCAAAATCGTCATCCTCTAAATCATCATCATCTAAATCATCCAAATCCTCTGATTCGTCTAGCAAATCTTCGCCCAGCATGTGCGCGATGACAGCTGCTCCTGGATGTTCAACCTTTAGAGGCGGGATAGAGATGCTGACTATTTCCGGCGGCTTTGGCTCTGGAGTTTCTAATTTCTCAGATGTGACTCGGAGTTTCGGTTTTTCCGCCGCCGAGGGACGACGCCGCACCCGTCTACTAGCGGCGATTGACTCCGCCGTTTCCTCTGAGTAAAGTTCCTGCTCTACACGAATTATCTTACGTGGTAGTGGCTCAACCTTTGGTACTTCCAAAGGTAGAGTTTCAATGGGTGGAACTTCTATCTCCGGCTCAGGTTGAATCAGCAGTGGTAACTGCTCGTAGCTAACCTGTGCCCTTCCCTCAGGAGTTCTCGCAGCCCGCTTTAAAGAGACTAAGTATTCATACTCATCCTCTGCCAAAGTACTTTTGAGCAGGCGACTAATTGTCGAGTTACTCACACCGTAGCGGTCTGCTAAAGTTGAGGTTGTTTCGGCAGTCTCTCGATATAACTTCAGAATTTCTTGCTTGTCAGAGTCTGTTAATTTTCTCACGGTAGATACCAAAAATCCTTACTAAGCTCGTTTTCTTGTGCTGGTACGCCGCGTTCGTCTTAGTGATGCGTCATATTCTAAGGCAGCGCCCATACCAAATAACACTCCACTAAACACCCAAAACACTTCTAATATCTCTCCACTTTGATAATTGGGGCCTTGGGCGTATTTAAACCACATATCTGCAATGTAAAGCGAAAAGGCCGCCGCTGCAATCATTCGCCAAGACTGGGAAACTCTTCCTCCCCAAAAGGCTAATAGCAGAGTGGTAGCAATAATTAACAGAACCACATCGCTAACTACGTAAAACCAGTTCAAAATAGCGACTAGCAGTTCCGGGGATGTTTCCTGTTGCATAGAAATCCACCATGCCAACAAACTACCGAATACTGCAATTGCTAATACAATTAGCCACTGCCATTTTTCCAGATTGATTCGCCTGGAAGCCACAGCTAAAATCATGCCTGCGCCAAGTAATAGATAAGTCAGTACAAAAAATATATCGCCTACAGACATATCCGGTTCATCTTTTAAAACTATCTCGGTATAGCCGAAAATTATCCCCCCAACGAAATAGGAAAGCATACCTAACCCAATTAAGAGCCAAACATTCCGGCCACTGACGATTTGTGGACTCAGCCAGTTCCTCAAGCATAAGATACTGGCACACAAATAAGCTAAAGCTTCAAAAATATTTGTGCCAATCACATACCACTCAGCCCGGCTTTCTATGCCATCGGCTCCGGGAACTTTGGCACTAAACAACAAAAAGTATAGCAGTGCCAGTACAGCCCAGCCAATATTAGCTAAGACAATGTTCTGAGTGTTGAAAATAGATTTAGAAAGGAACGAATTCTCGTAAGAGTTATTCATAGGACTTGACTTATGTAGATGCACTCTGGGAGTATTTTGAGTTAAATGACTGTATATGTAGCAGTGTGTCTGCCAAGTAATACACAATCGGACACCAAAAGCAAGTACCAGTGGCAGGAACTTTAAAAAATTTCCATGCTACTGCCATAGTTTACCCAGTGGCGATTGATTTAGCCAATTTATAAACAGCGCTCGCTCGGCTTCTGGCATATCTTCTAGCTTATAAATTACTTGTTTGGTAAAATTACCATTGCCAAAATAGGCTTTTCCTAATCTATGCAGTTCTTGTAACAGAATAACTACATGATTTTCTTGCCAATCAGGTATTTTGGCTGCCGGCAAAGGATTAGTAGACACCAAATATTTAACCGCTTCTAGAGAAGACGCTTGAGGAAATTGCTTCTGCTTTAATACTTCGGCAATATCTTTTTCAAATAATGCAACTTGCCTAGCACCTAAAAACTCTTCAATATCGATAGAAACACCTTGTAACAGCAAAATACTGGCTTGGATTAAAATCGCCGTTTTGCCATGACCACCTGTGTCACTATCCAGCTGCTCTAAACGGATTTTACCCCAGACGCTAAAGCGTTCCGGTTCCTCCAGCAAAACACAGGCTTTGCCTCGGTTATCCGTTAATTCTCTCCATAAGGCTCTAGCTTCTTCTTCTTGACTAGCTTTGAAAACACTAATCAAGCGAAAAGTTTGCCCTTGATAACTGAGAATCGGCACTTGCTGATCCTTTTTTGGGTGCTGAATGCTTGATATTTCAACATCCTGCCGTTTGAGAATAAACATGGCACTAGCAAATAACTCCTCACAGGGGCACTCTTAATATGGAATATATAATGGCATTTGGCAGTATCGCCAAGGCTGAAATTACCTAGCATACTGTGAAAATGAGCCTCGCGATCGCCAGTTCCTTCCCGAAGGTAGCCGCCCAGAGGACGTTAGCGCTAACGGGCAAATAACCCCTTGACAACACAATATCTCTAAACCAATACCCCATCTGTTTCGTTTTTAGTGTAAATTGACTAGCTAGCGACTAGCATCTTAGCCTTGCTAATGGTAAATCTGCAATTTTTGATTGCTTCTTGGTACGTGAAGACGATATAATGGTGTAGGTGACTCCTTCGGGAGCCATTATTTTGTTTTGGGCGCGTAGCTCAGTGGATAGAGCAATTGCCTTCTAAGCAATCGGTCGCAGGTTCGAACCCTGCCGCGCTCGTTTTAACTACCCCTTCGGGGCGGGAGTAGGGAGTAGGGAGTAGGGGAAGAAATTAGCCCTCGATTTAGGTTTAAAGCCGTACTTCTCTACGAGACGCTACCGCGAACGTCCCGCTACGCGCTTTCGCCCGCAAGTGGCGCGATAAAATCCTTCCTTGTATCGCAAGGTAGGTTGAAACCCCCGCCCGATGAAAAGCTTTCTTAGTTTCCCTACTCCCCACTCCCTTTCATTCTCACTTCAGCCCCAGTTCTTCTTTTAATGCCTCTGGTACATTCACTGCTGTCTCTAATCCCCGTACACCTTCCCATTGCTGCTTTTTACCCCAGTTCATTTGTTCCATATTGGCGTCGCTGAGGTCTGCACCACCCAGAATGGCATAGCTGAGGTTGCTATGGCTGAGATCCGCACCGTTGAGAATAGCACCACTGAGGTTACTGCCACTGAGGTTAGCACTCTTAAGGTTGGCATAGCTGAGGTCTGTACCGAACAAGATAGCGTCGGTGAGGTCGGCACCACTGAGGTCGGCATCGTTAAGAATCACGCCGCTGAGGTCGGCTTCGTTGAGAATTACCCGACTCAGGTCTACACCGCTGAGGTCAGCGCCTAAGAACATTGCCCCATTAAGTCTGGCATTGTTAAGTTTAGCACCGTTAAGTTTGGCGTAGCTGAGGTCTGCGGCAACAAGGATGGCATCACTCAGGTTGGTACTGAAAAGAATTGTATCACTGAGATTACTACCGTTGAGGGTGGCATGACTCAAATCAGCACCACTCAGGTCGGCGCGGCATAGGTCGGCATGGCTGAGGTTGACGCTGCTAAGGTTAGCTTCACTCAGATTCGCACCAAAAAGGATGGCGTTACTTAAGTCAGCATGGCTGAGGTTACTGCTGCTAATGTCGGCGCGGCTGAGGTCGGCGCGGTTGAGGTCGGCGCGGCTAAGGTTGGTACTGCTGAGGTCGGCGCGGTTGAGGTCGGCGCGGCTAAGGTTGGCACAGTTAAGGTTAGCACCGCTGAGGTTGGTGCTGCTGAGGTCGGCACCGGTGAGGTTCGCACCGCTAAGATTGGCACCGCTGAGGTTGGCATCACCAAGGTTCGCACCACTAAGATTGGCACCGCTTAGGTTGACGCCAGTTAAGTTAGCATCGCCGAGATAAGCAAGGCTGAGGTCAGCACCGCTAAAGTCTGCCCCGGTGAGGTTAGCATCACCCAGGTAAGCACTCCGAAAGTTGCCGCCTTTGAGGAATTGCCCGACTATACTGCTAAAGTTACCAATTTCCAGGGCATCGCTATAGTTGATAATCCGCAGTAGTTGGGATGTGAAAAAATTGTCTGTGTCTGGTTGATCTGATGGATAGAAGGTGATTTTTTGTTTAAGTTCATCTCGCTCTTGGGCGTAGCGGTGTAACTCTAACAGTAAAATCAGTACGTTCAGCCCTGTATATATGTCTACCTGTCTCAACCCGATCGCAATATGTTGTGCCGCCAACTTTAACTTTGTTTTCTGAGGCAGGTTATCATCTAGTGTGCCATCGATAAATTCTCCCTGACACCAGCGACGATAAAAATCTTCTAACCGCCAGAAAAGTACTTCTGGGCGAATTTTTTTACCAGTCACAATCAATTCCATTAGTTGGCTGACTATTTCTGGTTTCAAGGCAGCACTGCCTAATAAATCATAAATCTCTTCATGCATCTGGCGATCGCACACTCTAAAACAAACCCCAGATGGTAAAGTGCCCAATGCGCGATCGTCGATCTTAGAAGTCAAACCACTGTCTAGTATTGTCCATTTTTCCAAGCTTTCTTGTAGTCTTGGAGAGTATAAATATTCCTGTAAATTATCTTGAGTAAACTTAATACTTTTGTCTAGTTCTTTAATACTTTTTCCTAGAGGTAAAACTGCTTTAGTTTCTGGCGATGTGGTCTTTGGCATTTCTTGCAACCTTGTACCCCTCACATAATTTCTCAGCAATTGCCAAACTTGAGATAAATATGTTGACATTTCTGTGTCCGTTGTTACATTTCAGTTACTGTTTTGATAATCCTGAATTAAAATTTTTTCTATGTTAGTTTGCTTTTCATTGCTACAAATTAATAGTATAAAGAAATACTATAGTAAAAAAATCATGAGTTGGCGATGTCTACACCAGACGACTTTTTTTGAGTTTGGCAATGGCCTTTCTGGATGACAGCTTCTTGCTTACCTGTAGTTGCTTTCAGATGCTTATCCTGATGTCAATAAAGTGTTAGCTTCAAAATCCTTTCAAAAATCAAGTAATTTCCATGTTTTGGTTAATTTGTTATACTTTCTTCTCAAGAAATTTACTAGTCTGATGTAAAAATAATACTTACTGTTTCTTGGAGACGCAATTGTTAGGAAAAATCCTACACTAAAACAGCACAACAAAGCTGAAAAATGGCAACTAAAATTTCAGTCAAACGATTTTGGATTTACCCTGACCACAAGGATACAGGGGTTGATGATTTTGGCTTGACTACAAGAGTCGAAGCAGTACCAAAAACTTTTTTAATCCAAAATCCAAAATTGGCACGGTCACAAGTTTGCTGCTTAATATAAAGCAGCTAAGAGAATCAGCAGAGGATAAGCTGCATAGCTTTGCAAAAGTTAAAAATTAACTGCGGAATAGTTATTGGGGAATGAATGCAATGAACAAATTAACTTTTTATATGATTTTGTTACATGGTTTGTTTTTAGGAGTAATAACGGCTAGCGCTAAGTCACCCTCTGTTAACAGAGTTGATACAGAATTATCAGCTAACCAGAAGTTTGTAGAAAGCGTGGTTAAAACCAAAAATGGAGAAAAATCTAATGGTCAGTTAACAACAGAAACTTCTTCAACTAAAATTTCAGCTTTATCACTAAATAATATCAATATTCCTCAGAAACAGAAGTTAGCGTCAGGGCAAGTTTGGGTAGTCAATCAAAATAAACATGTGCAGCCCCAAGCATTTATTTGGGTGGTAAAAGATCCGAAAAAAGCAGCACAGCAACCATTTTTGCAAGTTGCAAAACCCCCAGAAAAACCGAATGCAAAGCCTAATTCTAGTACTAAACCAGTAGCAAAGGATGATTTAGAGCCATTCAACGTAGTAACTAAAAATACTCAAAAGTCAGTAGGATTGTTCACTCTTTATCGCAATAAAGAAAAGAATAAGATTTATCTAGAAATTAAGCCAGAGCAACTTAATAAAAATTACCTAGCTACAGCAACCCTAGAATCGGGTATTGGCGAACGGGGTATT
Source organism: Nostoc sp. (assembly GCF_036917975.1). GTDB lineage: Bacteria > Cyanobacteriota > Cyanobacteriia > Cyanobacteriales > Nostocaceae > Nostoc. The sequence continues at coordinate 36,990 of NZ_JBALEJ010000009.1, forward strand.
TATAGTGGTATGCCTCTGCAAGATTTTTTGTTTTATTTCCAACGGGTGGATGATAAAATACATTTTGTGATCCGCAATGTGAATTTTCGTACCCGTGAGGGAGATCCCCAGGTGCGATCGCTGATGCGATCGTTTAGTGACTCTGTTCTCTACACCGTTTCCATTAAAAGCATTCATCCAGAACGCAAAACTATTCTCATTGACTTGGGAGATTTGTTACTCACAGACTTAGCTGGATTATCTGTAAGTTTAGGAGTCCCAGGAAGCACAGACCAATCCTATTTTGGTAATGCGAAAGCCTTTCCCCAAAACTTAGAAGTTGAATCAGTTTTGAATTTCTCTGGTAGCGTTGACCGCGACAGTGAAGTAGCAAGCTTTGCATCCCTAGCTGACAACCGTGGTTTTACCCTACGCGTCCATTACAGTCTCTCCCAACTACCCGATCAAGATTATCGACCGCGCCTTGCTGACGATCGCGTCGGCTATTTCATCACCGCCTACCAAGATTTATCCAAAGACGACGATCGCGGCGATTCTTTTGTCCGCTATATAAATCGCTGGCATTTGGAAAAAGAAGACCCAAAAGCAGTCATTTCTCGCCCCAAAAAACCAATTGTTTTCTGGATTGATAACGCTGTGCCCTTAGAATACCGCGATGCGATGAAAGAAGGCGTTCTCATGTGGAACAAAGCCTTTCTCAAAGCTGGATTTAAGGATGCAATTGAAGTCCGCCAAATGCCTGATGATGCTACCTGGGACCCGGCAGATATTCGTTACAACACAATTCGCTGGATTAACACAGTAGATGGTTATTTTGCAATGGGGCCATCCCGTGTTAATCCATTGACAGGGGAAATTTTAGATGCAGACATTCTCGTAGATGCTAGCTTTGTACGGGCACTCAAAAATGAGTATCGTAAAATCGTCCAACCCAGTCAAACAGACAATCGCACTACCCTATCAGCTTTGATGCAAAATCGTCTACTTTGCGCCAATGGTTTAGATGCGAAAAACAATGACGCGCCCCAGAAAATGCCAGAAAAACAGGGGTTGTTGAATCGTTTATCAAAAATGGCAGGCGAGTACGATTTATGCTATGGCATGGAAGCTGCTAACCAGTTTGCCTTTGGTTCACTGGCGATGTCACTACTGCCAGATACTATAGCTACTCCCGACCAGGTGAAAGAGTATATCCATCAATATTTACGTTTAATCATCGCTCACGAAGTCGGACATACTCTTGGTTTACGTCATAACTTCCGTGGTAGTACACTGCTAGCACCCCAGGAAATGAATAATACGGAAATTACCAAAACTAAAGGTTTGACAACTTCCGTAATGGACTATATTCCCCCAAATATTGCCCCTCAAGGTACAAAACAGGGAGATTATTTTCCTAGTATGGTAGGGCCTTATGATGAATGGGCAATTAAGTACGGCTATACACCAATTCAAACATCAACTCCCATAGCGGAAAAGCCTATTTTAGAAGAAATTGCTGCACAATCCTACAAGCCAGAGTTGAGTTATTCCACAGATGAAGATGTGCATGACCTTGACCCAACTGCTGATGCTTGGGATAACAGTAGCAATGTACTGCTTTATTCTCAGTGGCAGTTGAATAATGCGCGGGTGATGTGGGAACGTCTCGATAAACGTTTCCCTCTGGCTGGTGATAGTTACAGCGATGTGAGCGAACGTTTTAGCACCGTATTGGGTAACTATTTTCAGCAAATATATTACACCACAAAATACATCGGGGGACAGTCTTTCTATCGCATTCACCCTAGTGAGATACCCTCTGGAGTTACCCAACACCGATTACCATTTGAAGCAGTACCAGTGGAAGAACAGCGCCAAGCTTTAGATACACTACAAAAATATGTGTTTGCTGAAGATGCCCTGAACTTTTCACCAGAACTACTGAATAAATTAGCGCCTTCCCGTTGGCGACATTGGGGTACTTCTGTGCAAGTTGGCCGTTTAGATTTTCCAATTCATGACTTAGTGCTATTTATGCAGGGTTCTGTGTTGCGAGATTTACTCTCAAGCGATCGCCTTTCTCGTCTCAAGGATATTGAACTCAAAACTCCCGAAGGAAAAGCACTGACTCTACCAGAACTATTTGACACTTTGCAGTCAGGTATTTGGACGGAAGTCATCAAACCAAAAGGTAAACTGATGAAAATTACCAGTTTGCGGCGAGGCTTGCAGCGCCAATACCTGGACATTTTAACGGCTATGGTATTGCGGAAAGAAAGTGTTCCAGAAGATGCTCGAACTTTAGCTTGGTATAAACTCAAACAGCTTGATCAGAAACTTAAGGGAGTTAATTCCGAAGATGAGTATACCAAAGCGCACTTACTAGAAACGCGCGATCGCATTGAGAAAGTGTTGAATGCACCGTTGCAAGGGAATTAAAAAAGTTAGGAGTTAGGAGTTAATAATAAAATTCCTAACTCCTATTCCCGCTCATTATTGTTATTGTGAAATCAGCATTGCAAATACCGAAAGGCTCAGATCCCCGACTTCTTCAAGAAGTCGGGGATCTTTTTGTTCGTAACTTCTGCAAGGATTGCTATATTATCCAGCGCACGATAGTGTAAACCCACTCGTACTGACCAAAAACGTCCTACTTTCTTAAAATGCAGTGATGGATAGCGAGGGTCTTGCTTTAGCTAAGGCAGAAGAAGCCCCACATCCTACCCGAAGGGAGGTGTGGGATGAATTCTGGGCAATGATAGCGAAGCGGTAGCGAGTCATCGAGCGTCGGAATTGACCAACAAGCGGAATTAAACGCAGTTTAATCAGCAATGTTGGTCGATGACGAATTGCCTCTCTCTGGGGCTGGTAACGAGTCAATGAAGTCTTCAAGTACTTGAGTCATAGTCCTGTCTTTTAAGACTGAATACAATCGAAACTTGTTCAGTCTACGCTCACTGATTCGTATTTGTAGATATTTATTTTTCATATTTGTCACTACGATGTCACAACGTTTATGTTATCATAGTTGCAACAAGGAGAGGACAAATAAATGCGGACAGCGTACCAATACAAGCTACGACCAACAACAAAGCAAGCTATAGAGATAGATAGATGGCTGTCTATGCTCTGCGCCCAATATAACTACTTGTTGGCTGATAGATTTGATTGGTATGAACGCAATCGTTCACCGATTAACACTTGTCCTCTTGTCTGCCATATACCAGAATTAAGAGACAACCCAGACTATTATTCACAAAAGAAAACGCTACCACATCTGAAAAAAACTCATCCTTGGTACGGTGAAATTTACTCGCAAGTGTTACAGGATATAGTTAAACGAGTTCAGGTGACATTTGACCGTTTTTTAAAAGGTGATAGCAACGGAAAACGAAGTGGACGACCTCGCTTTAAATCTCGTGAACGTTACCGCACGTTTACATATCCACAGATGAAGGATGGGTGTTTGCAAGGTAATTTAATAATTTTACCGATGTTCGGCATAGTTAAAGTTATTTTGCATCGCCCTATTCCAGATGGCTTTAAAATCAAGACTGCATCTGTTACCAAAAAAGCTGATGGCTATTATTTGACTTTGAGCCTTGAAGATACGACAATTCCATCTGTTAAACCTGATTTTAATCCAGATTCAATTACAGGTATTGACCTCGGCTTAAAAGACTTTTTGACAACTTCCGATGGTGATGTTGTCCCAATCCCTCAGCATTACCGTAAATCTCAGAAACGATTGCGCGTCATTCAAAAACGTGTTTCGCGTCGCAAAAAAGGAAGTATCCGCCGCAAAAAAGCTATTAAGCAAGTTGCTAAACAACATAAAAAAGTAGCTGATAAGCGCAAAGACTTTCACTTTAAAACTGCCAATAATCTACTGAAAAAATATGATGTCGTAGTTCATGAAGATTTAAACGTCAAAGGTCTTTCTCGTTCGATGCAAGCTTTATCTGTGCATGATGCTGGATGGTCAAGCTTCCTGTCAATTCTAACAACCAAAGCCGAAAATGCTGGGTTATGTGTAATTGCAGTGAATCCATCAGGTACGTCACAAGATTGTTCTAGTTGTGGGGTGAAAGTTCCTAAAAAACTGCACGAAAGATGGCACGACTGCCCTAATTGTAAATGCAGTCTTGACCGCGATCATAACGCAGCAATTAACGTAAAAAATAGAGCGGTAGGGCATTCCGTTCTTAAAGCCAAGAGCCTCCTAAGCAGTAGCCGGATTGTCTTGGAAGCCTACACTGTATGCGAAGCATCAGTGTAGGAGTATGTCACTAACTCGTAGCATCGATCTGCAAATTCTTGAACATCACTTGGCAACTGTCGATAGCAATACCAAAAATTTGGGCTTGCTCGGTGTCTTACAGTTCAGTACAATGTCCTGCTCTCAAGTCTTGCAACGCTTTCTCAGCCAGAGCATCAAGCCGACCCGCAGCTACATCTGCCTCAAGCTGTTGATCCCATACAGCCGCATCGAATTCTGCAAACCAGACTCGGAAAGTAGCAAGCTCCTCCGGTGAAAGTTGACTGACAGCACACTCAATATCATGTAGGGTACTTATATTCATGAACATCAAGCTCTTTACTCAACTAGTTCAAATATACAACTACTACTAAATAGACATCTCCAAAAAATAATGTAGAGACGTAGCACTGCTACGTCTCTACAAGGGTTCTGGATAACGCATATTTAATTTGTGGAGATGTCCAATAAACTCATCCATCCTAGCCAAGCAAATGCTCCGATTCATAAAGTAGATAAATTTGACAACATTGCAGAATCAGCACTGCAAACACCGGAAGGCTCAGATCCCCGACTTCTTCAAGAAGTCGGGGATCTTTTTGTTCATAACTCCTGCAAGGATTGCTATATTATCCTAACTACTCAACGCCTTTAAAAACCGTTGTAAACTCTTAAACACACTGGGTTTTCTCGCAGGTGTCGCATCTATTGTTGTTTGCGGTTGTCCTTTTAAAAGAATCAGATCCAAATCATCACCCGATGGTTTTGTGGGTAACTCCGCAATTTTTTGATATTCGCCGCCTGTTTCTAGCCAAACTTCCCACTGTCCTGGGTAGGAGCGATATAAAGCACTTTGATCGTCTATGGGGCGTAGATAATAACAGGGTTCAATGGTATTGGTGAAACGCTCACGAGTTTTTCTGGCTGCATAACCAATGCCCACAACCCCAGAATCTTCTAAACGGGGATTTAACAAAACTAAAGGGCGATCGCCTATTACTTCACACAACTTTTCCAACTGCGGCACTTCTACGGCAGTGGGGGCAACGAATAAGAAAATTTCATCCTCTGGCTGAATTTTTGTCTGCAAAGAAGCAGCCCTACCCGTACCAATATCCAAAATTTGAAATGGTGCATCTGCCCAATCACGACGGGCTAGGGCAGCTGCGCCAGCGTCAGCAAAGAAAATCTTCAAACGGGAATCATAATCTGTAAACACAGGCAAAAACTGTTCCGCCACCGGCATATACTTCAGTTCTGGGAACAAAAACTCAACTTGCAGGCGAGTACAGCCATCTGCAAGGGCAGTTTGGACGGCTACACGAGATTGGGCGATCGCATCTTCTAGACTATTTGGAAGTTCACTCATAATCTGCATGGTTCTCTAGTGTCTACTCCCATTGTTTCAGTATTGGCTCTTAATTAGCAGGACTTACGCAGGTGATATCGTCCAATCCCCTGAAAATGTAGGGGGGATTTTATCAACAGCGCAGGCGAGAAATTTGCTTGTCGCCATTGTGCGCTCGCCTCGAATAGTTGAAAGAAATATTTTATACCAGTATATTGTCTGGTTTTTTATAACTTTAGTTATATCTCTATTGATTGTTAACAGAGTACGGTGGGTTTAAGTCTCCCGGTTCTCTTCACCGGTAAGTTTTGGGTCGGGGTCTAAATCCCCGGACGCGACTCGAAAATACTCGCTTGCCGCCGGCGCTATCGCAGACTCGCTTTGCGCGTCGCTTTCACAAAACTTACTTGCGACTTGCGACTTGCGACTTGTGACTTGTTTTAATAGTGTTTAGCTTGAATATTTCCCTAATATAAATCATCAAATAATTCCATTAAAATCAGTCGCCAGCAGGATGAGACTTAGCACAATATTTTTTACACTGGCAAACAAACCTTATATACAACTTAGGAACAGCTTATGCCTATTCACAAACTTGAACATTTTGACCCCAATTATCTAGAAACCTTTGGCGGAGACGATATTAAAGCGCTGGATCTTTATACTGAGGGAGGAGATAGAGTTGGCTCGGTAGGTGATGTTTTAGTTGATGATGATGGTCATTTCCGGTATTTAATTATTGATATCAGCTTAGATTTGGTTAGCAAAAAAATATTACTACCAATTGGTCTTACCCGGATCAATTATCCAGAAAGACGCGTTTATGTTGATGGGTTAAGTAAACAGCAAATAAATAATTTACCCGATCACAAAGAAGACGCGATCGTTAATGATGCTTACGAAGAAAAGGTACGTAGTGTATTTCGTTCTCCAAACAGAGGTTTAACTTCTGATCGTGATACCTATAATTCCCAGAAAGAACCAGCTTTATACGGTTTAAAAGATAACTCCGATCAAACTTTTAAACTTTATGAAGAACGATTAATTGCCAAGAAATACCGCATCAAAACCGGAGAAGTAACAGTTGGGAAGCACGTTGAAACAGACATTGCACACGTTACAGTACCTATTCAAAAAGAACGAGTTCTGATTGAGCGAGTTGTGTCAACAGAAGCAGGTAAAGTTGTAGATCCCAATGAACTTAGGTTTCAAGAAGGAGAAGTAGCGCGTATAGAAGTATACGAAGAAACGCCTGAGATACATAAAGAAGCTTTTGTGCGTGAAGAAATTAGGATCAAGAAAGTAGTAGAACGGGATATTGTAGAAACACAAGATACTATTCGTCGAGAAGAATTAGATGTTGATACGGTGGGTGATTTACATGTGTAAGAAAATGGTATCAATGCACATGAAGCTATTTAATTAGCTAGTTTATAAATTTGTTTAGTAGGTTTACCTGAAATAATCATACAGGCAAAGTTAATTTTTAATTTTGCCTGTGTTTTTGTTATTTCAAAAAATCACATATTGATAAATAAATATAATAATATCCGGCAAATTCCATATATCAAAGACTTAACATGTTTTTACAAAGCAAGGCAAAATCATTACGTTTTTGCGTCTCTTTAGTTATGCTAATAAAAATATCTATAACTTTTGATTATTTTAATCTGAAAATAATTCATTCGCCAGAAAGAGGTACAAAAATCAATAAATGTCTAATTTAGTTATTAATGGATGAAAAAAATATTTGAGGTTAAAGATAATGGTTCTTTACAAACTAGAAGATTTTGAGCCTAACTATCAAGATAATTTTGATGGACATGACATTAAGGGTCTGGGTGTTTATGCACAAGGGACTGATGAAAAAATCGGTACTGTCAGCGATGTTTTAGTTGATGAAGAAGGTCATTTTCGCTATTTAGTAGTTGATTTAGGCTTCTGGATTTTTGGTAAGAAAGTATTATTACCACTTGGCCGCGCCCGTATCGACTATAGCGTTGATCGCGTCTACACAGTTGGTTTGACTAGAGAGCAAGCTGAAGATTTACCTGAGTTTAATGAACGTCAAACCCTTGATTACGACTATGAAGAACGGGTACGTGGGGTATATCGCCAACCCACAGACTATAGTCCTGTAGGTGCTTCACCAGCATTAGACCCTTTAGCAGCACCAGCAGCATTAGACCCTTTAGCACCACCTGTAGCACCATTGGCTACAACTCCCACTTACGCCCGTGATAGCTACACTTACGAAAATGAGCCTTCTTTATACGGGTTAAATGAGCAAGATCATCAAACTCTAAGATTGTATGAAGAACGCCTGATTGCCAGTAAACGACGCCAAAAAACTGGAGAAGTAACGATTGGTAAGCATGTTGAGACTGATACTGCACGAGTTGCAGTGCCAGTAGAAAGAGAACGAGTTGTGATTGAGCGTGTAACTCCAGCAGATGCGGGTACGGCTGTTTCTGGGCGTGAAGCAGACTTCCGTGAAGGCGAAGTTGCTCGTATAGAAATCCACGAAGAAACTGCTGATGTTCGCAAAGAAGCATTTTTACGTGAAGAAGTTAGAGTTAGAAAAGTGGTCGATCAAGACACAGTTGAAACTCAAGAAACCGTGCGTCGTGAAGAGTTAGATGTGAATTCTGGTAATCTTCCGATTGAAGAGCGCTAACTAAATATAGTCATTAGTTACTAACTAATGACTAGTAATTAATTCTACACAGTGCAGGTGAGGCTGTTGAATTAGCTTTACCTGTGCTTGTAATAGCAAGTATAGCTCTGGATATAGGTTGGATAAATGCAGCGATCGCAAACATTTTTTAACATTCTCTAAATAGTATCCAGAGCATTAATAGATTTTAATTTAGCTAATTAGAAAGCAGTTTGTAAACTTTGCAGATGAATAGCCAACAGATGGCAAAAAATATTGCCCAGGTAAACGGTAACTCTCGCATTAGCTCCTCTCTGGCAGATTTAAAACAGAGGGTGAATAATTTTACTGTGTTTGATAAGCAAGGTCAGCTAGTAGGGGTAGTTCATGATTTAATTGTGGATGCTCATCGTCGGCTCAACTTAGTTATATCTAAGCAGGCAAATCAACAAACTGTAGAATATGGTCAGCAGTTAGCTGATAAACATCCTTCTTTATTTCGGTTGCAAAGCCAGAAAATAAAACAAATTGACAAGCCAACTAAATCTGTTTTCATAGACTTAAACAAATCAGAAATTGAGTATATGCCTGAATATTCAGAAACACAAACACCAGGCGACAGTAACTCAACTGAGCAAGTAGCTAATAATCCAATTATCAATAGCCCAGTTGAACCAGTGAATTTAGAACAGGTTACTGAAGACCAGATTATTCGTCTACTAGAAGAACGACTAGTTGTTGAAAGCAGTAAGCGTAAGGTTGGTGAGGTAATTGTTCGCAAAGTAATTGAAACTCGGATGGTACAAGTTCCTATCCGGCGTGAAATGCTGATTGTGGAACAAATTAGCCCAGAACACAAACAACTTGCAGAAATTGATTTAGGGCAAGGAGAAATTACTGGCGTTGATTTGACCGAAGGAGAAAGACTTGAGGTTACACATTTTGACAACGGTTTAACGGTAAGTGGCGAATTTAGCTCGCCTAAAATTGCTAATTTATTGCTGAATGCGATCGCACTAGAGCGAAATCACGGCTGCAAGCAGGTGCGTGTTACCATTGCTGTTGAAGATGAGTCACACCAAAAAAAATACCAAGAGTGGTTTGACCGCTGTTCTAAAGGTCAATCACTAAAGCCGGAAAAATAAGTTTCTAGCAGATAAATTAGTAGGGTGGGCAATGTCCACCCTATTTTTTTTGCTGATTTAAGAAAACAAAGTGAAGTTTCCATTCTCTTGCGGGTAATTTTAACTGAGAATTGGGGATTGAGATCCCAAGCAAATCTTAAAATAATTCTTTCCCAGTACCCACTCCCCAGTACCCAGTCCCCACTCCCCTAATTATCTAGAGTGAATGTCTCTAAAGCAACTTAATTTACAATACTAAGCAGTTGCCGTTCTTTTGGCTACTTGCAATGAAATTTCGACTCAAGAGACTTTCACGTAAGAAACGACAGCATCCGATCCCACCTATTCAGATTCATGTTCAAGATGGAAAATTTGAGATTATGGGTATGGGTGCATGGCATTCCTACTGGCGCGATCCCTATCATCTGCTGCTAACGATTCCCTGGATTGGCTTTCTAATCCTGATTTGTACTTTCTATATAACTATTAATGCTCTATTTGCCCTAGCTTACTTAATCGGAGGAGATTGTATTGCCAATGCCCGACCTGGCTCTTTTTTAGATGTCTTTTTCTTTAGCGTCCAAACCCTAGCATCCATTGGCTATGGGGCAATGTATCCGAAAACAACTTACGCTAACATTATTGTCACCATTGAAGCAATGATCGGTTTGATGGGAATTGCTGTGATGACAGGACTAGCGTTTGCTCGATTCTCCCGACCTACAGCCCGTGTGGTCTTTAGCCGTGTTGCTGTAATTACACCTCATAATGCGATGCCGACTCTCATATTTCGCAGCGCTAATAAGCGTCGCAATATAATTCTGGAGGCGCAGATGCGAGTCTACTTAATGCGCGACGAAGTAACCCTAGAAGGGCAGTTCATACGTCGGTTCCACGATCTCAAACTGCTGACGAACCAAACACCTAGCTTCACGTTAAGCTGGTCAGTGATGCATGTCATTGATGAGTTTAGTCCTCTATATGGGATGACACCAGAATCCTTAAGCGAGACAAATACTATTCTGATCGTCTCTTTGAGTGGCCTTGATGAAACGGTTTCACAGGTCGTCCATGCCCGTCATACTTATGGTGCTAATGAAATTTTGTGGAACAATCAATTTGCCGATATCTTTCACCACACACCCGATGGACATCGCTACATTGATTACAACCGCTTCCACGATGTTTTACCTTTAGATTTAGAGGAATGAAATTTATCGAACAGAATTCAGTAGTCAGGAGTCAGAATTCAGCAATGTTTTTTGACCGAAAAAGCGCATAGCGCAGCGTTAGCGAGTATTTGAGCGTCGAGTCTTGATTCTGACCGGAGGCGGAGCATCTCCGGCTCCGCTCCTGAATTCTGAATTCTGAATTCTGACTCCTGTTTTATTCGGAAGTTTGATTGAGTTGTGGTTCTAAGGGTTTAACAACTACCCGACCATTTTCAACAACAGTGCAAGTTTTAACCACGCTCTTGCTGTGGTTAACTGGCACATCCTGGCACTGGTTTTGGTGGGAGATATTTTGCTCTTGTTGTTGGTTAAGGACGACAACACAACAAGCACAGGAGGCGAAGGACATATTAATCAATTCAAAATTCAAAATTCAAAATTCAAAATTCAATTTAGCCACCGACAAGGGGTGGGGTTCCTACTTACCTTGGTAAACAAGGATTCTTTCTCGTGCGCTCGCTACTGCGATCGCGCCACTTGCGGGCGTTAGCCTAGCGGGACGTTCGCGGTAGCGTCTCGTAGAGAAGTACGGTTTTAAACCTTCACTTTTTTCATAAAATATTTTGATCCCTATATCTATTATCGCCCTACTGATGCTATTTGGCGGAAAAATTTGTTACTGATATGTTTTGATAATTTAATACATCCCAAAATTTAGTTGAGTACCGATTATTGCGTATGTGCGAAACTATGGATGCAAGTACTTGCTTTCTTGTGCTTGTAACCTGTGCAAACAGGAAAGCGGTTATAAATCCCGCCCCGCTTTCCTCTCTGTCCAAACTTGTTTGGCAGGGTTAGACAGTGGGTTATTCTAATGAAAAAATTTTTGAGATATCTCGGTTTAGGTTTGCTATCTACGTTCTTGACTGCCACTCCCGGATTGGGAGCTGAACGCATTAGCTTTTATTACCCTCCCTTCGGTGACTTTTCCTTATCCGTGGACTCGCTGGAAACCTTTGCGAAAGAAGGCAAAATCGATCAAGATTTTTCATTTTATGCTAATCGTGCTACTCCTGAACAACTCGCTCAACTGCGGGATCTACTCCAGCAACGCTTTAATGTCACTCCTACACTAGTATCTCAAGTTACCTACTCACCTATAGGTGAGCAGTTGGTGAAACAACTGGGAAGATTACTTCTCACTGAGTCTCGAAAGAATGGCTTCTATGCTATACGTGCCTCTTTGATTTTGGCTGCTACCGATCACGATGGTTTAACGGTTGTGAATTTACTGCGGAAATTTCCGAGCAATACTATACGAGTGAATTTCACAGAGGGGTTAAGGATAGTCGATCAATTGTCGCAATTGATCAAAAAAAAGGATGAAGTTTTTGCCTCTCTTCAAAAAGAAGCGATCGCTCAAGCAGCCACTTCCAAAATTGATTTCTCCAAACAACCAGATTTGCGATCGCCAGGAAAATTCCGTTGGCAGAAAAAAACCTTCGAGTTAAATGACGTTTCTCGCTCACGCCGTCTACCTGTGGATATCTATCTGCCGTCAGTAGGTTCACAAAACACTAAAGAACTTTCTTCGCCTCCCTTTCCCCTGATTGTAATTTCTCATGGACTGGCCTCAGACCGCTCTACCTTTGTCTATCTGGCTGAACACCTAGCATCATACGGTTTTGCCGTTGCGGTACTAGAACACCCTGGTAGTAATGCCGAACGCTTTCAGCAATATTTTGCAGGTTTGGCAGGGCCGCCAGATGCAGCAGAATTTATCAACCGACCTTTGGATATCAAATATCTACTCAATGAACTCCAGCGTCTAGATAAGTCCGATCCCACCCTCCAAGGAAAACTTAATTTTCAGCAAATTGGGGCGATCGGTCAGTCCTTTGGTGGTTATACTGTTTTGACTCTAGCAGGAGCCGAGATTAACTTTAGCCAACTGAGGCAAGATTGTAATCCCGATAACTCATCCTTTAATTTGTCGCTGTTTTTGCAGTGTCAAGCAACTGATTTACCCCCAAAGAATTACGAACTCAAAGACGATCGCATCAAGGCCATCATTGCGATTAATCCCATTGACAGCTCAGTTTTAGGTCAGGGGGAAATCAGTCAAATTAAAATTCCCGTCATGTTGGTAGCAGGTAGTCAAGATATTTTCGCCCCACCCGTATTTGAGCAAATTCGCCCCTTTACCTGGCTTCCTGACTCTAATAAGTACCTGGCCTTGATCGAAAATGCCACCCACTTTTCAGCGATCGCCAAACCTACTCCTCAAAACAATGTCTTACCTGTGCCATCTGCCTTACTGGGCCCAGATAGTGCTGCTGTTTATTCTTATCTCGACGCCCTCAGCGTCGCTTTTTTAGAAACCCATCTCCTCAACCGCCCTGAATACCGTTCCTATTTGCAGCCTTCCTACGGCACATTTATCAGTAAAGAGCCGCTTAATCTCAGTCTTCTACAGTCTTTGTCGGTAGATCAGTTCCGTCAAATTTGGAGTGGGCCAAATCCCCAGGAAAGCAAACCATCAAATCCTCAACCTACTCCTACACCCCGTTAGGGAACTCCAAGAAATAAATTATCCAATATTGTGGGGTGGGCAACATGAGCGCCCAGTCTCAATACGGTTCGGTTACAATACTGCGTAGGTTTTGGTGCATAGTCATTGGAGATCCCCCTTAGTCCCCCTTAAAAAGGGGGAAAAATAAGCCATTCTGAGCAAGCCTTTTTAAGGGGGGTTGGGGGGATCGATTCTTAACCGAGTAGTATTGGGTTCGGTTAAGGTTTTTTGATAGAAATTGTAGAGTGCAAAGATCCGAGAAATCATTATAAAGACGCGATTTATCGCGTCTTTTGTCTTAACTTTTGTCTTAACCGAACAGTATTGGGAAGGAGCCTACAAATCTGTTAGCAGCCTTGCTTTTCTCAAAATAAATGTCAGTACGGTTTCTTTTTTGGAGATAATATCAGATGTGACTTCCATCCCTGCTTGGATGGGATAGGGTTTATCGCCTTTTTTTAAATAAAGTCTCTCTGGCTCAATTGTCACCTCATAGTAAGGCGCAATTGGATTGCCGTTACTTTGAGATGTAATGGCGTCGGGGGTTATGGCTCTGATAGCACCTTTAAGGATGCCGTAATCTGGGTAGGGATAGGCAGAAAACCGCATTTGCACCTCCCCTTCTGGACATTTTGTGACTTGTACGACGAGTGTACACACATGCACTTTGCTAATATCAGAAGCAGCAACACGGGCTTTGATGACAAGAGGGCCCATACTAGGAGCAATTTGAGCGATCGCATCCCCAATCCGTACAACTTGCCCAGGATTTCTTAATTCTAGTTTCAGGATAGTACCTGTCTCTGGAGTCTGAATTATAGTTTTTTGCAGTTCTGTTGAGAGTTGTTTTAGCTCTTCTTCAGCGCTGCTGATTTGATTTTGAACTTCTACTTGACGCCCAATAAGTTCTTGTCTTTCTTTGTTCAATGCAGCTAGGGTAGACTCACCCTTTGCCCGTTCTTGAGCAATACGTTCTTGGGCGATCTCCACATTTGCACTACTGGGGTTGAGTCCAGTTTTGATCCCTTCTAATTTTGCAAGTGCTGCTTTAAAGGCTTGTTCTTTTTCTTTAATCTGGAGAGTTGCGACCGCTCCGGTATTAGCTAGCTGCTGATATCGGCTCAGTTCCTCCCTTGCTAACTCCACAGAGGCTTCTACTTCTTGAACTTCTGCCTTAGTCGTAATTTGCTTGTCTTTATAATCTCGTTGATTACGACTCAGATCAGCTTGTGCCGAGAGAATCGCCTGCCCCATCGAATTGGACTCAGCTGTAATTTGAGTCTCTAGCGCTCTTAGTTGGGCATCGATTTGCGTTCTTTGTAAATGATTCTGCCGGATATTTCCAGCAATTTGGCTTTTTTTACTTTGTAATTGGGCGTCGTAGAGCAGTGCAATCTCATCTCCCCTTTTCACAACTTGATTCTCTTTCACCCTAATACTTCTAACCGTCCCCTCTGCTGCTGCTTGCACTAACCGTATTTCTCCGGCTGGACGGACAGTACCATCTGCTTTTACTACTATGTTGTATTGAATGACACTTGCAAGGCTGAAGGCAGCGCCAACACTTCCAATTAAAAATATCCCTCCCAGCCATGTCCAACTGCTAATCGGAGGAAGATATTCGTCGCTTTCAACTGGGCGGAGAAAGTCCGGTTGGGGGTCAATAAGCATGGACGTTAAAAAATATTTTAGTTGTGCAAATAATCTAGGAAAAACTAGCTAGTGCAAGAAGGTAGTCGCTATGAACTTCTTACACTACCAAATCTGAAAATGCTGGGTGAGATTTATCTATATATATAGATGTTTCTTGAACGAGCATTTTCAATTTAGGGGCCTGTTTTCTAAATCTAAATAACGCGATCTAAATAACGCAATGTGCAACTTATCCTTGAAACCCCTCTCCAAACCCCTCCCCCAAAGGTCGAGAGGCTTTGATTCTTGCTCCCCTTCCCTTATAGGGAAGGGGTTGGGGGTTAGGTCTGAGAGAAAGTTGCACACGAGGTTAAATAAGTAAAAATACTTGGAGGTTAGCGAGCTACTTGATTTCACCTTAGTCCGCGCAGGCGGGCTTTGTTTGTGTAGCCTAGCCAGCGCGACTTCCAGTCATTTACTGCTCTGGTGTTTCGTTCAAATTTCTTGACCAGAGAAAGCGAATGCCTCCCCAAGCTGCTCCTAGATTTATCAAGCGAAAATCAGGCTTTCTGATTTTTACTTGGTGAAAACTTTAGAAGAGTGCTAATAAGCAAGATAAAGCCTAAGTGTAAATAACAGATAGCGCTTTTTACTAAAAAGACCAAATCTTTATAATTTCCTTCTAAAATTTCACCATTTCTTTATTTAGTTGTCAGAAGTTTCTATAATAGAAAAAACACCTTTCTTTTCTCTTCTAATTAATAAGTATTTAAGCGAGTTTAAAAGCGTTCCTATGATGATATTTAATACTCTATTAAAGTATGTCTGTATAAGCAAAATCAAAAATAAGTTTTACTTACGTGATAGTACGTAATACGGAAAAGCAAAATAAAACTTCTTGAGTTATCTAAACTTGTTTTTTACTAATTTGTATAACAAAATACTTTTTAATTTATTCTTTACTGTTAATTAAGGATTTTGCAGCCTATCCCTAGTATTAATACGTAAGTGCGCTTGCTTTTTTGTGTGCAATACATAACTTAAAGCAACTTAAATTTACACGAATTGTACTTATACAATTAGACCTAAAATTTCTATGCCTTCAGATAGAATAAAACTCATACTTTTTCACAAAAATAGTATCAATCTTAGCTCAGTAGTATCTTTGCTAAGGATTTGTAATACATATTTCTTAAAAAAATAGTTGTTTTATCTAGCTAGTTTCACCCATATAATGTTCCTAACGGCACAGAAAAACTTATTAATATGACTTTTATATTTATGAGTTTGGTGTGACGTTATCTAAATCCCAACAATCAAGTGAGAACTAAAAACATGCAAAACACATTATTTACCGAACTAACCGTCAGCGAAGAAGCTAATCTGTCTGGTGGTACCAATACAACCAGTGTCGGCAATGGTGGCGGTGGCGGCAGCTCCACCACTAATGGTGGCGTTGTTTTGGGCAATGACAACTTTACTGGCGACATTAATGGTGGAACAACAACTGGTGGACGTGCTGGAGATGGTGGAAATGGTGGACTTAACAACAATAGAGTTAGAGTTGGTAGATAGACTTTAATTAACCTCCTTCACCGAAGAAAATTTATCATCATAGGCAAGCCAAGCCTCTGAGGTTATTAAGTACAAGGTAAGTAATAAACGTAAAGACACGATTAACGGCGTCTTTACCGGGATAAAAGTTCACAATCCAAATAATTTACCCTGTTGACGCAGGTTAAATAAGTTTTGTACGTGGATTAATAGCTAATCGACTTAATCAATTAGGAGCTATTAGCTATTTCTTTATCGCAGTCATCCTAACATGCGTTTATTGCTACCCAACCTACTTTTCCTACTTTCTTCAACAAACTTAACAAAGTCTTATTGGTGCTTGCCTACTAGCAACTGCCAATAAGACTTCAGTTAAGCTTTTCCCACAAGATGTCCATCACCTTTGAGTAGTCGTAAAGACACGTAAGGATAATAAAAGTTGATACAGGGTGTATCAACTTTTACTTATCATCGCGAATTTTAAGATAATTAACGTAAGTTTCTGATTACAGCCCTCTAAGCATCAAAATCCGATATTTTGTCTAAGTATTAAAACCATAGTACGACTTAACTACGGGCTAAATTTTTAACAATGCAGGGATAAGACCCTGCTATTTTTTTGGTTTTCTCACAATGTTCTTAGATATTGGAGTGCGAAATGAAATACCAAGTTGTTACACAACATAGTGAAGAAGATTGTGGAGCTGCTTGTCTTGCTTCCATTGCCAAACATTATCGGCGTAACTTTACACTAAATCGCATCCGGGAAGCTGTAGGTACTGGGCAATTAGGAACAACATTGTTAGGACTGAGGCGGGGAGCCGAGGCCCTTGGCTTTAATGCACGCTCAGTCAGAGCGTCAAATGAAATATTAGACCAGATGAACCAAGCGCCACTACCAGCAATTATTCACTGGAAAGGCTACCACTGGGTTGTTTTGTATGGTCAAAAAGGTAAGAAATATATAGTAGCCGACCCAGCCGTTAACATCCGTTATGTCTCTAAAAAAGAGTTAATGGAAGGTTGGTCAGATAAAGTGATGCTTTTACTGGAGCCAGATTCGGTTCGCTTTTATGCTCAACCTGATGATAAGATAGACGACTTTGGGCGTTTTGTGCGGCGTGTATTGCCTTATCGAGGCATACTATTCGAGGCTTTTCTCTGCGCTTTAGTTCTAGGTCTGATTTCATTAACTTCTCCATTCCTAATCCAAATTCTTACAGATGATGTACTAGTTCGAGGTGATACAAGGCTTCTTACTGCTGTGATTATTGCCGTTGTAGCGCTGAATTTTGTGGGAAGTAGTCTGCAACTAGTTCAATATAACCTGATTGCCCATTTTGCCCAACGGCTTGAGTTAGGGTTAGTTCTGGAATTTGCCAGGACAATCCTGAGATTACCCCTGACTTACTATGAATCGCGTCGTAGTGGGGAGATTGTTAGCAGATTACAAGATATTCAACAAATTAATCAACTAGTTTCTCAAGCAGTTGTCAGTTTGCCTAGCCAATTGTTTATTGCAATGGTTTCTTTAGCTTTCATGCTGTTCTATAGCTGGAAACTCACCTTTGTTGCCTTCATTATTGCTATTGTAATGTCTTTATCTACGGTTGTATTTCTCCCTACACTTCAACAAAAAGTTAGAAGTCTATTGGTTTTAGAAGCAGAAAACCAGGGCGTTCTTGTTGAAAGTTTTAAAGGGGCACTAACACTCAAAACCACTGCCGCTGCTCCTCAGTTTTGGGAAGAATTTCAAAACAGATTTGGACGATTATCAAACCAAATATTCCGCACAGTTCAGATTGGAATTATTAATAATGTTTTTTCTGGGTTAGTTTCTGGTATTGGCAGCATTAGCTTGATTGGTTTCGGCAGTGTTCTAGTTATTAGTAAGGAACTAACTATTGGTCAATTGCTGGCATTTAACGCGATGAATGGTAATTTTTTAGCATTCATTGGTACTGTCATCAGATTTATAGATGAATTCACTCGTGCAAAAACTGCTACACAGCGCTTAACAGAAGTTATTGACTCTACACTTGAAACTCAAGGCGATACTAACAAACCCTTTGCAAAAATTCGTCGCGATGCTGATATTATTTGCACAAATCTCAACTTTCACTACCCTGGGAGGCTAGAGTTACTGGAAGATTTCTCCCTAACTATTCCTGGTGGTAAAGTTATTGCCCTAGTTGGTACATCCGGCTGTGGAAAAAGTTCTCTTGCTAAACTAATTGCAGGTTTATATACACCTAATTCTGGTAACGTTCGTATTGGGATTTATAATCTGCAAGACTTAGCCCTTGATTGTTTGCGACAACAAGTAGTCCTTGTTCCACAAGATGCTCATTTTTGGAGTCGCTCTATTATTGAAAACTTTCGCTTAGGTTCTCCTCACGCCACCTTTGAGCAGATTGTCGCCGCTTGTCAAATTGCTGAGGCTGATGATTTTATTAGTAAACTACCTGAAAAATATCAAACTGTACTGGGTGAATTTGGCTCAAATATTTCTGGTGGGCAACGGCAAAGACTAGCTATAGCAAGAGCCATCCTTAACGATCCACCAGTTCTAATTTTAGATGAATCAACGGCTGGACTCGATCCTGTTAGTGAAGTTCAAGTTTTGAATCAGTTATTGTTCCATCGCCAAGGCAAAACTACGATCTTGATTAGCCACCGTCCGAGAGTAATTTCCCGTGCTGATTGGATTGTGCTACTAAATCAAGGCAAATTACAAATTCAGGGGACTGTGGAAGATTTGCGTGCCCTACCAGGAAACCATTTAGACTTTTTAAACCCTTAATTAAGCTGACGCGCTTTTTTTAACGTGAGTTCGACGAACCTCTCCCTGCCTTGAACTAAAGTTCAAGTCTGTCCCTCTCCGACTCGGAGAGGGACGGTTTTGCGTAGTAAAACCTTCTTAGAGGTTTTTTTATTGAGCAAATTGGGTAGATATTATATGAGCAATCGAATTGACGTTTTTTGACAGCATTTTTCAGGTATTTAGACCACACTACAACTTAGATAGGGAGTTGCAAAAAAATTGTAGGTTGGGTGGAGGCTTTGCGTAACCCAACATCCTGATATATGTTGGGTTGCGCTCCGCTCCACCCAACCTACGTCTAATCTGACTTTTCACGTTAGAGAACTCCACAAAATAAATGATCCAAAACCCGTCATTGCGTTTGCGTAGCGTCTCGTAGAGAGCGAAGCGTTCGCAATGACAACTGGGCATTTTTTTACTTGGAGTACTCTTATGTGGAAAAGTCCACCAAAAATCTAACCCCCTAACCCCCAACTCGTCGCGGGAAGGGGGAAAATTCAAAGTCTCTCTCCTTTTAGGAGAGAGATTTAGAGAGAGGTTTTCCAGATGCCGTGAAAAGTCAGACCTCTAATGCACTGTTCCATATTTAAATTGCATTCAACTGGGCGCTCCTGTTGCCCACCCCACAAGAGTTATGCTTAGTTCGATTTGTAAGTTAGATGTTTTTAGCTTATCTATCTTTGCTGGAAGCGAGTCGATTTAACCGTGGGGTATTCAGAAGGCAGAAGTACGAAGGCAGGAGGCTCAGTTGGAACCCACGTTTAAAAACGTGGGATTGAAGCAAGGACGCTTTGTATCTCGTGGCACTTTCCGCTCGATACAATTCTTTTTTTTAACTGGGCAATAACCCAGAACTAAAGTTTTTATTAATACTTCTTTCCTTCTGCCTTCTGCCTTCTGCCCTCTGCCTTTCTTGTAATTACTGATTACGTAAATTTACGGAGTATGACTTTAGGCAGAATCATCAATTAGGAATCATGTTAACTTACAGTTAGATCCCCGATTTCTCTAATAAATCGGGGATCTTATTGTTCGTGAATGATTGAAGTCTGCTATAGACTAGGCAAGTCTCAAGCATTACTTTGATGAACTCAAAGCTAAACCTAAACACATTACTATTTGTTCTCAAGTTTTAGCAGATAATTTCAGACAACAATTTAGCCTTCTTTGATTATTTTCAAGAAATAAAATCCATCAAACTTACTTTTCAAGAAAACAGTAAATATACTGTTGCAATTATATGAGTTAGTTAGAGCTTCTAACTATTGCAACCATTAGCCAAAACACTATACAGCAGGGAACAGAGAATAGGGAACAGAAAACAGATTTGAAAGTCTCTTGGTATATGGCTTTTTTATTAAACTTTGTGCCTCATTTACCTGAAATCTGCTGTATGTCTTTTTTGTTTCTAAGCGATGAATTTTCTCAAAATCAGGCTATTTGTCAGGAAAGTGAGATATTTGTACTGAGGGATTTATAAAAACTTATTTAATAAAATCTTTTGTATATATATACTTGTCGTTAAGAAGTATTAAGAAATTCTTATTAAAATATATTGCAATACCTTGATTTAATTGCTAACGTGTGTATGACAACGATGCTGATGAACGCTCGGATCTAGGAGAAATAAAATCTATGAGCTATACCTATTCAGCCAAGTATGTTAGGCTTTGACGGGTTCAAAACGAGAAATTTCTGCCTCATATAGACAACTATGAGTAGATTGCAGATTAACCAAGAAATGTCTCATTGCTTAAAGGCTTAGTTTCAGTTTGATTTCAATTGTGATTGATTATTTGTCTTACTTTGTGCCGACAAGCAAGTAGCTCTTGCTTGTGTGTATTGGTAATAACGAAGAGTTTGGTAAGACTTAAATTTTAGAGGATAAAACCAATGGAGATTCAAGGTAAAGTTGCCCTAATTACAGGGGCTTCGCGTGGAATTGGACGAGCGATCGCCATCGAACTAGCGCAACAAGGCATCAAGCGGATGATATTGGTAGCACGCGATCGCCGCAAGTTATTGGAGGTAGCTAGCGAAATCGAGGCGATGGGTACGGAAGCTGCGATCGTGGCCTTAGATTTGACTCAAACAATTGAAGTAAATATCGCTGTTGCCCAACTATGGCGCAATTACGGACAGATTCACCTGCTGGTTAATTGTGCGGGAGTCGCATACCAAAGCTCATTTTTGCAATCTAAAATGCCCCAAGTTCAAGAAGAACTCTCTGTGAACTTGTTAGGAATGTACAACCTCACTAGTTTGATTGCTCGACGTATGGCCAGCCAAAGACAAGGGACAATTGTCAATGTATCGAGCCTGATGGGGAAAGTGGCTGCACCAACGATGGCGACATACTCAGCAACCAAGTTTGCCATCTTAGGATTTACCCAAGCCTTGCGCCAAGAATTAGCTGAACACAATATTCGCGTCATTGCATTACTGCCTTCTCTGACAGATACAGACATGGTGCGCGACTTAAAATTATTTCGCTGGGTGATCCCCATGACTCCGCAGCAAGTGGCTAAAGCACTCGTCACCGGAATGCGAAATGATTCACCAGAAATTTTAGTCGGATGGCAAAGTCATTTAGCCGTGTTGTGTCAACGCCTCGCCCCTTGGTTGTTAGAGCTAATTTTACGAATAGCAACACCGCCAGCACCAAGAAGACAACGGCTGATTGAAAAACTGATCCCTTCGCGTATCTCGTAGGGAAGGGGAGACACCGAGGCGATTTTAGATTTTAGATTTTAGATTTTGGATTTTGGATTTTGGAATAAAGTTGTAGATCAGAAATTGCTGTGCGATCGCATAATTAGACATACCTTGTTTCGGAGCAACCAGAAATGCTTTCCTTCCCCACAACTCTGACTCCTTTGCCCGAAATCATTGATGGCTTGCCAAATATTTCTGGTTGGGAAACAGAGGTTCTCTCTGTGGTTAACCAAGATCGACCAGTCTTTTTACCAACAACGAATATCCGCTTAGAAGACGTAAATGCTGTGTTTGCGATCGCTTTGCACATGCACCAGCCAACTATACCTGCTGGAAATGGCGGTACACTGATCAGCAATCTGCAATATATGTTTGAACATCCCCATGAAGGCGATAACCATAATGCAGATCCTTTTGCCCATTGTTACAGCCGTATGGGTGACTTGATCCCCGAATTGGTAAATCAAGGTTGCAATCCGCGTGTAATGTTGGATTACTCTGGTAATCTTCTCTGGGGACTGCGGCAAATGGGACGCGGTGATGTTCTGGATAATCTTAAACGGATTACTGGGGATCGCACCTATCAACCTTATGTAGAATGGCTGGGTACAACGTGGAGCCATGCAGTTATTCCTTCCACACCCATAGCAGATATTAAATTACAGATTGTTGCATGGCAACATCACTTTGCGGCAATTTTTGGCTGGGAAGCACTAGCGCGAGTCAAAGGATTTTCGCCGCCAGAAATGCACCTACCAAATCACCCTGATGCTCTCTTTGAATTTGTGAAAGCGCTGAAAGAATGTGGATATCGCTGGCTACTTGTTCAAGAACATTCTGTAGAAACTCTTACTGGTCAATCTCTCACTCATAAACATTTACCACATCGTCTGATTGCCCGCAATTCTCAAGGTGAAACAATTAGTATCACAGCTTTAATTAAAACCCAAGGTTCGGATACTAAATTAGTTGCACAAATGCAGCCTTATTATGAAGCGAAAACATTATCCAAACAACAAATTGGGAGTGTATTTGTACCACCAATAGTTAGCCAAATTGGTGATGGCGAAAATGGCGGCGTGATGATGAATGAATTTCCTAGCGCTTTTAAACAAGCTTGGGGGGATATGGTAAATAATGGCGGAGGAAAATCAGGTGTTGTTGGGGTGTGTGGTACAGAGTATTTAGAATTAATCGAAGCTGCTGGATGCAAACCTGAAGATTATCCAACTTGTCAACCAGTGGGACAATATCAAATTTGGGAGCGAGTTTCACCGGATAATAATCAACCGGAAGCTGTAGAGAATGCGATTCAAGAATTAAAGCAAACAAACTCTAATTTTCATCTGGATGGAGCCTCTTGGACAAATCATATCAGTTGGGTAAAAGGATATGAAAATGTGTTGTCTCCGATGTATCAGTTAAGTAGTTTATTCCATCAAAAGTTTGATCCATTGCTGCAAACTGACTCAGCAGAAGCTATCACGAAACAGTCTCAATACCGTAACGTTCTTCTACATAACCTTTTGCTGCAAACCAGTTGTTTTCGTTATTGGGGACAAGGTGCTTGGACTGATTACGCGCGGGAAATTTACCAACGTGGCGAAAATTTATTGCAGATGAATTAGACATCTCCGAAAAAGAATTGTTTTGACGTAGCACTGCTACCTCTCTATAAGGGTTCTGGGTAACACATATTTAATTTCTGGAGATGTCCATTGAACTAAGGACTGGGGATTGGGGACTGGGGAGATAAAAAGTCAGGTGAATTGAGATTTAGTGCAAGTAAGTGGGAAATCTAAGTGTAGGTTGCTGGGTGCTGAGATCCAAATTGGATCAGCTATCTGGTCTTTAAACTTACAATGAGGTAGTTGTGTTTCGAGTTGTTGTTGGCCATAGCGACGATCCTGATTCTCAAAATGCGATCGCTGAAGTTATTCAAGAATGTAGCCGTTCTCTTGCTGGTTCGCTTCCCCAAGCTGGAATTTTATTCACTGCTATAGATTTTGACCATGCGTTAATTTTGCAACGCATCCAAGATGCTTTTCCCGGAATTGAGTTGATTGGTGGAACGACAAATGGAGAAATCTCTTCAATTCTGGAGTTTCAGCAAGATTCTCTGACCTTAATGCTGTTTGCTAGCGATGAAGTGGAAATTCACTCAGGTATTGGCCGAGGAGTATCCAAAAATCCAGCCCTTGCAGCCCAAGAAGCGATCGCCCAAGCTAACGCAAAGAGTGCATCTGTACCCCAATTGTGCCTTACCTTCCCCGATAGTCTAACCAGCAATGGGGTTTTAATTTTAGAAGCTTTAAAACAAAGCCTGGGAGAACATATTCCCATCATTGGCGGAATGACTGCCGATGACTATACCTTTGACAAAACCTACCAATTCTTCCAAGGTGAAGTATTGAGTGATTCAGTTCCAGTGCTGCTATTCTCTGGAAAACTACTATTTTCTCACGGAGTTGCCTGTGGTTGGACTCCCATTAGTCAACGTAGCCGTGTAACGAAAGTGGATGGCAACGTCGTCTATGAAATTGATGGGCAGCGTGCATTAGATTTCTATCGGCATTATCTCGGTGAAGAAAGATTTGCATCCAATTATGCCATCTATGCTCTGGCAGTTTTTGAGGATCAAAATCATTTCTATTTACGGGCACCCAATGGCTACGATCAACAGTCTGGTAGCATGAAGTTCTTCTTAGATATTCCTGAACAGGCAGTTGTGCAAATCACTGATGCGACTCGTGACAATATTCTGTCCGCATCTGAAACATCTTTGAAGAATGCTCTTGCCGATTATCCTGGTGTGGAACCAACAGCAGCATTACTTATTTCCTGTGCAGCCCGTCGGCGAATTCTGGGAACTATGACAAGACTTGAATATCAGCTTGTCAGAACTCATTTACCAAAGGCATTACCTTGTTGTGGTTTTTATGCTTATGGTGAAATTGCTCCTTTAGTGGGTGGAGGTCAAACCCAAATTCATAACAAAACGTTTGTAACACTGTTAGTAGGGACAAAATGAGTAGTGTATGGATAACCAAGACAATTCCATACAAATCCAAGAGTTGGAAAAAACAAACCGCATCTTGCGGAAAAAGCTGGAACGCAGCGAAAATGAACGCCGCCAGCTAGAAATTGACATTGAAACAAAAGAGTTTTTACTTAAGAAAGTCATTTGTGAGTTAGAAGACTCTCAAAGAAACTTGCAGCAAAGAGGCCAAGAGTTAGAAAATACCTTAGATAGTTTGCATAAAATGCAGGCTCAAATAATTCAAAGCGAAAAGATGTCTGCCCTTGGTCAAATGGTGGCTGGGATTGCTCATGAAATCAACAATCCGGTTAGCTTTATTTATGGAAATCTCAGCTATATCAGCCAATACACCCATGACTTATTGCGACTTGTCCAACTTTATCACCGTTACGTCCCCAACCCACCTGCTGAAATTCAGACCGAACGCAAAACCATCGATTTAGAGTTTCTAGAAAAAGACGCAATTATGGTATTGCACTCAATGAATATCGGGACGGAGCGGATTCGAGAGATTGTGCTGTCACTGCGTAACTTCTCGCGCCTAGATGAGACTGAGTGCAAAGCGGTGGATATTCATGAAGGCATCGATAATACTTTGATGATTTTGCAGCATCGCCTGAAAGCCACTGATAAAAGCCCAGGGGTTCAAATTATCAGAGAATACGGCAATTTATGTCATGTAGAGTGCTACGCTGGACAGCTAAACCAAGTGTTTATGAATATTCTAGTAAATGCGCTCGATGCCCTCGAAGAATTCAATACCAAACGAACTTATCAAGAAATCCGGGATAATCCCAGTCGCATCATGATTCGTACCTCTGTCGTTGATTTGCAATGGGTAAAAATTGCGATCGCAGACAATGGCTCTGGAATTCCTGAATCGATTCAAAAACAGATTTTCAACCCCTTCTTCACAACCAAACCTGTTGGAAAGGGGACAGGAATGGGCATGGCTATCAGCTATCAAATCATCACCGAAAAACATCGCGGTAAGTTAGAATTTTTTTCGATACCTGGAAAAGGAACGGAGTTTGTGATTCAAATTCCTATCCAGCAGGAAGGTTGCCCAGTAATCTAACACAACTTTAATTCGTAATTCGTAATGGGCTACGCCCTGTTCCGCTAAGGGACTGACAAATAAAAAAATATCCAATTAACTCTTGTGGGGTGGGCGTCTCGCCCGCCCTATGGACTGGGCGCTCATGTTGCCCACCCCACAATATTGGATAATTTATATTTCTTGGAATTCCCTAACGTAATTCGTAATTATTAATTCGTAATCAATCAAACTAAAGGCAATAAAATTTCAAATTTTGTACCTATACCAATCTGTGAATGAAAATTCAGTTTACCGCCATGTCTCACAGTGATAATTCGATAACTTACTGCTAAACTAGTATTTTTACCATTCTTTGTATCAAGAGAAAAAGACTCTGTAATTTGCTGTTGTAATTCTTCAGACATTCCAGAACCATTGTCTGCAATACGAATTAAAATCCAGCGAGAATCTGGTGCATCTGGATTACTTGCTTCTTGTGATATCACTTCTGTGGTAATCTCAATTCGAGGTTTTTGGACAGTCTTTGTCTCTTCTAAATTTAACTGCTGTCGCACTGCTTCATTGAGTAAAGTATCAACAACTTCGCTTAAAATATTCATCAAAACCTGGTTTAACTGCCCCATAAAGCAATAGACTGGGGGCAATTGACCGTAGTATTTGACGATTTCAATTTCTCCTTGAAGACGACTATTAATTAATAATATTATACTATCTATACAGGCATGTAAGTCTACTGGCTTGGGGAAAAGTTCATCTATATGACAGAAGTTTTGCAAGCTAGTAACGAGCTTTTTTAATCTTTCCGCTCCTGTGCGAATACTAGCAAGCGATCGCGACAAATCTTGCTCTAAAAAATCAAACTCAATCTCTTCTTTAATCTGATCAATTGCCGGAGAAACTGATGGTAACTCTCGATTGTAAGCTGCTATGAGTTTGAGTAAATCTTGACTGTAGTTTGAAACATAAATTATGTTACCCCAAATAAAACCCACTGGGTCTAAAATTTCGTGGGCTACGCCGTCTACCAAACGCCCCAAATTGGCCATTTTATCATTTTGAATCATTTGGGCTTGACTGCGTTCATACCGAATCAGATTGTCAATTCCCCGAATTTGCCAAGAAATAATATTTAATTCTTGGACATCTAACAATCTATAAGCACCAGATTGCGTTTGGACTACAATTGGTTCTGCTAATAATTCTGGCGATCGCTTTAAGCTAAGTTGCATTGTTGTTAAAATGGATGTTGTATCAGCAACTAGCAAAATCGGTGTCCGCGCATAGCTGTAGAGAACAGCTAATGATTGCTGAACAAATAACTCTTGTCCGAATGGGCGAATCAAAAATTCGAGCAATCGCCGCCGCGAAATCATCCCAATGAACTCTCCCTGTTCTACCAAAATTATTCCTGGTAGCAAGGGATATTTTTCCAAAAAACTAGCCACTTCTATACCAGTGTGGCTGATTTCCACCGAGAAGTTATACATTGGTAGCTCTTGGAGGCTTGAATCTAAATCAAGATCGCGATCGCTACCAAGAGACAAAAATGGCGGTGAAATTTGGCGACTGAATTCTTCTGGCACTAGACACCCTAATTTTTTAACAGACAGGTAAACAATAAGTTAATATTTTACATTCTGCCACCCGCAAAATCCGGTTTCAGTTTACGTATCTAACAATACAAGTTGTTTGTCAAGCTGAAAATCGTTCTCAAGCGATTAGAAGTAATTGGCGTGCGATTTATAATCTGGGTGGAGAATATTTAGAAAGCGATGTCTACGACGGGCTACGCCTACGCAAGCTAAACTAAAAATAATCTTTACGAAGAGTGCAAAGGTAGCGTTATGACCTCTGTAACCAATCCACCCAACGCTCTCACTCCTTTTCCCTTCCCGGATCATACTCAACTTCCTGAGTCCGATGGTACTTTTGTGAAAAATTGGCAAGAGCATCCCCAAAGCATCCTACTAACTGACTCAATTACACCCATCCTTAAGCAATTAAATCCTGAAGATGAATACTGTATAGGGCAAGACTTAGGTATTTACTGGCGCTTGACTGATCCCCCGGAAAAAGGCGCAGAAGCACCAGATTGGTTTTATGTACCGAATGTACCATTTTTGCTCAATGGGCAAACGCGACGTTCTTATGTGTTGTGGCGAGAGTTTATTGCCCCGTTGATTGTTTTAGAATTTGTCTCTGGGGACGGTAGTGAAGAACGGGATCAAACTCCTTTGAAGGGTAAATTTTGGATTTATGAGCAAGTCATTCGTCCTCCCTTCTACGGCATTTATGAAGCGAGTAAAGCCAACCTAGAAGTTTATCATCTGATTGAAGGACGGTATCAGATATTATCAGCAAATGAACGAGGACATTATCCTATAGTTGCTTTGGGTGTTGAATTAGGTTTATGGCTAGGAGTTTATCAGAATGTGGAATTACCCTGGCTGCGTTGGTGGGATTTAGAAGGCAATTTGTTGTTGAGTGGCGATGAAAGAGCCGAACAGGAATCCCAAAGAGCAGAACAGGAACGCCAAAGAGCCGATCGCCTAGCTGCCCAATTGCGATCGCTCGGCATTGAACCAGAAACCTGATATACTAAGCCGTTGCGCCTCTAATTTGCACTAATATTTTTCCAATATGATTGTGGGGTGGGCATCTTGCCCGCCCTGATCGCGAATTACGAATTAAAAAAGGGCTGGTGTAAAAGAGTCATCTGTGGCTTAATTTGTTTAGACACAAATTTTACTGCTACCAGGGTAATTACGATGACAAATAGACCTCCTTCCGAACCGGAGTCATCTCAAAAAACTGCCCTTGGCTTTGATGAATTTATAGCCATTTTGATTGCCTTCACCACTATCGGAGCGATTCTTTTTTGGTCATTGTCCCGCAGAGATTCTAGCTGGAACTTAAACGGGCTACTCTTGCCTTCTGGCACACCATCTTCTAGTATTCAACCAAATCAAGTATTGCCCTCTCCTACTGCCAAAGTAGAACCTTATGTAGTCCCCCGCAACGTTCCCTATTCTCCACCGGAGGCTGTTGTTGAACCCACCACACCTTCATTTCCAAAGAACAGCACAACTCCTTGGGGCACAGCATTACCATCTGTTCTGGTAATCCCGACTCCATCTTCACAAGCACAGACACCTGTATCTCCTTCAACAGGAATTGAGTCATCAATTAAATCATCAGCTTTGCCTTTAGTCACTCCAGCAAAACCAAAATCAATCATTCCGCCGCCAATTGCATTTAACGATGTGCCCGATAACTTTTGGAGTCGGCGTTTTATAGACGTTCTTTCTGCCCGTGGAATTCTCAAAGGGTTTCCTGATTATTCTTTTAGACCAAATCAGCCTGTAAACCGCGCTGAATTTGCTGCCATACTAGAAAAAGCCTTTGACCAAGAACCGTCTAAGACTGCGATCGCATTTAAAGATGTACCAACAAAATTCTGGGCAACTCCAGCAATTGACCAAGCCATCAGCGCCGGATTTCTCAAAGGCTACCCGAAGAAAACCTTCAAACCACAACAAAATATTTCACGAGTACAAGTTTTAGTTGCCCTTGTTAGTGGGTTAAATTTGAAAGCCCCCACTTCCCCGAATCAGATTATCAGTGTGTATAAAGATGCTAAAGATATTCCACCTTATGCTATAGCTAAAATAGCCACCGCTACAACCAATGGTCTGGTAGTTAACTATCCAAATCCCCAAATCCTCGATCCCAACAAAGTAGCTAGTCGGGCAGAAGTGGCGGCGATGATTCATCAAGCTTTAGTAAAACGGGGCAAATTGGAGGCAATTACATCTCCGAATATAGTGCGTAGGTCTAGCCCAACCCAGGCATCGCCCAAAATATCTCCAGAACTTTCCCAGACCCCAAAAGCGAACCCAAAGAGTAAATTGCCCACTGGAGGCTCGTCTCAACAATAATTCGTAATAATCGCCTCCGGCGAGAAGCAAGCTACGTAATTCGTAATTAAAGCAAGGGAAGAAGGAGCGAGTTCTATACGAATTGTTAATAAACTGAGTGGGGCATTTTAAGAGAAGCCTGAATGCCGTAAATCGGCATTCAGGCTTCGCTAATTTGGAATTAGGGCGTACTCTTACACAAAAGTAAGCTACGCGTGGAGTCTCATAGAGAAGCGATAATTAGATATTAAGCTTCTGGAATTTGTTTACCGACAACTTGTGATTTAAGAGTGGTGATTTCACTAGTTAACTCTTTCCTGGTTGAAGCTTTGAGTAAATAGCGGTAAACAAACCAGGCAGAGTAACCAATACCAATCAACTCGAAAGTAGGTGCTACCAAAGGAATATCATTCAAAGCATCTAATACTGCTAAGAGAACTTTAACGGCAACAATTGATCCCACAATTAAACCAACTGTTACCAGGGGTTGCTTATATTGATTAAAGAAGCCTCCCACATATTCTGGCAATGTTGCTAAAAAGGTAGAAATTTGCTCCCCGTATTTTAGCCATTCGTCTTGAGACTGTGCGGGAGGCTGAAGTTTGGTGATAGTTCCCGTTTGGGTGTTGATCTCTGCCACTGTAGTGTCTTTGGATGCGGTTTCGGTAAATTCTTGTTCTGGCATTTTCACTCCTATTAATTTGACAGTTGAGTTTTTCTAATCTGGATAATTACAACCAAAAGGGTGTTGATTAGGTAATGCACAAGTGCATCAGTACAATTCGGTGAAGGGCACAAAAGGGTTTTAGTGTCCTATAACCATAATTGCCCCTTAATATCTACTGCATCAACTACAAGGTAGATAGTCAGTAGGAGGATAGAACTTAGAAGGCAGTAGGATGTATTACAATCAACTTCCTGAGTTCTATTTTTTGGAATCAACTGGAATCCTCAAGTTGTGATTATCCCATTCCGTGTCATTTGCTCATAATCGTACTAAATCTAAGTACAAATCATGCAAAAATAAGTCCACCTCTCATTTGTATAAGCCTAGAAGCCGATTTTATCTGATATTAAAGCTATCTTAAGCCGCATTCGTCAATTAACCCATTCGTATTGATATTAATACGTAATAAAAGTTTTTATGTATTCATATAGACTAGACATTTGAACTATTTTATGATATGCGTGCCTGGGTAGAAAAGCATAGGAGGAGGCAAGAAATAACTAAACCTCATCTATCTTGAAACCTAGAGTTTTTTAAAAGATATATTTATGTAGGTTGGGTGGAGTGAAACGCAACCCAACATTACCACCAAATTTTATGTTGGGTTACGCGATCGCTGCACCCAACCTACAAAACTATGGTTCTCAAGGTAGACGAGGTTTAACGTCCAATGCCCAATGCCCAACAATTATCAAACTTTTGTTTTTTTCCTGATTGTATTAATTTTATAAGGAAGCAGTAAGGTAGAGTAATGGCGTAGGTGATGGCAAAAACTCATTGCTATCAACCAGCATATTGAGGAAAGTAGTATGGTAAGGAGAACACACTCTCAGACAGGTCTTTAGTGCAGAAAACGATATCGTTGCTCCTGACAAAATTAAATTCTGTTTGTCATAGCAATTTTACTTAGTAAAGAAGCTGCAAAAAATACTCGTACAGCATAAGGTTATGCTAATTATCTAGTAAGCAATGATTTTCTATTGCGATAAAAGAAGATAATGTAGATGTTAATGACTAATTGAAGTGTTTGCACCAGCTAGGCTAATTTGATTATTTTTGTGGGAAGGCAAGGAGGTTTGAGACATGCCAACTCAAAAGCCAACCCCTATTGACGGCAGTTCAGAAAGCAAAA
Source organism: Nostoc sp. (assembly GCF_036917975.1). Classification (GTDB taxonomy): domain Bacteria; phylum Cyanobacteriota; class Cyanobacteriia; order Cyanobacteriales; family Nostocaceae; genus Nostoc. Next base: position 68,703 of record NZ_JBALEJ010000009.1, read on the forward strand.
AAGTGTCAGCCGAAGAGCAATCGACAGACGAACTCCCAACTATAGAATTTCCCTCACGAGGGAAACTCAAAGCTAGTTCTTGGCGCATCCATCAAAAAATTGGCTATGGGTACTTTGTAGCGATCGGAATTGGCTTTTTTGGCTCACTGACTGGGTTAGTGATTGCTAATTACTACCGGGGAAGGGAAGTTAGACAATTCAATCAAGCTTATGAACAAGGACAATTACTGAGTAATTATAAAGATGCAGTAGTCGGGGCACAGTTACATAGTTCTAACCTAGTCGCTGTATTAGAAAATTCGCAACAACTGCAAAGCAAAAAAGCTGATTTTCTGAAGAATGTTGAAAAAGCCCAGCAACTAGAGTCAAAAATTGGCGGATTTATCGATAGTAAGCCTAAAAGACTAGCAGCAACAAGTTCGACTTTACAGACGTTATTGCTAGATTATAAGAATAATTTAAAAGCCTACGTTGACCAAATAGAAGTAGTATTACAGAAAATCGACTCCAAAAAAGTTCAGTCTCAGCAGATTGACTCTGCGCGATCGCAGTTATTGTCAATTATGCGTGGTGAAACAGCCATGCGGCTAGAGCAGCTTTCGCAAAACTTAACTAACATCCTGCAAACTGCTGAAGATCAAGAGCAAGAAAGGCAAAAAGCCGTTGAGCAAGCGAGAATAGTTGAGCGATTCATCGTGATCTTGAGTATGCTGGTTTCGGTAGCGATCGCAGCCATTGTCGCTTGGCGTACCAGTCGAGCGATCGCAGAACCAGTCATCACTGTAACCCAAGTAGCTGAACAAGTTGCCAGGAAACATAATTTCGATTTACGAGCGCCCGTTACCACTGAAGATGAAATTGGGCTACTCGCAAAATCTCTAAATCGTTTGATTGAGCGAGTATCTGAGCGAACAAAAGAGCTACAACAAGCTAAAGAACTAGCCGAAGCTGCTAGCAAGGCAAAAAGCGTATTTTTAGCCAATGTCAGCCACGAATTACGCACACCATTAAATGCTGTCATTGGTTTAAGCCAACTTCTAGAAGACGACGCTACCGATCTTGGTTTATCGGCAGACTTTATCACAGACTTAGAAACAATTAACGCTGCTGGTAAGCATCTACTGCACCTGATTAACGACATTCTCGACTTGTCAAAAATTGAAGCGGGGAAAATGACCCTCTATCCAGAGACATTCGAGATTGCAACGCTGATTCATAATGTTGTCCTCACAGTCAAACCAGCTATCGAAAAAAATGCCAATGTTTTAGAAGTAAATTTTGACGAGCAACTTGGCACCATGTACGCCGATCAAACTAGAATGCGGCAGGTATTGTTAAACTTACTCAGCAACGCCAGTAAATTCACTACAAACGGCAAGGTGACGCTGACAGTCAACAGAGAAAAGGATGAAGTACGATTGGATGCTCCTTTGGGTATGATTACTTTTACCGTGACCGACACAGGTATAGGTATGTCTCACCGTCAACAGCAGCAGTTATTTCAACCTTTTACCCAAGGTGATCCCTCGACTACGAAAAAGTATGGAGGTACGGGACTGGGGTTAGCAATTAGCCGCTACTTTTGCCAGATGATGGGTGGTGAAATTATTGTCAAAAGTCAACCAGGAGTTGGCTCTACTTTTACTATTCGTCTGCCAATGACTGTGCAGGATTGAATTGGGTATGGGGCAATTCAATTTTGGATTTTGGATTGACGATTTTGGATTAACGTGAGTTCGACAAGTTTTATTTGACTTTTTCATTGCTCCTCCCTCTCCGAAACGGAGAGGTTCATCGAACTCACGTTGGATTAAATTTCAATCTAAAATCCAAAATCTAAAATCTAAAATTCTCACTCTCCCTCATCTAGCAATCCTCCACCGAATTAAGTAATAATAGTTACTCTCCCTGTATCTAAATCGTAACGACCGCCGACAATTTTCAATTTGCCGGACTTTACCTGCTCAGTTAAAAGTTGCGATCGCTTCAACCGTTCAATTTGATATTGCACATTTGCCACCACAGCATTTTCAACCGCATCACCTGGCTGATTCTTGACCTTTTTCAGAGCTGGCTTAATTGCCTGAACAAAAGTACTAATATCACCAGGTAATGATTCCTTTTTTACAGCGGCGGTAACAGCCCCACAACGCTCATGCCCCATTACCATCAGCAACGGAGAGCCTAATAAGACAACCGCATATTCAATACTGCCGATCGCTTCATGTGTGGCAATATTTCCGGCAATCCGCACATCAAAAATGTCCCCAATACCTTGATCAAAAACAATTTCTGCGGGTACTCGTGAATCCGCACAACTGAGAATAGTTGCAAATGGATGTTGAGCTTGAGCAACTTCCTGCAACCGCAGCGCAGATTGATCGGGGTATTGGGGATGATGATCAATAAATCGCTGATTTCCCTCAATCAGCTTTTGTAAGGCTGCATCGGGACTGAGGGATTCAGGGGAAGTTGAGGGAATTTCGGCAGCTTTCGCCTGTTCTACCCGCCAGAGTAAATCGCTGGCAGTTAGCATCATTCCAAAGGCTCCGGTCATTCCTAACTTCAAAAAGTCACGACGTTCTATGAAATGCTTCATTGATTTATAACTCTCTTACATCGACGCTACACATCTGACAGAGCGAATTTCCATGACATCGGAAACGTAACAAGTACCTCCGAATTTATTCAGGAGTGGTCTGATATTTTCGACAACACGCTTGAGTTCTTCTGGCATACAAAATGCGAGGATGTAAACATTATCAAGCATGGTCATGTCTAAATCTTCTGTCGTTCCTCGTAATCCTTTACCAACAACATTTCTAATGACGGCATGGCTATGTACACCGGACTTGTCTAAACTATCTAAAATTTTGGCAAGTTCAAAGGAGTTGGCGATAATTTCTATCTTTTTAACTACGTGCATATTATTACCTCCAGAATAGGTTAATTCCGTATAGATATAGCGGAATTCCCACAATAATATTGAACGGAAATGTGACTGCTAGAGCGGTAGAAACATATAGGCTGGGATTTGCTTCGGGAACAGTCATCCGCATCGCCGCAGGCACAGCAATGTAAGAAGCGCTGGCACACAATACAGCGAATAACAGCGAATTTCCCGGAGGCATACCGATGAATTTGGCGATCGCTAACCCAATGCCTGCATTGAGTATTGGAATTAGTATGGCAAATAAAATCAGGAAAACTCCGGTTTTTTGCAAGTCTTTAATTCTTCTCGCAGCTACCAGTCCCATATCTAGTAAAAAGAAGGTGAGAATGCCATAAAACAACCCTTGAGCAAAGGGTTCTAATACGTGCCAACCACGTTCTCCTGTCAAGACACCGATTAAGAGGCTACCAACTAGTAGAAAAACTGAACTATTAAGAAATGCTTCTTGCAAAACTTCCGACCAAGCAAACTCTCGCTTTTCATCGGCGGTGAATATACTTACCAAAATCAGACCAACAATGATCGCCGGAGATTCCATCAGGGCAAGAGCTGCTACCATGTAACCATCATACTGAATACCAAGCTCAGTGAGAAAAGCGCCGGCAGTGATGAAAGTGACGGCACTGATAGAACCGTAGGTTGCTGCGATCGCCGCAGCATCGTAAGTATCCAGTTTCCACTTCAGAATAAAAAAGGTGTAAATTGGCACAAAACAAGCCATCAACATTGCTGCCAGGAGTGTTAGAATCACTTCCTGATTCAGCCCGCTTTTGATTAGTTCTACCCCTCCTTTAAAACCAATTGCAAACAGCAAATACAACGAAAGGAGTTTGGGTACTGGTGGGGGAATTTCCAAATCAGACTTGACAAAAACAGCAGTCATGCCTAAAAAGAAAAACAGAATTGGCGGATTCAAAATGTTGGATACAATTAAGCTAAAATCCATATCCACCCCTCTTTATACTGGTAAAACCTGCAATTAAAGAAATTTTTCATCTTTAAAAATTTAACGGTTCAATGATGATGTATCGTGTATTGTTACCTAATGTCAATTGGTTACTCAAGGAGTGAATAGTCCGATTGGTGACTATACTCTCAGTTAGGTATTACAGCGTTTTTCAAGCAAATAAACCACGGGCTAGGTAACATTGACGTATCCCTACGAAAATCTGTGGTTCAATTAACTGAAAATAGCTGTAAGCTCTGTTGACAACTGAACAAGTGAGAGTTTGCCCACCATGTTTTGATGTTTGATTCCCCGTCGCTGATTTTACGACACAACGCGCAGGAATAACTAGCGGCTAACTTTTCTACGTAGAAAAGTTAACGTATTGTCGGGACATGAGCCGGAGCAGCCGAGTGCAAAACGGAGCTAGAACAGTTGAAACTGATAAAATGCTGGAAGACCCGGAAAAACCAAAGGAAATCTGGACTGATTATGTTTGGGCTGACACTGAAGTAGAAGCTATGCAAAAATGTCAAATAAAAGCACAAGAAGCGACTGTGGAAGGGAAAGCACTCGTGAAGTTAATTGGTCAACCCAAGAAAGTAGGTAAAGGAAAACGTTACGAATGCCAATTTGAGGGAGAGATTTATGACACTTGAGCTTCCAGTCATTCCGAAACCTGGAGAAGTATTTTTAGCAGTAGAACTGACTGCTGTGCAAAATATGACTCTTGCACAAACCCTGAAGTTATTGGAAGATATGGGCTACAACCCGTCTTTGCGATATCGGCAATCCCCAGATGGTAGGGTTTGTGTTTATGCTCTGCTCAGACATGATTTTGTCAATCCAGAAATCTTGCAAAATTCTGATTATCTTGGAGAACAACTAGATGCCTTAGCTGAGGTAATTGAACCTGCCGATGCTATTACATCACCTCGTGGCATTAGTAGCGCCAAAATACCTGCTGTTCTGGTTAAGAATATTGCTAATCTTTGTTGACCAAGTTTCGTTAGGATATTGTAACCTGGGCAATAGCAACTCTTTATTGATGTGACACCAGGCGTAGGCGTAGCCCGCCCTTAGACATCGCTTTTTCACATCTATGACAACAACCCTTGACTTTCTCAGTCACCTTAACCCCAGTCAACGTCAAGCTGTCGAACATTACTGCGGCCCGTTGCTAGTTGTTGCTGGCGCAGGTTCCGGTAAAACACGAGCGCTGACTTATCGTATTGCAAATCTGATTCTGAAACACCGTGTTGATCCAGAACATATCCTGGCGGTTACTTTTACCAATAAAGCCGCGCGGGAGATGAAAGAACGGATTCAACGGCTGTTTGCCGAACAACTGGCGATGAAGCAACACGGACAGCGATTGGATTTATTGACAGAATACCAACAAACGCTACTGCGATCGCAAGTTTACAAAGATACTATCAAAGACTTATGGTGTGGCACTTTCCACAGCCTATTCTCTCGCATTCTCCGTTTTGATATTGAAAAATATGTAGACGAAAAAGGACGCAAGTGGAATCGCAATTTCTCTATCTTTGATGAATCAGATGTGATGACTCTGATCAAAGAAATCGTTAATAAACAACTAAACTTAGACGATAAGAAATTTGACGCTCGGTCTGTTCGCTACGCTATTAGTAACGCTAAAAACCAAGGTTTATCACCCCAAGAATTTGAGCAAGAACAACCCAACTATCGCGGACGGATAATTGCCCAAGTTTACAATTTATATCAAGATAAGTTAGCACAAAACAACGCTCTCGACTTTGACGATCTAATTCTTGTACCTACTAGATTATTTCAACAAAACGAGCAGGTATTAGGTTACTGGCATCGCAAATTCCGCCATATTCTCGTAGATGAATATCAGGATACTAACCGCACTCAGTATCAACTGATTAATTTATTAGTTACTAATGGCGAAACCAAAAAGAGCGAATGGGAATGGGAAAATCGCTCAGTTTTCGTTGTTGGTGATGCAGACCAATCAATTTACAGCTTTCGGATGGCAGATTTCACCATCTTGCTAGGATTTCAGGAAGACTTTGGCGATGGTTTGGTAGATGATGACACCCGAACGATGGTTAAGCTGGAAGAAAACTATCGTTCTTGTGAAAACATTCTGCAAGCGGCTAATGAACTGATTGAAAATAACACCCAGCGGATTGATAAAATCCTGAAAGCGACACGGGGCCCAGGTGAGCAGATTACTTGTCATAAAGCCGATGAAGAACTTGCAGAAGCGGCATTTGTGATTAATCAAATTCGTACTTTAGAAAATCAAAATCCAGAGTTAAACTGGGGTAGTTTTGCTATACTTTATCGCACAAACGCCCAATCTCGTCCTTTTGAACAATTGTTAGTAGAAAAACAAATTCCTTACACGATTGTAGGGGGAATTAAATTTTATGATCGCAAAGAAATTAAAGATGTCATTGCATATTTAAGAGCGATCGCCAACCCATCTGATACAGTCAGTTTATTACGAGTTATTAATACTCCTCGGCGGGGAATTGGTAAAGCAACTATTGATGCGTTAGAAAACGCCTCTAATGAATTAGGGGTGACTCTGTGGGAAATTCTCATCGACGAAACCTCAGTTAATACATTAGCTGGAAGGTCTGCAAAAGCGGTAAATAACTTTGCTAAAATGATTCAAAGTTGGCAAGAACAAATCGCAACAGTTTCCGTTCCTGAGCTTGTAAATATAGTGCTGGAAGACTCTGGTTATATCCAAGATTTGCAAAGCAAAGATACAGATGAAAATGAAGAACGGGTAAGAAATGTTCAGGAACTTTACAATGCTGCAATCGAATTTCAAGAAGAAGAAGAAAACGAAGATATTTCCTTACAAAACTTTCTTAGTGACAAAGCCGTAAATCCTGATGATAAATTAAAAGAAGGACAGACAGCCGTTTCTTTAATGACTTTGCACGCTTCCAAAGGTTTGGAATTTCCCGTAGTATTTTTAGTGGGATTAGAACAGGGGTTATTTCCCGGCTACCGTTCGCTAAGTGATCCCGCATCTTTGGAAGAAGAACGCCGCTTGTGTTATGTGGGGATTACTCGCGCCCAAGAGAGGTTATTTTTATCACACGCGCGGGAACGTCGTTTGTATGGTTCTCGTGAACCTGCGATGCGATCGCAATTTCTCGATGAATTACCAGAAGAATTAATATCTACAAAACGTGCGAGTCGTCAAAGTTATACCAAAACTGCTTCTACTCCCAATGGAAAACAAGACACAACCCAGAATTGGCAAGTAGGCGATAGAGTATTACATAAAACCTTTGGGCTTGGTGAAATCACTCATGTTTTCGGAACGGGTAGTAAAATGTCTGTAGCAATTAAATTTGCTAGCTTGGGACAAAAAATTGTTGATCCAAGAGTAGCGCAGTTACAACGAGTAGAGTAATACAGTTGCAGATCCCCGACTTCTTAAAGAAGTCGGGGATCTTAATTTTTCATATTTCAATTTCTTCAAAGTGTTCAACAATGGGAGATGGATCATAAAAATGATGTAGAAGTTTTTTCCACTCTTGAAACTCAGCAGAACTTCTAAATCCGACAGTATGAGATTCTAAAGTTTCCCATCTTACAAGTAATAAATATTTACCTTTGACTTCTATACATTTATGCAATTCATGTGATAAGTATCCGTCTATTGAGGAAATAATTTTAGAAGCTTTTTTGAAAGTAGCTTCAAAATCGGATTCTAAACCGGGTTTGACATGAAGAATAACTGCCTCAAGAATCATATAGTTTTACAGTGAGTATTAAGCTAATGTTATTTAGTATAATGTGATATATTTCACCGATTCAAAATCTCTTTGCGTCGAATAGATACACTTGCTTTTACTAATTCTGGTTCATCTTGTCCAATAATATCAGCAATTTCCTGAGATAATTGCCTAGCACCAACAAGATTACCCTCATCAATGAGTCTAAATAACTCATGTAAACGAGATTTAATTTCTTGTGGACGTGCTGGAACACCCATGAGGTCTTCTAAGATACGATTGCTATCTCTCCCAAAGGAACTTTCTGGTCTTTTAGCAACAACACCTTCGTCTGTTTTTTCTAGAATATAAATTCCTTCCGGCTTGACTTGGCTAATTACTTGAGGCGAATGGGTGGTGACAATAAATTGGCAATTGGGGAATGTTCTTGTCAACGCCGGAATAATTTCTCGTTGCCATTTCGGGTGTAGGTGGAGTTCAATTTCATCAATTAAAACAACACCCTCACCTTCGAGTGGTTCTGTTAAACCTGGGTTAGCGATCGCTAATCGTCTTCCTAAATCTCCCACCATAGCCAGCAAGCATTTTTCTCCATCAGATAGCTGATTAACTATAAGTTCCTCACCTTTTTTGATTACAGTCATTCTTAAAGGAGAACGACGAACCCGTAACTTTGAGAAACTAGGTATCAATGAAGATATAGCTTGTCTAACTGCTTCTAACTGTGAATCTTGGTAAGTACGATTGTCTCGTAGTAACTCACTCTCTAAATCTTCTCGGTTTCTAAACCATTGAAAGAAAACCGCAAAGTCATTTCTGCTGCCTGTAAGCGCTTTTTCATAAGCATCTATTTGCTTAAACTGAGTTTTATTTGGAATATCTAGACTAATATCAAGAACTGCACGATTGACGGGATAGTACACTGCTAGAGGTAAATTGTATTGAGGCTCATTTTGCCAATGACGCCAAATTGCATTAGCAGCAGACCTTATCATTTCATGCATTGAATCTTGAGATACTCCATTACGACTTCTAGATATTTCCCAATTATCTTCTCCTCCACCTAATAAAATCGTAATATTCAGTTTTGTTAATATGTCTTTATTAGAAATATCTAGTTCACTAAATGCTCTTACTTCATCTTTCAGAGAAACACCTCCAATCCACTCCATAAAACGCGAAAGTAAGAGGGAAAGAGCATCAAGAATACTGGACTTACCTACACCGTTAATACCAATAAGCACAATAGGTTCCGTTAGATCAAATTCCAGGGTCAAATCGCCGATTCCACGGAAGGATTGCATTTTCAAGCGCTTGACTTTCATAATAATTACGCTGATTTTAACTGAATAATACCTTTATCAAAAATGCGATTATCAGTAGCGATCGCACTTATTTCTATTCTATCTTTATACACCTCATAAGAGGCAAAACTTAAATCACTGGTAGAATACTCTGTCCACTCAGAACGCCCTACAGGACGATGGCCAGCACCCGCGCCACAAATTAAGTAAGTTGTACCATCAATAGCACGAGTACGTTCATAATTATGTTCGTGACCATTGATGTAAAGCTGAACGCCGTATTTTTTAAATAGAGGAGTGAAAGTTTTAATAAAATCTGGATTAGTCCCATACTCACCCGATGAATAAATCGGATGATGTCCAAACACTACTTTCCAAGGAGCATTACTAATACTTAATTCTTTTTCTAACCAACTTAGCTGGTTTTCCCAATCAGCATTACTGTTGGTATCTAAAGCAAAAAATTGTACAGTTCCCCGGCGAAATGTATAGTAACGTCCCTTCATATTAAAGCCGACATATTTAACTTGTGGATCGCCATTGGCAGTACGAATATCGTGATTACCTAAACAAGCTTGAAATTTTACACCCTGCTTCAGCAAACCTTGATAGGGACGCTCAAAAACTTCATTAATTTTCTCAATTTCGCCGTTATTGTAAATGTTGTCTCCAGCCAAAACGACTAAATCATAAGGATTTTGTTTGTGATATGCATTCATCGCTGTAGCTACGGCATACTGTCCCTTAGCCCCAGTCCCCGTATCGGCTACAGACACAAAACGTAATAACAAGTCTTTTTTGGCTGGGTTAGCGGCTATAGCTGTTGTTGAATCGCTAATATCAGCACTTTGATGATTTTGATGAGCTAACATCCAGCCTAAAAATCCTGCACCAATAGTGCTGAGGCTACTTAAAAATAAAAATTGACGGCGTTTCAGGTTCATAAGTCACCAAATTTAATAAATAGTCAGTTTAGCGGAAAACTTTGAGCAATGAAGTGATACATTAAGGCAAAAGAAGGCAGCACCAGTAATAATGTACGTTGTTTGTCTTTGATTCGCTGCTTTTGGTGAAAGTTCCATGTCACAAGACAATCAGTCAAAACCGACGGATGAGCAGATAACTCAACCTCCCCAAAAACCTTACCAGAGAGTTCAGCCATTTTGGAAGGCTAAAATTATCCAACTTCTCCAAGGGACAATTGGTGTTTTAGAAGTAACGGTGGAAAAACTGGAGACAGCACCCCCACCTGGTAGTGAGGAAAAACCTGGTTTTTTTCAGCAGCTTCAGTTGTGGTGGGGTGGACTGTTAAGGACAATCCGCTTGTTTTTACCATCAAATTTGTCAACAAAGTTATCAGATACAGTTTTGACGGGAATTGTTACTGGAATTGCTGTAATTCTCGTTTGGGCAACTACAACTGTCCTTACCGCTAAACCGACTGAAGTAGCAACAGTTCCACCAGTTGAAGAGATTCCTACACCGACACCAACGATAACTACTCCACCAGAGTCAGTCGCACCAGAACCACAGCCACCAGAGGAAATTACGCCGCCGCCAGAAGTACAAATTACGCCACCAACGCCTGAACTAGAACCAGAACCAATTCCTACGCCAACACCAACGCCTACACCCATCATAGAATTGACACCAGAACAAGCCTTGATTGCGGCTATTGAAAATCAGGTAGCCGAAATTAGCGATCGCATTGCCTCTGGTCTGATAAAGTCAATTCAAGCCAACTTTCGCACGAGTAATCTTACAGTCAAAATTAGTGATGATTGGTACACTCTCAAGGAATCTCAGCAAGACAAACTAGCTGCGGAGATATTACAACGCTCTCAAGAACTTGATTTTACCCATTTGGAAATTATCGACTCCCAAAATAGGCTAATAGCTCGAAATCCGGTTGTTGGTACTGAGATAGTAATTTTTAAACGGCAAACAGCAAGTTTAAATAATTCGTAATTCGTAATTCGTAATTCGTAATTTAGACGTTTAACTTGAAGTATTTATGTTAGACAACGTTTTGTTATTACTCAAAGCTTGTGAAAACTTAAACATTAGCTATGAAATCATTCATCCTGCGGAAAACTTAATCAAAATAAAACTCAATAATCACCATCATTATTTTTGTAATTATAGTACTCCGATCATAAATCAGGCAGTAGCACAAATCATTAAAGATAAGGAATACACTTACCATATTTTAAAGAAAAAAGTTAAGCTTCCTCGGACAGTAGGTTTTCTTTCCCCTTTTTGTGACCTCCAATATAAGATTTACTTAAAATTTCCCAGCTTTCAAGATATTATATTAGAAATCAAAGAGAACTTTGAAACACCTGTAATTGTTAAACGAAATTCTGGTTCAAGTGGACATAATGTATTTTTATGCCAGAATACAGATGAAGTTGAAACCGCTTTAAAAGAGATTTTTAATATCAATGATAAAAAGTATGATTACGTTGCGATCGCTCAAGAGTTTATTCATATAAAATCTGAGTATCGAGCCGTTTTTTTAAATAAAGAATTAGTTTTACTCTATGAAAAAGATATAACTGATGCAAAATTTATAGGTAATCTCAGTCCTCTCCACTGGGATGGTGCAAAGGCCAAACATATCAACGAACCACAAATATTATCAGAGATTGCTAATTTCGCCAGACCAATTTTTGAAGAATTAGATATTGATTATGGTGGTTTGGATATCGTCTTAGATAGAGATAATCAATATTGGTTGATTGAAATTAATTCTCATCCAAATTATAGTATTTTCACTAGAGACAATGGAGAGGAGCCTGTATTGAGAATTTTTGAAAAAATGCTCATTAGCCTAGCCTCAAAATAAAACAATACAGTTCAGAATGAGCAACAAAACACTTGTATTGACGGCGATTTATCGCGTCTCGGAAACTCAAAATTGTTGCCAGTAGCCCTTAACCCAAGCGTATTGATTTATAAAAAAAGGAGCCTAACTTAGGCTCCTTAATACAAAACTGGTAATAGAATTGTGACTACTTGATAGTTACCTTACCGCCAGCTTCTTCGATGCGCTTCTTAGCATCTTCAGCAGCATCCTTAGCAATACCTTCTTTAACTGCTTTGGGCGCAGCTTCAACCAAGTCTTTAGCTTCTTTCAGACCCAAACCGGTCAATTCCCGGACAATCTTCAGCACGGCAATCTTCTTATCAGCTGGGACTGATTCGAGAACCACTTCAAACTCGGTTTGCTCAACAACTTCCTCAGCAGGAGCAGCAGCAGCACCAGGGCCTGCGAACGCTACGCCAACAGGTGCAGCAGCACTCACACCAAAAGCTTCTTCAATTTGTTTGACTAACTCAGAAGCTTCCAACAAAGAAAGAGTTTTTAGTTGTTCTAAAATGTTATCGGTTGCAGCAGACATTGATATAACTCCTGTAAGTTTGATTATTTATTTGTCATGGGTCATTGGTCTTTAACTATAGACTTTTGACTTTTGACTGATGAACCACGAAGTCTATTCAGCAGCAGCTTCAGTACTGCTATCAGCTTCAGCAGTGCTTTCGGTGCTGCTATCTTCGACAACGGCGGTTTCGGTGCTACCACCACTTTGCTCTTGGTCGGACACAGCCTTCAAAGCACGGGCTAGTGAACCAGGAACTTCGTTGATACCCACAGCAATCTTGGTAGCCAAGGCGTTGATAGCCCCAGCAATTTGGGCGATGAGTTGTTCCTTAGATGGCAAGTCTCCGAGTATCTTGACATCAGGTTCTTTGAGTAGGCGACCTTCCAGTACACCACCGCGAAGTTCTGTCTTCTTGGTGACTTTTTGGAATTCTTGGTATGCCTTAATTGCCGATGAAAAATCGTCTTTTACCAGCAAAAACGCGGAAGCACCGTTGAGTAATTCTGACAAAGGTTGCCATTTTTCATCACCTTCAATGGCAATGCCCATCAGAGTGTTCTTTGTCACCTTACAAACGGTGCCACTAGGACGCAGCCGCCGCCGTAAGTCTGTGATTTCCGAAACTGTTAGCCCCTGATAATCAATTACCAGTGCCAGAGTTGACTCACTCAAAGTTTCTTTGAGGTCAGCTACTATTTCTTTTTTATTTTCTAGTGTTCTACCCATTCCAATCTCACCTCCTTAAAACAATCGGTGATTGCCCTACTTTTACGTTTTTTTCTCAACCTGAACCCAAACAACAAACCCCAGCTAATTTAGCCGGGGTTGAGTATTAAAACTCCCGATGCCATAGTTATCACACCTTTGTGGGTGGTAATTTTGACAATTAGAGTTTTAACCTCGGCAGGATATTTAAGCTATTAGCACCTGCTGTCTCCGGCTTTGCCTATTTAATTAGGTACTGGTGATTGGGTATTGGGTACTGGGTATTAGATAATGAAGATTAGGTATTATCCCCAGTCCCCAGTCCCTAATCCCTTTTACCCTGCTTCGCTCAGTTTCAAATCTCGTAGGGCGGTGACATCAATTTTAATTGATGGCCCCATTGTGGCTGACACATAAAATGTGCGCCAATAACGACCTTTAGCTCCTGAAGGACGGTTACGGTCAATCGTCTCCTGCAATGCCTTCAGGTTAACTAACAAATCTTCAGGCGAGAAAGTTGTCTTACCAAACATAACATGAACAATGCCAGTTCGGTCAGCCCGGAATTCTAATTTACCAGCTTTGAATTCTGCGATCGCACCTGCTAAATCAAATGTTACGGTTCCACCTTTGGGTGATGGCATCAAACCACGTGGCCCAAGCAACTTACCTAGTTTTGCCACTTGTGGCATTACATCGGGTGTGGCAATCAGCTTGTCAAAATCCATTCTACCTTTTTGGATTTCGTCAATCAGTTCTTCTGAACCTACTATATCAGCACCAGCGTTGCTCGCTTCATTTACTTTTTCGCCTCTGGCTATCACCGCCACCCGGACGATTTGTCCTGTACCTTTGGGCAGTGCTACTGTTGTCCGCAACTGTTGGTCTGTATACTTGGGGTCAATTCCCAACCGGATATGCGCTTCGGCCGCTTCGGTAAATTTAGCTGTTGCTGTCTCTTTGAGAAGGGCTAAAGCTTCTAGGGGATGATAGTCTTTCTCTTCTACTTTTGCTTGCAGTCCTTGCAAACGACGCGATATTTTTGGCATTTTTTCTCCTGGGGTAATTCCGAAGCCTCGCCTCTCCCCCGATAAAATTTTGGATTTTAGATTAGGAAGTTAGGAATGAGGAGTTACTAATTTAAAACTCATAACTCATAACTCATAACTCATAACTTTCTTAGTCTGTGACTGTTATGCCCATATTTTTAGCCGTTCCTGCCACAATCTTCATTGCCGCGTCGATGTCGTTGGCATTGAGGTCGGGGAGTTTCGTTTGGGCTATTTCTTGCAATTGTGCTTTGCTAATTGACCCAACCTTCTTTTTGTTGGGTTCATTTGAGCCTTTTTCAACTTTTGCCGCCTTCCGAATCAGCACTGATGCAGGTGGCGTTTTGAGTACAAACGTAAAACTCCGGTCTTCAAAAACCGAAATTTCTACAGGTATCACCATTCCAGCTTGGTCTGCTGTTTTGGCATTGTACTCTTTACAAAACATCATGATATTGACACCATGTTGACCCAAGGCGGGCCCGACTGGCGGTGCTGGGTTGGCTTTTCCAGCATTCAAGGCCAGTTTAATGACCGCCACTACTTTCTTCGCCATTTGTCTTTCTTCGCCATTTGTATTTAGCTCTGTTTCTCTACCTGATTAAATTCCAATTCTACTGGTGTATCCCTGCCGAAAATTGAGAGCAAGGCTTTAAGTTTACTCCGTTCTGGAGAAACTTCAATCACCTCACCTTCAAAATCTTTAAATGGGCCAGAAAGCACCATTATCTTATCACCAGTAGCCATGTCAATTTTGACAACAGCTTCTTGTTCGCTGGTTTGTTTGAATATACGTTCGACTTCTGAAGCACTCAATGGTATGGGGTTGACATGACCGCGACCCTTGCTGCTACCACGTTTTTGTTCTGAACCGACAAAGTTGATGACATGAGAGGTGTTTCGTACCACCTGCCAGGTATCATCATCCATCATCATTCGCACCAGCACATAGCCAGGAAAAACTTTTTCTTCTGTATGCTGGCGACTGCCGTCTTTGCGGATTTTCACCGCAGGCGTCTGCGGAATTTCTACCTGAACAATTTTGTCAGCGACATCAAAAGTTTGAATGCGTTGCTCTAAGTTAGTCTTTACACGCTTTTCACAGCCTGAGGCTACTTGCACTGCATACCAGCGTGCTTCTTTGGACGCTGCTTCTGCTGTTTCTGCTGTTTCCTCTGACTGCAACGTTGAGTTGCGTGGTTCATCTGTTGCAAAAGTCATCAGAACACCTGTTTTGCTGCCCAATGAAACAATCCATCGACCAAGTATATCAAAGATGCGGAGAGTGCCACCATTAATAACACAGCAGCGGATTCGCTCACTATCTGTTGCCGACTGGGCCAAACTACTTTTTCAAGTTCTTCTTTGGTTCCCTGTATGAAGTTGCCAAAGCTAAACCCATTTGGAGTTTCTGGCAATTCTGCTTCACTTTTTTTGGCCACGACCGTTTATCCTCTTGTTTCTTACTCTTTGTTCGTCCAGATTTGCAGTTTCGACTCTATTCCACTTAATTGAAAGTAAAACAACTGCAAATGCAATGAGTTAACCCGAAATTATTATCGCTAACTGCTAATATAGCAGCTGCGTAATTATTTCGGGCTTGGTTTTTTGCTCTTGAGCGCGCCCTGGAGGACTTGAACCCCCGACATCAGGTTTTGGAGACCTGCGTTCTACCAACTGAACTAAGAGCGCACAAGCTGTTTTTGATCCAGTGATTGCGCTGAACTAGATTTCAGTTTAACGCAATATGCGATTTCTATCATACCTCAATTTCGCTGGGAAAACAAGTCAGCGGCAGATGCCGCTTGAGGCTTGAGATTTCTCCCATAATGATTGAAGGACGAATCACAAAGGGCGGTCAAACCGTTGCTTGATCCGGGTTGCCTTACCTACGCGATCGCGGAGATAATACAGTTTAGCACGGCGGACCTTACCGCGACGTAATACTTTGATGCTGTCAATGCGGGGAGAATGCAGCAAAAATACTCGCTCAACGCCCACGCCTTGAAAAACCTTACGGACTGTAATAGTTTCGTTGATGCCACCATTGCGCTTGGCAATTACGACTCCCTCATAGGGTTGGACGCGGTATTTTTCGCCTTCCTTGATTTTCACTCCCACTTTTACAGTGTCGCCCACGTAAATGTCGGGCAGATTCGATTTTATCTGTTCCGCTTCAATGGAGCGGATAATCTCTTGAGCGTTCATAGTCTTTCTGTCTGCTTAAAAAAAACTCACGATCATCAATGATAAATCGATAATCCTATTTCAGTCTACTTGTTGGGATTGATAATTTTACTGATACAACGGTCTAAAGATCAAAGCTATATTGCAGAATGCTGTACCACAGGGGTAAAATTTATGAAATTTAGCGTTGTCATTAGTACCTATAATCGCTTGAATTTGCTGCAAAGAGCAATTGATTCGGCTCGTAACCAAACAATTGAGTGTGAGGTGGTTGTTGCCGACGACTGTTCATCTGATGACACCCAAACCTATCTACAAAGTTTAGGGGATAAGGTTGTTTACCATCGTAACGAAGTTAACCTTGGTCATGCAGCAACGGTAAATGCAGGAGTTGCCAAAGCTAGCGGCGACTGGATTAAGTTTTTAGATGATGATGATTATTTAGCGCCCAACTGCATAGAAGAGATGGCAAAGGCGATCGCACTTCGTCCCGATGCTGTAATCTGCTCTTGTGTGGCGGCTCAGGTGGATGGCAATGAAGTTGAACTCTCTCGCACCCCCCAAGTTGGTCCCGGTTTAGCTTTTTATATCCCACAAGCCGATATTCATTACGGTATGCTTTTAGAGCTTGTACCCTTTGGCACACCTGTACAAGTAGCTTGTCGGCGTGATGCTTTCCTACAAACTGGTGGTTGGGACTCCACACTCGATGCTAACTGTGATGACATCGATTCCTGGATTCGGATTGCTCAGTTTGGCGATGCGATTTTCTTCAACCAGTGTCTTGCTTACCGCACTATCTGGCCGGGTGCGTATAATCAAAAGTTTTCTTTATCTCGGCGGTTGACGACAAATATTTTGATGAAGGAGAAAATTTACGCTTTGGTAAATGAGCAACATCGCTCAAAGATTCCTGTCTTTCAGGATATAAAAAATTACCTGAAACTCCATTGGCTTTTAGTGGCGCTGAAGCAAAAAAATCTCAAGAGTTTTCTTTCAATCATAGATCCGTCTATACTTTCTCCTCAGTCTTGGAAATTTTTGCTAACTGCTGCCTCATCACGCCGTTCTCAGGGAAACAATTCTCAGGTTCGTAAACTTGTATTGATTGAGTCGTAATTTTTTAAGTAGCAGATTTCGTCTTCACAAATTTGGAGTTTTACCCCGATTTCTCGAGCCGTTACTGAATAAGTCTTTAAGCTAGGTAACTGGTTAGAAGCGCTCTTAATCAGTAGCCAGTGGTCAATTTTATGCACTACTGACTACTTTTGAGTTGTCACTGAAGACCTCAATAATTATGTTGATTTATACTCAGTTACTTATCTTTATTTTTTATACACATCTTAAAGATTATGCGAATCATACATATTTTGAACCACGTTCAAGAAATAGGTAACGGTATTGTGAATGTGGCTGTGGATTTGGCTTGTTTACAGGCAAAATCTGGTTATGAGGTAGCGATTATTTCTGCTGGTGGTGAATATGAGGCTTTACTAGAGATTTGTGGTGTCAAACACTACCACTTAGACCAAAGCAGGAAACCGCTAAGTATGATTAAAGCAGCTGTACGTTACCGAGCGATCGCAGCTGAATTTCAACCGGATATTGTTCATGCACACATGATGACAGGGGTCATACTAGCGCGTATTTTTAAAGGACACAAATATGCTTTAGTTTCCACAGTCCACAACGAATTTCAGCGTGCCAGTCTGCTGATGGGTTTAGCTGACAGGGTAATTGCTGTCAGTAAGGCTGTGGGAGATTCTATGATTAGGCGTGGTATCCCAGAATACAAGTTGCGGGTGGTATGTAATGGCACTTTAGGCAGTCCTCGCACCCGACCAATACAAGATTATCAACCTTTACTATTACAGCATCCAGCGATCGCCACTGTCGCCGGTATGTATCAACGTAAGGGAATTGCTGAGTTAATCGCGGCCTTTGAACAAATTGCCTCAGATTTTCCCCAAGCCCATCTTTATTTAGTTGGAAATGGCCCGGATAAACAACTATTTGAGGCTCAAGCACAAGCAACTTCTGTACAAGAACGCATTCATTTTGAAGGCTTCCAACCAGAACCGCAACGCTATCTGATATCTTGTGACATATTTGTGCTGGCTTCCCATCGCGACCCTTGCCCCCTGGTACTTTCGGAAGCTAGAGAAACTGGAATTGCGATCGTTGGTACTCAGGTAGACGGCATTCCTGAAGCTTTGGACAATGGGCAAGCAGGTCTTTTGGTGCCAGTAAAAGATAGTAATGCTTTGTCTGGGGTTTTAGTAAAATTACTGAGTAGTGCCGAGATGCTGCACGAATGGAAACATCGGGCAAATAAAAACCTAGAAAGGCTGAGTGTTGCCCGCGTTCATCAAGAAACAATGACAGTGTATCGTGAGTTAATTTCAGAATGAGGGCGTTGAACGTGATTGTCAGTTATGTTTTAATAAACCCCAGTCCGGTAACATTGGCATAGCGATCGCTTTAAAACTAAACCCGCATTTCTCACTCTTGAAAGAAGGGATTGAACTTGGCAGATTGAACTCTCCCAAAGCGCGAACCTCACGGTCGAAGTAATAAGTAATAAGTAATAAGTAAGATTCATTACTCATTACTCATTACTCATTACTCATTTAATTATTGAGATGTGGTGAGAAATCTGGGTAAAGCGATGCCGAAAGTAGCAAAAACTAGTACACCCAAAATACAGAAATGGTGGTGTAACTAGAGATTCTTGGTAGGTGCATTAATCACTCGTGCATCTACAACATCTTGCGATACGTTCGGGACAAACCAATTCACTTCGCCACTTTTCAATATTTTAGTACCAGCTTGATTGAATTCAATCACGCCAGTATCTGGATTTGTCTTCAAAACTAAGTTAGTTCCATTCGGAACCTTGATTACAAAGCCACCCGGTAATTCTGTTCCTTGTTCGTTTATTCCCAAAGTCTTGGCTGTAGCATCATTTGGTAGATAAACTCCCTTACAATTCCATCGATCTTTAGTTGTCTGGCCATTACCCAGAAAATACAATGCAGCCCCCTCAGAGTATTCATCATCCTCAATATTTGGTTCTGGGCCGTAGATGGCTAGAGTTTTTCCTGTTTGATTAGTACATTGACCCCAGTCGATTCCTGACTCAAAAGCATATTGTTGCAACTCTAACTCGTTAATTTTCTGGTCGATTTGCTCTGGTGTATAGCCCTCTAATTGAGTTTGTGTTTTTTCCGCCGTTTTCAAATTATTCAATTGTTGAATCAGTGTTATGTAATCAGGGTTTTTGCTATATTTCGGGCGATCGGCTAAGGAAGGTTTAGCAAATACTAAGCTTGCGAATAATACAACCACCATCAAAATGTATTTGAAGTTTTTCATGTTCTTGTCCCAACCTTTTACAAATTGCAGCCTATAGCTGGATATCTAAAGAGTATCGTCAATATTGTAACTAATGTTAAATATTGAATTTCTGTAAAAAATGCCTGCGATAATACTTCGGTTTTCCTGAGCATAAATTTTAATTTTTACCCTATCATTTCAAATGTATTTTGGAAGTATTACCTTCGGCTTATTTAATTTAATACACTTCTTTTTTAAGTAAGTTATCACGCCAAATTCTCTAAATATGTTTGTACTCAGATTGAATTTGAATAATCCAGATGTTCTATATGTATTACTTTTAGCAATCGGCTAAGTGTTTACCATGATTTTTAATTATGAAAATAAATTTGAAGTATTCCTATACGTTTAATTCCTTAACGCGATTTTCTCTTTGTGAATAAAAAGTAAGATGAGATTTTTACTAATACTTGATTCTAGGAAATACATCGGGTAGTATTAAATATATCTTTAGAAATACAACCAAAGATATATGCATTAAGTTAGAGATATATTGATATCTGTAAGTATAAGTCAGAGACTACTCAAGAAAGAAGAAAATTTACTTAAATACAACCCATAATTCCCTATATCTCCATCGAGATATGCGCCATTGGAAAGCTCAAAACTTGCTTAATGAAAAAAGAAAAGTTATTCCATTATGGTTTCAAACTAGATTGTCTTTCCTTCTCAGAAGTGCCGATGCAATTTTTTGCTGTAATTGCACCTACGACAATACCAGTATCTAGTATTGATTTAATCTTTACACTTTCAGGAATTTAAGGAGACTTTTGAATGAGAAGTTAGGATTTCAAGTTTCTTTTGGCTTCTGACTTTTGAATACCCAAGCATTAGGGTATGACACACGATTATAAACAGCTATATCTGTAGTCAGTAGAAAAAATATCGATTAAGTTTTAAATAATACAAAAAATATTTTGGCATCTTGATATACATGTAAAAAAAAGAGGAATTAAATTTGACTATTTTAGAATTTTCATTACTGATTTGGATTGGTTCATTTAGCGCTGGCTTGTTAGGGGCGCTAACTGGGCTAGGGGGTGGAGTAGTAATTGTTCCCTTATTAACTTCGGTATTTGGCGTTGATATTCGATACGCTGTCGGTGCTTCATTAGTATCTGTAATCGCTACTTCTTTGGGTGCAGCATCTACTTATATTAAAAAAGGCTATACTAATTTGCGATTGGGAATGTTTTTAGAAGTAGCAACAACCATTGGTGCGATCGCAGGAGCAATGATCGCTACTTTTGTTTCTGTAAAAGCCCTAACTATCGTGCTAGCGATCGTCCTGATTTATTCAGCATACCTTTCACAACGACCCAGAATAGAACACGCTGAAGATGAAGTAATAGATCCGATCGCAAATTATCTCAAACTGAATAGCAGTTATCCAACTCCAGAGGGAGTTATGTCTTACCAAGTTCATTCAGTACCAATGGGATTTGGTGTGATGTTAATAGCTGGGGTACTTTCTGGGTTACTTGGTATTGGTTCTGGGGGATTCAAGGTATTGGCGATGGATCAAATTATGCGTTTACCCTTCAAAGTTTCTACCACCACCAGCAACTTTATGATCGGCGTGACAGCAGCAGCATCAACTGGAGTTTATCTAGCACGAGGCTACATCGATCCGGGACTATCTATGCCGGTGATGTTGGGGGTATTACCTGGTGCTTTCTTAGGCGCACGAGTATTGACAGGCGCTAAAACGCAGATTTTAAGAATTATCTTCAGTGTTGTGCTGGTGGTAATGGCTTTGAAGATGGTCTACAACAGTTTAATCGGGGGGCTGTAAAATGTATAAATTTAATAATAGCTTTCGTTGGACATTACTAGCACAATCAAATAGTGAAGTGGTTACACTAACTTTACCGCCGGAAAATACAGACTCTAATATCGAAAAATTAAAAGAACAAAACACTAGCATAGTAGCACAATTGCCTAATGAAACTGAAATTGATGTTAACAATAACATCATCAAAACATTAAGTGAGCAGCAATTAGAATATTTGCTCAGTAACCTCATGAAATATGGAGTTTTGATAGCTAGTGCTGTGGTTTTGGTAGGGGGGATACTCTACTTGATTCATCACGGTGCTGAACCTGCGGAATATCGCTTTTTTCGGGGAGAACCATCAGAATTTCGCTCACCGATAGGTGTAGTAAAAGCAGTTTTATCAGGTAGCGATGCCTACGGCGGGCTACGCCTACGCGGCATTATTCAACTTGGACTGCTACTACTAATTGCGACTCCAATTTTGCGCGTTTTTATTTCCCTATTAACTTTTTTACTACAGCGAGAATTTATTTATGTGATTGTTACTTTACTAGTAATGGCTAGTCTAACTTATAGTCTTGTCGGAGCATATTATTAGTAATATAAAGGTTAAGGGACTAAACTCAATATTTTCTTCCCCTTAACCCTGGATATAACGCCATAAATAAATTTTTCTGACTGATTATGAGCCTTGCAAAAGCTCGTTAATTGAACTTATGCTCTGTTTTATTTGTTCTGTCAGAGAAGTTCTTAATAAGTCAAGGTTTCCGACTGAAAAATTGAACAATCCCAAAGCATATAATAGACTCGAAGTCCCAATAATTAGAGCCAAAAGCCTACCAAAAAAACCAGGATTGATTTCAATAAAAGCTAATTTAGATTTCCCAATGACAGCAATTGTTATAAAAACAATTCCTGCTATTAAAAAGGTGCTATTTGGAGTTAAGTCTGTCATTTTCCGATTAAGATGCCTCAGTAATTTTATTGTAGCTATTATTAGTTAAAATTTCTGCCCATGCTATATGTAAGAATATAAAATTTTTGCTACTCAACATCTACCTACTCCTAAAGGAAGAAAGCTCTGGCTATTGTAGTATCGGTGCTGGATGTCATCGAATGAGCAACAAAACACTTGTAGAGACGGCGATTTATCGCGTCTCGAAAACCCAAAATTGTTGCCAGTAGCCCTTAACCCAAGCGTATTGATTTATAGAGGGATTTGGGGGGATATAGAATATTTGGCTACCAATCAGAAGACTTTTCAAACATTTTATCTGGTTTAAATCAGATATTCTGAAGTTGCATTTGATTTAAACCTCAATTTTACTTTTTATTATTTTGCTGAGACTCTGCAATTGTAGGGCTTTCAGCATTAAAAATCGAAAATATTATAACTCCTGATACTAGACTTTAATTTAGTTTATATATTAAACTACACTAAGATCAGAGGAATAGTGGGTTTTTATGGAAAGCGTCCAAAACGTTAGTCAAGAATTGAATGTAACAGAAGACACAGAACTAGAGAAGGTGCAAGAGTCTAATCCAAAAGAGTTCAAAAAAGATATTTTCAAAAAACTCAGAGGTGGATTTTTAATAGTACTGGGATATTTGTTGTCACCACTATGTTGGTGGAATGACTTACTATTTAATCTGCCAATAGCTTATGGTTTTGGGTATGTATGTAGTTTCTTTTCA
This sequence comes from Nostoc sp., assembly GCF_036917975.1. Lineage (GTDB taxonomy): Bacteria > Cyanobacteriota > Cyanobacteriia > Cyanobacteriales > Nostocaceae > Nostoc. The sequence continues at coordinate 91,856 of NZ_JBALEJ010000009.1, forward strand.
CCAAAATTACTTCTACCTGCTTCAATTATCGGATACTGGCTCTCTAATATTGTGGGGATTTTATTGATGCAGTTCGGTTCTAAGGAAATTTTTCAAAAAGAACCTCAAGAACATAACCTCAAAAAAGAATTATTCACAGGTCTAATTTCCTCAACAGTTTATACACTGTTGATTGTACTATTGATCCAGTTGAAGATTCTCGATGTACCTATTTTATTCTCCAACAGTTAATTTAGTTTATCGCCTTTTTGCAAGGGTATAGGTTGTAGGAACGTACTAGTGTGCGCTCCTACAATTTTTATGTAGCAAATATATCAATTTGTGCATGAGTTTTGAACAAGAAGATTACTTTCCATTAAATTTTAAAAGTTCACTTAAATTCAAGAATTTTGGAGCCTCTTTACTTACAATTAATGGCAGCTTGCCATTCCATTTTTCGATTGCTTGCCTTTGCAGAATTTCTGGAGTTAAACCATCGCGTAATAATCTGTGTGCCTCAGCCTCTCCCTTGGCTAAATTAACTTTAGCCTCAGCCTGTCTTGTTGCTTTCAGTGCGATAAACTCTGCTCGTTTTGCTTCTTGTTCAGCAATCTGCTTCGCTTCCACCGCCTCATCAAATCGTTCTGAAAAATGAACATGAACTAGAGAAATATCATCAACTGCAACATGATAGCTGCTGAGTCGTGTGGATAATGCCTCATCTACTCCACCTTTGACTTCTCCTCGTTTAGTAATAATTTCTTCAGCAGTATACTTTGCTATGACTGCTTTTATTACTTCTGCAACTGCTGGGTTAATAATCCGAATGACTATATTTTGCTCATCTCCAATTTCTTGAAAAATAACATTTACTTCCTGCGGAATAATATGCCAATTAAGAGCGACATCGGCGAAAACACTTTGTAAATCTTTGGAATAAGCCTCTGCCGAAATTTCCTGTTTTTGGACTCGAATACTCAACTTTTTCACCGTATTGACTACAGGAATAATTAAGTGAAGTCCTTCTCCTAATATTTGGTTTTGTACTTCGCCAAATTTCATCAATACGCCGCGTTCGCCGGCATTTACAATCACACAAGGCGTCAGGAAGAGAGTTATCAGGAACAAAAGAGCAGTTAGTTTACCAGCACTGTTAAAAGTTGTAATTTTTCTCATCTGTATGAAATATATATGTGTATGGCATAAAGACACATATTTAGGAGTTATGGGCTTCTTCCTGTCATGCTCTTACAACTTTGACTCTAAGTCAATTTCTATGTCGCTCTAGTCAAGGTAACAAATAGCGCTTCTCTTTTGAATGAGAAGCGCTAAGTAGGTAGATGTAATTAAATGTCAGATCAAAGGGCTAGAGGCGATGACTACGAGTTTTTGACTAAACTCATTAGCTGCTTATCTAGTTGGATGAGGTAATCTCTACCGTAAGCTCCATTCTCTAAGCCTGTGACAAGATGATGGGGAATGTCTTGTGTAATTTCTTCGCTACAAGAACCAGCAGCTAGGGCAATCGCACCTACTGTATCCACATCCCCGGTAAAAGCGATACAATCTTGTAAAAGTTGGCTCATACTGTTATTTCGCATCACCGCAGTAATCGCTGCTCTAACACTCATCCAGCCTTTGGATTTTACTTTACCTTCCCACGGTTTAGACCATTCACCAGATACGTAACCTTCTAGAAATAGTCCTAATTTGCGTTTTGCTCCCAGTCGATAGATAAAATAATGTGACATTAAGGCAGCCGCAACGGCTGCATTAATCCCATCAGGTGTATTGTGGGTAATTGCGGCTTGAATTGTTGCCGCCTCAATGACTTTTTCTGGTGTCGGATAGATGCCAATGGGTGCTGCACGCATCGCTCCCCCGCTTTTGTCACTATCAGGGTTAATTTTCGTTAAAAACTCTTCACCAGCTTGAATTTCTCCCAGAAAATGGTAGAAATTTCTAGAATAACCCTCTCTCTCATCGCGCTTGAAGGCTCTAACAAAACTATCGGCTAAAACTTCTGGCGTCCACGGTGCTTGAGCAACAATCACTTCTGCAATAGCAATGCTCATCTGGGTATCATCAGTATAGCTGCCAGGAATGAGTCGAAAACGCGGATGTTCGACGTATCGACTCAAGTCGTTGTTAACGATCATCTCATCAGCATATTCAAAGCCGGCACCGTAAGCATCTGCAATCGCTAACTCTAGCAGCATAAGGAAAGAGTATTAAATTAAAAACGGACGCGCCAGAAAAAAGCTAGAAACTGATTTAGCATCCACCGGCTCTCCCTCCAGAATAGCTTTTTCTAATTCTTCGGGAGTCAAAAACACAGTTTCGATATCCTCGTCTCCATCTTGTGGTGGTGGTGTCTCCAGCTTTTCTAAATCTCGCGCCAGAAAAGCATAGATAATTTCATCAGAATAGCCGGGAGCTAGGAAAAATTCGCCTAGTTTGTCCCATTTTTGGGCACTATAGCCAGTTTCTTCAGCGATTTCACGCTGTATTGTTTCTAAAGGCTGTTCATTTGCTTCCACTGTCCCCGCCGGAAATTCTAATATCCGTCCCTGAATTGCAAAACGATACTGGCGCACCAGTACAAGTTTACCTTCTGCTGTCACTGGCACAGCTAGGGCACCACCAGGGTGACGAATACATTCCCATTCTCCTTCTGATTTATTCGGCAAACGCAAGCGATTAACTTCAAAATCAAATTTGCGTCCTTTATAAAACAGGCGTTGTCTTAGTAGTTGTGGTAATTCTCTACCTAATGGCATATTAAAATCTGATTATCTGTGAATACAGAGGCAAAATCAGCGTTATTCTACCTTTAAGGATGGTAATTTTAATTTCCCACCCATAAATGTACATCTGAACAGTTTACCTCTTTCAGCAGTGCTTTAATAACACACCCGGAAACTGGTTCTAGCCAATCTGGGGCAATTTCTGCTAGTGGTACTAACACAAAGGCCCGATCCCGCATTCGTGGGTGGGGAATCTGGAGATTTGGCGTATCCATAACAATGTCATCATATAATAACAAATCCAAATCTAGGATGCGTGGCCCCCAGCGTTCCTGACGCACACGCCCAAATTGTTGTTCAATCCCTAACAAAATTTCTAATAACTGCTGGGGTAGAATTTCTACCTGCAATGTGACGCAGCCATTGAGGTAATCTGGCTGTGGTGGCCCCACGGCTTTGGTTTGATACCAGTTGGATCTGGCTTCTAAGAGAATACCTGGCGTTTGGGCTAAAATCTCTATTGCTGCTTCTAAAACTGTCTGGGAATCGCCGATATTACTACCCAGGGCAATGGCGCTACGTCTGGGTTTTGCTTTGGCGTAGCTAGCAATAGGCATCAGACTCTCCTGAAGTAAGCTGATTTCGGGCTGTCTTTGGGGATACTTTGCTGCCCCTTCGGGGCGGGATTAGGGAGTAGGGAGTAGGGGAAGAAATTACCCCCGAACGCGAACAGGGTCTCCCTTTGGGAGAAATTGAGGTTTGAAGCCGTACAACTCTTAGAGACGCTACCGCGTAGCAAGATCCCCCTAGGGGTACGTCCCGCTACACGCTAACGCCCGCAAGTGGCGCGAACGCGAACAGCGTTCGCACGAGAAAAAATCCTTGTATCCCAAGGTAGATTGAAACCCAGCCCGATGAAAAGCTTTCTTAGTTTCCCCACTCCCTACTCCCTTTCATAGAACTAAATTAATCAAATCTAAAAAACATTATTTTTATGATGAATTTAGTTAATTAATTTATGGGATATTATACTAACACAAAGACAGTGCTATAACCCCAAAGCTGATTGATGGTAGGTTATATAGTTACTACTTTGAGCGAGGAACTGACGTGGGGAAGCTAACCTCCTGGTTCAAGCGAAGACCAACTAATTTGAGTGACTCTGGATAAGGAGGAACAAATGAGAGCTTACCACCAGCACATCTGGCGCAGACGAGGCAGTTACCGAGCAAAATGAAAATTTTACCATCTAGGACGAAGGCCAATCGGCCAACTGGCGGTAAACCATTCTACCGCCGCATCTGGTTTTGGGCAGGCTTGGGTGTAGGTGGTGGAATAGTTGCCTTGATCTACCTCATCAATTCAATAGATCGGACTTTGCCAGATCAGTCCGAGTTGAATGCCGTACTCAGAGAGCAAACACTGACCATTAAAGCTGCTGATGGCAGCATATTACAACAACAAGGTGAAGCAACCAGAGAACAGCTAAAGCTGGAACAAATACCAGATAATTTAAAAAAAGCTTTCATCGCCTCAGAAGATAGAAGATTTAAGCAACACAACGGAGTTGATCCGCAAGGGATTGTGAGAGCGGGTTGGAATAATTTGCGATCGCAAGGTGTGGTAGAAGGTGGTAGCACCATTACCCAACAACTAACGCGGATTCTGTTTTTAAAACAAGAGCAGACAATCTGGCGCAAACTCAAGGAAGTCCGCCTAGCACAAAAACTGGAGCAAGAATTAACCAAAGATCAGATTCTAGAGCGTTACCTGAATCTGGTTTATTTGGGATCTGGAGCTTACGGTGTGGCAGATGCAGCCTGGGTATATTTTAGTAAGTCGCCAGACCAACTTTCTCTAGCAGAAATGGCAACGATTGCGGGATTAGCCCCGGCTCCTAGCTTGTACGCTCCAGACAAAAATCCCGAAGCGGCAATCCGGCGGCGTAACTTAGTATTGTTACGGATGCAAGAAGATGGAGTTATTACCCCAGAACAAAGGCAAGCAGCCATCAAGGAGCCATTAACCCTCAAAAGTAGTTCACCCAAACGAGTCCAAGTAGAATCACCCTACTTTACCAGCTACATCCAAAAAGAATTGCCGAAATATGTTTCTGCTAATGTGCTAAAAAGTGGGGGTCTAGTAGTAGAAACCACGCTCAACCCAAGTTGGCAGAAAGTTGCAGAAGAAGCAGTTGGGAAAACGTTGCGAAATCAAGGACGCTGGGAAAACTTTAAGCAAGCAGCAATGGTGGCCATTGACCCCCGCAACGGTGAAATTAAGGCAATGGTGGGGGGAAAAGACTTTGGTAAAAACCAGTTTAATCGGGTTACTCAGGCACAAAGGCAGCCAGGTTCGACATTTAAAGGGTTTGTATATGCCACTGCGATCGCTAGCGGTAAAAGCCCCTACGATAGCTATGAGGATGCGCCCTTTGTTGTAGATGGCTATGAACCGAAAAACTATAGTGAAAATTTCCACGGTTCAATGAACATGAGAGATGCTCTCACCCGCTCTGTTAATATTATTGCGGTGAAGGTGTTGATTGATGTGGGATTTACACCCACGATTAAACTTGCCCATGATATGGGGATAAAATCTGAACTCAAGCCCACCTATTCCTTGGCTCTTGGCTCAAATGAAGTCAATCTACTAGAGTTGACCAGCGCTTATGGTAGTTTTGCAACTCAGGGATTGCACACAGAACCTCATGGTATTACCCGCATCCTCAACCGCCAAGGCAAAGTAATCTGGTCAGCTAATTTCAAGTCAAAACGGGCCCTTGACGCTGACAGTGCCGCCATCATGACTTGGATGCTACGCAACGTCGTCGAAGAAGGGACTGGTGCTGCGGCCCAATTAGATAATAGAGAAGTTGCAGGCAAAACCGGCACCTCAGACGAAGCCCGTGATTTATGGTTTATTGGCTACATTCCCCAGATGGTGACAGGGGTCTGGCTAGGTAACGATGATAACCGCCCCACAGATGGCAGTAGTAGTAGTGCCGCTTATACATGGCACGAATTTATGGAAAAAGCGGTAGAGGGGATGCCAGTAGAAAAGTTTCCCAAACGACCCAAGTTAGAAGGTCGCAAAGGCACAATCAAAGCTCAGTCCATTAAACCCAAGCAAGTGGTGAATAGTTCTATTGACTCTGATGATGACTCAGAAAGAGAAAGTGCGAGAAATTCTGAGGATAGTGGTTCATCTAGGAGACGTAGAAACCGGAGAAGCTATTCTCAAGATGAACAGCAATCAAGCGATTCTAACCCAAGACGGAGAAGGCGCGATCGCAGCGAATCAAATTCCAATAATTCTTCAGGGGAATCATCTACTCCACGACGGCGAAGAGTAGAATCTGATTCTCCCTCGCCTCGAAGAAGTCAGCCAGAGTCTTCTCCTAGCAATAATTCCGGTTCTTCATCACCACAGCCTAGCTGGCGGGATAGACTTAGACCTCCTCAGCAATGAGGAAGGGCATTGGGCATCTCCGAAAAAGAATTGTTTTGACGTAGCACTGCTACGTCTCTACAAGGATTGTGGGTAAAGCATATTAATTTCTGGAGATGTCTATTGAAAAGAGGTAGAGGGGCAGGCTGCTGCTCTTGCTGAGGGGAAAACTCTTCTCTCTACTCCCCGCTCCCTCTGCTCTTTGCCATACAATATCAAGTTGTTCAAACTAAACTTCGGGGGGATGTTAGGTGATACGCTCATCTTATACTGTGTTAAGTAGTGTTACCTAACCTTGGAGAATATAATCATGCATTTATTTTTTATGCAGACAGCAACACCAGCTATAGATGCTGGCCCTCAATTTCCCGTGGCTTTTACCTTGGTGTATGTCGTTGGTTTTGTTGCTGCTGTCACTATTGGGTCAATAGCTTGGTACAACTCGAAACGCCCCGCAGGTTGGGAAAGCAAAGAGCGTCCTGATTTTGTACCTAAGATTAATAAAGAAGAAACTCCGGGTCTGGGTGAACCGAAGTCATAATTTAGTCATTGGTCATTAGTTATTAGACGGGGCGGGAGTAGGGAGTAGGGGAAGAAATTAGCCCTCGATTTAGGTTTAAAGCCGTACTTCGTCCCGCTGCGCGCTTTCGCCTGCAAGTGGCGCGTTCGCGCTAGCGTCTCGTCAGAGAAAAAATCCTTGTATCGCATATTGGTTGAAACCCCGCCCCTTGTGGGCGGCTTAGTTCATTGGTGTCAACTTAAGCTAAAACCCTTTTCAAATCTCGTTTCCAGCCTCCGGCTGGAAATGCTGCTCCTGGTGGCTCTGCCGCCAGTAAAGAGAGGCGGAGCCTCAAAGACAAGCATTCCCAGTCGGAGACTGGGAACGAAGCAATCTAAAAGCTTCTTCCAGACTTGCTTTCACGTTAAGTTGACACCAATGGGCTTAGTTTCCCTACTCCCCACTCCCCACTCCCTTTCATTTTTTTAAATTCCAGCACCATCTAGAAATTGCTGGATGGTCTTATCCTTGAGGTTGCACCAGCGAGTATCGTGGGTTAACTCATCTTCTTGAGTGACTAAACAACCCACTAAAACAGGAGTTTTTTCAGAAGAGTGTGTGCGCTGAAGAGTTTGTATTTGTTCTTCCAGCGCCTCAATCCGGTCTACTAAAGCACGAATTACTTCAGCTTCGGAATCTGGTAAGTTATTGTGTTCCAGAGGTGCAACCCGAACTCCAGAACGATATATAATCCGCCCAGGCACGCCCACTACGGTGCAGTCTGAGGGTACATCCCTGAGAACAACAGATCCAGCACCAATACGGACGTTATTGCCAATTTGGATATTGCCCAGTACCTTCGCTCCAGCACCAACTACAACATTTTCGCCCACAGTGGGATGGCGCTTGCCACATTCTTTACCAGTACCCCCCAGGGTGACACCTTGGTAAATTAGGGCATAGTCTCCGACGATCGCAGTTTCACCAATTACTACACCCATACCGTGGTCAATAAACACACTTTGCCCAATTGCTGCACCAGGGTGGATTTCAATTCCAGTCAAAAACCGAGCCACGTGAGAAATCAGGCGCGGAATCAAAGGAAGACCAATAGTATACAGCCAGTGAGCCAGCCTATGGAATAGCAGGGCTTGCAAACCAGGGTAACAAAATAAAACTTCCAACCAGTTACGAGCAGCTGGGTCACGTTCAAATATGATACGAAAGTCAGCACGCAGTATAGATAGCACGAGATAGCACCCTCGGAAAGCACAACAAGCTACTATCCATATTATCCTCTCAGGTGTTACACGTAAAAATTGGGAATTGGGAATGGGGAATAGGCATGAATTTTTCCCAATACCTAAGTCCTTACTCCCTACTCCCTACTCCCATTACTGCTGCTCTACTTTCAGAGTGTAATCGAGCTTGACTCCAGGATTGAATGTACCTACCCAAATCCGATAAGTGCCACTTTTCCAGTTGCGATCGCTAACGCTAGCATCTTTACTTTTGCCAGTATCATCGCCGCAACGAATTGTTGCTTGATCTGGGCCTTGAATCAGTAAAGTCGTGTCGTTGTTATTGCTATCGACTTGAATTGTCAACTTAGAAAAGTCTTTTTCCAAAACCATAATGTGATCTGGATTGGGATCGGCAAAGCCAACACAGGCTTTTTGATCGCGATCGCGGTTACTTATGGCAGACAATGAGTAAGAACCACCTGTAAACCCCTGTACTGTTCCTTGTGCTGGATTAAAATTTGTTGATAAATTGAAAGTGCCAAAATTCGCTGTCTCTGCTATTGCAGGGGTAGCTGTGATGGCGGTAAGTATAGCTACCAACCATCCACCGCGAAACTGAAGTCGGGGGCGACAGTATTTCATAGTAGCCCTCCAACAGGCTTTTAAAGTAGTAATGATATATACATATTCTAATGAAGAAATTCCAGTGAAATTTCAGTTGGATGTGCCACATTCACATGTGCCACAGTTAATAACTTTGAAAGTAGGTAGATAATTACTAGGTTGTATTTTGATCTGAACAGCAGTTACACTTCTCCAATTGATGATTTAGATATTATTACCTCTGTTGGACGCAGGATCTTTTCTCCTAAAGAAAACCCTCGACGAACTATTTTAGTAATTGTTTGGTCTGGCATATCATTTTTGACTTCACGATCAACAACACGACATAAATTAAAATCTGGCTGTGTACTTTGCAGTTCTATTTCTATAGGTAAAACTTGGCGCTTTCCTAGTACACCGAGAAACTTTCGATGAACCGCCCCTACAGATTTGGGTAAACGCTGGATAGATTCTGGGCTGGGGTTGGGGTTCTGTTCAAAATAATCTAGTAAGGCTTCTAGTGCATCACCAATTTCTAGCAATTCTAAGAATAAATCTTCAGTATTTGCTGTGGTTTGGCTTTGCTGTTCTCGCAAGGACTGTTGTAATAAAACTTTTTCCTTTTGGAGGTTGCCAAATTCTTGTTTAAGCCAATCACGCTTCCCTTGACTGAGAATAAAATTAAACATGAGAAACCTCTTTTGATAACATCGGTAAAGTTTTAGTTGCCCAAGTTTGCACTTGTGGATGAGTATGGTTACTCAAAAGCTGACAAAGTGCAATCGCTCTTTCTAATTGTCCAACTATTTTATACACTTTAATCAGCCACATTTGGGCTTGAATGTAATCTTTACTATTCCGTTCTGTACAGCTTTGGCAGTAGTCTTCGAGATATTTTATCGCTTTGGGATAACGGCCTTCTTTACAAGCTGTCATGCCCTCGGCGAATAACTCTGATAGGGTTATGGGTAAAGGCTCTTGTTCTAGGCATTCTTCTTGGGCAGATTCAGAGATCGCTTGCTCTAATCCATCGAATTCTGGCAATAATACCAGTGTAGGTGCTGGTTGAACCAAAGGCGATAAATCGCTATATTTGAAGTGCTTAATAGTGGGTAGTATGGGGCGCAAATAGTCGGCTATAATGCGTTCTTCTGGTTTAAGTAAGCTTTTTTGAGCTTTAGCAATGATATCCATAGGATGCTTTTTTTGCTTCATTGCCATTGCTACAGCTTTTGCAATTTCAGCTTTGGATGCTGCTGGGGATACACCCAGAATATCATAAGGATTATATTCCATTGAATACCTTTAATTAACGAATCTTTAGACTATGATAAATTTCTTGAAAAGCAGGTTCGTCTGGACAAAGTTCATAAGACCATCGACCTAATTGCTGAATCAAATCAAAAGATAAATCGCGGTTTTGAATACCTTTAAGCAAGGTTTTAATAAAAAAGTCAGCGACATAGTGACGAATAGAGTTATGTTGTGAGTATTTGGCACGATGAACGGCTTCATCAAAGCGATCGCATTTCATTAGATTTTGAATATCCTTCAGTTCTTGGCTAAACCTGTAAACTTCTTGGACATTTGGATCATCTGGACAGAGTTCATAAGCCCAATAGCCTAATTGATAAATATCTTCAAATCCTAAATCGCGATTTTGGAAACCCTTGATTAATATTTCTACGCAAATGTCCGACACAATACTACGTATACGTTGATGCTGAGATTTCTTAGCACGTTGGACAGCTTCTTCAAATTTATTATTTTTTAGTAAATTGTCAATTAATTCTAATTCTTGATTAAATTCAATTCTCTTGATTAAGTCGATTACAATAGGATTCTGATTGTCAATTTCCTTAATTTTTTGTAGTTCTCTCAGTGCTATTTCTGATGAAATTTGTTCATTAGCAATTTGTTCACGTATTTGTTCTGCCTTATACTCAGCTAGATAACTTCTAGCATCTCGACTTTCTAAAAGGTCGTACCAAAACTTGGCAAACTCTAAATGCTCTTGAAATTCTGATATTATTTGACGTTGCAATCCACAAAGTCTATCTATTTCTTGTTGCCAATCATTACTAGTTTTTATTTCTGGCTTTGCTTGCTTCAGAGGAATAATTGCCTTTTGCCATTTTTGCTGCTGTAGTTGATAACAACCTTCATGGTAAGCGACAAATTTCTGAGCAAATGCTGCGATATCAGAATTATCTGTGGTTGAGGGTTTAAGTTGAATTGCTCTTTGGTAATCTCCTTCTAAACAAGCAGCCATAGCTAATCCCCAATTTGTATAAAGAGAATTTAAAATTTTTTGGTGAGCATTTATCCTATTGTTGTAACTACCTTGCCACTCAGTAAGGTATTGCTGATAACAACTAGGTGTAATAAATACATCTTTTATTTTCATTCCCCATTGTGATGGCTCACCCATAAGGTTTAGAGATACTAATTCTAATCTATACCAATCGCGTAAATTAAAATATTCTTGAATATTTTTATCTTTCCAAGTATCTATTAATGCTGCTATTCGACGTTTTAATTCTAAAGAGACTGAGGAAAAATCTACAGGTTTATTTTCTAACCAAGGCACATCTTGAAGGCTTGGATCTTCAGTTATATTTGCCAGCGCTGTTGAAAATGAAATTATCACATTTAACAATTTTAGAGGATCAGTTTTAGCAAGATAATAATTTGCTATTGCCCAATTATGTAATGTGGTAATATTAGGTTGTAAAATCCAGGCTTCTTCAGCTTTGTCAGCAATAATTCTCCAATTTTTTTCTTGCCATACTTCAACTTCTAAACGTGGCTGAATATGTTCATTAAGATTTTTCTCGACTAACGGATCGGAACCAAATTTTTGGATAAATTCTGTACTTTCTGTTTTAGCATTCTGCCAGTTTTCAGCCTTTACTAGCTGCTCTATATTCTGTAGTCTTAGCAGACGTTGACGTTGCGAAAGGTTTTTGATTATCTCTCGTTGCTTGGCAATGTTAGTAGTAGTCAGCCCAAGCCATTCTTTATAAGCTACCTGTAAATCTTCTTGTTGTGCGTAGGCAAATCCACGTAAGTAAGCAGCTTGTTCTCCAGGTATAGCTTCTAAGTGATTTAGCGCGATCGCCCATGCCTGAGTTTTAATTGCCACAAGTGCTAACCGGATTTGGCAGTATGTAGAGTTGGGCAAGAGCAATTTAGCATTTTTATAAAGGGATGCAGCAGCCTTAAAATCACCAGCTTTTTCTGCTGCTAGCCCTTGGCGAAATTGTTCTTTTCCTTTAAGTGTTTGTTGTAGCTGTTGTAGTAAATCAAGTCCGTCAGAGCGAGAAAAGTTAGTCAGAGCATTTTTTAAAAGTGCGATCGCCCCCTGTAATCTTCCTTCACTTTGAGCTTGTTGCGCCTTCTCAAAAGCAATATCATAAATTTCTTCTTGTTGGATTTGAGCAACGCTTGCAGCGATCGCCTGTTGCAGAGACTCAGTAGAATAAAGCTTTTCAGCTTCTCGGTAAACTGCGATCGCATTTTTATAAAACCGATTTTCTGCCTGAGACTGTCCCTGTGTCACTAAAGTCAAAAACTGCTGTCGCCGTTGTAGTTCTTGTTGGTACTGGCTGATTAACCGCGAGATGCGATCATCGTGGAGGATTTTAGTACAACGCTGATAAAGAGCGATCGCATTTGCGAGTGCTTGTGCTTCTAAAGGGTCGCCCGTATCTTGCTTGAGAAGGGTTTTGGCATTAGCAGCTAGTTTATCTACTTCTGCCACTTGATAGCGCCACTGCTTGAGTTGCTGAGTAAGATTATCTAACAGCTGACCCAGCAGCAATTGACAAATCAAGCGCTCCCAAAAACCTGGTTTTCTCGACCAGACAGCCAGAGCTTTTTCTGCAATAATTACTGCTTCTCGCAGGTGTTTGTTTTGGGCTAATTGTGCGGCTTTTTGACTAGCTTCTTTAGTCTGTGGTGCTTGCTTCCAGGCATCAACAATACCCACTCCCAGCAGAGTTTTAGTGAAAGCGTTGAAGCTATCAACAATGCTCATCAAGCGCCCTCCTTGCAGTTGGGGATTTTCAACATATCTCCTACGTCTATATCATTTTCCCGCCCTTTGAGTTGGGGGTTAGCTTTAACCATTACTTGCCAAGAGGTTCCTTTACCACAAAATTTTTCAGCGATCGCGCTGAGGTTATCTCCCGATTTGACAGTATAGGTAATTGGTTTTGGGGGTTTCTTAGCTGTCACAGGGGCATGATTAACTGGTAGTTTTAGGCGATCGCTACTAACTGGATTGGGAGAAGAGACAGTTAATGTGTGTAACTGTGGTTGCAGGAATATAAAGCTCCCTATTGCTCCCAACCCAATGCCGATAATGAGGAGGAGTAAAGCAACTCCTAATTGCCATTTAGCGATTTTCACTTGTCGCAGAGGGTTTTCCACCTGCGGTAATTCTTTGAGCATCCGAATTACAGAAAGGTCGGTATCACAGTTAGGACAAGTGTCACCTTCAATTTCTTGGTAATCACACACAGGACAGTTCAGCTGAATCTTCATCGCGTTAGTCCTGTGACAATGCTGTTGCTGGGTAAATCCTCTTTTAGCCAACGCTGGATATCTGGTTGCAATTCACTCCACAAGCGATTGGCTTCCTGTCCATCATCACTTTCCATAGCTCCAAGCATCCGAGAAAGTTTGTCAGACATGGCATTTGCTTGAGTCGGTGCAACCGCACAAGCTTGACGAATTGCTAAAAGACAAGCTTGAATGAGCTGGACTTCATCAGGTAAATTGTCAAGTTCTCGTCTTGCATCTTCACTTTTAGACTCCATCTTGGAGAGGTTATTGGTGTCGATGGCATCTTGCAATTCTTGACTCAGCTTTTGCAATCGTTCCTGCTGTAGTTGGGGAATTATCGATCCGCAGAGTTTAACTATGCGATCGCATTCATTAACAAGAGACTCAGCTTCTAGACGTTCCTTAGACATGGATACCTGAAATTTTTTCAAGTTTGCACCAGCGCGATCGCGTAAATCGCCACGTTCCTCTCCGGTCTTTGGATCAATGATTTGGTTGCTTAACTGCACCACTGGTAACGCTAGCTTCAGTGCTTCTTCTACACCGATATGAGTTAGGTTTTGGTTATTGAGTTCTGCGATCGTTTCCTCTAATTCCTTATATATTTTCTCGTCTGATCGCCCTCGTGAAAAGGTGCAACTCACTCTCTCTGAAGGGTCATTTTTTAATGTGGCAGTCATCCCTAGAACACTGTTTTTCTCATCTAACTCTAAGTTGACTAAAACTTCTGTCCCTCTTGGATAAGATTGGTTTAAACCTAACCAAATATCTCCAATACTTTCATTTCCGCTCACCCCATCCAAATCTTGCCTTACTTGATCGGGATTAAAAAATTGAAAGTGAATCAACCGTTGTCCATCAGCAGCAGTTTTAAAAGTGTGGGATGTAGTCACTGGTAAAATATCACCCCGCTTAATTACTTGCTCTCTGCCATCCACTAGTTTGATAAAATAATCACGAGAGACTGTTGTGACTTTCTCTGTTAGTCCAGCCGCGACAATTGCTGCACCCTCCGCCACCGCATACATCGGACGGAGATGCACCACTACTTTATCTGCTCCAAAGGCTTCTCTGACTTTGCGTTGGACTAGAGGAATTTGGCAAGAACCACCAACCAATAAGACTACATCTATCATCTCTAGATGATGTTCAGCATCTTGTAGTGCTTGGCGGCAAATTTGAATCGAACGCTCTACCAAATCAGAAATTATTTCCTCAAATTGTTCGCGGGTGATTTCTACTTCAATGGGAATGGCAATACCCAATTCGTCTAGCAATTGAGTCGCAGGAGCAATGCAAGATACTGTAACAGTGCTTAGTTCAACTTTGGCGCGTTCTACTGCTAACTTTAAGTCAGCATTAAATCGCACTCGTTGATAGTGGGGCATTTTGGAAATCAAGCCATCAATATCAGCAATTCTTTCTTGCTGGGCAAATTGCTGTTTAACAAATTTGATCATGCGAGAGTCAATGTCATCTCCTCCCAGCCATAAATCTCCAGCTTTTCCCAGTTCAATAAATGAAGTTCCTGCTGCTTGAATTACCGAAGCATCAAATGTACCACCACCAAAATCAAAAACTAAAATTGTTTTGAAATCTTCCCCATTTGGAAAAAAACCGTAAGATATGGCCGCGGCTGTGGGTTCCGGTAGCAGTTCCAAAGGAGTGATTCCAGCTTTGAGTGCAGCTGTGCGGGTAGCATGGCGTTGTTTGTCGTTGAAGTAAGCGGGAATGGTAATAACTGCTTGATCTATGACTTCGCCTGTTTTAGCAAACCCTTGACGATAAACTTGGGCATTTTGCACAACTTTTTTGAGAATCTCAGCAGAAATATCCTCTGGCTGATATTCTTTACCTCCTAGCCAAACTGCAATACCGTTGTCTGTCCCCTGACTAGGTTGAGCAATTTTGTAACCAAATTCCGACTTTTGTTTTTGTACGGTTGGATCGCCAAAACCTCTTCCTATTAGGCGCTTGATGGAAACAACCACGTTTTCAGGATTAGCCCTGAGTTGGTTGTAAGCTTGATCTCCTACCAAAAATTTATTTTGCTCACAAGCAACAACCGATCGCGTCAGTTTCCTGTCTGGGGGCGTGTTATCGTTAGCCGTAACTACTTCCACTTCTGCTAACTTAAAAGCGGCGACAGAATTCGTCGTCCCTAGATCAATGCCAATTGCTTTGCCCATTACCGATCGCTACCTGGGTATTGTGTAAATTATTTTTGATGTATTTGAGACTCACTGCCACATCGAACCTAAATTTCTAGGCCAGTAGCCAGTACCTATCCAAAGATTACAAATACAAATAGCAAATGGTACAGAAAATATACGTAAATATCCGGTAAAATAAAATGCAGAAGGTAAGATCATATTTTACCTTCTGCATTTTAAACTTATATGAAAATCTCACGAATTATTTAGTTGGAAGAAGACACCACCTTTAATCGATCGCGTGTCAGTTCCATAACTACTGAGTGTGAGCGATCGCAGATTATTAAAAAATGGTTTACCTAAGACTTCTGCTAGTTTGAGAATCGGTACTTGACGCTCTAACAAATTTTGGCTCTTTGTCCAGTCAAGATATATATAGCCTTGGTTTGGTAAGGGAATCGCAGCGATACTATCTTTGAAGTTGGGATTGTCAATTATGGAATTATTCTTGATTGTGAGAATTTTATCCATTGTCTCTAAATCAGAGGTGAAAATTTCGTAATTTCCTAAGTTTGTATGCAATCCCCGCACTTTTGTTTCAATGCTAAAAGATTCTCCTTCTTTAACATCACTTTTTTTAGTAGCCGTAGTTAACTCTGTCCAAGCAGAAATTTTTTGCTGATCTATAGTTAACGGACTGATACTGAGTCCGTTGGATGAGGCGATCGCATCTAGACGAGTAACGCCTTTTTCCACACTCTCAGATTTTTCCACCACAAAAATCCAATGTGGGGTTGTTTGCTCTTTCTCAGGTAACAATGCTATGGCATATTCTCCTTGTACCCAACTGAAAATATCCTCTGGCAAGTTTATACCCCAGCGTTTTTGAACATCCGCCAAAGGTTTTGCTAACCGAGAAACCACATCTTCCCCAGAACCATATATAGTTGCTGTTGCTTGTCTCCAGAGTTTAGTTAAATCACTGTCACCCAAATTACTCAAATTTGAGCCGGAAATTGCCAAACCTGCGGACGCTGGAATATACTGCAATGCTCCTACAGGTTTAGATAATGGTGTAGATGGTGGGACAATTTCTGATGAAGTCAAAAAGGTGGTTTCCGCCAGCAATCCTTTGGGATTCAACGCCAAGGATATGATTTGGCTATTATAAAGTTGTTCTGATAACTCTAACCCTTGCCATTTTGCCACGATGGGAAGATTTAAGAAAGCTACAGCCAAACCCCCTTTGGGCAGTTCTTTGGTAGCTTTTTGGTATTCAGGAGAGCTAGTCAAATTCAGATCGGGCGCTTGGACGTTATTTATCGCATCTCGCAACACTTTCGGATCGTTGGCAAACAATACAAAGCCTTCGCCAACAACAGCACCAGCTAGATAATTTTGGATTTTGGATTTTGGATTTTGGATTTTCTCTTTTGTGATTTCTTCTTGATTGTCAGAAATCAGCTTTACACCTTTATATTGTTCAACAGTTAGGTTTGCTCCAGCTAACGCCCGTTTAGAAAAAAACAATTCGACAAACTCGCGGCTTTTCTCCGGTTGCTTGGTTGCTAGTGCCAATAGATACCCTGGCTGCTGTCCGTTTTCTAAGTCCCGATCGATATCTAAGGTGGCGATCGCTAATGTAATTTCGTCCCCTAACCAGGGTTGAATGTCTTCTTTGTAATCTATGCCACTCTTGGCGAATAAACTGGTTTTGAGTTTAGATAGTTCCTCTTCACGATCCAACGCCTGCAAACGATCGGGATTTGCCAGTAATGAAACCATTGCAGGGGAAAGTTTTGACACGAATATGGCTGCACCAGGCTGGGAGGTGGAAGCAATGAGGTTAGCCGGACTTTTGGCGAAAAACCAGTAAAAGCTGGCGATCACAATTACTAGCAGTGCGATCGCCCCAGCGACGATAAAACCAATAAATGAACGTTGCCTATTCACATTTAACCTATTAAAAAAGACGGTTTACAGCCATTTAAGCAGAAAGACTAGCAGAATTAATCAACCCTCTTGAGAATGGATACTCATGCAAAGGTAGAGATTTTCTGTCACCATAAATAAGATTAGGACTGTTTATAGGGAATTCTTTTTGTCAACCCATGAACCAAATTAGTGTAGAAGAACTGGCACAACGTCTTTCTTCTAATGATACAAGTATTCAGCTAGTAGATGTGCGTGAACCCCAAGAATTGGAAATTGCTAGCATTGAGGGCTTTGTCAACCTACCTTTAAGTCAATTTGCCGAATGGGGAGATCAAGTACCTACCCTCTTCAATCCACAAGCTGAAACCCTTGTGCTATGCCACCACGGCATCCGCTCTGCCCAGATGTGCCAGTGGTTAATTGCTCAAGGTTTTACAAATGTGCAAAATATTTCGGGTGGTATTGATGCCTATTCCCTATTAGTAGATCCTTCAATTCCCCAATATTAGCTTTTGCTCAGGTGGAACTCAGTCTTCCATCTGGCTTTTGCTATGCTGAAAACAGCAGTACATTACTTTAGACGCCTGCCAGAAAACTTGGAATTGGGATATCAAGCACATCTGCACAAAAATTTTCTGGGTCAAATCACAGTTGAATATTAGACTCTACCAAAAAATACGTATCTAATAATACTTTTGCAATTGAAAGTTTGTGCAAAAATACGGTTATAAAAGAGCATGATGAGGGTAAATTATAACTAGCAGCTTTTACTAAAAAAATTGAGCTACTATTTAAACCTTACTCTTACAAAATGCCGTATCTGTATGAACCTTAAAAATTCTTATCATAATATAGTTGTATAATCTAATATCTTAATCAATTATTAATATTTTCTGTTTTCGATTAAATCCACAAATCTGTTCAAAGTTTGATTAAAATTTGCCTTCGGCAAAACATACCACAATGGAAGTCCAGTTAACAAATCGACAACAGCATATACTTTGGGCAACGGTACGTCACTATATTGCTACGGCAGAGCCAGTTGGTTCAAAGGCTTTGGTCGAGGAGTACGACCTGGGTGTAAGCTCGGCGACAATTCGCAATGTGATGGGCGTTTTAGAAAAGTCTGGATTACTCTATCAACCACACGCTTCTGCTGGACGTGTACCTTCAGATTCAGGCTATCGCATTTATGTTGACCAGCTAATTACACCTTCTCTGCGATCGCGCAGCGTGTCGCAGACAGACGCTACGCGGACAGAAACTTTAGGGCGAGAAGTAGAGGTAGCACTGCAAAAACAGCTACAATGGCATGATCGGAGTTTAGAAACCCTACTGCAAGGAGCCGCGCAAATTTTAGCAACCTTGAGTGGTTGCATTAGCTTGATCACTATGCCGCAAACGACTACAGCGCTATTGCGACATATGCAATTAGTGCAAATTGAAGCCGGGCGGATCATGCTAATTGTGGTGACAGATGGTTACGAGACACATTCCAAATTGATGGATTTGTCGCCAACAGTAGAAGAGACACAACGGGATTCAGAGGTAATCGATCGCGAGTTACAGATTGTTTCTAACTTTTTGAATAGTCACTTGCGGGGGCGAAGTCTGTTGGAATTACCCTACCTCAACTGGAGCGAACTAGATCAGGAGTTCCAACGCTACGGGGAATTCTTGAAAAATTCAGTTGCCGAATTGACACGTCGGACTCTTGCACCCAGTGCAACCCAAATTATGGTTCGGGGTGTGTCAGAAGTTTTGCGCCAGCCAGAATTTGCCCAGTTACAGCAAGTACAAACAATTATCCATCTGTTGGAAGAAGAACAAGACCAACTGTGGCGATTAATATTTGAGGAGGCAGAACCAGAGGAAGGTAGTAAACCAAAGGTAACAGTTCGTATTGGCGCAGAAAATCCCTTAGAACCGATACGTACCTGCACCTTGATTTCTTCCAACTATCGCCGGGGTTCGATACCCGTAGGAAGTGTGGGAGTTTTGGGGCCAACGCGCCTAGATTATGAAAGTGCGATCGCAGTAGTAGCATCTGCCGCTGATTATCTCTCAGAAGCTTTTAGTTATTTCAATCCTTGAATGCTAAGTAGCCTAGTTTTTAGTGGCAAAATCAATAATTAATACTACCTACCTAAATCTTTCATGGTGAGAAAAATTGCCTTTGGCCTGCTGTGGCTGGGATTCATTGTCTATGGTTTTTTCCTCGCGCCTCCCGATCAACCCGATACATTTGAGTTAATTAAAAACCTTTCTCTTGGCCACTGGCAAGGCGTTAACCCGTTAGTTATAGCACTATTCAACCTCATGGGCATCTGGCCTCTTATTTACAGCGCAGTAGTTTTTATTGATGGTAGAGGACAAAAAATACCTGCTTGGCTGTTTGCTACTGCTTCTTTTGCAGTTGGTGCTTTTGCCTTGTTGCCTTACTTAGCCCTACGAGAACCAAATAATCAATTTCTCGGTAAAAAGAATACCTTAATTAAGGTGCTAGATTCTCGTGTGACTGGTTTTGTATTAACGGTAGCCACAGTTATTCTAGTTGTCTACGGTTTAAGAGGAGGAGATTGGGGCAGTTTTGTGCAAGAGTGGCAAACTAACCGCTTTATCCATGTGATGAGCATAGACTTCTGTCTACTTTCCCTATTATTTCCTGTATTACTAGGGGATGATATGGCGCGTCGCGGTTGGAAAAATCCGCAGTTTTTCTGGTTAATAACCTTGATACCCCTATTCGGCCCATTGATTTATTTATCTGTGCGTCCACCTTTACCAGAAGTGGGTATAGAGTCCATATCCAAGCAGCCAGCAACAAATTGAACTAGGGATTAGGGATTGGGGATTAGGGACTGGGGATTAGGGACTGGGGATTAGGGAGATTTAGATAGAGATTCAGACCCCTAACCAAATTTTACTCATAAATTTTAATTCTACTTTTCTTGCCCAGTCCCCAGTACCCAGTCCCCAGTCCCCATTTTTCACAATCCAAAATCCAAAATCCAAAATCTAAAATTCTCTGTGGGTGCGTAAATCCCAAGAGAAAGTTTTTTCTGAAAGTACTTTACAAAACGCAATAAATTATTTAAGATGTGTAACAGGTAGTCAAACCTACCTAAATTCATCTGCAAATAATCGCATTTATAAAACAATGACAACAACCTTACAACGTCGCGAAAGCGCCAACGTATGGGATCGATTCTGCGAATGGATCACCAGCACCAATAACCGGATTTACATCGGTTGGTTCGGCGTAGTCATGATCCCTACCCTGCTAGCGGCTACCGCTTGCTTCGTAATCGCTTTCATCGCAGCTCCTCCAGTAGACATCGATGGTATCCGTGAACCAGTAGCAGGTTCCTTGATCTACGGAAACAACATCATCTCTGGTGCAGTAGTACCTTCCTCCAACGCCATCGGCTTGCACTTCTACCCAATTTGGGAAGCAGCTTCCTTAGATGAGTGGTTGTACAACGGCGGCCCTTACCAATTGGTAATCTTCCACT
Source organism: Nostoc sp. (assembly GCF_036917975.1). Taxonomy (GTDB): domain Bacteria; phylum Cyanobacteriota; class Cyanobacteriia; order Cyanobacteriales; family Nostocaceae; genus Nostoc. The sequence goes on from NZ_JBALEJ010000009.1 coordinate 112,550, forward strand.
TCCTGATTGGCATATTCTGCTACATGGGTCGTGAATGGGAACTATCCTACCGCTTAGGTATGCGTCCTTGGATTGCTATCGCCTACAGTGCACCCGTTGCAGCAGCAAGTGCAGTCTTCTTGGTATACCCAATCGGACAAGGTTCATTCTCTGATGGTATGCCTTTAGGTATCTCTGGAACATTCAACTTCATGATCGTGTTCCAAGCAGAACACAATATCTTGATGCACCCCTTCCACCAATTAGGTGTAGCTGGTGTATTCGGCGGAAGTTTGTTCTCTGCAATGCACGGATCTCTTGTAACTTCTTCCTTGGTTCGTGAAACAACTGAGACTGAATCACAAAACTACGGTTACAAATTCGGTCAAGAAGAAGAAACCTACAACATCGTTGCGGCTCACGGCTACTTCGGTCGCTTAATCTTCCAATACGCTTCCTTCAACAACAGCCGTTCACTGCACTTCTTCTTAGCAGCATGGCCTGTAATCGGCATCTGGTTCACCGCCTTGGGTGTAAGCACAATGGCGTTCAACTTGAACGGTTTCAACTTCAACCAATCAATCATTGACTCTGAAGGTCGTGTGATTGCAACTTGGGCAGATGTAATCAACCGCGCTAACCTGGGTATGGAAGTAATGCACGAGCGTAACGCTCACAACTTCCCTCTAGATTTGGCTGCTGGCGATTCTGCTCCTGTAGCTCTTACCGCTCCTGCTATCAACGGTTAATTCTGAAGTTTCGCTAGATTGAAAGACGCTCTCCCGAAAGGGGGGGCGTTTTTGCATTGGGTTAATTGCTGCGTTAAGTCTGATTTGAAGTGCAAAATTAAACGGCTATAGTTGAGAACTTAGGCAATAATTATCAAAAAGTAAATTTTACGGGTAATAATTGCTAGCAGCGCAGATAATTGCCTCAAAGCTCAACTATAAGGAGAAGCCAAGAATGATTTTACACCGTGGGCGTAGGGTAGTAGCCGCTTTGTTGCTGTCGGTAATGATACTGACAACGGCCTGTAGTCCAAAGACACCTGGACGTTTTGACCAGGTGCAAAAAGAAAGCACTCAACAAAAAAAGGGTCTTGCAGTTGCTAAGAACGCAACTCAGGGTAGCGAATTTAATAAATTTTTCCCTGATGCAGGTGATGGCTACCAGCGCGTCTATACCCAAGAGAAAAAAGGTTTTTCGGAAGCGAAGTTGAAAAAAGGCGGTAAAGAACTAGCGTTACTGTCTATTTCTGATACTACCAGCACACCTAATGCCACAGCAAAGTTCTCAAATAGTACCAAAAAAATTGGTGGCTATCCGGCAATAGAAGTTGGTAAGACGCAAACTGCAATTTTGGTAGGTAAGTACCAAGTAAAAGCACTTTCTCGTGATTCGTCATTTAAAGCTAGCGATCGCGCAGATTGGTTAGAGAAGTTTAATCTTAATGGTCTGGCTAACCTGAAATGAGCCAAATTACTGACATTAAAGATAATAAACCCTAAATAAGGAGATTTTTGTGAGTAAATCGATTGTTGATTTAGTTGATCAATTACCAACCGGCGGCTTGACTGTTTCTATGTTGAAATCCCTAGATTTTGTTGCTCCTGGCGAGTGGCAAAATACCGTCGGCTTTGTCAACACCATTAAGACTGTCACTGGCGAAGACGACGAAGATTTAATTCAGCAAATTGGCGAACGAGCGATTTATCTATTCAACGACAAATCCCAAGGATACCAAACAGCCTTGTGGTTATATCAAACCGTTGATACTACAGATAAAGCCCTTGGTGCAGCAGCTTTAGCTAACAAAGTTAGCGAAAAAATTCCTTTGTTGGGTTTTTTAAATTCTGTCACCCCCAAAGCTGATAAAGCCCAAACCATTGATTTGACATTGAAATTAGTGGCTGAGTTAGTAGCCTTCTGTCAAATTAACGGCATTCCTGGAGATAGTATTGGGGATTTTGTCGCCTCTTTAGGTGAGTATAGTGGTGAGTCACTGATCCGCATGGTGGCATTAGTTTGCGTTGATGGTTTGATACCTCTGGGGCCAGGCTTTATCAGCAAAGCGTTATCTGTGCTTGATCAAACAAATCCACAGGAGTTAGAACAAAACTCGACTTTCCAAAGCATCAAAGATGTGATTCCAGGGGATAGTCCTGCTGGTAAACTCAACTTTATTGGCGAAAGCTTTGACTCAGTTAAAGGTTGGATGAGTGGGCTAGTCTCCGCCAATGATTTAACGCCACAAAAGGTTGTCCACAATTTGCAAGGTTTTATCGATGTTGCCGATGACAAGTTAGATTACCTTGCAGCGTTCATTGATGTATCAACAAATTATTATGAACACACCGGTACGCAAACTTTAGCGCATCGCTTAATAGAACGGGCGGTAGCTGAGATTTAGGTGGACTGGGGACTGGTGACTGGGGACTGGGGACTGGGGACTGGGGAAGAAGAAAATTTTACCCAATAGACATCTCCAGAAATTAAATATGCGTTACCCAGAACCCTTGTAGAGACGTAGCAGTGCTACGTCTCTACGTATTTTTCGGAGATGTCTAATACCCAATCCCCAATACCCAATCCCCAATACCCAATCCCCAATCCCTATTAAGGTAAACGCAAATCTGCGGCGATCGCATATAAGTAAGGTTGAAAAATAGCTAAGTTTTCCAGTTTCTCAAACTTACCTGTTTGCGTATCTGTGTCAAATGCAGTAGTAATTACGTAAAGTTTAGTCCCATCAAAGGCAACATGACCGATATGTTGCTCTTGTACTCCACCTTGTTGCTTAAGTCCAGCGAACCCATAGCGGATTCCCTGAAGCTTGCCAATAGGTACTGGTTGGGGTGGATAAGTTGAGAAGGTAATCTCTTTTCCATATTTACCCTGACGATCTTTTGCAAAGGCAGCGTAGTGATCTGCAACCCAAGCCTTGAGTGCTTCTAATACCTGGGTTTGGTATTTGGGACTTTGGTAGTCAACTTGAGAACCAGTTGGAATACCAGCTGCTACAAGTTTCTTTCGGAAGTCCTCATTGTTAGCTAGTGGGTAAACGTTAATCTCAACTGTACCCAAACGTTTCCCGCCAGAGGAGATACACAGCAAGGGTGCATTTCCCTCACAAGGAGCAACTTGCCAGTTAGTTGGAGCAGCAGCATTTACTAAGATTTTCTGCCAGATATTTCCCTCATTAGGATTGGGGAGTTTTGCAACAGCTAGAGGTTTTACCGCTTTGGGTGGAGGAGAAAATTGGGGGAGAACAAATTTTGCTCCCAGAGGTATTGACACCAGCAAAATAGAACCTAGTAATAAATGATAAAGTCGTAACATTTTTTTGAAAATCCAGAGCCAAAGATTGCAGACTAACGATATCTACAATACTTCATGGGTATAGAGAATACATTTATCTTGTTGCAAGTTTCGCACGAAGTTGAAATCTGCTGTACATGGTTAGGAATCAGAATTAAATAACATACAATATATGTCCCTGGTTTACCTCACCCTCAATCCCTCTCCTTATAAAGGCTACGGTGTATAGACTTTTTTGCTGGATTTCCGCAATCGGCGGTGCTGGTACATGCTTTTGCTGCCGCAGGTCTGGATTTCCTGTTCGCGCTGGGCGTTTGCTACTCATGATGTATCACTAAGAACATCAATCAAGATGTTCTCAGATTACATCTTATGGTTCATTTTTGCTTAAGTTGACACCAATGGGGCACGGCAAGACCCTACGGGTGTACCTCACGTAAACAAGAATGCTATCAATACGGTTCGGTTAAGGTTTTTTGATGGAAATTGTAGAGCGCAAAGATCCGATAAATCATTAGACATCTCCGAAAAATAACGTAGAGACGTAGCAGTGCTACGTCTCTACAAGGGTTCTGGGTAACGCATATGTCTATTATAAAGACGTGATAAATCGCCCTCTCTACAAGGAATTTATTTATCCATCAACTATTTATTGATAGACTACTGTAGTAATTCACTTTCTTCTTTAACATAATTTACTAATTATAAGTTCAGTAAATTTATTGATATGTAATTCAATTTATAAATTTACTCCTGTATAAAATTATCAATTTTTAAAATAATTTGCTATTTATCCTACGGTAACTATATCGCTCTATGAGGGTATTAAGTTAGTTAAACTACGGTAAATATATGGATGTATGAGTGTTTGGTTACCATGAAAGGCCGTTAAAATCATCGACTTTTGAGGGAATTTACTAATAATAATTAGCTCAAAATCACCAGTTAAATTTAAATTTCAATATCCATTTTTATTCCTGGAGAACTTGAAAGCGCGTGCTAGAATTACAGCAAAACCGCATAATAAATAGTCGGTAAGCTTAATTAACTTACTAACTTTAAAGACTGTAATAATTGGTTTACTCAGGATTGCTTATGGGTATTTGAAGCAAGACTGAAATTATTGAGTCTTAGATAAAAAACATTGAGGTAAAAAAATATAAATCATGAAGTACGTAAATCGTTTTTTTAGTACTCTATTTGTTGTCAGCACTGGACTATATTTACTACCTCATTCGGTAGCCAATGCAGTTACCTTAAGCAATGGTACGATCGCCTTTGCCGAACCACCACGTTTAGTTAGTGCCAGTACTCCATACAGCGCTACAAGTATTCCCAATACGACGTACTATTTCACTCTGGAAGTGCCAGCGACAGCCGGGGAACCCTTGCAGCAGGTCACTTTTAACCAGATTCAGGGGAGTGAAGATATTGAATTCAATCAGAAAGATACTTTTGCCTTTGAAGGCACACGCAATCAACAAGGTTCAAAGCTGGCACTCAAAACTGTAAAAGGTAACGACAAACAGCAGACTATCACAGTAACCTTTGATACTCCCATAGCACCAGGTAAGACGGTTACGATTGGTCTGCAAACTTACGAGAATCCTTTTAATGATGGCGTCTATTTATTTGGCGTTAAGGCTTTTCCCTCTGGTGAGAAAACTGCTGGCCAATTTCTCGGCATTGGACGCTTTCAATTTTACGGGCATATGGGTACAGAGAATTAATTTGATTCGGGACTGGGGATTGGGAAAGAGTTTTCCTAATACCCAATAGACATCTCCGAAAAAGAATTGTTTTGACGTAGCACTGCTACGTCTCTACAAGGGTTATGGGTAACGCATATTTAATTTCTGGAGATGTCTAATACTTAGTTCCTTTTGTGTGACCTATTCGACGGAAAATCTGTTATTTTAAGCATTGAGGACAAGAATTATACTTGTCCTTTATTTTTTTGAGAAGTTTTCGCTACAAACTGAACTCTCTTAAGGAGTAATGTCAATAAATTTTAATAACCTCTTGTTTTTTAGCACAATCTATGCAAATCTCATAACTGTATACTACGGCATATTAGTCGGTTTACCGTAGATTCACAGGAGATTAGGTGGATTATCCGATAAACTCAAAATTTAGTGCCAAGTAAACTTTTAGCGTCCATTACAAGGGTTCTTGAAAGCTATGTCTGAGCCACGCTACGGGATTTGGATTCCCGTTTACGGCAACTGCGGCGTAATGAACCATCCTCTTGAACCTCGTGATGCCAGTTATTCACGAGCTAAGGATCTCCTCCAGTTGGCTGAACGGTGCGGGTTTACTACAACTTTGATCGCAGAACACATTATTAATCCTAGAAATCAACAACTAGATCAGCTGGAAACTTGGACAGCAGCAGCAGCCCTTGCCGAAGCCACAAATTCTATCGAAATTATTGCCGCTGTGAAGCCTTTACTTTTTCATCCAGCAATTTTAGCGAAGATGGCATTAGGTATTGATGCGATCAGTGGTGGGCGTTTTGCGATCAACTTAGTAAGTGCTTGGTTTAAGCCAGAAATGGAAAAATCAGGCATATCTTTTCTTCCCCACGATGAGCGTTACCGCTATTCCAATGAGTGGATCAGAGTAGTAAAGGCGCTGTGGAGTGGAGAAAGAGTTAACTTTCAAGGAGATTATTTTCAGATCAGTGACCTCAGCTTTAATCCTCCTCCCGTAGCTAATCCTCATCCACGTGTGTATGTGGGAGGTGAGTCAGAACCAGCGCAGGCATTAGCGGCAAAAGAGGCAGATGTATTTTTTCTCAACGGTCGTCCTATAGAAGTGATCCGAGAAACCATTGCTCAGGTTGCAAAACAGCCGCGCGATCGCTCCAAACCACTGGGCTTTGCAATGTCCGCATTTGCGATCGCTCGACCCACAGATGAAGAAGCCCAAGAAGAATATCACAACTTGCGGGCAATGGTAGTAGCACAAGACGATCGCTCAGAGTTGCTCAAAGGAGTCGATTCGGAAGTCGTGATGTTTAAGAACTTAGCCAAGTACCCAGGCGTAGGAAGTAACGGTGGCACGGCTGCTGGCTTAGTTGGTAGCTATGACACCGTGGCTAGTCGCATTGCCGAATTTAACAGAGTGGGAATTGGCACATTTATGCTGCAATTTCAGCCGTTCGCGACTGAAATGAGGCATTTTTCCGAAGAGGTAATGCCACGAGTGCGTAGGCGTAGCCCGCCGGAGGCATCGCTAGAACTGGTGGCAGGATAGGGACTGGGGATTGGGGACTGGGGGAGAAATCAATTCAAAATTCAAAATTCAAAATTCAAAATTAAAGAACTTCTGCCTCCTCTTTCCCAATGCCCAATGCCCAATTCCCAATTCAATAAGTTAGGAGGTGTAATCGTGAGTGCATATCAATCTGAATCAGGCAATAATACTACATCACAACTGAATTTAGAGACTGATGTTTTAGTCATCGGCGGTGGCCCATCAGCAACTTGGGCGGCTTGGAATGCTGCCGCTCAAGGGGTGAGAGTAGTACTCGTAGATAAAGGCTACTGCGGTACGAGCGGAGCAACAGCACCTTCTGGTACTGGTGTTTGGTATGTTCCACCTGACCCAGAACAACGGGAAGCGGCAATGGCGAGTCGGGAAGCTCTAGGGGGTTTCCTCTCAGAGCGTCCTTGGATGGAACGTGTATTAGATCAGACTTATACAAACCTGAATAAACTGTCAGATTGGGGCTATCCTTTTCCTGTAGATGATGAAGGGCGTCCCCATCGGCGATCGCTACAACAAGCTCATGATTATATGCGCTTGATGCGGAAAAAGATTACTAGAGCAGGGGTGAAAATACTTGACCACAGTCCAGCTTTAGAATTGCTGGTAGACACAGAAGGTGTAGTGGCAGGTGCTAAAGGTATTTGTCGCCAAACTGGCGAATCCCCTGCGGGGACACTTCGTGAACGCTGGACAGTCAAAGCTGGAGCCGTAGTAATTGCTACTGGTGGTTGTGCCTTCCTCAGTAAAGCTTTAGGTTGTAACGTTCTCACAGGCGATGGTTACTTAATGGCAGCTGAAGCAGGTGCAGAAATGTCAGGAATGGAATTTTCCAATGCTTACGCCCTATCACCAGCTTTTTCTTCCGTTACCAAAGGCGCTTACTACCGTTGGGCAACCTTCTATTACCAAGATGGTACAGAAATTGAAGGTGCAGGTTCTCAAAAAGGGCGATCGATCATTGCCCGTACCCTGCTTACCCAACCTGTTTATGCTTGCCTAGACAAAGCAACTCCCGAAATTCAGGCGATGTTGCGGACTGTCCAACACAACTTCTTATTACCCTTTGACCGCATGGGTATCGACCCCTTCACCCAACATTTCCCCGTAACTCTGCGTCTAGAGGGAACAGTACGCGGTACAGGCGGCATTAGGATTACCGATTATACCTGTGCTAGCACCGTACCCGGACTCTATGCTGCTGGTGATGCCGCAACACGGGAATTGATTTGTGGTGGCTTTACAGGTGGTGGTAGTCATAACGCCGCCTGGGCCACTTCTTCAGGATATTGGGCAGGTGAAGCAGCAGCCAACTACGCCCGCCAGTTGGGAACTCAAGCCAATCAACGCACCGTCCGCGGACTTGGAGAAGTTGGAGTGTCTGCCAATAACGCCAGCAGTAGCAGCTTTGCTCCTTCAGAAGTGATTCGAGCAGTCCAAGCAGAAGTATTCCCCTACGATCGCAATCTATTCCGTACAGAGCAAGGATTGACAGAATCTCTTGGTCGCCTAAATCACCTCTGGAAAGAAATTCGCAATAGTCAAGGAGTGTCAGAAAATCAAGCTGTTCAAGCTAGAGAAGCCACTGCAATGGTAGCGACAGCCAGGTGGATGTACTCTAGCGCCCTGGAACGCAAAGAAAGTCGCGGTATGCACAAACACTTAGACTATCCTGAGCAAGATCCAAATCAATACCACCGTTTACTAAGTGGTGGTTTAGATCGAGTGTGGGTAAAGCCTCAAAAACTCGAAACCAGCGCTAAAGAGAGGGAGTTAGTAGCACTGTGATTGAACTAGTTAGCGAATCTCGATGTATTAAATGCAATATCTGCGTTTCGGCTTGTCCCACCAACGTCTTTGACAAAGTGCCAGATGGTCCACCAAGAATTGCTCGTAAAAGCGACTGCCAAACCTGCTTTATGTGCGAACTGTATTGTCCAGTAGACGCATTGTTCGTTGCTCCACAGGCAGATGAGTCTGTGCAAGTTGATGAAGAAACTCTCATAAAAGCAGGATTGTTGGGCGGATACCGAGAAACCCTTGGTTGGAATCCCGGAGGTACTCCAGCAGGTGTCAGAGAACAGTCAGCCAAAATATTTATGGGTCGTAACAATTTGCCCAGCGACCCCCAAGGCAGGATTCTTCCTTGGAGCAACTCATCTAATTCCCAGTCGAATTAAGACGAGGGATTGGGGACTGGGGACTGGGGGAAAGTTTTCCAAATACTCAATCCTCAGTACCCAATACCCTCAATAATTGGGCGATCGCTCAACCGGAGAACCCTGAGTAACTTGTCTCATTTCAAACTCACACACAGGAAAAACCAATGACAGCAATTCTCACACGTCCGGCTTGGACAATTGAATTTGAAACTGAAACTATTGATAGACTAATTGATAAGCACGCCCCGCATATTCCGAAAAAGCGGTTGTATGAACAAAGAGCGATCGCCACAAAAGAAGAAATAGATAATTTCTATCCCTTCCGCGTTGGTGGAGCTGCTCACGATCTATTTATTGTGCAAGTTGTCGCCAACATCATCGATAAAATTCCCGACCCGGAATTGCAGCTATTTTTAAGTCGGCAACTTGGAGATGATGGCGCACACGCTGAAAATACCCGTCGGCGAATAGAAGTATTATTTGGCCATGACCCCATAGATGATATTCAAAAGCAAGTACAAAAGCATTGGGACTATTTAGGAGACTTGCCCATACGTGATTGGTTAGGCTGGTTAGCCTGGGAACTACATTATGAACATCATATTGTTGCCCCTGGCGTATTAAATCGGCGGCTGTCAAGATTGTACGATCCAATATCGTCAACTTTTGCCACAGAGAGAATCATTCCCGATGAAACATACCACCGTGCAGGAGTCGCGCAGTGGTGGCACCGTAAATTTGACAAAGCCTCACCAACTGAAAAAGCTGAGTTAACAGCACAAGTAATAGAAGCAGACGAAGAAGTTCAACGCCGGCGCAATCCCTACCTTAAGGAGCATGGACAGATTACCCGCCGTGCCCTTGGCGTTGAAGTTGAAGGAGGAGATGTAATTTACGACACTTGGCGACAAGAGGTACTGTCTTACTTCTTCGATATTCCTGTTTCCAAACTACCAAAACTCGTGAGTATTAACGATTAAACAAGGGACTGGGGATTGGGGACTGGGACGTATTTTCAAACTACTCGTTTAGCCTCCTAACCAAATGGCACTAAGAAAAGCCCAAAAGCTTGTTTAGCCTTGTTCCTAGCCTCCAGGCTGGGAATGTATTTCGAGAGGCTCTGCCTCTCGTCAAGCTACTGGAGGCGGAGCCTCCCAGAATGGGTTCCCAGCCTGGAGGCTGGGAACCAGGCCAATCCCCATTCCCCAATCCCCAATCCCCATTACCCAAAAAAATATGACAGCAATCCTCACACGTCCAGCTTGGACAACTGAATTAGAAGTTGAAATTTTCAACAAACTGATTGACAAGCACGCTCCTCATCTTCCCAAAACACGTCAGGAAGATCCCAGACCACCAGTAACACCAGAAGAAAAAGAGAATTTCTACCAATATCGTGTTGCTGGTGCAGCCCATGATTTATTCATTGTCCAAGTTTGTGCCAAAGTAATAGACCAAATTCCCGACCCAGAATTACAGCTGTTTTTGAGCCGACAACTTGGAGATGACGGCGCACACGCCCAAAATACTCGTCTCAGAGCGCAAGCTATATCTGGATATGACCCTATAGATGATATCCAAAAGCAAGTACAAAAGCATTGGGACTACCAAGGGGACTTACCTATTCGTAATTGGCAAGGTTTCTTGTCTTTTGAATTACACTACGAACTCCATATCGTATCTTTGCTCTTGCTCAACAGCCGCATTAGCAAAATCAATGACCCAGAATCAGCAAAGTTTGCTGCTGAGAGAATCTTGCCAGATGAAGCAGTTCACCGTCTAGGAGTTGTGGATTGGTGGCAGCGTAAATTTGACAAAGCCTCGCCATCTGAGAAAGAGGATTTAGTCGCACAAGTCCTAGAAGCAGATGAAGAAGGTCAACGCCGCCGCAGTACTTATCTTAAAGATCATTGGCAGCTGGCTAACCGCGCTATTGGCATTGAAGTTGATGATTTGCCAGTCATTTATGATGCCTGGCGGCGGGAAGTACTCTCTTACTTCTTGGATATTCCCATCTCCAAACTGCCCAAACTTGTGAGTGTTAACGATTAGGGGCTGGGAAAGAAGCAAGGGAGCAGGGAGAAGAATTTTCCCCTCTGCCCCCCGCACCCCGCCCCTCTGCCTCTTTTCAATGCCCAATGCCCAATGCCCTATACCCGAATGGCACTAAGTTAAGATACAGCCCTTGCACTGACTGCTTCCTAGCCTCCAGGCTGGGAACCCATTCTGGGGGGGCTGCCGCCTCCTCTTTCTTGACCAGAGGCGGCAGCCCATTCGGAATACATTCACAAGCCTCTAGGCTGGGAACGAGGCTACACAGGCTTTTGGGCTTTTCTTAGTGCCATTCCCCTATACCCAATTCCCAATTCCCAAAAAAAACTTTATGACTGCAACTCTAACTCGGACTTGGAATGTAGAGTTTGAACAAGAAACTCTAGAAAAATTGATTAGCAAGCACGCGCCTCACGTTCCCCTAACTCGTGAACATGCTAGTCGTCCCCCAGAAACAGAAGAAGAAAAAGCAGGTTTTTATCAGTACTGGGCTGCAACAGGTGGACACGACTTGTCTATTGTGCAAGCTGCTAGTAAGGCAATTTTGTTGATTCCTGACCCTGATTTGCATTTGATTTTAAGCAGACAAATTGGGGATGATGGGGCCCATGCGATCGCCTTTCGGGAACGTATTATTGCCCTCACTGGACGCGATCCCATTGACGATATCCGCAAGGAAGCTGAACGCCATTGGGAGTTTTTAGGAGATGTACCCTTTCGCAATTGGCTAGGTTTTGTTGCCTGGGAACTCCACTATGAGCATTACATCTTGCCCCAAGTTTGGTTCAATAAACTGACATCCACAATCGGTGACGAGGAATTAGCCCAGAAGAGTAAAGAGCATTTCAATGATGATGAAGCAGTTCATCGGATTACGATCGCTAATTGGTGGCGCAAAAAGTTTGAGCAAGCCTCGCCTACTGAAAAATCGGAAATCGCCGCACAATTATTAGAACTCGACGAAGAAATTCAGCAACGTCGCGCTCCTTATATTAAACAGCGCTGGCAAGATGCTGAAAATTTCAATGGTGCTAATACTAAAGGCATCGAGCCAGTATACGATGCTTGGCGTAAAGAGGTAATTTCTTACCTACTTGATATTCCTAATCCTCAACTCACTTCTATTAGTCAATAAGCAAATAGAAGGAACAATTAAGAGAGAAGTAGAAAAACTTTTGTTACTGGAAGGGGAGTAAGACTTAAAGTCTCTCTCCTTTTAGCACAGAAGTCAGCGTGTACTGCATACATAGACGCATAGCAGCTTTCCATAGGGTACGATAAGCTCTATATCTAGACATTAGATTGTGCTTTTTTCATTATTATTTTTTAGGAGCATAACTATTCCGATAATAGTTATGAATTTTGCTGTTAACCAATAAAGCAAAGAAAATTTAAAACTTAATATTCTTTATAAAAATATTTTTTATATTATCAAATTTAGTTATCACGAACACTACACCGTTAGGCAGATTAATTGTATTATCACTCAGCTAAATAATTCCAATCAAACCTTTTCTGAAGTTTCAATTTATTCTTTTATAAAAAATATTCATAGATAGATTTTCAACATAGTGATTTTCTCTAAGTTGAGCCTCGTGCTTCTTAATTATTTATAACAAATTATTCCCTTGTTTGGATGCCAATCAAATTTTTATGTAACGCCAAGGAGGAAGGATGTTAAATCGACTTGTGAATCAATTTTTAGCTTGGATAAATCAGAGAAGCTTATTGAAGTTTAGGAAACAACCTGGTATACAAGCTTTTGCTCTACTATTTGTAATTGGTTTAGGCTTGAGCATTGCGATCGCATCTTGCACCCCGAATAATGCCGCTAACTCTGTAACTGCACCGAAACAAGAACCCCAAAAAAGTCAGCTAACAGTGCTAAAAATGGGGCATCAAAAAGGGGTAGCACTACTAAATATTCTCAAAGCACAAGGAACCCTAGAGAAACGTTTAAAACCTGAGGGTATTTCTGTCACCTGGAATGAATTTTCTTCTACAGCACCCCTACTTGATGGGATGGGTGCAGGTGCAATAGTCTTTGGTGCTGGTGGTGGTACAGGAAGCGTTTTTGCTCAAGCAGGCGATAAACCATTTGTGCGCGTAGCTGCATCACTCAGTAGTGGTACAAAGGGTTCACCAATTTTAGTCAAGGAAAATTCACCCATCAAAACCGTTGCCGATCTCAAAGGTAAAAAAGTTGCTTTTGCTAAAGGCTCCGGTCAGCATTACATCATAGTACGGGCTTTAGAAAAAGTAGGTTTAACATATAACGATATTAAACCTGTTTTTCTCACACCAGCAGAAGCTTTACCTGCATTTGAACGTGGTGATATCGATGCGTGGTTAATTTGGGACCCATATACCGCTCAAGCCGAGCAAAAAATTCGCACTCGTTCAATTGCAGACAATGGCACTATCTTTGGTGACAAAGCTGCAATCGAAAGTCCAGGTTTTTATTACGCTTCTCAAGACTTTGTACGCGACCATCCAGACCTTTTAAAAATCATTTTGCAAGAGGTGGAAAAGGCGGCTGAGTGGTCTAATAAGAACACTAATGATTCTGCCAAATTGCTTTCTAAGGTGTACAAGATTGATTTGGCAACAATGAAAACTGTTGAGGAACGCAGTGGAACTAGACAAGTAGTACCTGTGAATGACGAATCACTCTCAGGGTTACAACGTATGGCGGATGAGTTCTATAAGCTAAAAGTTATTCCCAAAAAAATTGATGTCAAAGATAAAAATTTCAACTGGATTCCTGACCAGAAGTGGTAAACCTGCTACCATTTTGGATTTGGGATTTTAGATTTTGGATTGGGAATTACATTGGTGTGAATTCATCTGTCGCCATCATTTTTCAAATTGGTATAACCTGTTTACCGGAATAAAGCAAGCAACAAAGGAATAATTATGTTAACTCGATTGGTGAATCAGTTTTTAGTTTGGATAAATCAGAGGAGGTTGTTAAAGCTTGTTCAGCAACCTGGAATGCGATCGCTGGTGCTACTATTTGTAATTGGTTTAGGCTTGAATTTTGCGATCGCATCCTGCACCCCGAACAATGCGGCTAATTCTGCCAGTCCGCAGAAACAGGAACCCCAGAAGAATCAGCTAACAGTGCTGAAAATGGGGCATCAAAAAGGGATGTCTCTACTAAATATTATCAAAGCCCAAGGAGCGCTAGAGAAACGCTTACAACCTCAAGGGATTTCTGTAACCTGGAATGAATTTTCCTCTACTGCACCTTTACTTGAAGGGATGGGAGTAGGTGCGATCGTTTTCGGTGGTGGTGGTGGTACCGGAAGTGTATTTGCTCAAGCGGCTGATAAACAATTTGTGCGGGTAGCTGCGAGTACAAGTAGCCCCAGAAGTTCAGCTATTTTGGTGCTAGAAAATTCACCGATCAAAACTCTTGCTGATCTCAAAGGCAAAAAAGTTGCTTTTGCGAAAGGAGCGAGTTCGCAATATATGATTGTCCGCGCTTTAGAGAAAGCGGGTTTGAAATACAGCGACATTCAACCTGTTTTTCTGACACCAGCAGAAGCTTTACCCGCTTTTCAACGTGGCGATTTTGATGCCTGGGTAATTTGGGACCCTTACACTGCTGAAACTGAGCGCAAACTTCGGACTCGTCTATTAGCAGATAATACTACAGTATTTGGTGACAAAGCTATTGTCGAAAGCCCAGGTTTCTACTTTGCCTCTCCAGATTTTGTACGCGATCATCCAGACATTCTCAAAGTCATTTTGCAAGAGTTAGAAAAGGCTGGTGTTTGGGCTAAAAATAACAACAAAGATTCTGCCAAACTGCTTTCAAAACTCTATAAAGTTGATTTAAAGACAATGGAAATCGTTGAAGGACGTGGCGGAACTAGACAGGTTTTACCTGTAGACAGTGAAGTTCTGACGGGCTTACAAAATATGGCAGATGCATTCTACGAATTAAAAGTTATTCCCAAAAAAATCGATGTCAAAGATAAAAATTTCAACTGGGTTCCTGACCAAAAATGGTAAAGCAAAAAGGAATTGAGGAGTCAGAATTCAGAATTCAGGAGTCAGAATCAATATTCTCGCGGACTCCCTAACTCTGAGCTTTCCATAATTTGCACAGAATTTCATTCTGTTAGCGGATAGCTAAGGTTTAGCCCAATACAGTTCAGTTAAGCTTCTCTTCCTTTTCTTCCTTTGTGTCCTTCTCTGACGAGACGCTGCGCGAATGCGTCCTTTGCGGTTCGTTAAAAAAAGTATTTTAGCCTTAACCCAAGCGTATTAGCGTTTAGCCCATCCTGACTCCTGAATTCTTCTTTGTTAATTGACAAAAAAAGAGGCGATCGCATGAAAAATCCTTTAATCAAAATTAACCGCCGCTTCTTTTTCATCGCGGTTACATCATTTGCAGCATCTACAGTATTTACTAGCTGTAGCTCACCCAATTCTGCTTCTAGTCCCGCACCAAATCCGGCAGCAACACCAGCAGCTAATACTGTCACTACGGCAACGAAAGAGAAAGTCAAAATTGGAGTTACACCTGTACCCGCAGGAGAAATTTTAGAATTTGTGAAAAAGAATTTAGCACCGGAGGCAGGACTAGATATTGAAATTGTTACTTTCAATGATTTTGTCCAAAATAACTCAGCACTTAGGGATGGACAAATCGATGCTAATTACTTTCAGCACGTTCCTTTTATGGAAGAATATGGCAAGCAACACAATATCAAAATGGTCGCTTTTAATCCTCCAATTCACTTAAATCCAGTCGGAGTTTATTCTAAGCGTCACAAATCTTTAGCTGAAGTCCCGCAAAATGGACTTGTCACTATTCCTGATGATGCTAGCAACGCTAACCGAGCCTTGAGGGTGCTAGAAAGCGCTAAATTAATCAAGCTAAAAGACAATATTAAAGGAGTAGCAAGTGTCAAAGACATTGTTGAAAATCCCAAAAAACTCACAATCAAAGAAATACCAGGAGCGCAGGCAATTCCCTCACTTCCTGATGTGGATTTAGCAGCAATAACAGGTAACTGGGTTGTCCAAGCAGGGATGCGAACTGATAAAGATGCCTTAGCGTTGGAATCTGCTCGAAACCCAATTTATGCAGTTACTCTGACTACGTTACAAGGAAAAGAAAACGACCCCAGAATTAAAAAAGTCTATCAATTGCTCCGCGATCAAAAAGTTAAGGATTTTATTAAAGAGAAATACAAAGGTGCTGTGCTGGCAATTCCCTAATGATGTGAGTTTTTAGATGGAATTTTGGAGTTCAAAAAGCAAGTTAATCTTTTTAACTCCTGTAACACTATACAAAGGCAATCGCATGAAAAATCCTTTAATCAAAATTAACCGCCGCTTCTTTGTAATAACTGCTATATCATTTACAGCATCAACATTATTTGCTAGCTGTAGTTCACCCAATTCTGCCTCTACTACCGCAGTCAATACATCAGCAAAAACAACTGCTAATACAGTTGCAAGTACACAAGAAGAGAAAATAAAAGTTGGAGTTTCACCTGTCCCAGCCGGAGAGATTTTAGAATTTGTCAAAAAGAATTTAGCACCGGCAGCAGGACTAAACATCGAAATCATTACCTTTAGTGACGGTGTGCAGGACAACTTCGCACTGAGGGATAAACAAATAGATGCTAATTACTTTCAGCACGTACCTTTTATGGAGGACTTTGGCAAGCGACACAATATCAAAATGGTAGCCTTAAACCCTCCAATTCATTTGAATCCAGTTGGCATTTATTCCAAACGGCATAAATCTTTAGCTGAGGTTCCTAAAAATGGGTTAGTGATTATTCCTGACGATATCAACAATGCTCATCGGGCGTTGAAGGTACTAGAAGAAGCTAAGTTAATCAAGCTGAAAAATAATCCTGGGGTTTTAGTAAGTGTCAAAGATATTGTCGAGAATCCCAAAAATTTGCAAATCAAAGAAGTTATATCTGGTCAGTTGTTACCCTCTCTTCCTGATGTCGATTTAGGTGTGATGACAGGTGCAACAGTTCTAGCAGGAGGAATGCGAACAGATAAAGATGCTTTGGCATTGGAATCAGCTAAAAACCCACTCTATGCAGTTACTCTTACTACTTTGCAGGGGCAAGAAAATGACCCTAAAATTCAGAAACTTTACAAATTGCTCCGGGATCAAAAAGTCAAGGATTTTATTAAAGAAAAGTATCAAGGTGCAGTGATTCCTATTCCTTAGCAAAAAAGTCAATTTTTTGAAGGAATCACAGAGGCACAGAGGACACTGAGAGAAGAAAGAAATGCTTAAATGAATCGGATTGCAATATAAATTTCTTTGCTTTCTCAAACAAGACATATATCCTTTTTTTGGAGTAATTATTAAGATGATCACATTTACTGATGTACGCAAAGTTTATCACCAAGGAAATCAAGAGATCGTAGCACTGGATGGCGTTAGCTTTGAGGTCAAACCAGGTGAGATTTTTGGGGTTTTAGGACAGAGTGGTGCAGGTAAAAGTACCTTAATTCGTTGTGTTAATCAATTAGAAAAGCCTACATCAGGTTACGTCACAGTGGATGGACAGGAAATCACCAAACTCTCCGGTATCAGGTTGCGCCAAAGTCGTCAGCGAATTGGAATGATTTTTCAGCACTTCAACTTACTCAGTTGCAGAACTGTGGCGGAAAATATCGCTTTTCCTTTGGAAGTGATTGGTTACAGCAAACTGAAGCAACGGGCAAAAGTTGAAGAATTAATCTCACTAGTTGGTTTGGCAGGTAAAGCGAATGCTTATCCAGCACAACTTTCGGGCGGTCAAAAGCAACGGGTTGGTATTGCTAGGGCGCTAGCTGGTGAACCAAAAGTATTGCTTTCTGATGAAGCGACTTCAGCACTCGATCCTCAAACGACGCGATCGATTTTGGAACTATTGCGCGATCTCAACCGGCGTATGGGGCTAACAATTTTGCTGATTACCCATGAAATGGGCGTAGTTAAACAAATCTGCGACAGTGTAGCCGTACTCAATGCTGGCAAGGTTGTAGAACAGGGGCGAGTCAGTGATTTAATTGCCAAACCAGAATCACTTCTCGCCCAAGAAGTTTTCCCACGTCGCAATGGACATTTAGCACGTCCTGGCGCAGTGCTAGCAACGATCGCCTTTGCCGGAGAACAAGCCAAACAACCAATCTTCGCCACTTTAGCACGTCGTTTTGATGTTGATATCAATATCCTCAGTGGTAGCGTCGAAACCGTAGGCGATCGCCGCGTTGGTCAATTTCACATCGAACTGGAGGGGTCAAAGATCACGCAAGCCTTGAAATATCTACACGAATCAGAGTTTGAGGTAGAAGTGCATTAGAGTGCTGAGTGCTGAGTTAGGAGTTAGGAGTTAGGAGTTAGGAGTTAGGAGTTAGGAGTTATTATTCCCCAGTCCCCAATCCCCAGTCCCCAGTCCCCAGTCCCCAGTCCCCAATCCCCAGTCCCCAATCCCCAATCCCCAATCCCCAATCCCCAATCAAACTATGAATGCAATCGATACTACTTTACTTAAAACACGTGCTACGGCGGCTAGTCCGGCAGATTATCCTGATAGCCCGTTGTCGCAAGCTTTACGACAGCCCGTTTTGCTCGGATTATTCTTACCTATTCATCATGGTGGTTGGAGTTCATCAGCCTTACCGCGCACTACCGACTGGTCATTTGATTACAATGCCAAGCTGACCCAAAAGGCTGAGGAACTCGGTTTTGACCTCGTTTTTGGCTATTCTACCTGGCAGCCTAAAGGTGGACAAGGCCCGACACGGACGGAAGCGGGTTTAGATGCCTTCATCACCACTGCATCCCTTGCCAGTATTACCTCACGCATCCTGCTAATCTCGACAATTCACGTCCTCTACGGGCCGTGGCATCCGATTCATCTTGCCAAATTTGGCGCAACCCTCGACCACATTTCCAAAGGTCGATGGGGTATCAATGTCGTCACCGGACACCGAGCTTATGAGCATGAATTGTTCGGCTGGAGCCAGATCGAACACGATCGCCGCTACGAACTCGCTGATGAATTTGTCTCCATCCTCGAAAGACTCTGGTCTGAAACCGAAAACTTTTCTTATCAGAGTCAGGCTTCTTGGCAGTTTAAGGATGCTTATATTAGCCCGCGATCGCTTTATGGTCGGCCGATTTTGGTCAACGCCACTGGTTCCGATGCAGGTATCAATTTTGCAGGTCGCCACTCTGATATCGTGTTCATCACTAGCCCCGGTGGTGGCGACATCGAAAGCGCCCTATCCTCGCTACCCGCTCACACTGCCCGTGTCAAACAGTCGGCGATCGACAATGGCCGACAAGTACGCACTCTCCTAAATCCACTAATTGTCGTCCGCGAAACCGAACGGGAGGCGGAAGAATATGCTCAAGCAATTATCGACCACGCCGATCGCGAATCGATCGCTGGACGTTCTCGCTTCACCAGTGATGCACATGCCTGGAAGGGGCATCAAAGGGGCAATCTGCGGCATGGTGTTGGGAGTGCGATCGGCGGTAACATCCAACTGATCGGCTCCCCTGAGCAGATTACCGACCAACTTCTGCAACTAAAAGAAGCTGGTGTTGATGGCTTCCAACTCGCCTTCTACGATTTTGAACCCGATCTCGATTTCTTCGGCAAGCGCGTTCTCCCACTACTAAAACAGGCAGGATTGCGACTCTGACGCTTTACACCATTTTCAATCCAACATCGTTAATCGGCCGTAGGGGAACTCCAAGAAATAAATTATCCAAATGTTTGTTGTGGGGTGGGCAACATGAGCGCCCAGTTTATCGTTCACCTCGTTCCCAGTCTGAAGACTGGGAATGTATTCCAAGAGGCTCTGCCTCTGGTCAGCCCACTGGAGGCGGAGCCTCCGAGAATGGGTTCCCAGCCTGGAGGCTGGGAACCAGTTAGGGCAAAGCTATAAGCTTTGCTTTGTGCCATTGCCCCCTGCTTTTTTCCTTCTGCTCCCTGCTCCCTGCCCCCCTGCCCTTGTTTTTTATCTTCATCTATGCAAATCTTATAGTCAATACAACGCTAACTCTATTGATTTATCGTAGTATGCAATCGCCGCGTTGGTCAATTTCACATCCAACTAGAAGGATCAAAAGTAACCCAAGCCTTGAAATATTTACCCAAATCAGAGTTTGAAGTGGAGGTTTATTGATGCAAGGGCAAGAATTGCTGCAAAGTTTATGGCTGGCTACTGGTGAAACCTTTTACATGGTGAGTATATCAGCGGTAGTAGCGATACTTTTAGGTTTGCCTTTGGGCTTAATCTTGGTGATGACAGCGCCAGGGAACCTGCTAGATTTTCCACAGGTATATAAAGTTTTGGGTGCGATCGTCAATACCGGGCGATCGTTTCCCTTTATTATTTTGCTAGTCGTCTTGACACCACTAACGCGATTGATTGTCGGTACTTCCATCGGTAGTACAGCCGCGCTAGTTCCCCTAACCCTCGCCGCCATCCCATTTTTCGGCCGCATCGCTGAAACCAGCATTCTGGAAGTTGATAAAGGACTAATAGAAGCCGCCCAAGCAATGGGTTGTAACCATTGGCAAATCGTTCTTAAAGTATTGATTCCAGAGGCTTTCCCCTCCCTGCTGCTGGGTATGACAATTCTGGTTGTGAGTCTACTGAACTCTTCCGCAATGGCTGGGGCCGTTGGTGGTGGCGGCTTAGGTAATTTGGCAATTCAATACGGCTACCAACGATTCGATGTTGGCGTGATGATTTCCACCATTGTGGTTCTGATTGCCCTAGTGCAAATCGTACAGTTTTTAGGCGATTTACTGGCGCAGCGAACAAGAAAACGATGAATCAATTCAAAATTCAAAATGACGCTCTCTACGAGACGCTTCGCGAACGCGGACTCGCTAACGCTGCGCTAACAAAATTCAAAATTAAAGACAGCCACGCCACTTGCGGATGGGGTTTCAACAACCCTTGGGAAACAATGATTCTTTCTCGTGCGAACGCTACCGCGAACGCGCCACTTGCAGGCGTTAGCGCGTAGCGGGACGAAGTACGGTTTTAAACCTCACTTATTTTCATAAATTGCCATTTTGTCAGGATTCGTAAACTTTTCAATCTTCTCTCTGCGTCTTCCGCATCTTGTAGAGAAAGCGGTTAGTTCACTTCCGATCTTGAATCACCAAGAATATTGCCCATGAACATACAACATCCAAAAATTAACCGCCGATTTTTTCTCACAGCTTTAGGCTCATTTACCGCCTCTATCCTATTTGCTAGCTGTAGCCAACAACAAGCTCAAGTAACTTCAAATACAGCCCAAGCAACGGCACAAAAAGAAGTCATTCAAGTTGGGGTGACGGGAATTATATCTGAAGATATTTTGAAATTTGTAAATACTAAGCTAGCACCTCAAGAAGGATTAGAAGTAAAAGTTGTTAATTTTAATGACTGGATACAACCAAATACGGCTTTAAGAGACAAAGTAATTGATGCCAATTTTTTCCAACATCGACCTTTCATGAATAATGCAGTCAAGGAACTCAAAATCAATTTAGTCCCATTAAATCTAGTTTCCTTAAGCACACTCGGTCTTTTCTCAAAAAACCTTAAATCTGTAAATGAGGTTCCTCAAAATGCCACTGTCACAATTGCCAATGATGTGATTAATAATGACCGAGGATTGAGGTTACTGGCAAGTAATGGCTTAATAAAACTTAAGGAAAATACCAAAGAATTTGTAACTCAAAGAGACATAGCTGAGAATCCGAAAAATTTGCGAATTAAGGAAGTAGAAGGAGTCCAGGTAGTTCGAGCTATTAATGATGTAGATTTCATTGTTTCTTCGGCTCAAACCGTTGCTCTAGCAGGAATAACACCGCAATCTATGGGACAGGAGACAGCTAAAGATAAAAAATATGCTTTGGCATTAGTTACATTACAGGGTCGAGAAAATGAGCCAAAAATTCAAAAGCTAAATAAGTTACTTAACGATCCACAAGTTAGAGATTTTATTAACAAGCAGTATCAGGGACGAATAGTACCTGTATTTTAAAGATGGTGAAAGAATGAAGAAGAATTCAGAATTCAGAATTCAGGAGCGGAGCCGGAGATGTTACGCGTAGCTTGCTTCTCTGTAAGGATACGCCGACTCGCTACCAGTCGGGGATACCCTGCGGGAAGTAAGCTAACCAAATTCTCAAGTTGGTGTGAGTGCAAAAACGCCGATTATTCATTCTGAATTCTGTTCGATGAAAAATGACAAATTTGTTACTTCATCTTTCCGAAATTAGGAGTTACGAAACTTAAACTTGAGCATTACTGGAGAGTAAAATCATGTTTTTTGGACAAATTGAAAAAGAATTACTTTGTGGAGAAATTTGGTCAATTTGGCAAACAACGAAATTACCAGATCATCTACAGTTATTAGCGGATCAAGAACTAGGAAAACGCGACATTTGGGAATTACAGACCAAAAAGCCTGAGAAAAAGCCTATTCATCAAAATCTTGATGATGATTCTAGTCATTCAACAAGCATTTAAGCTACTATTCAATATTTTGGTGCATCATAATGAGTTCTAAAGAGCATACTGCTCTAACCACTAATAGCAATTCGCTGACGCAGCGGAGTACTGTTTTAACTTTAGCGATCGCTTGTGGTTTAGCAGTGGCCAATGTCTATTACAATCAGCCGCTACTAGCTGATATGGGACGTAGCTTGAATATCTCTGTCCAACAAGTGGGATTTATTCCCACTCTTACCCAGACTGGCTATGCAGTCGGACTACTGTTATTAGTTCCTTTGGGCGATCGCATGGAACGCCGTTGGTTAATTGTTACTATGCTAGGTTTGCTGGCTGGTATATTAGTCGTGGAAGCTACAGCATCTAATATGGCTTGGCTTTCTGTATCAAGTTTCGTACTTGGTTTCTGTAGCATAGTAGCACATCTAGTTATTCCACTAGTCGCCCAACTAACACACCCTTCAGAGCGGGGTAAAGTTATTGGAACCCTACTCAGTGGTATGATCCTCAGCGTTCTTCTCGCCCGTTCAGTCAGTGGAATAATTGGGGAATATCTGGGTTGGCGAGCCGTATATGGCATCTCAGCAGGTGTAATGCTGATCCTAGCTTTTGTCATCCAAGGGCGGATACCTGTAAGTAAGGCTTCATCTACCCTGTCATACCAGCAACTAATGCAGAGTCTTGTGCAACTAGTGCGTGAACAGCCTGTATTACGTGAAGCGGCGCTGAATGTTGCACTAGTATTTGCAGCCTTTAATGCTGCGTGGGTAACTCTAGTTTTTCTACTAGAATCTCCCGCGTATAATTACGACAGTCGAGTTGCAGGTTTATTTGGCTTAGTTGGCTTAATCGGCGTTTTTACCACCCCAATTGTTGGACGAGTAGCAGACAAACGCGGCCCCAGAATGTTAATTGGAGTAGCTGTTACGCTATCTCTATCAGCTTTTGTCATCCTTTGGATAGCTGGTGGAACTCATTTGCTCGGTCTTATATTAGGGGTGCTTATTCTTGACTTGGGAATGCACACTGGTTATATTTCAAATCAAATCCGCGTCTACAACTTAGTTCCAAATGCTGAGAGCCGTTTGAATACGGTATACATGGTGACAAACTACACTGGCGGCGCACTCGGCTCTTTTCTTGGTACTTATGTCTGGGGATTGTGGCAATGGAACGGCGTTTGCGCCTTGGGATTATTTTTGTTGACAGTGGCGTTTATCGCTCATTTCAGTGTACGTAAGAGAAAATCTACAGTTGTTTAACTGGTTGTGGGGACTGGTTGTGGGGATTGGGGACTGGGGACTGGGGACTGGGAAATTATTCAAAACTTGGGAGGGGTCAAAATCGAATGGGACTAAGAAAAGCCGAAAGGCTTGTGTCGCCTCGTTCCCAGTCTGAAGCCTGGGAATGTATTCCCAGAGGGCTGCTGCCTCTGGTCAATCCACTGGAGGCGGAGCCTCCCAAAATCGGTTCCCAGCCTCCAGGCTGGGAACCAGTCACTCCAAGGGCTGTGTCTTAACTTAGTGCCATTCGAGTCAAAGTCCCTTACATAATTCTTACGAGTAAAATCCCAGCCCACAATCCCCAATCCCTAATCCCCAATCCCCAATCCCTAATCCCCAATCCCCAATCCCTAATCCCCAATCCCCAATCCCCAATCCCCAGTCCCCAGTCCCCAATCCCCAATCCCCAATCCCCAATCCCCAACCCCTTTTACCTAGCAAGAGAAGGAATCAATATCAATGGCACATCTGTTTGAACCATTCAAAATTCGTGAAGTTACCTTTCGCAACCGCATCGCCGTTTCACCAATGTGTCAATATTCCAGTACAAATGGATATGCTAACGATTGGCACTTTATTCATCTAGCCTCTCGCGCAGTTGGCGGTGCTGGGATAGTGATCACAGAAGCAGCAGCTGTGGAGCCACGTGGACGCATTAGCCCGCAAGATTTGGGAATTTGGTCAGATTCACATATAGAAAGTTTAGCTAAGACTGTGGCATTAATTCATAATTTTGGTGCTGTTGCAGGTATTCAACTTGCTCACGCAGGTAGAAAGGCCAGCACTGCCAAACCGAGTAAGGGAGGAAAAGCACTAGATGAATCTCAGGAAGGTTGGCGGCCCTTAATTTCGAGTAGTGCGATCGCTTTTAGCCAAGATAGCCCAGTTCCAGAAGCCCTCAGCCTTGAGGGAATTCAAGAAGTTATTGATGCCTTTGCCCAAGCCGCTAAACGTTCTCTACAAGCTGGATTCAAAGTAGTTGAAATCCATGCTGCCCACGGTTATCTACTGCACCAATTTCTCTCACCCCTTTCTAACCACCGTCAAGATGATTATGGTGGCAGTTTTGAAAACCGGACTCGTCTCCTCAGAGAAGTAGTTCAAGCAGTCCGAGAGGTTTGGCCCCAGACACATCCACTCTGGGTACGTATCTCCGCCACCGATTGGGTAGACAATGGCTGGGACATTGAGCAAAGTATCGCTCTAAGCGACAAACTGAAATCTCTAGGAGTCGATCTCATCGATACTTCTTCAGGGGGTACTATACCAGGCGTTCAGATACCAATTAAACCTGGCTATCAGACTGAGTTTGCCGAACGCATCCGCCGCGAAGCTAATATTCATACAGGAGCCGTGGGCTTAATTACATCCCCTGAACAAGCCGACGAAATTATTCGTACAGAAGTAGCTGATATAGTCCTGTTAGGACGTGAACTCCTCCGCAATCCTTACTGGCCACATCTGGCAGCCAAACAGCTAGGACACGATAAACTCTGGCCTGTTCAATACGATCGCGCTTGGCTATAAGTTCACCCATACTAAATTCTTACTTTTCACGTCATCTGAAAAGCTCTTCTCTCTGTGTTCTCTGTGCCTCTGCGGTTAAATAAATTGCTTCTAAACCGCAGAGACGCGGAGAGCGCTGAGAAAAATATTTTATGAGTCACCTTGCAATGGCTTTTCTTGTTCCCATAGCAACAATGGGAACGAGAAACCAGGTAAGCAATTAGGAGACTGTATCGGGCAAAATCCGGGCGACTAATTCAACGCTGATATCAAAGCCAGTTACAACGTACTTACATATTCGATCAGACATGATATGATACATACTCTAGTCATAGTCTCGCTATTTTTTTGTTCTAATAGTAAGCATACAAACTTTCTGTTTTACGAACATTAAGTATTGCTAATACTCATTCAGGGCTGGTAATATGCAGGTTTGCTAAAACTTCATCAGAAAAATTAATAGAGACGTTGCAATGCAATGTCTCTATTGGTGTCCTTGTCTGTGCAAATTATCTTATCCAAATAAAGGAAAAAGCATGAATAGAGTGAACGCAAAGCGACGCTACGTAAATACAACGAAGTAGGATGAAAACTTTTAGGCTATGGTAGTCTGTCTTATTAATTTTGAGGAGTTACAAAAGTTCCTAGCTAAGTACAGCCCACTTGAAAAAGAGTATGGAATTTAATCATTCGTAGGTTGGGTGGAACGTAGTGAAACCCAACATCAACCCTTGATTTTTCCGAACCAATTTTACGGTGACGTGTACTTAGTAAGCGGCTTTAGCCCTTGAAATTGAGCGATAAATCGCTGAATACAAACTACTAACTCAGATTTTCAAGTGAAGTCTATTCTGACAAAACAGGGCTGCAATAACTTTTAATCAGGGAAAGAATCATGATACCAAGTAATAGAGAACACTTCCAAAAAGAAAAGCTCAAGTTTGCTTCTTTTGAACTTCCACCTGCGCTTAAATCTGTAAACTTTTCTTGTTTTGTTATTGGCGAAAGTTTATCTTTTTTTGGGTCTTGGATGACTCAAATTGCTTTAGTATGGCTAGTTTACCAATTAACTAATTCGGCTATATTAGTGGGTGTAGCTGGATTTACAAATCAAGCAACGGGCTTAGTTCTTACTCCTTTAGTAGGAGTTTTATTAGATCGTTGGAACTTACGATATGTCTTATTAACTACTCAGTTAGTATCTATTTTGCTCTCTTCTACCCTAACCTTTCTAACTCTTAGTGGTAACATCAACGTTGTATGGATTATTCTCATTGGTACGCTTCAGGGAACAGTAAAAGCTTTTGATTTACCAGCACGTCAGGTAATTATTCCCAGACTTTTGGATAAAAAATCAGATACTTATAGTGCAATGGCTTCCCATTCATTCTTGATTAACACAGCGAAGTTTGTTAGTCCGATGATTGGGGGTTTAGTGATTGCTAGGTCTGGTGCAGCTTCCTGTTTTCTCGTAGATAGTATTAGTTATCTACCTTTTATATCTGCAATCTTAACTGTCAAAGTAAACCCAATTATACATAATGCATCTAATCACAAGTCCCAAATTTGGAACAACCTCAAAGAAGGGTTTGTTTATGCATACAAATTCTTGCCAATTAAATACTTATTGATATTGCAAATTATTGTCTGCTTTATGGGGATGACCTACGTCAATTTAGTACCAATTTTTGCTCAAGAAGTTTTGAAAGGTAACGCAGAAACTATGGGTTATCTGATGACAGCTTCGGCACTTGGTTCTATAATTTCAGGTGTTTATCTCATTTCCAGAAAAAATATCATCGGATTAGGAACAATCATCGCAAGTTCTACAGCCATTTTAGGTTTAGGGTTAATAATTTTTTCCAGGTCAACTAATTTAAATATTTGTCTAATATTCATGTTTATCATCGGCATGAATAATAGTCTCACTTTGGCTTCAATTAGTAACTTTCTGCAATCGATTCTACTTGAAGAAGATAAAAGAGGTAGGGTAACTAGTATCTTTACAACCGGTTTTTTAGGAATACTGCCTTTTGGTAATTTATTTTTTGGAGCATTGGCAGGGTATTTTGGTGTTAGCAATGCTTTAATGTTTGGTGGTATCTGTTGTATTTTAGGAGCATATTTCTTTAGTAGACAACTGCCAAAAATAGGAAAAATAGTAGATCCAATTTACGCTCAGTTGGGGTTATTTCCACAGTCAAATAAAGGCTAAGTACAGCCTACCCAAAAAAGAGGTTGGGTGGTAGCAAGATCCTCGTAGGGGTACATAGTGAAACCCAACATCAACCCTCGATATTTCCGAACCTCTTTTACGGTCATGTATACTAAGTACAACATTTCATTAATTCATAGCGAATTAACTTTGGTAAAACTCTGCGTACCTCTGCGTTTACCACTGTGTTCCTCTGCGTTGAAAAAAGCTACGAACTTATGCAAAGCTTTAGATGTTTTGTAGAGACAATTACCTAATTATATCAACTGTTTAACTACGTTTCATACCCCATTTTTGCACCGTGTTGATTTCAATTAATCGAAAAAGATAATTGACAGCTAAACCCAAAATTGCAATTACCACTAATCCAGCAAATACGCGATCGGTTTGTAGGAAGTAGCGACTGTTATTAATCTGCCATCCCAAACCGCTAGTAGCACCTCCTGAACCAAATATTAATTCAGCGGCAATCACGGTACGCCAACCAAAAGCCCAAGCAGTTCTTAAACCTGTTAAGATGTGAGGTAATGCAGCAGGGATCATGATTTCTCGAATCAATTTGAAACCATCTAGACCAAGGTTTTTCCCCACCATCAGAACCGTTGGGTTGATAGTACTGAGTCCCATTTCTGTATTCAGGGCAATTGGCCAAATTGTCGCATGGGCAGTAACTATGATAATAGAAACAGAAGTGAACCCAAACCAAATCATTACTAGGGGTAAAATAGCGATCGCAGGTAAGGGATTCAGCATCGAACTCATCACAATTAGCAAATCTTGACCAAAAAGAGAAACTTTGGCGAAAGCTGCTAAAGCCGTACCCAGAATCACACCCAAGACCATACCAATACATAACACAGACAAAGTACTGAGTGTTGCTTGCAGCAGTTTTTGACTCAATAAGTCGTGCCACAGTACTTCTAAAACTGCTATTGGGCCAGGAATCAGCAAGGGAGGAACTTGGGCAATCCATACATACAATTGCCAAAAAATCAATAAGCTACAAAAAATTACTCCGCGCCTGAAAGTACTACTGGCTTTGAGATCAGCATATAACTTCTCAAATTTATCGGAATTTGCTGTTGTTCGACTCACAAATTTCATACTCTAAAAGCCTCACGCCAGGAATAATTGCCGAGTCAACTTTCTAGATAAGCAGCAACTTCGACAAATTTATTAGTATTGATATTCTTACCTTCGCAGTAGCTAGTATCAAAGACTCTAAATTAATCATGAAGTTAATCTCCCCCACCCCCTTTAAGCGGTGGTAAAATTAATTCATCAATTGATTTGGGCTGCTTGTTTAGTATGCCAATTTCATGCATAAATGCTCCATATTGGAGGAAGGCTCTTGGCTCAATTCCATAAGCCACTGCTTTATTCGTAAGCCACTTTTTATATTGTTCCTGTGAGACTTTTCCGCCATCTATTTCTGAGAGAATTTTGGCCGCTTCATCAGGTTTTTCATTCACGATTTTAGTAGCATTGGCAATTGCGGTATACAAAGCTTTGCCAAACTCAGGATATTGATTGTAGAATTTTTCAGTCATAAATACACTAGCTGCGCTAGTCTTGCCAAAAACATCAGAGCTTTTAATAATTACCCTACCACCTTTTTCAACTTCCTGAAACTGAAAAGGTGGCGTTGTAAAATGTGCATCAATTTGACCAGTTAACAGCGATTGCAAACCTAGCGGGTGAGAAATCACTTGCAAGTTTTGATCGAGTGCGGTGGGATTTCCTAATTCTTTTTGCGCCACCTTTCGTACTACAAGTGCTTGTATCCCATCTAGAGATGGTAAACCAATTTTCATTCCTGGCTTGATATCTTTGAGACTTTTGATGTTGGGGTTTTTCGTTATTAACCAAAACTCACTATAGTTAAGTGAAGCTAATGTTTTCCAGCCCACACCTTTATCCCAACCTACAAGAAACGCCCCAATCCCACTTGCACCAGCTTGTATTTGATTAGCGATAACTCCATCTCTAATAGCTGCACCATTCGATAATTCTTGCCACTCAAATTGTGTCTTGGGAAATTGTTTTTCTAAAATTTGCTGTTGCTTGACGATAAGTAGATTAGCGTAATTAATTCCAGGTTGATAAGCAATGGTTACTTTTTCTGGTGCTTGTGAAGTAGTTTTATTGCCAGAAGCACAAGCGACAAAGACAAACGTCAATAGTGCTAATCCAATCAATAAAATCCACGTTCTAAATCTCTTGAATATCATCATTATTTTTTGCCTTATTTAAGAGATTTATGTTATTTTATAATTCAAAGGAAAGTATCACACAGCTAGCAGCAAAAAACAAGGTCTTTGCAAGTTAGACCCCACGAAAGGTTCGGACAGAACGAGGGAATGAAAACTTCTTCCCCCACTCCTCATCTTGTTCTGCCGTAACTCCTCCAGGACTTTCAGGCTCTTGATAAGTTTATTGTAAAAACCTCTTGATTTTGATCACCATTTGTGAGAAAGTCTGATTTAACATCAAAAATACGGTAAATCGATAGACTTATCGGGCTTTGCAGTCTGCTGGAAGAAAGTGCAGCTCATATAGCGACTCTTGAATCTTGGCAACAAGCTATCGGACTGATTAAGACTACGGAAGTGTAATAACCATGCGATGAAAGCTTGAGTATTAGCATTAAATACTTTAGATAACTGTCAGGAGAACAATCTCCAATGCAAGTTACTTTCTAGTAGAACAATCCCAGATTTCATCACAAATTCAGTGAGATTGCCATCTTTTTATAGAGGTGGTTATTCCGTGTGTGGCTCAAAGTCATTCTAGCTTTTAGCCGCTCATGTATTTACTCGTGGCTGGATTTTTGAATTATTTTTTGCCAGTGGAGAACAACTTAGATGCAAGCAGATCCCAATTCTCATCAAGATTCTGAAAAAAATGCTCAGGCTGATAGTGAAATAAGAAAAACTAAGCAATTTCAAACTAACGCAGGTAGTAGAAGATTATTCCTTGGTCGTGCCAGCAGACGCTCATTTCTCGGCCGCGCCGGCTTATTTAGTGCAGCTAGTGTTGTTGCTGGGGTTTTTAGCTCATCCTTTTCCTCGAAGAAAGGAGAAAATATTGTCCAGGCCCAGGAACCTGCTGTCAAGCCAAACTATGGCGACTTACGCGAGAAAGCCTTTCAAGTACGTACAACAGCAGCCAAGCTTAATCGGGAAATTCCCATTCCTCCCCATCCCACCAACGGAGATGAGGCGAAGTACGCCAACAAAATTGCCACAGATACACGAGGATTGCCCCATAATCAACTGGGCGAAGTTGATCTGAAGGCTTATCAATCTTTGATTAATGCGCTGAAATCTGGCGATCCCAACGAGTATGAAAAAATCATTCTGGGTGGCAAACGAAAGCTAGTACAACCGCTCACCCCATTAGCAATTAGCTTGAGTGGGGTGAATACTTGCCAATTGACGATTCCAGTACCACCCACCCTAGATAGTGCAGAACAGGGGGCTGAATTCCTGGAAATTGCTTGGCAACAACTATTACAGGATGTACCTTTTAGCGAATTCCGCAATGATACAACTAACCCTCTGATTCTGGCAGCTGTTAAGGATCTGAATCGGTTATCAGCATTTAAAGGGCCTAAACAAAACGGACAGGTTACACCCGAACTTTTGTTTCGAGGCACCGCGATTTATGTTGATGCCTCTGGTAAAACGATTTATCACACTCTACCAGGGGTAGATGTAGGCCCTTATGTCTCCCAGTTTTTACTGCGTCCAATACCCGCAGGAACCCATAGTTATGCTCAACTTAACCGTGTTCCTCTAGCTATTCCCGAAAATAGTTTCCAAACTAACTATGAGGAGTGGTTGCTAGTACAAAATGGTGGCGATCCTGGTCGAACGATTAAGTTTGACTCAACCCCTCGCTACTTTATCAACGGGCGCGACCAGTCAGAGATTGCCCATACCCCACCACCAGTCTATACAAATGCAGCTTTGATTCTACTCGCCAAGCCAGTCAGTGATAATCCCCTCGCTGGCGGTGTTGGTTCACCTTACAATGTTGGCAATCCTTACAACAAGTCGAAGACACAATCTAGTGGTTCTGGAACATTTGGCCCAG
Source organism: Nostoc sp. (assembly GCF_036917975.1). Lineage (GTDB taxonomy): Bacteria > Cyanobacteriota > Cyanobacteriia > Cyanobacteriales > Nostocaceae > Nostoc. The sequence goes on from NZ_JBALEJ010000009.1 coordinate 143,941, forward strand.
GGTATTCACAATCTCTGATCGGTTGGGTTAGTCCTCATGCAGTTAGAGCGGCTTATTGGCAAAAGTATTATGTACATCGTCGTCTACGAGCTGAGGCTTATGGTGGATTAGTTCACAACAACAAGGTGAATAAAACCAACTATCCGATTCACTCGGAAGTTTTCCAGTCTGAAGCACTCGATCGCTTCTTCAGCAAAAATAAATCCTATTTACTACCCCAAGCCTTCCCCGAAGGGGCACCGTTGCACTCTTCTTATCCAGGGGGCGCTTCGGTGTCGGCGGGTGCTAGCGTCACGATCTTGAAGGCGCTATTTGATGAAAATTATGTGATTCCCAATCCGGTAGTGCCCGATCCCAAAGATCCCAGCAAGTTGATTCCATATCAAGGGCCACCATTGACAGTGGGCGGCGAATTGAACAAACTGGCGGCGAATATTGGCTTAGGTCGTGATAGTGCAGGGATTCACTGGCGCACAGATGCAGCAGCTTCGTTAGCCCTTGGCGAAGCGATCGCCATTGGTATCCTGAAAGACGAGAAACTAACTTTCCGCGAAAAATTTGAAGGTTTCACGTTTACCAAATTTGATGGTACAAAAGTCACGATTTAAAGCTTTCACTGTTTAGAAACTTCCAAATAAAAAATATCCAACCAACTATTTATTGTGGGGTGGGCAACATGAGCGCCCAGTAAGCAAAGGCGGGCGAGACGCCCACCCCACAAGATTGGATAATTTATTTCTTGGAAGTCCCTTAGAAAGGCAGACTTAGAGACGCGTTTGCAGAGCAAAAGTGCAATGTCGCGTCTCTACCATTGGTTTGCATCTTATTGAGTTGAAGAATTCCCCAATGCCCAATCTTCAGAAATTTTATTCGCGATACTTGCGGCGGGCTGCGCCTACGCAGTTTGTGTTACTGAGCATAGTAGTCGCGATCGCTCTCTTGATCTCTACAACCCCAGCATTCAACACCAAGAATACAGTATCAGCACAAGAAGCATCGCCGGATATAGAACTAGCTAAGAAAGTCGGCAAAGAAATTATTGCGGCTTGTCCCGTCGTCTCTGATCCTAAAAATTTAGCTGCCTTCAACTCCTGCGCTGACAAACTCGCCAAGCTAACAATCTTGCGCGAAACTATGAACGTACCCTTTTTATGGGGCGCTCAAAATAAAGTTGGTAACTATAATCTCAAAGATAACCAGAAAACCGAATTTGATCCCTTCGTATGGCGACGTACTTACCTCTCTACCTTTATGTTTAAAGGTGAACCCAAGGTTGAACAAATAAATAATCTGATTGTCATCCACCTTTCCACTCAGTTTCGGAATCAGCTTGATATTGGAGATTTTCCTTATCCGTTCTGGCACTCATCAAAAAAATGGGATTCTTATCAGCAAACTACGGAATTACTTTTCTTTCTAGAACAAAAGAAGCTGATCGGTTCGCTACGTTCAGCAGTAGTTGATCCCAAGCGTCCAAAGGTAAATCATTCCTGGGATGGTAAATGGGTTTGGAATGACGCTAATGGCAAGAAGCAGCCTTATGTGACACTATATACACATTTATTTTCTCCATCGAACCCATACGTGACTAAAGTTGATGCTGCTTATCGGGCATTGGAGGTCAAGCTGAGGGAAAATGCTTGTGTTGTCTGCCACAGGCCAGACAACGCCGCCAAGCAGAATCCTATATTAATACTGAATTATCCGAATCAGGCTCTCACCTTACGACATGAAACGGTGCGCCAAATCAAAGAAAAACTCATGCCTCCTCCGGCTGGGATTGCTAACGATCAAGAGCGACAACAGCTAATTGAACTCGCTCAGAGATTTGCCCAAGCAGGCGATCAAGCTCTTGCTTACGAAGGTGAAAAAATATAGAAACACCGGGCGATTGGAAATCGCGGCTACACAAACTAAGTCCGCCTATGCGGACTCTCTGAAACCCGCCTGCGCGGGTTTAGTTTGTATAGCGGAATGGCACTAAGTTAAGATACAGCCCTTACCATGACTGGTTCCTAGCCTCCAGGCTAGGAACCCATTCTGGGAGGCTCTGCCTCCTCTTTCTTGACCAGAGGCGGAGCCTCTCGGAATACGTTCCCAGCCTGGAGGCTGGGAACGAGGCTACACAAGCTTTTGGGCTTTTCTTAGTGCCATTCGTTTGTATAGCCCCAGACTTCTAGTTCGCGTAGGGTGCGCTGTCTTCGCAGGGCGATCCGCCAAAACAGGATGCTCCCTAACTCATCTATGCAGGATAAAAGACCAATGTTCGTAACTCAATACTTTGTCTTGCAGGCGCATCTACGGAACTCGTCGGATCGTCAAAGGCTGAGTGGGCAGAAAAACGTGCAGGCCCATTTTCTGCGGAGTCAAAACATTTAATAAATATGACTTCATTTCGCCGCATTTGAGGGAAGTAGTACCATTTATGTTCTGGGTTGTATGTGACTGCGTAAGTTTCACCAATGCGATCGCGATATACTAAATCACCCGCTACAAGTTCTGGTGGTGCAATAGTACGTGCATCAGTCAGTGCTAATGGCGATTCTTGAATTGTGTCAGCTATTCCCCGCCACACATTGATGATGGCAAATCGTTGTTTTAATAGTGCCTCAATCTCATCATTATCTATACCTCTTTTTTCTAACTCCCAGCGCGCCCTTGTATAGCCAGATTTAGCTGTAAAGTCATTGTGTACGCGCTTGCCAGGTTCCCTAATTTTATTTTCACCAGGCTTGCTTAAATCGGCATTACGCAGAGTGTGATCGAATATCACTACTTTAGTTCCACCTGTTACCTCTTTTAATAATTGCTCTGCTTCTGGATAGTAAACCTGACGTAGTTCGTCTTCGTCATAAAAGTTGCGAACATTGGTATTATGCTCGGTAAATGCAAATCCTTCTTGGTCTAGCAAGATATCTTTTGAGATGGAACGAGCATTGTAGATTCGCAGTTTGTGTGTTTGATAGGCGGTATTGGAGCGAGGTGTACCTGATGGTGGTTCATAAGTATAGTTGATAGGTTTTTCCACCATCGGGACTAGGTAATTGAGGTTGGCCTCTACGTATGGCAAATCTTGAGAGGTCGGTTTATCGATAACTTGGCTGTTTAAGCTCATAGGTGATGCTCTTCTGGTTGTTGAGAATTTGGAATCAAGACTTATACACAAAGGTTATCTGTTGAGACTAAGTTCAACACCTATTTCTAGTATAGGAATCCTCTTTGATTCTGGAAAAAATCATCTACACTTAGAGCTTAGTTGTAAGTTTGGTCATACTAACTCTACTAAGTAGATTTCCAAAATCAGATAGGAATCCGGTAGTAAAGTCTAGAAGACATCATTTATAGATGTCTTCTGTACGTGACTATGCCAATTGCAGTACAATTGCAAAATACTTATTGCCGATTGACTTACAGTAGATTAATGCAATAATAGTAATTGAAAGACAGATAAGATACAAGCTCTTTGTCAATAAACTATACATTTTGCTCAATACCTTTGCAAATTAATGATTAGCGATGATGCGTTAGGTGAGCAATTTCAGACGGGGATTTAAGCCTCGTCTGAAAGTGTCTTTAGTTGTGAATTGTGAATTAATATGATTCTTTCAACAAGAATAAACCGTCGTTATTTTATTTTGGGAACAGGAAGTGCGTTAGCCTCCGTTCTTTTCGCTAGTTGTTCCTCTAGTCAAAATCAATCGACCAGTACGCCAACTACTCAGAATGTATCAGTATCACAACAAACCAACATAATTAAAGTTGGGGTTTGGTCTGTAATTGCTGAAGATATTCTCAAATTTATTCAAAAAGAATTAGCATCCAGTCAAGGTTTAGAGATTCAGACTGTTAAATTTGGCGATTGGGTACAGGTGAATAACGCCTTAAAGAGTGGCGAAATTGATGCCAACTATTTTCAGCATCGTCTGTTTATGGAAGATGCTGCGAAAAGACTCAACCTCAATCTGGTGATGCTAAATCAAACTTATTTAACGCCAATCGGAATTTATTCTAAAAAGATTAAATCACTGAGTGAAATTCCTAATGGTGCAACAATCGCCATCCAGAGTGATGCTAGTAATCAGGATCGTACCCTCAAGTTTTTGCAATCTCAAAAATTGGTCAAATTGAAAGATACATCGGGTAATCTGTTTACTGTTAAAGACATAGTAGAAAACCCTAAAAATCTGCAATTCAAAGAATTAGAAGGGCCAGCTATTGTCAGAGGATTGGATGATGTCGTTGTGGGCGCATTTTTAGGGAGTCTGCTGATCCAAGCAAAACAGCTTGATTTGCGTCCCATCGTCCAAGAATCAACCAACGATAAAAGATATGCTCTGGGTTTAGTGACATTGCAGGGTAAAGAAAATGACCCCAAAATTCAAAAGCTAAATCAACTGATAATCGATCCCAAAGTCAAAGAATTTATCAAAAATACGTATCAAAATGCAGTAGTACCAGTGTTTTAAAGCAGAAAAGTATCGATGAGGAGTAAAACACAAAGTGATTCGTTCAAAAGCAATACATCGCCGATATTTTATTTTAGGAACAGGAAGTGCGATCGCATCTGTTCTCTTTACCAGTTGCACCTCTAGTCAAAATTCATCTCAACAAATCAGCACCGTCAAAGTGGGAATTACCCAGCTTGTCCCAGAAGATATTCTGAAGTTTGTGCAGAAAGAGTTAGCACCGAGTCAAAACTTAAAGGTTGATTTGATCAAGTTTAGCGATGGTATCCTTGCCAACAACGCGCTTAAAAGTGGAGAAATTGACGCTTATCTTGGTCAGCATCAAGCGTTTATGGAAAACATCGCCAAGAGACTCAATCTAGATTTAGTTATGCATCCGCGCATTTTTTCCTATATATTTGCACTCTATTCAAAACGATTGAAAATCAAATCAGCCGATGGACTTCCTCAGAGTGCGTCGGTTGGGATTGCCAATGATCCCATCAATCAAGACCGTGGTTTAAGATTACTCAGAGTTGCGGGCTTGATTAAGCTTAGGGATAATTCCGGTGATTTGTTCACCATTAAAGATATCACCGAAAATCCAAAAAACTTGAAAATTCAAGAAGCAGATGGAAGTTCCCTAGCTAGAGCGCTGGATGATTTAGATGTTGTTTCGCTATATGCAACTACATTGGCAAATGCCCGAATTAAGCTAGATCCTATCCTTATAGACCCAACCAATCTAGAAAGAAAATATACAGCAGGGTTAACAACTTTGCGGTCCAAAGAAAATGATCCCAACATTAAAAAACTCGATCAATTAGTTGTTCATCCCAAAGTAAAAGATTTTATTGCTAACACCTACCAAGGGACGATCGCACCTGCATTCTAATAAATTATGAGTAATCGTACATTACATTTTGGTCTTAATGCTCTGCCTGCTGGTAATCATCCTGGTGCTTGGCGGAGTCCCCAAGCATCACCCTTTGGCTACTATGATTTTAATCAATGGCAGCACATTGCTGAAGTCGCAGAACGGGGAACCCTGGACGCTATTTTTCTCGCAGACAGCCCATCTTTATTTACATCACCTGAGTCAGGCCCAGCAATCGGTTTTGATCCTACCGTTTTACTTGCTGCTTTAGCGTCAGTTACAGAACATATTGGGTTAATTGGTACAGCATCTACGTCGTTTGAAGAACCGTATAATATTGCCCGTCGCTTTGGTTCTCTGGATCATCTGAGCAATGGGCGGGTGGGTTGGAATGTAGTCACCACTCGTAACGCTAACGCAGCTAAAAACTATAGTGACGCGCCCCATTTACCCAAGTCATTACGTTATGAAAGAGCCGCAGAATTTGTCGAAGTCGTGCGGAAATTATGGGACAGTTGGGACGATGATGCCCTCATCGGCGATCAACTTAGCGGACGCTTTGCTGATTCAGAACGGATTTATGCGATTAATCATCATGGGCAGCACTTTCATGTCGATGGCCCGCTTAATCTCCCACGTTCTCCCCAAGGACAGCCCATCTTATTTCAGGCTGGCGGCTCACCTGGAGGCTTAGAATTAGCTGCTCGTTATGCAGATGGGGTCTTTGCATCACTCTTATCACTCCCTGATGCAATTGAGTATACAACCGATCTCAGAAGACGCACAGTTAAACATGGGCGACCGGCTGACGCAATTAAGGTATTACCTGGACTGTCAACTGTGATTGGTAGCACAGAAGAAGAGACTAAAAAGCGGCACAGAGAGCATCTTGAGTTGACAGGGACAGAAGAAAGGTTAGGTGCCTTAGCCGGTCATCTGGGGTCTGTAGTCTATGACTTAAACCCAGATAAACCATTCCCTGACTTCATACTTGATGGTACATATCAGCCAGCTGACGGCGTGGGAGGGTTTAGCAAGGCCATAATCGGTCTGGCTCGTCGTGAACATCTCACTGTCGGCGAGTTAGCTAAACGATTCAGCAAAGGACATCGTTTTATTGCTGGGACACCTGAGCAAATAGCAGACTCAATTGAAGAATGGTTTTTAGCTGGGGCTGTTGATGGCTTTAATTTAATGCCAGATGTTTTACCTTCAGGCTTGGAGATTTTTGTCGATCACGTAGTCCCAATTCTCAGGAAGCGGGGAATTTTTCGCCACGAGTATACAGGAAAAACCTTGAGAGATCGCTTCGGATTAAATCGCCCACAAAGCCTATTTAGGCGTGAAAAACTCAAGCTTTGACATTTTTCAAGAGACATCTGGTGAAAAAGAATGTAGAGACGTAGCAATGCTACGTCTCTACAAGGGTTCTGGATAACGCACATTTAATTTCTGGAGATATCTAATTATTAAATCAGGAGAAAACCAATGGTTGCAAGTCTAAGCAAACCCGTGTGGACTGAAGAATATGAAACTGAAATTCTGAACAAGCTAGCAGCCCAACACGCGCCTTATTTACTCAACTTGGAAAAAGTAGAGACTCGTCCGCCCGAAACACAAGAAGAAATGGAAAATTTTGCCCGCTTCCGCATTGCTGGAGCCGCCCACGATCTGTTTATTGTACAGGTGATTGCCAAGGCGATCGCACAATGAATTTTAGATTTTGGATTTTGGATTTTACATAGTCCCCCATGCCCAATGTCCCATGCCCAATAACTAAAAACAATGACTCAAATCGAAGAAAAAGTTATAGATTCGACCTTCCAGTTCTCGACTCCTGTAACGCCCAACTCGGCAGAATTGCAAAGCCTGTTCGATTTTATCGCTCTCGGAGCAAGTGAGCGCGATCGCGATCGCATCCTGCCTTTTGATGTCATCGACTTAATCCGGCGTTCCAGATTAGGTGCATTGCGAATCCCTGTTGCTGATGGTGGCGCTGGTAGCACTGCACGAGAACTGTTTGAGGTCGTGATTCGCCTGGGAGATGCTGACCCAAATGTGGCTCATATTGTGCGGAATCATTTCTCTGTTACAGAGCGGCTTTTACGCGCTCAACCCAGTGACAGAAATCGTCGTTGGCTCAAAGCCGTTGCTGATGGCGCGATTATTGGACTCGCCTTAACTGAACTAGAAGTGAAGCGAGCTGGTAGCGGCGCAGTGGCAAATACAAAATTAACACCTGATGGTGATGGCTATCGTCTGAATGGAACCAAGTATTACAGCACTGGTAGTCTTTTTGCAGACTTAATTTTCGTGCGAGTACTAACACCTGATGATACCGTTGCCACAGTAATTATACCAACGAAATGCGAGGGGATTGACCTTGTAGACGACTGGGACGGCTTCGGGCAACGCTTGACCGGCACAGGAACAACTACCTTCACCAATGTGCGCGTTGCCGCAGATGAGGTAATTCTTGATACAGACCCAGATGCAGATAAACTGCCCTACAATATTGTTCCGCAATTAGTCTTGACTGCGGTGAATGCAGGGATTATTCGTAGCGTGCTGCGTGATGCAAAAAACCTCATTCATAAACGCCCTAGAACCTTCTACCATGCCGTAGCCGAGCAAGCAGCAGATGACCCGCTATTGCAGCAAACTATCGGTCAAATCTCCGCCAACGCCTTTGCCGCAGAAACAATTGTACTGGCTGCTGCTGATGGACTCGATCGCCTGAGTGTTGCCAAAGCTCAAGGTGAAGAGGCTGAATTAGCAGTAGCTTTGGCAACTTCTCTGAGTGCAGCTAAGGCCAAATTGATTGTTGATGACTTGGCACTACGTTCAGCTACCTTGCTCTTTGAAGTTGGTGGAGCTTCCACAACTAAAAAAAGCTCTAATTTAGATCGTCATTGGCGCAACGCCCGCACCTTATCATCCCATAATCCCGGTCACTTCAAGGCCCGTGCCATTGGGGACTACGAAATCAACGGTACACCACTACCGACACGAGGATTTTTCTAAGAACATTTCAACATCAGATATTTGAGAGAGAAAAACCATGACCCAAATTGTAGAGAAAGTTCTAGAACCCCAAATTAAGTTTTCGGCTCCTGTCACAGCCAATTCGCCAGAATTCCAGCAGCTTTTGGATTTTATCGCTGTTGGGGCAAGTGAGCGCGATCGCGATCGCATTCTGCCCTATGATGTGGTGGAATTAATCCGGCGTTCCCGGTTGGGTGCATTGCGAATCCCTGTTGCTGAAGGTGGGGCTGGTAGAACCGCACGGGAATTGTTCGAGGTTGCTATTCGCTTGGGGGATGCTGACGCGAATGTTGCTCACATTGTGCGGAATCATTTCTCCATCACAGAGCGAATTTTGCGTTCCGAACGCACCGCCAGAAATCGGCGCTGGCTCAAAGCCGCCGTTGATGGCGCAATCTTCGGTAGCGCTGCCAATGAACTAGAACTGAAAAAAGCCGGTGGTGGCGGAGTCGTCAATACCAAATTAACACCTGATGGTAACGGCTACCGTCTCAACGGAACGAAATATTACAGCACTGGTAGCCTTTACGCAGACTTTCTTTACGTGCGTCTGCTCACACCAGAAGACATCCCAGCAACGGGGATTATTCCCAGCAACCGCGAAGGGGTTGAGCTTGTGGACGACTGGGACGGCTTTGGGCAAAGGTTGACTGGCACGGGAACAACTAAGTTTACAAATGTCCGTGTGGAAGCAGATGAAGTCATTTTGGAAAAGGATACAGACAAAGACAATTTACCCTACAACATCGTCCCGCAATTGTTCCTGACGGCGGTGAACGCCGGGATTATTCGCAGCGTCTTGCGCGATGCGACAGCGCTAATTCACAAACGCCCCAGAACCTTCTACCATGCTGTAGCCGAGCAAGCAGCAGATGACCCCCTGTTACAGCAAACTGTCGGGCAACTCTCCGCCAACGCCTTTGCTGCTGAAGCAATTGTACTGGCTGCTGCCGATGGTCTTGATCGCCTCGCTGTTGCCAAAACCCAAGGTGAGGAGGCTCAATTAGCCGCAGCCCTAGCAGCTTCTCTGGGTGCATCCAAAGCAAAATTAATTGTCGATGACTTGGCACTACGTTCAGCCACCTTACTATTTGAAGTTGGCGGGGCTTCCACAACTAAAAAAAGCTCTAACTTAGATCGTCATTGGCGCAACGCCCGCACCCTGGCATCCCATAATCCCAGCCATTTTAAGGCTCGTGCCATTGGCGACTACGAAATCAACGGCACACCACTACCACCGCGAGGATTTTTCTAAGGAAATTGCAATCAACGCTATCAAAGAGAAAAATCATGATTCAACGAAAATCGGCGGGAATCCCATACCTTCAAGAGGGGTGTCCGGGATAGCCGCCCGTCGATTTAGTCATTAGACAATAATCATTTGCTTGGCTGATAATCGCCCAGCACGCACCCTTACCCCTGAGTGGAGCAAATACACCAGTACAACACGGCGTAAATAAACCACCCCTTCGGGTGACGCTCGCAGACTCGCTAACGCTGCGCTAACGGCAGTTCCTCATGGGGGGAACCCCCATCGCCCTTGGCGTCTCCCCTTGGGAGAAGACCGGACTGCCTCACCATTCAAAATCAATGAAACGCTTACGCTGTATTAATTTTGAATTTTGAATTTTGAATTTTGAATTTTGAATTTTGAATTCCGCCTTGCAGTACTAGTTACTTCTGAAGTGCTTGCTGAAAAGTCTTGATGGCATCAACATGATTCACCATATTAATGCAGCGTAACAACAAATCCAGATCGATCCCTTTGACCTCCTCACTACTGGAAACCCTTTCATAGTGAAGTGCGTTGCCCTCATAGCGCAGGTGATAAACGAATAACATACCGTCTTCCCAAAACCACACTTCAGGAATCAACAGCCGCTTGTATGCTTCCAGTTTGTTGATCCCGCCACTGGTAAACACCACTTCTATAGCCAAATCGGGACTTACTCGACCAGGCGCAAGTTTATAAGATTTATCTGCTTCTCGCTTTACTGCACCCGATTCACTTTCTAATGTCATTGAACCAGTTGGAGTAAAGTCAAACCCTGCCGCAAGCAAGTACAGTTCCAGCAACGCCCCAAGCCTTTCCTTGACGGTTTCGTGTTCTTCTCCTGGCATTCTTCGGATCTCTAATATTCCATTTAGGAAAGATAGGCGATATCCTGGGCGCTCTAACAACTGCTCAACTGCTTTGAATTCTCTCCAGGTCACTCCCTCAAACAATAAGGGTGATTCCTGACGGGGTGTAGCGTAGACGCTTTGCGGCTTGTCACCAGACATCGCTGCTGGGGTCATTTTAGTCTCCAGTCTGTTTCCAGATAAGAAATCTCACGGTTGGAGGGCAGTTTATTCATTGTTAACGAACTTTGGGGGTTTAAGTCCCCAGCAATACAGGCAGCCCGTTTTGGGTCGGGGTCTAAATCCCCGTCGCAAAACGTAATTGTGAATTGCGAATTGCGAATTGTTTTAACTTCCCTCTATTATGCAACGGCAATTTTCCAAAGCCACCCTGAGCAAAGATTTAGGTGACAAAAAAGTTCTGAAAAAAATTAATCCCAATTATTATTAACCCCAGTAACCCTATTGAGATACAGTAGTTTATAGCCTAGCTTTTGCAAAGTCATGCTTGTCGCTGTGCAATGCTCTGGGAAAATCAATGGTAAAAGATGCATCTGAACTCGAAATTACTACCGACTCATCAGCAGCGGTAGATGCCATCAATGGCTTTGTGGATCAATTATTGGGTGTTGGTAACGATGCCCAAGTGATTCTCAAAGCAATTGAAGCAGATCCGACTTGTGCGATGCCTTCGGCGGGCGTAGCCATCGCCAACGCTCAAGTTGCCGCCTTTTATCTATTTGCTGGTGGCTCTGTTGCCTTAACCAAGGCCAAATACTATCTCAATCTGGCGAAATCTTACCTAAAAAGAGCGAACGATCGCGAAAAACTTTACGTTGTGGCAATTGAAGCATGGGCAAACCGAGACATTGCTCAAGCGATCGCTCATCATGAAGCGATCGCCATTGCCTTTCCCCGCGATTTAGCCTCGGTACATCTAGCTCAATACCACTATCGAAATTCCGGTAACAGTCAGGGAATGTTACTAATTGCCGAAAAAGTTTTCGCCGCCAATCGTGACAACCCTTATATGTATGGGATGCTGGCCTTTGGGCTAGAAGAGTGCCATCGTTTAGCAGAAGCAGAAGAATATGGGCGACAAGCGATCGCTCTGAAACGAGATAATCGTTGGGCACACCACGCCGTTGCTCATGTATTAGAAACTCAAGGACGCTTACAAGAAGGAATTAGCTTAATGGAAAGTCTTAGCGACACTTGGGAATATGGTAGCTCGGCTTTTTATGGACATCTTTGGTGGCACACATCCCTTTACTACTTGGATATTGAGAATTTTGCCAAAGTATTAGAGATATATGACACGCGCATCTGGGGACGTGCCAAAAAAGACAATGGACGCGAACAGATTAACGCGATCGCCTTGTTGTTACGGCTAGAGTTACGCGGTGTAGATGTTGGTTCGCGCTGGCAAGAACTTGCTGCTTACCTGCAACCACGAATACACGAACATACCCTCGCCTTTTTGGATTTGCAATATATCTATGCATTGGTACGGGGCGGTAAAGATGACTGGGCGGCAGAGATGTTAGAGAGTATGCAAACTCATGGAGAGAACGTCTTACCCTATGCGCGGCCGACTTGGATAGAGGTAGGAGTACCAGCCGCTAGGGGGATGATTGCTCATGCTCGTGGGGATTGGGAAAATGCGATCGCTGAACTAGAGCCAGTATTACCCGATTTATACTCCACAGGTGGATCTCATGCTCAACGAGATTTATTTGAGCAAATTTATCTTGATGCACTGATTCGCGATCGGCAATATCACAAAACCTTAAATGTTCTGGAAAAGCGCAATGCTGCCCGTAGCAACATTCCCGTGATTCAACGAGAATTAGCTAATACTTACAACCAGCTAGGACACATCGATGAAGCACATCAAGCTTCTCAAGTTGCATTAGAACTATCACAACGTTATCAAAAAGTAGAGCAAACAGTATGACGACATACGTAAATCTCGGAAAAAGTGGATTAAAAGTATCACGCTTGACTTTGGGTACTATGACCTATGGTTCTCGGAAATGGCGAGAATGGGTACTAGAAGAAGAAGAAAGTCGCCCCTTTATTAAACTAGCTTTGGAATTGGGGATAAACTTCTTTGACACTGCTGATGTTTACTCCTTAGGTGCCAGTGAAGAAATTCTGGGACGGGCGCTCAAAGACTTTGCTAAAAGAGATCAAGTAGTTATTGCTACCAAAGTCTACAATAAAATCGGTGATGGCCCCAATGATCGCGGGCTATCTCGTAAGCATATTTTTGATGGTATTGATGCCTCATTACGGCGCTTACAAACAGATTACGTCGATTTGTATCAAATTCACCGTTGGGACTACGAAACGCCCATAGAGGAAACCCTAGAAGCACTACATGATGTAGTCAAATCAGGTAAAGTTCGTTACTTAGGAATCTCAAGTGTTTACGCATGGCAGTTTGCCAAAGCCCTTTACACGGCTGACATACACGGTTGGAGTCGCTTTATATCGATCCAAAATCACTACAACTTAGTTTATCGAGAAGAAGAGAGAGAGATCATACCCTTATCTCTAGATCAAGGAATTGGGATCATTCCTTGGAGTCCCTTAGCGCGTGGTTTCCTCGCCGGAAATCGCAGCAAACAAGACTATGGTCAAACCGTGCGAGCAAAAACCGACGAATTCGCCCACAATCTCTACTATCAAGATTCAGATTTTCAAATAGTCGATCGCGTCGTCGAATTAGCGCAAAAACGCGGCGTGAAACCAACACAAATTGCCTTAGCTTGGCTATTGCATCAACCAGGCGTAACCGCTCCGATCGTTGGTGCTAGCAAAATAGAGCATCTCAAAGAAGCAGTTGAGGCTGTAGATTTGCAGCTTTCCGATGAAGAGCGTAAGTTCCTGGAAGAACCTTACACACCACATCCCATCTTAGGACATCAGTACCCAGCGTAGCAGGGATTGGGGACTGGTGACTAGCGACTGGGGAAGAAGAGCAGGGGAACAAATAACTAATTAATACCCAATCCCCAGTACCCAGTACCCAGTACCCAGTACCCAATCCCCAATCCCCAACCCCCAAAAACTTATGACATACATAAATCTCGGAAAAAGTGGATTAAAAGTATCACGTATTGCCCTTGGTACTATGAGCTTTGGTTCTCGTAAACTACGAGAATGGACATTAGAAGAAGAAGAAAGCCGCCCCTTTATCAAACTGGCTTTGGAATTGGGAATTAACTTCTTTGACACAGCTGATGTTTATTCACAAGGCATCAGTGAAGAAATTTTAGGACGGGCACTTAAAGACTTTGCCAAAAGAGATCAAGTTGTCATTGCGACAAAAGTCTTCGGTAAAGCTGGTGAAGGCCCTAATGACAGAGGACTATCTCGCAAACATATTTTTGATGGCATAGATGCTTCCTTGCGGCGGCTACAAACAGATTACGTAGATTTGTACCAGATTCACCGTTGGGATTATGAAACACCAATTGAGGAAACCCTAGAAGCACTTGATGACGTAGTTAAATCAGGTAAAGTGCGTTATTTGGGAATCTCTAGTGTTTATGCTTGGCAATTTGCTAAAGCTCTTTACACGGCTGATATACACGGTTGGACTCGCTTTGTTTCTATCCAAAACCACTACAACTTGATTTACCGCGAAGAAGAACGTGAAATTATACCTCTATCTCTAGACCAAGGCATTGGGATTATTCCCTGGAGTCCTTTAGCACGAGGCTTTTTGGCGGGAAATCGCACTCAAGAAGGCGGTCAAACAATACGGTCAAAAGTCGAAGATTCAGAGGGAAACCGCCAGTATCAAGAGTCAGATTTTCAAATAGTTGCTCGCGTCGCTGAGTTAGCTCAAAAACGCGGTGTAAAACCAGCGCAAATTGCCCTAGCTTGGCTATTGCATCAAGCAGGACTGACTGCCCCAATTGTTGGGGCAACTAAGATAGAGCATTTTAAAGAAGCAGTTGAAGCTGTGGATTTGAAACTTTCTGATGAAGAGCGCAAATTTCTAGAAGAGCTTTATCAACCTCATCCCATCATTGGGCATCAGTACCCAGCGTAGTAGGGATTAGGGACTGGGGACTGGGACTGTGCCTCGTTCCCAGCCTCTAGGCTGGGAACGAATTCTGAGAGGCTCTGCCTCTGGTCAAGCCACTGGAGGCGGAGCCTCCAAGAATCGGTTCCCAGCCTCCAGGCTGGGAACCAGTTAATGCCCCATGCCCCATGCCCAATCCCGAATACTTAAATCCCTAAAAAATTATGACATACGTAAATCTCGGCAAAACTGGACTGAAAGTATCACGCCTAGCTTTAGGTGCTATGACCTTTGGCTCTCGCAAATGGCATGAATGGGTATTAGAAGAAGAAGAAAGTCGCCCATTTGTTAAACTGGCTTTGGAATTGGGAATTAATTTCTTTGACACTGCTGATACATACTCATTGGGTGTGAGCGAAGAAATCTTGGGTCGGGCATTAAAAGACTTTGCGAAAAGAGATCAAGTTGTAATTGCTACCAAAGTATATAACAAAGTCGGTGATGGCCCCAATGACCGAGGACTATCTCGAAAGCATATTTTTGATAGCATTGACGCTTCCTTACGGCGGCTACAAACAGATTACGTAGATTTGTACCAGATTCACCGTTGGGACTACGAGACACCAATTGAAGAAACCTTAGAAGCACTCCATGATGTAGTCAAATCAGGTAAAGTTCGCTACTTGGGGATCTCAAGTGTTTACGCATGGCAGTTTGTTAAAGCTCTTTACACTGCTGACAAACACGGCTGGACTCGCTTTGTTTCTATCCAAAACCATTACAACTTGGTTTATCGAGAAGAAGAGAGAGAAATAATACCTCTGTCTTTAGACCAAGGCATTGGGATTATTCCCTGGAGTCCTTTAGCGCGAGGCTTTTTGGCTGGGAATCGCACTAAGGAAGGCTATGGTGAGACAATAAGAGCAAAAACCGACCAATTGGGTCATAGTCGCTACTATCGAGATTCTGATTTTCAAGTAGTCGATCGCGTCGTCGAATTAGCGCAAAAACGTGGTGTGAAACCAACACAAATTGCTTTGGCTTGGGTATTACATCAACCAGGCGTAACATCTCCGATTGTTGGTGCAAGCAAGATAGAACATCTCAAAGATGCAGTTGAGGCTGTAGATTTGAAACTTTCTGATGAAGAGCGCAAGTTTCTTGAAGAGCCTTATCAAACTCATCCCATTATTGGACATCAGTACCCAGCGTAGTGGCATAGCAAGCTTAATAAGCTGTTGGACAAATAACCTTGCATATTACCTGGAATTAAAACTCTTGTGGGGTGGGCATCTTGCCCGCCCTAGTTATGCAAATTAAAAGTGTAATTAATTCTGTACGCTTATTTACCAGGATGTTGGGTTACGCAAAGCCTCCACCCAACCTACAATTTTTTTGCAACATTTTAGCCTTGCCACGCCAGTAGTAGGGAATGGGAGAGATGCCAATACTTGTAAATTGGCGAAGGTATTGAAAGAATAAACAGAGAATTTTGAGATTTACATCGGGAGTATGTAATGTCAGACTCATCTACAAAAAGACCTATTGCCACTTATACACGAATGGCAGACGGAACAAAAGAGGATTATCTTTTGTTACGGGAACACTCTAAGCCTTTGTTAAATCAGGTTGCCGATCGCGCCCTAACACTTTTAGTTGGCTTACAAGAGAGTTATCCAGGAAATTTGATCGATCGCTATCAGCATTCGCTACAAACGGCAACACGCGCTTTTCGGGATGAGGCAGAAGAAGAAGTTGTGGTAGCTGCATTGCTGCATGATATTGGTGATTTATTAGCACCTGTAAATCATGCAGAGCTAGCAGCAACCATCCTCAAACCTTATGTGAGTCCATCTACCCATTGGATAATTGAACATCATGGGATTTTCCAAGGCTATTATTTCTGGCATCATACAGGACGCGATCGCCATGCTAGAGAAAAGTTCCGAGGTCATCCTTACTTTGACCCCACTGCTGAATTCTGCCATAAGTGGGATCAAGAATCATTTGATCCAAACTATGATACTCTGCCCCTGACTTTCTTTGAGCCGATAGTACGCCGGATCTTCGCTCGTGAACCTTGGGGCCAGCATACAAAACAGGAATCTGAGAATAATGCGTAATTCGTAATTCGTAATTAAGTTTTGCAATAGCGAGGTAGAAAGTAGTGGTCTGTCCCATTAAATTTGAGGGAAAAAAGAACGAACCGCATTCGCGCAGCGTCTCGTTAGAGAAGGACGCAAAGAGCGCAAAGTTAAGAGGTAAAGAAGAGAAATTGAAATTTGATTCACCTATCAGAATTAATGGGACAGACCAGTAGTCCCGATGAACTTTGTACACCGCCAAGCATGAAATTGATCTTTTCCTCACTCCCCACTTACACATGATGCGATTCAACCATATTAATAAGGTACTCATCCTGTCGGTTGCATTTCTCCCCTTGCTAGGACTCTATGGATGTGGGGAGCTAGCCAGTCCGCAAAAAGCGACAAATGTTGATCTGTCACAAGTTACCGTCGTGCTAGGCGATCAAGTTGGTGGTACGCGGGCGCTTGTGGAAGCCGCCAATGCACTTGAAGGTGTGCCGTATAAATACAAATGGGCAAGCTTCCAGGGTGCTGCACCTTTATTTGAAGCGCTGCGTGTGGGTGCAGTGGATACCGCACCCGCCGGCGATCTTCCTGTTCTGGCCGCAGCCGTAGGTAAAACGCCGCTCAAGATCCTTGCAACCAAAGTTGGCAAGGGCGAAGGACTTGGCATCATCGTTCATGCGGATTCTCCCATTAAAGGTGTGGCTGACCTGAAGGGTAAGACTGTAGTAGTATCCTCAGCGCGGGGTAGTGTTTCGCAGTACCAGCTTTATGGTGCCCTTGAAGAGGTTGGTCTGAAACGCACTGATGTAACGGTCAAATTTGTGCTACCAACTGATGCATCTGCGGCCTTCTCATCCAAGAGTATCGAAGTGTGGGCGACCTTCGATCCCTACTTTTATGTGGCGCAACAAAATGGCGGGCGGGTGCTGCGTGACGGTCAGGGTATCAACAGTGGATTATCGTTAATTACCGCAAGCGACAAAGCCCTAGCCGATCCTGGTAAGCG
Organism: Nostoc sp.; assembly: GCF_036917975.1. Classification (GTDB taxonomy): domain Bacteria; phylum Cyanobacteriota; class Cyanobacteriia; order Cyanobacteriales; family Nostocaceae; genus Nostoc. The sequence continues at coordinate 161,567 of NZ_JBALEJ010000009.1, forward strand.
GGCGGCGATCGCAGATTTTTTAAAGCGGCTGAACAAAGCTAGCGACTGGGCGATCGCGAATCCAGATGGCTATGCTCAAGTTTACGCAAAACTGTCGCGCTTGCCACTAAATACCTCAAAATCCATTACCCAACGCTCCGCACGAGAATTGCGCCCGGTGAGCGATGACGATATCCGCGCATTGCAAACCGTGGCTGATCGTTCCTACAAAGACCAAATCTTGCCTGCACAGATCGAAGTGCGTTCCATCACCGACCAAAGTATCTGGACAAAATGACACCTGAACAATTCAAAATTCAAAATTCAAAATTAAAGAAATTTCAGACGGGGATTTAGCGAGAAACGAGGTCTTGGGCTTTGCCCAAGTGGAGCGATTTCTCAAGACAAACCCCGACTGAAATGGATGCTACATGTAGATTGCAGGTTCTTAAACCCTTTAATTAACGATAATAAGTAGGTCGGCTTTACCTCCTGCCCCCTGCCCCCTGCCTCCTCAAGCCGACTCATCACGAATGATCGTCAAACCTAAAGCTTTGTAAGAAGTTAGCAGCCGATCGGATACAGTCGGTGCAGTTACAAGATAAGTTAGTGCATAAATCGACTGCACAACATAAGGTGCAGCAGTGTCTAACTTCTCCTCTGTGGCTAATCCAACTACTTCCGCGGCTCCAGCAATCATCGCTCGTTTAACATGGGCTTCATCCAAGTTCGCTACACTAATCCCAAATTCTGGATGTAGACTACACACCCCCAACATGCACAAATCTGCACGAATCATTCGTAATGTCTCAACTGTTGTAGCACCAACGTTTACCAAGGCTTTTTTGTAGAGTTGTCCACCCAACATGACAACTTCAATATGGGGATGTTCTGCCAAGGCGATCGCAATGGGAGGGCTATTGGTGACAATTGTCGCTTGCAAATCCAAGGGCAAATGACGGGCTACTTGGAGAGTTGTTGTACCTCCATCTAAAATCACCACCTGCCCTGTACAAACTAATTTGGCAGCTGCACGAGCGATCGCTTCTTTTTCTTTCGGTGCTTGTTTTTGGCGATCGGCATAACTCGCAACAGCTGGAGAAACCAGAAGTGCCCCCCCATGAACGCGCTGCAAAAGACCAGATTCAGCTAGTTCTCGGAGATCCCGACGAATCGTATCCTCAGAAACCTTTAGAACCGCGCTGAGTTCCGACGATAGTACCTTCTTGTCACGTCGCAGAATTTCCAAGATGAATTGTCGGCGCTCCGCAGTTAACATAGTTGATTTTCCTGAAGTTGCATATTTGATCTTGAAATTGCACGTTTGTGAGTTTATACTCATAGACATGCAGGTTTCTGCATATTTTCGATCGTCTTTAAATAAATTCAAGCATATTCACGCAAGCGGGATTTAACAATCTTAGCTGCATTTTCAATGACCGAAAACGACTCATGATACAAGCCCCTAAATTTATTTATGGGGATCATCAGGGACTGACAAATAAAAAAATATTCAATTAACTCTTGTGGGGTGGGCGTCTCGCCCGCCCTATGGACTGGGCGCTCATGTTGCCCACCCCACAACATTGGATAATTTATTTCTTGGAGTTCCCTTAATTTTGAATTTTGACTTTTGAATTCGGAGCGAAACGACGTGACTGTTACGAAGATTCAATTTCCTATTGATTTGAGTGCTTACAAGCCTCTGGTTCTTAACCCAGCCAAGACAACTCTTACCGTGGAGGAACGAGAGAGCCTAAAAACAAATATTCAACTCTGCCGCGATGCGATCGTCTTGTTTACAGCCACTGGAGCTGCTAGAGGGGTGGGTGGCCACACTGGAGGGCCTTATGACACAGTACCAGAGGTGGTCATACTTGATGCCTTATTTCGGGCAGCATCGGATCAATTTGTGCCGATTTTCTTTGATGAAGCCGGACATCGAGTTGCAACTCAGTATTTGATGGCAGCCTTGCACGGTGACTTACCAAGTGAGCAACTCCTGCACTATCGTGAAGCCCACTCCGGCTTACCAGGACACCCGGAATTAGGGCTAACTCCTGGTGTAAAATTTAGCTCTGGACGACTAGGACATATATGGCCCTACGTCAATGGCGTAGCGATCGCCAATCCAGGTAAGATAGTTTTCTGTCTTGGTTCCGATGGTTCCCAGCAGGAAGGTAATGACGCGGAAGCTGCCCGCTTGGCTGTCGCTCAATATCTTAATGTGAAGCTAATCATTGATGATAATGACGTGACAATCGCCGGACATCCTTCAAAATATTTACCCGGTTTTACAGTCGCCAAAACCTTAGAAGGGCATGGGTTAAAGATACTCGAAGGAGATGGAGAAGACTTAGACGACTTATACCGTCGGATTTGTGAAGCTGTAGCAACTCCTGGGCCAGTTGCCATCATCAATAAACGCCCCATGTGTCCTGGTATTAAAGGGTTAGAAGGTTCGACTCACGGTCATGATGTGATTTCCGTAGAGTTAGCAATTCAATATCTCGAATCACACCAACAAACTACTGCTGTTGAATACATTAAGAGCATTCAAAAACCGAAGCACACTTATACTTTTCTTGGCTCTAGTAATAAATGGGATGCTAACCGCAATGTGTTTGGTGATGCGGTAGTTTCTGTCTTAAGTCGCATCAGTGAAGCAGAACGCAAGCAAAAAGTCAGAGTCATTGATAGCGATCTTGAAGGCTCTTGTGGTCTGAAGAAGATTCACGATGCCTACCCGGAAATTTTTATCTCCTCTGGCATCATGGAACGGGGTAACTTTTCTGCTGCTGCCGGATTTGGGATGGAAGCAGGAAAACAAGGTATTTTCGCAACCTTTAGCGCTTTCTTGGAAATGTGTATCTCAGAGATTACGATGGCGCGGTTGAACTACTCTAATGTACTTTGTCACTTTTCTCATGCAGGTATCGATGATATGGCAGATAATACCTGCCACTTTGGTTTGAACAATATGTTCGCTGACAATGGTTTAGATGATGGCTACGAAACACGTCTTTACTTTCCATCTGATGCGAATCAAATGAAAGCTTGTGTAGAAGCTGTATTTTTTGATCCGGGACTGCGGTTTATTTTCTCTACTCGTTCTAAAGTACCATTAATTCTTGACAAAAACGGCCATGAATTTTTTGGTAGTGATTATAAATTTGTCTCTGGCAAAGATGAGGTAATTCGAGAAGGAACCCAAGGCTACATCATCAGCTTTGGTGAAGCTCTATATCGTGCCCTGGATGCTGTTGAGCGTCTCCAGCAAGAAGGGCTAGACGTAGGTTTGATCAATAAACCAACCTTAAACGTTATTGACGAAGAGATAATGGTGAAAATCGGTAATGCTCCTTTTGTACTGGTTGTGGAATCCTTTAACCGTCGAACTGGATTGGGCAGCCGTTTCGGTAGCTGGCTATTAGAGCGCGGGTTTACTCCCAAGTATGCTTATCTTGGTACTCATAAAGAAGGTTGCGGCGGTTTATGGGAACAATTTTTACACCAAGGCATTGATCCAGTGAGCATTATCAATAAGGTGAAGGATTTAGTTAAATAATTTGACATTCCGCAACTCCTTTAAAACCTCGTTTCCAGCCTCCGGCTGGAAATGCTGCTCTTGATGGCTCTGCCGCCAGCAAGCGAGGCGGAGCCTCAACGACGAGCATTCCCAGTCGGAGACTAGGAACGAGGCAAACCTTTGACTCGCTAAATTCCATACCCTTTTTGTGGTGTGCTGATAGGAATTAGATTTAAATCTTACTAAGGATACTGAGGGTATAACGTGTATCAAGTGAAATATCGACCATTATCCAATTTCAAAAATTAAATATAAATCCTAGTATTAGTGAAAAAAGTAACTATTTAAATATGACTTTTGTCACAGGCGTATATTTGATTATGTCGATTACATTGAGAATGTACAAATCAAGTAATGCAAGGCAGATTAAGAAATATATGAACCGCTTAAAAGCTATTCTACTTGGAGGCTTATTAGCCGCTACCTCAATTGCTGCTCTTTCTCAAAATGCTAATGCTGCTGAATTGAAATTTGAGCGCGATCGTTTTAATCATAATACTGTAGCTTTTAATAACAATCGAATTCAACGTGAACGTCAAATCCGTGAACAACGCGCTCGTGAATTGCGTGAACGCCAAGCTCGTGAACGACGCGCTCATGAATTACGTGAACGTCAAGCTCGTGCGCGACATGTTCGTGAATTGCGTCAACGTGAAGCTCGCTTGAATCACTAAGAAAATAAATTTTCACTCATATTACCTTAGGAGAGTAGCAATACTCTCCTTTTTTTATTTACATAAATTTGCTCAAATTAATGCCCAAATGTATTGATATTAGATCACTTATAAAACAATACGGTTCAGTTAAGGCTAAAACCCTTTGTCAACATCAATTTTTTTAACGTAGACGCGGAGCGGCTTGCCGCAGGCTACCACAGAGACGCAGAGGGCACTGAGAGAAGAGACAAATGCTTAACTGAACTGTATTTAGTTATACTGCGAACGGGTAACAACGAGACTTTTTAAAAAATGGCTATAAGCTTGGCACAAACAAGCTTTTGGCGATTATTCAAAAGTCAAGTTCTCAGCCGTTTTTAGTATATAAAACGAAAGTTAAGGTAGAAAAAGCCTACTATAAACCTGCTGTATATAGGTTTTAGACTTTTTACTTTCCTGGCTTTACTTCTTAAGTAGTAGTTATATTCTTGATAGAAGCTGTTGTATTTAATACTATTAATGATACAAATATTCTTTGCATTTAATTGATTTGAAAATTGGCTATTAATGCAGTTTGCTATAATTACTATAGTTTTTGTTTTTGAATTTTTGAATAGGTCTAACATTGAATATGGCTATCCGTCTTCCCATTGTTGCTGCCACCTTTATGGTTGCCAGCATTAGTATAGGTACACTTTTGGGCGTTGCAGCTCCCGCTTCCGCTCAGGAAATAATTACTTGTTCAAGCCGTAATAATCAGAGGAATACTTGTTCAATAAGTAGTAGAGGCAGAGTGAGGCTTGTTAGGCGATTGTCTGACGCCACTTGTAGAGGAAATTGGGGCTATCGGAATGATCGTATTTGGGTGAAAAATGGTTGTCGGGCTGAATTCTCAATTGGCGATCGCAGAAACGGCAGGTACAGATAGGAAATTGGGTATTTGGGGTAATAGTGCCGAAACGGTCTTAATCCTGGATTGAAACTTACCTATTTTCACAAGGAGGCTGACATTGAACCCGATCGGATCATCGGTGGTAGTTAAAAATTATCCTGACTACCACCGTGCGAAATAGAATTTTAGCCTGTCACTAGCGATCGCTAATAGAGATATGCCAACACTTTATCTGCTGCTGCCCGGAATGCAGTTGCAGCACCAGCGCTCATATCCCGTGGCGCACAGATGCGATTTCTCACATAGGCAAGTGTGATGGCTCCAATGGCGGCCGCAGTTGGATCGGCATTGTCTTTGCCACCCACGCGTCCCCACGGTAATGCTGCACCATTGCCATTGATGAGATAGTCAGCCAGCAATCTCAGGTGAAAATCAACTGCTTCTTTAACGGCTGTTGTGTCGCCATTGACTGCCAATGCTTGCACCCCGGAGTTTTTTAGGATATCTCCTAAAGCAACTTCTCGGTTATCAGTCAACCTCTCAGCCGCTTCTGCCCGAAATTGGATTTCTTGGCTAGCTGCTGGGTCAGGGGGCAAAGGATTGCCGATTGGTGTCACGCCCCATCGGCGACGCAGGAGTAAATTATTGGTGGTATCATCCGATTTGACGCGCTGATAGGCAGGACGCTGCTTGAGTGCTTCAAACCAAGCGTTGATCCGAGGATATCGGGGATTTCCCTTGAGGTGATATCCCCGATAAACGGGTAAGTTAGCCGCCAAACGGTCTAAATGAGGGCTGTAGGTAATATCTACCACGCTAAATGTTGACAAAAAGTAGGGGCCAGGATACTTTCCAAGAAGTTGTTCGAGTTCGTCTAATTTCGCTTCAAAAGCTGCCTGTAAGCTGGCTAATTCATGAGGATCTTCAGGAGCTTGTCTGAGAAATTTGTAAGCGATATCTCTCACACCATTGGTTTCAGCATCCTCAAGCCATTGCCTAGCAACAGCGTTTTCCTCTGGGTCTTCAGGCAGCAAGGTTGGCCCGAATTGTTCTTCTAATGCTAGAAGAATGTCTTTGGATTCATAAACTAACTTTCCCTCAATTTTTGCAGCCGGGACAAGGGTTGTAGGAACTAAGTCGGTATACCATTTAGGCTTGTTAGTCAAGTCGATAAACTCTGTTGCAAAGGGAATTTCCTTTTCTTCGAGAGCAAACCAAACTCTTTCGCAAAATGGACACCAAGAGTTAGTATCGCGGTAAAGAAGTACTGGCGGTTCTGTATCTGGTGGCAGTTTATGGAGACTGCTAGGGATAGGAGCAGTAGAAGGAGATTGCCCTGGTCTACGCACCCGTCGAGCAGGGGTATTTTTTTGGGCAATTTCTAACAGTTGTTCCCAGCTAGTTACTGTGTCTTGAATGGACATATTTCACCTTAATTGAAGTTAACTTTTTTATTGTCAGTCAAACCGTGGATTGACCAAGCCCCGTTGGGGCGGGAGTAGGGAGTAGGGAGTAGGGAGTAGGGAAAAAGAATAGCCCCAACAACCAGTGGGATACAAGCCCCGTCTTTCAAGACGGTAGCATTGGTCGGGGTTTCATGCCCCGACCAATGCCGTCTTCCCTACTCCCTGTTGGTTGACTATTTGCATTTATTAATCGCATTGGTAAAGCTTCCATCCCATAATGGTTTCACGTCAACCTTCGTGGAAATGACTCCGGCACGATAAAAGGTGTCGGCGACATCTTGTTGGGAAGCGATCGCTTGTTGGGAAATTGGCAGCACTTGCGATCGCGTCTGTTTTAAACCCTCTTTGGCATCTTTGAGGACAAAATTTTCATCCACTCCAATTGCTTTTGCATAGTTCTTTGACCACAGCTCTATATTTGATGCTTGCCAATCTTGCGATTTTTGGATGCGGCAGAGGAAGTCTGCGATCGCCGCTTTTTTATTGGGATCGGCGATCGCACTTGGTGATGCGACAATTGTAAAATTACCGCTGAGAATGTTTTTCGCTGATTTGAGTACCTTAGCTCCGTCTTTCTGGGCTTGCTGGATTGCGTAACCGTAAGTAGCCCAAGCATCTAAGTCGCCTCTCCTAAAGGCAGAGAGTCCGTCAGGAATAGTTAGCGGTACGGCATTCACATCTTTGAGTGTCAATCCCTCTTGTGCCAACATCTTAATCAGGAAGTAATGAGCTGTAGTCGCTTTCACATAGCCGATTTTCTTACCTTTGAGGTCAGCAAACTTCTTCGCTTTGGAATTTTGTGGTATGAGTACGACTTGACCCACTGTCGGCCCCTTAATGGAAGCAATGATTTTTACCGCCCCTTGGGATTGAATCGCAAAAATTGGTGGGATCTCACTAGCACTACCAATATCAAGAGCGTTGGCGTTGATTGCCTGTACGATCAAGTTTCCGCCAGTAAATTCTGTAAACTCGGTTTTGTAGGGAAATTTATCTTGTCCAGATAACTTAAGTTGCAAATCCCAACCGCCTTTGAAATTTGAAGCGCGTAAGGTAACATTTGACAAGTTGGTAGCAATCGGCTGAGTGACTGTAGCATTCTTGGAACTGCCGGTATGAGTAGCGATCGCTAAACCCAAAAATGCACCCATTGCAACTATTACCGAAAGACCCCGGATTGAAATAGGGACTGGGGATTGGCGACTAGGGATTGGGGACTGGGAAGATTTAGACCGCCCCAAACTTGGGATAAAACGAAATGACTGGAACTTCATAAACTAATTTCTTAACTATTGAGGATAGTAATTTAGATGATTGAATAGAGACATAACAATTCAAAATTCAAAATTCAAAATTCAAAATCAAAGACATTTCAGACGGGGATTTAGCGAGAAACGCGGTCTTGGGATGCATCCCAAGTGGAGCGATTTCTCAAGACAAACCCCGACTGAAATGGGTGCTACATGTAGATTGCAGGTTCTTAAACCCTTTAATTTACGGTAAAAATTGGCATGAAAAACTTATTTCTCATCCTTTATAAGTTAAGTCGAATGTATGCACAGATGTGTGCTAAAATCCAAAGTCGCAAATTTTTATAGGTATTATCCCTAAAGCTATAGACTGGTATGTTTATAGCTTTTCAAAAGCTGAATTATTCAACTCTGATTATAAACTACTGTAAGTTGGTAGGTTTGCAGGAGTTAATGGTGATTATCACATGAAAATAGTTTGAAAGCAAGATTTCATATATATTTTTTTTGACTTGTTTAAGCCGACAAAATCAGAAAAATCTGTATAAATTCGAGTCAATAAACTAATAAGTGTTTAAAGTCAAGTTAATAACTGCTATTAATCTACAATACTTGGAATTTCATCGAATGTAGCCCAAGAGTGAAGCACCCCATGCAATGAAAGCGCTACCAAAGACTAACCATGCAGCATTGATGCGGTAGTGAATAGCTAAAATAGCTGAGACGATGGCGATCGCTAGGGCGAGAAAATCTACAAATGGGGCTTGTGGTAAGGTTAAAGTGGCTGCCCCCAGTTGTAGAGTAGTAACAACCATTAGGGCTACAGCACTAACATTCACAGCATCCAAAAAGGCTCTAGTCCAAGAAGAAGCCCGTAAGCGTGGGATTAAGGGATTCAGGGCAGCAACGAAAACAAAAGAAGGTAGAAAAATTCCGATTGTGGCGACAATAGCACCAGGTATGCCAGCAATGACATAACCGATAAAGGTAGCAGTGGAAAGTACTGGGCCAGGAGTAAATTGACCAATTGCGATCGCATCTAGTAACTGTTGTTGTGTCAGCCAACCGTATTCTTGAACTAATCCCCCTTGCAGAAAAGCCACCAAAAGATAGCCACCACCAAACAAGACACTACCAACTTTCAGAAAAAACCAACCCAACTGCCATAAAGAAACATTGGTTGCAGTAGATACAGTAACGACTAATGCAGCAATAGCCACTGATGCTTTCAAAGTTGCACCTGTGCTGAGACTAGCAATGAGAAAGTTGGCTTTATCTCCTGGCTTGTCGTTTTTATCACCAGAATGTAACCAAACCATACCCAGCAATCCCCCAATTAGTAGGGCAACTACTTCATTTAATTTCAATAATAATGTCAGTAATGCTACAGCCAAAGCAATTACTAGTAATTGGCGGGTTTTCACAGCCTTTTTTGCCAAGCCCCAGAGGGCATTGATGATGATTGCTAAAACTGCTGGTTTAATGCCATAAAGTAAGGGAGCAACTTGGGGTAAAGTGCCGTAAGCAACATAAACCCAAGCAAACCCGCAAGTAACTAGAACCGCAGGTAAGACAAAACAAACGCCTGACACAATCAGCCCCAGCCATCCTGCATAGATGTATCCTATATGAATAGCCATTTCTGTGGAATTTGGGCCAGGAATTAGGTTCGTTGCCCCCAGTAAATCTAGAAAATGCTCCCTTGTCAACCACTGACGGCGCTTAACCACTTCATCTTCAATCATGGCAATATGGGCAACCGGGCCGCCAAAGCCGATAACGCCCAGTTTAAAAAATAGGTTGGCGAGTTCACCCAAACGACTTGGTGCTGAGTTAGTCATTTTTGCAGAGAAAAATAGATTTAGGCTACCACAGAGGCGCGGAGGACACTGAGAGAAGAAATAAATCTTAAAGACGCGATAAATCGGCGTCTCTACAAGAGATTGATTATTAGACATCTCCAGAAATTAAAGATGCGTTACCCAGAACCCTTGTAGAGACCTAGCACTGCTACGTCAAAACAATTCTTTTTCGGAGATGTCTATTGTAGAGACGGCGATTCATCGCGTCTCTTGTCTTAGGGACTTCCAAATAAAAAATATTCCATTAACTCTTGTGGGGTGGGCGTCTCGCCATTAGTGTCAACTTAAGGTTAAAACCCATTTGTCAACGATAGGTTTTGTTAGGAACGAAGTATAAAGGTGAACTTTTTCTGACTTTTATACGCAAGCTGGGAGTGATGCTAATAAACAAAGCATTAATAGTCCCTGAGAAAGTTCGTTTTTTATCCCTTTAAAACCGAATTTTTGAGCATAAATGCTTATTGACATAGGAAGTTTGAGCTTAACTTGACACCAATGGCGTCTCGCCCGCCATATTATAGACTGGGCGGGCAAGATGCCCACCCCACAATATTGGATAATTTATTTCTTGGAGTTCCCCTAGCACATTACCTCATATCGTAGCCAAACAAATTTGGGTCTACTTCTCCTAACTGCAACTCTGCCAAACCATACTCCGCCCATCGTCTCTCTACCATCGCCGCCACATCAGGGTCAGATTCCAAAGGCGAACCCCATTCATGGTCTGTTTCTGGTGGAATTTTTGTAGTTGCATCAATTCCCATACGTCCACCTAAGCCAATTTTCTCACTGGCAAAATCCAACGTATCAAAAGGTGTATTCGGCAAAATAAAGACATCCCGCACTGGGTCAACTTTGGAACTAATTGCCCACACAACTTGACGCGGATCGCGAATATTTATATCTTTATCTACAACAATTACAAATTTTGTGTATGTAAATTGTGGCAAAGCACTCCAAAATGCTAAAGCTGCCCGTCGCGCTTGTCCCGGATATGCTTTATCAATGGAAATAATCGCCGCTTTGTAACTCAAAGCTTCCATTGGTAAGAAGAAATCGACAATTTCTGAGACTTGTTGCCGCAGTATGGGAGTATAAATGCGATTGAGTGCGATCGCCATCATCGCTTCTTCTTTCGGTGGACGGCCGCTAAATGTTGTTAAATAAATCGGATTTTTCCGGTGCGTCATACACTCAAAGCGGATTAATGGCGAATCTTCCACGCCGCCGTAATAACCCATGTGGTCGCCAAAGGGCCCATCTGGTAAAACTTCTGCTGGTGTAATCGTTCCTTCTAAGACAAATTCGGAATCTGCGGGAACTTCTAAATCTACAGTTTTACACTTAGCCAACTGCACACCAGAACCACCATAAAGTCCAGCAAATAGCCATTCTGATAAATCTACAGGGATGGGTGTGGCAGCTGCCATAATAATTAGAGGATCTACACCAAGTGCGATCGCAACTTCTAATTTCTTCCCACGTTCGGCCGCTTTTCGCAAATGCCTTGCTCCACCCCGCACTGATAACCAGTGAACTGTCATCGTATTCTGAGATTGTAGTTGCAAGCGATACACGCCTACATTTGGAGTACCCGTCTCACAATCTTTGGTAATTACTAATCCCAGCGTGATAATCTTGCCAGCATCACCAATATAAGGACGTATCAAAGGTAACTTGTTTAAATCTAAATCATTACCTTGAATTACAACTTGCTGACAAGCCGGGAAAAAGTCACGTCCTGGTTTTGCTTTCACCACGTCAAACAGCACTTTGCCAAAATCTATCGCCTGGGAAATCTTCTTCGGTGGTTTTGGCTGTTGCAGCATACTTAATTTTTTTCCCAGAGTTTCCAACTCTTCTGGATGCTGCATATTCATCGCCCAGCAAATCCTTTCCACCGTTCCCATCAAATTCACCGCCACCGGGAATGAAGCGCCTTTGACATTTTCAAACAACAACCCCGGTCCACCTTTTTGCAGCATCCGGTTGGAAATTTCAGCAATTTCTAAATCTGGGTCAACTAAAGCTGAAATCCGCCGTAATTGTCCCTTCTCTTCCAAAATTTTAATGAATCCCCGCAAGTCTCTCGCCATTGTTCTAATAAAGCTGATTATTTAAGAAGTGTGAAGCGCTTTCTTATATTATGGAGCATTGGGTATTGAAAAGAGGCAGAGGCAATACTGCGTAGGTTAAGGAATTTCTTGGTTGAGGCAAGCAGGGGGAGTAGGGGGAGAAATGGAGGCAGGGGAGGAGTTTTGCCTCCTCTGCTTATCCGAGCAGTATTAAAGGTGGAGGGAAAACTCTTCTCCGTTGCTCCCTGCTCCCTCATTCGAGAAATTGTTAATTTTAATTGGAAATTAACCTATTTAGTAACTTTTCTTAACTGTGTTTGCCAAAGTATTTAGTTATTGTATCTAGGGATACGCAATTATTTTTTACAAATAAGCGCTAACCTAATCAAACATGGCCGGAATATACTATACCTTCCTGGCAGGCAGTCTTGTAATACGGCTCCTGCTGGGTTTATTTTTTTATAAGCTTTGACTGATAAAGAGCTAATCAGTTTGATTAATAGCCTCAGTTGAGATGTGACAAATCATCATAGTAGTGTCGCAGAGTTATATCGTTTAACCTTGAGCTAAAGCGCCCAACATCAAAGCACAGTCAAAGATAAATTTATGCCAAGTGCCTAGATGCAACCCCTTAGAGACAGTCAAAAGAGGGTCGCTAAATAATAGACATAGGAGTGAAAATGAATGTAGAGACGTAGCACTGCTACGTCTCTACAAGGATTCTGGATAACGCATATTTAATTTCTGGAGATGTCTAATTAACTTATGAGAAAGGTCTTTGTGACTTTCTACGGTTCTAACAAAAGCCGACATTAGGATACACTGGCTTTTGAATACACCAGAACGACTCCTGCTGTGAGGCTATAGCTTTAGAATATTTACAAGCTTTACTTACGAATTAGCTCTTTCTAGAAAAAATACCGTTTTTGCTGTGTAAGCTGATATTCTACCTGTTTCTATGCGGCTTTGTGTAGCTTATTAACAAATCAGCGGATTCATTAATATTAAGCCTGCTTTACTATTTAGTTTCTTACCCTGACCTATTAGACTGCCTAGTGTGTTCATTTCATTTTGTTCAATAGCTTTTAGCCCTTATCGCTCCCATGCTGACCCATCACCGCAAGCCCGTGTGCTTATCACTTATTTCCACTGACCTACCAATTTGGTCTGTTGTCGAAACCGCCGCGACATTGTATCAAAAAGATACTAATAGATTCCATTTACTGCTGACCGCACCGCCTCTAATTAGCTGCGAAGTAGAGAGTGTCCTGAGTCCAGAAGACACACTACCCCAAAGTAAGAGCAAAGCTTATACCCCTAACAGTCCCAGAATTTTGTGGCTGGAGATTTCTCCTTATCGGGTAATTATGACTATGCAAGGTAATGGCCAAGTGAGTTACCGTCATTTTTGGGAACGGGGCGTTTATGGCATTAGTCGCTATTGGTTGCCAACTGAGTCATTGCAACCTAACAATCCTATTCGTTTAAGAAATTTTACTAGTAGCCTAACTCTCAACGGACATCCCTTGCCGGAGCATTTGCGTTTGGAATATGAATTGTGGGCAGAAAAAGTCCAATTAGGATGCTACATACTGAATTTGGAAATTAAACATTGATAGGCATGGGGAGCAAAGTAGTTGAGGAGCAGGAGGAGCAATAGAAGCAGGGAAGGTAGGAGAGTTATTGGTAAGTCTAATTCATCGCTCTGACAAAACCATGACGAGCAAGAAACTTTCTACGTTGTTTGATTCGCTGCCAACCAGTTAAGTAAATCCTCAAGGGCTGTAAAATCCAACAAAGCCTCGCCAAGTGATTCTAATTGCTCTAGGGAAAGAGTTTGAATACGCCCCCGAACCTGTGGCGGTAACTCTCCTACACGTCTTTGTAGTTGCCGTAGCACGAGTGCTTGTCCTTGTTCCTGCTTTCCTTCTTCCTTCCCCCGCTCGTAGCCAATGCGCTCGCCTGTAGTAATGTAGCTCATAGTCCGCTCCTGTTCGTACTCCTTAAACTCTTGCCAAAATTCTGCTTCCAAGGCTTTTGGTAAAATCATCACCCAGTCAATAAATCGATACAGGTTACGAATATCTCTTTCTGGTAAGCCCAATTCATACAATCGCCGAATCAAAGTAAATTTAAGAGCTTTTCGCTCTCCTAGCTTTTTAATTGTTTGCTGTGTCTTCAAATGTGCCATCACCACTGTCGCAAACACATTATCGCTGGTTTCTAATTCTGCCCACCGATTTTGATAATCCAGCAGCTTGACGATGCCAAATTCAAAGTTCAGCCTGGTATTGGGGTAATTATAATTATATTGATTGGGTCGTCATGTGGTGTCGTTGTCGCATAAAATCGCCAAACTTATGGCAGGTTTGCCAAATCTATCGAAAATCCGCAGGTTGTAGGAAAACATTCTTTCAGAAAAATTGTCTTCTGGTTTGGCTTGGATTTCGACATGGATTTATAGCCAAATTTCTTCTCCTTGAAGTAGCCAAACTTTGACTAGTTTATCTGCATATCGCCTACCAAGTTCGGATTCTCTGGCAATTTGTTGAAATTCCTTATCAAGAAATTCGTGGGGACGTTGCCAATTAATTAATGCTGCTGTTTCGGGTCATAAAAATTGCATTGCTTGGGGAAAGTATGCTTCTAATATTTCTTTCCAGGGGCTATCATTATCTGCTCTTGACAGTTCCTCGGTCATCGATTGATTGGTAGATGGTATACTTGTTCTAATCTACATTAAAAATTTCGCGTTTCTATTTTTGAGCGATCGCTACAGGGCTATTTCATTCTAGACATAAACCGCCCGGAACTGAAGTTCAGAGGCTCATAGCTAAAGTCCGTTAAAACGGACTATAACCAATTCTTAAGTCGTCTAAAGACGACTTTCGCTATTAGACTCAGAATGAATTCTGAGGCGGGCTAGATGAGAATAAAAAACTCCACGCCACTTGCGGGATGGAGTTTTAGGGCATGGGGAATGGGGCATGGGTAAGAGTTCCCAATGCCCTATGCCCTATGCCCCAAGTCGGCGGGCGGCTATCCCTCTACAGACACCTGGGGATGGAGTTTCCCGCCGACTTCCTATGAAATAGCCCTGGCGATCGCTATAACTAGTGGTTAGAGTTATGCTGCGATCGCATGAAGATATCACTTTCAATTTCATGCCGTATAAATCCTATCTTTTGTAGTCGGTTTTGCCCGATAACGATACCACCACATCACAAAACCAGTAACAGAGAGAATCATTTGACCACCTAAAGCTGCCACGAAATCGTTCCTTGCACAAGAAATGGCTCACCGGGAAAAACATTTACCCTGTTCGTCGCCGACTCAAAATAGTCCACGTTAAACAGATTCTTAAAATTAATCGCAGCCCTGAACCTGTCTCGTTTGTAGAAGATGGTAGCATCGGTGCGGAAATAACTGGGTAATTCAAACGTGTTGGCTAAATCGCCCTCTCTTTCTCCCACATAAAACAGTCCCGTCCCGAAACCCAACCCTTTGAGTCCGCCAGACTGAATTTCGTAGGTTGTCCAGATGTTAAAGCTGTTTCTGGGGATATTATTCAGCAAGTTGCCAACCGCATAGGTATTGTCTTTTGTGATTTCGGCATTGGTGTAAGCATAGCCGCCAATGAGATTCCATCCCGGCAAGATTTCGCCGCCAATATTCAGTTCTATTCCCCGGCTGCGCTGCTCTCCGGTTTGGATGGAGAAGTCAGGATTCACTAGATCAGTGGTCAAGACGTTTGAGCGGGTTAAGTAATAAAACGCAAGTGTTGCGGAAAGTCGAGCGTTTAAATCTGCTTTGATCCCCACCTCATACTGAGTGCCCCGTTCCGGTTGAAAGACACTGCCATCAAAGCTAGTGCCATTATTTGGGGTAAATGCTCGACTATAGCTTGCATACAGTGAAATGGGCTGAATCGGTTGATAGACAATACCCACACGGGGACTAAATGCATTATCCGATTGATTTTGTTTCGTATTGGCATCCCGGTCTTCTGAGGTTTGGTTGTCGGTATCGAACCGCACGCCCACCAGCAATTTCAGATTTTCGGCAAGGTTAATTTGATCTTGAACATAAACACCCAGTGCATCTGTCGAGTTGTAAGCATTATAACTAGAGACAAAAGCACCAAATGGCTGCCCGTATACAGGATTGAACACATCCAAGGAAGCTGCTTGGCGGTTAGTAATCTTAATATCGGACTCCGACCTGTTCAGATTAAATCCTGCGACGAGTTGATGTTGAATGCTGCCAGTGGCAAACTTACCCACGAGGTATGTGTCAACATTGAAGAATCTCGCGTCATCACCACCCAAAGCGTAGACTCTACTCAAGGTACGGTCATCCGCAGCTAATGCAGTACTATAAACAAAATCCCTATCCCGTCGAGCCCAAGAAGCTCCGAATGTGTTGTGTAATTGCCAGTTATCGCTGAAGCGATGTTCAAGATCGTACCCAACTCGAAAGGAGTGCTGATCATCGGTACTACCTGGCTCAGATATATTGCGATCGCGCGGGATTTCTCCATTGGGATTGGGTAGTACACTCCCCACAGCAGGGATAAGCTGTTCCACATTTAGTTTGCAATAGCAGCGTTACCTTTATTTTTAACTTTTCTCCCCCATTTAATTATTAAATCTCCCTGGTTTAACAGCCTATCTAATAAATTACTGAGTTCATCTACCGATTTAAATAATCGATGAGATATGTATTCTTTCGCCGAATGCCATACGAGTTCTGCTAAATTCAAGTCCGGGCTATATTCAGGCAGAAAATATAGTTGAATATTTGGTAAGTTTTTTTCAATCTCAGCCAGGGTAGTTTTCTTTTTATGGTAACTAGCGTTATCTAAAATTATCAAGATTTTGGGACCGCTTATTTGAAAATCTGATTCAGTATTACCTTGAGCAATCCATTCAGATTTGACAAAATCGTTTAACTGTTTTAGCTGTTCATAAAAACTTTCACCTGTTCCTTTTTCGATGAAATAGCACATCCTTTTTTTATCGTTAAATCTCACCCCTCCCATGATATTTACTCGTCCACGACTCCGTTGTCCCGTTACTTTTTTAGGACTACCTTTTTTGCCCCAATTTTTTCGCCGAATTACTCTTAAACTAAATCCACTCTCATCCCAAAACCAGACCTGAATCTTTTCTGGGCTTACCTTTGATGCTTCTAAGTATCCTTGTAACTAATATTAAATGCTTCCCTCTTTTTTGGATCTTGTTTGTCCTCTAGACTGTATTTTGCCCTGCATGTAAGCGTACTTTTAAAGATTCAAGAATCCTCCGAATTTGTTCTCCACTTAGTTTGATACCTGTCTGCTCTTCCATATAGGTGGATGATCTTGCTGTTGTCCAGCGTCCAAATTCGTATCCCAGTTCACTTGGTTCTTTTTCAATCAAATCCATTAATAAATTAATATATTCATCAGTTGCTTTTCGATAATTACCCTGATTCCTACCATCATGAAGACTCTCTAATTTATCTGGATCTCCGTGAACGCACCAATATGCTACACTTCTATAGCTACAGCCTAACCAGTCACTAATTTCTTGGTAAGTTTTACCATCATCCATCAGTAACAACATTAATATTCTCTGTGTCAACTGTGGATTTTTGCTCTCTGATAGAGCTTTTTGTAAACTTTCTTTCTGCAATTGACTTAGGTATCCTTTGGCAGGCATAGCAGTAAATATACGAGTTTATCTAATTTACATTTTATGCAAATTAGATGTGGAACAGCTTAAAAAAGATAATTCAGTTTGTTGTAACTGTTGCCTGCATATGTTACATTTTTGGATAAATAATTGATATTTATCATCAGAATTTAATTCATATTTTAAAAGTAAAGCCATTGCATGAGTTACATCATGAGTGTAAATTAAGTCTTCATTCTCCTGTTTATAAAGCTTTATTCCCCGAGCCAGGTCACTACCGTTATCAGCCACTATTTGTATGGGTTTACCAACCCGTAAGCTAATCTCATCCAGTTTCTTCTTGATATTTTCTCCTGTTGTCGAATCCATAATTTCTAGCCCTAAAAGCTCTACATCTGCGTGAGAAACTCCTCGTCCATCAGGAATAATTTGTTCAATCAGATGTTGTTGTGAAACACCTAAAACTACAAGAGCTTTTTGTTTTTCTAATTCCAATGTAAAATCGACGATAAATATCCAATCGCTTCGATATTCTTTTTCACGATTCAGCTCGTATAATCCAATCCGCCCTAGCGATTTCCTTATACAAGTAAAGCTGGGAGTTTTCTTTTCTAAGTTATTAAATAACTCTAAGGTTTTTTCTATCCCTCTAAAGCTTATGCCACATTTAATTAAAAGTTGTATACTTATCACTACTATATCAACTGTATAGTGATGATTTTTAGCATTCAAATCTTCTATCTCTCTAGTTGTTTCTAATTTAGACGAACTTGCGTCTAATTCATCTTTTTTCCCTCTGTGAACACCTCCCCATTCTCTTGAGGTACTCCTTGTTCAGCAGCGATAGCACGGTTTTTCCAATACTCTCGTGATGCTGATAAATCTCTTACTTTTATTTCTAAAGCTCTAAGTTTTTTCTGTTTTTCTAAAGCTCTTTGTTTCCAATTATCTCGACCTGCACGAAATAAACGGGCTAATCTACTAGTTGGGCTTTTGAATTCCATTAACTTTTACCCCCTCTCTGAAGGGGTGACATCATTATTGTATGAAAAAAATCACTCAAAAACCCACAAAGTCAACAGCCTAGGCTGGGGGTGAGGGAAAATGAGCGCACACCCGAATTGCAGATATTGCTTGTTTGGGTGTTAGCTCCATAAGCACTATCCTATTCCCAAACGCCCAGCCAAGCCGGGAGTGAGGGGTAATAGTGTAGTAATCATCAAGAATAAAGCTAAAAGCCCCAAAGCGGCTCTAGCATCATCTGGTTCAGTGACTTCATTCAAGCTGGGGCGTTCTTGATCGCGTTGCAAAAAGAAAATTACGATCGCCCAGTACATGGCAAGAGTATTACCAAGAGACACTAGTGCCAGTAAAATTAAAGTTGCGATCGTTGCTCTTCCTGCGGTTTTGCGTCCATAAATCGCCTGAACAATGCGGCCACCATCTAGTTGTCCTGCGGGCATTAAGTTCAAAGCGGTGATAACTAACCCCAGCCAACCAATCACCACTAGGGGATGAACACTTACGAGGGGTGACTGCAATGCCGAACCAAGGACAACTCGCGCCAAGCTTCCCACCAAAATCGACCCTTGGAAAAACTGATTGGGCAATTGAAATAAACTACCGGGGTGGGAAAGCACCAAGCCTATCACCAGCATTAACAAAGAGACAATACCACCTGCGCCTGGCCCTGCCAAGGCGATATCAAATAATACCTTGCGGTTGGGCAACAGAGACTCAAAGCGGGTAATTGCACCAAAAGAGCCAATTTGGACTGCGGGTAGAAAGAAAGGCCAGCTAAGGCGGATTTGGTGACGTTGGGCAAGTAACCAATGACCAATTTCGTGAGCTACTAAAATCGTAAATATCCCAGCACCTATGGGCAAAGCTTCTTGAAACCGCCCTGGATTGCCAAAGAAATCAAAATTCAGCAACAAGCCTGCTGCTTCTAAATTGGTGGCAATGGTTGCTATCAACAAAATACCTGCAAAAGCTTTTTGCGATCGCAACATCGGCTTGGGATCATTGCGACTGGGTAGGACAATCACCACAGGTCTACCATCTGTATTTTCGACTAAAAATAGGCGATATTGATCGCCAAGGCGTTGCTGTAAACTTGCAGTTAGACGGTTGTGAGTCTCTTCTGCTTCTCCCCGCAAATTGCCTTTGAAAATGGCTCCATCTTGGTAAGCGATGGTTTCTGTGGCAAAAAATGTATCGATACCAAAAATGCCTTTAATTGCATTCAAGTCATCTTCCGGTATTGGCGGGATCTCCGCTTTCAGTTGTGCAACTGCTAGTTGTGGGGAATTTGCTTCAAGTGAGGAAGCAGCAGCAAGTCTTTCGGTTGCGCGTTGCTTGAGGATGGCATCTTGCCCAGCTGCGCGTAACTGTCTGCCCAAATAGACGTACAATCCGGCGGATGTCACCACTAAGAACAATATACCCGCTATATTAATGTAAATCCCTGCGGCAAACAATCCAAAAAACAGGAGCCAGGGAGTCATCAACACCACCGACTGTAACCAGGCTAAGATTCCCAGCTTACCAAAAGGTCTAGCACGATAAAAGCCCCAGCCCAAAATCCCTAAAGCTACCAGTAGGATTGCCGCCAGGATAGAAGTTTCTGATAAAGTAAACATCTCCAAACCTTTGCTATTGAAACTAAGCCAGAACAAGTCCGGTATTGCAGATACACTTATTAATTTATAACGTCGCCTGTCCTCTGCTCAAATTATCTCGCTTTGAGTGGTCGTAGCCAAACCCAGGCGAGGGGTACGTCTCGAAATAAATGTTTTTATTTCATTCCATAAATAAATTTAGTTGCTCTGTGACCATTTTTCTTTTTCTTTATGAGTGCCTTTTTACTTTTTACTTTTGCCTTGTTCGGTCACTCACACTGTTTTTAGCAGCTTTGGGCTTGTTCTTGGGTTTGAGCAAGCTCAATAAACTCAAGTTTTAGGTTGCAGTTATAACCTTGGCTTGTTACAGCTATTTTCAGGTAAATAGACCACACGGTAGGGGCACAGCATTGCTGTGCCCTTACGATAGATGTGGTTCAAATACATGAAAACTGCTGTAAGTACAGGATTTCATTAATTTGTAGGGAATCAAATTTGGTAATACCTTGCAATGCTAATACCAATTCAATTAATGATTGCAACAGATCCTTGGGTAAAGACGCGATGAATCGCGTCTCTACAAATGGTCTATTTGTCGCATTCTTTTTTCCAATTGGTATAATACATCGACCGCATTGTTAATGCGTTTCCTTGCAATGCCAATACATCGACCGCATTGTTAATGCGTGCCCTTGCAATGCCAATGCATCGGGATGCATTGTTAATGTGTCTTTTTGCAATGCTAATGCATCGGGATGCATTGTTAATGCGTTTCCTTGCAATGCCAATGCATCGGGATGCATTCTAACAGTCATCTTTGTGCGAGTTTGATTGTAAATATAATTAGTAGCCTCTTTCTACACTGGCAGGATATTTAATCTCGCTCTGATTCAATGTTCTCATCTGCGATCGCTCTCAAAGGTGTGATTACTCTAAAAAAACTTTGGCTTTCTACGTGTTTCTTACATAACCTCAAGTTTTGGAATAGGGGATACCTACGGTCAGATAGGCTAACGCACTTCATAAAGCGATCGCAATTTGAGGATATCTTGCCATTCGAGATCGGTGAATGGTTGGGTAATTAGTTCTATACCAAAGTACTGTTTTGCTGTCTCTGTCAAGGTATCCACAATCTTGACAATCCAGCCATCCTCTTCTTGTGTGTTGCAAAGTGAGGTATTCCACGGTGCTGGTTGTTCAAAGATTTCCTCAAATAAACCTTTGTCTGTAGACAAAATCATCGAGCCGTGTTGAAGAATGGTATTTTTCCCCTTGCGTTGGGCGCTACCAATAAATTTACTTCCATCGGCAGTAACTAAGTCAGCTGCGGTTGCTGTGTTGAAGCAACTGGGATTGTGAATGTAACCTCGTCCAGCAGAACCATAATTTAACTCAATACCCAAGGTTTGCCAGCCTTGGATTAAAAAGTTACAAATTTTTTCATAAGTACCCCAGCTTTTGCCAGTACTAGCTGAGGTAATTAGGGTGTAGCTTAAGTCTCCTTGGTGGAGAACAGCTCTACCTCCTGTTGGACGACGAACGAGATCGAGTGCCTGTCCTTGGTAAATCAGATTATGCCACTGGGCAGGCCATTGTTTTTGCAGATATCCCAAAGAGAGAGCATAAGGATACCAGGTATAAAAACGCAGGGTAGGCGGATGCTGCCCCTTTTCATATTGGTTGAACAACCAAGCATCGATCGCCATTTGCACTCCTCCTGATGTCTGAAGCATTGGGATGAAACGCCAAGTGGATGGTGATTCGGTTGCTAGTTGTTTCATCTGTTTCGGACTCTGGAAAGATATTGAAGAAGAATTCAGAATTCAGAATTCAGAATTCAGGAGCGGAACCGGAGATGCTCCGCCTCCGGTCAGAATCAAGACGGGATCAAACCCTTTCTCCCCCTGCTCCCTGCCCCCTGACCTTTTCCAACGATAATTATTTACGCCCACCTACTTATCACGGCGGATAGTTCACGTTTCCCCACCAACCACTACATCTCGAATTCGGAGACTAGGACCACCACAACCTACTGACAAGCCGTTTTGTCCTCCTTTACCACAACCGCCGGATTCATCCCAGTAGAAATCATCACCAAGAGCCTCAATATCCGCTAATGTTTGGAATACATTTCCCGAAAGCGTTACATCCCGCACTGGTTCAGCAATTTTGCCGTTCCGAATCATCCATGCTTCCCCAGCGCTAAAGGTGAACATTTCTCCATTCGTCATCCCACCTAACCAATTACGGGCATACACTCCTTCTTTGATATCGGTGAATAAATCTGCAACTGGTGTTTTACCCCGTTCAATCCAGGTATTTGTCATCCGCACAATAGGAGTAAAGTGATAGTTGAGACAGCGAGCGTTACCCGTAGGCGCTTCCTCCAATTTGCCAGCAGTTTCACGAGAATGTAAACGTCCAACTAAAACCCCATCTTTAATTAGTTGAGTAGTAGTAGCAGGTGTGCCCTCATCGTCGTAAAAATAGCTACCGCGATGTCCCTCTGGAGCCGCACCATCAAAAATTTGGAGTTCTTCTGGGCCAAACCGCCGTCCAATGGTCATGACTTCCAGCAGATCGGGGTTTTCGTAAGCCATATCAGCCTCAGAAAGATGTCCAAAAGCTTCGTGGACGAATAAACCCGTGAGAATTGGGTCAATGACTACGGTATAAGTATTGCCTTTTACTGATGGCAGAGATAAAGCAGCGATCGCTCTTTGAGCAGCACCTTTTACCTGTTCATCCAAATCAGTTAAATCTTCGTAAGCTTTGCGAGAGCCAGTAGTTTCTCGTCCAGTTTGGACAGTTTCGCCATTTCTGGCGGTGGCGGCAAAGCGCATTTCCATATCCACCCAAGATTGCTCGATCAAAGTACCTTCTGAGGTAGCGATGATCACTTTTTGGGCGCTATCACCGTAACGTACCGAAGTAGTAGTAATCCGCCGATCAACACTTTTGAGCAATTGGGCATAGCGATCGCACAACTGTTTTTTCTGTGAAAGTGGGATATTTCGGGGATCTGCACCTTTTAGGGGGAGAATGCACACTGCTTGCACCGGGTCAATGGGTGCAAGTAAAGTTTCTTCATCACCAACCATCCGCGCAGCTGCGATCGCTTCTTCAATCCGATCTTGGATTGTTGCCAGTTGGTTAAAGCAGCTTAACCCCCATCCGCCTTTATAACAAGCGCGAATATGACCACCAATGGAGATGCCTTCACTGAGAGTTTCTACCTTGTCGCCACGCAACAAGATATCAGTCCCTTCTGCTTCTTCAAGGCGAATCATTAGATAATCAACACGCCCAGAGTAGCGGGCGATGAGGTCAGAAAGTAAATTTTGAGCTTCAGCAAGTGTAGTCGGCATTTCCAGGTAGTCACATGACGAACTGCATTTATTTTGCAATTATTTGGGGAATTTCTGCTAATTAATTATTATGAGGGATTGGGGACTGGGGATTGGGGACTGGGGACTAGTACCGCAAGGCGGAATTCAAAATTCAAAATTCAAAATTCAAAATTCAAAATTAATACAGTTTAAGCGTTTCATTGATTTTGAATGGTTGGTTTATTTACGCCGTGTTGTACTAGGGATAGGGACTAGGGACGCAGAGCGAAAATTCTTCTTCTCTGAACCCTTTCTTCCTTTACACCTGTAACTCTTCAGACCCCGTACCCAACCCCCAAATCCCCAATCCCCAATCCCCAGTCCCCAATCCCCAATCCCCAATTTTTGGTTACGGTGGGTAAGAACTGAATGATGTGCTAAGGTAATCATGTGAGAATAAAATTCGGTTGCAGTGTTTGTTTTTAGTATTGACAGGCTTTTCCCTTTTGGTCTTAACAAGCTTGTCTCCGAAATCTAAATCTCTACACACCTATGATTTTGGAGATAACGCATGTCAATTTATGTAGGTAATCTATCCTACGAGGTCACACAAGAAGACCTCAATTCTGTTTTTGCCGAACACGGTACTGTAAAACGGGTTCAGTTACCTACTGACCGCGAAACAGGGCGTCCACGGGGCTTTGCTTTCGTAGAGATGGGCACAGAAGCAGAAGAAACAGCTGCCATTGATGCTCTTGATGGTGCTGAGTGGATGGGACGTGACCTGAAAGTGAATAAGGCTAAACCCAAGGAAGATAGAGGTGGTTCTTTTGGTGGTGGAAACCGTGGCAACAGTGGTGGTGGCGGTGGATACAACAGAAATAGTCGCTACTAAACTTTAAAGATCGCTTTAAGATCAAAAATTAAGTTTTAACGTCTTAAGGGCAGAATCATTATCTGCCCTTTTTGCACTCCGGTCTACTGGATGGCGTGGAGAAGGCAGAAGACAGTCCATTAGTGTCAACTTAACGTGAAACCGCTTGTCCGCCGGGAATTTATTTTTGAAGTAATAAATAATGAGTAATGAGTAACAAGTACTCATTACTCATTACTCATTTATTTATTCCCTGGCGGGCATGGAAGCCAACAGATAAGCTATTTCCATCTGAAGTTGACACCTATGACCAATGCCGTGCCCCTACACTTGCTTAGTATTGCTATATCCCTTGCTGCGCGAACGGCCTCCTGCCTCCTTCATCTGTCTGTAGATAGCTGCGATGTTGCGGGCATCATCAATACCACGATGGTGTGTGCCTTTTAATTCTATTCCTAATTCATTGAGAGCTAGTGCCATACCAAATTTTTTAGACACGCCAAGATATTCTGAAAATTCTTCTTTGATATTTATGTGTTCTGAAGTAAAAGGATAAGAGAAATTATGAAACGCGCAATCTTGAATAAATTGCTTTTTGTCGTAATTACCCCAAGAACAAAAAATATGATTGGGAAATGAATAAATCCATTCTTGGAAGCGAGAAATTGCCTCTAAAAATTTTGGTGCTTCGTCAACATCTTGCTGCCGAATACTAGTCAATTCGGTGCAAAAATCTGTCAGTTGTGGATGTCTCACAGGTTGGATGAATTGCTGAAATTCAGAATCAATTTCCCACGTTGTTCGATTGAGCATCACCGCACCAATTTCGATGATTTCCATTTCGTGACGGGGAATAGTTTTACTGTTACAGCACGTAGCTTCAAGATCGATTATCAGATAATAGTGGGATATTTTAGTATTCATATTATGTAATTGAGTATTGATAATTAGCACTAGTTATTATTTATACGTATTTTTTTAAATACATAAATTACTGTAACTTATTGTATTTATTATAATACAAAAGCGTGATGCTTACAAAAAAGGCAGGACTTAAACCTCATCTATGTTGAAACCTAGAGTTTTTTAAAAGATATATTTACGTAGGTTGGGTGGAGTGAAACGCAACCCAACATTACCACCAAATTTTATGTTGGGTTACGCTATCGCTGCACCCAACCTACAAAACTACTTAACTACAAAACTACTTAACAAAGAGAATTTAGATTGATGAAAAAGGTTTAACCCAACGGAATTGAATAGCGAGATCGAGAGCGATCGCAGCCAACGCAAACCAAAATAAACTTTCTGCCGCTAACACCAAAAAAGGCCAAATTGTGCTGTTAGAATTCCAGCCAAGTTCTATCTGAGTTAATCCCCGCACCAAGCCAAAAGCCAATACACCGCCAGCTTTGAGTTGAGGATTTTGATCTGTGCGGATGATATAGCGGTAGGTAACACCAAATAGGAAACCAATAAAAGTTGCGATCGCACCACTTACCCACAAGTGCCAATTCACATCACCTTGCAGACTTACGAGTGTCTGAAAATACTTTGCTAGTACGAAAGTATTCAAAAGACTGGCGATTGCGAAGGCAGAAAATAGCGAAAAACCTCCAACTATTCCAGCCTTGAGGGATTCTAGGCGCTCTGCCATTAATTGAGGATCTAAAGTTGCCTTCACTGCTTCAATAAACTCACTCAAATAATTGTAATTAATTAAATGCTCTCATTGGGGAATTTGATGATAAACTCGGTTCCCCTACCTGGTTGAGAATTCACTTCTAATACACCGTTGTGTTTTTCTACAACTATTTCATAAGCAATCGACAAACCAAGTCCAGTACCTTTACCAACAGTTTTTGTGGTAAATAACGGCTCAAATAAGCGTTTTTTCAGCCATTCAGGAACACCAATCCCATTATCAGCAATCCGAATTATAACCAATTGTTCAGAATCTATTTCTGTTGTAATTTTAATCCGAGGAATTAGATTACTGATTTTACCTTGTATGATAGCTTCATCAAGGGCATCAACTGCATTTGCCAGAATATTCATAAATACTTGATTCATCTGTCCTAAATAGCAGTTGATATGTGGTAATACTCCATAATTTTTAATAATTTCAATCTGGGGACGCTCGCCATTAGCTTTAAGGCGGTGTTGCAAAATCATGAGTGTACTATCTAATCCTTGGTGCAAATCAGCAGAGATTTTTGTATCACTATCCGAGCGACAGAAGTTGCGGAGTGAATTAGAAAGATTTTGAATTCGTTCGCTTCCTAGCTTGAGTGAGTTTAAGATTTTTACCATATCTTCGAGAACAAAGTTTAGATCCAACTTCTGAATAGCAGTAGTAATTTTAGCTGTTGGGTTTGGATACTCTTGTTCATACAGTCGAAGCAACTCGCTTACTCCGGCAATGTATTCTTGTAAAGGTGGAATATTGCTAGAAATAAAGTTGACGGGGTTATTGATTTCATGGCCAATCCCAGCGATTAACTCTCCGAGTGTTGATAGTTTCTCTTGCTGCAATAGTTGGACTTGGGCTTGTTGCAAAGCTCTGGTGCGATCGCTAACTTGTTGTTCCAAACATTCATTCAATTGTTTGAGTTGTAAATGCACGCGCACTCTAGCAATGACTTCCTCTTGTGCAAAGGGTTTCGGGATATAGTCTACTGCACCAAGGGAAAATCCCTTCGTTTTGCTCTCTGTATCTGCTAAGGCGGTGGTGAAGATAATTGGAATATTTTGGGTGACAGGATTGGCTTTGAGGCGACGACAAGTTTCAAATCCGTCAATACCTGGCATTTGTACATCCAGCAAAATCAACTCTGGTTGATTGCGTTCGGCTTGAGCGATCGCACTTTCTCCATCGACTGCAACACGTAAACGAAAACCTTCACTATTGAGCGCTTCACATAGGACAGATAAATTTGTTGGATTATCATCCACAATCAAAATAAATCCGGTATTTTGCTTCTTGTTCATGTTCCATTTAAAAGTAAAATTCAACTCAAATTAATTGATGTATTGTTCAACAAAAGTTTCCAAGCGTTTGAGTTGGAAATTACTAGCAAGCTGGCTCAAATGTTGGGCAAAAATATTTAGTTTTTCATCAGATGTGGAAAGTTGTTCAGCCAGTTCCAAAACTTTTTGAATATCACCGTCTTGGATGAGTTCGAGTAACTGTTGTAAAACCTCATTGGCGGGAAAAATTATCTCATTTTCTTGAGCAAAATCACCCGCCTGATTTTTTTTAGTTGCGTCTACCTTACCATCAAAAATCCATTCCAGTTGCAAAAATTTTCGTAGCATTTCCAATAGTACTTCTGCTTCTACGGGCTTTGGTAGAAAGGCATCTGCACCTAGATCAATGCTCTTATATTGGTCGGCTGCAAATACACTTGCTGATGAAGCGATGACAGTAATATCTTTAAACTTTTCAGATTGACGCAAACGACTAATTAATTCAAATCCATCCAATATAGGCATCACTAGGTCAGTGATAATCAAGTCTGGTTTGTATGCTATAGCGTGTTCCCAACCTTCCTGACCATGACTAGCTTCTACAACAATAAACCCAACAGGCTCTAGTAAATTTACAATTACCGATCGGTTTTCCCATTTGTCATCTGCAATTAAAATGGTGCGGCGTTGTCCCTGATAAGCAATAATAGTTCCTTGCTCAACTATTCTCGAAACCTTTGCCCAGTCTTTAGATTCTGAGAATTTTGCTTCAAACCAGAAAGTGCTACCCTTACCAAGTTCACTTTGCACCTGAATTTGACCACCCATCAACAAAACAATTTTTTGGCTGATTGCTAATCCCAAACCTGTACCTTCCGATTGTCGTTTCTGATTTCCGACTTGCTCAAAGGGCTGGAAGATTTTCTCGGCTTGTTCAGGGATTATACCTGTGCCGGTATCTATGACCTCAAAGCGAATTTTGTAGTTAGTTTTTTCATTAGTATTTAATTCTTGCTCAATGACTTGAACCTTGAAAGTGACATTGCCTTGATTAGTAAATTTAATAGCATTACTAAGTAAGTTTATCAATACTTGTCGTAAGCGTTTTTCATCAGCATGAATACCTGTTGGCAAATTAGGATCAAGTTGGACATCAAAGGCAATGACCTTTTGTTCTGCTCGGATGCGACAAATTTCAGTCACACTATCTAGAAAGGAAGGTAAGAAGAAATCAACAGGATACAGTTCCAGTTTTCGAGCTTCTATCTTGGAGAGATCCAGGACATCATTAATTAGGG
The DNA here is from genome assembly GCF_036917975.1 of Nostoc sp. Lineage (GTDB taxonomy): Bacteria > Cyanobacteriota > Cyanobacteriia > Cyanobacteriales > Nostocaceae > Nostoc. Next base: position 190,103 of record NZ_JBALEJ010000009.1, read on the forward strand.
TTAAAAGATGAGAACCACATTGATAAATAACCCCGACTCCTTTACGTCCTTTTTCACTTAAAGATTCTGTGCGTTGGAGAATTTGGGCATAGCCAAGAATGCCGTTGAGGGGTGTGCGTAGTTCATGACTCATATTTGCAAGAAATTCACTCTTAGCTTGGTTGGAGTTTTGAGCGACTTCTTCTGCAAGGCGTAGTTCTTTCTCGATGCGCTTGCGTTCGACAATTTCAGTTGAAAGCACTCGATTGATCGCTTCTAATTGGCCAGGGCTAGGTAGCGCCAGGGCTTGAGGCATGAGATCAATTAACTCGAATGCCGTATATATTGAAATAATGGCAGTTAGAGCTTTTAAAGCACCTGCAATCCAATAATCTGGATGCCAAAGCGTCCAAATTTCCATCAAGTGTCCAGTACCGCAGGCAATGATAAAAGCACCAAATAATAGAAATATTCCATTAAAAGGAACGTCTTTGCGCTTAGAAATAAAGTAAATTAATAGGAAAGGAATAGAATAATAGGCAAAAGCGATCGCGGCATCAGAAATAATGTGCAGCCAAACTAATCCAGTTTGCCAGAGATAACAATGTCCGTGGGGAATAAAATCGTTAGTTTGGAAATAATTGTTTAAAAATGTCGGCATGATACTAAGGGTTGCGAGATTTGAAATATATACGCATCACCCTAGTATTCCCAAATCATTAATTGGAAAAGCGCGATCGCTATTTTTTTACAACTCCTTCGGGGCGGGAGTAGGGAGTAGGGAGTAGGGGAAGAAATTAGCCCTCGATTTAGGTTTAAAGCCGTACAACTCTTAGAGACGCTACCGCGTAGCAAGATCCCCGTAGGGGTACGTCCCGCTACACGCTAACGCCTGCAAGTGGCGCGAACGCGAACAGCGTCTCGTCAGAGAAAAAATCCTTGTATCGCATATTGGTTGAAACCCCGCTTTTCGGAAAAGCTTTCTTAGTTTCCCTACTCCCCACTCCCTACTCCCCACTCCCTACTCCCTACTCCCTACTCCCCACTCCCTTTCATATTCGTCTTGATAATTACGTAAAGTACTAGGGTATCAATAAAAGATGTTGTCTCCTTGGCGTGGGATCGCCAAAGCTCCAATGTCATTGGATAAAAAATCTTAGCCTGCCCAATCCCTGTATGATAAATATTAGAAACCTTTTGTAATTACTTGAAAAGTGGGACTATGGAGATTTTGACACTAGGTTGGGTATCGCTGTTAGTTGTGTTCACTTGGTCAATTGCAATGGTAGTGTGGGGACGTAACGGACTGTAGAGGCATTGTGGAAAGTCCATTTTTGAGTATTTTAGCAATAGTAGCCGTACTGCTACTCTTAGTAGTCACTGGTGGTATTGGTTATTTAACCTTGGCAGATTGGCGCGATCGCCGTCGCCGAGATGAAGAGAAACGCACCACCCGCAGCGCCCCTCCTAAGCGGCGATAGTTCCTTTGTGGTTGAAAAATCTTTTTGTACGGACATGATACTATCCATTGGTGTCAACTTAAGCTGGAAATAGCTTATCTGTTGGCTTCCATGCCCGCCAGGGAATAAATAAATGAGTAATGAGTAATAAGTAACAAGTAATACCCATTACTCATTATTTATTACTTATTACTTCAAAAATAAATTCCCGGTGGATAAGCGGTTTCACGTTAAGTTGACACCTATGTACGACGGACTGCGCCTACGCACAGCCTAATGCCCTAGAAGTGAGCCATAAATTTCGTAGAACTTCTTCACGGGGATTTTAGAGAACGAATTGGACATAGCAGCGACACTTGATAACGGTCAATCAAAGCATCGGTAAAATCAGCGCCAGTGACATCAGCTTCGTAAAAGCGGCTACGGGTTAAAGTTGCTTCCATAAAGATGACATTCTTGAGGTTAGCACTATCCATAGTAACGCGATCGACTAAAGCGCCACTCAAGTTTGCACCTTCCAAATTTGCCTTTAACAAAACCCCTTTAGTCAGAATTGAGTTAGTTAAATTCGCTCCTTGAAAATTTGTCCCCCGCATTTCTGCTGCTACAAATGTTACACCTGCCAAATCAGCATGAGAAAAGTCACGATTTTCTAAATTTATATTGTTGTAATTGATTGTGTTTACTTGAGCAAAAGCTGGTTTTGGATTAAGTATTATCCACCCAAACGCTAGTAGCAAAATCACAATCAAACCTAAAAAGCGCAGTAAAATCTTTTTCATAACTTTATGATTTTTCAGCAGTCTTTTGTGATTAGTCCTCTCTTAAAAAGTTCTGAGCGGAGGTTTCCTCCGCTCAGACTTTGCGCTTTGTCATTTAACCAATGACCAATGACTAATGACAAATGACCAAGCCCCGTTGGGGCGGGAGTAGGGAGTAGGGAGTAGGGGAAAAAAACTAGCCCCAACAACCTTCTTCTCTACGAGACGCAACGCGTTCGATACAAGCCCTGTCTTTCAAGACGATAGCAAAGGTCTGGGTTTCAGACCCCGACCAATGCCGTCTTCCCTACTCCCTACTCCCTGTTCCCTACTCCCTGTTTGTTGACTAATGACAAATGACCAATGACTATTTCCAATCTTTACCAATGCGGATTGTCAAATCAGATTCTAAATCACCAATTGCTGACACTTCTATTTGACCCAAGCCTAAGACTTTTTGCAAATCAACTCCAACTCGTCGGTTGCCTTTTTGGACAACAATCTGAGTTTGGCGCTGGGTATCTGGCCAATCAGGAACTTTGTAAATATTAGTAAAGCCTTTCTGTTTGAGATAAGCAATAACTTTTTCAGTTAGCTGAGGTTGATTGGAAGCATTTTGAATAGCAATTTTGAGGTTAGGAACCTGACGCATATCTGGTTTCAGACCAGGTACATTTACCCCAACATAATCATTCAGTAGGCTCTGTTGTCCAGTCATATTTAGCCAATAGCTATTAGGGTCTTGGCTAAAACGGCTAAATGTACCAGGCAACACGGTCATTTGGAAATTATCTCGATCTAAGTTGAGACCGAAATTTACCAACGCCATCATTTCTTCCATCTTCAGGTTGGTATCAAAGTATTTTCGCATTAAGCGAGTTAATTGAGGCAACCTGGGTAAGATGGTAGGACTCTTGAGGCGTTGCAGCAGGGCTGCTGTTAGTGCTTGCTGACGCTGCACTCTTGGCAAATCTCCCAAACCTGGTTCGCGGAATCGGACAAACTGTTCTGCTTGTTCGCCGTTGAGGGTTTGCCAACCACTGACTAAATTAATCGACAGCCGACTGCTAGAGTCTTTATATTCCATTGATTTTGGAACAAAAACCTCTACTCCGCCTAACTGATCGACTAACTGCCGTAATCCGCTAGTAGAAATACGGATGTAACGATCGATTGGGGCGTTATTTAAGGTACGGCTAACTACCCGTGCAGCCAAGACTGGGCCGCCTTTGGCATTGGCATCAGATACCTTAGTTAATCCCTTTTCTCCCTTTTCGGGGATGGCGATCATTGTATCTTTGGGAATCGAAAGCACCCTTGCAGATTTTTCACTAGGGTTAAGCCGTACCAACAGCATGGAATCGCTTTTCCCAGCAAAGCTTTCTGGTGAACCATCAACGGTACCGCTAAGTGGTTCAATCCCCATAATTAAAATATTCATGGGTCGTGAAAGCTGGTACTGGGAGATTTTGCTCCATAACTCCCCTGGTAGGGGAATTTTTTGCTCGTCTTTACCAGCAGTTCCTAAATCTTCATCTGTTCGATCGAGATTGCTCCATAAAGGAGTCCACAGCGCTAACGTTGACACTAGCAATCCAGATAAGATGATGCCAATGACAACCGTCGTAATCAATAACAGCCATCGAGGTATGGTTAAGCCCAGTCTCTCAGAAAGCTGATTGGGAATCGCGCCCACTGATTCGACGACGCTACGGTTCGGATTCGCCGGCTGGTTTAGTTCTACATCCTCCTCCTCTGAGTCAGGTATTGGTGCAGGCGCTAGTTGACTTTCCGTCCGTTGAAGTTGCGACGATCGCACTTCACTTTCAAACTCTACTACTTGTTGAGATGTAACCGAATTTTCCGACCATCCGACTTGTTTTATCACAATTATCTCCCCACTCAACCACTCCCTAAAAGTATGTTAATCCAAGCTACAAATATTGCCAGTGGAAAAGCTCACTGTAAACTTGTAATGTTCTTCGGTAGGCGTGTATGACAACATGAATACTTTATTGTTCCCCGTGATCCTTGCTGGTGGTAAAGGTGAACGTTTTTGGCCCCTGAGTCGCAAAGAACGACCCAAGCAATTTTTAAGTCTTGATGGTAGCTCTAGAAGCTTATTACAAGCAACCGCCGATCGCTTGTTAGCACTCGGAGGAAGTTGGGATACCCTGTGGGTCATAACTTCTAGTCAGATAGCTGAAGGGGTAAGACAACAATTACCTGATTTACCAGTTGAAAACTTATTGATCGAGTCCGAAGGAAGAGACACTGCCGCAGCCGTTGCTTGGACAAGTTTAGAAATCAAACAGCGCTATGGAGAAGACGCTGTGATTGGTTTTTTCCCTGCTGACCACTGGATTGCTGACCAAAAGGCGTTTGCACACACATTAAGTGCGGCTACGCAACTAGCAGCAAGCACAGCAGCGATTGTTACACTGGGGATCAAGCCTACTTTTCCATCAACCGGTTACGGCTACATTGAGCAAGGTGAAAAAATAGGTAGCTTTAATGAGTTGCCAGCTTATCACGTGAACCGCTTTACTGAAAAGCCCGACCGGGAAACGGCAGAGACTTTTTTATTTACGGGACGTTTTAGCTGGAATAGTGGAATGTTCGTTTTTCGGGCAGGGGTTGTTCTCAAAGAACTACATACCCATGCTCCAGAAATTATCGAACCTTTAGAACAACATGGCCCTGATATCTATCCCCAATTGCCTAAGAAGAGTATAGACTATGCGTTAATGGAAAAGACAACTCTAGCATACGTTTTGCCAGTTGATTTTGGTTGGGATGATTTAGGAGATTGGAATGCGATCGAACGCTTACTGAAGACAGAGGACACTCCCAATGTGGAACTAGCTACCCACATCGGGCTGGATACCCAGGGGGCAATTATTTATGCATCAAATCCAGAGGATGTAGTTGTTACTATTGGTTTAGAGGACGTGGTGATTGTGCGCGATCGCAATGTCACCCTCATTGTTAAAAAAGATCGTACCCAGGAAATCAAGCAGATCCTCAAAATTCTCCAAAGCGATTCCCGTTTTACCGACCTGCTATAAAAGTTAAAACCCCTGGCAGAGGCGAAAAAGTCTATTTTCCTATTATAACTTGACTGTCTGTTATTCAGTCTGACAGTTATGGACATTATTAGCTTTGAGCCTCTCGCCAAGACAATGGCCATCGATTCTATTACTGCGTATCAAAAATATATTTCTCCCTCCAAAGGATTTTCTTGTTCCCATCGCTTATTACACGGCGGGGATTCCTGCTCTAATTACGTCAAAACTCTTCTGAGTGAACAGAAGCTCCAAGAAGCCGTACAATCATCCATAAAAAGATTTCAAGACTGTGCCGCAGCTAGAAAGACTTGTGACTTGCACCAAAGCTAGAGCCGACTCCCGTTGTATTGTTATCCCCTGCTGCTTACCTTTTTAACTTACAAAAATGTTCCTCACCCAAACTGTTCCCCGTCAACGAGAAATCCTGGAAGTCTTCCTTCGCAATGGCTGGGACTATATGCGAAGGTTACTTACTGGTGGTAAAGCTGATGAACCGCAGCTACCGACACCTGCGGTTTTAAAAAATATTCTGGTAGACTTGGGGCCAGTTTACGTCAAACTTGGACAGCTACTCTCTACCCGTCCAGATTTACTGAGCGCCGCCTATATTGAGGAACTATCAACTCTTCAAGATGAAGTACCAGCAGTTCCTTGGTCAGAGATCGAAATAATCCTCCGCAAAGAATTAAAACGTCCATTAGCAGAAACTTTCAGCACAGTTAACCCGATTCCAGTAGCAGCCGGATCAATTGCCCAGACCCATCGCGCTACACTAGCAGATGGTCGAGAAGTCGCTCTGAAAGTCCAGCGTCCAGGAATTGATATTACTATTGCTCAAGATATTGCTTTAATTCAAGGTATTGCCGATTTAGTGGCGCGGACTGAGTTTGGGCAAACCTACGAAATCAAATCTATCGCCGAAGAATTTACCAAAGCTCTAGAAGCTGAGTTAGATTTTACACGGGAAGCGGGTTTTACAGACCAACTGCGACGCAACTTATCTAAAAGTCGTTGGTTTGATCCCACACAAATAGTAGTTGCAGAAATTAACTGGGAATTGACCACAGAAAAATTACTGGTGATGGAATGGCTAGATGGAGTGCCGTTCCTGTCGGCGGATTTGGATAATGACCCCAACGTTAAAGACCCTGCTGTAAAGCGTAAAGAAATAACTACATTGTTATTTCGGGTATTTTTTCAGCAACTATATATTGATGGCTTTTTTCACGCCGATCCCCATCCGGGAAACTTGTTTTATCTCAAAGATGGTCGTGTTGCTCTTTTAGACTGTGGCATGGTGGGAAGACTCGATCCCCGCACACAGCAGATATTAACAGAGATGTTGTTAGCGATCGTTGATTTAGACGCTCAGAGGTGCGCTCAGTTAACTTTGCAGCTAGCAGATTCGGCTCAACCAGTTATTTTATCACGGCTGGAAAATGATTATGACCGGATGCTACGAAAGTATTACAATGTCAGCTTGACTGAGATGAATTTCAGTCAGATAATCTATGAAATTTTGCAAGTTGCCCGCAATAATAAAATTCGCCTACCGAGCAACATGGGTTTGTATGCCAAAACCATAGCTAATCTAGAGGGTGTGGCGCGGACATTCAACCCAGAGATTAATCTGATTGATGAAATCAAACCATTAATTACAGACTTGTTTCGTCGCCAGTTAATAGGGGATAATCCAGTGCGATCGCTCCTACGGACAGCATTGGATCTAAAAAGTCTATCTCTCCAATCTCCCCGCCAAATCGAACTGTTATTAGACCGTGTTACCTCAGAAACCTTACAGTGGAATCTATCGCTGCGGGGTTTAGATGGTGTGCGGCGCACTATGGACGATGCCGCTAACCGCCTATCTTTTAGTATTTTAGTGGGTTCGCTGATTATGGGTGCGGCAATTATTTCCACCAGAGCGCAGACAACTCAGCTATCTTTTTTAAGCACTATCCTGTTTGCAGTCGCTAGTTTACTGGGTTTGTGGTTAATTATCAGTACACTGCGATCGGGACGCTTACGGTAAAACCATTTTGGATTTTGGATTGAAGAAAAATCTAAAATCTAAAAATAATTAAAGGTCTGTAGTAAGCTGTCCTAGCTCTTAAAATAGGTTTAAAGCCGTTTACTACAAACTCATTTAATTAATACTGTATTACATAACATCGTTTGATTTATTCTTGACGATTTATTTGTACTAATTTACCCTAAACTTGCACTTAATATTAGTGTAATTTGCGGTTCGTTTAATAAGCTAAAAAAATCTAATTGGCATAATCAAATTAAACATAAATCTTGTGGGGTGGGCATCTTGCCTGCCCAGTATATGCTTAATTAAATTGCATCCTCATAGCTAATTAGTCTTACATCTGCGATTCTAATATCAAAAATATGTCAATCATCATTGCAGAAAAACTGAGTAAATCTTATCCAGTAGCAGTTAAAAATCCGGGAATTAAAGGTACGATTACACACTTATTTCGCCGCACCTACCGCTCAATTAAAGCAGTTCAGGATGTTTCTTTTGAAATTGCCCCTGGTGAAATAGTAGGATTTTTAGGCCCAAATGGTGCTGGCAAAACCACCACACTAAAAATGCTTACAGGGCTGATTCATCCCTCTGGCGGTAGAGTTAGAGTCGCTGGACAAATTCCGTTTCAGCGTAAAGAAGCATTTTTGCAAAAAATTACCTTGGTAATGGGGCAAAAACAGCAGCTAATTTGGGACTTACCAGCACTCGATTCTTTTAAAATTAATGCCGCTGTATACAACATCTCTGATAAAGAATTCCAGCGGCGGGTGGGAGAATTAACAGAGATGCTTTCCTTAGAAGGCAAACTTACCCAACCAGTACGGAAGCTGTCTTTGGGCGAGCGGATGAAGGCAGAATTGTTAGCAGCACTTTTGCATCATCCCCACGTATTATTCCTAGATGAACCGACGCTAGGATTAGATGTAAACGCTCAGGCAGCAGTACGCGAGTTCTTGCGCGAATACAATCAGCGTTATCAGGCTACAGTGCTATTAACAAGTCACTACATGGCTGACATCACAGCTTTGTGTCAACGGGTGCTGTTGATTCACCAAGGAAGGCTGATGTATGACGGCAGCTTAGATAGACTGCTGGAACGTTTTGCTCCTTACCGAGAAGTCTACATAGAGTTAGCCCAACCTCTACCAATAGAAAAACTTATGACCTATGGTGATGTGAAACTTTTAGAAGGGCGAGCAGTGCGTTTTATGGTATCGCGAGAGGCACTCACCCGCACAGTATCTCAGATTTTAGCGGATTTGGAGGTAATTGATTTAACTGTCACCGAACCGCCTGTGGAAGAAGTAATTGGACGAGTTTTTCAGGCAGGTGTTGTGGAGTAGAGACATGATTAATCTCTTGTAGAGACGCGATTTATCGCGTCTTTATATCTTTATAAGAGTGGAGAATGTCTGGATAATTGTTGTAGTGGGAAGTGAATAAATGAAGCAGATAATCAGAAAAGCCCTAACTTTTCTATCAGTATACTACGCCTATATGGTTGAGTATCGGGCGGAACTAATCTTATGGGTTTTAGCTGGGTCTTTACCGATTATCCTCATGGGTGTCTGGATACAGGCAGCACAAGGAGGACAGTTTGGGCTATCACCTGTGGATTTTGCTCGTTATTTCATTACAGTTTTTATTGTCAGACAATTAACTGTTGTTTGGGTAATTTGGGACTTTGAAAAAGAGGTTGTGGAAGGCAAGCTTTCGCCCAAGTTACTACAACCGCTCGACCCAGTATGGCATCACGTTGCAGGGCATATTTCTGAAAGATTTGCTCGTTTAAGCTTTGCTTTTTTATTAGTGGGATTATTTTTTATTCTCTATCCCCAAGCTTTTTGGATACCAAGTTTAGATAGATTTTTGCTCTTTATATTGGCGGTAGCGCTAGCTTTTGCTTTGCGATTTTTGATTCAGTATACCTTTGCTATGTTCGCCTTTTGGACAGAACGCGCTAGCGCATTAGAAAATTTCTGGTTGTTATTTTATCTATTTTTATCTGGTTTGATAGCACCTTTAGAGGTCTTTCCAGAACCAGTGCGAAAAATAGTTATGTTTACACCTTTTCCCTATTTAATTGATTTTCCTGCGAGTCTTTTGATAGGGCTACCTGTGGATATAGGGCGGGGCTTTTGGTCAATGGTGGGTTGGATATTAGTATTTTTGGGTGCGAATCGCTGGCTTTGGCGTATGGGTTTGAAGCGGTATTCTGGGATGGGAGCATGAACAATTTATCGAAATAGAATTCAGGAGTCAGGAGTCAGAATGGGCTAAACGCCCCGCTACCGCTAACAGAATTAATTTTGTACAACTGGCAAATGAATAAACGGGTTCAAGACCCTCACCTATTGATTCTGACTCCTGAATTCTTCTTCAAATGAATTGCCGTAATTCATCTAGAGTATTCACGCTCTTAATTCCCTGCTGAATTGCTCTTAATCTATCTAAATCGGAAATTTGAGATATTTCTGGCATCACTTGCAATCCCTCAGTGCCGAATTTTATCTGCAAAGCGAGTTAAATACCTGACAGTATCTCTTCTCGCCGTCCTCGTTCTTCCCCTTATCTCAAAATTTGCTGATACCAGGGAGATTCGCGTAATATTGCCATATCCCACCTCATGATTTGCTGAACTAAAGCACTGTCTAATACGAAGGTAGCAAAAAAAGCCATAACGTGATTAATCACAAAAAGTATACTGCAATTGATATCGGGTGCTTACAGCAGCTTGAACTATAGTGGAAAAAGTTGATTGTGTTACCGCTAGCTCAAAATTTTTTGTCTCTAATAACAAGGTGATATCTTATTTATTATGTCAAGTGAATTTACTTACGAAACTCCTAATCAGAGGCTTCTAATATTTCGACATCTTGTTATCGTTTATACTCATAGTATGGGAGTTGATTGAGGAAGCTTTACCTTTGGAAAAATACACCCTATATAAAACCTGAAAACCAGTGAAATAAAATAAATTGTATTACAAGTCGCTCGGTATTGTCTTAAACTTCTGTGCTGACCCTAAAGAATAATCTTCTAATTTAAAATCAGCAAAAGGCTTCTTCTCTAACCTATTTCTTAGCGCCTCGTCAAGAATCACACCTGCTGATTTTTTTTTGACGCCAATGATTACAACATTTCTCTGATATGCAGTTAAATCCTGACTTGTTTGACAATTACTTCGCTGAAATTGACCCAAATTCAATAAGCGATATTTTTTGACATTTGGTGTATTAGTAAATATTTTTTTCACTAAAAGTTGTATTTGCTTAGAACGTTCTAAAGCTACACGTTCTTGAACTGCTATATCACTTTTACAAGAAGCTGTGCCTACAGAGATGATTTCGCTAGGAGCTTCCATTATCTTCTCTATACCTTCTTGCTCTAGGTTCAATTTTAAAAGGTCAAGACTAATAATTTCATCATTATATTTTATTTGAAAGTTACTATCTAAAAGCCATTTATATTCTGGTGATAAGACTGCTATATTAAACTCAGCGATTCTTCCCTGACTATCTCTACCTTCTTTGTAAGAAAAATAGTCTATATTACCTTTTTTTTCTGGATATTGTCTATAATTTGAGACTTCAGAAACTTCTGAGTTTCGCATTGCTAAAGCTACTATACTCAGTAATCCTAACACTAATAGTAGTGCCGCAAAAAATGCTATTAGTGGCACTTTTTCTGGTTGCTTATTTGGAGGTAATAAGTTGTCATTAATCGGTACAGGTGAACTTTCTATTTCAGAAAAATTTTTTATATTAATATTTATAGGATTAGCTTTTATTAGTTGACTTTCTATTTCTTCTAGGTAAAGCAAAATTTCTTGGGCATTAACAGGGCGTTTTTCTATATCAGTTGCTGTTAGCCAATCAATTAAATTCAATAGTAAGGGTGAAATATGGATAGCATGATTTTGCCAGTGCAATAAATTGTGCTGGACATCATACATTTCTAAAGGATGGTATCCTGTGAGCAAAAATACAAAGGTGCGTCCCAAAGCAAAGAAATCTGATTGCGGTACTGCTTGACCATTCATTTGTTCTGGGGCGCTGTAGCCAGATGACATCAGTGCTGTCATCTTGTCGCCATTGCTAAGTTGGTCTTGGTAGGTTTTAGTAATTTCACTGGCGGTGCCAAAATCAATCAGTACTAGATTTGCCCAACTCTTCTCATGGGAGGATCTAATCATGATGTTAGATGGCTTAATATCTCGATGTAGGTACTGTTTGCTATGTACTACATTCAAAATTTCTATTAACTGTCTTAACCAGTCTATGGCTTGTTCTTGGGATATGGGGCTATTCTGTTGCTGATTTAGCCACTGTTCTAAGTTGTAGCCATCGATTTTTTCCATTGCGATGCAATGCAGTACTAAACCATTTCGGGTTTGATACTGGAAGTAACTATCTTCTTTGGGAATGCCGGGATGTTTGAATTGTCCCAACACGGTTACTTCTTGCTGAAATAGTTCTACTGCTTTGGCGTCGCCTGATAAATCCTCTTGGAGTATCTTGAGAATCTTGGGGGTATCTTTTTCGTATGCCTCATAAACTTTACTAAAACCTGTTTTGTCACTCAACAGAGACTTCACCCGATAACGCCCTAACAATTCCAGATGGGAACCACAACTTTGACAGAAGCGGTTTTGATGATTATTCGGGTGATTTGGTTTGGGGCAAATGGGATTGATACAAAGGCTCATGAGTCGGGAATGGGGATTTGGGAGTGGAGGAGATGGGGGAGATGAGGGGGAATAAGCGATGCCCAATGCCCAATGCCCCTATTAATTCTTCGGTTGGTGTATGATAATCCCGTCCAATAATGATGAGATTTTTTATCTGTGTTCTGCCAAGAAAGCTGCCACTGTTTGATTAAAAGCCTCTGGCTGTGTCAAAAATGGCCAATGATTGCCGGGAACTTGGCAGATACGTAAGTTTTGAAGATAGGTTTTGTAGGGTTGGATTTGCCAATTTTGGCGGTTCAGTCCTTGTTTTGGCTGGACGAATAGGGCAGGGGTGTTAAGGGGAATTGTAAAACCGGGCACTTGCATTACTGCCTCAAAAATCCCGTCGCGGGCGGCTATGGTAAATTTGCTGCCCCAACTCCCATCAGGTTTTTGTTCTATTCCTGCTTGGAAGACTTGCTGCTGTAAGGAACTCCATCCTTCATATTGCTTTAATTGCCGTGCTTGTTGTTCAGCTTCTTCACGACTAGGGAAGGGGCCCATACTTTTGAGAAAAGGCAAGAAGCGATACAACATTGGAAAAGTTAACCTGAAAAGGCTGGGCATTTTCCAGATGAAAATCGGATCGACTAGAATTATACTCCGTAAACGCTTTGGGTTTTGTCTTGCCCAGATGGCCGCTAATTTGCCTGTCCATGAGTGACTTACAATGTGGGCAAAATTCCATCCAAGATGATCCATGAGTGCTTCAAGGTCTGCGATCGCACTCTCAAAGCCATAATCTATTTCTGGTTTACTACTTTGGCCATGTCCGCGCATATCTGGCGCAACGATGTGGTAGTCTGCCGCCAAGTAATCTCCTAAACTAGACCATACCAGGGCATGGTCGCCTAAGCCATGCAACAGTAATAAAGGTTCTTGACCTTGATTCCACTCTAAATAAGAAAGTTGGATATCAGGCTTTGATAAAGTTTGACGTACAGGCATCATTGCACATTCAGCCGTAGTATACTTTTGCGCTTATATCGTATCGCGGAAGATGGGACTGGGGGACTGGGGATTGGGGACTGGGGACTGGGGGCTGGGGACTGGGGGCTGGGGACTGGGGACTAGGGACTGGGGAACTTGGAACTTGGAACTTGGGAGTGGGGACTGGGAGACAAGGGAGAATAACTAATCCCTAATCCCCAATACCTAATCCCTAATCCCTAATCCCCAATACCTAATCCCCAATCCCCAATCCCTAATCCCCAATCCCCAATCCAATTGTTACCAAATACCACTTTATGACTCTGAGGATTGTAGCAATTGACACGAAACAATGAGGCTAATGAATGCCAAGATCAAGAAAAGGATGCCCCAAGGATATTAAAAGTACTATGCCAGAATTACACCAATCAATTGCCCAGCATTATCACGAACGGACTAAATACAACCCTGAGACTCTCGCCTCTAAAAGTCAACGGTTAGACTTGACTAAGCAGCCAGTGCCCTTTAAAGAGTACAAAATTGGCTCTACTTTTGATCTCAAACCCTATATCCAAGAAAAACCAGAGGCTTATGCTAATAACCCGGATGCTCAATGGTGGCAAAGACTTTCGCGGCTGTTGTTTCGCAGTTATGGATTAACGGCGAAAATGCCTTCTATGGGCAGTGCGGTGTATTTACGTGCTGCTCCCAGTGCAGGCGGATTATACCCTGCTGAGGTGTATGTGGTTTCCCGTGGTACGTCGTTATTACCACCTGGTCTGTATAACTACCAGTGTCGGACTCATTCTCTCATGCATTATTGGGAAAATGATGTTTGGCAAAATCTCCAAGTAGCTTGTTTTTGGCATCCTTCTTTAGAAAATACCCAATTAGCAATTATTGTGACTGCGGTTTTCTATCGTTCTGCGTGGCGCTATGAAGATCGGGCTTACCGTCGGATTTTTCTGGATACGGGACACCTGCTGGGTAATATCGAATTGGCTGGTGCGATTACTGACTATCGCCCCCATCTAATCGGTGGCTTTGTAGATGAATCGGTTAACGATCTACTTTATGTTGATCCGCAACAAGAAGGTGCGATCGCGGTCTTACCTCTGGCAGACTTGTTAGATATTAATCAAAATTTACCATTGGGATGTACTGCTTTACCTTCCGCTACCGAAACTAGTTATCCCCAAATCCCCGATGGCGAACTACTAACATATTTCCATCGACACACCCAGATCCAATCAGGTGTAACTGGCAATCTCAATCTACCAACTATTAAACAAGAAAAATCTTTGGAGGATAAATACAATTTTCCTTTCTGTTTAAAAATTCCCACCAATACTGCACCTATAGATTGGGGAAAAAAGCTGTCAGAACTGGAAATCACTATGTACAAGCGACGCTCTACCCGCGCTTACAATGGTGATGATTTAAGCTTCGATGAATTGAAAAGTTTACTCGATTTCACTTACCAGCCACAAAATTATATCGACCAAAGTTTAGATATTTCTCCAGACTACTTCGATCTAAATTTAATCGAAACATTCATTGCTGTTTGCGGAGTCAAAGGATTGGAGGCGGGTTGTTATTATTATGCACCGAAAGCCCAAGAATTACGCCAAATTCGGTTTAAAAACTTTCGCCGAGAGTTACATTTTCTCTGTTTAGGACAAGAATTAGGGCGGGATGCAGCAGCAGTATTGTTTCATACAGCCGATTTGAAATCTGCGATCGCACAATATGGCGATCGCGTTTACCGTTACTTACACATGGATGCCGGTCATTTGGGGCAACGCCTGAATTTAGCCGCAATGCACCTGAATGTAGGCGTCAGTGGTATCGGTGGATTCTTTGACGATCAAGTAAATGAAGTTTTAGGTATTCCTGCTGATGAAGCTGTTTTATATATAACTACATTGGGACGCCCTAGATAAAAGATCGCGCAGGCTACCGCAAATAATACAAATTCCACAAAGATTCTTTGCGTTTTTCTTTGCGATAAGCTGTGCGTAGCTTCTCCATGAGAGTATGCGCTATTTGCATTTTTTCAATCGATGAGGTTGCAAAAACTGCCCATAGTTTGCTAAGAATACTGATGATGAATATAGTTTTTCTTTAAAACCCACCCTTAAGCAACCCCAAGTACTCATTCAAATGGAGTAAACTTTTCCTACGAAAAAATAAATATCTTAACAATCTCACAAAGTAAAAACATTGCTTCATTTCAGTCTATGCTTTAGAGCAATTCTTTGTGAAACTCTACAATATCAGGCTTGATGAGACAAGTTACTTAAGCAACCTGTTCTATGGAACCTCACAGGTAATCGGTACTAGTACAAGAAGGCAAAAGTAAAAAGGCAGAAGTAAAAAGAAAGAATGCTTCTTTTGTAAGAATTCTGGCTATTTTAAATGGGTGGTTTATTTACGCCATGTTGTACTAGCTAATCTAATGTTGTATTACAAACGTTAAGAAAAATACGATTTTTATTTTGCAGATTTTACAAAAACTCAATTTTTTAAATTTCAACAAATTAAATCTGGCATTTAACAAAAATTTTGTCACAGAATCACCAATGCTATTTCCTGAGAATGAAAGTCAAAAGAGTTTTAATTTCCTTTTCTCTAAAAATCCTAACCCAATGTGGGTATATGACCAGAATAATCTACAATTTTTAGATGTGAATGAAGCTGCTGTTCTCCATTACGGTTACTCACGAGAAGAGTTTTTGCAAATGCGAATAACTGACATTCGCCCTTCAGAAGATGTTTCTTTATTGCTGGAATATTTACGACAAAATTACTCTAACTTACATTTTGCGAAACAATGGCGACATCGGCGAAAAGACGGACAGATTATTGATGTTGAAATTTTCACACAGACAATAGACTATGGCACTTATAATGCTCGCTTAGTTAATATACGAGACATCACAGAACACAAACAAATAGAAAGAACTCTTCAGGAAAGTGAAGCTAGGTTTCGAGTTATTTCTGAAGCTATTCCTGTTCCATTCACTATTTCACGTGTGTCTGATGGATTGATATTATACGCTAATACACAATTGCTTCAAACATTTCGGCTTTCTCCAGAGTATTTAGTTAATCGTAAATTTTTTTTAGATTTATATCATAACTTGGCAGATTTAGAAGCACTTTTAAAGATTCTTAATCAACAGGGCTTTATTCATAATTATGAACTCCAATTAAAAAGGGCAGATGGAACTCATTTCTGGGCGATCGCTTCATTGCAATATTTAACCTTTAATAATGAATCAGCAATTTTAACAGTATTTAATGATATTAATGACCGCAAAAATGTTGAGACAAAACTACAAGAGCAAAATGAGTTTTTGCGGACAATTTTCGAGAGTATACCTTTAATGATTGCCCTTTTTGACGCTAATGGTAAACTTCAGTGGGTGAACCAAGAATGGGAAAATATTCTTGGTTGGAAATTTCAAGATTTCCAAACTCGTGATGTCTTGGAAGTGTTATATCCTAATCTTGAATATCGACAGTATGTAATTAATTTTATTCAGTCTGCACAACGTAATTGGGGTGACTTTAAAACTCAGGTGCGCGATGGTCGTTTACTCGATACATCTTGGACTAATGTTTATCTTTCAAATGGTCAAATTATCGGTATTGGGCAAGACATCACAGAACGTAAGCAAACTGAACTAACTCTAAAAGCTCAAGCCGAGCGGGAGCAATTAATGCGAACTGTTGCTCAACGAATTCGTCAATCTTTGAATCTTCAAGATATTCTGAATGCAACAGTTCAAGAAGTACGAGATTTACTTGGTGTCGATCGAGTAGTAGTTTATCAGTTTGACTCAGAGATGATCGGCACAATTATGGCGGAATCAGTGGAAGATGGATGGACAGTTTCTTTGGGTGTAGAAATTCATGATACGTGTTTTCAAACAGGTACAGGAGTAGAGTATTATCAGGGACGCAAGCGAGCGATCGCTAATATTTATGAAGCTGGACTAACTGATTGCCATATTCGCCTGCTAGAACGGTTTGAGGTGAAAGCAAATTTAGTTGTGCCTATTTTACTAGAAGCAGGCTCTCAAAACCCTGGCTCTCACCTTTGGGGTTTACTGGTTGCTCACCAATGCTCTGGTTTTCGTGAGTGGGAAGAAAATCAATTAGATTTGCTCGATCATCTCACAGTGCAATTAGCGATCGCAATTCAACAATCTAGCATCTTAGAGCAAGCTCAAACTGAACTTGTTCAAAGACAAAAAGCTCAAGTCAAGTTAAAAGCTGCCTTAGCTGAAAAAGAAGTTCTCTTAAAAGAAGTTCATCATCGAGTTAAAAATAATTTGCAAATTGTCTCTAGTTTATTACAACTTCAGTCACAAACACTCAAAGATCCAGAAGTCATCAAAGTTCTGCGAGAAAGTCAAAATCGAATTGAGTCAATATCTCTAATTCATAAAAATTTGTATACTTCAGCGAATATTGGACAAATTGATGTTGCTGATTATATCCATAATTTGGCTGCAAGCTTACTAATCTCCTATCAAATATGGCCTAATAAAATCGCTTTAGAAACTGATATAGATCCATTAAATTTGAACGTTGACCAAGCTATTGCCTGTGGATTGGTGATAAACGAATTAATCTCTAATGCTCTCAAGCACGCTTTTCCCAACCAACAAGTAGGCACAATCAGTATTGCTTTACGTAATGCTGGCAATATTATCGAAATGACTATCCGAGACAATGGAATTGGTTTACCAGATAATTTAGATTGGAGAAATACTGATTCTTTAGGTCTATCGTTAGTACATGACTTGGTTACAGAACAACTGGAAGGCGATATCACTCTAGAACGCAATCATGGAACAGTATTCAAAATCAAATTCACGCAGTTAACTTTGCATTAGTAAATATCAAATGGGTCAAGCTAGGATTTTAGTCGTTGAAGATGAAGTGATTGTGGCTAGAACTATTGCCAGCCAACTGAGTCAACTAGGATACATTGTTACAGGTACCGCCTCATCTGGAAAAGTTGCCATTGCTAAAGCACGGGAAATTAAACCAGAACTAGTATTAATGGATATTATTCTTAAAGGTGAGATGGATGGGATTGCTACTGCTATTCAGATTCGCGAGCAGTTAGATGTACCTATAATTTATTTAACCGCTTATGGCGATGAGCATACTTTAGAAAGAGCGAAAATTACCCAACCTTTCGGATATATCGTTAAACCATTTACTACAAAAGATTTAAGAATAGCGATCGAAATCGGTCTTTTAAAACACCAGTTAGAACGCGAACTACGGGAGAATCGAGATCAGTTAGCAACCCTTTTAAACTCAATGAGTGATGCTGTAATTGCCGCAAATGGGCAGGGAAAAGTAACATTTATGAATCCTGCTGCTGAGGCACTGACTGGCTGGCAGCAAAAAGATGCTTTAGGAAATGAAGCAGCGAAAATTTTTCATATTGTCGATGAAGTGACAGAGACGACATTAGAAAGCCCTGTAACAAAAGTGCTGCGCGAACAACAAGTTGTTTATTTAGGGGAATTCACATCTCTAATTACAAAAAACGGCAAAAGAGTTCCAATTGGTGATAGTGCTTCACCACTAAAGGGACGACCTGACCAGATAAATGGTGTAGTCGTTGTTTTCTGGGATCTTAGCGAACGACGGCAAACCAAATTGCTAGAGCAAGCATTGGAGAAGGAGCAAGAACTTAACCGTCTCAAGTCATTATTTATCTCCACTGTATCTCATGAATTTCGTAATCCCCTGACTGTTGTTCAAACGGCAGTAGAACTCATAGAAATGCAAGGAGCAAATTTGACCGATGCAAAAAGAGGCATTTATTTAAAGCGAATTCAAGGTGCTGTGCAATCTATGGAAAAGCTCATGGAAGAAGTGTTGTTTATGGGTCGAGTGGAAGCAGAAAAACTCATATACAACCCTACTCCCCTTAATTTAGAGCAATTCTGTCTAGACTTAATCGAAGATTTTTCAATTATTGAAAGCAACGTGTATGAAATTATTTTTACCTGTCATAGTGAAAATACGTCTGCTGTCATGGATGAAGTACTCTTGCATTACCTGTTTACCAATATTCTCTCAAACGCGCTTAAATATTCTCCCAGAGGTGGCAAGATTCAGTTTGACTTAATATGCGATCCAATTGAGAAAGTAGCAATTTTCCATATTCAAGATCAAGGTATGGGCATTCCCGAAGCAGACCAACCTCGACTATTTGAATCATTCTACCGAGGCTCAAATGTCAAATCAATTAAGGGTACTGGATTAGGATTAGTAATCGTTAAAAGGTGCGTTGATGCCCATAGGGGTCAAATCAGTGTCACCAGCCAAGTTGAAGTCGGTACCATATTTACAGTAACTTTGCCTTTAAATTCCGAATTATCCTTGACGGAAACTTCTGAATTATGAATTATTCTTCAACTCAAATCCTGATTTTTGTTACCAATTTGGGTTTGGTAGTGCCGCCATTTTTGCTGCTGACGCGCTCTTTTCTCTTCGGTGAGATTGTCGAAACAATAGGGACAAGAGATACCTTGCTCATATTTGAAAGACGCTTTATCTTCCTCAGAAATCGGACGCCCACAACAAAAACACCGCTCACAACTCCCTTCCTCTAACCCATGACTCACAGCTACCCGCTCATCAAAAACAAAGCATTCCCCTTCCCACAAACTTTCTTGTGCTGGAACTTCCTCCAAATACTTCAGAATACCACCTTTGAGATGATAAACTTCTGCAAAGCCGTGGGCAAGCATGAAAGATGAGGCTTTTTCACAGCGAATGCCCCCTGTACAAAAGAGAGCAACCTTTTTGTGTTTAGTTGGGTCGAGATTATTTAGCACATAATCGGGAAATTCTCGGAATAATTCAGTTTGGGGATTTTCCGCCCCTTGGAAAGTACCGATATTCACCTCATAATCATTGCGGGTGTCAATCACGGTTACTTCTGGGTCGGAAATTAAATCATTCCATTCTTGGGGATTGACATAAATCCCAACTTGCTCACTTGGATCAATTTCCGGCAACCCCAAAGTCACAATTTCTTGCTTTAACCGCACCTTCATCCGCTCAAAGGGTGGGGTTTCAGTATAGGACTCTTTGGATTCTATATCTGCTAGACGAGGGTCAGAACGCAGAAACCAGAGAACAGAGTCAATGGCCTGGCGCGAACCAGCAATTGTACCGTTAATCCCCTCTAGTGCCAGCAAAATTGTCCCCTTGACACCTTGCTCTTGGCAGTAAGATAGTAGAGGATCTCGTTTCTCGGCAAAATCTGGCAGTTTGACAAATTTATACAGTGTTGCGACAACTTGGAGCTTTTCTGGCTTCATCCCTTTGGTAATTGCACAATATAAGTTAGAATAGCAACGACAATAAAAGCTATCTACTATTTTAATTTTATGGGGGTTTAGCTCAGTTGGTAGAGCGCCTGCTTTGCAAGCAGGATGTCAGCGGTTCGAGTCCGCTAACCTCCATTTGAAATGTTTGGTTAAAATCTTCGATGCCTGCGGCAGACTACACCGACGCATATACATCAATCAAAACCCCATTCCTTTATCGGGAATGGGGTTATTTTACCTTATACACAAAGGGTTGGGTGGAATGTAGTAAAACCCAACATCAACCCTCGATATTTCCAAACACCTTTTAGAGGCTGTTTGAAAAGTCTAATTTAATACCAGCCCTGGCGATTAGAAATCGTGGCTACACAGACAAAACCCACCTCCGTGGGTTGAAGAACTTGATTTTGTGTTAGTCAGCGGAGGCGGACAATGCCAGTGTAGTAGCGAATTATATTCGCTCAAAACTTTTCAAACATCCTCTTACAGTGACATGTACTTAGTTAGAGGAATCTCTAGATAAGGAGGTTAACTCTGACCTGACAGCACTCAGGTAATTTTGATCGTTCAAAAATTGCGGTGGTAATTTGTTAGCACTGACAGCAGCCTTAACTAAATCTTCCGCAAGAATCTTTCGGTTCTGGCGTTCAAAGATTAGAGTTCCTGCACTGGGAATGCCCTGCTGCTCTAAACCACCTTGGTAAGCAAGAGAAACAAGATTGAAGGGTTCAAGATAACGATTACTCGTGGAATTACTGAGTAAAGTGTTAGAATTGATCGCAGTTTTTATTGGCTCATTCTTTGCATCACTGGTAACACTAGCACTACCGTAGTTGTTATTTGTGGCTGGTTGAGCGTTAGCAATTCCAGATGTGAGGGCAACTGAAGCAATCAGAATTCCAGAATTGATCAAAGTTGCAAGTTTCATAGGTTTATCCTTACTTAACCTAATTTAGGTAGGTGCGATTGAATTAATTTTTTCTTTTATTAACAGTGTCTCTTTTGTTATAAACGTTAACCTCCTGCGTTTAATTCACCCGATTGGTTGAATTGTTTCTCACCCATTCGGGTGAGGTTCTGAGACTGTCAGGAATAGTGAAATGAAGAGTGCTGAGTTAAAAGACCGCCCACGTTCGCGCAGCGTCTCGTAGAGAGGGGCGGGGCTTTTACCATTGGTGTCAACTTAACGTGAAACCGCTCGTCCGCCGGGAATTTATTTTTGAAGTAATAAGTAATAAATGAGTAATGAGTATTACTTATTACTCATTACTCATTTATTCATTCCCTGGCGGGCATGGAAGCCAACAGATAAGCTATTTCCAGCTTAAGTTGACACTAATGCCCGTCGTAGACATCGCTTATGTTTTGAAGTTGCCGATCGCGCTCAAATATCTCCTTTACGATTAAGTTTTACCGGAACGCTTAATGTAGTACGTCGTGCTATACCCAAGTTTCAGCGTATCGAACTAGAAGAAATACCTTTTTTTTAACTTGGCTTATGACAGAAATTCTGGACGAACAGATACCAGAACGTGAAGGAAGAAGTAACCCGCGAGTTGTAAAAAAAATTAGAGCTAAATTTCCCTCCAAGAAACCTATACACAAGGGAGCCGGAGCCAAAATTGAGACACTCAACTTCTCTGTACATAACACCACTTAGAGCTTAACCGAACCGTATTGCGAGGTAATCTACAATAAATGCGGTTTTTGGAGGGCGATGTCTACGACGGGCTACGCCTATGCTACTACTCTTAATCTATTAAGCATGAACCATTAAGTACTGACCGTTCCCATTGTATTCACCATCGCAACTAGCGAAATTCCGACCAAGCCATATTAAATAAAACCTCCATATCCGACGAAACTTGGCATAATCCATACCATAATTCAAGTCTTTAATTGTTACCTGATTTTCGTCAAAATTATCTAGCCAGTTGGCAAATGTTTTAGAGTAATTGGAACCGTTTAGATACCATCTCTCAATTGTTTTTAGGTCTTTATTCCGGCTGGGAACTGCATCGTAATTCCAATACCTCCCGTGGGGAAAAATGTATTTGTGCGTGAAAGCACTGGATATATTATTAGGGGTACGAACTGTAATGATATGAATAAAAACCTTGCCATTATCTTTCAGCAAACTAGCTAATTTTTGAAAAGAGTTAGTTAAATTACCAACATGACAAAAAACCCCAATCGTAAGGATTTTATCAAATTTTGTCTCAAATGTTGCATCATTTAAATCTCCTTCATACAGCGTGAATCGACCGGAACTGAGGTAGCTTTCAGGATCTTGCATCTTCTGGCGCATATATTCACATTGCTCGTGGCTCAAATTCAGACCGACAAATTTGACATTGGGGAACTTGGAAAGAATGTAATTTGGCACACATCCCCAACCACAGCCAAAGTCTAAGATATTGTCTCCATCTTTAATGTCTAACTTCTGAATCACATCATCGATCATATCTATCTGAGATTGCTCAAGGTTTAATGCTCCTTTTTCCCACAATCCCATGCTGTATTTAGGATAAATGAGTTTCCCATCGCCCAACATCTTATTCAGCATCCCTTGAGGCAAATCATACTGAATTTTCATCAGATCCCGTGGCCCTTCAGCAAGATGATCAGTTTCTTTTAATACCCATTCATAAGGTGCCAAAAGTCCTGGAAAGTACTTAAAAAAGACAGGCATACAAGTATCGAAAAGAGATACTAATACTGAATCGGGAACTTCTAACCCATTGATATAAGCCTCGGCTATTGCCATTTGTATTGTGTTAACTACCTCTACCGCCCCACGCGTTGCTGTATATGCTAGTGGGGTTTTAATATTCAAATCTCCTACTAAAGGTATATACTTTTCTAGAGATTGTAGTGTGTTGAGAGAAACCATGTTTAAACTCCTAATTTACTTTCAGCATTCAGCTATAATAGCAATAGCAAAATTAGGGTAGAAATTACATTAATTTTTGAAACTTTTTCTTCTAATAAAACTTAAACAAAGTTCAATAATCAATATTTATGGAAGTTTGTAACGCCCAAAAGTTAATTCGCCAAGCAGAATATGCAAAAACATTGCGTCCCCTACTTCCTGCGGAAGCATTTCTTCCCGATCCAAGTAAATTAGTGATTCTATTAATTAATTGGGCAATTTTAATTCTAGGCTGGGCGATCGCATCTTATCTAGATCGGTGGAATTTATATCTTTTATGGCTTTATTTGCCTTTAGCTATAGTGATGGGTAATAGTGTTATTGTCTTGCTATTTAGCTCCCACGATCTGATGCATGGTAGCGTAATTAGAAACTCTCATATACTACTCAGAATTATTAGCTTGCTAGGGCTAGCAATGTTATGGATGCCACCCACCTTGTGGAAAGCAGTACATAATCGAGAACATCATAATAAAACTAATTCCTTAGCAGATCCTGATCGCAATTACTTATACAAGCAGCCGAAAACTTGGGGTAAATGGATTCAAAATGTATGCGTACCTTCTGCGGAGGTTAATCCCATCAGTTTAATAGTGGGAATGGCAACTGCATGGGGAACACATAATCTTAGAAATTTGGCATCTGTACTATTCTTTAATAGTAAATCTGTGAGTTTTGTTCCTGCTGCCTTTACAGTCAAAACTAAAGAGCGTTGGTTAATCGCAGGTGAACTTTTTGTAATTGTCATGATTCATTTGAGTATCTTGGTATATTTACAATTTAATTTCCTAAAAATCGCGTTGAGTTACTTTCTGCCTATTGGGATTGGTTACGCTGGAGCAATATTTTACGTCTATACAAACCACATGCTTTGTCAGATGACAAGCGTCAACGATCCACTCGTTAATAGTATTTCGCTGCGTGTTCCTAAAATATTTGACAAATTGCATTTAAATTTTTCTTATCATACAGAACATCATATTTTTCCGGGAATCAACTCTGACTATTATCCCCTAGTGCAAGAATTGTTGAAGATCCACTATCCTAAACGTTTAAATTTATTAGATGCCAAAGATGCTTGGCACTTGCTTATGCAAACGCCAAGACATTACAAAAATGAAGATACCTTTACTGATTGGGCAGGAGAAAAGTCTGTTTCTTGCGCTATCATCGAGAATTACAAAATTATATAAATTGATGTTTGCTATTATGTGGTAAGCACTACTCACCAAGAGATTGCACAAAGATAGGTTCGACTCTCACCGTTGCTAAGAAGTTGTTTGAAAAGTAGCTGGCTGTAATTTTAGGCACTTATTGCTGCTATGCTCCCGTTGAAACGCCAAGTAATGTCTAGGATTATCTAGGTTTTATGTAGCAGAGTCAACTCCAATATTTAAACAGCGAGTTGCGCTGGAAAATGTCAAAATTAAATGAGTTTTGCGTAGGCGCAAGCAACTTGACATAGCGCGGATTTGAGATAACTAACTTGAAATTTATGGGCAAGCAACGTGTTCTTTCTGGAGTTCAACCAACCGGCAATTACCATCTAGGTAACTATTTGGGAGCCATTCGCAACTGGGTAGAAGGTCAGAGCGAATACGAAAATTACCTTTTTGTGGCTGATTTGCACGCGATTACAGTGCCACATGATCCCAAACAGTTGGCAGCTGATACCTACACTCTTGCTGCTCTCTATCTAGCTTGTGGTCTTGATTTAAATCACTCCACCATCTTTGTACAATCCCACGTTTCGGCCCACAGTGAACTCACCTGGCTGCTTAACTGCATTACACCTCTAAACTGGCTGCAAGATATGATCCAGTTCAAGGAAAAGGCTGTCAAGCAGGGAGAAAATGTCAGTGCAGGCTTATTGGATTACCCTGTGCTGATGGCAGCTGATATTTTGCTTTACCAAGCTGATAAAGTGCCAGTGGGTGAAGACCAAAAGCAACATTTGGAATTGACACGGGATATTGCAGCCCGGTTAAATCACCAATTTGGTAAACCAGATCAACCAGTTTTGAAGTTACCAGACCCTTTGATTCGCAAGGAAGGGGCAAGGGTGATGAGTTTGGCGGACGGTACACGCAAAATGTCGAAGTCCGATCCTTCCGATTTAAGCCGGATCAGTTTGCTAGATTCACCGGAACAGATTCAATACAAGATTAAGCGTTGTAAAACCGATCCGATTCGTGGGCTGACTTTTGATGATCCAGCGCGTCCAGAGTGCAATAATTTGTTAACACTGTATACATTGCTTTCTGGGCAGAGAAAGGAAGATGTAGCAGTTGAGTGTCAAGATATGGGCTGGGGACAATTCAAGCCATTGCTGACGGACACAATTATTGAGTCTCTGAAACCAATCCAAGAAAAATATCAGGCGATAACGGGCGATAAAAGTTATTTGGAGTCTGTTTTGCGGGATGGGGGGGAAAAAGCCAGAGCGATCGCCAACCAAACTTTATCACAAGTCAAAGCTGCTTTAGGCTATTCTCTGCCTCTATAAGTTTTCACCTTGAGGTGTGATTTGCTATACCATTTAAGAAATTGAGATTCTTAATTTTATGCACCACACCCATAGCCCCACGGCTTTCCAGAGAGCTGTACAAGCAGGTGAGTTTCTAGTTACTGCTGAGGTAGCACCGCCGAAAGGGGGAGATCCAACGCACATGATTCAAATGGCGGCGACTCTTAAGGGGAGGGTTCATGCCGTCAATGTTACTGATGGTAGCCGCGCCGTGTTACGGATGTCTTCGTTAATCGCGTCGGTGGTTTTATCACAAAATGGTATAGAGCCGATTTGTCAAATTGCTTGCCGCGATCGCAACCGCATCAGTTTACAAGCTGATTTGATGGGCGCTCATGCTTTGGGCATTCGTAATATTTTAGCTTTGACTGGCGACCCAGTAAAAGCAGGCGATCATCCAGATGCTAAAGCAGTGTTTGACTTAGAAGCTGTGCGACTGCTGCAACTGATTCGGAAGATGAATCAAGGTGTTGATTTTAATGAGAAACCTTTAACTGATGGAGCATTAGATTTATTTGTTGGTGCAGCAGTAGATCCGCAATGTAAAAGTTGGTCGGGTTTGCAAAGTCGATTTGAACGCAAAATCGAAGCCGGGGCGCAGTTTTTTCAAAGTCAGTTGATTACCGATTTTGATCTGCTAGAAAAGTTTATGGACACAATCGCTGCTGGTTATAAAAAACCGATTTTGGCAGGAATATTTCTGTTGAAATCGGCAAAAAATGCCCAGTTTATTAATAGGTGTGTTCCGGGTGTAAAGATTCCCCAACATATTATTGATAGATTGGCAAAAGCCAAAGACCCTTTTGAGGAAGGGATGAAAATTGCCGCCGAGCAAGTGCAAATAGCACGGCAATTGTGTCAAGGAGTTCACATGATGGCAGTGAAGCGGGAAGATGCGATCGCGCCAATTTTAGATTTAGCTGGGGTTGCTCCAGTTAATCAGTTGGTATCCAAGTAAATAAGATAATAAATCTTTTATGAAAGCAGATGGTTCCATCTGCTTTTTTTAATCCTGAATCAGACGCGTCTACACAATTTTTGATAGACTTTCAATATCCAATTTTTGCTTTACTAAATCCAGGTGAAAACTGACAAAATATTTTATAGCTTATTTCAAGCTTTCCCTAGCATATTTTTTGCAATAATTGGCGATAATACTGTTGATGCCAACGCCTACAAATTTGTTTCAGTTGAAGTAAAAGAAAATGCTTTTAGGATTGATGGGGTATTTATCCCCACAAGTGAAACTACAAATCAGCCACTTTACTTTGTTGAAGTCCAGTTTCAATTAGACTCAACTTTTTATAGACGCTTCTTTGCTGAAATCTTCACTTACTTTCGTCAAAACGAATCAGTCAATTTTTGGCGTGCTGTGGTTATCTATCCGCAAAGGAGTTTAGATCCAAGCGATCGCCTACCGTATGAGTTGCTTCTAGACAGTTCACAAGTGCAACGCATTTATCTAGATGAATTGGATACAAGAGAGGACTCACTGCAAGTTGCGATCGTTAAATTAATTATCGAAAGGGAAGAGACAGCCATTGATAAAGGTAGAGAATTGATTTTACAGGCTAGGCAACAACTGGCAGATGAATCTACCAGCAAGCAAATTGTAGAATTGATAGAGACTATTCTGTTGTACAAATTTACCCGGTTAAGCCGAGAGGAGTTAGCAGAAATGTTGGGTATAGATGACGAATTCAAAAACACAAGGATGTATCAATCAATTAAAGAAGATGGCTTAGAGGAAGGTCGCCAAGAAGGTCGCCAGGAAGGTCGCCAGGAAGGTCGCCAGGAAGGTCGCCAGGAAGGTCGCCAGGAAGGTCGCCAGGAAGGTCGCCAGGAAGGTCGCCAGGAAGGTCGCCA
>NZ_JBALEJ010000010.1:0-19969 GCF_036917975.1 Nostoc sp.
TTTTCTTGCCATTCATACACCACATATTCTATGCGTTCTCTAGTTTACCTGAATATCTGACCTTCTCTAGCAAACTTTGCGGTTCTAGTTTTTTTCAAAATGAGAATTACTGTTGCATAACCTTGGTGCTTGGGAAACTCAGATATTTGTGGAATTTGATTAGCGATTGCTACACATTCTCCAGATACCATTAAAAGTCAGAGCAATATAAAGACTCTCCAAACATCCAGATATTATCAAATGCAGCAGAGCATAATTAATAACGAAATAGCAGGCATTAACAAGGATGTAGACTCAATGGTTGACGAAAATGGATCGATTCGTACCCTATCGGTTGATATTGGCGGTAGTGGCGTTAAGGCTATGGTTTTGGATATTACGGGGAATCCTGTAACCGAAAGGGCACGTTTAGATACACCGCAACCTGCAACACCAGAGGTTGTAATTAATGCAATTGTTGTGTTAGCAGCGGCTCAAGGTGAATTTCATCGCGTTTCGGTTGGTTTTCCCGGTGTGGTGCGCTATGGAGTTACAGAAACAGCAGTAAACTTACATCCAGATTGGATCGGATTTGATTTGGAAACAGCATTATTAAAACACTTAAATAAGCCTGTACGGGTGATTAATGATGCAGATATGCAGGGGTTTGGTGCGATCGCAGGTAAAGGTGTCGAATTAGTGATTACTCTGGGTACGGGGTTTGGTTCGGCTTTATTTGTGGATGGGAGACTAGTGCCGAATATGGAAATGGGGCATCATCCGTTTCGCAAAGGAGAGACTTTCGAGCAACAGTTGGGACGTGCAGAGTTAGAAAAAATTGGTGAAAAAAGATGGAATAGGCGTTTAGAAAAAGCGATCGCATCTTTGCAACATCTATTTAATTATGATTACCTCTACATTGGGGGTGGCGAAGCTGTGAGAGTGAATTTCCAGCTACCGTTAAATGTAAAACTCATCCCCAATATCACTGGTTTATTAGGCGGTATTGCTTTGTGGCGAGATGAAAAAAGGTAAAAATAAAATAAACTACAATGACTGAAATTGGCCTGATGATGACGGGCATGTTAACAATCAGACAAGCATCTGGGGCCAGTTTGCCACAGCAGCAATTATTTCAGGTGCAAAATGACCTAAACCAGTCAAAACAGAGTCAGTTAGAGATAACTGCTCAAGTCACACCACCTGAATTTATGCAGACAGATGAGATTTCCCCGGCTTCTTCCTCAGCGTTAAAAGTAGAGAAAGAAAACATACTTAAGAAAATTAGTAGAAAGAATCAGTTCCTCGTTTCTTCTAACTTAAGTCAGTCTAAAAAGTTTTCTCAGTCTGGAGGTAAAATACGTACAAAGGCTACAGTAAGGTTCCAGAAGTTTAGTAGCCAACTACCAACTCTTTATTTTGGTAGTTCTGGTGTTGCTGTCAGAGCTTTACAACAGCTGTTAGTGTCTAACGGTTATGGTGTGAGAGTAGATGGAATTTTTGGCGCACTCACAGAGACGGCTGTTAAAGCCTTTCAAAACCAGCGAAATTTAGGAGTAGATGGAGTAGTTGGTCAACGAACTTGGGGTGCATTGACAATTTAGTTATTAGTCATTAGTCATCTCCAGAAATTAAATATGCGTTACCCATAACCCTTGTAGAGACGTAGCATTGCTACGTCAAAACAATTCTTTTTCGGAGATGTCTATTAGTCATTAGCTAATGACTAATCACAAACTAACGGTGTTTATGCTGCTCTAATAGCTGTTGCGCTCTTGGCTTATAAATTAAATAGAACAAAGCCTCGATATAGCGCAATAAATCTTCCCGATTTTCCTTTGAGGTAAAGTTCCAGAAGCCATAAATTCGCGCTAAGGATAACAGCTTAGTAGTGTGAATTTTCCAAGTATAGGTAGTGTAAACTCGGTCAATTCCTCGCTGAGAAATTTCATTCCAGTAGTTAGGATTTTGTTCGCATTTAGTGATAAAATCCACAATTTTTGTGGCTGTTTCCTCTAAATTTGTCGGGTTAATTAAAAATCCATTCACCTTATCTTGAATAATCTCTAATGGCCCACCAAACTGTGTAGCGAAAGTCGGTAATCCTGAAACCATTGCTTCTAAAATTGTCAAACCAAAAGCTTCAAATAAAGCTGGTTGTACAAAAATCCCCTGATGATCGGCAATGACTCGGTAAATTTCACCAGAATCAGTTTTAGTCAGGCGCACACCCAACCAACGAATCTTCCCGTGGAGATTGTACTGGTCAATGATTTGATAGAGTTTAATAATTTCGTCGCGTTCTTCGTTGTCGCCTGATTCTTCGACGCGTAATTTACCTGCTACCAAAATCAAGTTGCAATGTTCTTGTAATTCTTTACTTTGACCAAAGCACTCAGCTAAACCTGTGAGATTTTTAATGTGGTCAAGACGCGCCATTGAGAAGAGAGGGCGCTTATTAGGATCGTCGAGTTTACCAAAGATTTGCGCGGGGTCTTCTAGAGTAAAGAGTGTTTCTGCAAGGCGTTGGCGATCGCTCTCTACGCGGTCTTTATTTCTGGTATAGGGGAAGTAATTATTTTCGTTGACTCCAGGTGGTACGACATTAAACTTAGGACTAAATAATTCAATCCCATTAGTCACATGATACAACTCCGGCATGGTGAAGCATTTGTAAGACTCATACTGTCCTACACTATCCGGTGTCCCGACAATTTCTTGATAGGTGCTGCTAATCACAAAATTGGCAGCATTCATGGCAATCAAATCAGCAGTGAATTGCAAGGAAAAATGATATTTATCTTCCAAATCTTGCCAGTAGAGGTTACTAAACAAGTATTTAGATTTTTCTAAAGCATGGGCAACATTACATTGAGTTACTTTCAGCCGTCGCGCCAGCAAAAATGCCACTAAATTTCCATCGGTATAGTTGCCAACTATTAAGTCAGGAGTGCCGTGAAATTCTGCCCGTAGTTCTCTTTCTGAGTCAATGGCGAAAGTTTCTAAATAAGGCCAAAACTCAAACCGGGAAATCCAGTTTTGAGTCATGTTGGGATTAAATTCTCGCAAAGGTACTCGCAAAATCCAAGCGTTTTCGCTACCAAGGACTTTTTCTAGCCGTTGATTACAAAGAGTACCATCACTGTTGGGAATCAAACGGGTGAGAATAATTACCTTTGGCTGGACATTCAATCCCTCTAAACCAGCTAGCAGGACATCTTCTTGTAGTTGCTTCTCTAGGCTTTTTGCCTGGTCAAGGACGTAAACTACCTGACCACCGGTATCGGGACGCCCCAAAACGCCCTCTTGCCCAAACCAACCGTGAGCTGACACCAAGACGATTTTAAAAATCATCGGGACGCGAGAGATGAAGGCTTCTAGGGCTTGAGGATCGGGAGAATCAATCAATTCATCGAGAATATTGAGGGTTTCCCTAACTCGCGCTGCGGTGTTACCCCAACCCGGTTCAAAACCCATTGTTTGCAATTGAAACCGGAATTGTTCATAGAGTTCATCGTCGGCGCGATTATTCACAAAATCGATCGCTTTTTTAACTTGCTGGGAAAGTTGCTGCTGCGATTGAATGCGATCGCTGATCAGCAGTTGAATACCGTTGTAGTGGTGCAGGCGCAAGAAATGAAATAAGCTGTCCAGCAATTGCTTGGAGTCTTGGAAAAGTTGGCTGGAAAGATAGCGGTTGAGGAATTGCACCCCCTTACCAATATTTTTGGGGTCGCGGATGACTGGGGTGTAGTCATAAAACGGGCCAAAATCCAACTCTAGCAAGCCGCCGTCGTTAGGATGAGATTTATTCACGAAGCGATCGCGCAGATCCAACAAATCCTGCACCGTCATCGGCTCAATGCTCAAGTCTGATGTCAACCAATAAACTTCTTGGCTGGCAATCTTAGAACGGATAATGAAACAAAAGTTTGAGTCCTCCTGAATTATTTCCTGAGTATAGTAAATAAGTTTTCCTAACTCAGAGGAAGTGTAAAAAGTTTCAGGTTTCTGAGACTTGGAGCAATACTCACCATATACATTGAGTATGTCGTTCCGCAGCAAGTACTTATTTTCTTGTTGACGTAATTCACTAATAAAGGAACGCAAATCATTTCTTTCTTCACTATCTAAGACTGCTTGAAACAATTCAGACATAGCAACTCCATTAGATAAGGATGTTTGCATTGTTAACTTTTAAGGCTAGACAAATAAGCCTCAATTTTTTCTGAAACCGCACATAAACACCAAATAACACAGATAAATCACATTTATCTGTGTACCTACAAATATCAAATTTTCAGTAGGCACTTAAATCATGTTCTACTTTAACTAAAGTATCTATGGCTCAATATTTTTGACTCTAACCAAAGGAATACAATTTTTATTCCTTTAGTTAACAGTAAGAGCTTCTCTATCCTTAGCCCGTCTCGTAGAGAAGTAGAATGTTGTAAGACATCTTACACCTAATTTTCATTGAGAAAGTAGATTTGCTTATATGCATCAACCTATTCAATAAGATAAACTAATAAATTATTGTGGATTTACAACCCTTTCAAGTCAATAAATTTGTAGATGGCAGATCCTTGCTAAAGTAATGGTTATGAATCTTCAAAACCACAATCCATCTTTGATATAGGAATGTATGGATCGATATAAAATCATAGAGGGCGAACGATGGGACTCGAACCCACGAATGGTGGTACCACAAACCACTGCCTTAACCACTTGGCTACGCTCGCCATTCAACAATCTGAATTATAGCAATAATTTGGCAAACGATCAAGAGTTTTTCTTCAAGGAACGGATTTAGTTGATTTAGAGTCTCCAGAATCTAACGATTACAATGAATTTTACTTGGCAAATATGAAACCATTGACCATCATCGCGTATACTGGAGCAGCAGTAGGACTTGCCGCCTTGGGTGTGACAATGGCGAAAACCAATCCCAGTCAGGTTGAATACGAAGAATATGCAGTTCAACGGCTGACAAAATACTTAAAAACCGATGTATGTAAAAAAACTACGAATATTATCGAAAATTTAATCCGCTTTAATTGTGATAAGTTGGTTGACTCAGCTAACCCACAAATCCAAGGAATTATTGCTAGGACTACAGAAAGGCAAAATTTTGTTGTTTTTAGTATTTATCGTACAGATTTAAAAATAAATTCTTGGATACCTTCTTACAAATTTGAAACGGTGGGAGCTTTTGATCAATTTTATACTTACACTGCCAAAGAGCAATAAGAGCCTATTTACGATCTTTTTTTGCAACTCTCTCAGTTCTTCAATAACTTTACTAATATTCTCATCAATTCCTCAATATCCTCGACAACTCTGTAGCTATTAATCCCTAGAGTAAAATGTTTATTTACTCTATCAAGACAAGCAAACTGCCACAAACTCCCTGTACTGACACAACCAGTTAATATAGGTTGTTCTGCAACAGTTGGGGAATCTTCCCATAAATCCAGTGCAACGATTTGGGCTACTAATTGAGTGAAGCCTCTGCTTAAATCAGCTTGTTTTGCTTCTATGACTAATAGTTGATTTGGTTGGGTAGTTCTAATTAAATAATCGAGTGTACCTTGAAGTTGATTATTCACTCTCAGGCTAAATTCTATTCTTAGTTTTGCCTTCGTGTAATGAATCAACTCTAGTACTATTCTAGAAATTATTACTTCTCTCCTAGCCAACTCGGTACTTAGTTCTACATAAGGAAGCGCTTCTTCTATCCTTTCTCTCAATTCGAGCAACCTATCCAATTCGCCTGAGTATTGTGGCAATTGAAATACTTTATACTCCAATGAATAACCGAAGGCTTGGGCTAAGTCTTCAGAATAGTAACCGCTTTCAAAATATTTGCTAAAGGTGTATGTCTGAGTTGGATCTAGCTTCATGAGATTTTAATTCTTTGGGCTTTTGTAGTCTATAACGAGGAAGCGGAAATGTTGAGAAAATATTTTAAAGACGTTGAAAATCCTGATATCCTATTTTTAAATTAATGACAAACATTAGACTACAAGTTTGTCATCAGAAAATCAACCACCAAGGAGAACTACCATGTCGATTCCAGTGAGATAAGACAGGGGTAAATGATCGCTGAGGCTGAAAGTTTTACTGGGCAAAGCACCGAGAAGAAATCGAAGCAGGAAAACTGATTTCGCCATTCTTCAGATGTAGAGGAGTTTTTACTGATGCCTAGTTTAAATATTTGTGATATTTTTAATTTTGAATAGTTTAAGTTAATTAATATAGGCATCAAATAGTATTAATACTTAACAACAAATTAGCAAGTCTACCGTCTCCTGCAAGTCCTCTGTAAGGGCAAATGTCGGGAAATGGGTCAAACCAAACAAGCTTTGGGCATTATCTTGTCCACAACGGCTATGCATCTGACGCTGATGTTTAGGAAACGCTATATTACTACCAGCTTAATCTTAAGTAAAATATAAGAATTAGTAACTAAAAATTCAACCTTTGCCAATGTCATCAGCCTATCTGCTATTGTCTCACGGAAGTCGCGATCGCCGTCCAGAAATTGCTATGCAGCAACTAGCTAGGCTGGTATGTCACAAATTACCAAAAAACCATAACCCAGTAAATAATCAACATCTGGTTGGCATAGCCGCTTTAGAAATGAGTTCTCAGCCTTTACACGAGCAGATTCAACAATTTGCTCAGAGGGCTTTTGGCGATGGCAGAATATCTCAAAACGAGAATCGCCTAAAAATTATACCGCTATTTCTGCTGCCGGGAGTGCATGTTATGACAGATATTCCCGCCGAAGTAGCACTTGCACAACAGGCTACTGGTGAAGATATTATCATTGAGTTGCAACCATATTTAGGCTCTCACCCCAATTTAGAGAAATTACTGGCCAAGCAAATAGATACTATAAAAGCAGAAGTATGGATTCTCTTAGCTCATGGTAGCCGTCGCCCAGGTTCACAAGAAACTGTGGAAGCAATAGCGGCGAGGTTGGGAGCCGTGACTGCTTATTGGGCTGGGCCTCCTAGTTTAGAATCACGGGTGAAAGAGTTGGTAACTGCTGGTTATCGGGAAATTGGGATTCTACCATACTTTTTATTCGCTGGTGGAATAACCGATGCGATCGCCACCTCAATAGAGGCGCTAAAATTACAATTCTCTGCGGTGAATTTCCAATTGGCGCAGCCATTGGGAGCAAGTGCAGAATTAGCCGAGCTAATTTGGGATTTAACAGATAGATGAACCGCACAGAAAAACAGGAGAACAAGTATTTGGGAAAGGTTTATTTAGTCGGTGCGGGGCCGGGAGATCCAGGATTAATTACTCTGAAGGCAAAAGGTTTGTTGGAATGTGCAGATGTCGTTATCTATGATGCCTTAGTGAGTCCGGCAATTCTAGCAATGATTAATCCCCAAGCCGAGCAAATTAATGCTGGTAAGCGTGCGGGGAGACATTCATTGTTGCAGTCAGAGACAACGCAATTGCTGATTGATAAAGCGCAGGATCATGCAATTGTGGTGCGGCTAAAGGGTGGCGATCCGTTTATCTTTGGTCGCGGTGGCGAAGAGATGGCAGAATTAGTTAAAGTGGGGATATCAGTGGAAGTTGTGCCAGGTATCACATCGGGAATTGCAGCAGCAGCATACTCAGGTATACCTTTGACGCATCGACTCTATAGTTCATCGGTGACATTTGTAACTGGTCACGAGACGACAGGTAAGTATAGACCGATTGTGAATTGGAGTGCGATCGCTCACGGTTCCGAAACCATTGTAATTTATATGGGAATTCACAATCTGCCTTATATTGTGGAACAATTAAGTATCGCTGGGTTGAATTTAGAAACACCTATTGCTTTGGTGCGCTGGGGTACGCGACCAGAACAAGAAGAATTGATTGGTACTTTAGAGACAATTGTAGAGCAGGTAGAGGAAACTGGATTTAGTGCGCCTGCGATCGCAGTTATTGGACAAGTTGTGAATATGCACAGTATTTTGTCTGGTTGTCGTCCAGTTTGATGATTGGTTTGAAGGTTGTTTCAAGCAAAAGTAAGAGTTCTTTTTCTTCACTCAGGACGGGCTAAACTCCCTGCTACCGCTAACAGCAATGAGTAGATAAAAAAAGCGGACAAGATGTCCGCCCCACAATTAGGTAGTTGGATATTTTTATTTGAAAGTCATTTTGTATTAAAAGGCACTCTTGCTTACCGGAAATTACTAGGATTTAAACGAGCGCCGTTAGGCTGAGACTGACGACGAATTGCAACTCCCCTCCGCAAATTGTTTCCAGTACCGCCATCTTGGCGATCGAGGAAAGGTTTGAGATTAATCCCACTTCGAGATGAACTAATCTGATTATTGCCACTGCCTAGAAGTGTGCGTCCTAAATTATATAATTCGTTGCCTCCACTACTGCGATCGCCATAAGTGTTAACAGCTATAGTCTGTTGTCCACTGTCAGCAGTAGTCAAGTTCTGAAAAATGCTATTGCGGATAACATAAGGATCTTTCCCACGCGGGACTGTCAGCACAATTCTACAGCTTGGATTCGCTTCAGTTGTAACGCAGACGATATTTTCGTTATTTTCGACAGCTGTCTGAAGTTCTTGTAAACCATCTGGACGATAAAGTTCTAAACGACTGGCAATTGCTGCACAACGCTTTTGTGCATCCCAACCACCACCCAAAGCCGCCGGTGCAGCCCAAGGAAAGAATTGTCCTGGTTGACTTCGTGGCTGATACATGACAGTGTACTGACCATTGTAAGACTGACAGGTAAACCGAGTTGCAGTGTCAGCTGAGGGTGAAGATGGTATACCTGTCGATGTGTCTATTGGGACTGGTGTTGATGTATCACCTGATGGTACTGTGGGCACTACTACACCATTGCCATTAGTACCAGTATCATATTGTGCCATTGCTGCGGAATTACTCAGGCACAAAGATAAACCGAGAATACCTAAAGACATAAATCTCAGCAGTTGTGATGACATAAATCATCCTCCAGTGGAAATAAGTAGGGAATTGATAGTTTAAGTGACGAATAATTCTGGCTTTTGATTCAGCAAAAACCTATTTTTTCTCCTCTCTTGCTTTTTTCTCTGCGAGTAGCTTTTTCACCCATGCTTGAATTTCTGTATAATGCCCCACTCCTTCATAGGCGTAACAGTTGTAGCTACTATGGGTGCAGCACTTATTTGCTTAAACTGAGTCACTCAAATACTTGAATATTTTATTTGTATATGCTAAAGCAAATTATTTGGATCAATACCTTGAGATTGTAAATAGGCAATTAGCCGTTCTTTTTGCTGGCGTTCCTGTTCGGCACGTTGGCGTTCCTGTTCAATTTGTTCCACTGCCCAAAGTAACAAATTACCTGCTTCATCCCACCAGCGCAACCAGTAACCAGTTCTGGCTTCTTTTGTTCCTTGCCAGGTTCCCAGAAATAAACCCATTGAATCAATCCAATGACGACCATTTTCATCAGGTTGCTTTAACTCGTAGCGCCTGTTTTCGAGTTGGTAAAATTCTAATAAACCGCCATTTGGGTCAAAAATTATGTAAATTGGAACTTGAAGAATCTGCTCGTAAAAAAACCATTTTCCTGGTGGATAGGTTCGCTTAAAAGAGTATTCTCCACCCTCAGTGTCAGATAGAAATTCCATCACAATTACCGGAATATCTCCATCTAAATTGGGTGTATAGCTTTTGCGTTCTCCTAAAACCTGATTTACCAATGCTACATAAACCCAGTCGGGTGCTTTAGCAATAAATTGACCGTTTATGGTTGCACAAACTCCAAAATTTGAGGCTATCAACATCTGTGGTTGGATGAAACCACTTATCTCAAGGCTTTCGCGCAAAGCACCAGCCAATAGTGGCTGACCTGTATTTTCCACTGGTTCATCCTCTAGGTGAAAATCTGCGGGTAATGCTTCCCAAGATATTACCAGTTCTGTTGAAGATTTAGCTTCACCGAGTTGGGTTGCCATAAACACCCCCTTTTATTGATTTGTCTTTATTTTATGCCTGACCCGTGGTTTGTTGCTGACCTGACTTTTCACGGGATCTGGAAAACCTCGCTTCCATTCCATTAATTAAATAATTCGTAATTCGTAATTCGTAATTCGTAATTAAGTTTTGTGAAAGCGACGCGCAAAGCGAGTCTGCGATAGCGCCGGCGGCAAGCGAGTATTTTCGAGTCGCGTCCGGGGATTTAGACCCCGACCCAAAACTTACCGGTTATTGAACCGGGGGACTTAAACCCACCGTACTCTGGAAAAGTGTCAAATCTGAATTCCTTTTTTCTGGTCTAGTTTTTTAAAGCGATACCTACGGTAAGCTACGCTAACGCATGGTGGCGGATATGATCTTCAATAAAACTGGCGATAAAATAGACATCTGGTGAAAAAGAATGTAGAGACGTAGCAGTGCTACATCTCTACAAGGATTCGGGATAACGCATATTTAATTTCTGGAGATGTCTATGCCGACAACCTTGACATGCGTTATTATTACTTACCCCCAGCAGCTTCTTCCATTTTCTTGCGAAGACTAAGTGGTCTCATATCAGTCCAAACTTCTTTGATGTAATCTAGACATTCCTGTTTCAAACCACTTTTGCCAGCATCCTTCCAGCCGAGTGCGTTTTCTCGGTCAACAGGCCAAATGGAATACTGTTCTTCATGATTGACTACAACTTTGTAAATTGTTGTGTCTTCTTTGTCGCCTTGGTACATAATTTGCCTCCTGCTATTTAATATTTCAACAAAATTGGCAAAATTGGTCGTGCATCAAGATTTTCTGCTGCAAAACTAATAGACATCTGTGATCGCATCCACTCAGACCAGTATAGCGGTTACGGGGCGTTGAGCTAGTTCTCAGTCCTGAGTAAAGAAGCGAGATTCCCCACTCATTACTCAGCACTCCTGAACAGGTGATGTAAACTGTTCAATAATTCTCTAGCGGTGTAGGGTTTTAATAAAACTGTTTGCACATTAACATCAGCAGCTTGAGTAAACACCTCCATTGAGTTCAGACCGCTACAGGCAATAATTTGAACTTGCTTGTTCATTTTTTGCAAGGTGCGAATAGCGGTAATTCCATCCATTTCCGGCATCATTATATCCATTAATACAGCATTGATTTGATGCTTGTGTTGAGCATAAAGTGCGATCGCTTCTATACCATTGCTAGCAGTGAGTATTTTATAGTTATGGTTTTCTAGGATGATTGTGGCAATCTCCCGAATTTGGGCTTCATCATCTACAACTAAAATCAATTCTCCCTGTCCTGGAAGCAAATCTAGGTCTTCTATCCTGAACGCTTGGGTTGCTTCTACTGCTGGTAAAAACAGGTCAAATTTGCTGCCTCTACCAACATTACTAGACACTTTGATAAAACCATCGTGGCTTCTAACGATCCCCAGCACTGTTGAAAGTCCAAGTCCAGTACCTACGTTGACCTCTTTGGTGGTGAAAAATGGCTCAAAAATTCTATCTAATACTTCTGGCGGTATCCCAATTCCATTATCGGCAACAGTAATTACAATATAATGCCCAACTTTGGCATCGAGATTCATTCTGGTATAAGCTTCATCAATAAACTTATTTTCCGCAGAAATTTTGATATTGCCGCCATCAGGCAAAGCATCGCGAGCATTTACTACCAAATTCATCAACACTTGATGTAGTTGTGTGGTGTCTCCAGAGATTGCCCAAATATCTTCTGGGATAACCGTGGAAAATTCAATAGATTTGGGAAATGTATGTTTAGTAATTTCGATAATTTCTGAAATCAGGTACTTGATTTGGATAATTGTCGGCTCTCCTTTAAATCCCCGTGCAAAGGACAACACTTGCTTCACTAAAGCTGCTCCCCGTCTGGCATTAGCTTCTACAAGTGCCATTAATTGCCCAGAAGGCTCCTCGTCTTGAGAAAATTTTCCCTGTAACAATTGAGCCGCTGCCAAAATTGGTGTCAATATATTGTTCAAGTCGTGGGCAATGCCACCTGCAAGTGTACCAAGGCTTTCCAATCGCTGGGTGCGAAAAAACTGCTCTTCGAGTTGTTTCTTTTCGGTAATGTCAGTGTCAACAGTTAAAATGGATTTGGGTTTTCCCTCAGAATCGCACATCAATGTCCAGCGGCTTTCCACAATAATTTTCTCACCGGATTTTGTCACTTTATGTAACTCACCTTGCCATGAGCCACTCTCAATTACGCTTTTTAGTGGTTTTTCTAGTTGGTGCTGAGTTCCTGCTGCGTACAAAATCTCGTGGGTTTCTTTTCCCATAACCTCTGTAGAAAGCCAACCGTATATCCGCTCTGCACCTTGATTCCAGAATAAGATTTGAGACTGGAAATCTCGAACTAATATAGCGTCGGTGGCAATATCAAGTAGAGCAGCTTGTTCAGAGATTTTTTGTTCTGCCAGCTTGCGCTCGGTGATATCTTCGGCAATGCCACCATAGTAGTTAACTTTCCCTTGGTCATCATAGATAGCAAAGCCCCGATTCCAAATCCAGCGCACCGAGCCATCAGGTCGCAAAATCCGATATTCTGCTGAAATAGATTGACTACCACTAAGCAGTTGCTCGATTGATTGGGCGGCGCGATCGCGATCGTCTGGATGAACGGTATCTAGCCAAGATGTTGGCTGTTCAAATAAACCCTGAGAAGATCGACCCCAAATCTTTTCATAAGCAGGACTAATATACAAAGGATGGAATGAATCTGCGCTATTAATCCAGATCATGGCGTCGGTGTTTTCGGAAAAAGTGCGAAATTTCTCCTCGCTTTCAGACAATGCTGCTTCGGCAAGTTGGCGTTCGTGTAGTGCAGCTTTCTGTTCAGTAATATCTCTGGCTACCCCTTGTATTTCAATAACCTCTCCTTTGTCATCATGAATTGCGATCGCATTCCATTGAAACCAGCGTATACCGTTAACTGTCAATGAACGTCCCTCACAATTAGTCAAGGGATGGGATGAAGATCCTAAAGCTGTCATACTTTCCACTATTAGAGGTAAGTCATCTGAGTGAAAAAACTGGAGAAATGACTGACCCAGAAACTCATTTTGTTTCCAGCCGAAGGTTTGACAAGCAGTCATATTGGCAAAGGTAATCTGCCCTTGCAAATCAATGCGGATAATTATATCAGTTTGGCTTTCAACGAGTTGGCGATAGAGGTTTTCGCTTTGCCGTAATGCAACTTCTGCACGTTGACGTTCAATAATTTCTTGTTGCAATAGAACGTTAGATATCACAAGTTCTGCTGTTCGTTCTGCCACTCGTTGCTCTAACCTTTCGTAAGCTTGGGGTAGTTCTTCTTTCCGGACTTGCTCTATCTCAATTAGCTGATTAACCCGCCTGAATTCATCTGTGGGGTTTTGGAAAAATTGCTGTAAACCTTCAAAGATCCCCAGCCTTTTTATCAGGTCAAAGACTTGTAGCAAGCTAGTTTCAGTGATGACTCCTAGTAATTGCCTGCGATCGTCTAAAACGGGCAGATGGCAAATATGATAATGATTCAATAACGACAAGGCTATAAAAATATCCTGAGAATCTGATTTTCTAAGGGTAATTACTGGCTGTACCATTACTTCAGCCATTGTCACCGTCGATAAATCTATTCCAGAAGCTATCAACATCAGGACATCTTTTTCTGTAAAAATACCTAATAAATCTGCTCCTTCCATAACCAAGATACAACTAGTTAATGGTTGATTTGTGGGGTTTAAATCCAATGAAACATTTAAGTTACCAGGTGAATAATTACTACATCTTTCTTGACTCATTAAGACAATAGCTTCGACTACAAAACTATCAGGGCTTATTGTTAATGGAGAACGATTAATAACATGATTTAAGCTAAGTAAGTTAAGCAGCTTATCGTTGAATTGCATGGCTAATGTGTCAATTCTAATGATCTTTTTTTATATGAAGACGAACGAGTAGAAGCTAGCGCCAGCTAAAAGAAGTAAATTTTTGAAAATTAGGAATTATTTGTCTCCAACAAATAAATAGTCAATCAAATACATTGATCAAGGCATTCTATAAATCTTACAAGACCAAATACAAAAGATGTAGTGCGAGTTAGTAACTAAGCCAGGAAGTAGATAGAATTTTAGAGTCGTTAAACTCATTCTATTGTCAAATTAGAAATAGATGGTCTATTATCTTTAGGACTTACGCAAAACTATATTTATTGACAGACTAGTACCGCAAGGCGGAATTCAAAATGACGCTCTCTACGAGACGCTAAAAGCGAACGCGGACTCGCTCATAGCGTTGCCATGCCGTTCGCGTAGCGTCTCGTAGAGAAGGCTTTACGCTGCGCTAACAAAATTCAAAATTAAAGACAGCCACGCCACTTGCGGGTGGGGTTTCAACAACCCTTGGGAAACAATGATTCTTTCTCGTGCGAACGCTACCGCGAACGCGCCACTTGCAGGCGTTAGCGCGTAGCGGGACGCAATACTGTTCGGTTAAGGCAAGAGACGCTATAAATCGCCGTCTCTACAATAATCATTCCTTTGTAGAGACGGCGATTTATCACGTCTTTGGAATTTAGAATTTTAATCAAAAAACCTTAACCGAACCGTATTGTAGCGGGACGTACCCCTACGGGGATCTTGCTACGTGGTAGCGTCTCTAAGAGTTGTACGGTTTTAAACCTCACTTCTTTTCATAAATAGTTGGATATTTTTTTATTTGGAAGTCCCTAACCCAACCTACGAATGACTGAATTCTGAATATCTCTACGTTTCAATCTTCAGATACATTCAAACCTGTTAACCTAGCTACCTGTTCTATTGTCATCCCCGACTCAAGTAAGTTGCGTGCAGTTTGTAATAACTGCGATTCTGCTTTGTCTGCCCTTTGGCGTTCCTTTTCTTCAGGAGTTGGTAGTAATTCCCCTAACGACATTGCCCAGCGTAACCAAGTAGCATTAATACCTTTATAACTTCCTTGCCATAACTGTAATGCTAACCCTAAAGATTGACTCACCAATTGATTT
This sequence comes from Nostoc sp., assembly GCF_036917975.1. GTDB lineage: Bacteria > Cyanobacteriota > Cyanobacteriia > Cyanobacteriales > Nostocaceae > Nostoc. Next base: position 14,994 of record NZ_JBALEJ010000010.1, read on the forward strand.
TGAGCATTTATTACGATGGGTTGATAAGCTCCTTTTTCATTAGAGAAACCAGCCAAATCATTAGGGTTAAAAGGGTCATACCAGAAATATTCCGGGACACGCAGTTGATTTTGATAAATTAGCTTTTTCTCATTTTTGTCTGCTTGGGCTGTGCTGTCAGAAAGCAACTCAATAACTAAATCTGGTGCTTTCCCCTCTTCCCAAACCACCCAACTGCGACGTTCTCCTTTGGGGACTCCCAACACAGCAAAAAAGTCTGGGCCTTTAAAGTCTTTGTTTCGCACCTGGGCCAGACTGTAGTAAACGAACATATTACCGCCAATAAACCCATCCTCTCGTTCTTCCAACCAAGGTATCAGGGCATCTATGAGTAAATCCATCTGGGCTTTGTGTCGTGGACTTTCCATCGGGATACCGTCATCGTCTGGTAATTCTGCTTGGGTGGGTGGGAGTTGAATATCTGGTGCAGCTAGGGTAGTTTCTGACATAGCTTTTCACCTTTTGGGTAAGCGTGACGGGTATTTTTATGTTAAGCGATCGCAGGAATTTCAGTTAAAAATTTGTTTTCGATAGTTTTTCAATTTGTCCAGTAAAGTATGCTTCTTCATGTTTGAGTTGTTGCGCTAGTTTTAAACCTTTTTGAAAAGCTGTCAATGCTTGAGGAAACTCTTTGCGTTCTATATACAATTGTCCAATTTGGTCATAAGCTTGCATCATTCCGTAAAAGTTGGCGGCTTGTGCCTGTGTCTGTACAAGAATTTGGCTAGCCTGCAAAGCTTCGTCTGTTTGTCCTTGAGAACGATATAGCGCAATTAATTTCTGCAAAGCTTCACCAGCAGGAACAAACTGCTGTAATTGCCAAGCAGTAGTATAAGCTTCTTGATATTTTTTAAATGCTTCTAGCAGTAATTTAGGATCTTTCTTGGCAAGAGATTCGTAATCTGAAGCGATCGCTAGCTTTAATTCTGGTATTTTAGTAAGATTATTTTCATTGACGTAAATTTCTGCTAACTTATTCAGTATGTTCAATGACTGCTGCGGTTGGTTTGTCTGCTCGTAAATATAAGCCAGTCGTTGCAAATATGTTATCTCGTTTATACGTTCGTCAAGGGATGTAGCTAAACTCAATAATTCTTCGTAGATTGGCGCAGCTTTGGGATAATCAAACCAACTCAAATGTAGTTCTCCAATTGTCTGGAGGATTTCTACAAGTGCGATTGGATCTTTTTGCTGTCGCACTACTAGCAAAACTTGGTTGTAAGCTTCTATGGCTAGTTTAGACGATCGCACGTTTTGGTAAGCTTGACCTAGCGATCGCCACAATTCTAAATCAATAAGGGCAGTTTTTTTCTCAGATTGCGCCTGCTTTTGAATTGTTTGCAATCGTTGCGTAATATATTTTACTTCTTCGCCGTCGTTTTGATTCCAAGCGATCGCACCGACTCGTGATAATGCTTGTACCTCTGCTAATGAACCGAAAAAGCGCCGCAAACGCAATTCTCGGTTCCAAATTTCAAAGGCTGCTTCTGGCTCACCTGCTTGCAGTTTCGCCGCAGCTTCTTGATTTAGCGCATCCAACGCCGGTTCTAATTTTTGCCGTTCTTGGAGAGTTAACGGCTGTTTATCTTTAGGCGATCGTGGTGACAGGGGATCGGGTGTGGTAATCTCTAGAGGATTGGGAGGAAATTTGTCTGGTGGTTTGGGCTTCTTACTCTGTGCCAGCGTTAAGGAACTGCTAAAGAGTATAGTGGCAGTAGCGATCGCAATTAAACGCCTGAGCATAGGTACTTTACTTTGTCTTGAGTTGGTTGTATAAGCTAATTCTACGATTCATCCAAAGCATCCTGATTTTGTACAATCAGAGCATCCATCGTATATCTAATTTAAAAATTGCGTAGGCAAAGCCCATCAAAGCTATCGTAACCAGGATTTTTGAGTCTAGAAAGTGTCAAAATAATCCTAGATAATTTTTAAGCAACTAGTCGATCGTTTTGTAATGACTCATTCTACTGATATCGCCACCTTAGCCCGCTGGATGGCAGCTGACTTTAGCAATCAAGAACAAGCTTTTGAAAATCCGCCTTTTTATGCTCATATTCGCGTGTGTATCCGTCCCCTTCCCTTGGAATTATTCTCAGGAGTAAGTTTGTTTCTCGAACAAGCTTATGATTTTATGCTCAATCAACCCTACCGGATGCGGGTAATGAAGTTGATTCCGGCAGAAAACCACATTGCTATTGAACACTACACCGTTAAAGAAGAACAAAAATTTTACGGTGCATCTCGTGAACCCGAACGCCTCAAAGAATTGTCTGTTGACCAATTGGAAAAAATGTCAGGTTGCAACATGATTGTAGAGTGGACAGGTAACAGCTTCAAAGGCAGAGTTGAACCTGGTAAAGCCTGTATAGTTGTACGTGACGGCAAAAATACTTATTTGGATAACGAATTTGAGATTGACGCTAAAGAATTTTTCAGTCTTGACCGAGGAAGAGATTTAGACACCGATGAACGTCTGTGGGGTTCTATCGCCGGCCCATTTCACTTTGTCCGCTGGGGTAGTTTTGCTGATGAAGTAAAAGTGTAACAGGTGAAGAGTGAAAACTGATAACTTAGCGATCGCTTAAAGACTACCAGAAACATCCAGTTAACACACTATCTCTACCTTAGAATCCTATGCTATCATGGTTAAACTAGCATCCTATGGCTACTAAATGCCTACTAAGACATCTTAGAAACATTAAAGTAGTCCAGGGAGTCTTGCTGTGGCGGCATAGCCAAGTGGTAAGGCAGAGGTCTGCAAAAGTCATTAGAAATAGTAATGGTTAAGTCCTAAACCTTTGGCAAATAAAGCTTTTCGGTCATTTCTCACAGGAGCATAACCAAATTCCTCGTTAGAAATTGATAGCTGTTCTCTTCTATTAGCTATCAAATTTTTTGCGAGGTTTTACTGTGGGCGGGGTATCCAAGGGTACAGTCGGTATTGAGAATTTTAGAGGACGATTCCGGTTACGGCTACCTGCTTCGGTAGCCAAAGGTGCATCAAGATATTTCAGCACTGGCTTAGATTCAACAATCGAGAATCGAAAAAAGGCTCAGGTTCTTGCCTGGACTATAGAAGAGGATATCGCTAAGGATAATTTTGATTGGACTCTAAATAAGTACAAACCTAACAATGGTTCCTTATTCCAAGCTCAAGAATGGGTTTGGAATTTAGAGAAGCTTTGGGAAAAGTATTCTGAGTTCATGCGATCGCAGTTAGCAGAGACAACTTTTGAGAAAGATTACGTTCGGAAGTTTGCTAATCATATTAAAACGCTGCCAACCAAAGATGCACGGCAGGCCATCCAGATCCGCGACTGGCTCTTAGCTAATTTCTCTACAGAGACTACGAAACGAGTCCTCACGTACATATCTGCTTGTTGTCGTTGGGCAGTCCGATCCAAGCTACTGCCTATTAACCCGTTTGAAGGTCTAGCGGCTGAGATTAAAGGCTCAAAAAATAATGCAACTACTACCATCGATCCGTTTTCGGTAAAAGAGCGAGACGCGATAATTGCGGCTTTTGAAGCCCACAAGCTGCACAAGCATTATGTCCCGTTTGTAAAATTCCTTTTCTATACTGGCTGTCGTCCCGGTGAGGCGATCGCTCTGCAATGGAAACATATCAATATTGATTGTACGGAGATACTTTTCGCTGAAAGTTACGATACGAAGCTGAATATTCGCAAAACTACCAAAACAGGTAAGAGCAGACGCTTCCCCTGCAATGCGCGATTGAGGCAGTTGCTACTAGAGATTAAGCCATCTGGTTTTGACCCTACCGCTATCGTGTTCCCGTCTCCCCGTGGTGGATTAATAGACGCTAGCAAATTTACGAGCCAGGTATGGAGAGGGTGCAAGTCTGGAAAGAAAATATACAAGGGTATCGTTACCCAACTCGTTGAAACTGGTGAAGTTTCTCGATATCGTCCGCCCTATAACTGCCGCCATAGCCTGATTACCGAATGTTTAGAAAGAGGTGTTCCGGTAACACAACTTGCTCGTTGGCTAGGTAACAGTCCTGAGATTATTTTTAAACATTATTCAGGAGTGCTGGGCGAAAACATCGTTCCAGAGTTTTAGTGTGAAAAATATTCAAAAAATTTTCAAAGCACAGGAAAATACTTAGAAAATACGCTATAGTAAATGTATAAAAGAACACACACTTCTATGACAGCCGCAAAAGAGTTTACCTTTATTGCCGTCCGCGTGACACCAGAAGAACGCGAACACATCCGCGAGGTGTCCGTTCAGTCCCAAACCACAATTTCAGACATTATGCGCGCTGGCTTTGGACTGCCTGCGAAAGAAAAAACCGGACATAGCTCAGTAGTCAGTGCAGATGCACGACGCACCGCACAAGTTACTAAGGCTTTAAAAAAGCCACGGTCTACAGAGTCTACGCAGTTAGAGTCACAAGCTTGACAAATTAAAAAGCCCTCGCGGTCGTTCACTCCGAGAGAGCTTTTAATTTTTTACTTATTCACCCTTGCCAACTCGTCCAAAGTCCCGGCAAGGATCTAAACAATCGGCTCAAGGAGAGCCAATCAGTATGCAAGATTTACGTGGTCAATCTAACAACAATAATTCTAAATCGGAATCACAACACAGTCAAGAAATTTCTTTTGCTCCCTTACATTCTAACACAAAAAACAGCCAGAATGTAGGCGGGGCAAGGGTAATTGGCTATAAAACTTTCGATGAATTTATCCGTCTTTCTTACAATCCTGGTGATACTGCCTGGTTTAAGTTCGGACATAATCGTTTTGCGGTCGCTCAAATAGATTCAGCCGGATATTTAGGCGAGATTTGGGAGACTGCCGGGACAGAGCTACACCGAAAAAAAACTAGAACCGCAAAGTTTGCTAGAGAAGGTCAGATATTCAGGTAAACTAGAGAACGCATAGAATATGTGGTGTATGAATGGCAAGAAA
>NZ_JBALEJ010000011.1:0-10441 GCF_036917975.1 Nostoc sp.
AGAACCAGGATAGTTCATATTAACTATAACAGACATATTCGCTCAAGGAACTGAGCGGTTTAATCCGCTTAACATCGCTAAAAATCAACTCATAAAGAATTTAATTTACTTAATGTCAGATAGTTGAACAAAGGAAAATTAGTTATGAAACGAATGCTTGTAGGTATATTAGTTGCATTACCACTGTTCATTGCTGCCATGCCAAAATAGGCATCAGCATTAGTAATCGATATTGGTGGGCATCATCATCACAGGTGGATTCGTGGGCATTGGGAGAGAAGACATCATCGGAAGGTATGGATTCGCGGTCACTATGAACGTTGATGAAAAGGAGGGGAAAGAAAAACTTTTAACCTTTAAGAGGAACCCAATTCCAAGTTGAAAATGCACATTCTACGTTCGCTTGTATTTGCTGGGGAGCGATGGCAAGAGTGTAGTTTCTTTCTCAGTCAACATTGCGCTTAAACTGCATTTGGGCGAAGTGGTCTTGCAGTAGTTTGTGGATGAAGCGGTAGCGACCACCTACACGCTGAAGGAATAGGCGATCGGTGCAGTAATTGAGAAATCGGGCGTAGTTCTAGGGATGTAGCCTGCCCATTTTTCAAGCGTTCGCGTTCAGCGTCTCGTAGAGAGGAAACATGATCGCACTTTATAATTGCAGGTCACAACAGCTTACCATTCTAAAATGATACTAAGTTATGAAAATTTATGACAAAATTTGAGTTCTTCCTGTGCTTTGGGATGGGTGGCAAGGTAATCTTTTAGCCACAAACACCCCTGTACTAAAAGTTCATCTAATTCTCTAACCCGCCAAATTCTTGCGGTTTTATCACTCGAACCAGTAACAATGAACTTCCCATCTGGGCTGAAACTAGCGTGAACAATTTCATCTCTATGCCCTTCGAGTTTAGCTAGTGGTCTGCCAGATAAATCCCAAATACGAGCGGTTTTGTCTTCAGAGGTGGTAACGATGCGCTGCCCATCCGGGCTAAAATTAGCACTAGTAACATTTCTTACATGGCCTATCAGTTTGCCCAGTAACTGCCCTGATAAATTCCATATACGGGCAGTGCCATCCCATGATGCAGTAATGATATACTTTCCATCAGAACTAAAATTGGCACGAATAACAGTATTTTCATGCCCTTTAAGTACTACTGGTGGGTTACCAGACAAGTCCCAAATACGTGCAGTTTTATCGCTGGATGCAGTCACAATGTGGCTTCCATCAGGACTCCAACTAGCACTGTTAACCCACCCCTGATGACCTAAAAATTTAAACAATATCTTGCCTGACAAATTCCATACATAAGCAGTCCCATCACGAGATGTGGTAACAATACGCTGTCCATCAGGGCTAAAACTGGCGCTGCTGACTTCACGTTGATGTCCTCGGAGTATAGCTAACTGTCTACCAGACAAATCCCATACACGCGCTGTTGTATCGTGGGATGCAGTAACAATACGCTGTCCATCAGGGCTAAAACTGGCGCGAGTCACTTTTTGTTGATGTCCTCGGAGTATAGCTAACTCTTTACCAGACAAATTCCACACACGCGCTGTTCCATCATCAGAGGCCGTGACGATATGCTGTCCATCAGAGCTAAAACTGGCACGAGTCACTTTTTGTTGATGTCCTTGGAGTATAGCTAACTGTCTACCAGACAAATCCCACACACGCGCTGTTCCATCATCAGAGGCCGTGATGATACGCTGTCCATCATAATTAAAATTTGCGTCATTGACTTTTTGTTGATGTCCTTGGAGAACAGCTAATTGTTTACCTGATGAATTCCATACACGAGTAGTTTTGTCCCAAGATACAGTAGCAATACTTTCTCCAGTAGGACTAAAACTGGCGTTGTTTACATAACCTTTATGACCTTGAAGCTTATTTTTTTCTTGAATGTTATCAAGAATTATCTGTAAGGCTAAGATTGGGCTTGTAGCTGGGTATTTTTCTAACGGGCGACTATCTTTGACCAGTTCTTTTAACTGCTGCCCAGCCTTCATTGCCAATAAAAGCGCTTCTATTTGTTGAAACTCAAACTGGCGTAAAGCTTCGTAACCATCTCGTTCTAGTTTGTTACCTGCCAGTACTTCTTGTCGTTGTTGTTCTGCTACAATCGAGCGCACTCCTGTAATTACTGCCGCCACTAAGGATAGAGCCAAAACCACCGAGCCAATCTGTATACGTCGCTTGGCTTTTTCTGCGGCTTGTTCCAAAATTAACTTCGCTTGCTTTTCTACTTCTAAAGCTTCTTGGTTATCAATTTCTTGACTCGCGCTAAGAAACTGATAATCTATATTACTTAAGCTTTTGCCAACTGCCCATGCTTGAGCATTGCGTAATTGCTGCCCACGTAAAAGCTGTGAATTGTCTTGACATGAAGATTCTTCCCAAAGTGAGATCGCTTCTCCATAAGGTCGGACAGAAGCTAGCTCTTTCTCAACCCAATTTTTATCAAAAACAGATTCATAAATACGATTATAAACTCTTAAAAATCCATTCTGTTTAACTACTAAACCAGATAGCCGCAATTCGATTTGTTCAGAGCTATCATCACTCTTAATTTCCTCTAAACGCAGAATTTGTTGATACAGTCCCAATAATCGAGAGACGGATTTTTCATTACTAAGGATGCGAACGCGTATAGTCTGTAGATGCTGTTGTTTATCCTGCGCCCACCAATTCTCTATTATCCGTTCTTGTACAATTGCCGCTACCCATTGTGCCTCATGTTGAGAATGACGAGGCAAAGGATATGTAGTAATCAGTTGACACAACCATTGCGTAAGAAACGGGTGTCCACCTGTCCATTTTAATACCTCTTGCAAGACTACCTTGGGATTACTAACTACCCCAACCAATCCTGACTCTAAGGGCTTAGTTTGCTTTAGTTGAAAACCTGTTAATTCAACTGCACGACTATCAATATTAAAAGGTGTGTAATTGTGATTAGCAATTAAATCACCAGGTGTTGCTACTCCCAGCAGCGCGAAAGTGAGGCGCTTATATTTTAAATTGTCAGCCCGTTTGTTATAACAACTACGAATAAAAGCGAAAAAATCGTCTTTGAACTTTAGGTTTAAAACATTATCAATTTCATCAACGAATATAACAATATCTTGATGAATATTTTCTAGCAAGTCTTCAGTAATAAACTTACTCAATCGCATTGATGGAGGAATATACTGATATTTATACCACCAGTCTGCTATATCAACTTCCAAATTAAAACCGCTTACTAAAAGACTAGTAAAACCACCAAAAAATTCATTTGGCGTGACTTCATAACTACAAATATCCCTCATTTCAATTGCACTACAAGCGAATCCTTCTTCTTGCAAGGTTCGCATTGTTCTGACCCGCAAACTGGACTTACCCATCTGCCTAGAGTTCAAAACATAACAAAAAAAACCACTTTTTAACCCTTCATACAGTTCGCAATCTGCCTGGCGGACTACATAAGTAGAAGCGGACTCTGGTAAACTGCCCCCTACTTGATAAGAATTACTGTGGTTGTGCGTGGCGCTCATAGGTTATTTTGAAAGCGATCGCGAAAATAGTGGCGGTATAACTCATAACGGGGCATTATGCTATTACTGGAAAGCTTCACCAGCCCCAAGTCATTTAACTTTATTGCTATACTTTGATTCAACTGAGAATTAAATTCTACCGGAGAATTTGCTAAGACTATCTTTTCAAAAGCATGAGCCAATTCAGAATTAGACTGCAAACTTCTCCAATGTCGTTCTAAGTGGCGACTATAAATTCCCCATGCCGTGTGAGATGTTTGCAGCACTTCTTCAAGCGTTGTATCTTGTTGCCCTATCTGTTTGAGAGCTTCTTTTACTAAATAAGGATGTCCTCCTACTGTAGCCATTAACTGCATGACTTTGGCTGTATCGAAATTTAATCCATACCGCTGTGCTAAAGAAAGCACTTGCTCTTGGTTAAAGTCTGTTAACATCACCTCATATCCAGCATTAAACGGAGATTGATTGATATCAACCTCAGTGTAGATTTCTGAATGTAACACGACTAGCTGGAGTTGTCGCCAAACTTGACGAGTTTTAGCATCTTCATGCCAAGTTCGCAGCATACCTAAAAACTCGCTGGCAATTTCTCGGATTGAGAAAATTCGGTCAACTTCATCTAATGCTAAAACTAAGGGGCTTTCACCTGGTAATAAATACTTTTCAAAGTAGCTTCGACATTTAATTTTGCTATTTCCAATACTCTTGCGCCAGTGTTCTTCAACGCTGGTAGTCAACTCGAATCTATCAGCAACGATAGTACAAAACCATTGCAAAAATTTATCCAAGTTGCTGAAATCTTCTTGAGTCGCATCCCGCAGGTTTAAAACTGCTGTTCGGTATCCCTTTTGCTCGATGTAATGTATGATTCTTGACATCATCTCTGTTTTTCCTGTCTGCCAAGGGGCTTTAATTCGCAGCAAACATCCAGGCTTCAAAATCTCCAAGTAACAGCGTTCTTCAATGGGAGGGCGTTCCACATAAAAGGTAAAATCCGTAACTTGGGCTTCCATAACAGACAGATGCTCAAGCTGTTCGTTACTCTCAATAATTTTGTCTTCTTTATCTAAACTGCTTAAATGGAGCGATGGCACGGGCTTGGGGGCTTCCGCTTTACTGGGCTTCTCTCGGCTATTCTGAAAGGTTGATACGTCATCCGCCTCTTCCAAGTCTCGATAATTTCTGCTGGACTCTATCTCATGCTCCTTACCCAAAACTGATGGAGTTTCCATGTCAAACTCAGCAATCTCCTCGCAGTTTAAGGACAATTTATCACAGATATCTACAAAAACCGCCCGATCAACTGGTTTTCCTGTCAAAAAATTGACTACTGTGGAGCGGGCCATGCCTAGCTCCTCAGCTAGAGCCTGTTGACTAGGAAAGCCGTTCCGTCTCACCGCTAGCTTAACTATTCCAATGCAATCCTGTCGAACCTTGAGCGATCGCGGCATATCAGTCCTGATGAACTAGTTAGATTCTACATGGATGCAATAACAGATGGATGCGATCGCTTAAAAGTCAGCCTTACTCAGTCATTCTCAGGCTTGAACTCGGTCAACGGGGAGGTTTGATAGAACTATCAAGCTTAGTTAATCAATCCATCAACAATTAAGAGGTTTACCCAAAAATGATCGGCAGCAGTTTCAAACTATCAAGGAAGCCTATTTTTACGTAGACCATTCTCAATTATTTTGGTCATACCAAATCAAAAAAAGCCTGTTTACTATCCCACGGTCATCGCATCTGAAGTTGTTGTGACTCCAGATTGAAAGTTTGCGTGCGCGTAACATTGGAACCAAAATGTACGCTAACGACTGATTCCTGGGATAAGGATAAAATTTCTACCTTTTTTAATGCCTCATTCTCATCGATATTTCAGGCTTTGAGCGTGCTAATTTCTGAAGGTATGGGGCATTTTTCTAAATTAACTCGTGAACCGTAGACATCACCCAAAAGCTGTTTTCTGTGTTTAGCTTCTCCCATACTTCATCCCCTGTTACTACCATGAGTGTCTAACTAGAATACTAGCCAATGCTGCAAAGTCCAAAGCTTTAGCTGACGTTGTTACTAATTGAGAATGCAAAACTGCTCTCAAGTTTTGACAAGAGAGCAGCTAAAGCGAAGTGCGGAATATGGGTTACAAAAAAGGCAGTTCTTGCAGAGGGCAGAGGGCAGAAGGGATCAATTTAGTTGGGGATTGTGACACAGAAAACCAAATTCATCTTCACTATAGTGATCGGTCCTTTTCTCATCCATAATTAACGGGTAATCGCCCTTTCAATCAATAGACTAATGAAATTCAAGCTTTTTATTTCTCTGCTAATAGCATTGTGCCTTTTTATTGTCGTTCCATCTGCGATCACTGAGCGCGCTTCCAGCAATCAGTCAAACATTGATTCTTATTTAATTGCAGGTGCTAGCCAAGAGCCTCAAGAGCTAGATTGGGCTAAACGCCTCATCGATGACATACAACCTCAAAACAATGCCTACACTTCCAAAAACCCGACCCTGAAATGGAAAGGTGTAGATGGTGCCACAAAGTCTCAAAATCGAACGGTTTGTTCTTCGTTTATTACCCGATTGCTGAAGCGAGCCTATGGCTATACTAGTTCGGATATCAAAAATTGGATCGGTTTAGACAACCCTAAAGCCGCCAATTATTACGACACTATTACCGCGCAGAAACGTTTTCAGTTAATTTCCCAAGTCAGCGATATTAAACCTGGGGATATTCTCGCTATCAAATACTCGGAGAATGACCGTAACACAACAGATGCAGAAGATCCTAGTTCCGATCAAAATATATCGGATGCTAACCAATGTCCTACATCCTTGAAATCAACAGGTCATGTTGTTCTAATTAGTCAAGCTCCCATTGTCCACAACACCTCGCCCCCAGTTCAATCTGATCTGACTCAATATTCCTTAAAAGTAATCGACTCATCCAAATCAGGTCATGGATGCAAAGATACTCGCTTGCTGCCTAATAAATCCTGTAACGACAAAGATGCCTGGGACGATGGAGGTGTAGGACAAGGCACAATGCGCCTTTATGTTGATCGCAATGGGGTCATTGCTGGTTATACCTGGAGTCTTCGTTCTAAATCTACTTACTATTCTCAAAATGGATATGAGAATAAACAAGGCTGTCAGATTCCGAGTCATCCTTTAGTTGTGGGACGACTATCGAACTAACAAAACGATCGCTCGTTGTGTCCAAATTGCCTATGATCGTAATCCTAGCGCCGCTTGAGGCTGTTGTTGCTCGGTGGAATGCGTGAACTCTACGGATGGAGAACCTGAAGGTGGTGGGGATACTTGGGGAAAAACCTGATTTTGGGTTTTTGATAGAATGCTGAAATACAAACCAAGTAAACATCTGTAAAGGTATTTGCTCTGGTTGCATAAATCTATCATTAATTTCGGATAAATCTAAAGAAGACGTTGTAATTCGTGAGTATCAAAGAGTTAATTGATGCTCAGAGTTTTGGGAAATTCAGGCTTCTTGCATACTCCTATGGTGAAACACCAATAGCATCTTTGCAGTAGAAGAGGAATTTTCCAAAATAGATTGCCAATAGCGTTGAAAAAAAACACACAGATTTTAGGATAAATGTTATGACTACTCCAAATATTTACCAACTCCACGGTAGTGAGATTATCGTTAATTACTCGACTGGAGAATTGGGGTCAATCAAAGCTTTAGAATATCAAGACACACTGCAAACTCTAAATTTTAAGTAGGAATAGCAGGGATTTACGCTTTTCTTAGTGCCATATAAAATAGAAAGTAGGTAGAAAAATGACTCAAGTTAAAGAATGCGATCTCGTAATGAAAGGCGGTATCACAAGTGGAATTGTTTATCCATCTCTAGTGTTACAACTCAAGGATAAATATCACTTTCGTAATATTGGTGGAACCTCAGCGGGTGCAATTGCAGCAGCAGCTACAGCAGCTGCGGAATATGGACGTGATACCAAAGACTCTCTAGGAAAGGGTGGTTTTGAAAAGCTGAATGACTTACAGAATGAGCTTAAAAAAGGTACATTTCTGCGAGACCTTTTCCAACCTTCTGCGGCAACACGTCCACTCATAAATGTTCTATTTGACCTGATGGACATATTTAAATCTCAACGAAAATCAAAAATCGTAAAATTTCTGGGATTGACAAAATCATTATTGGTTCATTTGCCTTTGATTTTTACTACTGGTGTATTTTTAGGTATGTGTTTGAGCTACTTACTAATAACATTGGTAGGCGGATCTGTATCCGGTTGGAGAATTATTTTCCCAATCTTAGTAGGTTGTTTAACAGCATTAATTGTCAGTGTCATCAATCTCATCTTTATTTTAACCAGAAAAGTACCGGAAAACTTTATTGGGTTATGCAGTGGTCGCAAGGATAATTTGGAAACAGAAGATTTCACCGTCTTAACTGACTGGTTAAACGATAGACTCAACGACATAGCTGGAATTAAAGGCAGGTCAAAACCTTTGACTTTTGGTGATCTAAGGTGTAAAAAATTTGACGATAACAGACTGACAGCAGATAACATTACGCTTAGAATGGTAACTTCTAACCTGAGCCAAAATCAACCTTACGTGTTGCCATTCAAGAAAGACTTGTTCATTTTCAATCGCCAGGATTTTGCGAAACTTTTCCCTCCACAAGTATTAAATTACTTAATCAGCTTGGATCTTCAGAAACGTAATGGTGTCATTCTGCCTAAAGATTATTATTTTTTACCAGATGCAGATGACTTACCAGTAATTGTAGCTACACGCATGAGTCTTAGCTTTCCTATCTTACTTAGTGCTGTTCGTTTATACACTATTAAGCTGGAAAAATTACTTTCAACTACAAAACCATTGGAATTGACAGCCGACGATCTGCAAATCAATTGGTTTAGTGATGGGGGAATTTGTAGTAATTTTCCCATTCATTTCTTTGATTCATGGCTACCATTACGTCCTACTTTTGGCGTTAACTTAACGTCAATGCCAAAAGATAAAGTGGATTATCATGCTGAGAATCAAGTAAGCCTAGACTATATCAGCCCTACTCTTTCTCAAGTTAACACTCAGCCTAATACAGATGCTATTTATTTACCTAAAGCAGATGAACCACCTGTAACAGAACTCATCCCATTGGAAAATGATGATTCGTTAGTACCTAATCTTTTGCGATTTTTGGGCGCTATTTTTTCAACTGCTCAGAATTATCGAGATAATGCCCAATCAATACTACCTAGTTACCGAGAAAGGATAGTGCAGATTCGCCTGAATGATGACGAAGGTGGACTAAACCTAGCTATGACTCAAAATACTATTCAACATGTGATTGACAAGGGAACAAAAGCCGGAGAACTTCTGCAAGATTTCAAATTAGAACCTCATCAGTGGGTTCGTTTCCGCGTGGTTATGAAGTTGATGGAGGCTAATATTAATGACATGAGAAGTGCGATAATTCAAGACTCTATTTATCGTAAGATTATTGACCAAAAAGTTAATATTGAAGATTTTCCTTATTGTTGTTCTGTTAATGAGCAAATCGAATGGTTATCTCAAATAAGTGAACGTCTGAAAGGGATTGGTGAACAAGTAGACAAATGGCAGTCACCTACTGTATTTGCAAAAGAACCTTTCCCATTGCCTGAGCCAGTACTGAGAGTAACACTAGAGATTTGACATACTCACCGAATAAAAAGTGCGGTGATTCTTGACAGTTCATACTAACTTACGTGCAATTACCCCAGGGCTATTTCATTCTAAAAAGTCGTTTGAGTATGTCTAAACCAAAAGAGCAGAGTCGTTGGGCTTGTGCCATATTGTTAAACATATTGTCCCTGTATAAATTGAGTGAGAAATTGCGAGCGAGGGCAAAATTTTGAGTCAGAGGGGTAGTGCGAATTCTAGATTTATCTTCGCCTTGGGGACAAGTAGCAAGTGCAACAGTAAACAGCATAGGGTTAACCGGAAATCATTTTGAGTTCCCTCATCCTAGCCCTGCAAATCATAAAACATGGTCTAACCTCATGGGCAAGCCAGCAACAAGAGCAAATCGTATTAATTTTTGACAGGAAAAAGTTTTGGCTTTCTTGAATAAGTTATAGTACTAGATCAAGATTCCCTTGCATTGATACTGCCAAGCGACCAATTACTTTCTGAAAACGGGGACGCATAATCTGCGACTCGCTGCCATCCCCACTTATAGGCAGTGTCAACTAGAATTTCTTTACCGTTTCGGAACTTAATAAATTCCTGCCCGTGGTCGTAAAATATGTCTGCAACTAGTTGATTACGCTCGTGGTAGGGTCGAGGTGTGCATTACTGCATCACCCCTCCCATTCGGAACCGTGCTTGCGACTTTCACCGCACACGGCTACTCAGTATGTTATCCATTTGTCATATCGGACTTCCTGACAGCATGACCTATGAAATTAGGAATATCGTGTATCCACTCCCAGTTAGTTTTATTCCAAAATTGAGAAAGTTTCTCTCGGAATTTGGAGCGGTCTTTCTTCCGTATTTCTTTTAGGTCAATTGCGGTCTTTTCGTCGTGACAATGCCGATGTAATAATTGCAGATTTTTATACTCATCCTTGCCTCTTAATGCTCTGGGGATTTTGTGGTCTACTTCTAAAACATCCCATTCTTGGAAGCTTAAACCGCACCAAGGACATTTACCTTTTTGAAGTTTTAGCAACTTAGCCTTACGATTAGGCATTTGGGGGTGTATCCCTAGTCTTTTACTCCAGTAAACTGTGTCGCCATCGTAAGGGCTTTTATCGCCTTTAACTTTTACATAAGAACTCTTGCATAAATATTTTGTGGTATGATATTGGGTTATTTTAATTTGAGATTTGGCAATTAGAATAGGAAGAATTTATCAATTTTTTC
>NZ_JBALEJ010000012.1:0-174694 GCF_036917975.1 Nostoc sp.
TCCTCAATGTGATTCAGTATATCACTCATATTTTCGTGTTAAAAAAGTTCTCATGATGTTCTTTTACCACAAAATATACTATTTTGGAGATGTCTATTACCCAGCATGAATGCGGTGAAGATAATGTGCGAAGTATCATTAACTTAGCTCTCACCAAAGGTTTTGTCGGTCGGGAAGGCTGCGGTTTAATGCCAATTCGCGGTCATTCTGGGGTGCAGGGTGGTGCAGAGATGGGATGTTACGCGACAGTATTTCCTGGTGGTAAACCTATCACTTCAGAAAATGCTGCCCAATTGAGTCAACATTGGGGCTTTGAAGTGCCAGCAAGTAAAGGTTTAATTGCCCCAGAAATGATTAGCGCCGCACATCAGGGGGATTTGGATGTGTTGGTTTCTGTGGGCGGGAATTTTTTAGAAGTATTGCCAGAACCAGATTATGTAGAAGCAGCGCTGAAGCAAATACCATTGCGGGTACATATCGATATTGTTCTCTCCAGCCAAATGTTAGTGGAACCTGCTGATACTGTGGTGCTTTTACCTGCGACGACTCGCTACGAAATACCAGGGGGAGTTACAGAAACTAACACCGAACGTCGGGTAATTTTCAGTCCAGAAATTCCGGGGCCGCGCATTGGAGAAGCACGTCCTGAGTGGGAAGTGTTTTTAGAATTGGCAAGGCGGGTAAAGCCAGATTTGGCACATAAGCTGGCTTTTGCTGACACAGCTGCTATCCGTCAAGAAATTGCTCAAGTTGTCCCTCAATATGCTGGTATTCAACATTTACAGCAAGCTGGCGATCAGTTTCAATATGGTGGCTCACATTTATGCTTTGGTTGGAATTTCCCGACAGCAGATGGTAAAGCCCACTTTGGCGTATTATTGCCACGTCAAAGAGAATTACCGGAAGGTTATTTTTTATTAGCAACGCGCCGAGGTAAACAATTTAATAGTATGGTGCAGGAACGCAAGGATGCCATTACTGGGGCGATGCGAGAGGCGGTGCTAATGAATGCTGATGATGCAGCAAAGTTGGGTTTAAAAGATCGCGATCGCGTTATTCTTAAGAATGATTTAGGCGAGTTGTTCTGTCAAGTCTACATTGCCCCAATTCAGTCAGGAAACTTGCAAGTACATTGGCCAGAAGGGAATGTGCTACTAGATAAAAGTAAGCGATCGCTCGAAGGTGTACCTGATTATAATGCAGTAGTACGCTTAGAAAAGCAAACCTAATATTAACGCTTTCACACTGCTACGCTCGACTTAATATTACTCCAAAACTTGCAGCCATGTCTGTCGCCAAAGATTTTGAAACCCCAGAAGATGTTATATTTCCACCAGGGGATTTAGAAAGTAATGAGCCACCATTGGAAACATACCTACATTTGCAGCAAATGCTGCTATTGATAAAATGTCTTGATTGGTGGTGGCGAGACCTCAATAGTATTAATAACTACTTTGCTGCCGGCAATATTAGCATTCATTACAGTCCACGGCAGCGTAAATCCGAAGACTTTCGGGGGCCAGATTTCTTTGTGGTTTTAAATACTGAACGTAAACTCCGTGATAGTTGGGTTGTTTGGGAAGAGGACGGCAAATATCCGAATTTGATTATAGAACTGCTTTCAAAGTCAACCGCAGCGATTGACAAGGGCTTAAAAAAACAAATTTACCAAGATATCTTTCGCACTCCTGAATATTTCTGGTTTGACCCCAAGAATCTAGAATTTGCTGGGTTTATTTTGGTGGGTGGTACGTATCAACCTATAGAACCCAACCCACAAGGATTGTTGTGGAGTCAGCAGCTAAGTTTGTACTTGGGCGTTCATGAAAATCAATTACGCTATTTCAATGCCGAAGGACAGGTAATTCCTACACCTGAAGAAATTGCCCAGTGGGAAGCAGAACACGCCGAACAAGAAAGACAACGCGCTGAACAAGAAAAGCAACGTGCTGAACGCCTAGCAGCAAAACTGCGAGAATTGGGTGTTGACCCAGATACGATTTAAAGTATGTAGACTTACTCTAAAAATTATGGAAGTTCAACCAAAGGAGGTTAGGAATTATTTAACACATAACGGTATAAATCCTTTTTTTGAGTGGTTTGACTCTTTGCGAGATAGAAAAGCAAAGGCTAAAATCAGAGCAAGGCTTGACCAAGTAGAAGCAGGTAATTTAGGTGATTGTAAATCAGTGGGGATGGGGTTTTTGAACTGAGAATAGACTACAGTTCTGGTTATCGCGTTTACTTTGGGCAAGAAGGGTCAGCAATTATTATTCTTTTGTGCGGTGGTGATAAAAGTACTCAAGAAAAAGATATTGATAAAGCAAAAGAATATTGGGAAGATTATAGGAGTAGAGATAATGCCTAAAAGTGCAAGCTATCACGAAAAACTGATTGAAGACCTCAAAGACCCATTAGAAGCAGCAGCTTATATCGAAGTTGTTTTAGAAGAAGGCGACCCGAAAATGTTAAGTAAGGCGCTGAAAAATGTGATTGAGGCAAAAGGGGGAATTGAGCAATTTTCTGTGCAATTTAAGCAAGTTTATGACAAACTCGAACATATATTATCCGAGAAAGAAGAAATAGAATTTTATTGTCTGAGTGCTTTGCTGGATGCATTAGGGTTAAATTTGGCGGTAACAGTTAAGTTAAGCTAAAAGCCTTACTCATAAAAGTTCATTTTCCATCGTGATAAATGTGTACCTACTATTTTATTAGGAACACCAATTATTGAGAACTGAATATTGACCCATAAATTTTATCAGGCCAGTAGGGGAATATGAGAATACATTGGTGTCAACTTAACGTGAAAGCAAGTCTAGAACTAGCTTTTAGATTCCCTCGTTCCCAGTCTCCGACTGGGAATGCTCGTCGTTGAGGCTCTGCCTCTTTTACTGGCGGCAGAGCCACCAGGAGCAGCATTTCCAGCCGGAGGCTGGAAACGAGATTTGAAAAGGGTTTTAGCTTAAGTTGACACTAATGATGAGAATATCCAGCCTACAAGCATAATTACAAATTACTATTATTTATTCTCGACAACTTCCAGACCTGTCCTAGCTACTGATTTAATATCAACATTCTGATTGTTTAGCAGCACTATTATGGTGGTATTTTGATTGGGTAAATATGCAAGCAATGTTACGAAGCCATAAGCTGTACCACTATGCCCAATTGCTTTTGCTAAAGGAGATGAAAACCTTTCGACACCCAACCCATAGCTATAGCCTTCGCCATTATCTCGAAATTTCAGCATTTCTTTCATCATCTTCGACGAAAGCAAGGTTTTTTTGACAAATAATGCTTTGGCGAATTTGGCTAAATCCTCTGCTGTTGAAACTAATCCCCCATCTCCTAAACCATTGCCATCATTGACTTGGGCGTAGCTATCTAGCTTACCATTCTTATTGCGATCGCCATAACCTGTAGCTACTTCTCCAATTGCCGGTTCGCGCAGTTCTGTGAAGGTATGTTTTAATCCTAATGGTTTTAAAATCTGACTGCGGATTGCTTGGGCGAGAGTTCCTTTTGTGATATTTTCAACAATCAGTTCCAAAAGAATATAGTTGCAATCAGTATAAATAAATTTTTCTCCAGGATTTGCCTGCGGTTCTTCCTGGTACATATACTGAATAGCTTCTCTGGCTGTCCAAGGCTGTGAGCGACTTCTTTTCGCAGTAGCTTG
Source organism: Nostoc sp. (assembly GCF_036917975.1). GTDB lineage: Bacteria > Cyanobacteriota > Cyanobacteriia > Cyanobacteriales > Nostocaceae > Nostoc. The sequence goes on from NZ_JBALEJ010000012.1 coordinate 3,683, forward strand.
AATAAACTCTTTTGTTTCTAGGTATTCAGCAACACCACTAGTATGATTGAGCAGTTGACGAACTGTAATTTTGTCGCTGTTGACAATATGAGGACTGATGTCTCTTGGTAAGTAGGTTGCGATCGCCCCATCTAATTCTATCTTCCCTTGCTCCACTAATTTCAGCACAACCACCGCCACAAAAGTTTTACTCATGCTGGCAATAGAAAAGCCATCTGTGGGTTTCATCCGAGTTTTAGTTGACAAGTCATCCACACCAGATGCTCCTAGCCAAGAGCCTTTAGGTGTAATAATATACATTACTGCGCCAGGAATTCGCTGTTCTGCAACTATGTCATTTAAAAGGGTCTGTAGTCGCGAACTTTTTCCGACGGTGGAGGTAGGCATAACTTGTTTAGCAAGAGACTTTCCCATTACTCTCTGACTAATGTTATTACCCACTAAATATCCTGCAAAACCAAGGGAAATTACAAAGACTATTGCAAATAAAATTTTACTGAAAGCCAAAAATCTTAGGTTCATTTTACTTCCTAAACAGCAATCTAGCCGATCTAACTCAACAGCACAAAGTAGTTGGTGAGCATTAAACTGACCAAGCCCCGTTGGGGCGGGAGTAGGGAGTAGGAAGTAGGGGAAAAAGACGCTTCCAACAACCAGTGGGATACAAGCCCCGTCTTCCCTACTCCCTGTTGTTTGACATCTGATATACAAATAGCATTACTCTGTTTCCAGATTAGTATCAAAATTTAAATTCACCAACTCCCAAAAATATGTCAATGCCAACTAAAAGCAAAACCAAAGCTACTGTTTGGGTAATGGAAAAAGGTCAAGTACATCCTCGTTTAGATCATCTCACTACAGAAGAACCTTTGGAAATCCGTCTTGTTCCTTTCCAGAAGACGGTAGCTGTTACTATGCGGACACCAGGAGCAGATTTTGAACTAGCTGCTGGTTTCCTCTACAGCGAAGGAGTTGTTAGCCGCAGGGAAGATATTCGGCGTATTAGCTACTGCGTAGATGAATCGGTAGATGGTGAGCAGCGCCATAATATCGTCAATGTAGAACTGCGGGATGGGTTAATTCCAGACTTACAGCCTTTGGAGCGTCATTTTTACACTAGTAGTGCCTGTGGGGTGTGTGGCAAAGCTAGCCTTGAGGCTTTGCGTCTGCGGGGATGTCCGGTGATTCCTTCTGGCCCAACGGTAACACCTGAGATCATCTATAGCTTACCAGACAAGCTCCGGGCTGCTCAAAGTATCTTCACTGCTACAGGGGGTTTACACGCTGCGGCTCTCTTCGATGCTCAAGGAGAACTGTTAAACCTGTGGGAGGATGTTGGGCGACACAATGCTTTAGATAAATTGATTGGTACAGCTTTGCTCAGTGACGAGTTGCCTTTAAATAATTGTATTGTCCTGGTTAGCGGACGCTCTAGTTTTGAGATTTTGCAAAAGTCTACAACTGCTGGAATTCCCATTGTCTGTTCTGTTTCCGCTCCTAGTAGTTTGGCGGTGTCTGTCGCCAAGGAATTCGGGATTACCTTAATTGGATTTCTGCGCGGAGAACGGTTCAATATTTACACTGGTTTACAAAGAATAAACGCTACTTAAGAACACGGTTTTTTAATTAAGAGTAACTTTTGTAGAGTGTGTTAAGCTCTTTCATATTTAAATTACATCAGATGGGGGCTCATGTTGCCCACCCCACAAGAGTTATGTTTAATTAGATTATGTCTCGTTCCCAGTCTCCGACTGGGAATGCCGTCCTAGAGGCTCCGCCTCTCTTGCTGGCGGCAGAGCCACCAGGAGCAACATTTCCAGCCTCCGGCTGGAAACGAGGTTTTAAAGGAGTTTCAGCTTAAGTTGACACCAATGGCAAGATGTCCACCCCACAAGAGTTATGTTTAATTAGATTATGCAAATTAGATATTTTTTAGCTTATCGTTGAGAGTACGACACCGCACCGACGAAGCAAAAATTTTGTATTTTGTTTCATCGGAATTATTTTACACCCCGCCCGAATGCTATGGATCTTCAGGAAAAACCCATTTTGGCGGTTCTGTCATTTTTTTCCGCAGACGTTCTTGTGCCAACTCCAGCATTTTGTCTAAAGGAGTCTCTTCAATAAATTTTGCGGCTGCCTCTCTAAACTCGACATTGGGGCATTTATCCCCTAAAACACATCCGTTAACACAGGCTTGGGCGCAGTTAATCTTTTGCTCCACAGTCAATTCCTCTCTCTAAAAGTTATGAGTTATAATTTACGTCTCTAACTCTTCACTATCAGGTATAACCCTCTAGGTAAATTTTACCTTGTCAAGTTGTCATCTCATTAGTCTAAATACCTATCATTTAGAAAGTTATGAGTTATGATTTTTACTCCTAACTCTTATCAAGGGCGCTCATGTCAGAACTCTTTGCTACTACTGGAACTATAGCCGCGATCGCTACTGCTGTTGTCCCCCAACAGGGTAGTGTTGGTATTGTGCGGGTATCCGGTTCTCAAGCAATGGCTCTAGCCCAAAGTCTCTTTCATGCACCAGGGCGACAAGTTTGGGAAAGTCACCGGATTCTCTACGGTTACATTCGCCATCCCCAGACGCAACAATTAGTGGATGAAGCCCTGCTGCTGATTATGAAAGCGCCTCGTTCTTACACCCGTGAAGATGTCGTAGAATTCCATTGTCACGGGGGAATTATGGCGGTGCAGCAGGTATTACAACTGTGTTTGGAAAATGGGGCCAGACTGGCGCAACCTGGGGAATTTACTCTCCGCGCCTTTTTGAATGGAAGATTGGATTTAACCCAAGCTGAAGGTATTGCTGATTTAGTGGGAGCTAAATCGCCCCAAGCTGCTCAAAGTGCCTTAGCTGGTTTACAAGGAAAATTAGCTCATCCGATTCGGCAGTTACGCGCTAACTGTTTGGATATTTTAGCAGAAATTGAAGCTAGGATTGATTTTGAGGAAGACTTACCTCCGTTGGATCATAAGTTCATCATATCAGAAATTGATAAAATTGCCGCAGAAATAACTAGATTATTGGAAACCAAAGACAAAGGTGAGTTGCTACGCACTGGTTTAAAAGTGGCAATTGTTGGGCGTCCGAATGTGGGTAAGTCGAGTTTATTGAACGCTTGGAGTCGTAGCGATCGCGCCATTGTGACTGATTTACCCGGTACAACCCGCGATGTGGTTGAATCTCAGCTAGTTGTCGGGGGAATTCCTGTACAAGTGCTAGATACTGCGGGGATTCGGGAAACAACAGACCAAGTGGAAAAAATTGGCGTGGAGCGATCGCATCGTGCCGCCAATGCAGCTGATTTAGTCTTGCTGACCATTGATGCTTCCACAGGTTGGACGGAAGGCGATCAAGAAATTTACGAAAAGGTGCAACACCGTCCATTGATCGTAGTGATTAACAAAATCGATTTATTACAAGAAGAGGATAGAAAAAATATTCAATCTAAAATCCAAGTTGCGAAATCCACAATTGTCACAGCCGCAGCCCAAAATCAAGGTATTGATGCTTTAGAAATAGCAATTTTAGAGATAGTTCAATCTGGAAAAGTACAAGCGGCTGATATGGATTTAGCCATTAACCAAAGGCAGGCAGCAGCTTTAACTCAAGCAAAAATTTCTTTGGAACAGGTACAAGCAACAATTGCCCAGCATTTCCCTCTTGACTTTTGGACAATTGACTTAAGAGGTGCAATTCAAGCTTTAGGAGAAATTACCGGAGAAGAAGTAACGGAGTCAGTTTTAGAGATAATTTTCAGTAAATTTTGTATTGGAAAGTAGTCTATTTATAAGATATTTTCACAGCCAGTGTTTGAAGGATTTTTAACCAAAATTTGAGTAGAAATTTAAAAATCTGGGCACTCGCAATACGGTTCAGTTAAGGTTTTTTGATGAAAATTATAGATCGCAAAGATGTGATAAATCATTAGAAAGACGCGATAAATCGCCGTCTCTACAAAAGATTGATTATTGTAAAGACGGCGATTCATAGCGTCTCTTGTCTTAACCAAACAGTTTTGAATTGAACATCCCAAATTTAAAATATAAAATTCGGCCACTCATGCAATTATTGATTTAATTTCAATCCCTAATAGGGATTTTGTTGAATTGCAATCTCCTACCAATATCAAAGCGGTATCAACTTTGCATCCAGGTTTCAATCCCTAATAGGGATTTTGTTGAATTGCAATACAGCAGAATCAAATTCAATAAAATTGGATTCAAGTTTCAATCCCTAATAGGGATTTTGTTGAATTGCAATGATATAGCGCTGAAGGCGCTAATCAGTTTTCGCTGTTTCAATCCCTAATAGGGATTTTGTTGAATTGCAATACTTTGGTGCGATCGAGTCTAGATTATGGATCGAAGTTTCAATCCCTAATAGGGATTTTGTTGAATTGCAATGAAATAAGTCTTTGTAAAAATCCTCGTTAGTTTCGTTTCAATCCCTAATAGGGATTTTGTTGAATTGCAATGGTCTATACCCAGGTAAGTATCATAAAAATAGCTTGTTTCAATCCCTAATAGGGATTTTGTTGAATTGCAATTTTATCTCTCGGTATTGCACTCGAATTTATTTTCAGGTTTCAATCCCTAATAGGGATTTTGTTGAATTGCAATGAGAAATAAATTCCTATATACTATGGAATTTTGCTTGTTTCAATCCCTAATAGGGATTTTGTTGAATTGCAATTTATGCCGCCAGAATTAGATCCGACGATTCCGTTTCAATCCCTAATAGGGATTTTGTTGAATTGCAATAATTCCCCTAAGTTCCTGTTAATGAAATTGCGGGTGTTTCAATCCCTAATAGGGATTTTGTTGAATTGCAATCTCTATTTCTTCAGGGAAATCGGTATCATTGGCATCAGAGTTTCAATCCCTAATAGGGATTTTGTTGAATTGCAATTTAATCCTTCTGCCCCTGACTTGGTGAACTTCCCCGTTTCAATCCCTAATAGGGATTTTGTTGAATTGCAATCTTGATAGGAGATAGGAGGGCGATCGCCTTATGTTTCAATCCCTAATAGGGATTTTGTTGAATTGCAATTTGTCAAATTCTACAAATTAATCCCAGGCAAGATGTTTCAATCCCTAATAGGGATTTTGTTGAATTGCAATCTGCCACGACTGGGAACATAAAGAGCGCATTCATCAGTTTCAATCCCTAATAGGGATTTTGTTGAATTGCAATAAGCTTGTCAATTTCTTGTTCTAATTGTTGAATCAGTTTCAATCCCTAATAGGGATTTTGTTGAATTGCAATCGAAAGTGGAATTTTCAGAAATAAGTGTTAAGTGCTTTGTTTCAATCCCTAATAGGGATTTTGTTGAATTGCAATTCGTCGTATGTCATCGTTATGCAGCCGTTGTTAAAGGTTTCAATCCCTAATAGGGATTTTGTTGAATTGCAATTGTTAAGGTTCCTCCAACCGCCCCGGCGTAACTGTTTCAATCCCTAATAGGGATTTTGTTGAATTGCAATAACCTTAGACTTTAAAGAGTTAGAGCAGCAATTAGTTGTTTCAATCCCTAATAGGGATTTTGTTGAATTGCAATTCCGGGAATACCGGGAAGGAATGGCATAGACGTGGTTTCAATCCCTAATAGGGATTTTGTTGAATTGCAATCCCCTTAAGTTTAACTATCTGAGGCTCATCATCAGTGTTTCAATCCCTAATAGGGATTTTGTTGAATTGCAATCTTCAAATGTCACTAAGCTCTTTTATCCTGATGGGTTTCAATCCCTAATAGGGATTTTGTTGAATTGCAATCCCGCTTACCCAAGACACACCCAAAGGGCTACTCGCAAGTTTCAATCCCTAATAGGGATTTTGTTGAATTGCAATACGAATGAAAAGCGGCAATAAAAGCAATAACAGCGTTTCAATCCCTAATAGGGATTTTGTTGAATTGCAATATTCCATTGCTCTATTTGATAAGTGCCTTCTTGAAGTTTCAATCCCTAATAGGGATTTTGTTGAATTGCAATTAATTGTTAATGATGCAACAGCTTCTACTACTAGTGGGTTTCAATCCCTAATAGGGATTTTGTTGAATTGCAATGTAAGCTTTAATCAGCCAATCATCTGCGAATCTGCCGTTTCAATCCCTAATAGGGATTTTGTTGAATTGCAATAACCCAATGGATTTAGCGAGGTCTACGTGACGCTTGTTTCAATCCCTAATAGGGATTTTGTTGAATTGCAATCGCGGCAGGCTGAAAGCCAAGCTATATTTAGTTTTCAAGGTGCTGGTTGCGCGAATTTAGGGTAATCATAGCATTAGAAAATTCCTTTGGGAAGAGTTCGGGAAAGATTGAAGACTGAAACCTACTTTTTGTAAGCGTTTCAGACATTGCGCGGATGATATTTGGGCAATTAATGGGGTGAAATGCTTGCTGGGGTTGAGATAGAAGCACTTTTTTAGGGCTGTGGAATTTGTACACCTACCCTTCCGCGCATTGGACGTACAGAAATAGCTTGAAACCCTATAATAGCGATCGCTGCAATTCTGGAAAAACTTTAGACACCTTACTCAAAACGTAATCACCATAGGTTCCGCGAAAATCATGAATGTTAGTTTGATCCCAGCGATCGCTATGATCATTCGCCACGATATGATCTAATTCAATCGGCTTCACTTCGACATCAAAATTGGGATCGAAAAAGAAAGGGAACGAAAGGCGATGATTTCCCGACTGGTTTTGTACGCGATGAGGCGTAGAACGATATAAACCTGCTGTCATTTTCTCTAGCATATCGCCGATGTTGCACACAAAGGAACCGGGAACGGGAGGCGCAGCAACCCAATGTGACTTGGATTTAACTTGTAATCCGCCTGAGTTGTCTTGCTTGAGAATAGTCAGAACGCCATAATCAGTATGTTCGCCAACGCCCCATATTGGCTCACCATCTGACGGTGACAAGTTTGGAGGATAATTGAAAATGCGAAACAACACTAAGGGATCTGAGGTGTAACGGTCAGCAAAGTAGGATGCTTCCAATCCCAAACTTAGGGCAATACCAGTCATTAGAATATGTCCCAAGTTTGTCATTGCTTCCATATATTCAAGCACTGTTTCGCCAAATTGGGGGATGTTGGCGGGGAAGAGATTGGAACCATACATCTGAGTACCAGCTTGCACCAGTGGGTGTTCTTTTCCCTGTTCTGCACCAAAGTAAATACCTTCCTTCAAGTCGGGTTTACCGGATGTCAGTTCGCCACCAACGGGGAAATAACCTCGCCAGGCAATACCTGCTAAAGCCATGCGGATTTTCAGTTTAGTTTCTAAATCCTCGGCGAAAAACTGGCGGCTGATTTCTTCGAGTCGCTGCTGCAAATTTTCGTCTACGCCATGCCCGATAATATAGAAAAAACCTGATTCTTGACATGCTTGGTTGATTTGTGATGCTAGGGAATAGCGATCGCCTTTTCCAAAAACCAAGGTGCTAATATCAATAATCGGGACGTGTGAAAATTCTTTATCAGCAACTTGTAAATTAGTCATACTTAGGACTAGCCCTTTCAAGGTGAGTAAAAATTTTGCTCAAAAAATTCCTTTTTAATCTCTTAACTCTGTGTTCTCTGCGTCTCTGTGGTGAAATAAAATACTTTTAAACCGCAGAGGCACGGAGAAGCCAGTGCGTTGGGCGGGTTTCCCGACTTGTTCGCGTAGCGTCTCCCCTTGGGAGAAGCAACTGGCGCAGCGCAGAGAGAAAAACAGAGATTAAATATAGAACAGCTTACTGTTAAAATCGCTGACCTGTAGTAACTTCAAATCTAACTTCTCCTTGGTCGCTAATTCCTAAGTCGCCTCGAATCAACCCAAAGGATGAATTAACTCGCAATCCTAAGCCGTAACCAAAGCCACTTCCAGGTTTGTTTCGCAGTACTCCTGGTTCACCTAGTACGGTGTCGCTAGACCCGAAATCGGAAGCGAGGTCAGTAAACAAAACTCCTCCAATTGACTGAAAGATTGGGAAACGATATTCCACCGAAGCTAAACCGTAACTCCGACCACTGGCGACTTTTCCATAACCGTAACCCCTGACAGAATCTAGTCCACCAATATTAAAAGCATCAGCTGGTGGAAAGTCTCCAATAATCGTGCCAATTTGGAAATTAATCGCTAACATCTCGGGATTGTCGGTTGGTTTGCCGTTACCAATCCAACTGACTGGTAAATACTGAATATAATTTCCCTTTAGGCGATTGCTGGAAATATTGCCCAGTCCAATGGGAATCGCTTGTTCTGTGCTGAGGGTGAGGATTGAGCCTTGAGTCGGATTGTTTCGGCGATCGCGTTGATCTCTGGATACAGCAAATGATACGGTAAATAAGTCATCAATGCCAGTACCGCTCACAGATAAAGGACTCCCTAATCTATCAACCTGTACAACGTTATATTCGCGATCGCGTAGGCTAATCCTCGTATAATTAAGACTTATAGCTGTATCCCACTCATCAAAAGATTTTAAAACTCCTACAGAACCGCCAAACCTGCCCTCGCGCACTCTGTCACCATTAGACAATCTGATATCTTCGTTGAAGGTTCCCGATATATTACGACTACGAAAGCCGCTGATGGTGTAGCCTAAGCGGTTTGGTTCTTCAGGACGATAACGACTAGTGAATTGACCATGAAATTGGACATCTTTACCACTGATTTGCAAGGTTGTATCTAATTTATCGTTAATACCACTAATATTTGCATCTCTATAACCCACTTGACCGTATAGACCAACATCGTCGTTATTACCGCCTCCGAAAATTAGAGCAGGGAATTTACGCTCTTTGATTTCATAGATGAGATTAACGCTTGTGGTATCTTCTTGTCGATAAACATTGACTTCATTAAATGACTCTAATCTTCTCAACCGTTGCAAGTCTGCTTCTAGTAAATCTTCACGGAATACCTGACCAGGTTTGAGTTTCAGCAGACCAATGATAAAATCTTTTTGAGTGCGTCCTTTAATCGGCTGACCTTTTTCATCGAGTAACTGATCTTTGTTATTCACAAAACGAATCTGAATATCTTTGACAATTCTCTGAGAAAACTCCACAGACTGAGTATCTACTGGAATTGAACCGATATAATCACCATATTTTGCATATCCTCCTTCTATCTGTAACGTAGGTTTTACGCCATCATCGGTAGAAAATTGCGAGTTTGCAATGGCTTCGAGATTTTGCCCACCTACTAACATTACTGCGATCGCAATAGCTATTTGAATACGCATAAATAAAGTTTTATAAGAAGAATTCAGAACTCAGGAGTCAGAATGAGCGTATGAATTCTGTACGAGTGGGTAATGAATATTGGTTAAAAGCGAGTAGAATGGTGGGCGAAAAAAATTAAAATATTCTCGCCTTAAAACTCTATCCCTTTATGGGTAGAGTATTCACCAATTCTGAATTCTGACTCCTGTTTTATCATTACCCGCATTTCGGGAACAGTTAAATTGTCCCATTAGGACAGGACTATCGTCACTAATAGCTAGAGGCTGGGAACATGTAATAACGATGCAAAATGAATTATCCAATATTGTGGGGTGGGCATCTTGCCATTGGTGTCAACTTAACGGGAAAGCAAGTCTAGAACTAGCTTTTAGATTGCCTCGTTCCCAGTCTCCGACTGGGAATGCTCGTCGTTGAGGCTCCGCCTCCCTTACTGGCGGCAGAGCCACCAGGAACAGCATTTCCAGCCTCCGGCTGGAAACGAGGTTTTAAAGGAGTTTCAGCATAACTTGACACCAATGGCATCTTACCCGCCTTATGGACTGGGCGGGCAAGATGCCCACCCCACAAGAGTTAATTAGATATTTTTTATTTTTCAGTCCCTAATCAAAGCTTTTTTTCTTCAGTAACTAACGTTAGACTAACCCATTGGCCTTTATCGTTATAACTGCGAATCATTCGCTGGCGAAGATTTGGCTGGATTAACCAACCCACTTCCAGAAAAAATGGTTGGCGTAACTGCACTTTAAGAGGAGAAGTAGCAGAAGCGCCATCTGGTAAAAATAACACTTGCACCTGCTTTTCTGGGTCTTGGTCAAAGAGAACAATGGGACCTTTGATGCTAGCAGTTGAGGTAATTGTGCGTTCTGCAAACGAGGTACTTTGAATTAATCGCCCAGTATCATTAAGTTGTAATTTAAAGGTTGTAGAGTAAGTATTAGGCGAACGCCAATCTGGATATATTGTAATTGCTTCGCCTTGCCATTCTCCCAACAAATCATTTATCTGCAAGGGTGGACGTTCTACTGCTGGCGTTCTGGCGAGATGTTCTCGAATTAAGATGAGTTCCTTTAGCTGACCGGTACTATCAAACAGTTGCACCAGATGCAAGCGGCGATTTTCATGAACAAAGGCGAGTTCTCCACCAAATTCGGAAAATGGCCCTAGCTGAATTAAACCTTCAGAAAATGAGCCATTTTCAAAAAATAGCAGACCCCCTCCCACAGAACTAAAATCTCTAATTACATCTTGTCCTGAACGACTCAGAGTTAGACGCACTTTCTGGCTATTGTTTAAATGTTCTAGGGAAAGACGACTAGGAGTATCGTTCAAAAGTATTCCTTGGGGAGAAAAATTGGTAAATGAACCTTCCCAAACACCGAGATTCTGCAAAAAACATTCCCATTGCGATTTCATAGGTTTTGTGATTTGTCTTTTGTCATTTGTCTTTTGACTAGCCCTGCCAAGTTTATATATTTACAGAGATTTATGGGTACATTAAAAATGTAGCCTTGATATCAAGAGCAAACAATAAATAGTATGCTTAACTCTCAAACTCATGTCGCAATTTTTCTGCGCTGTCTTTTTGGTGGTGGAACAGAGCGAGTCATGGTTAATTTAGCGAATAGTTTTACAAAATGCGGCTTGACAGTAGATTTAGTATTATCACATGCAAGTGGTCCTTACTTATCGCAAGTGGCACCACAGGTACGAATAATTGATTTAAAATCACCGAACTTAGCTGCTAGTCCACCCAAGCTGATACGTTATCTACATAAATCCCACCCTCTGTCATTGCTATCAGCACTTCACTATCCGAGTGAAATTGCAGTTTTTGCCAAACATGCAGCGCGCGTCAAAACACGAGTTGTGATCGCAGAACATAATACCCTTTCGGTTGAAGCTAAAAATCTACCGCAGCGTACCGCCCGTCTGACACCATTGATGGCAAAGTTATCTTATCCGTGGGCTGATGCAATTGTGGCAGTTTCTCAAGGTGTTGCTGATGATTTGGCAGCAGTTATTAAAATACCTCGTAACCAAATTCGAGTCATCTACAACCCTGTTATACCCCCTGATATTTTAGATAAAAGTCAAGAACCTGTTGCTCATCCTTGGTTCTCTGAAGGAGAACCACCAGTTATTCTCGGTGTCGGTCGGTTAATTGAGCAAAAAGATTTTCCTACATTAATTCGTGCATTTGCTCTAGTACGACAAAAACAACATGTACGCTTAATGATTTTAGGAGTAGGAGGCGAAAAATCGCATTTAGCGACCTTAATTCGAGAACTGAACTTAGAAAACGATGTTGCTATACTAGGATTTCAAGAAAATCCTTATGCTTATATGGCGCGCGCCTCGATATTTGTTCTATCCTCAGCTTGGGAAGGTTTTGGTAATGTTCTAGTTGAAGCTTTAGCTGTGGGTACTCCTGTTGTTTCCACTAATTGTAAAAGCGGACCGGCAGAAATTTTAGCAGGTGGTAAATATGGGTCTTTAGTGCCTGTTGGTGATAGTCAAGCAATGGCAACGTCTATTTTAAAAGTTCTATACGGACACTACCCTGCTGTTGATTCTAGTTGGCTCAAGCAATTTACTTATTCAGAAGCTACATCTAAGTATCTCAATGTTTTAGGTCTTGATCAATATGTAAGAGGATGTTTGAAAAGTTCTTGATGGTAAGATTTTATGCCAATGCGTTATATTTCATAAGTAGCTATGAGTAAACATACCACCAGTCAACTTGTAAATCATGTCAAAAAAGTTTTAATTATTGCTTGCAAAGAATCAACACAGCAATTAGAGCAATTTTTGACCGAAGAAGGTTTTGAGTGTCAGGTTCTAAGGCAAGAATTCAAGCCTGAATACAAAGATTATTCGCGCAGTTATCTTTGTTTGATGAATCATGAGCGTGCGTGGAGAATTGCTGAGAAAGAACAATTGCCGACACTAATTATTGAAGCTGATTTTGTACCTGTTATTGGTTTCGCTCAATTGCCACTACCATTTAATCCCAATCAATCTGATGTGGGGGTAAGTTGGCTATACACTTGTGCAACACAGGTGTATAGTATTTTATCTGAAGGTTATGCCGAAGGTTTTTCGGTTTCTACTGTTGCTTATATTGCTACTCCACTAGCTGCAAACTACTTGTTAGGACTTGCCGAAGAAATCACTCAAAAATACGGATCAACAAATTATTCAAGTTGGGATTCAATGTTAGATAACTATTTACGTGCCCGTAGCTTCAAGAATTATATTCCCTGGCGTAATTATGGTGAACATGGCGGTGCCCCAAATCCTGAACATCGGCAAAACAAACTTAGTAAAACCCATCGCGCGGATGTTCTGTATGGTAAGTTAGTATTTATACCAGCTTATGCAGCAAGCAGAAGTCCAATCACTTTCTTTCTAGTTCGTTTACAAGCACGCTTTAAAGGTATTGCCCGTTTAGCTACCGGGCGTTTCTTGCGACCAAAAGTAATCAAAGGTGCATCTTTACCCAGTAAATTGGTATTTTTTGCATTATCCAGACATTTTTACTTATAGCCACGGAGAGCGATCGCCTACGTCGGGCGCTTGAGCCATCGCTTTGCCTTGCTCCAGAAAGTGGAATCAGATGTACAAGTTGTCTAAAAATTTCTGGTAGGTAGGAAAAGCTTACTCGTTCATGGCCAGGACTTACGCAAACAATAGCCCAAACCCTGATTTTACCGTAGGGGCAATTCATGAATTGCCCCTACGCTGTGTAGTTTTGCGTAAGTCCTAATGACTAACCTTTAGCAAAACGTCGGACAGCAAATAAGCTCCCCATTAATCCTACAGCTGCACCGAAACTTAAAAGAATTATGGGCAATAATAAAATTTCTGCTGGAGTCAGTTGCACTCTGTTGGTGATGACTTGGATAAACTCAGGTTGATTGACTAGCAACTTACCGAGAAACTGTTGAATCACAGAAATGAAACTCCAAGCGATCGCACCACCAACTAAACCAAAGGCAATTCCTTGTAAAATAAATGGCAGGTAAATCCAAACAGAAGTTGCTCCCACTAGCTGCATAATTTCAATTTCCTGGCGACGTGCCATGACAATTAGCCGAATTGTGGTGGTAGTGACTGCGATCGCTGTTAAAGTCAAAATAATCGTAATTGTGAAAGTAATCCAGTTCAAACCTTGGTGTAACTGGGCAATGCGTTTGACTGCTTCATCAACATACTGCACCGTCTCAACTCCCCGTAACTTAGCCAACTGGGTTGCTAAGTTTGGCACAACTTGAGAATTTCGGGCTTTTACCTTCATCTCATCAACCAGAGGATTTTCACCTAGTTGCTGGGTAGCACCTTCAATATCAGAAATTCTCATTTCCTTAACTAACTTCGTCCAGGCTTCTTCTTTGCTAATGGTTTGTATCCCAACCACCTCTGGCATTTTGGCGATTAGTGGCTCAATATTTTCCATTCGCGTATCTGGTTCGAGATAAACTGATACTTCTAGCTGGCTACCAAACTGATAGAGGAGTTTTTCGACTTGCCAAGAGGTTTGCAGACTCAAGCCAAATAAAAACAGTAACACCGTTACAGTACTGACAGCTGCCCAATTCATCCAACCCCCCCGCAGTAAACCGAGGAAAGTTTCTTTCAGTAGATAGTCAAGTTTCGTGAGAGATTTAAACACAATTCGTAATTCGTAATTCGTAATTCGTAATTTATATAGTTCCCAATTCCCAATGCCCACTCAAGAGTGCTGTTAGCGGTAGCGGGGCGTTTAGCCCGTAATGAGTGCTGAGTGCTGAATCTCATTTCTTTACTCGGAACTCGGAACTGTTTTGCCCAATTCCCAATTCCCAATTCCCCACTCCTCAACTTGATAGAATTAAAATAGTAGGAATTTTCACCATCTAGCCATCAAGACTCATGCCCTCTGAAATTGCTGTAGAGAAAAAAAAGTTAAAAAATCCACCTTTGGAACTTCATTATTTAGGCGATCGCGTGTTACGTCAAGCTGCAAAGCGAATTTCTAAAGTTGATGACGAACTTCGCCAAATAGTGCGCGAAATGCTGCAAACTATGTACAGCAAAGATGGCATTGGTTTGGCTGCACCCCAAGTAGGAATTCACAAACAACTAATTGTCATCGACCTGGAACCAGAAAACGCAGCTAATCAGCCTTTGGTGTTGATTAACCCCACCATTAAACAAGTCAGCCGCGACCTCTGTGTTGCGGAAGAAGGATGCTTAAGCATTCCCAATGTATTCCAACCAGTGAAGCGCCCCGAAGTCGTAGAAATCGCCTATAAAGACGAATACGGTCGTCCCCGGACATTAAAGGCTAATGACCTCTTGGGACGCTGCATTCAGCACGAGATGGATCACCTCAACGGTGTGGTATTTGTAGACCGTGTGGAAAACTCCTTGACTTTAGCCCAGGAACTATCTAAGAATGGCTTCTCGTATCAAGCGGTGAAACCAATAGCATAGGGGGCTAGTAGTGTATTTAACTCCAAAAAGCAGTTTATTTCTGGGTGGTTCTTGTGTAAGTGCGATCGCCGCCGTCGGTTCGATTTTTGAACTCGCTTATGGACAACCAGATTTTGGTGTCACAGCCACGGCGATTATCCTGGTATTGAGCATTCCACTCACAGGATTATTTTTCTTTGCCGCAGTTAAGGACGCAAGGGCTAACATGAAATAAGCATCAGGTACATAAAAAAGGTAAAGGGATGAATGAAAAAGGCAAAGTTCATTCTTTTACCTTTTATTTTTGCTCTCCATCTTCCACTGCCCCTAAAGCTTTTAGCGTCACTAACTGCGCTGCGGTTAGCCCTGTAACCCCAGTGATATTCATTCCTTCGTAGGGTCGTGGCGATCGCAGTGTTCTTAGACACTCACCCGTCGATACATCCCAAAGCTTAATTGTCTCCTCTTGGCTGCCACAAATCAGGGTTTGACCATCGGGACTAAAGGCCACTGACTTTACCCAATTAGCCCCTGGCAAGGTTTTTAGACACTTGCCATTGTAGACATCCCATAATTTTACTGTTTGGTCTTCACTAGCACTAGCTAAAATTTGTCCATCGGGACTAAAGGCAACTGACCAGACTCGATTTGTATGTTCTTGCAAGGTTGTCAAGCACTTGCCCATATAAATATCCCATAACTTCACTGTTTGGTCATCACTGCCACTAGCTAAAGTTTGACCATCTGGGCTAAAAGTAACCGACCTGATGCGATTGCTATGTCCCTCTAAAACTTGGATACATTTTCCTGTATAAATATCCCATAACCTGACTCTTTGGTTTTCACTGCCACTAGCTAAAGTTTGACCATCGGGACTAAAGGCAACCGATCTTACCCAACTGGTATGCCCTTTCAAGGTTTGGAGACATTTTCCGGTGTGGACATCCCATAATTTCACTGTTTGGTCGTCACTGCCGCTAGCTAAAATTTGACCATCGGGACTAAAAGCAACTGACCTAATTCGATTAGTATGTTGCTGCAATTTTCTGAGGCATTGTCCCGTCTGAACATCCCATAATTTAATTGTTTGTTTTTCGCTACCGCTAGCTAAAATTTGACCATCAGGACTGAAGGCAATTGACCGTACCCAACTGTTATGCCCCTCCAGAATTTTGATGAACTTATCGTTGCGGACATCCCATAATTTTACTGTTTGCTTTTCACTGCCACTAGCTAAAGTTTGACCGTCGGGACTAAAAGCTACTGACCTAACCCGATTGCTATGTCCTTGCAAAGTTGTCAAAGATTTACCATTCTGGACATTCCATAACTTCACTGTTTGGTTTTCACTGCCACTAGCTAAAGTTTGCCCATCGGGACTGAAAGCAACTGACCGTACCCGATTAGTATGTCCCTGGAAGGTTTTTAGACACTTACCATTACGGATATCCCATAACTTCACTGTTGGGTCGTCACCACCGCTAGCTAAAGTTTGCCCATCGGGACTAAAGGCAACTGACCAGACTCGATTGGTATGTCCCTGTAAAGTTTTCAGGCATTTACCATCATGAACATCCCATAATTTCACGGTTTGGTCATCACTGCCAGTAGCTAAAATTTCTCCATTGGGACTAAAAGCAACTGACCTTACCCAACTGCTATGTCCTTGCAAGGTTTTCAGGCATTTACCATCACGAACATCCCATAACTTTACTGTTTGCTTTTCACTACAACTAGCCAAAGTTTGACCGTCGGGACTAAAAGCAACTGACATAATTCGATTGGTATTTCCCTGCAAAGTTATCAGGCACTTACCATTGCGGACATCCCATAACTTCACTGTTTGGTCTTCACTGCCACTAGCCAAGGTTTGACCATCGGGACTAAAGGCAACTGACCTGACCCAATTGCTATGTCCCTGCAAAGTTTTCAGGCATTTACCATTATGAACATCCCATAACTTCACTGTTTGGTCATCACTGCCACTAGCTAAAGTTTGCCCATCGGGACTAAAAGCTACTGATTTTACCCAACTGCTATGTCCAATACAAGTAAAAAGTAGCTTGCCCTCGTCAACTTGCCACAAGTAAGTTTTGCCATCAGCATCACCTGTAGCCAAAAGTTTTCCATTGGGGCTAAATGCTACTGACGAAATACTAACTAATGTTTCTGAAAAAACGGACTTAGCTAAATCAGTATTGGTAAAATTTACCCGATGCAAATTCACACTTTGTAAATATGCTTGCCAAATAACCAAGTTAGAAAAGTCATAGCCGCTAAAATCAGTTTGTAATTGACAAAGGATATTTAGCAGATTTCCACCTGCATAAGCTGCTGTTTGGGGAACCTGTCGCAGATACAATAAAATTTGATATAGATGATGTTCAATATTTTTAGCATATCTAAAAATATTTAATAATCTATCTACGATTGGTTTAATAATCAGGGTAATTTGAGTGTTTCTAATATAATCTTTGGCCGTTGCTTCCATTAAAGCATGGCTCATAAATAGTCTCAGATCGCGAGTGGTAATTTCGTGACAAACCTGTTCAACCAGTCGGTCGGTCATGTATTCCATCACCACAGACTGGAGGGTGAAAATTGCTGTTCTTTGTTCAATTAGCGATCGCCGCCGCAGTGATTCTAGTGCTTCCATCACTTCCCTTTTGGTCAAGGGACGCACAATATCATTGAGCAATTCGTCTAGAGAAACTAACTCGCGCTTGATTGCTAGCCAATAAATTATTTCTTTTTCGATCTCTGATAACCGCTCAAATTGCTGGTCTAGTAAATTTCGGGTGTCGCCAAAAATGATCTCGCCTTCAGCCAGAAAGGCAGCAATATCACCACCAAATAACTCCCGAATTGGTTGAGAAACTAGCTTTAACGCCAAAGGATTACCAGAATATTTCTCAACTAGTTTGGCCCATTCTTGTTGTGAGCCAAATAACCCTTTATCTTGGAGAATTTCTTGCCCTTCTGTTTGTTCTAAACCGACTAATGATAATGTTCTAACTGGTGATTCTTCTCCCTCTAAAGGAGCAAATTCTTTTGGTTTTTCGCGAGATGTCAGCACCAAACAGCTTTGATGTAGTTCTTCTCCTACCCGTTGCAGTAGTTGACCATAATCTTCATATTCTTGTCTATAGTGTCCGGCACGATCGCCTTCTTGTAAAATTGTCTCTGTATTATCAAATACCACAAGACAACGATGCTCTCGTAAATAATGAATCAGCAGTGTTACTCTACCATCTATGCTTTCTGGCAAATCTGTTTCCCTCTCATCAGATAAAAATCCGATCAGGTTCGCTAACATTTCGGCTATGGGTGGCGCATTGCGGAGACTTCGCCAAATCAAATACTCAAAGTTTTCTTGAACTTCCTTCGCCAGTTTCACCGATAAAGCAGTTTTGCCAATTCCGCCCATTCCCAATATTGCCACTAGCCGGCAATTATCTTCAATTAGCCACTGCTGTAGCTGAGACAATTCTGCTATGCGTCCCCGAAAAAAGCAAACGCCAGGCGCTTCACCCCAATCTTGGCGATTTTGGGTAATGGATTTCTCATTTAGTAAAGATGCTTGATATTCAGATTCAATAACTTGCTGTAACTTAGTGAGCTTTCCTGGACCGCTACCAATAACATTAAATTTCTTGTAAACTTCACTTAATCTTTTGCGTACTGCTTCGGCACTGATTGCCAATTTTTTAGCGATCGCATTTGGCGATTGTCCCTCAACAGCATATAAAAACACTTCTATCTCGCTGCTAGACAAGCACCGTTTTTCGGCGAAAGCCAAAAGAACGTTTTCGGGAATGACACTCATACTCACACAAAGACACACTACAAACCAATGTTACCTCACATAGTGAGATAACATTACAGACATTTGTTGCTCTGGGAATACTTTCTTGGGCTTTTTTTGATGAGTGCGCGATCGCGCCAATTAGTTTATTGTACCTCACTTAAAGAGTGCTGAGTTACGAGTTCCGAGTGCTGAGTTTAGAAGTTAGGAGTTAGGAGTTAAAAATTTATTTAATTGCGAATTGCGAATTGCGAATTGCGAATTGCGAATTGGTTTCATTATTCTCTCCCTGCCCCCTGCAAGAACTGCCTTATCCCAACGATAATTATTTACGCCGACCTACTTTGTTTGTGCGACTGGCTGCACGTGCAAACCCTCTGTCTCATCAACCGTAGGAGTAGCAATGAGCGATTCTTTTCCTGTCAGACCTGATGTAATTTCTACTTCAGTACCATAATCTCGCCCAACAGCAACTTTTTGATAATGCACTGTTTTATCTTTGGTTACAGTTGCAACCTGCGTACCTCCGGCGTTAACGACTAAGGCACTATCTGGCAAAATAAAGGGAGGATCAGTGCGCTTAATGTCTAATTTGACATTGGCATACATCCCAGGTCGCAACGTAGCGTCGGAATTGTGTACTTCTAATTGTGTGAGCAAAGTGCGAGTAGTTGGATCTATAGCATTGCTAGTACGCACTACTTTACCTGCAAACACTCGTTGTGGTAACTCCTTGACTGTAACTTGTGTTGTTTGACCAATCTTCAGTGACCCTGATAAACTTTGTGGAACATTGATATTTACATCTAGCTTGTTATAATCAGCAATAGTGTAAAGGCTAGTGTTGCTAGTATTGGTGCTGGTGGTGCTGATGCTACTACTAGTAGTAGTGTTGCTAGTACCTGATGAAATTAAAACACCTGTATTGACGTTCCGTGCGGTGATTATTCCCGCGAAGGGAGCAGTGACTTTCGTGTAAGACTGCAAGAGGATATTACGCTGGTAGTTTGCTTGACTGGCGTAGAAGCTAGCTTGTGCTGCATTGAGGTTAGCAGAGTCAGAGTTAATCGTGTTTTGTGCTGATTCAACGCTAGCAAGATTAGCTTGATATGTAGCATATTTTGTATCTGCATCTTGTTGAGCTACAGCACCTTTCTTGACAAGAATCTGCCAGCGCTCCCAACTCTGACGCGCTATCAATAGATTAGCGCGGGCTTGCTTCAAATCAGAAATACCTTTAGCCAAATTAGCACGAGCTTGAGACACATTGGCTTGTGCTTGCACTAACTCTGCCTTCGCTTGCAGAACTTGCTGATTGGTATCTGGTGAGTCAATCTCAGCCAACAACTGACCGGCTCGGACGCGATCGCCAATATCTGCGTACCACCGCCGTAAATACCCAGTACTGCGAGCGTAGATGGTCGTTTGATTCAGGGCTACAACACTGCCAGGTAGTTCCACTTTCGTAGCACCAGTAGCGCGGCGGGGAGTGATTACGTTGACTGAGGGGACTATGCTTGCTTCCTTGACTGCTGCTTGTAATTCTGACTTTTGACCCAACCGGGGTAGAATGCCTATGGCCAGTAGGCTACCAAAAAAAACAGCACCAAGTACAGCCCAACCAATTCCACCGATGCCGCGTTTTTGTTTTTTAGAAGTCTTTTGTTCTTCAGAATCAGGAGATGGACGATGTTGAGAATCCATAGGTAAACTGTCCTGTATTATCTAATTTGCAGAAATTTAGCATAGGGACTGGGGATTGGGGACGCAGAGACGAATGGCACTAAGAAAAGCTATAAGCTTTGCCCTAACTGGTTCCCAGCCTCCAGGCTGGGAACCCATTCTTGGAGGCTCCGCCTCCAGAGGGCTGACCAGAGGCAGCAGCCCCTTGGAATACATTCCCAGTCTTCAGACTGGGAACGAGGTGACACAAGCCTTTCACCTTTTCTTAGTGCCATTCGATGCAAAGACCAATGCCCAAGTCTCGTAGAGAAGTTAGGCAATTCTGAGCGCGATCTTTTGAATTGCTCATGACTTGCCTTGAGATGATGATAACGAGTAGGCTGTCTTTGGATCTGAAAAATTTAAATCGTCATCCTCTTCATCAATAGGACGAGGTGGTTGACGCCTCATAATGCTGTAGACAACAGGTACAAAGATCAAAGTTGCCACTGTTGCCGCAGACAAGCCACCAATTACAGCGCGACCCAAGGGCGCATTCTGTTCACCACCTTCACCAAGACCAAGAGACATTGGCACCATGCCGATCAGCATGGCTAAGGCAGTCATTAACACCGGACGTAACCTTGTATAACCCGCCGCTAGGGATGCTTTATAAGCATTTTCTCCTTCTACACGTTGCTCGTTAGCAAAAGTGATCATCAGAATACTGTTTGATGTTGCCACACCGATACTCATAATTGCACCCATTAACGAAGGGACGCTTAGGGTAGTGCGGGTGACAAACAGCATCCAAATGATCCCCGCTAAGGCACTTGGCAGCGCCATCATAATAATCAGGGGATCGAGCCAAGATTGGAAGTTCACTACCATTAAGCAGTAAACCAACACAATTGCAAACACAAGTCCTAAACCAAGTCCTAAAAACGAGGAGTTCATCGTTTGCACTTGCCCTCGGATATTAATCTGACTTCCCTTAGGCAATTTTTTCTGATAATCAGCGATGATTCGATTTACATCGCTGGCAACTCCCCCCAGGTCACGACCAGAGGAGTTAGCGTAGATATCGAAAACTGGCTGAATGTTGTAGTGATTCACAACTTGCATCACTGTATCGCGTTTGACAGTAGCCAAATTACCCAAAAGTTGGGGTGCATTTTGACCGTTATCAACTGGCGTATTTTTTAGGCTGTCAATGGAGTCAAGTTTATATTGGGGAACTTGTACAGCCAAGGTGTAACTCACGCCTTTTTTGGGATCTAGCCATTGGTTGATTGCAGCTTGACCGCTTGAACTTAAGGAAGTGAGGACGCTATTGGCAACATCACGCTGGGTCATCCCCAATTGTTGAGCCTCGGTGCGATCGACATCAAGACGTAATTTGGGAGCATCAACAACTTGCTGGAGATGTACATCTACAGCCCCAGGAATACGCGTCATCCGCGCGGCGATTTGTTGGGCAATTTCAAAGTTGGCTTTTGAGTTTTTCAGAGGGCCAGATATTTGCACGTCAACAGCAGCCGGCAAACCGAAATTGAGAATTTGAGTCACAATATCAGCCGGCTCAAAAAAGAAGGTGTAGTTGGGAAATGTCGCTTTCAATTTCTGGCGGAGTTCCTTGACGTAAGAATAAGTTGCACCAGATTCTTTTAGGGAGACAAGAATATCAGCATCAGCCGGCCCAATTGTGGCACCGTTGTAGCCATAAGTAAGGTTAATGCCACTGGTGGGTAAGCCGATATTATCCAGAATCAGAGCAAGATTCTCTTTCGGTACAGTCTGGCGGATAACGCCTTCAACTTGGCTGACAATTCTTTCTGTCTCTTCCAAACGAGTACCAGGTAAGGCTCGAACATGAAGGCTAAACTGACCGCCATCGACTTCCGGGAAAAAGTCTTGACCGACGAACGGCAATAAAACTCCGGCACTGACGATAAATGCACCAAATAGCACAAAGACTATGCTACGGTGATTTAATGCTGAGGTCAGGACACCATAGTACCAACTGCGAAATTTCTCAAATTGTCGGTTAAATTTTTCGTGTAGCCGCCATATCCAATCTTTCTTCACAGGTTGGACAGTATTAGTTGTTGCCTCTTCCGTTTGGTGGTTGTCGCGATGATCATGGATTTCGACTGGTGAATGGGTGTGGTGATTGTCGCGGCCATTATTGTTTTGGACTGGCGAATCTAGATGATGGCTGTTGTTACCATTATTGTTTTGAACTGGCAAATTTTGATGATGGTTATTGTTACCATGATGCTCCTCGTTTTCTCTATGCCAGTCAGCTTCATGTGGTAAAAGATAACTTGCCATTGTCGGGACTACAGTCCGAGATAGCACATAGGAAGCAAGCATCCCAAATACTACCGCCATCGCTAGGGGGACAAATAGGTACTTTGCCACTCCACTGAGAAACACGACCGGCACAAAGACAATACAAATACATAATGTTGCTACAAGTGCTGGAGTGGCAATTTGCTGCGCCCCATCTAAGATTGCTCGCTTGATTGCTTTACCTTGTCCGAGATTGCGGTGGATATTTTCAATTTCTACTGTGGCATCATCTACCAGAATCCCAACAGCTAAGGATAAACCACCTAAGGTCATGATGTTGAAAGTTTGTCCCAAACGACTCATGACAATAATCGAAACTAGCATCGAGAGGGGAATCGATACCGCTACAATTAAGGTGCTGCGCCAACTTCCCAAAAAAATCAAAATCATCAGCGCGGTAAGACAGGCTGCAATCAATCCTTCTTTGAGAACGCCTTGAATAGAAGCTTTCACAAATATAGATTGATCGAACAGAAACGCTAGATTCAGTTCTGGGGGTAAGGTGGATTGGATGCGAGGCAAAGTTTTTTTGACCCGCTCGATCACATCAATTGTCGAGGCATTGCCACTCTTGAGGATACTAAGTAAGCTTGATCGCCTGCCATTCTGACGTACAATATTCGTTTGCACACCAAAGCCATCTCTTACCTGGGCGACATCACGAATGGAAATGACAGTACCATTAACTTGCTTAATTGGCAAGTCGTTGAGGGCTGCCACCACATCTGGACTATTGTTTATTTGTACGGCGAAATCGCGATCGCCTATTTTCATATCCCCTGCCGGTAAAACCAGGTTTTGGGCACTGACAGCATTCGTCACATCTTGGGCAGAAATGCCATTAGCCAACATCGCTTGAGGATCGATATCAACCATGATTTGCCGGGGTTTACCACCATAGGGCAGAGGTACACTCGCTCCTTGCACTGTTGCTAATTGGGTGCGGACGAAGTTGGTAGCATAGTCGAAGAGTGCTTCTTCTGGCAAGGTTTTGCTACTAACACTCATCTGGATAATCGGCACCGAAGAAGCGTTGTATTGAATGATGAATGGCGGTGTGATCCCCGGTGGCAAAGGGCGGAGAATTGTTTGGCTGACAGAGGTAATTTGAGCGACTGCTGAGGCAATATTAGCGTTGGGTTGGAAAAAAACCTTGACGACGCTAACACCACTTAAAGATTGAGACTCAATATGTTCGATGTCACCAACGGTTGTGGTCATGGCGCGTTCGCTAATGGTGACGATTCGCTGTGCCATTTCCTCAGATGTCGTACCAGTGTAAGTCCAAACTACGCTGACAACCGGAATGTTAATTGCGGGAAAAATATCAACTGGTGTACTAAATATTGTTACTACACCAAGGATCACAATCATCAAAGCGGCGATCACGAATGTATACGGAAGACGTAAAGCAAGTTTGACGATCCACATAGTTAGTTAGGATACTTCAAAAGTTTTTGGTGTTAAAACTGTTTTACTCAGCACTCTTGATTGAGGTTTGCGTTTGAGCTAATTGCAGTTGTTCTATTTGGAGTTGCTCAACTAGCCACTCAATCTCCGATTTGATGACTTCAATCGCCCGCCTTCGCACTTTCCCTTGATATAAATCATCAGAGACTTCCAGTGCTTTTTTCTCTGCAAGGCGTAACTGACATGACATCAATCGATGTTCAATTAACCGCACTCGTTCTTCGGGTAATAAATGACCAAAGAAAAAAAATTTGATTATGAATCGCGATCGCGCATTTACCCAGCTTTCATGAGGATATGCCAACATCTCTCGATACCAAGTGTTTTTGCCAAGGGGTGTAATCTCATATACTTTTCCACAATGTCCACCTTCTTCTATTTGTTCTGCACATAAGCTCACTTCACCTTGTTCTTCCATACGCTTCAGAAGAGGATAAATCGCACCATAGTTGACACAAATACTGCTACTCATAAACATCTCTAGTTGCTGTTTGAGCCGATAACCGTTTAATGGCTCTCGCTGTAATAGACCTAATACTGCCAACTTCAGCATTTTGATATATCAATCTGATATGTTGATCAACCATATCAAATTGAGCCTTTTTAGCCAAGTACTTAAGGTTCAGTTGTCAGAATTTCTTGTGATCTCACATAAGTTACCTGTGTACTGCCTACGAGTGAGTGAGACAGGTTAGTATTTTTTATTTGAAAGTCCCTTTGGCACGAAGGGACTTCCAACAAATAAATTACCAAATATTGTAGGGTGGGGCATCTGCCTTTGTATATGGGCGGGCAAGATGCCCACCCCACAAGAAGTAGCTGAGTATTTTTTTTGGAAGTCCCAAAAGTCAGGATTAATTTGGAGACTTCAGCCGAGTTTGTAGTATCTTATGCTATTTAAATAATTTTCTCTATAGTTTACCTTGACCTAGCTCACTTAGTTATCTTATAGTGAGGTTAGTTGCTGAAACAACGGTGACTTAGTAAGCTTACGGGTGAATAAAAGAAACTTAGTGAGTAATAGATGAAGGCAAAGACTAAAACTGCAAATTCTGAAATAGGCAAGTATACAAATTGCCTGTAGGAATTTCGAGGGTTCAATGCGCGTAAGCGCACTACGCGCATTGAACATCTCACCAGATTGCCCTGGTAATTCATCAAAGAGCTTAATTTTTCACGATCTGCAAATATTAAGACCACCTTCGTTGGCATTCCCACTCTACTCAGGAGTATGACTGTTGTGTATTTTGACTTGGTGGGAGCAAAACTGTGGATATTCGCTGTTTCTTTAGTGTGTCAGGGGAGTGCTAACTGCTGCCTAGATTCAACTTTCAAAACAGGAAAAAAATATGAAACCCAGTTTCAAAGATAACGATAATCTGCTGTTCAAGTGGTTTTTTATAGGACTCAAATATTTTCTGCTGGGGCTGCTGGGGCTGGTAATAGCCTTGGTTGTGTCTCATGCTTTAGGGGCAAATGCGATAGTTGGGATGCTTTTATCCGCAAGTCTATGGTTATGGGTTGCGAGGATAGGAATTTTCCTAATGTGTCTATTTGCGATCGCAATGATATTTGAGTCTTGGGGTTAAGCCCATCTTGGCAATAAATAGCCTTTGACTAACTTCCACTTAGCCAAAGGCTTCGTAACTTTCCATTTGGAGATTATATCATGCCCAACAACAACGGCTCTGGGTTAGAACCAGTTTCGCCACTTTTAGTTATCTTAGTGGCAGGATCTATTTCTTTAGCGATCGTTAACAAAGCTAATCACCCGGCATATTTTGACATCGTTAAAATAGCTATGGCCTACAGCTTTGGCTCAAGCAAGTCCCAAGGAAAAACTAAAGATTCCAATCACCAGGATGAGGTAGATCAAGACGAGTTTAAATAGCAAACGTGAGAACTATCTTTCAGGAGTGCTGAGTGCTGTTAGCGGTAGCGGTGCGTTTAACCAGTGCGATTCTTTTTTTACTCAGCACTCGTTACTCAGCACTCAGCACTATTTCGGTGAGTTGCAGATTATAATTTACTTCTAAAATAGAAGAATGCTATCAACTTCAACTCAAATATTGCGACTGTCTCAAGGACAACTTAACTTACTAGAAACTTGTCCGCGTAAATTTCAACATACCTACTTAGAAAAACTCAATTCGCCCTCAAATCCAGAACAAGAAGAACGGCTAA
This sequence comes from Nostoc sp., assembly GCF_036917975.1. GTDB lineage: Bacteria > Cyanobacteriota > Cyanobacteriia > Cyanobacteriales > Nostocaceae > Nostoc. The sequence goes on from NZ_JBALEJ010000012.1 coordinate 29,873, forward strand.
CTTTAGGTAGTCGCTTTCACTTGCTAATGCAGCAGCGAGAAATGGGTTTGCCTATTGATAGTTTCCTGCAAGCAGATGCTCAATTGCAAAGCTGGATGCTAGGTTTTGCCGATGCAGCCCCAGAAATCTTAACGGCTGCATCTGATAATCAAACTTTCCGTGAAAGTGAACACTATCGCACTCTGCAACTTCAAGATTATTTGCTGACAGTTGTCTATGATTTATTGATTGCAGATAACCAACAAGCGCAAATTCTCGACTGGAAAACTTATCCAAAGCCACCCAATAAACGCAAGTTAGAATCCAACTGGCAAACACGGCTTTATCTATATCTATTGGCAGAAACTAGCGATTATTTACCAGAAAAGATTTCCATGACTTACTGGTTTGTTCAATCTGAAGGAAAACCCCAAAATATTAAATTTAATTACAGTACTGCTCAACATACACAAACAGGAAAGAAACTTAATCAACTATTAAGCCAGTTAACTAATTGGCTAGAAAATTACCAAAATAACCAGCAGTTTCCGCAAGTTGGGGCGGATAGCAAAACCTGTGATTATTGTCAATTTGCTAAAAGGTGCGATGCCTACGGCGGTAAACTACGCATCCAAGCTACTGAAGAAGCAGTGAAAGAATCATTGCCAAATTTTGACAGTATTCAAGAAGTCTCACTCAACCTATAGATTAGAGGATGTTTGTAAAATCCAATCGAGGTATAAAGAAGTTATAACTTTTAAAAGTATGTAGATTTATGACCCCTTCGGGGCGGGAGTAGGGAGTAGGGAGTAGGGAGTAGGGAGTAGGGAGTAGGGAGTAGGGGAAGAAATTAGCCCTCGATTTAGGTTTAAAGCCGTACAACTCTTAGAGACGCTACCGCGTAGCAAGATCCCCGTAGGGGTACGTCCCGCTACACGCTAACGCCTGCAAGTGGCGCGAACGCGAACAGCGTCTCGTCAGAGAAAAAATCCTTGTATCGCATATTGGTTGAAACCCCGCTTTTTGGAAAAGCTTTCTTAGTTTCCCTACTCCCCACTCCCTACTCCCCACTCCCTTTCATACAAGTGGTCAATTAATAATAACTGCCAGATTTCCGATGCTCTAAAGCAGTGATACCATCACTTTCCAATACTTCACCGTGATTGATGACAGCATAAATTAACCATCGATCGCCACATTCAAGCTGATTTTGCACCGTACATTCTAAATAAGCTAATGCCTCATTTAGAATCAGACAACCATTAAGAGCAGTTTGTGTGGCAAGATTTGCAAAGGGATTATCTCCTAAGGTGCTATGACGAGAAAAATAGCGTCGCAGATTTTTTCCCTCTTTGAGGATATTCAGCACAAATTTATCACCAGGATGATGCATTAAATCTGCATTTTGCTTGTTAGCGATCGCAATCATAATTCCTGGTGGGTTAAAAGTTGCCTGAGATATCCAAGAAGTTAAAACTCCTTTGTGAGTTTCTTCATCACGAGTTGTGACAACACATAAAGAACCAATAATTCGCCCCACAGCTTGTTCGGTACGATCTACATGGGTTTCTGTGACAATCTGGCGGGAAGTACGCAGCTTTTTGGTTTTCTTCAAGTTTTGGGCAAAGGAAGCGCCTGCTTCTTGACACTGCTGGAGAATCTCAGGAGTAGGACTAAAACGCACCCGAATTGTTTCAAATCCTAGTTGATAATTTGCATCTTTGAGCTTGCTTTCGATTAAATCAATTGCTTCTCCACTCCAACCGTAAGAACCAAACACCCCTGCTAACTTAGTTTTAGCTGTCACCGAGAGGACTATTCCTAAAGCTGTTTGAATTTGAGTTGGTGCATGTCCGCCTAAAGTGGGTGAACCGATAATCAAACCATCACAGGTTTCGACAATGCGGGTAATTTCTGCCGAGTCTGCTAGTTCACAGTTGATTGATTCTACATTAATTCCATTTTGAATCAAACCTTGAGCGATCGCATTTGCCAAAATTGCCGTATTTCCATAAGCAGAAGCATAAAGCAAAGCAACACTTAATTCTTGAGATTTTTGCCCTTGACACCATTGACGGTAATCATAGGTAAAACGACTAAGGCTGTAACGAACAACCGGGCCGTGTGCTGGGGCGTAACATCTGGCTCCCAAAACCGACAATTTATCTAATGCTGCTTCGACTTGTTTAGCTTGGGGCGCATGGAGACATTCAAAATAGTAACGGCGTTCTGCATCTAATCCCTTCCAATCTTCATCAAACAAGGTATCTTCGCAAATATGAGCGCCAAAAAGTTTGTCTGTGTAGAGAATTTTGGTGACGGGATCGTAAGTACAAAGTCCATCCACCCAACGGGGAGTTGGTACGGTAATAAATGATAGATTGTGTCCTTGTCCTAAATCTAAAGTATCTTGCGATCGCATCGCTTGAATAGGTGATTCAAATTCGGGAAAGGCAGTTTTTAGAGCATTGGCGGCGGGGCGAGAACAAATTATCGTGGCTTGAGGAACCAGAGAGAGTAATACTTGCAAGGTTGCTCTGCGGTTCGGGTTGACATGACTGAGAACAATGTAATCTAGGGTAATAAAGTCTAGGTGTTGTGCTAGTTGCTCAAGGTAAATTTCGGTAAAAGATTCGCCAGGAGGGTCAATTAAAGCCTTTTTATCAGCTTGAATCAGATAAGAATTCGCCGTAGTTCCTTTTTGGCGGGAATACTCAACCTCAAATTTTAGTCTGTCCCAAGTCCGCGATCGCAAAATCAGAGTATTTTTACCAATTTCAGCAACTTGTACATCTCTAGGATGGCTGGTAGTTAAAGTATTTGCAGACATAATAACCTCTGGTAATGGGGCATTGGGCAATTCAATTTTGGATTTTGGATTTTAGATTTTGGATTAAATCTAAAATCCAAAATCTAAAATCTAAAATTCTTACTCCCTATTCTTAATGACTATTGGTTTGCATTAATTCAGACTTGGCTATTTTTTTATAGCGTTTAGATACTTCTTGTTCAGGATCGATACCTTCAAAGGTTGGGGGTAGCCAAACTCGAAGGAACTGTAGTACTCCTAGTACTAATAAAAAGGCACAAGTTGCTAAAACTTGACTCCAACTTGTTTCTAAAACGCCTTTAACTATGACTTCTCGCAAGGCAGAAACGATAGAGACTTCAACAGCTACCCCAATAGATACTCGATGCTCTTGCAGATAAATAATCAGCAGTCGGAATAACTCAACTAAGATGAGTAAAAAGAGAATATCGGCAGTAACAGCATGAAAATCTAGAGGTGGAAGTAAGGAAAGAAACATATCTTTCACCTGAAGCACCATGAAGCTAAATAAACCGATACACAAACAAATCACAATCACATCTTGGATAAATTCTAAGGTTCTGACGACGCGTGCCCGATTGATTTCGTACATGTTAAGTGGGGTATTTTCAACAGATTTATACATAGTTTTTTAGGAGTGTATTGTAGAGACGCGATTCATCGCGTCTATGGAGAGTACAGGAGACAAATGACCAATGATAAATGACCATTTAGTAATGATTGCCAATTTTGCGGTGATGGGCGGCAGTAAGTGCATTTAACTTGGCAACTCTTCCAGTTTTGACTGTGCTATAAATTACCCAATGATCTCCACAATCCATACGGCTAGTAATTTCACATTCCATGTAAGCTAAAGCTTCAGCTAAAACTGGCGATTCGTTGTTTGCTGGATATGTTTTCACTCCAGCAAATCGATCTGCACCAGGAGCAAAACGCTTCAGGAAATGTTTCATTAATCCTTGATATTTACCTTCTTCTAAAACATTTAAGACAAAGCGATCGCCAACGTGCATCAAGGATTCAATTGCCCGATCTTTGGATACTGCGATCGCTACTCCTAAAGGCTCAAGACTCGCTTGTGTCACCCACGAAGCCAGCATTGCACTCTGAATTTCTCCTTTTTTAGCGGTGATAATGTATAATCCTGTGCTAATACGCCCTAAAGCTTTTTCTAGCTCGGTATTGATGGATTTAATTTGTTTAATGGTGCGATCGCGATTCAACCATTGACCCATATCTGTACCCGCTTCATCACAAAGTTGTTCCGTTGCTTGGGTAGGAATTTCCTTAACTAAAATCGGTGGAAAAGCTTCAATTAATCCCAGTTCTTGAAACTTATTGCGTAAGGGATAAACCGGTTCATCTTCTCCCCCTCCCGACTCTAATAAACCAATTGCCTGTTTCTTATGAACAGCAACTAAAATGGTACTTAAAGCAGCTTGAGCCACTCCCGAAGATTGATTTGGCATTCCAATTACTAAACCAGAAGCTTGTGCAACTAATTCTCGAACTTCTTGAGGTTCAGCACTATTGAGGTCTACTAATTCTACTGCTACGCCTGTTTTTGCACATCCATGAGCTATAGTACGGATTAAATGCTCGCTATACCCGTAATCTTCAACATAAAATAGAGCCACTAATGTCTCTGTTTTGGCTTGTTCTAAACTCCAGTTTTGATACCGTCCAAGCCATTCGGAAATATAGTTTTGTAATAAAGGGCCGTGTCCTGTCGCAACTGTGACTATTTCTAACTTTTCAATCCGCTTTAAAGCTGCCAAGACAGACCGGGCATTGGGGCCCATGAGACATTCATAGTAGTAGTGAAAATCTTCCTCTATTAAGCTAATATTTTCATCATAGGTGTGGTCATCACAGTAGTGCATCCCAAACACATCACAAGTGTAGAGAATGCAAGTTTTGTGGTCATAAGTCAAGATTGTATCAGGCCAGTGTAAGTTAGGTGCAGAGATAAATTCTAATTCGTGTCCGTTGCCTAAATCTAATCGCTCTCCACTTTTCACCTGCATTGATTTAAAAGGCTGGTGAACCATATTTTCTAGAAACTGAATAGCTACCTTAGCACCAACAACAGTAATCGCAGGAGCTAATTGTAAAATATTTTTCACTAAGCCACTGTGGTCGGGTTCTGTATGGCTAATAATTAAATAATCTATTTTAGCCGGATCTATTAATCCCAGCAGTATCTCAAGATATTGCTGCTCAAACTTGCGGTGAGATGTATCAACTAAGGCAATCTTTTCTCCCTGGATTAAGAAAGAATTATAAGTCGTCCCATTCCGTAAACCAAACTCGATATCAAAACGTTCTCTATCCCAGTCAAGACAACGAATAGCTGTGGTTTGAGGAGCAATTTCAACAGTTTGAATCGTCAAACGTCCTGAATTGGGAATAACTTGAGTAAGCTGTGTAAGTGCAACCATAATTTTTCCCCAAAAGAATATTGTCTGGAGCGAGTGTTATGTTTCTTATATTTACCTGAAATACTCAATTAGTAAAATGCTAATTTCTAAAGCTAATCATCAGAAAGATTTATTCTTTATTTGATTTATCTACCATTGAATTTCTCAATGTTTATCATTATTTTTATATTCAATAAAAAACGTGAGAGAATGTAAAATCTGGTGTTGCTGAATCGAGGTAGGAATTTGGATGTAGAGACGTTGCAATGCAACGTCTCTACAAGGATTTTGAAATAACGCAAAATTATTTTTCATACCGCAATCAGCAACGCCTAAAATCTAAGTTAAAATGCTGACAAATGTCGTTAACCTTTATTCCTCCTCCTCTACAACAAATCAACAGCGAAATTGCCCTTGATACCGGTGTTGAGTTGTATGTGCTGCGCCTCGATCTGATGCACCCGTGGGTTAACGGCAATAAGTGGTTCAAACTGAAATACAACCTTTTGGAGGCTAAGGAGAAAAATTTCACAACGCTGCTGACTTTTGGCGGCGCTTATTCTAATCACATCTATGCAACTGCGGCGGCTGGTAATCTGTTCGGATTCCGTACCATTGGCGTAATTCGTGGAGAGGAGAGGCTACCACTGAATCCGACGCTGAATTTTGCTGTACAGCAGGGTATGCAGCTTGTATACCTAAATCGGGAGACGTATCGACAGCGCAATACACCAGCGCTACATGAATATCTACAACAACGTTTCGGTGAGGTGTTTATCATTCCCGAAGGTGGTAGTAATTTAAATGGTGTGCGCGGTTGCACAGAGATTGTTAATGAAGCGATGCCTACGGCTGGCTACGCCCACGCCTTTGATTATATATGCGTCGCCTGCGGCACAGCTACTACACTGGCTGGGATTGCCCTTTCCTTACATCAAAAACAAAGAGCGATCGCTTTTCCCGTTCTGAAAAATGGGGCTTTTCTTGCACAAGAAATCGAAAGTCTATTGACAAATTACCTCGCCTCTGGTTTACCCGCACCATATAGTTCTCCAGCTTCCTGGGAATTGGTGTGTGATTACCATTTTGGCGGCTATGCAAAGGTTAACAACGAGTTGCGACTGTTCAGCCAGCAGTTTACGCAGGAGCATGGCGTACCCCTTGATTATGTATATACCGCTAAAATGTTTTACGGAGTGATGGATTTACTAAAGCAGGGATTTTTTTGCAGAGGCATTCGCTTACTGCTAGTACATACAGGAGGTTTACAAGGTAATATTGGTATGGAGGAGCGATGGAGCGATCGCAATACAGTTTAGTTAAGCCAAAAACCATATATAAAGAGTTTCTACCTCGTGCCTCAAAACCTGTAACTTTGTACTTCATGCAAGAGAAAACTGCTGTAAATGAATGTTGAAAGTATTCGTCTAAAAAACATCAAAATACAACAAAATAGTATACTACAAAGAATTTTTCATTTAGCCTCAAATTCTAATTATGATTCTACCCAAATACGACATTTAAATCAAACTTTAATTAACACAGCAACAACAATTGAAACAATATGTTCTAATCAACAAGCAACGCCAGCAAATCTAACTCCTTCATCCCGTAAAATCTACTCATGGATTAAGTTTTTGACAGATGAACAGTATCTACAACTTCACCTGAAAGCTACTGTCTGTATGTTAGAAAGTGCTAAACAACTTCTGAATATACATCGTCAAAACTCACTCCAGCTAATGATTGAAATAACTAATTTAGCTGGACTATATCAGGGTAAAAGGTCTGCGAGTGCAGCAAATATCATGATTAATGAGGGATTTATAAATGCACCAAAAGCAGTTTTACAAGCGTTAGTAGAATCTGCTCTTGTTGGCAAAAGTCAAGATAATACACAACTTATCAGGTCATTTGCCAGTACAGGAGAATACACCAATATTTTGTTAGAGCTTGATTTGATTGCCGAGGTAGTGGCAGAAAACCCCCAAGGCAAATTTTATAACCTAAATGAGTTATTTGATAAAGTAAATCGTGAATATTTCGCGGCAAGTCTTGCCAAACCACGCCTAGCATGGAGCCGAATTAACACTTACCGTAAATTCGGACACTACGAATCAGCAAGAGATAGAGTAGTGATGAGTTTAACCCTTGATGATCCTAAAGTACCTGGGTTTGTAGTTGAGTTTGTGTTGTATCACGAATTGCTGCACAAGTACCACGGTACAAAGTGGGTTCAGGGAAAAAGAATGGTTCACACTAAAGAATTTCGTGTTAGTGAAAGCCAGTTCAAATCCTACAAGGAAGCATCGAGATGGTTAGAAAAATTGGTATCTTTTGTACATTAAGCTAACTAGCAGCATCATAACTCACCAGGAAATTTTAGAATATCCCCTCTCCAAACCTCTCCCCGAAAGGTCGATAGGCTTTAAAACCCCCCTTCCCTGTCTTCGGCACGCTGCGCGAACGTAGGGAAGGGGGGAAGGGGGGTTAGGTCTGGGTGCAAATTTGTGGTATCTAAATCTTTTCCGGAGATGTCTAATAAGGATTTGAATCAATCCGTCCCCTTTTAACACTCCTGAGATAGTACCCAGAGGTTGGTCTGTTTCTCAAGTTAAAGGTGTCGCCACTGCGAACTTTCCAAATTTTGTAATTGGAAAAGGTCAAAGGCTTTCGGGGTTCGCATACTTCCGGCTGATGATTGCCAAGTACAAAATATGCCGCACCCCTACCCATAACTTTCACCAAACCGTTTTTATCCACAAGAACCGATGTACTTTCACTAACTGCTATGCCTAAAACACTGCTAGATACACCATCCTTAATTTGACGGGCAATAAAAGTCATAATTCGACCCATTCTTTCTCGCCTGTCAAAGTGTGTGTCTACAATAGTTCCCTTCAAATTACTCCAATTAAAAAAGTTGTAAGTAAAAGTAATGTCTCGGTAAGGATCTTCGAGTGCGTCTCTAGTTTCAATGCCTTTTTCGGAAGAAGCGCAAGCATCATAGATACAATCACTTTGGATCATTGCACCCGCACTAGTGCCACCGACACCACCTCCCTTCAGGTAAACTGACTTAACGGCGGTTTCAAGCTTGGTATCTTTCCAGCTGCGGATATACTGACATTGGTCGCCGCCAGCAAAGAAAACTACATCAGCATTTCGGACTTTTTCAAAAATCTCGGATTTGTTTGCTTCTTCTCTACTGCTAACCACAAGAGTTTCTACAAAGTTTACGCCCTTCATGGCATAAATTAGCCGATTGTAATCGTGATTACCACTCGTGCGGATAACTACAACATTAACTTTGCTGTTGGAGTTACTACTTCCCCGAACTTGGTTAATCATCCACTGAATAGCATCATCGACATCGGGGCCACCCCCACCCAAACTCAGAACTGGCCCCCCTAAGGAAGGACGGATATCATTGGAGGGAGAGGGGCGGACATCAACAGTGTCACCCAGGAAGTAGCGTTTCCAGTTTTCGATAAAACGGGTTATTAGGAAGGTTCCCATCTTCAACAACTTGATTCCTATATTTTTCAAGCGCCTTGCTATGCTTGGGAATGCCTTTGTCATACTAAGCTTCTAGAGCAAACTGCAATTATTGCTAGGCTGTGACGCATTTTGATGGCTTATTTATTCGTGAAATTCGTCCTTTGTTATTAGTCATTTATCAGTCACCTTTTGTAAATAATCAATAACAAATGACAGTCTTGACGAAAAATGTGCAATCTAGATGTGCCTTAGCTTAACTGTCGCACTAGTGAGGGTAAAATTTCCAGCGTACAGGTCTTGTACTGTTTTTTAACGCAAAATAGCGCAGAGTAATCATTAATTCTCTGCGCTACTGTGTGAAAATATTTACATTGCTTGTAGCGTTTAATTCCAGCCAGATGAATGAAATCTAAAATAGACCACTAGTCATGCTACCAAACTTGCATTAATCATAACCCCCAAACATAAACAGAGAAACTTGTTCATCAGTAGCATTCATTAAAGCGTGGAGATTACCACCTTTGAGCATGGCAAAGTGTCCAGGTTGTAGTGTACGGATTTCAAAGCAGCGTTCTCGCTCTGGCATTTTGCACCAATCACCTACTACCATAAAGCCTTGGCCATCCATCATCAGAAAAACTTCCTGATTATCACGATGGCGATGTAAACCAATGCCACAGCTAGGATTGAGGACGTGTAAATCTATGTAATCTACGGCAAAGAATCGTTCAAAACCGTTGCCATGATTTTTAGTACCAAAGGCGTTGAAGTTCCATGATTCTAACTGGCGTCCTAATTCGGGTTTACTGGAGTAGCGCCCATAATTAGACATCAAATTGCGATATTCCAAAAAGCCAACACCACCGTGAGGGTTAGGACTGATACCTGTTCCCAAAAAGTGATCCCATCCCCGGAGGATCATGTTGAATTCGTAGTGGTAGTTTGCCCCATTTTGGGAGTCCCAAATTTTTTCGCTAAAATCTGCCCAAGCAAGTTCCACGTGGAGGGGTAACACAGGATGCATTGTGTTTGTGGGGGCAACGTCCAGTATATAGCGATCGCTTAATACTTCCCGATTAAAATCTGATACACTGCCATGTACTAAGTCAGTCCGTACTTGGAGTTCACCGCGATCAAAGGCATTGCGTCCCTTGTCGTCTAGCTGACTTCGCAGATCGTTGCCTGGATAACCCCAAAACTCAATTTCATAGCGATCGCTCAGTGGATTATACGGCACTAAAAGCGGAGTCGGAGTTGCTACACCTGCCACTTTAATCCAGAGTTTAATTTTTTCTCCTAGTTTATGGTTGGCAGCAACGGATAACTTTGTATCAGGGCCGCCACGGTAAGAAACTCGCAAAAATGGCCCTGTCCACTCTCCCATAGTTACCAACCCCCGAATTAAAAAGGTGTCGGTACTAACGAAATCCTTGACATTTTGTTTTTGGAAATCTGTTTTATTGTCCTGCTGAGTTGGATCGAGAATATTAGCATCATTCCCCTGAGGCCCATATAAAACTAGGGATTCATAGGGAAATAAATACTGGAACTCCCCAGTTAAATAAAAATCACGTTCAGCGGCTAGTTGGGAACGTTCCAGAAAGTTTAACAACTTCAGCAGCGGATTACCCCGACTATACTCAGGCGGGGTATTGGGATCAACTTTAAAAACACTGTCAGAATGAAGGATAAACATGGCAGAGGTGGGTCAAAGAATTTTGGATTTTGGATTTTGGATTTTAGATTGACCCCATACTTGAAAGTAGGGACATGAAGAATTTTAGATTTTAGATTTTAAATTTTGGATTGGAAATTCAAAATTTAAAAATAACAAATCCCAAATCTAAAATTCGGTTTAGATTGTGTGATACAAGAAAGCAACGAATTTTAGAGGTTGTGTACCAGGGTTACGAATGCCATGCATCCCACCACTCTTGGTGAAAATAATGCTACCTGATTTCACCGGGAGTTCTTTAAATTCGCGTTTCCCCAGTCCCATCACTTGACGTTCGACAGTCGGGTATTTGTCAGTTGCTGGATCATCACCGACACGCATATAAGCAATTCCCTCTCCCTCGGTGATGTAGTACAATTCTTCCGTGCCAATATGTTGGTGAGTGCCTTCGACTTTGCCGGGAGGAATTGTTACTTCGTGGAAAAAGATGTTGGAACCGCCTAGTTCTCGTTGAACAATCCAGCGCATATCAATAATGTTGTCGTCTCCTCGATCTGGATTGTCGCTATCCATCATGGCATTGCGATAGCGCACAGGCTGAATGTTTGGTGCTTGCAAAAACCAACCGCGTTGGAAATTGATCAGGTAATTTTGATCCGAGATCGTATTTTGCGGTGAACTGGGTTCTGGGGTGCGGGGTTCTTGGTGCGATCGCGAATAGTCATTATCCCAACAGGCATCAGCATCACTAATTTGGTAGCCAGTGGGTAAATTGCGATCCTTCAACCAAGGGAGAAAAGGAGATGCGGGGCTTTTGCCCACAAGGGGCAAGGTTTGTACCTTTACACTTGCCCCCTGCCTGTTATCAATTAGCCCCGATAATCGCTGTTAAGTCCAAGGGGTGCTTCTATCGCTCTGCGCCAATCAAATAGGGTTTTGCCGTTCTGATCTGTATACCTTTCTGAGAGATAAGCCCAACCTGTTCCTCCCACGTTGCCACCATATTTCGGATGAGAAAATGCACCTGTAAATGTGTGACGACGCAGTAATTGCAGGAAGAAACGGGGTTCTTGGTATTGCTGATAATTCCAACCGTTGACTTGGTTAGTAGCCATTTCGTTATACAGGTCGATGTACAACTCTTTAGAGACATCTTTTGGTTCAACGTAGGGATTGCGCTGTCTCAATATTTGGTTAATTTGACCTAAGCAAATTTTGTAATCAATTAAATGATGATTTTCTTCTCTAGCTAAAATGTTGTCAATAAAGTTTGCTGCTCCTACAGATTCATCTAGACGATAAGCATAGGCATATTGCACTTGTTTATCTTGTTTACCCAAAAAATTGTAATAACGATTCAAAAAGTTCTCCCCTTCCTTGGTTCGGAAAGGCAAAATATGATCTACTAATCGAGTTACAATGTCAAATTCCCAATCTTCAAAGTTCAATGGTTCAGTGCATAATTGGGTAAAAAAGCGTGACCATAATTGGCCGTTATCAAGCTGGGCGCGTTAGGGATTGATTGGGTCTATAATCGCCTTCCCATCGACGATAAATTTATAGGTGTGAAATTGTGCTTTCGGTACGACAATCGATAAAGCATAATATCCTGTGGCTTCCCCAGCAAAGTTAACAGGCTGAAGTGGAATTGGCTCATAAAGGTTAGCAAAAGTCCCAATTATAGCAACATCTGTTGGCGGCGTTGCTCCTGGTTGTTGATATACGAAAGTTACTACGTTGGAAGAATAACTTTTAACAAAATCTTTACCATCGCTGTAACTATCGATAATCGGAAATCGCCAAGATTCCGCAATGCGAGAACGGGGATCATCGTCAGTCAATTGTCCAAAGTTATGACGGGAATCTTTATTATCTCTGGCGATAAATTTAGTGCAGTGGTTAAGTACGTACTGGTCGTCTGTTTGTAGAATTTCAATAGCCATTATTTTTTCGTCGTAGATATTTATCAATGGGTTTTGGCGTCAGAAAAGTTTTGTAGTGCAGTACTTTTACACCCCCTCTTTCATCTATGAAGATCGCTTTTATGAGTGTACTACTCACTTACACAAGAACTCTCTGAAACTCTGATTTTTTTGTATATATGCGCCTTTTACGGTAGCTTTCTCGTTCGGAGACGCTACGCGAGCGCATCTACGTTTTTCATAATTTTGCGTCAGTCTGATGATTCATCAGCGCCATCATTGTCGAGGACATGTTTGCAGTAGGGATCGGTGCGCCACCATAGAGAATCAGCTGGTATGAAAGATCCTTGAATCAAATAGCGGTACTTTTGGCCTTCTTTAGCTTCAGGAACATCTACAGACCAGTATCCATTATTTTCAGAGGCGAGGGGATTTGTGGTTGTAGACTTATTATTAAAATCTCCAGCCACATAAACTGCTGAAGCAAATGGCGCCCAAACTCGAAAGGCTGTTCCTCCTTCGTAGGGAATAGATCCCATTCCAGTACGGGTAGAGGCTTTGAGCGCAGGTGTACCTAAAGTAACACTTACTTCGGTTGAAAGCGTCATAATTAAATTTATCTCCAGAAGATGACTCAATAGTGATGAAGTTGCTGAGGGAATTCCAAATAAAAAACATCCCAAATTTTCTTGTGGGGTGGGCAACATGAGTGCCCTAAATCTGGGACGGGTGGGGACACCCATCCCACAAGATGGATAATTTATTTCTTGGAAGTTTCTAACTCAAAGCGATCGCAAAACAGTTGTATAGAAGTGAATTATAGGAATCTGGTTTGATTCGGAGAATTTACTTGCGTGGACAGGGAACAGGGGTACATACGTAGTGAGTCTTGTTCAAAAATCAAATTTCTATATGTGGATTCATACTGCAATTGAGCAACGTCAAAACCAGGTGAAATTTCTACTGCTGAACAAATTACAGCAGTGCCTCTTGTGGAATTATCAAAAGCTGATTAGGAATTTATGCAGGCTTTAACAAAGTTTACATTTCTTCACTTACAGTAGTTTGCAAGTAAATGAGGTACAAAATGCTGGACTCCAGATTCAGATATAAACAGTTTCTATCTCCTGTCTCAAAATCAGTAGCTTTTGTACTCCATGCAAAAGAAAACTGCTGTACTTGATTGATTACCAAGCTATTTGCGATCGCTCTTGCACAACTTGCTGATAAACTCGATCGGTTTGCTTGGCTAACTTTGGCCAGCTAAAGCGCCGTTCTAAATCTTCATAAGCGTTATCTACCAGCCATTGGCGATAACCTGGATTTTTCAACACTTCCAAAATTCCCCAAGCTAAAGAATCGGGATTGTTCACCCAAGTTACAATGCCTGTTTTGGTATGTTGCACTACTTCTGGAAAACCACCAGTATCAGAAACTACTACAGGAACACGAGAAGCAAAGCTTTCTAAAGCCACAATTCCAAAGGGTTCGTAAAGACTTGGAAAAACCGCGCAGTCAGCGACAGTTTGAAATTTATCTAAGTATTCATCGGAGAGAAAACCGGTAAAATAGCAATGATGCCAAATTCCTAAATCCCAGGCTTGACGTTTGAGATGGTCAGTATTGCCGCCACCAACGATCACAAATTTAACATTACCTACCATTTCTGAAAGTATCTTAGGTGCGGCATTGAGCAATATAGGCACACCTTTTTCGTAGGTCATGCGACCGAGGTAGTAAACGATTTTCTCATTGTCTGTGGCAAATTGGCGGCGAAAATCTAGAGCGTGAAAATCTATGTGATGCTGTTTCTTTTCGGCTCGGATACCGTTATAAATGACATCAATTTTGTCCCAAGGACTATGTAGCGCTCGTTCTACTTCTTGGCGCATATAGTTGCTACAAACAATAATTCGCCAAGCGTTGTAAGCCAACAAGGTTTCTTTGCCATTTATATAGCCTTGGATGTCTGTGTGAATACCGTTATAGCGTCCGTATTCTGTAGCATGAATTGTGGCAATTAGTGGTATTTTAAAATTATGCTTCAGAGCGATCGCAGCGTCTCCGACTAACCAATCATGGGCATGAATTAAGTCAAAGGGCCCTTCCTCCAAAATTAACTTACCACCATGATCTCCCATACTCAGGTTGAGATTGACTACCCAGTGGAAAAAGTCGTTACTATGTGCTACTGGCACTCGATGTACTTTTACTCCCTCAACTACCTCATACATCGATGCCTGACCAAACTCTGTTGTAATCAGGTGGATTTCATGTCCTAGCTTTACCAACTCCGGGTACAATTCCGCTACATGCCGCGCAATTCCCCCAATAATCCTTGGTGGAAACTCCCAACTCAATACCAGTATCTTCATCTACTAGACTCCCCGACGCTTTACAAATATCTAATATCTAAACAACTACATTTACCTAAAAATACAGGTCTAGTGAATGCAGTGAGTACTTTTACTAAAATTTTCAGATTTTTTAACAGTGATTTCATTAAAGGTTATCAACGGTAAGGCGATCGCACACGCGAGACTGAGCATGGGGAATGGCTAAGTCGCGGATTGCTTCTCCAATTGATGAATGTTGAAGAAGAATACAGAATTCAGAATTCAGAATTCAGAATTCAGAATAACAAAATTTGGTGGGGGACTGAAAATAGTAGATTTAGACGCTCTTGCTAGTACAGCACGGCGTAAATAAACAGACCATTTAAAATAGCGTAAGAAGCTCGGAATACAATTCTTTTGACTTCCGCCTTGCGGTACTAGTGGTGTATCGCATTAAATTTGAGGGATAAAAGAACGAACCGCATTCGCGCAGCGTCTCGTTAGAGAAGGACGCAAAGAGCGCAAAGGAAGAAGGAAAGAAGAGAAATTGAAATTTGATTCATCTATCATAATTAATGCAATAGACCACTAGCTTGCTTCTTTGCAGGAGTACGCGGACTCGCTTTGGTAGCGATATCCGCCACTCAGACTCAAATTCATTCTGTTAGCGGTAGCGGGGCGTTTAGCCCATTCTGAATTCTGACTCCTGACTCCTATTAGTTTTGATCTAACCGCAGTACTGCCATAAAGGCTTCCTGGGGTACATCTACAGTCCCTACAGATTTCATCCGCTTTTTACCTTTTGCTTGCTTCTGCAAAAGTTTCTTCTTCCGACTGATGTCACCACCGTAGCATTTGGCGAGTACATCTTTCCGCAAAGCCGGGATATGTTCGCTGGCAATAACTTTACTACCAATAGATGCCTGAATTGGCACTTTGAATTGATGACGGGGAATTAATTCCTTGAGTTTTTCTGCCATTGCCCGCCCGACGTTGTAAGCTTTATCTCGATGCACAATCATCGCCAAGGAATCCACGGGATCGCCGTTAATCATGATATCCAGCTTCACCAAAGGATTTTCACGGTAGCCGATGATGTGATATTCCATACTGGCATAACCGCGCGATCGCGATTTCATCTGATCGAAAAAGTCAGTTACAACTTCCGCCAAAGGTAACTCATAAGTAAGTGTGGTTCGTCCTTGGGTGAGATATTTCATATCTTTGAAGATGCCACGGCGATTTTGTGACAGTTCCATCAAGCTGCCAACATAAGTTTCCGGCGTAATCATCTCTACTTGGACGTAGGGTTCTTCAATTCTTTCGCGATCGTTGGGAGAAGGTAAGCGGCTAGGATTATCGATGTACAGTTCCTCACCTTTGAGGGTAATCACCTTATAAACCACCGAGGGGGCTGTAATGATTAAATCTAGGTTATACTCTCGCTCTAAGCGTTCCTGAACGATTTCCATGTGCAGCAAACCCAAGAACCCACAACGGAAGCCAAAACCCATCGCACTAGAAGTTTCTGGTTCGTAGTGCAGCGCTGCATCATTGAGTTCCAGCTTTTCCAAGGCTTCCCGCAAATCTTCAAATTGATCGGCATCAATGGGGAACATTCCGCAAAAAACCATTGGGTTCGCTTCTGCGTAACCTGGTAAGGGTGACTCTGCTTTCGCCTTACTGAGGGTAATTGTGTCTCCTACCCGTGCATCAGCTACAGCTTTAATTGCCGCTCCCAAATAGCCTACTTCCCCGGCGTGCAGTTCATCAACTTGCTTTTGAGTGGGAGAAAGAACACCCAACTCATCAATTTCAAATTCTTTACCGGATGCCATTAAATGGATGCGATCGCCTTTTTTAACTGTGCCATCCATCACCCGGAAATAGACAATTACTCCCCGATAACTGTCATAATAGCTATCAAAAATTAACGCTCGTAAGCGTTCATTTATTGTATTGGGCGGTGGCGGTATCCGTTCAACAACTGCTTCTAAAATCTCATCAATCCCAATTCCTTCTTTAGCAGAAGCCAGAATTGCACCACTACAATCTAGACCGATAATTTCTTCAATTTCGCCAATTACCCGTTCTGGTTCAGCCCCCGGCAAATCGATTTTATTCAAAACCGGAATAATTTCCAGGTTACTCTCTAACGCTAAATATACATTCGCCAAAGTTTGCGCTTCCACACCTTGGGACGCATCTACTACCAATAGCGCTCCTTCACAAGCAACAAGAGAGCGAGAAACTTCATACGAGAAATCCACATGTCCCGGAGTGTCAATTAAATTCAGTACATACTGCTGACCATCCTTAGCTGTGTAATTCATCCGGGCAGCTTGCAGCTTAATCGTAATGCCGCGCTCCCGTTCCAGATCCATGTTATCGAGAAACTGTTCCTTCATCTGTCGGTCTTCAACAGTGCCAGTAGCTTGTAGCAAGCGATCGGCGAGGGTTGATTTCCCGTGGTCGATGTGAGCAATAATACAAAAATTGCGAATGCGAACTGCGGGAACGTCAGTCATATACTATCTTTGCCTTAGCAGCAACCAAAGTTAAAAGGGCAATTTACTTAATGTATTTTAATGCTTTCTTAGCCAAGACGCTTCGCTTTTAGTGCTGAGTTCCGAGTGCTGAGTGCTGAGTTAGGAGTTAAAAGTTAAGAGTTATTATTCTTCCCCTGCCTCCCCTGCCTCCCCTGCCCCTCTTGCCCTCTTCACCCCATCTTTAACTTTCGATCTCAATAGGTGGACTTTTAAGAATATTATGAAAGTCTATTTGTCGTTGCTAGTATTCAACAGCTAGGAGCGTACAATAAATGTAAATAAGTACATGTAGGGATCATGTAGCGATCGCGAGCAATTGCAACCTGTAATTGCTCAGAATCACTGATTTATCAGCAAAACATCTATTGTCAATTGTCTAGTCAGTTATATGAAAAATGCGATTTGAAACTTTAAGCTGTTACTTTGGTGCTATTTCAGGGAACTATTTAACTGTGCCCTTAAAGATTTTTCAGTAAATTAGCCCAAATGATGAGTATAACTACTTTACAAAGCTTTAGACAAAACCAATTCAGAGAATTCAGAGTATATAAACCTATGAATATGCAAGAAAAAACTACCGAAGCGGGAAACACACAAACCGATAAGGTAGAAATTGCTGTCCGCTTGGACTCAGAGTTACTAGAGCAAATTCAGCATCTTACGAATGACCCAAGTAAGGTGATTGAAGTGGCGATTCGCCAATGGTTGCGCGGTGAAATCCTCAGAGATGATGAACTAACGCGCACACCTGTGCGTACTCCTGTTCCTCCTCGCGGTGAATGGAACGATTGACGCCATTAGTCAACTGTCAATGCAAGTCAAAAAAGTAAAGTTTGCCAATTTGGTTTCCAGAAGGCCAAAAAATACCCAACCAAACACAAAAAAGCTGTAAAAATTTATGTATAAATTTGAGCGGCTTTAGTAAAATTACGGTCGGACACCCTTTGTCTATCCAACTCAATTAATGACTATTACTGCCAATTCCCAATTGCCGAATGTATTTTCCCAAAATCTGGAATCTATTACCAGTAAGACTGACGGCTTATTACCAACTCTAGGAGCCGAGTTGGTTTATACGCAAGATGGGGCAGGGCGCTATCTGACCTTTTGTTGGCAGTACAGCGAACTTCTGGGGTTAAATACTGAAAAAATAGTTGAGGCTCTGAACCAGACTCAAACCTTTGCCCCGGTGGATAAGGTTAGTTATTTGGAACGATTGCACCGAATTTTGACAAATTTAGTCCCAGAAAGGTTTCAGTGCTGGTTTAGCTACCACCAGGAATTATTTGAGTTGGACTTAGTGATTAGTCCAATTATGCCGAGTTTGGGAACCACTGCCACTACAGTTTTAGTGATGGGACGCTTAGTGCAAGCGACACTCAACAAAAAACAAGCGCGTGTGGCATCAAAAACACCCACACAGATAGAGTTGGCTTTACGTTCACAGCAACACCAAAAACTGGTAAATCGCATTACCAGAAATATTCGCCGGACATTAGATTTAAATATTATTTGGCAGCAAACAGTTGACAGTTTGGGGAAAGCACTGCGACTAGAACGCTGCATTATTTGTCCTTATCAGCCCTCAAGCTCAAAAGTGCAAGTGAAGGCTGAGTATCGCCAGCCAGACCTCAAATCAATGCTTGGCTCAGACATAGATATAGCTTCTGAGGCTGCCTTTGCTCAAGCCTTGGCAACTCTAGAACCAGTTGTGATGGAAGTGGCTGGATATATGGGGTCTGGGAGGCAGAAAACTTTGGTGGTTGCCACTTGCTATCAAGACCAAGCTAATGGATTGATTGCCTTGAATTGGCAGGATGAATGCTATACATTAACAGAATCAGAATTAGAACTAGCCAAAGAAGCAGCAGATCAATTGGGAACTGCGATCGCACATGCTACTTTATATGAAGAATTAGAAATAGCACGTCAAAAAGCCGAAGAAGCTTCCCGCCTCAAAAGTGAGTTTCTGGCCAATGTATCCCATGAAATTCGTACCCCCCTCAATGGCATGATTGGCTTCTTAAAGCTGATTTTGGAAGGGATGGCAGATGACCCAGAAGAACAAAACCAGTTTTTAGCAGAAGCTCATCACTTATCGATACATTTGCTGAATATCATCAACGACATTTTGGACATTGCCAAAATCGAAGCCGGCAAAATGGAGCTAGCTTATGCTCCAGTCAAACTAGATGAGCTATTCAGTGATGTCGAAAGTTTCATGCGTCCTCAAGCAGAAATGAGAAAACTCAGCTTTCGGATGCAAATGCCTGCTACTTCCGATGAAATCATTGTCCAAAGCAACTACCAAAGGTTACTACAAGTGATGCTCAATTTGGTAGGTAATGCGATCAAATTTACCCATGAGGGTGGTGTCACCGTCAGCGCCGATTTAGTACTCAAAAAGGCGAATTTTCAAGATCAGCAATTTCCTGGTATGGTGAGAGTACGCGTAGCAGACACCGGTATCGGTGTTTCTTTAGACAAACAAGATAAACTATTTCAATTATTCTCTCAAGTGGATGGCTCTCGCACTCGCCAGTACGGCGGCACAGGTTTAGGACTGGCAATATCCCAGAAGCTAGTAGAGGCAATGGGCGGCGAGGTACATTTTTATAGTTTGGGTGAAGGACTTGGCTCAACAGTCACATTCACCGTGCCACTATATCAACAACCAGTTATGGTTTCGTCTAATGATAGCGACTCAGAATGTATAGGTTAGAGGCTCTTTGATAACCAGGTTTCGTAAATCCTTTTACAGATAATGAAATCAGACAAATTAAAATAATTCGTAATTCGTAATTTGTAATTTGCTTGGTCTAGGGGAGTTATGATCGCACTTCTAACCAAGCCTGTAAATCAGCCACGCTGGTAAAATCTAACAGTGCTTCGCTCAAATCTTCTAGAACAGGCAAAGGTAAACTAGAAACTGAGGAGCGTATTTCCTCAGAGAATTCCTGCCTAAATCGTTTAGTCAACTGACGAATTACAAGATTAGCTGCCTCTTCTTGTCGTCCTTCAGAGCGCCCTTCGGAGCGTCCTTCGGAGCGTCCTTCTTCCTTGATTTCTCGATAAACTCGCGTTTGCTGTAGTGTTATACCTAACATTTGTTCTATATCCCTTTGGCTTAATTGTTCAAATTTGTACACCATTATTGTCGTGATCATCTCTATTATGACGCGACTTGCAGTTTCGGACTGTTCAACAGAAGAACGCTCAAGTAAATATCTAGCTTCTTGTAATGCTTGTTCTTCTGCTACAGTAGTTAACACCATCAGTGCTATCCATAAAGGTAATTGGCGAATATCCCCTAATTCATCCAGATACACGCGATGCACTTGGTTTCCGTTAAGCAGGGTTCGATGAGGGTGAATATCGGTTTGTTCGATACCGCGCGACGGATAAATTATAACCGCTTGCCAATCGCTAAATCTGTCACGGTTGCGATAGAAATATAAAGAAGATTCAGCAAATACCCTTTCGTAAAGCTGTTCATCCTTTTGAAACTGTACCTCACAGAAATATACAATTCCAGCGCCTACGTTTTCTGGCGGTAGAAATACTCCATCTATTTCAAATTTAGGTTCTTTAACGGCTACCGAATCAAATCGATAACCTTGTACATTTATTGGGGAATTTGTCAATAGTTCAAATAGCAAAGTGGGGGATTGTTGGAAAAGTTTGTAAAAAATTGAGTCTCGCCGCATGAACTTATTTCTCAAATCTGCGATACATTTTATTTTACGTTCTAGCGATCGCCCCTAAAGGTTGCGATGCGATCGCAAATAAACCAGTAATACCCAAAACATAGCTTGCTCCCAAGCAAGCAGTGAAGTCTACCCTTGAGGAAAATTGGACTAAACTGAATAACAGTGAAGTCAAAGTGATTACGATGGGAATCGCAGCACTACTGAGTTCAGTTACTCTAATATTAAGCTTCTAGATAAGTGTGTAATAAAAGCGCTGCGCGTGTGAAGACAAATGCCAAATGTGAATTAAACAACTGACAAACTAGCTGCAATTGCGTCTAGGATCGATTTAAGAAAGCTAGAAAATAAAATTTTGGATAATGGTTAATGAGTAACGGCGCATCTGGCACAGGGATCATTATTATTCAATCCCCAATGCCCCATGCCCCATGCCCCATTCCCAATGCCCAATGCCCATCATTAACTTACCAGGTCTAAACTATGGAACTCACAATTGACAACGTTGAAACAGTTTTAGATGAAATGCGCCCTTATCTTATGTCTGATGGCGGCAATGTGGAACTCGTAGAACTCGATGGGCCTGTTGTAAAACTACGGCTGCAAGGTGCTTGTGGTTCTTGTCCCAGTTCTGCAATGACCCTAAGAATGGGTATTGAGCGCCGTCTTAAGGAAATGATTCCCGAAATTGCAGAAATTGAGCAAGTAGTCTAGGGATTGGGGACTGGGGACTGGGGACTAGGGAAGAATGGATTTTTTCATTCATAATTTATCATTAATACCTAATCCCTAATTTGTAATCCCCAATCCCTAACTCCTAATTACTCGCTATGTCCCATCCTCTCTACATTGCTTTTATCTGGCATCAACATCAGCCGCTGTACAAATCTCCTGGCAGCGGCGTTTCGCTATCCTCGAGTCAGCACTACCGTCTACCTTGGGTACGTTTACATGGAACTAAAGATTATTTAGATTTGGTATTGCTCTTAGAACAGTATCCTAAGTTACACCAAACGGTGAATTTAGTTCCATCGCTAATATTGCAACTAGAAGATTATATTGCTGGCACTGCTTTTGACCCTTACCTTACAGCCAGTTTGACACCAGATGAACAACTCACCCAGCAACAGAGGGAATTCATCATCCAACACTTTTTCGATGCCAATCACCATACCTTAATTGATCCGCATCCCCGCTATGCCGAGTTGTACTACCAAAGGCAGGAAAAAGGGCAAGCTTGGTGTTTAGCAAATTGGGAATTGCCAGATTATGGCGATTTGCTAGCTTGGCACAATTTGGCTTGGATCGATCCGCTATTTTGGGATGATCCAGAAATTGCTGCTTGGTTAAAACAGGGACGGAATTTTACTTTAAGCGATCGCCAGCGCATTTATTCCAAGCAGCGAGAAATTCTCAGCCGGATTATCCCCCAACATCGGAAAATGCAGGAGGCGGGGCAGCTAGAAGTTACTACCACGCCTTATACTCACCCGATTTTACCCTTACTAGCTGATACTAACTCTGGGCGAGTGGCTGTGCCCAATATGACATTACCAAAGCAACGCTTTGAGTGGGCAGAAGATATCCCCCGCCACTTGCAGAAAGCTTGGAACTTTTATAAAGACCGCTTTGGACAGATTCCTCGTGGTTTGTGGCCTTCGGAACAGTCAGTAAGTCCGGCAATACTTCCGCATATTATTAACCAAGGCTTTAAGTGGATATGCTCAGATGAAGCCGTCTTAGGGTGGACGCTGAAACACTTTTTTCATCGGGATGGGGCGGGGAATGTGCAGCAACCAGAATTGTTGTACCGACCCTATCGCCTACAAACTGCTGAGGGTGACTTATCAATTGTGTTTCGTGACCACAGATTATCAGATTTGATTGGCTTTACTTATAGTACAATGCCAGCAAAAAAGGCAGCAGCGGATTTAGTGGGACATTTGCAAGCGATCGCTAAAATGCAAAGAGATAGTCAAAGCGAACAACCTTGGCTAGTTACCATTGCTTTGGATGGGGAGAATTGCTGGGAATTTTATCCCCAAGATGGCAAACCCTTCCTAGAAGCTTTATATCAAAGTTTGAGTGATGAACCCCACCTCAAACTCGTTACCGTCTCCGAATTTCTCGAAGAATTTCCAGCCACAGCCACCATCCCCGGAGGACAACTACATAGTGGTTCTTGGGTGGATGGCAGCTTTACCACCTGGATCGGCGATCCTGCCAAAAATCGTGCTTGGGATTATTTGACAGAAGCAAGAAAAATGCTGGCAAGTCATCCCGAAGCGACGGAAGAAAACAACCCCGAAGCGTGGGAAGCATTGTATGCCGCCGAGGGTTCAGACTGGTTTTGGTGGTTTGGTGCAGGACACTCGTCAAATCAAGATGCCATCTTTGACCAGTTGTTTCGAGAACATTTGTTTGGCATTTACAAAGCATTAAATGAACCTGTACCGCCCTATCTCAAGCAACCAGTGGAAAGCCACGAAGCACAGGGAAACCACACACCACAAGGGTTTATTCATCCTGTGATCGATGGTAAAGGTGATGAGCAAGATTGGGATAAAGCTGGACGTATAGAAATCGGCGGGGCGCGGGGAACGATGCACAATAGCAGCGTCATCCAGCGACTTTGGTATGGGGCCGATCACTTAAATTTCTATTTGCGGCTGGACTTTAAAAGTGGCGCTACAACAGGGCAGGATTTGCCAACAGAGTTGAATTTACTGTGGTTCTATCCAGAAAAAACAATGGTCAATAGCCCAGTCCCCTTAGCAGATGTACCAGATGCAGCCCCACTAAATTATCTTTTCCACCACCTTTTAGAAATTAACTTGCTGACGCAATCGATTCAGTTTCGGGAAGCTGGAGACAATTATCAATGGCAGCCCCGTTTTAGTCGCGCTCAAGTAGCAATAAATAGTTGTTTAGAGTTGGCAGTACCGTGGGCAGACTTGCAAGTTCCGCCAGATTATTCTCTGCGCCTGATTGTGGTACTTGCAGATGAAGGGCGTTTTTCCAATTACTTGCCAGAAAATGCTTTGATTCCTATTGAGGTGCCTTAGAACTCAATACCCTTGGTTTTACGAAATACCTATAGCATTTCCCGACAAGCGTAAGGTACACCCGTAAGGGCACGGCACTGCCCATTAGTGTCAACTTAAATAGCTGATCTGTTGGCTTCCATGCCCGCCAGGGAATAAATAAATGAGTAATGAGTAATAAATAATGAGTAATAAGTAATACTCATTACTCATTATTTATCGGACAGAATTCAGGAGCCAGAATGGGCTAAACGCCCCGCTACCGCTAACAGAATGAATTTTGTGCGACTGGCGGATAGCGCAGCGTTAGCGAGTCCGCGAGCGTCTTGATTCTGACTTCTGAATTAGACATCTCCGAAAAATAACGTAGAGACGTAGCACTGCTACGTCTCTACAAGGGTTCTGGGTAACGCATATTTAATTTCTGGAGATGTCTATTCTTCTTCAATCCCATAAGTTTAATAATGGCTGCAATTAATTCTTCTGGATTAAGAGGCTTAGGTACATGCATCTGAAACCCAGCGTTTAGCGCTTTCTGCTGGTCATCATTTCTTGCAAAGGCAGTCAAGGCAATTGCTGGAATTTGCCCACCTTGTTCTGGGGTCAAAGTTCTCACTTCATTTATTAACATATAGCCATCCATATCGGGCATACTAATATCGCTGACTAACACATCTGGCTTGATCTCTGCTAAGGTTTGTAATGCTTCATCAGCCGAAGATACTGCAATGACAAAAGCTCCATCTTGCTCTAATACAAAAGCAACAAAATCTCGTGAATCAGTATCATCATCGACAACTAAAACCCGGATACCACTGAGGGGTAAAGAGTTAGGAGCTAATAATATAGAGTCATTTTGTTCATCAGTTAGCTTTGGTATTACATCTGACAAAAGTGGCAAACTAACAGTAAATATTGCCCCTTTACCCTCACCGTGACTATCTGCTTTGACGATGCCGCCATGCATTTCGATAATATTACGCACAATTGCCAATCCTAATCCCAATCCCCCAAAATTTCTTGTAGAGGTGCTATCTGCTTGGCGGAAGTAATCAAACACATAAGGCAAAAAATCAGCGCTAATTCCTTTACCTGTATCGCTAAAAATTATTTCAGCATAGCCATCAGCTTCCTCTAATCGCACTTCTACTTTTCCTCCCTTGGGTGTAAATTTGATCGCATTAGAAAGGAGATTCCAGACGACTTGTTGCAAACGAGTCGAGTCGCCCATAATTTTTCCCACACCTGGTTCAAATGTTGTATTCACCTCAATCAACTTTGTTTCTGCTGCTAAACGCATTGTCTCTAATGCCGACAATATTGTAGATTCTAGGTTAATCTTCGTAATATTCAGCGTCAGTTTGCCCTGCAAAATCCTGGAAATATCCAGTAAATCCTCAATTAGTTGCACCTGTAAGTTGGCATTTCGCTCAATTGTGGCTAGTGCTTCCGACGTTTTTGTTTGGTCTAACCTATGGCTTTGCAATAACTTTGACCAGCCGAGAATTGCGTTTAGTGGAGTGCGTAATTCATGAGAGAGGACGGCTAAAAATTCATCTTTAATTCGATTGGCTGTTTCTGCTTTCGCTCGTGCTATTTGTTCTAATTCCAGCAGGTGCGCCCGTTCTTCAAGTATTTGTTTTTGTTCGTGGATATCTGTACATGTTCCAAACCACTTGACTACAAAACCTTGCTCATCTTTGAGCGGTAAACCTCGCGCTAATTGCCAACGATAGGAACCATCCAAAGCCCGTTTAAAGCGATATTCATGGTTATATATAGTCCTACTTTTTACAGCATCAGACCACACCTTATCAGCCTTTTGGACATCATCTGGATGCAGTGCCGCTAACCAACCAGAACCTAAGGACTGCTCTAATGTTAGTCCTGTGTAATCGCACCAATTTTGATTAAAAAAATCACATTCACCGTTAGGTTTAGTTGTCCATACAAGTTGAGGAATTGCCTCAGCTAAGTAACGGTAGCGTTCTTCGCTTTGTCGGAGAATTTCTAAAATGCGTTGACGTTCAAGAATTTCTTGTTGTAATTGCTCGTTAGTTTTAGTAATTTCATTTGTGCGAACAGCAACCATTTCTTCTAGATGATTCTGGTATTTTCGTAGTTCCTTCTCTACCCGTAAGCGTTCGGCTATTTGGGTTTGAAGTTCTTGATTTGCTTGTTCTAGTTGAGCCGGGCTAGGAAATGCCAATGCTTGGGGAACTAGATACACAAGATTTATTGCTGTAATAAAAGATATTGTGGCTGTTACTGCTTTGACAAACCCCGACACCCAATAGATGGGATGCCAAAGTGTCCAAATCTCTATTAAATGAGTAGTGCCACAAGCTACAATAAATGCAATAAATAGCAGAAAAATCCAATCGAAGGGCAAATCCTCTCGCTTACGGACAAAGTAGAATAGTGTAGCTGGAATCGAGTAATAAGCTAGTGCAATAAGCGAGTCAGATAATATGTGTAACCAAACTAAATTTGTTTGCCATAGATAGCAGTGTCCGTGTGGAATAAATGATTCTGATCTAAAAAGATTAGTCCACAATTCTGATATTATGTCTGACATAAATACTTGATTTTTGGGAATCTATAATATTTAATAATATCCTGTCTGAAGATAGGAATGAGAAGGGAGTATTCACTTTTGTAAAAACACGTTTGCGCTAGCGAATGGAATTTGCGCGCCAGTTGCTCATGGGGGAAACCCCCTTCTCTACGAGACGCTCCGCGTTCGCGGAGCGTTCCGAAGGAAAGGCGCTAGCCTCTGCCTTTGGAAGAAGACCGCGTTACCTTGTCTCTGTGGTAGCCTGCGGCAAGCCGCTCCGCATCTACGTTTCCTTGAATAATTTATTTCTTGGAAGTCCCTTAAAAATAAGTTCTTGTAAGTGATACTTATAGAAAAAGCTTATTCTGCTTTTGACAGCGATGAGACATTGTTACAGGTTACAAAGTCTTCTACACTGACTGAAATAGGTTTTAACTCTTAACGGCGGCTCCTCATGACGGACAACGATTCTGAATACATCAGGCAAACTGAAGCCACTCGTGTACGTGTACTAAGCGAAGCACTACCTTATATTCAACAATTCGCCGGTCGCACTGTTGTTGTCAAATATGGCGGCGCAGCAATGAAAGATAGCGCACTCAAAGATAAAGTTATCCGCGACATTGTATTCTTATCCTGCGTCGGTTTGCGTCCGATTGTAGTCCACGGCGGTGGCCCAGAAATTAACAGTTGGTTAGATAAGCTGGGCATCGAACCACAATTTAAGAATGGTCTGCGAGTCACTGATGCCGCCACAATGGATGTGGTGGAAATGGTTTTAGTTGGTCGAGTTAACAAAGAAATTGTCGCGCTAATTAACCAAGCTGGTGGATTGGCTGTCGGACTTTGCGGTAAAGACGGTAATCTATTTACAGCCCGTCCCCAAGGTCAAGAAGGCATCGGTTTTGTGGGGGAAGTCAGCAATGTGAATATCAAGATTTTGGACACCCTTGCTAGCAATGGCTATATTCCGGTGGTGTCCAGCGTCGCCGCAGACGAGACAGGGCAAGCTTATAACATTAATGCCGATACTGTAGCTGGAGAAATTGCTGCTGCATTAGGTGCAGAAAAGTTAATTTTACTGACCGATACCAGTGGAATTTTAAAAGATTACAAAGACCAATCTACTTTGATTCCAAAAGTAGATATCCGTGAAGCCCGCGAGTTGATTGCTAGTGGTATAGTCAGTGGTGGGATGATTCCGAAAGTGAGTTGTTGTGTGCGATCGCTTGCTCAAGGAGTCCGTGCAGCGCATATCATTGATGGTCGTATTCCTCACGCCCTATTACTAGAAATCTTTACCGATGTTGGGATTGGGACAATGATTCTCGGTTCGCAGTTTACCTCTTAGGAGTGCTTTCAGATTGCCAGCTTTTGAAAAGATTCCAAAAAGATTGCTGACATTGGCAAAATTAAAATAGTGCTGATTTTTTATAGAAAACGTGAGTACAGAAAGTTTAGAAATTGCTCAAACCCGCTATCAGAGTGGGAAATTTGCCTTTGAAAATGGGCAATACCGCGAAGCTGTAGAAAATTTAGAAAAGGCCAGCGCCCTGTTAGCTCGTAATTCTCGCCTTGGAGGCGAAGTAGAAATTCATCTGGTGACAGCTTATGAAGCGGCTGGACGCACAGATGACGCGATCGCTCTTTGCGAAAGACTCAAACGCCATCCCCATTTTGAAATCAGCAAACAAGCGCGGCAGATGCTTTACATCTTAAAAGCACCAAAGCTGAAAAGACCCAGCGAATGGATGACCCAAATTCCCGATTTAGGCGCACTACCAGATAATGAACTCAAAATTTCTATCGCTGCTAAACCTACTAAATCTTCTGTGCAGCAAAAGCCTAAACCTACGGAGCCAGAATTTGTTGACCTTAGTCAGGTCAATACCAGAGATAATCGCTTTATCTGGGTGGCGCTCATTGCTATCGGTTTAACCATCTCGTACTTGCTTTGGTTAAATTTTTCAGGAACCCCTGGCTGATAACAATTTTAGATTTTGGATTTTAGATTTTAGATTCTTTTGGTTCATGTCTCACCCACAAGGGGGTAAGGGATGAACCAAAATCCAAAATTTAAAATCTTCGAGCTTTATCCGTTTATCGGTGGGGTCAATCCAAAATCCAAGTTGCGCTGGAAGCGCACCAAAGGTGCGACCTAAAATCCAAAATATGTTGACTTTTGGGGAGATTTATGGTTCTAAATTCTTCAATTTTTGGAAAGATTTTCTTGTGGTTAATCAGACCATTCCGTTTTATATTTACACTGAATGGTCGAAATCGGATGAACCGCATCTTTCCCATGCGAAATCCTATTCTGTGGCTAGTGCTGTTAACATCACTGTTACTGACTGGTTGTGTTAAGTACGATGTAGGGCTTAACTTTGATAATTCAAATAGTGGTGAACTAGTACAGCATATTAAGTTGGGAGAACGGCTAACCAGTTTTAGCGGCGATTCTGTATATGAATGGTTAAATAGCATAGAGCGCCGCGCCCGTCAACTAGAAGGAAAAACACAGCGAGTTTCCCAAGAAGAAATCATCGTCACAATTCCTTTTAGTAGTGGTAGGGAATTGCAAGAGAAGTTCAACGAATTTTTTAACCCGCGTGCAAATCAACCCTCTGAGTCTGTGCAGAGCGAATCTAACTCAGAACTGCCGAAAATTGAATCAAACGTCCTCTTGGAGGAGAACAATTTTTTACTTTTAGTTAGAAATCGGTTAATTTATGATTTAGATTTGCGATCGCTCTCTCTAATTGCCAGTAAAGGTAACGTTCTAGCTAATGCCGGTTCCATTCTCGACTTAGAATTTAGCTTGAAGACTCCTTGGGGAGCCAAGAATATTCAACTAACTGAAACTGCGATTGAGCCAGAAAAAAATGGCAATCAATTAGTATGGAAACTCCAGCCCGGTGAGCTAAACCATATAGAAGCTGTTTTCTGGCTTCCTAGTCCCCTTGGTATTGGTGGGTTGTTAATTATCCTATTTGTATCGGGAGGATTATACTTGAGATACAATTTCATGCCAGATCCCAGAATTCAGTTTCCTCCCAAAGCAGCAGCAATTCAAGAACAGTAGACTATTCATCTGTTGAATATTGTCAGTTAAGCCGATGGAGAATGCATCGGCTTTTTTACACTTTATCCAGCTTTTTGTAAAAATGAGTCATAGCGAATTAGCCAAAGAAATTGTTCGTGTTTCCTATCTGAAAGGCGAGTTCCGGTTACGTTCTGGTCAGATATCTTCCCATTACTTTGATAAATACCAGTTTGAATCTAATCCTTTGTTACTAAAGCAATTAGCTAAAGAAATGGTAAAAAAGATTCCACCAGACATAGAAATTCTAGCAGGATTGGAACTAGGGGGAGTTCCTTTAGCGACAGCAATTTCATTAGAAGTTGAATTACCAGTTGTCTTTGTTCGGAAGACAAAAAAAGAATATGGAACTGAAAAAATAGCAGAAGGGATTAATATTCAAGGAAAAAAATTGTGTATTATTGAAGATGTTATTACAACAGGTGGTCAGGTTATAAATAGTACTGAAGCGCTGCGTAATGAGGGTGCGATCGTGGACTTCGTAATTTGCGTAATCTGGCGCGGAAGTACACAAGACAATAGTCTCGAAAAAGCTGGCATTCAAAAACTTGCTCTGTTTGATATGGAAGAACTTTCAGTGTGGATGTAACTGTCTTAGGGAACTCCAAGAAATAAATTATCCAATATTGTGGGGTATTGTGGGGTGGGCATCTTGCCCGCCCAGTCCATAGGGCGGGCGAGACGCCATTGGTGTCAACTTAACGTGAAAGCAAGTCTAGAACTAGCTTTTAGATTGCCTCGTTCCCAGTCGGAGACTGGGAATGCCGTCCTAGAGGCTCTGCCTCTTTTGCTGGCGGCAGAGCCGCCAAGAGCAGCATTTCCAGCCAGAGGCTGGAAACCAGGTTTTAAAGGAGTTTCAGCTTAAGTTGACACCAATGGCGAGACGCCCACCCCACAAGAAGTACTGGATTTTGTAGTCCTTTTGCTGCACCATTTTAATAAATGTGCAACTGCCTTAATCTCTCACCGATGCTAACCCCAGCTAAAAACAGTCAAATCGGTGAATCAACTAAAAGTTCTGGGGTGGTAGTGGTTTTCCTTGGCTCTTAGGAACATTCACTACATTTAAAGCTTTCGCAATTGCAATCACGTCATTATCTAAGCGTTTAGCTTTCTCATTACCAGGACAGCTAATGTCTTGCGACTGCTCGGCGCCTAACTTAATGGTAGTAATTGTACCAAACGAGACAGATTTTGGACAACTTTGTTGAACTGACAAATTAGATAAAGGTTCAGCAAATTTCACGTCGCTAAAAAACTTTCTTGTCAATTTTTTGGATAATTTACCTCGATTAGACCCTTTGCCATCAACATAATTAACTTCTCCAGTTGGTGATACATAAATGCGATACCCAATCGTATTGGTAGAGCCACTATTGACGATAATCGCAACGTTATTGGGTACAAGTGCCATTGCTAATTGAGACGAACAAAGTACAAAGGATACACCTACTAGTCCTAGTAATTTTTTAGAAAAAATCCGATTCATCATATAAAAAGCCTCCTCATTTATGAGTCTTGGTTATCAAACTTTTATGACCAATATTCATCTGAATAAGTTTCTTTGATTTCCTGATTTTAAACATAATCTTCACTAAAAAATCAGTTGGGTAAAAAGCCAGTAACGACACTAACCACGAGGAATATTCCCATCGCCAAACGATACCAAACAAATACCCAAGTACTGTATCTTTCTAAATAACGCAGTAAACTATAAATCGCGGCAAAAGCAGAAATACTAGCTGTAGTTAAACCAATAATTAAAGTTATCCAACCATTGACATCAAGTCCAGCTTTGAAAAGCGTATGCAGTTCTAACGCTCCTGCTAGAATCACAGCTGGCAAGCCCAGTAAAAATGAAAATCTAGCAGCAGTTTCTCGCTCCATTCCTAAGAATAATCCAGCAGTTAAGGTAGAACCAGAACGGGAAACTCCTGGAATTAAAGCTAATGCTTGAGAAATTCCTACCCAAATCCCGTCACTTAATGATAGTTGATTAAAAACGCGATCGCGTTTCCCAAATCCTTCTGCAATTCCAAGCAACAAAGACATCACAATTGATGATATTCCAACAACTATCAGGGCGCGGAAAGGAGAATTACAGCCATTGAGACTTTTTTTGAGTAAAAGACCTGCAACAGCAATGGGAATTGTACCAATCAATAATCCAATTGCTAAACGAAAATATTGGTTGCTGTAATCTTGTTCAGAAATTGCCCTAACCGTTGCACCTGTTAATTTTTTCAAATCTTGCCAAAAATAACTAATGACAGCTGCGATACTCGCTAACTGCATGGCTGCACTAAAAGCACTTCCCGGATCTTTCCATCCTAGTAATCCTGGAATAATTCGTAAATGTGCTGTGCTACTAATGGGTAATAATTCAGTAATTCCTTGTACAATTCCTAAAAAAACTATTTTTAACCAACTCAATTCTAGAAAACCTAAATCAACATCGCTAGAACAAGAGGTAGCCGATAAAAATAAAGAAAACATCATAACTTGATCAAAGGATATTGTACTCTTGAGGATAGTAAGTAGTGAATATGTAAAAATTACATCTAAAAAAACTTCTACTAATTGCTGTTTAAATAGATATTCAGCTAAGATACATCCTTCTGAAATTAAACACGTTACATTGACTTTAGTATGACAAACCTATGACGAAAGTATGACTAATTTTTCAGATTAGTATTTGCCATTAGCGTATATTTGACAACTAGGCAATTTCCAATTCAAATCTCAAGTCAAAATTCTTAAATGCTATTAGATACTTTTTCTTAGTTGCAACCAATCTTTACCTATTTGGATGCTGATATCAGAGTCGAGATTGCCAGTACTTTCCACTCGGACTTCACCTAATTCTAAAGTGTTACGAATTGATTGAGCGCTCTCACGATCTCCCTGTTGGGCAATAATCCGAGTTACCTCTAGAGGCTCACCCAAGCTTTTAGTAATATAAATATTGCTATAGCCAGCTTCTTGTAAGATTTTGATTAATGGATGCAGATTCGCATGATTGCTACCAGTGCTGTCTTGAATTGCAACTCGTAAACTAGCTGGATGCTGCGCTAATTCTGGTTTTGCTGCTGAGTCCAAATCAAAATACTGAGCCATCATCGCAGAAATATGGCTGCTGTTTGGTATCCAGTAGCTAGCATCATATTCCTTCTTTTCGCTAAAACGACCAGGTACCATTAACATCTGCATATTGGAACGAGTAGTTTGCACCATAAAACCTAACAGCGCCACTAACTCCTCCACCGTTAAGTTGGAATCGATATGTTCTTTAACTATGTCAAGAATTTTAGGCAGTTGAGTGAGTGTGGTGGGATTGAGGGTTTGGTCAGTTAAGGCACTAATCACCATTTGCTGGCGTTGAATGCGACCAATATCTCCCAACTCATCATGGCGAAAGCGCAAAAGTTGCAGCGCTTGATCTCCGTTGAGATGTTGTTTACCCGCTTTCAAATTGATGTAAAGATGCTGAGAATCATCTCGGTATTTCATATTTTTCGGTACGTAGACTGTCACACCACCCAAGGCATCGACTAACTTGCTGACTCCCAAAACGTTAATTCTGATATACCGATCAATTTCTACTCCACCCAAGAGATTACTGACTGTTGTGCTGGTTAAAGCCGGCCCACCATAAACATTGGCAGCATTAATTTTGGTTAAACCATGTCCAGACACCTCTATGCGGGTATCTCTAGGAATGGAAAGCATAATTAATTTTTTCTTTTCTGGCTCAAATCGCAGTAGAAGCATGACATCAGATAGACCCTCAAAGGAATTTAGTTCAGGCTGATATCTCAAATGTAGGCTTTCAGGAGGTGGGTTCTTAATGTCTGGGGGCAGCACACTCATCCCTAAAACTAAAATGTTTACAGGGCGACTTAATGCAGGAAATTGTAGTCCACTCCCAGTGATGCCCTCTCTATCAAACACTGCTTGCTGTTGTTGGTTTAGCTGAGTTTTCTCCAAAGGCTTGCTGCTGAAAGAAGCTGCTAACAGCATTCCGGCGATCGCTGATATCATTGCCACACCACTCATCCCTACGCAAAACCACAGCCAGCGTTCGGATGTAAGTTTTTTGGTATCTTTGTTACCCCTTTTGAAGGCTTTCGCCGAACGATTTTTTCCTGTTGGCATTCTTTTAAGATTTACTCCTTACACTAGACAATTAGGAGCATCCCAATTGTGCAAAAACCTTGATAGCCCTCATCCCCTAACCCCTTCTCCCATCTTTGGGAGAAGGGGAACTAGAATTATGTCTCCCCTCTCCCATCTTTGGGAGAGGGGATGGGGGTGAGGGAAAAGATTTAAGCAAAATTGGGATGCTCCCAGACAATTTGTGTTTCTCATTGGGGTTTAAAGCACAGAAGCTAACCTACAATAGCTCACTCTCAAATGATCTTTTAGCCAAAATATTCTCTGATTTTGAAGTAATAGCAACTAACACTTTTAATAAAATACCTACAAATTAACTTATGTCAATGACATTTTTGTGACTAATATATGGCACTTGTATGACGCTTAATAAAAAGTAATTAATCTGTTGAAATTATGTAAATAAAAGTATTTATCACTTCCGTAATAAATCCTTCTGTAATTTCTGGAATCCGTTTATATTGGATTGGAGAAAATATTATTAATCTGATCGCAAACACCGATTTTTATATGCCAGTTACATCTACTGATAATCCTCATGCCTTGCTCTATGGTTTAGCCAATGGGTCAGTCAAACCGCTCGAAGATGATGAAGCGATCGCAGCCAACAAGACCTTGGCACTACAATTACAGTCTAGACTTCAAGATTTTTGGCTCTTAAGTTCACCTGATGGAGCTTGGGGGCCCAAATCCGCTAGGGCGCTAAATGCTTACAAACATTTTCAAAATCTCAGTGAGCCAGGAATAAATTCCCATATTGCTGCTAGCCTGCTCAATACCAATCCGACTTACTTAATACCAGGATTTAAACTCAACGGCGACTGGCCAAGTCGAACCGTGATGTGGTTGAGCTTACATAATCAACATATTAGTACTAACGGTAATGATGGAGAAATCAACATCGTTTATTTCCGGGGATTAGACCTTAATGGCCAGTGGAATGGTAATGCACCATTTGTCTGGAATGACCGACGTTGTGTATTAGTAATCAAAGACCAAGTTCCCAGTTTTGCGGGTAATTGGTTAGGCACTTGTGACCCAGGAGAATATTACTGGGAGAATCCGATGAATGACAAAGGTTGTGCGGATATTCAGGCATGGCAATACCAAGCTTGGAGCGTCGGTCATCACCACGGTAGCACCGGAGACCAATTGGCTCTAGTACAAACTGGAGATATTATAGTGTTGCGTGGCCCTGAGCGCTTACCTGATAAGGGTAATAACTTTAGCGTCGATCAACACACAACTAATAATCCAGATGGAGATAGCCCTGGTGAGCCAGTCAAAGGTTGGTCTGCTGGATGCATGGTGGGAGCTAGTGCCAATGAACATTACGACGAGTTTATGTCTTTGGTGCAAGCAGACCCACGGGAAAAGAATGCCCCCGGAAAATATCAGCATTGGACAACAGTGATTAATGGCAATGAATTTCTAGATATTTTTCCTGCTTAAATCCTGACCGAACAAGGTAAAAGTAAAAAGTTAAAAGGCAAAAGAAAGAAAAATAAAAATGGTTACAAAGCAACTAAATTTATTTAGGGAAGCTAGAGACAGGATGAAGTTTTGCATCTTATTTAATCCACGTTCCTAACTACTTTACTTTAGTAACTAATACAGCACGGCGTAAATAGATATACCATTCTAAATCCCTGAAAACCTTACGCTGTATTCATTTTGAATTTTGAATTTTGTTAGCGAGTCTGCGTTCGCTTTTAGCGTCTCGTAGAGAGCGTCATTTTGAATTCCGCCCTGCGGTACTAGTTACTTTTAGTATCTGATGTAATGCTTTGAAATTTAGACTCAAAAACAGTCATCCAACAGGGAGTAGGGAATGGGGAAGACGGCATTGGTCGTAGCTCTGAACCCAGACCAATGCTATCGTCTTGAAAGATGTAGCTCTGTACCGAATGGCACTAAGAAAAGCCTAAAGGCTTGTGTAGTCTTGTTCCCAGCCTGGAGGCTGGGAATGTATTTAAAAGAGGCTCTGCCTCTTGTCAAGCTACTGGAGGCGGAGCCTCCCAGAATGGGTTCCCAGCCTAGAGGCTGGGAACCAGTCAGAGCAAGGGCTGTATCTTTTCTTAGCGCCATTCTCTGTACCCACGATGAGAGTTGGAGAAGCGTCTTTTTCCCCTACTCCCTACTCCCTACTCCCTACTCCCGCCCCAACGGGGCTTGGTCAAAGCAGAAATCCTAGCTAATCAGGAGATATTTGGTGGTAAACATTCTACATATTGATTCCAGCCCCCGTGCTGAACGATCGCACTCCAGAGAACTATCTAAGGAATTTGTCAGTGCTTGGAAAGCCGCGCATCCTGAAGATGCGATCGCCTACCGAGATTTAGGGCATCACCCAGTTCCTCACGTTGATGAAGCTTGGATTGCAGCGTCGTTCTCACCACCAGAAACCCATACCCCAGAATTA
The DNA here is from genome assembly GCF_036917975.1 of Nostoc sp. Lineage (GTDB taxonomy): Bacteria > Cyanobacteriota > Cyanobacteriia > Cyanobacteriales > Nostocaceae > Nostoc. Next base: position 66,088 of record NZ_JBALEJ010000012.1, read on the forward strand.
ACAGAGGCTATCAGGATTTCTGACGAGTTAGTAGATGAGTTTTTGGCAGCCGATCGCTACGTCTTTGGAGTGCCAATGTATAACTTCAATATACCTTCCACCTTCAAGGCTTACATCGACCAAATTGTTCGCATTAACCGGACTGTTTCTTTAGATGCTCAAGGTTTTAAAGGGTTAGTCCAGGGTAAAAAGGCAGTTATCATCACAGCACGCGGCGGTGACTTTAGTCCGACATCTCCTGCTGTTCCCTATGACTTCCAAGAACCCTACCTGCGGACGATTTTTGGTTTTATTGGGATTACAGACATTCAATTTATTAACGCTAATAGTCTAAACGAAGGTGATGCCCGTACCAAATCTCTATCAGAAGCACGGGCAGCAATTCAAGATGCGATCGCCCATTGGTAAGAAAAAGAGTAGGGGGAGATGAGGGAGATGAGGGAGATGAGGAAGAAAATTTATCTTGTCCTCCTCATCCCCCTCATCCCCTCACGGTGACAACCGCTCAATTTTCCAAGTGCCATTATCTAAACGGCTATAAAGCAAGCGGTCGTGCAGACGGCTAGGGCGTCCTTGCCAAAACTCGATTTCTGTGGGGATCACTCGTAAGCCTCCCCAATGAGGCGGTCGAGGAATCTCCTGATTTTCATATTTGCTGTAGAATTCTTGCAAGCGTCGCTCCAAGATTTCTCGGCTTGCTATCACTTCACTTTGATTAGATACCCACGCACCCAGGCGACTCTTGGCAGGGCGACTTTCAAAATACTGGTTAGACTCAATTTCGGAAACTTTCTCCACATACCCCGAAATTCTGACTTGACGTTCTAGTTCTGCCCACCAAAAGACTAAAGCCGCCTGGGGATTTTCTGCTAGTTGTTGTCCTTTGTGACTGTTGTAGTTGGTAAAGAAGGCGAAGCCGCGTTCATCAAAATCCTTAAGTAACACCATCCTGGCTGAAGGCTTACCATCTGGTGTAACAGTGGCAATGGTCATAGCATTGGGTTCGGGGAGTTCTGCTGCTAGTGCCTGATCGAACCATTTTTTAAATTGGATAAAAGGATTGAGGTCTACTTCGAGTTCGCTTAAACCTTCTAAGGTGTAGTCTTTGCGAAGGTCAGCTACAGTTTTGTCCATTTTGATTTGTTTCCTTGCTATCAGATACGCTTATACATATCTTTGTTAAAAATATCTATAAATATCTATGATGATTAGATAATAATCAGTGCCATCAAGAATTTTACAAGTTCTCTCAAGGAATACCTAAAATAGGTTTCATAAGATGCGCCGTTCAGCCTCCCTTCAACGCCTGTTAATTTATGGTCTGAGTGGCCCGATTATCGCTCTCAATGTCTGGCTGCTGTCCTTGCTTTTTCGTTATTTCCAACATCCCATTACCGTCTTGAGTATTGCGGCAATTCTGGCTTTTCTCCTAAATTACCCAGTTAAGTTCTTTGAACGCGCTCGGATTACTCGCACTCAGGCGGTGATCATCGTTTTACTTGCAACTTTAACTCTCCTTGGGATTCTAGGCGTTACCTTAGTGCCGTTGATCATTGACCAAACCATCCAACTGTTAAATAATATTCCTGATTGGTTAAGGTCTAGTCAAGCAAACTTAGAGCAATTTGAGTTGATCGCAAAGCAACGACGTTTGCCAATTGATCTTAAGATTGTGAGTAGTCAAATCAATGCCAATATTCAGAATTTGGTGCAACAGCTAGCTTCTGGTGCAGTGGGATTTGCTGGAACACTGCTCTCAGGATTACTTGACATAGTGTTAGTCATTGTGCTTGCATTTTATATGCTTTTATATGGCGATCGCGTCTGGTATGGTCTAGTCAATCTTTTGCCCTCTAATATTGCAGATCCCCTAACCGCATCCTTGCGCCTAAATTTCCAGAACTTCTTTCTCAGCCAGTTGTTGCTAGGACTATTCATGGTGCTAACCCTGACGCCAATTTTCTTAGTGATGAAGGTACCTTTTGCTCTGTTATTTGCCATATTAATCGGTATTTCAGAACTTATTCCCTTCATTGGGGCGTCTTTAGGTATTGGTCTGGTGACGATTTTAGTACTGTTGCAAAATTGGTGGTTGGCAGTTCAAGTTGCGATCGCCGCGATTTTGATGCAGCAGCTTAAAGATAACCTCTTAGCTCCCAGGTTACTCGGAAACTTTATCGGGCTAAATCCTATCTGGATTTTTGTGGCTATTTTGATGGGATTTGAGATTGCTGGGTTGTTGGGGACGCTGGTTGCTGTTCCCATTGCTGGAACCATTAAAGGTACTTTTGATGCGATCAAGAGCGGCAAGCCGAGTGGTTTTGTCTCAACTTTCACTATTGCCAACGATCCACCGCCTGATTAAGTCGTAAGGGCACACCAATGAGCTAGGTCATTTGTTGATTCGGCGATCGCATTTGTTGATTCGGCGTTCGCATTTGTTGATTCGGCGTTCGCATTTGTTATTTCGGCGATCACATTTGTTATTTCGGCGATCGCATTTGTGATTTCGGCGTTCGCATTTGTGATTTCGGCGATCGCATTTGTTGATTCGGCGTTCGCATTTGTTGATTCGGCGTTCGCATTTGTTGATTCGGTGATCGCATTTGTGATTTCGGCGATCGCATTTGTTGATTCGGCGTTCGCATTTGCTACCAAAAGCTTAATTGGGCATTAAACTTATTTACTACCTTTGGCAAGATTCGCTACCACTTTCACCAACTCTTCTGGCTCGATTGGCTTGGATAGATGAACTTGAAATCCAGCTTGCAGAGCTAGCCTGCGTTCTTCATCTCTCGCAAATGCCGTTAGTGCTACAGCTGGAATCTTCTCCTCTTGCTCTGCTTCCTGCGCCCGCACTTTGCGAATCAGAGAATAACCATCCTCATCTGGCATTCCGATATCACTGACTAGAATATCCGGTTGTAATCGTCCTAGTGCTTCCAAGGCTTCACCTACTGAACTAACCGCCGTTACCCTAGCTCCAGACTCTTCAAGAATGAAGGCAATTAACTCACGTGTATCGGCATTGTCATCTACAAGGAGTATTTGCAAACCATCGAGCAATGAGAGGTTATCGATTTTTACTTCACTCTCTTTGATTAACTGCTTGACTTGCGGTTCTAATAAAGGTAACAGCACTGTAAATGTTGCTCCCTGTCCTTCCCCTTCGCTAACTGCGTAGACTGTACCTGAGTGCATTTCTACTAAGTGGTGGACAATAGCTAGCCCCAACCCCAAACCATTGTCTACTCTAGTAATTGTGCTATCAGCTTGACGGAAACGCTCAAAGATATAAGGTAGAAAGTCAGCACTAATTCCCTTACCTGTGTCAGAGACAGTTATCTGAACATTTGAGTTTATCTGTTCTAGACATACTTCAACTCGTCCCCTGCTAGGTGTGAACTTGACGGCATTAGAGAGCAAATTCCAGACGACTTGTTGGAGGCGTTCTGCATCACCCATAACTTGACCAACACAGGAGTCAAGATTAGACTCAACTTGAATATCCTTAATTTCAGAGGTGGGATGTATAGCTGCAATAGCCGCCTGAATTATCGGTACAAAATCAACCTTACGGATATTTAGGTGGATTTGACCTTGTACAATCCGTGAAATATCTAGAATATCTTCAATCAGTTTCCTTTGAAGTTTGGCATTCCGCTCAATTGTCTCTAACGCATTAGAAGTAGTTCTTTCGTCCAATTTTCGATTACGTATTAACTGAACCCAACCCAGCATAGAATTGAGAGGTGTACGAAGTTCGTGGGAAACGATCGCTAAAAATTCTTCCTTAATCCGGTTAGCTTCTTGGGCTTGCTGATAAAGCTGTGAATTTTCAATGGCAAACGCTGCCCGTTGAGCAAGTTCTTCAGCCATTTCTAAGTCAGCAATAGTGTAATGTCGTCCTGGTTGTGCAGATGCAAATAGAATTGTCCCCAGCTTGCGTTTATGCACCAAGAGTGGTACCACCATCTGAGACTTAACTTGAAGTTGGCGTAGCAGATTTAGGTGTTCCTCGTTCGAGGCCTTTTTCTGTAATGAAGACTCAAGAATATTTATAAGTAGTTCTGGCTTACCAGTGCGTAAAACCTTCGGTGGGCCATAATCAGCATCAACAGGAATTGAATAGTTTTGTTGCAGTTCCCGGATCAGTGCTTCCTTCGTGGGTTCAGATGCAGCGATGATTGGGTTACTGAAAACTGCCAAATTATTTTCGACGACATTTACAATACACCAATCGGCGAGGGTAGGCAATGCTAATTGGGCGATGCTGGTTAGGGTAGTACGGTAATCCAAAGAAGATACCAATATACGACTTGCTTCAGCCAAAAAATTAGAGCGCCTCTCTGCCGCTTGGGCTGCAATTCGGGCAGCTTGTTCATTAGCAAATAACTGCTGGCGCTGCGACTCTAAACGCCTGCGTTGGCTAATGTCGCGCATTAGCCAGCGTAGGGCAACTGCCTTACCTAACTCGTTACGGACGGTAACTACTGTCAACGCAACATCAAAACAGATTTTTTCCCGTGGTTGTATGCACATTTCCCATTCCCCACCTCTGTCAAGCTGCTGCAACTGAGTTAGGTAATTAAAAAAAGCTTGATGATCTGACTTGGCAACAAAAGTCAGCAGTGGTTTGCCAATCAAAAATCGCTGTAAAACATTGAGGTGTATGGTAGCAGCCCGGTTAGCTTCCAGGATAGTGCCAAATGTATCAGTTACCAAGTAACCATCAGGCGCAAAATCAAATAATTCTTGGTAGCGCTGACGCTCCTTCTCTACTACCATTCGTGTTGCTTGTAGTTCTTCTGAGGCGATTTTCAGTTCTTCTAAACTGATTTGAAGTTCTTCAAAAGCTTCTGCTGTTAGCTCTTGTTGTGAATAGGGCTGACTTGCAATACCTTGCAATAATCCCGTCACTCGTGAGCGCAATGTCTCTACTTGTTGACTAAATTCGTCTACATCCATGTTGCTCACTTTGCAAAGACTAAAAAGCGCAGGCCAGAGAAAACATCAGGCGAGTATAATCCCAAATGTACGCTAAAAGCTGATCTTAAAACTATTGCTCAAAAGATAGAGGTTTATTTCAATAGGGAACAGGGAGCAGGGGAGGCAGGGGAGCAGGGGAAGAGGAGTGTGGGGAGTGTGGGGAGTGTGGGGGGGAAAACTTCTTCCCCATCCTCCCACACCTCCCACACCCCTTGGATTTCTCACAAGTGAGAAATCCAGGTTTCCCAGTACCCAGTCCCCAGTCCCCAATCCCCCTAAATCTGAAAAAATTGGGCGATCGCGAACCTGATATTTGATATAGGGTGGGCATGATAAATGAACATTGCACATAACCCTAAGAAAATTCTGATGATAAATGCGATCGCTAGTCAATTTCACCAACTTATGGCTGGGAGAAACAGCCTGATTGGCAGATATGACCGTAAAAACAAAACCAAGGGTTTCTTAGGACTGTATACCTGCATAGGATTAGTAAGCACAATTCTGGCATTGTTGTTAATGGCGTCTCCAGGACAAACCCAAAAACCACAACCACAACAATCATTATTAGTTGCTACACGAGTTATACCGCCTTTTGTGATATCAAACAAAGGTGAGCTATCAGGATTCAGTATCGATCTCTGGCACAGCATCGCTAATCAAATAGGTGTAGAGTCGAAATTTATTGAATATTCCTCTGTCCCAGAACTGCTTTCTGCTATTAAAGACAAAAAAGCTAATTTGGGGATTGCAGCCATCTCGATTACAGCCGAACGTGAGCAGAGTTTTGATTTCTCATTACCTATTTTTGCTGGGGGACTGCAAATTATGGTAAGAAACCCAGAGAACAACAACAGAGCCTTTCCAAATATTTTGCAATTGTTTTTTTCTGCTAGCCTTTTGCAGGTAATAGGCATTGCCCTAGTGCTAATTGTCGTAGCAGCCCATATTATTTGGTTATCTGAGCGCCACCACAAAGATGGGATGATTTCTCAATCATACTTTCCGGGAATTTTTAAAGCCTGTTGGTGGGCAGCTGCCACATTAGCAACCCAAGCTGATGAAATGCCCAAAGGAGTAATAGGACGCCTAATAGCTGTAATCTGGATGTTTATTGGAGTACTTTTTGTCGCCTACTTTACAGCCAGCGCTACCACATCATTGACACTACAACAGCTTCAGGGCGATATCAGGAGTGTAGACGATTTACCCGGCAAGGTAGTGGCAACAACTGCGGGTAGCACAGCAGCCACATACCTGCGAGAACATCATATTTCAATTTTAGAAGTTCCTAAGATAGAGCAAGCTTACGATGCTCTGCAAACAAAAAAGGCTGATGCCGTGGTGTTTGATGCGCCTGTACTCCTCTTCTATACTGCCAATGAAGGTAAGGGTAAGGTACAACTTGTTGGCAGTATCTTGCGTGAAGAAAGCTACGGCATCATTCTGCCTAACAATAGTCCCTACCGCAAATTAATTAATCAAGCCCTGCTGAATCTCAAAGAAAATGGTACTTATCAATCGCTATATGATAAATGGTTCGATGCTAAAAAATCTTGAAGAAGCGACTGGGGACTGGGGACTGGGGACTGGGTATTGGGGACTGGGGATTGGGGATTGGGGACTGGGGAGAAATTTAAACAAGTTTCTTCCTTATCTCTTCTCAATCCCTAGCCTAAGTAAGTCGGCGTAAATAATTATTGTTGGGATAAAAGGGGGCAGGGGGCAGGGAGCAGGGGGAGAGAGGGTTTAAGCCTTATTTATTTTTCTTTACACAGTTTGGTTTTATTGTGCCGACTTACTTAGTACCAAATCCCTAGTACCAAATCCCCAGTACCCAGTACCCAGTACCCAGTCCCCAATCCCTACTCCCCACTCCCTTCTTGAGCAAGTTGAGCTTTTGCCTGCTGCCACAAGTTTTCTAACTCATTCAAACTGTAATCAGAAAGGGGACGGTCAACAATCGCCTCCATTTTTTCTAATCGCTGGACAAAGCGCTGATTTGTGCCTTTTAAAGCCGTGCTGGGGTCAAGATTATGCCAACGGGCTAGCTGAATAACTGCAAATAGTAAATCACCTAATTCTGCTTCTTGTCGCGCTGGTGTTTCCTCAGCCACAGCCTGTTGAAACTCTCCCAATTCCTCATGAAACTTATCCCACACGCCCTGAATATTTTCCCATTCAAACCCGATCGCAGCAGCTTTTTGAGAAATCTTCATCGCCGCCGTCAGTGGGGGAAGAGTACGCCCATAACGAGCGAGTTTAGCACTAAATTTTTGGGCGTCTGGAGATGCTTCACCCTTTTCCGCAGCTTTGATTTGTTCCCAATTTTGCCGTACCTCATCCACACTGGCAACCGACACATCACCAAATACATGAGGATGACGGCGAATCAACTTTTGGGAAATTCCCTGAGTGATTTCCTTAAGAGAAAATTGCCCCGATTCACTAGCGATTTGGGCTTGTAATACCACCTGTAATAATAAATCGCCTAACTCTTCTGCGATCGCCCCTTTATCCCCACTCTTAATTGCATCCACCACCTCATAAGCTTCCTCAATCACATAAGGAGTCAACGTTTCGGCAGTTTGCGCCAAATCCCAAGGACAACCACCATCAGGCGATCGCAACTTCGCCACCACCTCAATCAACTCCTGCAACGCCGCCAAACTCTCTTCTTGCTTTTCCATACCTCTGCGTACCTCTGCGCTTCCCTTAGCGTTCCTTTGCGTTTAAAAAAATTATTTCTTCACTCTCGCCCGCCGACTACCACCCCTCACTTTCCGCCTCTTAATTTTGCCACTAGGAAGCAACCCCCGAACACCCTGTTTTCTTACCCGCTTATAAGCCGATCCCCCCCAATCGCTGAGAGAATGACTCATCGCACCGAGTTCCAACCCTAAAAAGAGGGCGATATATTCAGTATCGTATTGCAGGAGCGATCGCCCCACAGTTACACCCAAATCTTGCCAAGTAAAACTCAGATTCCACAACCTTTGAGCGATCGCCAAAACGAAAATTGCCAAAATAGCAAGTAAACAGCCGAGATAAAGTATCCGCAAAATCGTGCCAATAATCGGCCCGTGGGATAAAAAAGAACGATGCCGGAGACTTTTTTGATAAGGTAGCCAAATCCAGCGCAAGAAACCCCAGCGTTGGAATTGCACAGAGTAAATATCCAAATCGGGGCCAAACATCAGCCCACCAAAGAGAAACCCGCCTGCAACCAACAAAGTCGCACTGCTACTGCGAGTTTGCCAAAAAGTAACGCCCGCCACCAATGGCAGAGCATACATAGTAATGCGATCGTGCGTTCGACCAGAGGGCATCCTAAATCCTGTTAGCGATAGCGGGGCGTTGAGCCAGTGCTGAGTAATTGAATACTGAGTCAGTATAAGAGAAAAAAAGATTTTCTTGAAACTACTAGCGCAATACGAAATGTTTTGCTATATTAATTAAGGATTAGTCAAACGGGCGGTTAGCTCAGTTGGTAGAGCGCCTGCCTTACAAGCAGGATGTCATCAGTTCGAGTCTGGTACTGCCCATAGTTAAAAAGCCGCCATTTGGCGGCTTTTTGCATATCTGAATAAAACTGCTTTGTGATTTAGGATTGATATTATTGTCTGGAAACACCCTATATCACCCGCAATCACAGAGTAATTTTAGATCAAATTTAGTGCAGTGAAATCGACAATCGAGATCGTAAATGAGCGGTTAAAGCAAGCCTTGATTGGAGTGAGAGTGCATCAGAGGGGGGATAAGCTCTCTCTACGGGCAACGCTTCCACCCAAACCAGGAAGCAATAAGACTAAGCCGCATCAGCAGCATATTGCACTGGGTATATATGCCAATCCCGCCGCAATACTGCGTAGGTTTTGGAATTTCTTGGTTGAGGCAAGCAGGGGAAGCAGGGGGAGAAATGGGGGCAGGGGAAGAGTTTTGCCTCCCCATTCGCAGATATGACCGCAGACACTGATGATGTCGCGGCGGCTAAAATATCTAAGTATGAGTAGTATGATTGAGCTACCCAAGTAAAAACTGTTTGTTTGATAACACAAGACCATCAGAAGATTGTAGAAAAGTGTATTTCCTTGTCTAGACAGTAGTGCTAACCTCAATTTTAAGGATGTTATCAGCCTTTATCTGCTAGAGTTTCTGACTTTCAGCAAACTAGATAATTTATCAATAATAAAATCGCTAGGAGTGCGATGATGATGTCACAGTCTCATATCACAAGGCCAGAAATAGCTGCTGGAACTCTAATCGATAACCGCTATATCATCCAAAAACTTCTAGGACAGGGAGGACTGGGACGAACTTATTTGGCCTTTGATACTCGTCGTTTTAATGAAGCTTGTGTTCTCAAAGAATTTGCACCCATTGGCACAGGGGAAAGTGGACTGGAACAATATCGCAACTTATTTAAAAGAGAAGCAAAAATTCTTCATCAATTGCAACATCCTCAAATTCCCAAGTTTTTGGCTTGCTTTGAAGGAGATAATCGGCTATTCCTAGTACAAGAATATGTCGATGGTAAAACATATTCTAGACTACTAGGAGAACTTCAACGTCAAGGGAGAAACTTTTCTGAAGACGAAGTTATACAGTGGCTAAAGAATCTGCTGCCTGTTTTGGAATATGTCCACCAACATAACATTATCCATCGAGATATTTCTCCTGACAACATCATGTTACCTGATGGCAATAATTTGCCAGTGCTGATTGACTTTGGTGTAGGTAAACAAATTACTGATATAAACGAGGGAAGAAATTCTAACCAGCAGGTAACATTTGTTGGCAAAATGTCCCTCGTCGGGAAAGTGGGATATGCTCCCCGCGAACAGATTAGCTTGGGTTTATGTTCACCCTCTAGTGACCTTTATGCTTTGGGTGTAACTGCTATTGTACTACTCACAGGTAGAGATCCATCTTTACTAATGGATCAATACTCCTTAGAGTGGAACTGGCGTTATTATACCTATGTTACTGATGAATTCGCTCAAGTACTTGATTGCATGTTGGCAGATAGACCTAACAAGCGATACCAAACAGCCAGGGAAATTATCATAGATTTACAGCGTATTGAAGAACTAGAAGTAGCAGCATCTCCTGCAATCATGGTTGATGATTTGCCTCCCACGGTATTTAACCCTGAATTTCAGGCGATGTCGGACATATCGCAATCATATAACCAAACTGAAGAAACAATTTTTAGTTCACCGACTAATCCACAAACTGGGCGAATCGAACAACAACAACCTTCACTCCAACCAGCATTTGTTAAACACTGTCAGCAACAGCTAGCTTATCACATTGGCCCAATGGCAAATCTGATTATAGAAGAAATATTAGCTCAAAATCCTGATATTTCACCTGACCAATTTATTGAACTCTTAGCTAGGGAAATTCCTAGCTTTCAAGCAGCTTTTGAATTCAAAAAAAGCTTGTTCTCATAGAGACTTATACACCACAGATTTAGGAATAATTTTTCATCTTTTAACTAATTATCTGGGTTTAAGTCAAACAATTTTGAATTTTGTTAGCGCAGCGTAAAGCCTTCTCTACGAGACGCTACGCGAACGGCATGGCTTCTCTTCGAGAGTCTGCGTACCCTTACAGGGAAGCAAGCTACGCTTTTAGCGTCTCGTAGAGAGCGTCATTTTGAATTTTGAATTTAATCCCCTGTACCTCCTTGGGTGCGTTTGATTCTTTTCATTGCCATTTCTAAACTTAACTGCATCCGTTTAAAGGCTTTAGCTAAATTACCAATTTCGTCATTAGACATCTGCTCAAATTCAACTTCCATATGTCCCGTACTGACTTCCTCAGCTATGCGAGTCATACGTTTGAGAGGCATCACAACTTGTCGATTCAAGAACAAGTTGACTAACAGGATAGTCACGATAAATATAGCTGATACAATCAAAATAATTAGTAAAGAAGAGTGATTCGCTTTACTGATGACATTATTCGCTGGTACTGATATAATCTGAGCGCCGACAATCTCATGAAGCTTCCACCCAAATCCATTAGCTGCGCCATAAAGAGTAATCATACTTTGAGGTGCAGCTTGGGCCACACTATGACACTTCAGACAGCTTTCTTCAGAAACATCTAAGGGACGAGCAATATAAAAGATATCCCCACCAGGAATTGAGCGAAATCCACTTACTTCTTTAAGGTCTGATTTATTTCTAAACCTTTCTACAATTTCTGTTTCAAAACCATCAGCCTTATCCCGAAGATTTGTCGGATTGAGAGTTGCTTCTTTGTAAAAGAAATCACGGTATTCTGTTGTTTTTCGTAAAATTTCAAATACCTCCCGTGCTGAGTATCCAGGTACGGTTTGCGGCAGAAATTCAGTAGCCAATTTATCAACTAGCTCTGGATTCACTTGAGTGCTGGTGTATTTACGAACAGAACTCATTGTTTGGATGAGCATAAGACCAGTTGAGCTAATATCTTGTTTAGCATTTTCTCTAAGTAGAGAGGAAAGAGCAAATCCAGTCAAGCTCAGACCGAATGTCAGAATTACCAGTAGCAGAATTGTAAATTTTTGTTTCAGATTTAGATTCTTTAGCATAATTTTAGATTATCGACAAGTCAAATTATTATGAACAAATATGGCTAAAGTCATCGTTTACTCTAGCATGAGCAATCAACTAAAAATTTTAGTGTAAAGACATAGTTGAGCTAAAACTATGAGAATATATCCAACTTTATACTATTAGTAATTATTGAGGTTAATGAAAATGTTCTCTAAGTAACTAAGTTGTAAAAATCTACAACAGCAATTCAAATGGAATTCCCAAAAATTTCGGTGGGCTGTTCTGATGCCGTGCCAAAATAAATACCAGCAATTGTCAAATATTACTAATGGTGTGGAATGCAGGAAAGTCTTTATTCGGGGGACGCTACATTATCGAAAGCCAACTAGGTGAAGGCGGAATTGGCATCACTTATCTTGCCAGAAATCAACGGAATCAACAGCGAGTGATTAAAACCCTCAAAGAAGAAATCCTGAATCATCCCGCCTGGATACTCCACCGAAACAAGTTACGGCAAGACTTTCGTGATGAAGCAGTTAGGCTGGCTGTGTGCCACCATCCTCATATAGTACAGATAGAAACCATCTTTGATGAGGGGAATTTGCCCTGTATGGTGATGGATTATATCGAAGGCGAAGACTTGGGACAGCGTTTGAAGCGAATAGGGCTGCTATCAGAAGCAGAAGCACTGCTGTATATCCGACAAATTGGCAGCGCTTTGACCCTAATCCATTCTAAAGGACTGCTGCATCGGGATCTCAAACCACGCAATATCATGATCCGCATTGATAAACCAGAAGCAGTGCTGATAGACTTTGGCATTGCTAGAGAATTTATTCCTAATGTAATTCAAAGGCATACTGTATATCGCACTCCTGGGTTTGCCCCTCCTGAACAGTATGAAGCAGAAGCGCCACGAGGAGAATACATTGATATCTATGCCCTAGCCGCTACTTTGTATAATTTGCTTACCGCAGTTGTACCAACAAGTGCAGATGATAGGCGTCACAATATTAATTTAGAACCACCACAATATTTTAATCCCAACATCAGCAACAGGGTAAATCAGGCTATTATGTGCGGCATGGATTTGGAGTCAACCTACCGTCCCCAATCTGTGCAGGAATGGTTGGATTTATTGGGCCCTGATGCTGGGGAAGATATAACAGAAATAACTTCTACTTTAATTGTCACACCTAGACAGCAACTACCTCCACCTGTTGTATTAGATCGACAGAACTGGCAATGTGTGCAGACCCTTAAAGGTCATTCTAGTATGGTTCATGCGATCGCCATTAGCCCAGATGGGCAATTTATTGCTAGTGGCAGTAATGACAAGACTATCAAACTTTGGCAAATAGGTACTGGCAAGCTAGTGCGTCAAATGGGTCGTTGGTCTTCTAGTCATTCCAGTATGGTTCATTCCGTCGCCTTTAGCCCAATTTCTGCAAACTTTTCTTATCAAGGAGATTCCGGCAAATCTGCGGGAGTTACAAACTTGAATCGGGGAATCTTAGCTAGCGGTAGTTGGGATAACACCATCAAATTATGGGATGTCAACACAGGCAAAGAAATTCGTACTCTCACTGGTCATGCCAACTGGGTGAATTCTGTTGCCTTTAGTCCAGATGGCAAGTTTCTGGCTAGTGGCAGTGCTGACTGCACAATCAAACTGTGGCAAGTGGGTACTGGCATAGAAATCCAAACTCTCACAGGTCATTCCGACGCAGTTTCATCAGTCGCTTACTGTCCGAAAACCCCTGCAACCAATAGCCAGGATAAACAGCTAGTGGCTAGTGGCAGTAATGATTACACAATTAAACTGTGGCAAGGATACACCCCCAGAAATATCTATACACTCACAGGTCATTCCTTCTTTGTCAACTGTATCGCCTTTAGCAAGGACGGGGAAATTATCGCTAGTGGCAGTGCTGACAACACGATTAAACTGTGGCATGTAAATACAGGCAGAGAAATTCGTACTCTCATTGGTCATGCTGATTCCGTTTGGTCAGTCGCCTTTAGCCAGGATGGACAATTTCTCGCAAGTGGCAGTTGGGACAACACTATCAAACTGTGGCACGTACACAGTGGCAGAGAAATCAGTACACTTACAGGGCATTCCAACTATGTTAGATGCGTCGCCTTCAGTCCCGATGGACAAACCCTAGTTAGCGGTGGTGATGACGACACTATCAAGATTTGGCGACCATCTGTGAGAGGTTAAGGTAAGAGTGTTCCAAACAATAAATGATCCAAAACCTGTCATTGCGAATGAAGCAAAGCGGAATGTTCGTTAATTATGGCTCAATACAGTTCAGTTAAGCTTCTCTTCACTTCTCTTCCTTTGCGTCCTTTGCGTCCTTTGCGTCCTTTGCGTCCTTTGCGGTTCGTTAAAAAAAGGATTTTAGCCTTAACTGAACCGTATTGAATTATGGCTGACCTATCACGCAAAGCAATTCAGCAAGTGCAGCGATTTGTGCGGACTCTCCTGAAAGACAGTATACCCAAACAAAAAGTTCTGCCAGAAAATATCGAACCGATTATCGAAGCCCTAACAACTGGGCACGTCACTCACGACTATCCCATCACTATTGAAGAAGCAATAGAAATGGGGCTGCCCGTCACTGTCGGACTGCCCCACTCTATTTACGATCTCATGGATCTGTACCCACAATCCCAAGGGGGGAGACCTAGCGTGCAGTACATTCCTATGCCTTACAATGACCGCCTTCCAATTCTACCTACACCCAAAAGCAGACCCTTAGAAGAACCAAATCAGAGGACTTGAGTGGTTCTGGGGTAGGAGTTGTTTGTGGCAACTAGGGTGTAGTTGTCGGGGTAGCTGTTGGGCTAGCCATTGGTTTAGCTGTTGGTTTAGCCGTTGGTTTAGCTGTCGGTTTCGCTGTCGGTTTCGCTGTCGGTTTAGCCGTTGGTGTCGCTGTCGGTGTCGCTGTTGGCTGACTCACAACTGTCTTTGCTTCTTCATTCAGCTTTTGGCGGAGTGCTAAATTAGCAATTCCAGTTTCTTGCAGCTGATATTTCTTCTGATATTCCTTCACCACTTCTTCCGTGCGGGAACCATAAAAATGATCGCGCGGGATGGGAGGATTGGGCTTCACCACTGCATTCAAATTTGTGTGCAGAATTTTAACGATATTAGCAGCAAAATCTTGGGTTTTTGGCCCTGCTATCCCATCAACTGGTTTTAGCTTATAGCCCGTCTGAAATTCTCGAATTGCCTTTTTAGTTTCTTCGTCCGTCAAAGCAGTGTTTGTTATCTTGACCTTATAGCCTAATCCCCGCAATACCTCACGGAACTGCTGGGGCGTATAGCTACGCTGAGGGGCTGCGAAACCGGTGTCTGCAATTACTAAACTAGCAGTCACCAGGCAAGTAACAGCAAAGGTTGCGCTTGATTTTCCAAACCCACACCACATATTCAAAACTCCTTTGGGTTAAATCAGCAGGATTATAAAGGTTAACAGCTGCATTTTAAGTTTGTTTAATAACTTTTTTCACGATTATTTCATGATTTTTGAATAATTTGTGATTTATTTTTATAAAATTTAGCCATACACACAAAAACCAATTTATATCATCCATCAAAAGAAGTATCTTGTATTAGCAGAGATACAACAGTTATCATTTGAATCGAATAGACCCTTTGATCTGGGGATTGGGGACTGGTACTCACCCAGGCGGTTAAAGCTTCGTGTGGTTTTGGTTTCTAACTGCCCTTTTAGCGGGCTGCAAATAGCTGTAATTTCTTGGAAATAGCCGAAAATTAATTAAGCGAAATAGCTTATATTCTCAACGCCCTCAAAATGTATAATATATGACAAATAATGAGAAACGTGAAATTTTCTAAACAGCGTAGTCTTTGGTTTGAAAGATTTATGGCAATTACTGCCGCCGTAAATTTAGGTTTGGTTTTGTTTGATTTAAGTTACGTACCTTGGCGAGATTTCTACTTGCGAAAACTTCCGCAAATTGTTAAGATTTATGACCCAATCAAAGGTATTGAAAGTCATCGAGAGACGAAAAATTATTTAGAACTAGTAAAGGCATTAGAAAAACAAGTCAGCCAAACAGGGTTACAGTCGCCTCAGGTAAATAGCAGGCTAGAAGAAATCAGGCGTCTGAGCAACGAGATGATTGACACTAACCCGTTTGCGGGAGCGAATAAGAGTGGTACTCTAGAAAAAATCAAAAAGCGGATGCGCGATCGCATCAATAACGAATCTGCAAAACAGTCCTTTGGCACTTTTTGGAGTCAGCCGTACCTATCACAAAAAGGCTGGGTTCAAGAAATTAATTTTTTCAACGATAGCATCCGCCCTTTGATTGCCTCTAACTATTACCGCCACATCGGGGAAAATGGCGAATTTCTTGATTATTTCTGGATTAAAGTTGACTTACCCTTTGTGATTTTATTTGGCGTAGAATTACTGGGGCGCACCTTCTTGCTCAAACGACAACATCCTGGTTTTAGCTGGTTAGAAGCACTATTGTGGCGTTGGTACGATTTATTTTTACTACTGCCATTTTGGCGAGGGTTGCGAATCATACCTGTATTAATTCGCCTCGATCAAGCGCAGTTATTGAATCTGCATCCAGTGCGAAAGCAACTTAATCAGGGAATTGTTGCCAATTTTGCCGAAGAACTCACAGAAATTGTCGTGGTGAGAGTGATTAATCAGGTTCAGGGTTCAATTCAGAGGGGTGAGTTAACGAGATGGCTCTCGCAACAAGAAAATTTACGTCCCTACATAGATATTAATAATGTGAATGAAGTGGAAGCGATCGCAGGTCTTTTGGTAAAAACAATTGTCTACCAAGTGTTACCTGATATTCAACCTGCGATCGTTGCCATTTTGCGCCACAACATCGAAACCGTCTTGCATCAAGTCCCCGTCTACCGCAACCTCCAGAATCTCCCCGGCGTGGGACAGGCTCAAACTCAGTTAAGCGAACAATTGGCGACTCAAATCACAACTAATCTTTACAAAACGTTAGTTAGCGCTGTTGAAGATCCTGTGGGCGCAAAACTCACCAGTCAACTAGTAGAAAGCTTCACCAAAGTCTTGGGATCTCAAATCAAGGAAAAACACGTACTCTCAGAAATTCAGAGTTTACTTTTTGATTTCTTAGAGGAAATAAAACTCAACTACGTCCAGCGTCTGTCCCAAGAAGACATAGACCAAATTATCGAGCAAACCCGGAAGTTGAGAACACAAACATCAGTTTCCACAGTAGTTGATAAAGGTAATACTCTTCCAAAAATCCGGGAAGGGTAGAGGGACTGGGGATTAGGGACTGGGATAATTTAGTTCCTAGTCCTTAGTAGAGGTTTGCGTAAAATCATGGCGTAATTAATTAAGGGTTGAAATTTAAACGCATAGGCGCTTTAGCTTCCCACAGGGTAGAGACGCAGAGGTACACAGATAATTTGCTACTAATTAATTAATTGTACTTAACGTGAGTCCCCAATCCCCAATCCCCAATCCCCAATCCCCAATCCCCAATCCCCAATCCCCAGTCCGCAGTACCCAATGCACGACTATAAAAGAAATGCGCTAAACTCGAACTAGGCGAATCATCATTTGGTTCGTCACAAGACTTCTTGGAAGATATACCTATCGCAGGAAGTGGGTCGAAGCCCACTTTTTTTATTGAATTCTCTCATGGCTCATCCTTTAGTTCCACAAATTATTGATTTGGCGACACCAGTGGCAGAAGAACTGGGATTAGAAGTGGTTGGCGTGGTTTTTCACACCAACCAAAGTCCGCCAGTATTGCGGGTAGATATTCGCAATCCTGAACAAGACACCGGTTTGAATGATTGTGAGAGGATGAGCCGTGCTTTAGAAGCCTCCTTAGATGCTGCGGAAATCGTTCCAGATAAATACGTCTTGGAAGTGTCTAGCCCTGGTATTTCGCGGCAACTGGTAACAGACAGGGAGTTTATTTCCTTTAAAGGATTTCCTGTCATTATCTCCACAACGCCCCCCTACGACGGACAACAAGAGTGGACAGGTCAGTTGATTCGCCGGGATGAGATAACACTTTACTTAAACCAAAAAGGTCGTGTAGTCGAAATTCCCCGTTCCCTAATTAATAAGGTGCAGTTAGACGAGCGCCGATAAACGAGTGATTAAAGGCTAGAGGCTAGGGACTAGGGACTAGGGATTGGAGGAGCAAAGGAGCAGAGGGAGCAGAGGAGCAGAGGAGCAGAGGGGAAGTTGCTGCAAGTCTTTCCCCTTTGCACCCAATGCCCCATGCCCAATCCCTAGTCCCCAATACCCAGTCCCCAGTCCCCAGTCCCCAGTCCCTAATTTCTAAAGGAGATTGCTTATGTCAATGGTTACTTTACCTGGATTAAAAGAATTAATTGAAAGTATAAGTCGCGATCGCAATTTACCCCGGCTTGCAGTTCAATCAGCGATTAGAGAAGCCCTACTCAAAGGCTATGAACGTTATCGCCGTGCCCAAAATTTAGAGCGCAGACAGTTTGACGAAGATTATTTTGAGAATTTTGAAGTAGAACTTGACATTGAAGGAGAGGGCTTTCGCGTTCTTTCCACCAAAACCATTGTTGAAGAAGTCAATAACACAGACCACCAAATTTCCCTAGACGAAGTTCAACAAGTCGCTCCTGAAGCCCAGTTAGGAGACTCTGTAGTGCTGGATGTTACCCCCGACCAAGGAGAATTTGGGCGGATGGCGGCGATGCAAACTAAGCAGGTATTGGCGCAAAAATTACGGGATCAACAGCGCCAAATGGTGCAAGAAGAGTTCCAAGATTTAGAAGGAACAGTCCTGCAAGCAAGAGTCCTGCGGTTTGAGCGGCAATCAGTGGTTTTGGCAGTCACCAGTAATTTTGGTCAGCCAGAAGTAGAAGCCGAATTACCGAAGCGGGAACAGCTACCCAACGATAATTATCGGGCAAATGCCACCTTCAAGGTATATCTGAAAAAAGTCTCCCAAGGTCAGCAACGAGGGCCACAGTTGCTTGTGTCTCGTGCTGATGCTGGTTTAGTGGTTTATCTCTTCGCCAACGAAGTCCCAGAAATTGAAGATGAAGTGGTACGGATTGTTGCCGTCGCTAGGGAGGCAAACCCCCCCTCCCGTTATGTCGGCCCCCGAACTAAAATAGCAGTAGATACTCTCGATCGCGATGTAGACCCAGTAGGCGCTTGTATTGGAGCCAGGGGATCACGAATTCAAGTGGTAGTCAACGAATTACGCGGTGAAAAAATAGATGTAATTCGCTGGTCGCCAGACCCAGCAACATACATTGCTAATGCCTTAAGTCCAGCACGAGTAGATGAAGTACGGCTGATGGACCCAGAATCACGGCAAACTCACGTACTGGTGGCTGAAGATCAATTGAGTTTAGCTATCGGCAAAGAAGGACAAAACGTCCGTTTAGCAGCCCGCCTGACTGGTTGGAAAATAGACATCAAAGACAAAGCTAAGTATGACTTTGCAGGAGAGGATGCCAAATTTGCAGCCGTCAGAACAAAATATCAATCAGAAGAATCAGAGGAAGACGATCTGGAATATGAGGAAGAATTCGAGCAGGAAGAATTAGAAGAGGAAGATAGTTTTAACGATGATGAATAATTGATTAATTTTGTAAAGTTTTGATACTGTAGATTGTAGTCTCAGTCTCAAGGATTATTTTCTCAAAAACTGCTGGGTATAGGTAAAAAATAGTCATAGTAAACTTCTTTTTACTTCCAAAATCCTGGATTGAGATCACAGATAACCGATGAAACCAAATTATCGGCGCTGTATTAGTTGCCGTAAAGTAGGCTCAAAAGATGAGTTTTGGCGGATTGTCCGCGTCTTTCCATCGGGAAAGGTACAATTAGATCAGGGCATGGGGCGTTCTGCCTATATTTGTCCCGAAACGAGTTGCCTACAAGCAGCTCAAAAAAAAAATCGACTAGGGCGATCGCTACATGCATCAGTGCCAGAAACACTGTACCAAAGCTTGTCGCAACGTCTAGCCCGCATTAATACCCAAAACCAAATTTAGTTGGAACAACTTTGTGACGTAATCATCAGAGGCATTGTGTCGAAAGCCGAAGTCGTGCTTTCATCACACCCTCTGTTGATCGTTAAGGTTAGTGCCAAAATAGTAAATGGGTGTAAAAAGCATTCGGCTCTCCAATAAAAAGAGGGGCGAGGCAACATTCCCAGAACAAGATGTAATCGATTGTGTTGTGGAAGACTCAGAATCACCAAAACAAGAAACTACAAAATGGCAACCTGGTAGCGCTCAGGCGCAGTTCGGCATCAAGGGTTCCTATAAAAATCTTTTATTTAAGAAGTTTTTATGGGTATCCCTCAACCACCATTCCTGGTGGGGATGCCATTATTAAACCGAAACATCTCTCTTTCCTGATTGGAGGCACCGGCAAAAACTGAACGGCAGTCTAAAAACAGTAATCCAAGGATGGAGATGTCGCAAACCAGGCAACCATCCGCTAAAACTGTAAATTAAAGGGGAAGAGTGGATGAACAACGGCAAAGTTAGAATTTATGAATTATCAAAGGAATTGAATTTGGATAACAAAGAGCTACTAGCAATTTGCGACCAGCTCGATATTGCGGTCAAAAGCCATAGCAGCACGATTTCAGAATCCGAGGCAGAAAACATCCGGGCGGCAGCAGAAAAGCTTGCAGCTACGAGTGTGTCTGCCAAAAAGGAACTAGGTACAACCAGCCATAAGCCAAATTCACCACCCAACGGCGGACGTAACCGACCTGCTGCACCCCACAAACAGCAAATTTTGGAAATACGCAAACCCAAAATATTGAGAAATACTACTCCCAACGCCCCAGAGGCGTCACTTGCTAACAATACCCAAGCTGCCTTGTCTGAAGCTAATCCTCCCTCTCCTCCACGGCCTTTCGCTACACCAGTCTCACCCCTGAAACCGGCAGCACCAACTCGACCTGTGCCCCGGACTCAATCTGAGACTAAAGAGCAACCCCAGAGCCAATCTCCGATCGCTGACTTGGAACAAACGCCTAATCCAAATCCAGCACCGGAAAAAATAGCATCCCAAAAACCGGAAAAAACAGTTGCACCCAGACCGAAATCGGAAAAACCGATCAAACCGCAACTAGTTGCTCCTCCAGCCAGACCTGCGGCGGAAGAAGCGCAGGTGGTAGATGAACAGCCGGGATCTCAGGCAGATAAACCGATCCTCAAACGCGACCAACGGGTACGACCCGCAGAAGGCGATCGCGAGCAAATCAAGCCGAGAGTCGCTAAACTGCCAACAGACCAGTCCCCAGTTGGTGCGCCACAAAGGACAAGTCGTCCCACCCCTGCACCCAGTAGACCAGAGCCAAGGGGCAATAGACCATCTGCACCATCACAACTGGGAGAGGGACAACGACCCAGACCAGCACGCCCAGGTGAATCTGTAGCAGCCGCAATGCCGATCGCTACTCCACCCAGACAGTTGTCAGGAATAGCCGGCAAATCTCAAGGATTGGGTGATGAACCAATCACACCGGATCTCCTCGACTTGAAACGCCCAAGTCCCCCTCGCCCAACCAAAGGCGGTAAAAAGTGGGTAGAAGAGGAAATCATTGACGAAGTTAAAGAGAAGGCAAAAGCTGGCGTCAAAGGCAAGCGGATCAAGCCCATCCTTGATGATGAGTTTGAAGAAGATTTGCTGGATGATGATGATATCGACTCACCAGCCACAGTCCAAGTCAGCCTTTCCATTGCTCGTCCTCCCAAACCGAAAGCGACTCGACCTGTACAGATGCCAGGTGCAACCCTTGCTAGCGCCCCAACTGCAAGAGCGAAAAAATCTGGTTCTCGGTCTGGTTCTCGGTCTGGTTCTGGGCGCGACCATCACCAAAACCGTCGCCAAGAAGCCGAGACTAAGCGCGATCGCCCCGAAAAAGTGACGATTACAGGGCCGTTGACAGTGCAAGAACTGTCTGACGTTTTAGCCGTTGCCGATACAGAGATTGTCAAAATCCTCTTCCTGAAAGGCATGGCGGTGAGTATCACCCAAAATCTGGATATTCCCACAATTACCCTGGTAGGAAAAGAACTAGAAATAGAAGTTGAAACCGTCGAACGAGAAGCAGAAGCTCGGAAAATCACGGAAATGGTCGGTGCAGAAGACCGAGAATATCTCCACCGCCGTCCGCCAGTCGTGACAATTATGGGTCACGTAGACCACGGTAAAACAACCCTGCTCGACTCAATCCGCAAAACCAAAGTGGCTGCTGGCGAAGCTGGCGGTATCACTCAACACATTGGTGCTTACCATGTGGATTTGGTACATGAGGGTAAACCACAGCAGATAGTTTTCCTGGATACTCCTGGTCACGAAGCTTTTACAGCGATGCGGGCACGAGGAGCTAGGGTTACAGACATTGCCGTATTAGTAGTAGCTGCTGATGATGGTGTCCGTCCCCAAACCATTGAAGCCATTAGTCACGCCCAAGCTGCGGGAGTGCCAATTGTTGTTGCCATCAACAAAATTGACAAAGAAGGGGCACAGCCAGAGCGGGTTAAACAAGAACTGACCCAATATGGTCTGACAGCAGAAGACTGGGGCGGTGAGACAATCATGGTTCCTGTGAGCGCCATCAGAGGTGAAAATCTGGATACGCTCTTAGAGATGATTCTGTTGGTAGCAGAAGTTGGAGAACTATCTGCTAACCCAGATCGTGCTGCGAAAGGAACTGTCATTGAAGCACATCTGGATAAAGCCAAGGGAGCAGTTGCTACCCTGCTAATTCAGAATGGTACCCTGCATGTGGGAGATATCTTGGTAGCTGGTTCGGCCTTCGGTAAAGTCCGGGCAATGGTGGATGACAGAAGCAAGAGAGTAGATATTGCTTCTCCTTCCTTTGCTGTCGAGGTACTAGGTTTAAGTGATGTGCCAGCAGCCGGCGACGAGTTCGAGGTCTTCCAGAACGAAAAAGAAGCCAGATCCCTCGCTAGCGATCGCGCCGACAGACAACGCTTATCCCGCCTGTTACAGGGACGTGTTACCCTGACAACCCTGTCCGCTCAAGCCCAAGAAGGCGAGTTGAAAGAACTCAACTTGATCTTGAAAGGAGACGTACAAGGTTCGGTGGAAGCCATTGTGGGAGCGCTCAAGCAAATCCCGCAAAACGAAGTCCAAATTCGGATGCTGTTGGCGACTGCTGGGGAAATCACCGAGACAGATATCGACTTAGCAGCTGCCAGTAACGCTGTAATTATCGGCTTCAACACCACCTTTGCCAGTGGTGCGAGACAAGCCGCCGATGAAGCAGGTGTAGATGTCCGGGAATACAACGTCATCTACAAACTCCTAGAAGATATCCAAGATGCATTGGAAGGTCTTTTGGAACCAGAGTTGGTGGAAGAACCCTTGGGTCAAACCGAAGTCCGGGCCGTCTTCCCAGTCGGTCGTGGTGCGGTTGCCGGTTGCTACGTTCAATCTGGCAAGCTAGTTCGCAACTGCAAAGTCAGGGTGCGACGCGGCGGTAAGGTGATCTTTGAAGGTGTCCTTGATTCCCTAAAACGGATGAAAGAAGATAGCCGTGAGGTCAACGCTGGTTATGAATGCGGTGTCGGCATCGATAAATTTAATGATTGGGTTGAAGGTGACATCATCGAATCCTATCAGATGGTTACGAAGCGCCGCACTCTCACCTTAACGAGATAGTGTTGAGGGTAAAATGGTTAGACCTTAGGAGTGATAAATTAGGAGTTAGGAGTTAAAGGCTGCTAATTCCTAACTCCTAATTCTTAACTCACAAATTTTCATAATATGCATTCATTTCGCTCTGAACCTATTTTGTGGATTCACGTCGCTGGATTGGCGACGTTGCCTGTTTTTTTAGTACTCTGCTTATTGTTCCTGTCTGTAGGCGAGCCGTTTTTACCAGTCTGGATGGAGCTATTTTTAGTTGCCGCCATTGGTGTTCTCCCCCTGTTGTGGATGCAGTTGCGTCGCCCTTTTTATATATTTGCTCTTTTAGGAATAGCCCTGAAGCCAGAAAATTTGACTGAACGGCAACGAAAAATTCTCTGTTTAATTAATACAAAGTTAAATCGTATCCTGGCATTAGTGGCAGCAGTATTGTCGGTTTGGATACTGTGGAATCTTTACCAAATTGCCCCATTAGTCGCAAATTCAGCTAAATTTCTCCCACAATGGCGCAGCCTGGCACTAGTGCTTGCGGGGTTAGCCTTTTTGGGGTGCAATCTATTTTTACAAATACCTGTGAGTGTAATGCGAGTTTTGGTGATTAATGAGACAGAATTCGCTGGCATAGAACCATTATCTTTAGAAAAGATTAAGCAAGACTTTACCATTTTAGGGGTGCGGGTTAATCAAATCGTGCCCCGACTACTGCAATCCTTGTTTAGGATAAATACAGATTCGTAGCAGCCCGCAAAGTATATTATTTCACTTTAAAGGGCTATAAATAAGGAGCAGGGAGCAGGGGAGTAATAATTTTAGATTTTAGATTTTGGATTTTGGATTTTAGATTGAAATTTAATCCAAAATCTAAAATCCAAAATTGAATTTCCCAATACCCAATTACCGTTGAAGTTTAAAATAAAGGAATGAGGAACTATGGCTCAAATTCCAGCTTCTAGCGATCGCCAATTTTCTGCTGATACTGAAATTTGGTATAGCCTTAAGTGCGCGATCTCCACTAGTTCCGGTTTTCAGCGCTGGCAACTAGAACGCGATACCCAATTACAGGGAATTCGTCTGGAACAGCAAGTACAGAGGTATTTAAGGGAAACTTTAGAAACTTTAGCTTACTAAACCTCATCTATGTTGAAACCTAGAGTTTTTTAAAAGATATATTTATGTAGGTTGGGTGGAGTGAAACGCAACCCAACATTACCACCAAATTTTATGTTGGGTTACGCTATCGCTGCACCCAACCTACAAAACTACGGTTTTCAAGGTAGACGAGGTTTAGTAGAATTTTCTAAAAAATACAATAGACATCTGTGAAAAAGAATGTAGAGACGCGTTAACAGTGGGACTAATCCCGGCGTTAACGCGTCTCTACAAGTATTTATACGTAACGTATAATTAATTTCTGAAGATGTCTAATATAACTAATGTATAAGTTCTGTGATGTATCTAAGAAATTTAGCTGAATCAGTGCTAATCATCCAGTATAGTTTTGCATGGGTTTCATAGTAGCCTTGTAGCTATTGTAAAACCTTGTTTAACATACCGTAATCAGCACATCACAGACTCAAAAAATGAAATATCGGGGTTTTCACATTTCTCTAGCGAAAAATTTCTGCCTTCTTTCTAGCAGTAATCTCAGCTATACTTTACGCGTGGGAGCCGGACTCACGGCAATGCTTGTTGTTTCTAGTGGTTCACTACTACTACCTGGTGAGGTTAATGCTGGTGCTACTAACCCAGCAGGTATCGCCCCAACTCTCACCGCGCAAGCTCCTACAACAGCCGCAGCGATTTACGTTAATCCTGCAACTGGTACAGATAGTGCTGGTGCTGGTGCAACCTCAGCGACACCCTACAAGAGCATAACTTTCGCTCTTAGTCAAGCCCAAGCAGGTGCAGTTATTCAATTAGCACCTGGTAACTATAACCAAGAAAGTGGCGAAACCTTCCCACTGTTGCTGAAACCAGGGGTAACACTGCGGGGTGATGAAGCTAGTAAAGGTCAGGGGATATTAATAACAGGTGGAGGTTTCTACACTAGCCGCACCTTTGCCAGACAAGATATTACCATCCTTGCCGAGCAAGATACCACTATTACTGGTGTCACCGTCACCAACCCAAATAGCCGGGGTACGGGTGTGTGGGTGGAATCAACTAATCCCATCATCAAAAACAGTACTTTTACTAACAGTGTCCGAGAGGGTGTTTTTGTCACAGGTACAGGCAATCCCAAAATTGAAAGTAACATCTTTGTGCAAAACAAAGGTAATGGGATTTCAATTGCTAAAGCGGCCCAAGGAGAAATTCGGAATAACTTATTTCAGGATACTGGTTTTGGTCTTGCGATCGGTGGCACTTCTACGCCCCTCGTTGTCGAAAACCAAATCGTCCAAAACCAAGACGGTCTTTTTATCTCAGAGTCAGCGAAGCCCATATTGCGTAAGAATGTCATTCAGAACAATAAGCGGGATGGAGTAGTAGCAACTGTTAATGCTTTACCCGACCTTGGCACCAATGAAAATCCTGGTGGCAATCTGATCCGCCATAACACTCGTTATGATGTGAACAACGCCACCAAAACAGGTCAAATTATTGCTGTTGGCAACGATATCGATCAGAAAAAGATTTTTGGCTCAGTAGATTTTGTTGCCGCAAGTGTTAACGTACCCCCTGGAGGGACTACCGCCTTTAAAGATGTATCGACAAATTTCTGGGCAAAAACCTACATCGAAGCTTTAGCTTCCCAAAATATTATTGCTGGCTTTCCTGATGGCAGCTTTAAACCCAATGAACCTGTAACCCGCGCTCAATTCGCCACTATTGTCACTAAAGCCCTAACGCCACCAGCCAAACGTGCAGGTACTCGATTTAGGGATGTCGCAAGCAATTTCTGGGCTTACGCTGCAATTCAATCCGCTTACCAGAGTCAATTTGTTTCTGGTTATCCCGATGGCACTTTTAAACCACAGCAGCAAATCCCCAGAGTGCAAGCGTTAGTGGCTTTAGCTAATGGTTTGGGCTTAACTACGAATAATCAGAATATCCTTTCCTTTTACACCGATGCGGCCCAGATTCCTAATTATGCGATCGCTCCTGTTGCGGCGGCAACTGCACGGCAATTAGTAATCAACTATCCCACAGTCAAGCAACTCAATCCTAGCCGTGAAGCGACTAGAGCCGAAGTTGCTGCCTTTGTTTACCAGGCACTCGTCAGTGCTGGACGCGCTCAACCAATTCCTTCATCCTATTTGGTAACAGCTCAGTAAATTGGAAGTGCCAGACTAACAAATTATCAGTCTGGCGTTTCCAATTAATGTGAGTTTTATTAATTTTAGGGTTTTCTAAACATAAAATTTGGGGTCTTTAAATATAGCTGACCCCATTTCAATGTGATTGGGTTTATGATCAGGATCTTTATAGTGGCTGACCCCGTTTCAATGATTTCTATTTTCCTAGAAATTTTTGCTTTTTGGAATTTTCTAATAATTTTTTTATTTTTTATCTCTCGATATTTTAATCTTCATAAAAGCATTATTAACAATTCAAAATTCAAAATGACGCTCTCTACGAGACGCTAAAAGCGTAGCTTGCTTCCCTGTAAGGGTACGCAGACTCGCTCTAAGCGAAGCCATGCCGTTGGCGGAGCCTCTCGTAGAGAAGGCTTTACGCTACGCTAACAAAATTCAAAATTAAAGACATTACATAAGGGGATTTAGCGAGAAACGCGGTCTTGGGATGCATCCCAAGTGGAGCGATTTCTCAAGACAAACCCCGACTGAAATGGTTGCTACATGTAGATTGCAGGTTCTTAAACCCTTTAATTTACGATAAATTTGCAGAATTATGAAAATACCTAAAACAAAAGTCGTATCTCAGTACTCGGAACTCAGCACGGGCTAAACGCCCCGCTACCGCTAACAGCACTTTTCATCCGATTGGGTGCGTCGTTGCTGACGCTGTTCCCAGCGCCAGAGAAAGACCATTAGGGCAACGATTCCTACTTGAAGAGCTAAACTTGGCATTGCACTCTCAACATTACGTCCGGCAAGCACTTGAAAGAAAAAGACGAATGCACCGAGTGAACCAGAAGCACCGAAAGCGATGTAGAAAAATTGGCGTAAGCCACGATAAGGAGCGGCTATTTCCGCTTTGAGGCTGGCATATTGTTTAGGGTTAAGGCGATTTTTGGGATTTTGGTTTACCATGACTAAATCATGTTATACTCTTAGATTGTGTACGCCGATGTGGCTCAGTGGTAGAGCAGCTGATTCGTAATCAGCAGGCCGTGGGTTCAAATCCCATCATCGGCTTTGATGAAAGCATTGCTGAATACTAAAGTTTGACATAAATCATGTACAGTGATTAATTATCTGTCATTGCTGACAATTTATTGTCATCAAACTTCGTAATTCGCTTCCGTATGTATTGGTGACAAATTATTGTCATCTTCTGGAAAGCAACAGTTTATATATATGGAGCTTAGTTGAAGAAGAATTTAGAAGTCAGAATTCAGTAGACGTAGGTTGGGTGGAGCGGAGTGCAACCCAACATATATCAGGATGTTGGCTTTGGCAAAGCCTCCAAGCCACTTGCTACAACGCTCTTAACCCGCGCAACGCAGTGGCTCCCCAACAAAGCAATTTTTTTGCAACATTTTAGCCTTGCCACGCCACTACAGTACTGATTTAACTACCCCTACTCTCTTTTTCAAACTAGGTGGATTATTGTAGCAAAGGAGTTGTGCCATTACCGTTAGTTGACGCATTGGCAATTGCAGCTTGAGTAGGTTGAGTAGTAAGAACCGCTACAACTGGAGTAACTTTTGAACTAGATTGTTTACTTCGTTTTCGATTAGAGCCGCCAGCCTTGGAATACTCTATACTGTTTCTGCCGTAGACAATTGCAACTCCACTTAGCATTCGTTCAGACATTTCGGAGAGGGTTTTGTCCATCTGGGTGATTGTTTTACGCGATTCTTCCAGATTGGATACCAGCGTATTATGAGCTTCTAGTACAGCACGGGTAGTGTTGATTAGGTGGTTGTAGGCTTCAATGGTTAACCCATGTCCTAAATCTAGACTTTCATCAATGGATTTAAGCAAGGCGAGACGAAGTTGGGCTTTGTCAACAGCAGCAGAACCACGAGTTTTTAAAGACATAACACATCCTTTTTTAATAATTTCTTTTTCAAGATAGTGGAGTATCCTTTTGCCTGAGATGGGTAGTTTTGTGGATTTATTTCATTAAAAGTTCAACGCAATAATTACGAGTTTGCCTGTGTTTTTACTCATTTTTCATACCGATTTGTTGTTTGAGAATAAGTGCAATCAGCAACAGTAATCGCCAAAATAACAATTGCGTTCGCCGAAATAACAATTGCGTTCGCCGAAATAACAATTGCGTTCGCTGAAATAACAATTGCGTTCGCCGAAATAACAATTGCGATCGCTGAAATAACAATTGTGTTCGCCGAAATAGCAATTGCGATCGCCAAAATAGCAATTGCGATCGCCGAAATAACAATTGCGATCGCCAAAATAGCAATTGCGATCGCTGAAATAACAATTGCGATCGCCGAAATAGCAATTGCGAACACAAAAATAAGATTGCAAAGGGGAAACTAGAACATCTAATTCCCTCATCTTTTAGCAGCAAACCAAGAATTACTTGATGCTGGCTTCGTGCAGACGGTAGAAGCCGTATCACAGATGCCAGATTTCTCACCACATCTCTCAAAACCTTGTGCAGGGGAGCAGAGGAGAGTTCAATGTGCCTTGTTCTTTCCCCTCTGCCCCTCTGCCTCTTCCCTCGTTCTTGTAAGAAATCCGGGCTACAGGGATAGAATTAAAGGAGACAGGGCAGATAACATCGAAAATGCGATCGCTGCTTATAATGCTGCTTTAACTGTCAGAACTAGAGAAGCTTTGCCTCAAAATTGGGCAGCAACGCAAAATAATCTCGCCAAAAGTGTTGAATGTTAAGAAAAATCCTAAATTTTATATCACTAATCAGTCTTTCAGCCTTAACTGAACCGTATTGAGTTAAAAAATCATTTTTATTATGAATTTATCTTACTTGGATGCACCTATAAAGGTGATATATACTGTGTTTTGGCTCTTTAGCCGCTATGAGCGTGAATGATACTGCACACGAGAATAATTCTACTTGGAATCGGCAAGTATACCACCGCCTAAAACTTGCCCTCAGTCTTGGCTTACGACGACAACTTTTTTTAGCTGTATGTGATAATTTACACTTAAGAAATCAGGTAGCAGCCCGCTTGCATTCTACATTGGCTTATCCTGTTGGACAGGTGCTATATCAGTCATCAAATTCTCAAGAAAATAGCACTCCAGCTTATCCGCGATTAGTGACGTTGCGTTTGAATTTAAACGATCCCAATCCCATAATCCAAATTAATCAATGGTTGGCTAATTATCCACCACCAATGGTTGGAGCATCAAAAGATAGCCCTGGAAGACCTTTTCCAGTACCAGCATTTCAGATTGTCGGCGTGGAGCATCTCACTAAGCAACCAGTAGCGACACAACGATTATTTTTACACTATCTCCGCTTAAGTGAACAATATTTCTCTACACAAGAATCCAGCCGATTCCTAGAATCTAACTTGCTGCTGTGGATACCACGTCCTTGGTTATCTGCTATCAAGCAATCAGCACCACAATTTTGGCGTTGCCGTACTGGCGTATTTGTGTTTGCTGGAGAACCCACACCAGCAAATCAGAATTTGGGCTATCCAGAACGTTTTTCACGTTCTGGAAGCTTAGATTTAGGGAATATTGAGCAGTCAATTCTAGATGAATCAGTTAACCAAGCAGAACTTAGAACCGCAGCCACCGAGTTCAAGTTTGAGAATAATTCCGATTTCCCAGTGGAGATACAAGGGAATCGCGTAGATAAAACTCAGGAAGTTTCATCATCAACAACGGATTTATTGAAGGCTACGCCACAACCGCAGGAATCTACGAATAGGTCTGGTAGTGGAATTAATAATCAATCGCTGTCGTCTTTATCTTATATTAGCAGTGAGTTAACGGAGCTAGTAATAGCAACAATCAATACAAGTAGCACTCAAAATACTGATAATTCCTTACGGCCACAACAGATTTTATTGGAAATTGAAGAATTACACGAAAATCTTGTTTCAGAAGAGATACTTGCAGAGGCTTATCATCGTCTGGGCACTTTATACCGCCTTCGCATTGAGCAAGGAGAGTCAACCCTAGAAAACTTGATGGTGGCAATTATTGCTTATCAAGAGGCAATTAGCTATGACGAAAATTCACCACAACTTCCAGATATCTTAAATGACTTGGGTACACTTTACTGGATGCTATACCGCACACCACCCAATTCAGAGGAAGGACAAACTTATATAGAGCAGGCTATAGAGTTTTATCAGTTGGCGTTAAAAATGATTTCGCCCCAGACACATTTGGAAACTTACGCTCGTGTGCAAAATAATTTGGGGACAGCTTATGGTGATTTAGCTCGTTTTTCTCACCCATCTGAAAATTGGCAGCAAGCAGTTTTAGCTTACAGTGAAGCACTTAATTACCGTACAGCCGATATGGATTCATTAAAGTATGCGGCTTGTCAAAATAATTTGGGTACTGCTTACTGGCATCTAGGGCAATATAATCAACCAATTTTACATTTAAAGAAAGCGATCGCAGCTTACAATGAAGCACTTGTACACTACAACCCCGAAGAGGAACCGCTTAAGTATGGCATGATTCAAAACAATATTGGTACTGCCTGCTGGAATCTGGCACAATACGAACAACCTGCCCAAAATCTCCAGTTAGCGATAAATGTCTACAACGAAGCTCTCAAGTATCGCACTCCAGCAAATTTCCCCACCGCCTGCGCCGCTACACAAAATAATCTGGGTACTGCCTACTGGCATCTAGCAAACCTATCTCAGACAACTAAAGAGGCACGGCAAAATTATCTGCAACTATGTATCAGCGCTTACGAAGAAGCTATAGCTTTGGCTCACTCACTTAGCGATACTTCTTTAAATTTTGATTTACTTGCTTCCTACAATAACCTGGGACTGGCCCATTATCAGCTAGTAATAGATGAGTCTTTTAAGGGCGACAAAACAACACGTTCTCAACACTTAGAAGTAGCATTAGATAACCATTTGCAAGCCCTAAATGGATTTGGTAAACAATCCGAGGCTTATCAAACAACCTTCACTTATGTAGTGAAAACTATTCGTGCTTTTCATAATGAATTAGGAATACAGGGGCAAAATTTGGCTTTATCTAAAGTTCCTAGTCAGTTGTTGCCAGAGATTTTGTCAAAGTTATAAAATACGGCAGGGAATAGGGAATAGGGAATAGGGAATAGGGAATAGGGTTGAAAGTCTCTTATTATATGGCTTTTGTATTAAATTTTGTACCTCATTTATCTGAAATTTGCTATATATTATGATGTGCTTCTAAGAGGGTGTTTGAAAAGTCTAAATTATTACTGCCTTGGCGATTAGAAATCGCGGCTACACGAGACTTTACCCACCTCCGTGGGTTAAAAACTCTTGATTTTTCATGCTTTCCACGGAGGTGGACTTGGTTTGTGTAGTAGCGAATTATATTCGCCGAAAACTTTTCAAACATCCTCTAACACTTTTTTATTACTCTGGTCAAAGAAAAATCTTCAGTCAACTTTGAATAGTAACTTGATATCAACTTGACAATCAATTAAGAAAGCAAGTAAAGTAACAATATCTACGACGGGCTACGCCTACGCAACTCCTGTTTTACCAATGATCAAGCTATGAAATCGGGAGCATCCCAAATGTGCAAAAACCTTGATAGCCCTAACCCCTTCTCCCATCTTTGGGAGAGGGGCTGGGGGTGAGGGAAAAGATTTAAGCAAAATTGGGATGCTCCCATGAAATCTTTTAGCAATCCATAAACTTAACTTCACAAATATAAATTATTAATTAATATATTTTTAAATCCATATAAATATTTTATAAAAAACACAATAAGACATTGGCGTATTTTCCGTAAATTTACTAAGGTAGATTTGAGGTCTACTTGAAATAAACTCCAAAATGATAATTAAAATCCAAAATTATGAAACTAAGTTTTATTTTTGCTACTGCTATATCTAGTTTTTTTGTGAGTTCTGCTACAGGATTTGGTTTCTCTGCTCAAGCTTATGCTCTAACTTTTCCTGGTATCTCTAGCGCTACATGGGGAGAACCTACTCCAGGAAGCGATAATACTGAACCCATATATACAGGTGTAGGAAGCAATACATTTACTTGGGGTGAACCTGATTTACCGACAGGACTTCCAAATAGACTAACCTTTAATGGAACTTCGTTTTCTGCGGATATTAACTCTGTATTCAAAATAGCTGATTTAACTTACTTTAACGGAACGGTATTCAGTGGTACAAGCGTTGAATCTGTACCTTTAAATCTCAATGTATCCTTTAGCCCTCCCGTTGGAATCAGCCAAGTTTTTGACTTCAAATTGGGTCTAATAAATACGCTTAACGACGCAACAGATCCTGAAAAAAGTGCAGATTTTGTATATATAGACACAAATTTGAGTAATCAAAATTTCACATTTGAAGGCAATAATTATACCCTTGAGCTAACTGGCTTTAATCCAGACGTTCCCCAGATAAGTATTAAGGCTCTTGAAGGAGCCACAATTACAACAGCCGTTTATGCCAAAATCGAAGCTGTGCCCGAAACTACGCCAGTGGTCGGTTTATCCTTGCTGGGAATATACCTAATATCTCGTAAAAACTCTTGGAGAAGAAATACGAAGGAATAAGAATTAAATAACATACTATTTATATCCTTCGTTTACCTCACCCTCAATCCCTCTCCTTATAAAGGAGAGGGAAGCTAGAGACAGGATAAAGTTTTGCATCTTAGGGACTGACAAATAAAAAATATCCAATTAACTCTTGTGGGGGTGGGCATCTTGCCTTATGGACTGGGCGGGCAAAATGCCCACCCCACAATATTGCATAATCTATTTCTTGGAGTTCCCTTATTTAATCCATGTTCCTAAGAGCATGAAACCAATTCGCAATTCGCAATTCGCAATTGAATCAAGACAGACACTTCGGGGTGGGGTTTCAACAACCCTTGGGATACAAGGACTGTTTCGCGCTACTTGCGGGTGAGGTTTTAAACCTTCACTTTTTTCATAAAAATGTAGAAGACGCGATTTATCGCGTCTCTACAAAGGGTTGCCGTTTTTGGAGACAACTATGCAGGATTAGGTTGGGTTCGGCTTTGAAGTAGCTGGATAATTGCAGCTTTTTCTAAGATGCCAACTAGAACACCATTCTCACGAACTACGGGAAGCACAGATAGTTTTTGTTGTTCGAGTAACCGCATAACTTCCAGCAGAGGTTGATCGGATTGGACTGTGGTAGACTCCGTAATTGGTCGCATGACTTCTTTGACTTGAGTTTCTGACCACAGTACTGTGGAGATGGTTCTTAAATTATCGATTGCGATCGCACCTACTAATTGTCCATCATCATCAGTCACTAAGAACCGATGCCAGTTTTGCCCACTGATGACTCGCTCATCGGCAAACTCTCTCAGGGTAAGATTAGCAGATACAATCGGGCTGTCATGAGTTACAGCATCTTCAGCTGTCAAACCTGTGAGTTTTTCTTGCACTCTGGCAAATTGAGCCGAATTACCAGCATTTTGCAACAAGAAGAAGCCAATTAACAGGTTCCAGAAGTTACCGGAGTTGCCAAATAATAGTAGGGGCAGTACGCCTGAAAGAATTGCTACCCAACCAAAGATTTGCCCGACTCGGCTAGCAAAGGTTACACCTTTATAAGGATTACCTGTAATTTTCCAAACTATGGCTTTCAGTATATTTCCGCCATCTAAGGGCAAGCCAGGAATCAGGTTAAAGAGGGCTAATGCCAAGTTAACAGAAGCTAAAACACCAAGAATTGCAGCTAACGGCCCTGATACAGCAGTAGTAACACCAATCGCTGTAACGATACCGCATAGTAGTAAACTTACCATTGGGCCGGCGATCGCTACCCAAAAAGCCTCACCTGGGGTTTTTGACTCTTTTTCTAAGCTTGCTAAACCGCCAAATATAAACAGTGTGATGGATTTGACATCAATTCCCTGACCAATGGCAACGAAACTGTGGCCTAATTCATGGGCGACGACAGAGGCAAATAACATCAGCGCTGTCATCAATCCTAGTAGCAAAGCTAATCCCGCAGACAATTGGGGAAATTGTGCCGCCAGTACACTGCTATAACTCCAAGTTACCAAACCCAGAACTAAAAACCATGACGGATGGATATAGAAGGGAATTCCGAAGAGATTACCAACGCGAATTGTGCCATTCATGTCGTTCACCTTTGATTTCAGCTTCGAGAAGTTTTGCTTTCTTCCGACTCGATGTCTTTACTGTAACGAAAGGTTAAGAGATTTTAATCTTGATGGCTGTAGTGGTGTCCGTCTGTAAAGGTGTGGTTATTGGTAATAATGACATTTGCTTTGACCGAAAACGACTCATGATACAGCAATACAGTTCAGAATGAGCAACAAAACACTTGTAGAGACGGCGATTCATCGCGTCTCTTGCCTTAACCGAAAAATATTGTGTACTGACCCCTAAATTTATTTATGGGTATCATTAATTTTGAATTCTGAATTCTGAGCAAAGCAACATGACTGTTCCTCAATCAAAGCTCTTGCTTTCTTGGAAAGATTTTTTGTTTTTCTTATTTTCTCTTTTGCTAACTCTTCAGGAGCGTAATTGGACGGCAGATTTAAGCGGCGAATTCCTATTTTTACGTATTCCTTATTTATTTCGATCCCGATGGATTTTCTTCCTAAGCGTTTAGCAACTGCACATGTAGAGAAACTACCAGAAAATGGATCTAATACGATATCTCCAATATTTGAAGATGCCAAAATAACACGTTCTAAAAGTGCTTCTGGTTTTTGAGTTGGGTGATTTTCATATTCTTCCATTTTGAAACGTACTCGTGCAAAGTCCCAAACGTTACCCGGTACTTTCTGAGTATTGTAAGGCTGAGGAGGTTCTTTTCGATAATCAATCAATTGACGCTTTGCACCAGTTTTTGCCTCTACCATGATATTGCCAGAATTAAACGTGTAGTTCTTTTCATGCTTCGTTAGCATAATTATCGGCTCATACATAGAACCAAAATAATTTTTTGCTTGCACTCCTGAGCTATCATAATTCCACACAATCCTACTTTTAATATAGAAGTTCTTGCGGCACTTGATATCAAGGTAGGGCATATTCTCTGTGCTGTTCATTAGGTAAAAAGTACCATTGGGCTTTAGGATACGATGGCATTCATCGATCCATTGATATGTCCAGCGAAGAAATTCTTCTTCCGACCAATTTTCAACTAAACCATCGAAGTTTTTGCCAATATTGTAAGGTGGATCAGCAAAAATTAGGTTAATGGATTCTGATTCAAGATGCTTTAAATTTTCAAGAGCATCGCCATGAATAATAGTGTGAAAATCGTCTTTGTATATTTTGATATCTATATGAGCTTTTGAAATCACAGTTAGCGCCTTGAGGAAGTAACACAAAAATGTGACTTAAAATCTACAGTATTGATTTGAATATTGCAAGGCTTACTCATATCTTACTTCTGAGGATATGGATATTAAAACCACAAATATGTGCTATGAGTCTGCTGATTTTGGTAAGAAAAATAGATTCTAATACGGCTCAACCCAGACAATTTTTGTGTGGAAGTCCCACTACCACACAAAAAGAATCTCAATCTAGTCATAGCGCTATACAAGTATTCGGGTTGTCGCCGAGATAGGTGCAAAATGGAACACGTTGTAATGGCTTAGGCATCTATATTATGCTGCAATTGTCTCCATCTGCTGAGAACTTTTCTGCAACATCGGGGTAATTAGATCGGCAGGGACAGGACAACTGAAGTAGTAACCCTGACCTTCATGACATCCCTGCATTTTCAGGTAGTCAAGCTGTTCTTGGGTTTCTACACCCTCTGCTGTGATGTTCAATCGTAGGCTTTTTGCCAGGGCAATAATCGCATTAGTGACGGCAGCACTATCAGGATTGGACGTGACATCCTGCACAAATGACTGATCAATCTTCAGCATATTCACAGGAAAGCGCTTCAAGTAGTTGAGGGAGGAATAACCGGTGCCAAAGTCGTCTAGAGCCAACCATATACCCAGTTCTCGTAATTTTTTTAAGGTTTTAACCGATCGCTCTATGTCACCCATCAAGAAGCTTTCCGTGACTTCCAGTTCGAGATCGGATGCTTGGAGTCCTGTCTCCTCAAGAATTTGGCTGACTATTTCAACCAGATAGGGTTGTTCAAATTGTCGAGCTGAAAGATTCACAGATATCCGAATCGGGGTAAATCCAGCAAGCTGCCAAGCACGGTTTTGGGCGCAAGCAGTTCGCAAAACCCATTCACCAATTTCGACGATCGCACCATTGGCTTCTGCAATGGGAATAAACTTTCCTGGAGAAATCATACCTAAAGTAGGATGTTGCCAGCGAATCAATGCTTCCATAGCTGTAATTTGTCCGCTATGTAAATCAATCAGAGGTTGATAATAAACCAGCATTTCGTTGCGGGTAAGCGCCCCATATAATTCATTCTCTAAAGTTAGTCGCTCCTGCAACTGAGCATTGATTTCCGGCGAATAGAATTGATATTGGCTACGTCCTTTCTGCTTTGCTTCATACAGTGCTATGTGAGCCTGTTGCAAAAGTTGATCTACGCTATTTTGATCATTTATGCCATTCATGGTGATGCCGATGCTGGCGGTGATATGAATCAAGTTACCCTCTAGAGAAAAAGGTTTACTGAGGGTACTTAACAATAGCTGAGACAGCTTAATTACACTTTCAAAAGAAACAATCTCTATCCGAGCAATGGCAAATTCATCTCCACTCAAATGGGCAAGAACATCTGTTTGCCTTATGCAGCCTGATAATCTCTGAGCAACCGCTCTTAACAACAAATTTGTTGTTTCAGGCTCTAACCCATGACTAATATCAGTGAAATCATCAATACCCAGTAAAAAGACGGCTACAAGGCGCTGGTTGTTTTCAGGTTGGGATAAAATCTGATTGAGGCGATCGCAGAATAAATCACGATTGGGTAATCCAGTTAGCTCGTCATAATTAGTGATGTAGTGAATTAAGTCATCTAATTTGTGAAGAGTTTGTGAGGTATTCGCCATCAATGTACCCGCTTCATCAACAAATTCTGTGGGTAATTCAGGTAAAGTTTTGGTGCTTAGATAATTTTGCAATGCAGCAGATGTCAAAATAACTGGTTTGAGGAGGTGGTGTAGCGCGTAGAGGGTGGCAGCCGTACCTGCTAACGTAGCCAACAAAGCAATGCTCATAACTCGGATCGCCATCTCTAAAGAATAGGAGTTTGAGATGACGAAACTCAAGAGTAAAGTCAAAAGTGGTACGTGAGTTCCCAAAAATGCCACCAACATTATTTTAGCGGTGTAACTTTTTTTGAGCCATGCAAAACGAGCTAGGAACGAGTACAAGTAGAGGTTGTGATTGAGCGTCATAAATTTTGTGCGGTAGTTGCTAAATTAGTTCCGAGCTATTGGGTGTTTTTGATTCACAATTCAGTAGAATTAGCTCTCCTGGAACCCAACCCTGATCAGGTTATATATTATGTTTCCCAATATAGGTTTCTCTTGATATGGATAAAGATAAATTTTCTGTAAAAATTATTCCCGAAGAAATTTCACAATCAATACTTAAATTATGTTTATTGTTATTAGTTTGTCTTCACATAGTATAAGAGCAAAAAATATATAGCGTTCTAAGTTGATTTGTGAAAAATAATTTTTATAACTAACCGCAGAGACACAGAGAACGCAGAGAGAATAAAGATAGATTTTCACGAATGATTTAGGATTGCTATCAGTGCCCTTACGCATAGTCTATTTACCTAGATTATTTTTGGTTGGAGCCTGAAAAGAGCAGATTTGTAACTTCCTCTAACACCTTTAATGCTGTTAATGAACCTCGAATCAGCCGAATAGCAGCAAGGGGTTGTCGAAGCATTGCCATTGCCAAAGGAAAAGGATTTAGAGAGCCATTAGAATTAATTGCTGATGTGAGATCGGGGATATTATACTGACAATCGTCGCTGACTACTCGCAGTATTGCTACGGATACCCCGGCTGTGTTGAAAAATTCTAAGGCGGTAAATCCTTCCATATCAACAACATCAGCGGCCAAAGTCTTACTCAAACGGCGTTTTTCGGCAGCAGACCAAATGACGCGATCGCTTGTCAATGCCTTGACTAAATTTGGTGGGGAGTTGGTAGAGACGCGATTAATCGCGTCTGTACTGAATGCTGAGTGCAATTGGGCTGTAAAAGTGCGATCGCATTCTTGCTGTTGCCCCTGATAAATACAATCTTGATACAGCACAATATCACCAACTGTATAGCGATCGCTTAAGCTGCCACATAAACCCATAATCAGCACTCTGGATTTTGGAGCTAGAAATTGTCCTTGTTGCAAATATTTGAGTAAAGGTTTTATTCCAACAGGTATAGCTACTACCGTTGGTATCGAGCCAGTAACGCCGCTTAATCCGCGACACACAGCTTTATATTCTGCTCCCTGAGGCACCAGAATTGTGTTGATGGGTAAAAAATTAGACACTAGCGCTCTCAATAGAACTAAGTTTCATCTTTGAAGTTTCCTTTTGCATTCAAGATCGGGTCATATCTGAGTAACAATAAATAATGTTGCCATTTACTAGTCACCAAAACTCGTAACCCCAAGGTAATTGCTGCTGCCAAACAACTAATTAGGATTGTGTTTTTTCATTTTGAATTTTGAATTGCTTAATAATTGTGTCACCCACACGATAATTTTCCAAGATGGTAAAGCTTGATCGCTCAAAATCCGCACGAGAACTCTTCAATATTTCCAAATTGGCGATTCAATTTTCGTGGCTGACGGTGAGTTTTTGGATTGCCGTAACGGTAGCCGGGATTCTGGCTTTCAGTTCTCTTAAGTATGCCTTGTTTCCAGATATAACCTTTCCAGTGGTAGTTGTAAATGCTACAGCCCCCCTGACAACTGCCCTGGATACTGAGGCGAAGCTCACCAAACCCCTAGAAGAACGCCTCCGCTCCCTAGAAGGACTGGAGAATATTCGCTCATCCACCTATCCTAGTCAAACAGCCGTTGCCCTTTCTTTTGCCGTGGGGACGAATTTAGAAACATCGACTAAAAAGGTTGAAACTGCCCTCAAACAGTTGACTTTGCCTCCAGGAGCAACTTCTAAAATTATTCCCCTGAATCTAAATGAATCAGCCGCTATTAGTTATGCCATAGAGAGTTCGACACGGAATCTCAAAGATTTGACGAAGTTGGCGCAAGATGAGATTGTGAGTGCGATCGCTAAATTACCAGGAGTTCTGAAAGTCTCACTACTAGGTGCTGCTACTGCAACTCCTCCCCTAAATCCAGCAAGTGCAGCTGCTCTCCCTCAAGGTGGGGCGACATTAGTTAGGTTTAACGGTCAAGATGCACTGGCATTTCAGGTAATCAAACGCGGTAACGCTAACACTTTGGAAGTAGTGAGTCAGGTTGAGAAAGAAGTTCAAAGGCTACGCTCTACCCTGAAAGATATCAAACTCACTTTAGCTGCCACCCAAGCCCAATATATCCGCCAAGCTACCCAGTCAACAATTGATGCTTTGCTAGAAGCAGTCTTGCTATCAATAGTGGTCATTTTTCCTTTTTTATGGAATTGGCGGGCAACTCTTATCTCTGCCTTGGCGATTCCTACATCCTTGTTGGCGACGTTTATCGTTATGGCGATTTTCGGCTTTAACCTGGAAACAATCACCCTGCTGGCTTTAGCTTTGGTGATTGGTAGTATTGTTGATGATGCGATCGTCGATGTAGAAAACATCATGCGACACGTTGAAGATGGGGAAACTCCTCGTCAAGCGGCGCTTTTAGCGACAAATGAGATTGGGTTGACAGTAACCGCCGCCACTTTAACAGCCGTCGCAGTTTTTCTGCCCATAGGTTTGATGGGTGGTGTCATCGGTCAGTTCTTCAAGCCTTTTGGCATCACGGTTTCAGCAGCAATGCTGGCTTCTATGCTAGTTGCTCGGACTTTATCTCCAGTTCTAGCTATCTACTGGCTAAAACCTAAATCCTCACTCTCCCCGCGTCGGGAAGGAAAAATCTGGTTAGCGTTTACCCAATTTTATAGAAACTTACTGAGTTGGTCTTTAAATCACCGCAAGATAGTTATCGGGTTAGCTGTCCTCAGCTTAATCGCAGGTATAGTGCTGATTCCACTAATTCCCAAAGGCTTTATTCCCAAACTCGATCGCGGCGAATTTAATATTGCTTATACAGTTCCTTTGCCAAGTATCCCTAGTGGAGCAGATGGACAGGGGAGCAGAGGAGCAGAGGGGCAGGGGGGCAGAGGGGCAGGGGAACAGGGGAGAAATTCTATTCCCCAGTCTCAAATCCCCAACCCTTTAAATGATTCTCTAGAGGTTGCAAAGAAACTAGAAGAAGTTGTGAGGAAATCACCGGCAGTTGAAACGGTATTTACTACTGTTGGTTCTCGTGAGGGTGAGCCGAACAAAGGGATACTATATGTAAAGTTAAAGGGCGATCGCAAAATCACCACTGGAGAACTACAAGACCAATTGCGTTCCTCCTTACCTGCTCTTTCTGGAGTAACTACTAGTGTTGAAGATATTCAATTTGTCGATTCTGGCAGTCAAAAACCCCTGCAAATAGCATTACAAGGTGATAATCTCCAAGCTCTGAGCAAAGCAGTTAAAACGATTAAAGAAAGGATTCAGAGGCTACCGGGATTCGCTGATGTCACAGTTACAGGTGAAACGAATCCACAGGGCACTGTTTCTCAGATCGAGCGTCTGAATAATCAGCGCGTGGCCTACATCAGTGCTAATTTAGGCAAAAATCTATCTTTAGGTAATGCCACTGACAAAGTGGTAGCTGAAGCAAAAGCGGTATTACCCTCTAATGTTTCCTTAGATTTAGGGGGAGACTCTGCTAACCAAAATCAGGTTTTTAGCAGTTTCGGCACTACTCTGGCTCTATCTGCACTATGCATTGTCATCGTACTAATTTTGTTATTCAAAACCTGGGTAGACCCTCTGGTTATTGGTGTCTCTTTGCCTTTAGCATTAGTGGGGGCAATGTTAGCGCTACTGATTACCAAGAGCGACTTTGGCATGATCTCATTGATCGGTTTCGTCTTTTTATTGGGACTAGCAAATAAAAATGCCATTTTACTTGTAGATTACATCAATCAGTTACGCAAAGCCGGCTTAGAGCGCACCGAGGCGATCCTCAACACCGGACTAGTGCGCCTCAGACCAATTATGATGACCACTGCCTCTACAATTTTAGGGATGTTACCGATCGCTCTAGGTTTAGGTGCTGGTTCAGAATTGCGATCGCCTATGGCTGTAGCGATCGCAGGTGGACTAGTAACTTCAACTATCCTCAGTTTGATTGTTGTGCCAGTAGTTTACACCATTTTGGATGATTGGTTTCCCCGCAATAAATTTTAGATTTTAGATTTTAGATTTTAGATTTTTGAACAGGGATGAATGGTCTGATTGAGAGATTTACATTATTAAGTCCCACCTAATTAGTGCGAAATTTCTGTATCCAAAATTCAAAATAAAGGAATTCCAAGTTGATAAATTCAAAATCCAAAATCCAAAATCCAAAATCCCAAAGGGTTTTTGTCACGGGAGGTACGGGTTTTATTGGTGCCCATTTGGTA
This sequence comes from Nostoc sp., assembly GCF_036917975.1. Classification (GTDB taxonomy): domain Bacteria; phylum Cyanobacteriota; class Cyanobacteriia; order Cyanobacteriales; family Nostocaceae; genus Nostoc. The sequence goes on from NZ_JBALEJ010000012.1 coordinate 108,191, forward strand.
CGGTTGCTTCTGCAACAGGGTTACACAGTCAAAGCGCTGGTACGCTCAAGCAGCAATTTGGACAATCTACGCGGTTTGGATGTGGAAATTGTCAAAGGCGATTTGAACGATCCAAATCTTTGGCAACAGATGGCAGATTGTCAATATCTATTTCATGTCGCAGCTCATTATTCCCTCTGGCAAAAAGACCGAGAGTTACTCCACCATAACAATGTCCTGGGTACGCGCAATGTGTTAGCAGCAGCTCGCAAAGCGGGGATTGAGCGCACCGTTTACACCAGTTCAGTGGCGGCTATTGGGGTAGGGTCATCTGGTGAAGTTGTCGATGAAACCCATCAGAGTCCCTTAGAAAAGTTAGTGGGTGACTACAAAAAGTCTAAGTTTTTGGCTGAACAAGAAGCCATCCAAGCCGTTGCTAGAGGTCAAGAAGTAGTTATTGTCAATCCCAGCAGCCCTATTGGTTCGTTAGATATCAAACCTACCCCCACAGGTGATATAATACTTCGGTTTTTACGACGGCAAATGCCTTTTTACTTGGATACTGGTCTAAATTTTATCGACGTGCGGGATGTGGCATGGGGGCATTTACTGGCCTTGCAGCGAGGTAAATCAGGCGATCGCTATATCTTAGGTAATCAAAACCTCAGTCTCAAGCAACTGCTCGAACAACTCGCCGAGATTACAGGACTAATAGCACCTCAACGAACCGTACCCGCCTGGCTGCCCCTGAGTGTTGCCTGGGTTGATGAAAAGATTCTCGCACCATTGGGAAAATCGCCCTCAGTGCCATTGGATGGTGTTCGGATGGCGAAACAACCTATGTATTACAATACCTCAAAGGCTGTACGAGAGTTGGGTCTACCTCAATCTTCGCTAAAAGTCGCACTCAAAGATGCTGTGGATTGGTTTGTTGCACAAGGTTACGTCAAATGAAAAATATAGCGATTCACGTGTGGATGCAATACGCGTTAGGGTAGCACAAGTACCCAGACCGACAATGACTGTGGTGTATTTATCTCTAAAAGAGGAGCGATCGCAACAATGGCAGTTAATATACAACAAGCTATGGATATTGGGAAGTATCTGGTTACGCAGCGTTTGAAAGGACGTAAACGCTTCCCCTTAGTATTGATGTTGGAACCTCTTTTTCGGTGTAATCTCGCTTGTACAGGTTGTGGTAAAATCCAACATCCAAAGGAAATTTTAAAGCAAAACCTCACCCCAGAACAATGTTTTACCGCAGTGGAAGAATGCGGCGCACCAGTTGTCTCAATTCCTGGGGGAGAACCTCTGCTGCATCCCCAGATTGATGAGATTGTCCAAGGATTAATTGAGCGCAAGAAATATATTTACTTGTGTACCAATGGTTTGTTATTAGAAAAGAACCTAGATAAGTTTCAACCTTCCCCTTACCTGACTTTTAGTGTGCATTTAGATGGAATGCGGGAGTTACACGATCAGTGTGTCGATCGCAAAGGTGTTTTTGATATTGCCGTCAAAGCCATTCGTGCTGCTAAAGCTAAAGGCTTTCGTGTCACCACTAACACCACGATCTTTGAAGGTACTGAACCTAAAGATATGCAAGAGTTCTTCGACTTTCTGGAAACCCTAAATACTGACGGGATGATGATTTCTCCTGGCTACAGTTACGAGTGGGCACCAGATCAAGATCATTTTCTCCACCGCGAACAAACCCGCACCCTCTTCCGGCAAATTCTGGCTCCATACAGAAGTGGTGAAAAAAACTGGAACTTCAATCACAATCCCTTATTCCTAGATTTTCTCACGGGTGAGAAGGACTACGAATGCACACCTTGGGGTAGCCCTAGTTATAGTGTTCTCGGTTGGCAAAAACCTTGCTATCTGCTGAACGAAGGTTATTACTCTACCTTTAAGGAATTACTCGCCCAAACTGACTGGAGTCAATACGGCCAGAAGAGTGGTAATCCCAAGTGTGCCGATTGTATGGTTCACTGCGGCTACGAACCCACCGCCGCAATGGATGCAATGCAACCGCAAAATATGGCGCGTGCCCTTGGGAGTGTGTTTGGTAGAAACTAGTAAATAGTAAATACTATATAAAGGGTGCGATGCCTGCGGCGGGCTACGCCTACGCACCCTTTAAGGATTCTGATTCCACTGGAGAGTAAAAAGAGGATGCTTATTTAGAGATAGGACTTACGCAAAAACTCTCTGAAACTCCTATTCCTTCGTGTCCTTTGCGTCCTTTGCGGTTCGTTTTTTCATGATTTTGCGTAAGTCCTGAGAGATATTGCGATCGCTCCCTCACCCAACTTCTGCAAAATTAATCAGGAAAAATACTCATGCCATTTGTATCGGTTCGTGATTTGCAAATGTATTATGAGATTCGCGGCACTGGTCAACGCCTACTCAGTATTAGCGGCACTGGAGGAGACTTGCGGCGATCGCCTACTATTTTTGACTCACCGCTAGCCCCACACTTTGAAATCTTGGCCTACGATCAGCGCGGTCTCGGTCAAACTTCAAAACCTGATATTCCCTACACCATAGCAGATTACGCCGCCGATGCAGACTCTTTGTTAAATGCAGTCGGCTGGGAGAGCGCTCATGTCATCGGAATTTCCTTCGGGGGTATGGTAGCCCAAGAGTTGGCACTGCGCTATCCGCACCGTGTTGAACGTCTTGTTTTAGCCTGTACTAGTAGTGGCGGCGCTGGTGGGTCATCATATCCATTACATGAACTCGTGAACCTCCCAATTGAGGAAGTCGCTCATCAGCAAATCACAATTGCTGATACCCGTTGGCAAGAGGAAGCTTGGCTTTCTAGCCGAACTGCACAATTTCAGGATTTAGTGAAGCTGACACTAGCAGCTGCTCAAGAGGGTGTAGACGAACCAAGTCGTGAAATTGGCCGTCGTCGCCAGCTTGAGGCTCGTGCGGCTCACGATACACATAATCGGCTTTCTCAACTGCATCTTCCTGTCTATATCTGCGGCGGTCATCACGATGGCATATCTCCTCCTGCCAATCTTGAGGCGATACACAAACAGATACCAGGTTCGTATTTAGAGTTCTTTAAAGGCGGTCATCGCTTTCTTTACCAAGACCCCCAAGCATTCAAGCGCGTTATCGCTTTTCTCCAAAATAAATTCGAGTAATTTCACAAAGGAATTTCGTCTTGTTTCTCAACCCATTAATCCCAAAACCCTGATGTAGAGACGCGATAAATCGCGTCTTCTCTAGACCAATTATCTACACCAATAACCCTTAAGGACTGACAAATAAAAAAATATCCAATTAACTCTTATGAGGTGGGCATCTTGCCCGCCCTATGGACTGGGCGCTCATGTTGCCCACCCCACAATATTGGATAATTTATTTCTTGGAGTTTCCTTAAATGAAACGCGTATTGCATCATAAGTCTTTTCAACCTATTTTTGGCTAATAGATTCTGGAGTAATTGCGGCATATTGTTCAGGTGTCAACACAGCTTCCTGAATGTTGACCTGTTTAGGAATCACACCATATTTATAAAAGTAATCTGCAACTCGCTGTTGTTCTTTAATTAACTCTGGGGAAATGGCTCTCAAGCCATAACTGCGGCGGCTCACTATCTTTTCCATGATGTCAGGAGGTAGTTTTTGGATTGGCCCAATGATTTTTGCCACTTCTTTGGGATTTGCCTCAGCCCAGCGCTGGAGTTTATCAATCTCCTCAATCACTATCCGCAGAATTCCCGGATTTTCAACTGCAAACTTCCTTGCACCAATATAGTATCCACCAGGAGTATCAAGTCCTTCGGCAGTCTTAATTACTCGGATCTTATTTGATTTTTCAGCCAAAGCTAGATAAGGATCGCCCGCTACCCAAACTGGAATTTTCCCTTCTAGAAAAGCACTACTAGCTTCTACTGTAGGTATACTCAAGATTTTAATATCGCTGGGTTTTAAACCCGCATCTTCCAAAGCTCTAAAGACAAAATAGTGAGATGCAGAAGCTTTTTGAAAGACGATTTTTTGTCCTTTGAGATCCTTGACGCTCTTAATGGGAGAATTTGGCGGGACAGCAATCACACTTGATCTACCCGTAGTTGCAGTGCGTCGAGAACCAACCACATAAACGATTTGAGCGCCAGCAGCTTGAGCGAAAATAGGCGGAGTTTCCCCAACGGAACCTAAATCGATTTTGCCGACATTCATCGCTTCCATTAGTTGTGGCCCTTGGACAAATTGTGCCCACTCCACCTTTACCCCTAGAGGTTCTAGACGCTTTTCTAATACTTTTTGCGATCTGACCAAATCACCTGCTGATTGATACCCCATACGGAGTACCTTAGCTTTGATTCCAGATGAATTGGAATTGGTATCAGATACATCTGTCGCAGCAGATGGGGTTTGAGCTTTTTGCCCTTCAGTTGTGCAACTAACTAATGTTAACGAAGTTGCCAAGGTTAACAACCCAGGTGCTAAAAGCCGCGTGAAACGGCGAAAGATGTTTGTATACTGAGGCTTAACTGTAGCGCTCATAGGTTTTGTGTCAAAAAAATTTTAGAGATATTATTTACCACACTCAGTGCTGAGTACCTCGGCAAAGAGAGTGCTGAGTAACAAGGGAACTCGAAGAAATAAATTATCCAATATCGTGGGGTGGGCATCTTGCCCGCCCAGTCTATAGGGCGGGCGAGACGCCCACCCCACAAGAGTTAATTGAATATTTTTTTATTTGGAAGTCCCCAAGAAGATTACTCAGTACTTCCGCACTATGGTAAAAGCCCCGCATATTGTGGGCGGTCTTTCAACTCGGCACTCAGCACTCTTCATCTGGCTTTACTTGGAGTACCAGTAAAAGCGAAAAACTGCTGCTCTTTGGGTACAGCCAAACTTTCACCCAAGTAACGATGAATACCTACTCCCATGTCTCCTGTTGCAGTGAGTTTGAAGTCTACTTCTTCAAATCCATGTTCACGGAAAAATTTCCGAACAGTTTCAGAGTGAGCAATACCTTGAGAGTGTCCACGAGTCCAAATTACAAAAGCACCTTTTTTGCTGAGAAAACTCAGGTTTGCTAGTAAGCGATTGAGTTCCGTTTCATCTGCGAGATTGCCAAATACACCACATACAATCACGATATCTGCTGGTACTGCTCCTACATAGTTTGAGGAAATAGTTGCATCACCATTGATAAACTCAATTTGTTTTGTCAAACCCAACGATTCTATTGCTTCTTGTCCACGTTCAACTAGCTGGGGATTTAGCTCTACAAGTCGGGCATGAACATCTTTTGCCCGTGGGTGATTTGATAGCGTTCCTAGCAAATCTCGTCCATCGCCCGCGCAAACGCTAACTACACGGATTAACCCTGGTTGGGACAAATTCAAGCTATGGGCAATGTATTCTTGCACAATTTGCAGGCGTTGTTGCAATTTTGGTTCGTTCTTGTAGAGGTCGTGCCATTCAAACCAGTCTTTGACCATAAGAGGTGATTTTCGTTTCCATTAACTATGATTTTGCAAAGTGACAAAGACACTATGCAGGTTAAACTACGGTAAATATATCAATAAACCGTATTTTGTATATAGAACGCAGACTATCATGGAAATTCATCCAAAATCAAGTCTTTTTTCTTTGTATGTAAATCTTGTAATTTAACAATTGAGAACTACTTAGACAGCGTTGTATTCCAAATCTAGAAAAACTCACAGAAATACTGGGCTAGAGCAAATGCGACGAATACAATACATACTGAAATACTGTTCAGCCTAAATTTCAATTTGTATTGCTCAAAACTTAATTGCTCCGTATTCCTAGCAGTCGCAACAAATATGGCGCGTGCCTTTGGTAAAAGCCACTTAAGTAATAAATAATACGTAACTCTAGGCGCGATACCTGCGGCGGACTACGCCTAAGCATTCTTTAAGGAATTTCTCAGAATAAATTTCTTTACAGTCTAACAGACACGAAAATGTGAAGTTATGTAAATCAAATTCACAAACATAACAATAATTTGTAATAAATAATGATGCGGCAGCATTGTATAAAGAGAACTTGAGAGTAAAAAACAACATCTTAATCAGGTTTTTCAGTCCTTCATAGAAGTTTGAAGTTTTCTAACAAAAGTTTTAATCTGAAAGCCTGGAGATCGTAAACTTATTTCGTTGGATGTCTGTTTTAACCCTTTCGTAACTGGTCAGGTAGTGCTGACATCAAAAATAAACTGAACCATTCAGTTTTGAGTCCAAATTATTCTTAACCAAGCAAATTAGGAGATTTAACGCAATGGTTTTAGATGCATTTGCAAAAGTAGTATCCCAAGCTGATACACGCGGCGAATATCTCTCCGATGCACAATTGGATGCTTTGAGCGAACTAGTCAAAGATGGTAACAAGCGTGCAGATGCGGTTAACCGTATTACCAGCAATGCGTCAGCTCTTGTTGCTGCTGCGGCTCGTGATTTGTGGGCAGAACAACCCCAATTGATCACTCCTGGTGGTAATGCTTATACCAGCCGTCGTGCAGCTGCTTGTATCAGAGACTTGGACATCATTCTCCGCTACATCACTTATGCGATCTTTGCTGGCGATTCTAGCGTGCTAGATGACCGTGCCCTCAACGGCTTACGGGAAACCTATTTAGCATTGGGAACTCCCGGAGCTTCAGTTGCAGTTGGTATTCAGAAGCTCAAACAAGCTTCTTTGGCAATTGTCAACGATACAAACAATATCACCAGAGGCGATTGCAGTGCTTTGGCATCTGAAATAGCTGGCTATTTTGATCGTGCTGCTGCTGCTGTAGCTTAAGCAAAGCTTGCATTGCTGATGTTGACTAAATAATTGTCCATAGGACAAAACAAAATTTCAACCATAACGTTTGTAAAAGGGAAATACCAAAATGACAAAAACACCTCTAACTGAAGCGATCGCATCGGCTGATTCTCAAGGCCGTTATCTCAGCAGCACCGAAATTCAAGTTGCTTTTGGTCGCTTCCGCCAAGCACCAGCTAGCTTACAAGCAGCAAAAGCTTTAAGCGCTAACGCTCAACGCTTGACCGAAGGTGCTGCTCAAGCAGTATATAACAAGTTCCCTTACACCACCCAACAACAAGGCCCTAACTTCGCGTCAGATGCACGCGGTAAAGGCAAGTGTGTTCGTGATGTCGGCTACTACTTGCGGATTATCACATACGCTTTAGTTGTTGGTGGCACAGGCCCCTTGGACGATTTCTTGATTTCTGGCTTGGCTGAAATCAACCGGACTTTTGACCTGTCTCCTAGCTGGTACATTGAAGCTCTCAAGTACATCAAAGCTAACCACGGTCTAAGCGGCGATCCTGCTGTTGAAGCAAATTCCTACATCGACTATGTAATCAATACTCTAAGCTAAGAGTATTTCTTTAGCCCGGAGAGGAAATCAGCTCTTATGACAAGTAAGTTCTATGAGTTGTTTACCTCTCTGGGCAGTTTTTTAGGAAAAGCTAGCTGAATACCCTGAAGAAAGAGTTAGACAGGGATAAAAGCTGCCGATGTAGCACGGTACTTGCTACAACTTTGCGAAAGTTCGCAACTCAGTGCCTCTTTTAAGCTACCGTCAATTGGCACAATATTTTTATCAGTACAAGATTTAAAAACCTACCCCTGAACTGGGGAAAGTATACGCCCGAAATAACGTAAGGAGATATCACTATGCCCTCGTGGCAAATGTGGTGAGGCAGTACAATCTTCTCTAGCGTAGCGGTAGCGAGTCTGCATAACCAGAGAGGGAAGCAAGCTACGTGCAGCGTTTAGGGGTTTCTCAGATTAGAGAATGCTGAACCCATAAAGTGAGCCTGGGAACCTGTGGAAACAGGATATTAAGGCAGCGATGTCTTAACAATCACCGTACCTAAAGGTGCATTAAAAAGTAAAAAGTAAAAAGTAAAAAGTAAAAAGATAATTCCCATAAATAAATTTAAGGGCTTTAAACCTTTTTTCTTTTTCTTTATGAGTGCCTTTTAACTTTTGCCCTGAACGGTTACGTGTCAATTTCAAAGGACTGTTAAAAGACTAGAAAAAATTTTTCTAAAAAGTTTTTAGTTTTGCAGTTAAAACTGAGGAGGTTTTAAAGATGGCAGCTTTGGGACAAGCAGCAAGATTGGGGATTGGAGCTTTTGAGAATTCGGCGCCAATAGAACTACGTCCTGATAGAACAGAAGCGGATGTAGCAGTGGTTATCCGGGCGGCTTACCGTCAGGTTTTGGGTAATGACTATCTACTTGAGGTAGAGCGTCTTGTCAGCGCCGAATCACTGTTGCAGCAAGGTGGAATCTCGGTTCGGGGATTTGTGCAAGCCATTGCTCAATCGGAACTGTATCGGGATAAGTTTTTCCACTCCAATTCCCAAACTCGGTTTATCGAGTTGAATTATAAGCATTTATTGGGGCGTGCCCCACAAGATGAGTCAGAGATTTCGTATCATGTTGAGCTTTATAACTCACAAGGTTACGAAGCTGAGATTAATTCCTACATTGACTCATTAGAATATCAAGAGAGTTTTGGCGAAAGTATTGTGCCCTACTATCGAGGCTTTAAGAGTCAAGTAGGACAGAAAAACGTTGGCTATAGCCGACTGTTCCAACTGTATCGGGGTTATGCCAATAGCGATCGCGCTCAAGGACAAAAACAAGGACGGTTAACCTGGGAAGTGGCGAAGAATCTAGCTTCACCTATTTACCCCGTTTCTGCTGGAGCCTTAACTGGTCTCTCTACAGGTGGTCGCGGTGAAACATACCGCATCAGAGTGCTACAAGCAGCTTCCCCTAACTCAACTGTAGTCAGGCGCGGTACTGCGGAGTTGATCGTACCCTACGAGCAACTTTCTAGTAAATTGCAGCAGTTGAATCGCAAGGGCAGCCGAGTTCTTAGCATTACAGCCGTATAAATAGAGACTGGGGACTGGGGACTGGGGACTGGAGACTAGGAATTGGGACTAAGAGGATAAAGGGGATAACCAATACCTAATACCCAGTACCCAATCCCCGATCCCTAATCCCCAGTCCCCAATTATTAATTACAAAGGGAAAATTACCAATGGCTATTACAACAGCAGCTTCCCGTCTGGGAACAGAACCTTTTAGCGATCAGTCTCCTGTAGAATTGCGTCCAAATGCAAGCAAAGAAGACATTGAGAGAGTAATTGCTGCCGTCTATCGTCAAGTTTTGGGCAACAACTACATCTTGACATCTGACCGGCTCATAAGTGCTGAATCTATCCTGCGCGATGGGAAAAGTACAGTGCAAGAGTTTGTGCGTCAACTAGCTAAATCAGAACTGTACAAATCGAAGTTTTTCTACGACAACTTCCAAACTCGCGTCATCGAACTCAACTACAAACATTTGTTGGGTCGTGCCCCTTATGATGAGTCTGATGTCGTCTATCACTTGGACTTGTACCAAAACAAGGGATATGAAGCCGACATTGATTCTTATATTGATTCACCAGAGTATCAATCTAGCTTTGGTGAAAATATAGTGCCTTACTATCGCGGCTTTAAAACCCAAACAGGACAGAAAACTGTCGGATTTAGCCGGATATTCCAGCTTTATCGTGGTTATGCCAGTAGCGATACCTCCCAACTCAAAGGCAAATCTTCCCGCCTTGCTAGCGAACTAGGTCGCAATAGTGCATCCATCGTTGTTCCTCCGTCTGGTGGCCCCTCTGGCTTTTCATACGTTGCTTCTGAAAAAGGCGTTACCCCCAACAGTACTTTTGGTGGCGCGGGAACTTTTGGGAAAGAAGGCAGACTTTACCGCATTGAAGTAGCAGGTGTTTTTGGTGCTGGGTATCCTAGCACCCGCCGTGTTAATCAAGCGGTGATTATACCTTATGAAGAACTATCTACTTACTTCCAAAGAGTGGTAAAACAAGGTGGTAAAATAGCTAGTGTGAAACCACTTTAGTCTCATTAGTCAAGAGTCATTAGTCATTAGTCATTATTAAAGACAAAAGACTAATGACAATAACGGCAATTTAGAATTGGGAATTAATTTTATGGTTGGACAAATTAGTAGTAGAACGAGTAGTCGCTACTTTCGGTACGAAGTTGTTGGTCTGCGCCAAAGCGAAGAAACTGAAAAAACCAACTATCCCATTCGTTCTAGTGCCACTGTGTTTTTCACAGTGCCAGAGAACCGGATGAATCAAGAAATGCAGCGAATTACTCGCTTGGGTGGCAAGATAGTCAGCATTCAGGCATTGAACGCGGAAACTAAAACAGATAGCGAACAAAGCGATCCTCCTTCTTCATAATGAATTCTAGTCCGCAGAAATTTGAAGATTTATCATCGACAGGGAACTCTGGCGATGGTGAATCTTTAACAGTAGAGCAAGCGATCGCTAATCTAGAAAGTGCAGATTTAGGTCTGCGGTTTTATGCTGCCTGGTGGTTGGGTAGATTTCGGATATCTGAAACAGCTGCGGTTACAGGATTAATTAAAGCTTTAGAAGATGAAGCCGATCGGACACCAGAAGGCGGATATCCTCTACGACGGAACGCAGCCAGAGCCTTAGGGAAACTAGGCGATCGCCAGGCAGTCTCACCTTTAATTGCGTGTTTAGACTGCTCAGATTTTTATGTGCGGGAAGCGGCGGCACAATCCTTAGAAATGCTGGGCGATCCGGTTTGTATTCCCGTCTTGATTAATTTATTACAAGTAGGTTTGCACGGTGAGCAGCTGATATCAAAGCAGCCTGATTTATCTCAACCCTACGAAGCCATATTAGAAGCCTTGGGAACCTTGAGGGCAACTGAATTCACCCATTTGGTAAAACCATTTTTAGAGCATCCAATCGAATTGGTGCAATATGCTGCTGCACGAGCCATGTATCAATTAACCCAAGAGCCAGTTTATGGAGAACGGTTGGTACAAGCTTTAGCTGGAGAGAAATTGCAATTGCGTCGAGCAGTTTTAGCAGATTTGGGAGCGATTGGATATCTACCCGCCGCAGATGCGATCGCTGAGGCTCTTGCCGAAAATAGTCTGAAGCTAATTTCTCTGAAAGGATTACTAGAACATCAAGTTAACCACACAGCAATAAGCACTTTGTCAGATGGTGTGATAAAAGTGATGAATTTGATGGACTCGCTGTTGTAGTTATAATTTTCCAGGAATTAGTTGTTATTAATACGTTTAAAAAAAATACTTATCAAATTTAAACCCCCAACCCAATTGCAAAATCAGGGCTAGGGGGTTTATGTGTAGTGCCAACTACGGAGAACTTAAGCTACAATTGGCTGATCCCTAATGACTCATGAAAAACTATTATGAATAACAGCGATCTTGCCCAAATATTGATCCGTGCTGTGGAAGAAGCGGACTCCTCGGAACGCCTATTAGACGCGGTTCAGGAGTTAGCGGCAGCTGGTATAGAGGAATCTGTTCCCACCCTGATTGCAGCTTTGGGCTACAACAATCCAGGGGCGGCAGTGGCGGCAGTCGATGGGCTGATTGCGATCGGGGAACCCGCAGTACCATCTCTATTGGAACTAATTGATGACTACAACTACAGTGCTAGAGCCTGGGCGATTCGTGCCTTAGCAGGAATTGGCGATGTTCGGGCACTTGATACTTTATTCGAGGCAGCAAAAACTGATTTTTCCTTAAGTGTACGGCGGGCAGCTGCTAGGGGGTTAGGCACTTTGCGCTGGCATCAACTACCGCCGGAGAAAGTGGAATCTGTTCAAACTCAGGTATTAGAGGCGCTATTACTAATTTCTCAAGATCCAGAGTGGGTAGTACGCTATGCAGCAGTGACCAGTTTAGAAACACTAGCGATCGCTATAGCAACTACTTTACCCGATCAAGCGGCGCGAATTACAAATCAACTTCAACAAATACTCGATAACGATGCCGATTTGGGAGTTCGTACCCGCGTCAAATTTGCACAGCAAAAAATTCAACAGCCACAACATCAAGAAGTGTTTGCACCGAAAATAAAGCTAGAAGACGCTGATGTGTCGGAAGTGCCTTATCGTGGTGCTGGCAGACGGTGAAGCATTCATCGCCCCCTCACAATCCCCAGGCTATGAGTACTTGGGGACTTCTACAATCGGCTAGAAATTTCTAGCCGATTCCAATTGCATAGAATACAAATTTATTTAACCACTCCAGACGCAGAGAACACAGAGTTAAGAGATTAAAACAAGTCGCAAGTCGCAAGTCGCAAGTCGCAAGTCGCAAGTAAGTTTTGTTACGGGGACTTAAACCCACCGTACTCTGTTAAAGAGGAATTTTTTGAGCAAAATTTTTACTCACCTTGAAAAAGCTAATCAATCTATCAGCCATGAGAGCATTCCCCCGAAAACAGCTGTTGGGGTAATAATTTAGTGGAGCGATCGCAGATTTCATCTGGTGACAGAGATACCCGAAGCTGGCAGAGATCCCAATTTAGCAGCTGCAAGGACTACCAGAATCGAAATACGAATCCAATGCTGAAACAACGTCTTACTTCACTAAGAGTACTCCAAGTAAAAAAATGCCCAATTGTCATTGCGAGCGAAGCGAAGCAATCGCAAAGACTGGGATTGCTTCGCTTCGCTCGCAATGACGGGTTTTGGATCATTCATTTTTTGGAACACTCTAAGCTCAAGCACTTCCAAACCGCTTGATTTTTACAAGACCATGTGACATGATACTTAACATAACAAAATCCGGTATTTCGATAGAGTTACCGGATTTTAATCTTGGACTACTTTACTGTTCATTAGATTCGTTTCATCAGAAAACTATCTACCCGAATGGCACTAAGAAAAGCCCAAAAGCATGTGTAGCCTCCTTCCCAGCCTCCAGGCTGGGAATGTATTCCGAGAGGCTCTGCCTCTCGTCAAGCTACTGGAGGCGGAGCCTCCCAGAATGGGTTCCCAGCCTGGAGGCTGGGAACCAGTCAGGACAAGGGCTGCATCTTAACTTAGTGCCATTCCTATCTACCCTTAGTTTTTGATTTGAGAAACACTAAGCATGATGAACTCTCCTCCTAATCACTTACAGCAGTTTTCATGTATCTGTCGTAAGGACACAGCAATGCTGTGCCCCTACCGTGTGGTCTATTGACCTGAAAATAGCTGTAACTCCCCATTGAGTAACAATTGATCGCCTAATTACACCCATTTGTCCACATGAAGAAAGTTAATTTGGAGAATTTTGTATGGCCGCTATAACGTTGAGTGTATCTACTGTGAAGCCTCTGGGCGATCGCGTCTTCATCAAGGTTAGTGAGTCAGAAGATAAAACTGCGGGCGGAATTTTTCTACCTGATAGCGCCAAGGAAAAGCCGCAGGTGGGTGAAATTGTGGCAGTGGGTTCTGGTAAGCGTAACGATGATGGCACTCGTCAAGCGATCGATATTGCAGTTGGCGATAAAGTCCTCTACTCCAAGTACGCAGGCACCGACATCAAGCTTGGTACAGAAGAATATGTCCTGTTGTCTGAGAAAGACATCCTGGCAATTGTTTCATAGTCGATTGCCATTAGTTATTGGTCATTGCTACTCCACAAGCTGCCATAACCAATGACAGTCGCAACTGCTCAACCTACAAACTATTAAAGGAAACTGGAATCACTATGGCAAAACGCATCATTTACAACGAAAATGCTCGTCGCGCTCTGGAAAGAGGAATTGACATTCTTGCTGAGGCGGTAGCTGTCACCCTTGGCCCAAAAGGTCGTAACGTTGTTTTGGAGAAAAAATTTGGCGCTCCTCAAATCGTCAATGACGGTGTAACCATCGCTAAAGAAATTGAACTGGAAGATCACGTTGAAAACACAGGTGTAGCCCTAATCCGGCAAGCCGCTTCCAAAACCAATGATGCTGCCGGAGATGGTACTACAACTGCAACCGTTTTGGCTCACGCCATTGTCAAAGAAGGATTGCGGAACGTCGCGGCCGGTGCCAATGCCATCGAACTCAAGCGTGGTATCGACAAAGCCACAGGCTTTTTAGTAAACAAGATCAAAGAACATGCGCGTCCCGTAGAAGACTCTAAAGCGATCGCTCAAGTTGCTGCCATCTCAGCCGGCAACGATGAAGCCGTAGGTGCGCTGATTGCAGAAGCATTAGATAAAGTTGGTCGTGAAGGGGTGATTTCTCTAGAAGAAGGTAAGTCAGTCACCACCGAACTAGAAGTTACAGAAGGGTTGAACTTCGATAAGGGTTATATTTCTCCCTATTTTGCCACAGATGCCGAACGGTTGGAAGCAGTGCTAGATGAGCCATTCCTGCTGATTACAGATAAAAAAATTGCCCTGGTACAAGATTTAGTACCAGTACTAGAGCAGGTTGCCCGTGCAGGTCGCCCATTGCTGATTCTGGCTGAAGACATTGAGAAAGAGGCATTGGCTACCCTAGTAGTAAATCGGCTGCGGGGAGTGTTGAATGTAGCAGCTGTGAAAGCTCCTGGTTTTGGCGATCGCCGTAAGGCTATTTTGGAAGACATTGCCATTCTTACAGGTGGGCAATTGATTACAGAAGATGCCGGTCTGAGGTTAGATGCCACCAAGCTTGACCAACTCGGTAAAGCTCGCCGAGTCACCATCACCAAAGATAGCACGACCCTCGTTGCCGATGGTAACGAAGCAGCCGTTAAAGCCAGGGTAGAGCAAATCCGCCGCCAAATCGAAGAAACCGAATCTTCCTATGACAAAGAAAAGCTGCAAGAACGTTTGGCGAAGCTATCGGGCGGGGTTGCTGTGATCAAAGTTGGTGCGGCCACTGAAACCGAACTCAAAGACCGCAAGCTGCGTTTAGAAGATGCCATCAACGCGACAAAAGCTGCTGTTGAAGAAGGCATCGTTCCTGGTGGTGGTACGACGCTGGCCCATCTAGCTCCTGACTTGGAAAACTGGGCAAAATCTACCCTAGTGAATGAAGAGTTGACAGGGGCGTTGATTGTATCTCGCGCCCTGAGTGCCCCTCTGAAGCGGATTGCCGAGAATGCAGGTCAAAACGGTGCTGTAATTGCGGAGCGCGTGAAAGAGAAGGACTTCAATGTGGGCTATGATGCAACCACTGGCGAATTTGTGGATTTGTTTGAAGCTGGAATTGTTGACCCTGCCAAAGTGACCCGTTCGGCCGTACAGAATGCAGCGTCAATTGCAGGTATGGTGCTGACCACTGAGGCAATTGTAGTTGACAAGCCGGAACCAAAAGATGCTGCTCCTGCCGGCCCCGGTGGCGGCGGCTTGGGCGGTGACTTCGATTACTAATTGTTAATCCCTGGCGAAAGTTTTTGCGTCTTGCCTAAATCTCAAGAGGCGATCGTCCCAAATTATAACGATCGCCTCTTGTTTCATCTCATCTTTCTCATTTTCCAGCCCGTATTCTTGCGGTAAAAAGATCAATGCGATCGCTACACAAAATTTGGCACAGTAGTTAAGAAACCTAACCAGTTTTAACTCTACATTATGCCAAAGTCTCGTTTTTTCCGCTTCTTTCGCCACCTCAATTGGCACACACTCAAAAAAACTTTTGCCAGGACAATCGAAAGGCGACTTTTGGGACTTGCCTCGGAAATCGCCTTCAATGCCATGTTATCTTTGTTTCCAGCAATTCTTGCTCTGATTACAGCCATTGGCTTATTGGCAGAATCTTTGCAAGCTACCTTTAGACAACTGGCGGTGGAACTAAGTCAAGTCCTACCAGAAGAAGCCTTGGATCTGATTCGTGATTTTGCCACCACAGAGATTACTAACTCCAAAAATAGCGGTTTGTTTTCTCTGAGCTTTGCTTTAGCAATTTGGACTGCTTCTGGGGCGGTGAATACCGCGATGACAGCCCTCGACCAAATTCATCAAATTCCTCCAGAAAACATGCGTCCTTTTTGGAAAGCCAAACTCGTCTCTCTGGGATTAACAGTCGGGACTATGTTGCTTTTAGTATTGGCTTCTTTTTTAGTGTTTACCAGTGATTGGCTGCTGGGAATGGTAGTACGTGAAAATACTTCTTTAATCTTCTTGTTACATCTTTGGCAGCTATTACGCTGGCCTTTAGCTTTAAGTATTGTTGCTATCGCCTTTGGCTTCGTCTATCGCTATGGCCCAAGCAAGTGGAACTCAGGTACGCCAATGATGCCTGGAGCAATTTTAGCTGCTGTTTTCTGGGCAATATTGTCTGCCCTATTTCGGTTGTATGTGGCGAATTTTGGCAATTATAATAAAGTATATGGTGCTGTAGGGGCTGTGATAGTTTTAATGCTCTGGCTGTCAATGAGCGCTGCTGTGCTGTTAATCGGCGATCAGTTAAACGTGACTGTGGGCGAAGATATGCGCTTAAAAGGGCAGTTGCAAGCTCAAGAAAAATATTAAATGGTAAATCCCTGAAAATAATGATTGCAAAAGATCAGTAGGGGAGTAAAATATCTAACGATTCAATACAAATTTAGCGATCGCCTTCATGTCTGATTCTCCTCCTCGATTTTCGATGATTGAACCTGATGCCAAAGCACCCACCTTAAAGCGCCTGCGTCAGTTAAGTCGGCTGCTGGATAATATTATTACCGTTCCTGGTACAAAGATTGGTTTTGGTCTAGATCCAATCATCGGACTCATACCTATTGGTGGTGATTTTTTGGGGGTTATGTTTTCTAGCTACATCATTCTAGAAGCAGCGCGGCTGGGTGTATCTAGAGCCACTTTAGGTAAAATGGTTTTAAATGTGATCATTGATGGCTTAGTAGGCACTGTTCCAGTTTTGGGAGATTTGTTTGATTTTGCCTGGAGATCTAACATTTATAATATCAAGCTATTAGAAGATTACTTAAAGTTTCCCAGCCAGCAAAAGAGTGCAAACAGGTGGTTTATCTTTGCTGTTTTGGTGGGATTGTTGTTAATCTCAATTGTCTTAATAGCATTGCCTGTGATCTTAATTAGAATCCTGTGGAACGCTTTAACAGGCGGTTAAAATAATTCGTAATTTGTAATTCGTAATTCTTAATTCGTAATGACGCTCTCTACGAGAGGCTGCGCCAACGCGGACTCGCTACCGCTATGCTAACGTAATTCGTAATTCGTAAAATATTGGTCTGTGCGTAAGTACTGTTAAATCCCTATAATTAGTTCAATTATGTTCAATTATTTATTGATAACGGAATGAAAGATTGGTGGCAAGCTACTTTTCCTAAAGGGCGGCAAAATTTAATTATTGCTGATGCTAAAGGGTATCCTATACAAATTGCTTATGGCGAAAAAGGTAAAGGTAAACCGCTAATTTTATTACATGGTATGGGGAGTTGGAGCTACAATTGGCGACACAGCATAGCACCATTATCTAAACATTATCGGGTAATTTGTTTTGATGCTAAAGGTTTTGGTTTTTCTGAAAAACCATTATTTCGTAGAGAACATAGTGGGCATCAAGTTATTGAGTTTAAAAGAGTTATTCAGGCGTTATGTGATGAACCCGCAGTAATTGTGGCTGAATCTCTAGGAGGATTAGTTGCCCTTGCCCTTGCTCAAGAAAATCCGCAATTAATCGGGCGGCTTGTAGTAGTAAACGTACCTGTTTTTACCGAATATCTACCCCATTGGGCTATGTGGTTACTTGCCCAAACGCCTTTAGAAATAATGCAAACAATTGACTCCTTACGTCTGGCATATCTGTTTGCACCTATATTTAGAGAAATTATGGCAATAGAAAGACGTGGGGTGTTATTTGATCCCTCAATCCTGACACAGGAAGATGTCTATTGGATAACTTACCCGTTTATTGAATTGCCTGGTACAATTGCAAAAGTTGCCGAAGAATTACAAATAGCCGCGCAAGAAATTGAGAATTGGCAAGCAAAAAAGCCAAATATGCTTACCAAAATTCAAAATAACCTAAGTGCAATTAAGTGTCCTACACTAGTTTTGTGGGGTGAGCAAGATAGTTGGTTTCCTCCTAGTCATGGTGAAAAATTGCATCAGCATATCCCCAATTCCAAATTACAGATTTTACCTAACTGCTGTCATGATGCCTCAAGTGGTGCTTTTGAAGTGCTGAATGCAGCGATTCTTAAGTTTTTACGTGATACTAATTTTTAGAGAAGAATTCAGAATTTAGAATCAAACTGAATTCTGTTTCTATAAAACAGGAGTCAGAATTCAGAATTCAGAATTGGTGAATACTCTACCCATAAAGGGATAGAGTTTTGATTAGGAAGAATATTTTAATTTTTTTCGCGCCACTTGCGGGCAAGGTTTTGAAGAAGAATTCAGAAGTCAGAATGGGCTAAACGCCCCGCTACCGCTAACAGGAGTCAGAATTAATGAGTGGGGGATTCAGACCCACCACTCGATTATTGCACCACTAAATCTCCGATTTAGTGGGGGAGCAAAAACGCCGTTTATTCATCCGCTTTAACGTTTGCGAATTCAATTCTGAATTCTGGCTCCTGACTCCTGAATTCTGTTTGTTAAACCAATATTCATTACCCAGTCGTACAGAATTCAATTCTGAATTCTGACTCCTGAGTTCTGAATTCTTATTATAAAAAGAGAGTGGGAGGAAGCATATCAGTCAGCTTTCAAACTCCCACTCTGCCATTTGCTGCTGAAGTGAACAGGAATGTATACAGACGTTGCCCGTTATTTGGGGGCTAATGCGTACTTAAACAACAACGCCCATACGCATTTAAGATTCCTGTTGCAGCAAATGCAAAACCTAATTATTGATATTTATTTGCTGAGAAAATACTCTGCAAATAATTGATAGAGATAGCTTTTTATGTTTGCCAATCACTTAGTAAATAGTATTTTACAAAAATGAATTTGCTTACGTGGTAGCCCCTGATAACAAAACCCTTGAAGTCGTTTATCTTTATACAATTTAACTTGGTTAATCGAAAGCTGGTTGCCATTTTGGCAGGTTTTTAAATTTGCTAATTGCTCATATATCAATATACAGTTCAGATAAGCCCAAAACACTTGTAGAGACGGCGATTTATCGCGTCTCGAAAACCCAAAATTGTTGCCATTAGCCCTTAACCCAAGCGTATTGGTATATAACAAGATTCCCGACTTTTTAAATAAGTCGGGAATCTCAGCCAAGTAATTGGCAAAAAGTGTTAATTTAACGGGGTTTTACTTTACGGTAGTATTAATACTGGCGTAAAATTGCAGACAATGAACTATTTTTACGAAGATCCATCAAGTCTGCTAAAGGTTCTGTGGGCGTATCGAGGTGATGCTTGTGTTCTGCTGGTAAAACCGTCACCAGATGCTTTGTTTTGGGTTGCATCTGCATAAGGGGCATCAGTTGTGGCTGTGGCACAAAAATTGGTTGGTTCTTAGGAAGATGTGGTTCCAATTTTTGGTAATGGTTCTGTGCCAAACGTGCCTGATGGCGGTTAACTTGTTTTTGGACTTTATTGCTAATCTTTGTCCGGTTGAGCATTCGGAAAATGAACAGGGAACCACTACCACAACTGAGGGCGATCGCAGCCACCATCCATAAAGGTGTAGGATTAGTGTTCTCAGAGGGCGCATTAATTGGTTCTTCAACTATAACTGGGATTTTTTCTGGTTCTTCCTGTGTTATCGGGCCAGCATTACCTAAGCTATACAGCGCAAAGGCACCACCTCCCATAAACATGGCTAAAAACCCAGTTAGCAATAGCCAAGGATGATGTACAACCAAATAGATCAGAACATTCGAGCTTTTTCTTAGTCTCGATTTCCTGTTTGTCAGCTCTGGAGTAGCCCGTCTTAGTTGGGTTGGCTCGCGCTGTACATTCTGACTTTTTTCCATGATTACTTTCAGATTTGTACCCCTCTAGTCAATAAATTGTACTGGAGGAGTCAAGCATCAGGTATCCGTAACAAAAGTGTAGATTTAAGTAGCTTTTTTGTAAAATACAGGCTACCAAATTCGGCTAACTTTTGCCAAAATTCTGTATTTATTGTGACTTTTCGCTGTAATAATCTGAAATTAGTTCGCTGATTTTCTCCATCAACTAGGAGAATGCCTTTCGAGAGCAAGTTGAATTAACCGATCAACTAATTCTGGAAAAGGAACTCCACTATGGGCCCAGAGTTGAGGATACATACTCGTTGCAGTAAAGCCTGGCAACGTATTGATTTCGTTAATTAAAACTTCTTGTGTCGCTTCCACATAGAAAAAATCTACCCTTGCCAACCCGGCAGCGTCAACAGCTGCAAAAGCCTGCAAAGCCATGTCTTGAACTTGACGAGCGATCGCATCTGGAATCGGTGCAGGTATCAGTAAATCTGCCCTACCTTCAGTATATTTAGTTTCATAATCATAAAAATCGCTATCATAAGTAATCTCTCCAACGATAGAGGCTTGGGGTTGATCATTACCTAAAACGGCACACTCAACTTCCCTGGCGACAACACCAGCTTCTACAACTAATCGGCGATCGTAACTGGCAGCACTATCTAAAGCTGCTTCTAATTCTTGGCGCGATCGCACTTTCGCAATACCCACTGATGAACCCAAATTTGCAGGCTTGACAAAGGCAGGATAGCCTAATGCTGCCTCAATCTCATCACAAAGTTTCGGAAATACGCAAGGATTAGACCAAACCTGCGCTCTCGTAATCGCCTTATATTTTACCTGTGGTAGTCCCGCTTGCTCAAAGGCAATTTTCATGGCAATTTTATCCATCCCCATTGCCGAACCTAACACCCCAGAACCCACAAAGGGAACCTGCATCAAAGTAAGTAACCCTTGAATTGTCCCGTCTTCACCATTGGGGCCGTGGAGAATGGGAAACCAAACATCCACTTGGGCAACTTGAGAGGGAGATTGCCACTTACTCAGGGTTTGGGCTTGCGGATTGGATGTCAGATTTCCCTCAGAAGTTGATTCTTCCGATTCCAGTAGCGGACTGCCCGTTGCTAAAACCTTTTCGGGTGCTTCTCCTGCAAGCCAGCGGCCATTTTTTTGGATATAAAAAGGCAGGATTTCGTACTTATTAGCATTTTCCTCTGCACTTAAGGCTTTAGCGATCGCCCGTGCTGAGTTGATCGAAACTTCATGTTCTCCCGAACGACCGCCAAACAGTAACCCCACGCGCAGCTTAGTCATTTTCGGTTCCTCGACACTTCTTCAGCAGATAGCGTATCACAACCTACAAAAGTTGCCATCTTTTTCTTTTATTTCTTTTACTGTTAAGACTAGTACCGCAAAGCGGAATTCAAAATTTAAAATTCAACGGATGTTGCCCAAGGCGATTGGATTGATTCAATTTGCCCAATTCCTAAAAATAATTTCATCTTTGCCCAACCATAGGAACCTTGACCCGGAAAACATGGCAGATTACTTGAATAAGTACCAAAAGTCTGACATGAAAACCATAATAATGAGAATTTGGACTACTACTGCTGTGCTAGCTTCTTTTTGGCTTATATCTGGAGTCATCAGTTCTGAGCCAATCAACGCTACTTCTGTTTTGGTAGAAAATGCCATATCATCTCCTACACCAACGAATGTAAAACAGATTGTTGTCAGTAGCACCGAGTTTGGGTTGAAGAGAGTTGATTCCAAAGGGAACGTTACCATTTTTCAGACAACAAGAGTACCACTTCAGGAAGGAAACATCTACGGATGGCGGATTAAACTCAAAGACTATCGAGGTGAAGTGAAATGGCGCGAAGTCTTACGTTTACCAAAACCTCCAGAAACTTGGGGTACAGATAACGGTGAAGACTTCTCAATATCAGCAGACGGCAGGACATCTGTAATACGGCGTACACAGTCGGCTCCAGAAGGTGTAATTGAAAATTTTTGGACGATCGCTCCTGGCGATCCAGTTGGTAAGCATAGAATAGAGGTCTATATTGATGACCGTTTGATCAGTACTTTCGAGTTTGAACTGATTCCAAAATAGATGTAAAGGGTATTGGGCATTGGGGCAGAGGGAAAAGAGGAGGCAGAAGTTCTTTAATTTTGTTAGCCCAGCGTTAATTTTGAATTGATTTCTCCCCTGCTCCACTGAACCTTAAGCTGAAGAATATCTTAGAGATAAAGAGAGGTCAACGCCACAGATGAATGCTGAAGAATTAAAAAGGCGTTTTGCTGCCGGAGAAAGATATTTTACAGCCGTCAACTTGAGTAAGGACAAGTTGATTGGAGCCTATTTGCCTGGAATCAATTTATGGGGGGCTGACTTGAGTGGAGCTAATCTAGCTAAAGCTAAACTCTGGGGAGCAGATTTAAGTAGAACTAACTTAGCCAATGCGAATTTGACCAGAGCTAATTTGAGCGGTGTCAAACTGAATGAAGCAAATCTTCGGGGAGCTAAACTCAATTATGCTAAGTTGTATGGAGCGAATCTGACTGGCGCTTACTACGATGAAAGCACACGATTTTCTAAAGGTTTTGACCCCATCAGTAGAAACATGCAGAAGGTGTAAGAGTGTTCCAAAAAATAAATGATCCAAAACCCGTCATTGCCTTCGCGTAGCGTCTCTTCACTGGCAATGACAATTGGGCATTTTTTTACTTAAGCTCAAAACCTTCATGTAGAGACGCGATTTATCGCGTCTTCAAAAGACCAATAACCCTTAACCCAAGCGTATTGGGTTAAAAGCGAGTGGAATAGTGGGCGAAACTAGTATTCTAGTATTAAATATTTTCACTTAAAACTCTATCCCTTTATGGGTGGAGTATTCTGAATACTGTATTCTGTATTCTGACTCCTGATTTATCGTAAATTAAAGGGTTTAAGAACCTGCAATCTACATGTAGCACCCATTTCAGTCGGGGTTTGTCTTGAGAAATCGCTCCACTTGGGATGCATCCCAAGACCGCGTTTCTCGCTAAATCCCCGTCTGAAATGTCTTTAATTTTGAATTTTGAATTTTGAATTTTGAATTGTTAATCACTCACATATCAGAAGCGCATGACTACCAAACCGAAGATTTTCATCGATGGAGAATCGGGAACCACAGGCTTACAGATTTACTCACGTCTTAACCAACGGGATGACATTGAGTTAGTTAGCATTGAGGCATCTAAACATAGAGATGCAACTGAACGAGCCAAATTAATTAATGCTGTTGATGTTGTCATTCTCTGCTTGCCTGATGATGCGGCCCGCGAAGCTGTTAGCTTAGTCAGTAATACTAGGGTTAAGATCCTGGATGCTAGTAGTGCCCATCGCACAGCTAAAAACTGGGTATATGGCTTCCCTGAACTAAATCCAGGACAGCGAGAGAAAATCGCCAGCGCCCAGTTTGTCAGCAATCCAGGCTGTTATCCTACAGGATTTTTAGCCTGTATCCGTCCGTTGATTGCTAAAGGACTTCTGAACAGTAACTTTCCCGTCACCGTTAATGCCGTGTCAGGTTACTCAGGTGGCGGAAAGAATCTCATTAAACAATATCATAGCTTCCATGAACAGCAAGCCGGGGCAGAGTCACTCTATCCATACGGCATCTACGGTTTGCAGTTTGGGCATAAGCATGTTAATGAGATGCATCATTACTCAGGGTTAGCATCGCCGCCGCTATTCGTACCGGCAGTGGGAGATTTTGAACAGGGGATGCTAGTACAAGTGCCTTTGCCATTGGGGACTTTGGATAATCCGCCATCAGGTGAAGTTATTTATCAAGCGATCGCTAACTACTACCAAAGTGAAAAGTTTGTGCAGGTTGCTCCATTCCAAGATTCTACTCTACTACGAGACGGAACATTTCTAGATGCGACCGCACTAAACGGTACCAATATTGTTCAGGTTTTTGTATTTGCCAATGACACCACCAGAGAAGTGTTGTTAGTTGCTCGTCTTGACAACCTGGGTAAAGGTGCATCAGGAGCCGCTATCCAAAACCTAAACATCATGCTCGGTTTTCCAGAAGAGTTGGGATTGTCATGAAATGGCGATGAATTAGTAGTCTGTCAATAAATAATTGATGGATAAATTACTTGTAGAGACGGCGATTTATCGCGTCTCTCTAACTAAAGCTATTTCACCTTAGCGCGGAAGCGCACAAAACCATAGGAATTAGCTGGTGTACCAGATCCAGTTGCAGCCGGCAGACTGGGAAAACTTGGGACTGTAATATTGACCACTACTGCCCCATTGGTGTTAATACCGCAGTATGATGGTGTGGCTGAGTCATTAGCTGTATAAAAACGCCCGCGATCGCTATCTGCTACATTAGTTAGATAAGCCGTAGGTGTAGTAGAACCAATAGCTAGGGCAATTCCTTGATCTGCTCCTGGCAAGCCGCCATCATTAGGAGTCATCCCATTAAAAGTATTAGGAATAAAAGTAACATTACCAGGCACTAAGTCACAAATGCGGACATTAGTTGCATTAGACAGACCATTAGAAAGAAAGTATATGGTATATTCTAATTCGTCCCCTAGTTTGACTATCCCAGCATTAATCAATCCCCGCAAATAACCAAGTGGCCAAGGTTTATCGCTATCATCATCAGTCTCATGGAGGGGTGATACATAATTGGCAGCACTGGTAGAAACGTCACTGCGACCATCTACAATGTCGTTTAAATCCTGGTTATTGATGCGCGTGATCCGTTTAACTAAAAGTAGCTTAGGTTGGCTACCTGTAAATGGCATGGTTACAGTAGCCGGTGTGGGATCTTCTTTACCTGCTGCATCTACACCTGCCACAGTAAATGTGACCGTTATCGCACCATCATTTGGATCTAATGTTAGCTGAGTTGGGTCATAATTACTAATAACTTGGTTCGCTGTTACAGCTACGTTGTTGTAATAAAGTATCCCATTTGTTGGCAGACTAATAATCTTGAAACTTTTGCCAACACTAAAATTGCCATCTTCAGGATCGGTAGCTGATAGGGTAGGTACTTGCGATTTATTGGTTCCCCCTGGATTCGTTTGCACAGATGCAGTGACGTTATTAGTATCGGGTAACTGTTCAATCCCAAAGTCCTTACTAGAGATGTTTGTGCCAGTATTAAAAATAGCCGTCGTCAGAGGGCTAGTATTGACCCAGTTAGTGGGAAGAGATGGCGCAGGGGCAGGATTACCCACTGTGCCAGCAGTTGTACTTAAGATAATTTTAACGTTGCTTTGATTCAAGGGGACATCAAGAAAAGTGTAAGTACCATCTGCTGCGACAGGTGTTGTTTTTAAAACATTATTATTTGCATCCACCAGAATTGCATTTAACAACCCACCTGCATTAGTACCTGTTTCCGAGCCAGTATTGATATTAGTAAAAGTATTATTAGCGCTATTATCAGCATCATCCCAAACCTTGCCGCTCAGGAAATCATCATCATAGATCGTATAATTGGAGACGACTGTTGGGGAAGCACCACAAGTTGTGGTCGAACTGGCGAAAAAACTAGTTGAAGTTTGTATGGTGAATATAATTGTCCTCACACCTTGAGGAACATTATTATTAATAACAGTAAAGGGAATGGTAAAAACACTAGTGGCATCACTACCATCGTAGTTTCCTGCCGGGATAGTGATATTAAAGGTAGATGTGCCTGATGTTGTATTGTAATCTGTGCCCAAAACTGCTGTACCACTGACGGAGATAGGAACACTTATCCCTCCAGTTGGCACTAAACCAACGATTCTGAGTTTTGGAGGATTAGTTGTAGGGTTAGTTTCTGATTCTGCTGCACCACCCGAACTTGCTGTAAACTCAACCACAGGTTTACCAGCAAATTGCACTTCATCAAGGAAGTTGCCTATGGTATTGTTCCCACCGGCTGTAGAAACAGCCGCAAATCCTACAGGATTATTCCCAGTAGTTCCGGTGTAAGGAACAGTGCCAGAGTATCGCACCCAGCCATTTCCGGCGTTATTGTTAGTTACAGTAGGAATAGTTGCACCATTCTGGGCTAATGGTTGTGCCGTAACTGTTCCATTGCTAGTTGTTGAGAACGTGCCAAAAATAGTTGATGTTGAACTAGTATTTAGTCCAATGAGAAAATTTGCCACATCAGCAACAGTTGCACTTGAACGCCCACGATGTAAAAAAGAGAATGTGATCGTCTCATTTTGAATTAGGCATATATTCTGATACAACTCAGAAGCTTGTTCAGCATTTAACTCCGCAAATTGATTCCCTGCATTAGTTGCTGTACTAGCGCCATTAAATCCTGAAGTCCAAATCTCAATTAGTGGTACTGAGCCTGGAGATGTATAACCAGTACAGTTACCTGTTCCCACTGCTACTGAGCCATGAGTGGTACTCCAACCAGGGATAAGGCTTTGATCCACTTGAACGTAACATTGTTGATTAGCAGAACCAAAAACCGGCGACTCAAAGCCTGGATTTAAGAACGATCGCTGGATATATTGAGCTTGTACTAATGTAGGTTGAAGTACTAATGTCGCACTCATCAGCCCCCAGCCCAACACCTGAAAATTTTGCCATAAGTTTTTCATTAGTAAGTCACCATGAATCAATTCAAAATTCAAAATTCAAAATTCAAAATTAAAGACAGCCACGCCACTTGCAGGTGGGGTTTCAACAACCCTTGGGAAACAATGATTCTTTCTCTACGAGACGCTACCACGAACGCGCCACTTGCGGGCGAAAGCGCGTAGCGGGACAAAGTACGGTTTTAAACCTCACTTCTTTTCAGAAAATAACCTTTAAAAGATGCTCATTTCCCTAACTTTAATCATCAATGATGTCTGATTTACCTCAAATAAATCTCCAGTCTTTAGATTGCCCAAAATCTTAGATAATCTACCATCTGTATTTATATTTTCTGTGGCGATCGCTTCTAAATAGTGAAAAAAAGATTTGATTTTAAATTTAATAAATCTTGGTTATAAATTGACGATTTGTAGAGACGTTGCATTGCAACGTCTCTACATTGTGGGTATAAACATCACATCCATAAATTTGTAGGGTTATTTTTGTCTTTGTCCCATTTAATGGAATTATTAATGATGTATTCTCGAATTCGGTCTAAAGAAGCATCGGCACGAATGATGTGGTCATAAAATCGAGGCTGCCAAGCAAAATTTTCATAACCATTTTCCCGATACCAACGGGTAACGGCAGATTTATAC
Source organism: Nostoc sp. (assembly GCF_036917975.1). Classification (GTDB taxonomy): domain Bacteria; phylum Cyanobacteriota; class Cyanobacteriia; order Cyanobacteriales; family Nostocaceae; genus Nostoc. Next base: position 135,176 of record NZ_JBALEJ010000012.1, read on the forward strand.
GATCGTGCGATCGCACTTAATGAACCTGATTTTGGGGATATTTCAGACATGAATTGACGCTGGGTAACGTCGCATAAAGTTTTCTGTTGAATTCTGTCGCGTTGTGTAGAGACGTTGCACTGCAACGTCTCTACATACTGCAACGTCTCTACATTTTGGGATAGGGGTTTATCAATAACTACAATTCCGTGGACATGATTGGGCATAATTACGTATGTATCAATTTTGATATCTTCAAAATGATTGGGAATTTGTACCCAATATTTTTGAGCAATTTCTCCTATTTCCGAAAGTTTTACCTGACCTGACACGACCTGACCAAAATAATCGAAGCAATCTTTAGTACAAATGGTGATGAAATACCAAGCATTAGCAGCATAATTTCGATTTGGTAAACGGGTGGACTCTACGCGGTATTTGCCCTGAAATCTTGGTTTGATCATCGTGAAAATTCCCCATCCCTTGTTTACAACCCAATGTAGAGACGTAGCACTGCTACGTCTCTACAAATAACCGTTTTATATTTCACTCTTTTGCATCCCCCTGGTTGCAGCCTTGAGTTTATTCACCAAAGTTTTCATCGCTGATTCCTGTGGCTGGGGTGGCGGAATCTTTTGCTGTCCAAAACCGTCAAACAATTCGTTGAGTTTAACCGTAAAGCCTAAATACGCACCTCCCGCAGAACGTGTGCCTGAGAAATCTCGGTCATCAACTTTACCAAATACATATCCAGCAGAGACGCGCAGGTTAGGCGTGAGGTAGTAGCCTGTTTCTACAACAAAGCCTGTTTCGCTATAGCTAGACTGACTAATTACACGAGCTTCACCCACCAAATCCCAGCTATAGCCCAAACGATAGGTAGCTCGTAATTGGGCTAGATTTACTGTACTAGTACCAGCTAAATCGTTAGCTAAATAAGAGGTGCTGTTACGCAAAGCATACTTACCGTAGAATTCCCATTGCCAGTTAGGAGCGTAAATCGCTTCTAAAGCAAAGGTATGGTCTTGGGAACCTGTACCACTTCCTAAGAGGATGGTGTCAGGGATGGTTGAAGGATTTTGGCGATATTCATAACGCAATAAAGCATTAAATTTATCGTTATTGGGGTCGCGGTAGGCTAGACCCAACTTCAAGGTAGCTGTATCCCCCAATCCTAAAAGCTTTTGATTGGAAGAACCAGCTTGTTGATAACGCACCAAGGCTGTGAGAGCCGGAGAAATTTTACCCGCAACACCTGCGGTAATTACTGTATTACTTCCACCAGAAGAAGAACGATGTTCATAACGGGCGCTGGCTTGAAACTGCGGATTATCACTGTATTCCAGCCCAATGCTGTAGCTATCGCCACCATCAAATCCGATCGCAGATGCAGATTGACCAAAAGCGAAGGGTTGGGCATATTGTTGACCCGCCGCAGTCTGTCCGAAGAAGTTGCCAAATACGTGTTCGTAAGCAACATTCAGCCGCAATCCATGAGCAATAGTCCAACGATTATTTAGACCAATTGCCCCTTGGGTAGTCATTTCGTTAGCACCACCCAAAATTGAATAACGACCGGTCAAGGTAGTATCCGATCCGAGTTTGTGTTCACCGTTGACACTCAAGCTAGTGATGGAATTACCCGAATATTGACCACTACTATAAAACTGTTGGGCTAAACTGACACTGACACCAGGAATTACTGCCCAATTCAAGCCTAAGATGGTGCGGTCTGGGTAAATAGGATCTTTTTGGGAAGATAAACTCAGTTCATTTTGGGCTTGGAAAGTCAGGTTTTTAGCTAGAGGAATGGAAAAACGCGATCGCAATTGATCGGAATTACTACTCAAACTACTGTCGGGGATGCGGTCTTCCCGATAACGATGAATCCAATCCAGATCAATAGTGGCACTACCTAAACGTTGTTGAATTCCAGCAGAAATTGTCGTCAGCGAATTATCAACCCTGCTCCCAGGTATCGCATCAGAACTGGGTGCAAACAGTTCTTCAAAGGTATCTAGGGGTTGGGGAGCAATCCCAAAATTATCTTCGTGGTCGTATTGCGCTGTGAGGTTGGTAGTTGAGTTCACTTTCGCTGTAAGCTGCGCTCCATAACGAGTTTGTCCTGGGACAAAGCTGACAGTGGCATTATTAGCAAAGCCTGTATCAGCAAAGCGATAATAGGCACGGCCTTGAATTCCGTGAGCAATTTGTCCCTCAGCTTCCAACCGGTAAGCGTCACCTCTGACTCTTCCCACAACATCAGAATCATTAGTGGAATGGGCGTATTCTGCAATTAACTTACTCTGATTACCTAAAGAAATCAGCGCATCTGCACCGTAGAGTTGAAAGTCGCGTACTCCGTGATTTTCTTGGACGTAAGTTGCTCCTATCCAGCTTTCGGAGTTAAGCTTGCGGGAAAGGTTATATTGCAAACGACCAGCATAGATATTGCCATCAGAGTTTTGATCGTCATATTGGTAGGTAACAACAATCCGACGTACCAATACTTGTCCAGTTTGATCGACATCGGTACGAAGAATCGGTTCGCGGAATAATAATGTACCGCGATCGTAGTCGATTTCGTAGTCTGGGCCTCGGTTAAGCTGTTTACGTTCTAATACAGTTCCAGGACGATTGAGTTCTTCTAACTCGATAAAGACATTTTCACTACCTGCTTGTAGTAGTCTGCGAGAGAGGAAGTAATAACCACTAGTACCATCGGGAGCAATGGTATCCCGTTGAAACCCCTCTAAGTGGTCGCCATAGAAACCTGTAATTTGGAGATTTCCTAAGTTGTAGTTAGCTTTAAAACCGTGGAGTTGACGGGTAATCGCAGTAAATTGCTGAGATCCCCGCGCAAATTCTTCTGTGTTGTAGTCACCCCACATAGCATAATCAGGGGAAACTCCGGGGATACGAGATGAACGCTCGAAACGCAGAAATACACTGTCAATGGAAGGAGTGATGACATCAACTTTCGAGCTATCGCCATAAACAGGATAGTTTTGCTCGTTGGATTGGTAAGTTCTAAACAGGCGGTTATTACAGTCACAATCTTCGTTGAGGCTACGAGAACTGTTGTATGCACCCGTAAACAACCATTCCCCGATCGCACCAGTGGCAAATACTGCGGAATGGAAATCTAATTGCGTGCCGTTGTTGTTGTCAGGAGGGAGAAAATCACTGAAACTGCCGTAATAATTTGTACCTCTAGCCCCCAAACGTAAATCTATGACTCCAGTAACTAAACTCGGACGCAATGCCGTTTCAAATTGCAGTTGAGTAAAAGCTTCTAAGTTATTAGCTATGGCGCGAATACTGACAGTTTGGGCTTTTAGCTGCGATCGCAATGTCGCTGTAAATTGTCCGCCTTTCGCCTCCACTTGAAATCCGGGTTCATCGGGCTTGAAGTCTTTCCCGACAAACTCCCCAGCAGTGGGTATGAGGGTGATTACAGCATTACGATTAGAGCGATTGCCACCTGCATCGAGCAGTTGACCCCGAATTGTCGCTGTCGAGCGTCCATCTGCTGGGATACGAGACTCAACTGTTTCTAAAGTTAGTCGCTGTGGCGCTCCCCGCACTGCGACTTGCAATGTTACAGGGGGTTCTGTTCCTCCAATAATTTTTGCAGAGATGGTGTTTGCCCCCTCTTTTAACGAGACACCATACCATGTCTGCGTTACTAAGTTGGTGGTGGCATCATTTTCCGTTCGTCCTACTAAAGAAGGGTCTACCAACGCACCATTCACCCGCAATTCCACCTGACTACCAGCAGGAAACTGTACAATCACTGTGCTAGCTTGGACATCTACAACACTGTCAGCCGTTGGAGTCAGGATTTTGATGGCTGTAGATATGGGGAGAGTGGGAGACACAGGAAGATTTTCCTTCACCCCTTGTCCGTTCTCTACTCCTGCTATTTTGCGTAAGCCTCTAAGCAAACCTACCGAAGTTGCTGGTTGAAATGGTTGTATTGCCCTTGGGGAAGCTTGCAACTGTGTCTCGGTTTCTTTACCTCCATCATTTTTGTTCTTGATTTCAACTACTTTGTTTAAGCCTGTGGGTAAATCAACAGAGTTTGCTGGTTGAAATGTTTGTACTTCCGTCTTTTCCTCAATTCCGGCTACTTTGCTTAAGCCTGTGGGTAAATCAACAGAGTTTGCTGGTTGAAGCAGTTGTATTTCCGTTTCACTTGCCTGGAAATCTGGAATTGCATTATCAGTAGTCGGTGCTGAAGAAGTGAAAGAAAATTCATCAGATGGAAACTGCTGCTTAGAACTTTTCACGTTATTTGGAAAAACCAAAGCGGAACCTAATCCCCTAGCGCTCTTCCCTTGTAGAGAAGGAAGAGAATTCAAAGCCTTTCCCCAGCTAAGAGCTCCCTGCTCCCTTGTCTTTTCTTCAACACCCTTTTCTGTTTGCGAAGGTGAATCAGGGAAAAGGAGATTTTCACTAGTGATTTCAGCTTTGACGATAGCAGGATACAAAACCAGGCAGAGAGCTACTGGCATTGCCCCCATCAATTTCAGCTTAAATATAGTTGCACAGTGCAGTCTGGGTTTCATTTCTTGACTGGCTCCTGAAATGTGGGGGTGACAGCGAAGTTCATACGTACCAAGCCACCAGACTCTAAACGCACCAAGCGAGATTGGCTATTTCGTTCGCGGAATTTTTTGTTGGGAGCTAGGGTATAACCAGGTATACTGCTGAGGTCTAGTACACCTGTGTGGTATCCAGGTAAGACATTAGCTAAGGAGAATAAACCATTAGGATCTGTAGTGATGCGGTTTCCGTCCTCCAGAAAAATCACTGCATTTGGTATCCCCGGCTCATCAGCTTGTTGTTCACCGTCAAAGTTTTTATCAACAAACACCCGGCCGATAATCGTGCCACAGTCAGAAACGATTCCTGAACTAATTTTCAACTGGTGTGTTGCAGGGCCATCCTTGGTGCTAAAACGGTTATCGGCTCGTTGGGCATTAACGATCGCACTGTTGCGACCTGTTCCCCGCACCGCATCAGGTGTTAGTTGAGCAGCGTAGACAATATTCAAGACTTTCTGTGTAGGAATGGTTACATCTGTGCGGAATGTCACTGTATTACCATTGCGTTCTGAAGTGATAGTGACGAGTTGACCATCCACCTCTCCCCGCACAGATTTCGGCAAAAAATCGAATCCTAAAGGTAGGTTGTCGGTGACAAATATATTATTCAAACCAGCATCAACGAGATTTTTTACTGACAGGCGGTAGATTACCGTATCTCCAGGTTCAGCAGCAGCGCGATCGCCTGTTTTGATAATCTGTAGCTGATTGGCTTGACACAAATTTGTAGTAAATTCAAAGGCTAATAAATCCAGTCCCACAACTTCTGCATTGGGAACTAAAACAATTGTTTGTTCTACTCTGGTTTCGCCTGTGATACTGATTGGTTGACCATCCAGAGAACTAGCGACATATCGCACAACATTATTACCTTGTGTGCCAGTGCTACCAAGGATTTCAATCTTGATCCGCCGCTGTGTGTAGATAGAATTTGGTGGCGGATTAACTACAAAAATGTAGGTTTTACCTGGATCGGTTTGACCCTTATTGGGATCGAGTAGGAAATTGTAGACACCCGCAGGGTTATTCGTAACGAAGTAAGGGTTACTATTCTCGGTATTTGGCGATCTACCACCAGGAACATTGTTATTAGGAATATCTGGTAACTCTGTTCGAGTCAAAGCAACCAAGCCGCCTAATTCTGTCCCCGTTGGGTCGCTAGAGTTAGGTTCATATACCCCAACTGAAAAACCTGTATAGTCAGGTAAAATTGTGCCAGCACAACCTAAAATCCGTCCTGAAGGATCAACTAATGGGGTGGGACTAGCATTGATCTGACTAGAACTTCCTTGATATTGATTATTATTAGCTGAATCTGTATAAGTGTAAGTAGCTTGATTTATTAATGGCGAAGACGCAACTTGATTGTTAGTCTGTTGCGCGATCGCCGGTATAGATATAGTAGTATGCAGAAAACTTCCCAGAAGAACAGTAGCTGTTAACCGTCGCCACCAGCCACTGCTAGAAGTAATTTGCTTTTGGTTTTGAGGACGGCTCACTGAACACATCTCCTATGAAATGTCAAGCTTGTTGTTAATAAAAGCACTTATTTATTTGTGAAAATCCAGTTAAGCCAAAACCCTTTAAAAATCTTGTTTCCAGGTTCCATCTCGAAATACAGTCACAAAGACGGCCTATCCCATTGGTGTCAACTTAAGCTGGAAATAGCTTATCTGTTGGCTTCCATGCCCGCCCGGAAATAAATTTCTTTGGCTTTTAGCTAAAGTCTACTGAAGTAGACTGGAGATTTTTGGCGATATTTAGTCATCTTCAGATGACTTTCGCTATGAGACGGGAATTTCAATTCCCGGCGGACAAGCGGTTTCACGTTAAGTTGACACTAATGGGCGTATCCCCGCGTTCCAATCAGCGCACTTGGGTTTGATAAGTCACTTTGACTGTTGTCTTCGCTGCAAGAGAGGGAATCTGCAAACGGATATGGGTGTAAGCACTGGCTGGTGCTGGTTTTGTTTCCACTTTGCCGTTAGGAAGAGTAACTTTCACAGTGGGATTTTCAACAAAGCTACGCCCGCCATCAATGCTGTAAAGAACTTTGGCATTGTTGGCGACATTGGTAGAATTCAGCACGTAGACCATTTCTTTCGGAATAGGTTGATTAAACGTCAGATTCTTCACTGGGCGATCGCTCTTATTTTCGCCACTCAAGGTATATCGCAACACATCTCCAGGTTGCACCACAACTTGACCTTTTAAAGGTTCCCATTTCTGACTTTGCTTACCCTGCTGATCCTGTGCTACTACTTGCTTTTCTGCTTCTAAACGCAATTGAATTTGCCCTTGAGTTTTGATATTCTGAGCAATAGCACTTGTAGAATGCCATACATTTGCGATTCCCGGAATTTGACCGAAAAATGGGACTGTAGCAATGAGAGCGAAGGCTCCTAAACCTGCAAGAGAAACACGCTTCATAATAAATAACCTCAAAAAATTTCCAGAATCTTGATTGTTGACTTATCTTTCCCTGCTTTTGCGAAGAAAGGGTCACTCCCCTATTTGCTTCCTGTTTAGAGTTGGGGATAAGGTTAACTGGTTTGCGGCGATCGCTCTCTTAGAATCTGCGAACGTCACAACCCCCAATCCCCAATCCCAAGGAATTAATTCACCTTGCGTTGGAAGGTAAATGTTCTTTGAACGCCCGGTGCGATCGTCCCAGTTACGGTATTTACGTACTTAGCAACATCAGTGCTTGCTGTAGTTCCAGTTTGGTCAATGCCAGAGTTAGTTGCTGGATTACCATTAAAGAATTGGATAGTTGAAGCTCCAGAATCTTTAGCTGAACCAACAATGTTGCTAGTATCAATTTGAGTGTTATTGTCGTTGTCTAGCGCCCAGTTGTTGGGGGTTTGCGTACCATCTTCAGTAATCACAACTTTGTTAGCATTCAAAATCACGTTACCGGTTCCAGCTTGAGGATCGGAAATATTGCTGTACTGAATTTGGTACTCAATAATGTTTCCTGGTGCAGGCTTTTTCGGATCGATACTGAATGTGCCATCATTCCCCTGGACTACAGGCCCAGTTCCTTGTAAGACTCGCGACACTTTCAGCAGTTTCAGGAAGCCAGTGTAAACGCGATCGATGGAGATGTTGTTAACCTCACCAGTATCAACTACACCATTATTATTAGTGTCAATAAAGGCAGTAATGGGTACTGGGAAGCCCTTATTGATATCAGTCGATAGTTTCGTACCAGCTGGTAGGTCAACTTCTACGCCATAATTTACACTGCTTCCAGCAGCAACACCAGAGATTTTAATTGGTGTGTTATTGGCTGCGAGGGTGAAAGTGCCAACGTTATTGGTGATGCTGTAAGTATAGACAGCAGATTGACTGTTATAGCTAACAGTCACCTTTGTACCATTGGGTAAATCTGTAGCTGTAGCTGGTACTGTTGGTACTATTGTAATGTCGTTAGAGTTAGTCCCACTGTTCTTAATTGTGTTAGTGAAACCAACTGATTGTGGGTCAAGCGTACTACCAGGTAATGTGTTAGGAGGAACAAAAGAGGATTTGTTTGTGAAGTCGTCGTTATTATCTGTTGGGCCAACAGCATCCGGTGCATTATTCGGCCCGTTTAAAACTGAGTTTGCTTGGGCGACTGAAACGGTGTAGACGTTAACATTTCCTATAACAGAATTAGTACCTTGGTTGTTATTACCTGTGTCAGTTTGATTGGCGGGAACTGTACCGGGATAATAGCCAGAGTCTACTGTAGTAGGAAAGGCTCCATTAGTGGGGTTGATGTTATCTGGATTTTGGTCACCTGAATCGTCAAAGAGTAGAGGGCTATTTGGATCTCCAGCAGTTTTACCGAACACTTGAGCGATGTTGTTAACATTTGTCGCTGTCGTTCCTGTGATTCCAGTGGTCTTTACTTGGACTGTAAAACCTGTAACGGTTGTCCCAGTGGCAACTGAAGAGATAGAGTTAGGATCGTTAATAAAACCAACCCGTTTAACTACACCACCTGTGACATTCGCACTATTAGTTTTCCACAAAGCCTGATCGGCAGTTGTAGTTGCAGGATCTTCACCAGCATAGACCACTATCCACCCTGAAGGAGCGGTTGGGGTTCCATTAAGAGTTGTTAATGCTGGAAGTGCATCAGAAACTAAGATGCGAGTAACTGAATTACCGTCTACATTGATGGTTGTACCAGCTAAAGCTGCGGGTGTTAGCCCACGATTGGTTACGTCGTTACTCTCAACTCGCAAGCTTAAACCATAAGTCAGCACATCATCATTGAGTACGGAAGTGTTACCAGCGTTATAACCTGTCCGAGTTTTGAGTATTGTGGCTAGAGCAACAGTTTTAGCTGTGTTGCCTACTTGAATTTGCTGGGTAATACTAGATTCTCGTGTACCGTTAACTGGTGCGCCAGGAACTTCCCCGCCACCTGCGTTATCAGGATTATCTACAGTATAAACGTCACCACCATCGGGACTCCGCAGTTGGTTTTGGGCATCACCAGGCGTGTTACCAAGGGTAACTTTAATTATGTCACCCGACTGAGCGCCAGTCTGTACAGTTACCGGCACACGCACCAATACAGTACCACTAACCGGAATTGAGGGTGTATCTACACCACCGGCTGTTACGTTTGTCCAAGTTGCACCACCATCTGTACTGTATTGCAATGTGCCACTAGCTGGTGTTACCCCATTTTTATCAGCAGGAAGTACACCAGAAACCGTACCAGGCCCAGTTGTTGTTGCTTGGTTGGGAATATGGAATTTGGTGGGGTCGTTACCTACGTTTGTTAGGGTGTAGGTGTAGGTTAGTAAATCGTTAACTCCAACAGTGCCACCATTGTTATCTGTAACACCCGACGCTGTAACAGTAATACCCGCAACCTCTGCTACTGTCACAGTGACAGTGTTAGAGGTGGAATTTATAGTTGTCCCTGGATTGTTGGGATCTTCGTAGGTTGCTGTGGCAGTGTTACTGATAGATGTACCCCCAGTAGTTCCGTCAGCTAATACAGGTGCAACAAATTGGAAAAGGCTACCAGTTAATAATGCTGTTGCTACTAGAGATTGGTAAACTTTACGCTGCTTGTTGACAGATTTATTTCGACTTACCATAGAAGTAGTTTGTTTGTTTGCTGAACTTGTATCTTGGATTTTGAGACAGGATAAAGTTCGGCAATTCCTTAAAGAACTGCCGATTATAGCCCCCCAAAGCTTCAACCTTTCGGGAATGCCTATTTAAGGAGTTAAATTATTGACACTCCTAGCCGTATTGAGGCAATAACCAGAAATAATTTGTCTACTTGTTTTACGCTTACCCTTGAAAATCAAGGCTGGCAATCGCAAATATGTGTAATTTATTAATGTGTTTTGCTGACTTATCCATGTTTATAGCAATGTAGCTTTTAAAGCAAAAAAAATCTTCCGTATAAATAAGTAATTTCTCTGGCTGTGAATGAGTGCATCAAAGCTGAAAAATTAGCTTTATTTTGGCAACACACATAGAAATTTTAATGGTTGAACGCAGACTCTAGGAAGAATAGAAGCTATATTTAATAATGCTTTTGAGTTTTGGCTGTCATAAATCTGTATTACTCTGTGGAGTTATTTAGATTAAAAAATAGAAAGTTAACTAAGCGATCTAAATCGCTTAAATGAGATGGCATTTTAAGTAAATGCAATTTAATCATATTTATCGAGGAAGGCAGGAGGCAGAGGGCAGGAGGCAGGAGGAAAACAGCGCTGGTGCCTCCTGCCGCGACCAGAGGGAGCAAGGGTTTAAGACCCCACCGTTTATACGGCGCTTACAATTGGGAGGGGTCTGAATCCTCTCCCAATTGTTCCTTCTGCCTCCTGCCTCCTGCCTCCTTCAATAGCAGTATTAATCCTGAGTATTTTAGGCTGTTTTCTTTTTTTTAACATTATTCGTATAAGTATAAGTACTAGCTACAGCGATTACTGATATCAAAGTTTTACAAGAATAATTCCATTCAACACTAAACATACCCGACTATTTTTATCGGGTATGTTTGACTGGTATTTTTGCTCGTGTTAGTATCAGGCGACAGCCGACAGACAAACAGGGAAAGCTAGTTTATGACTCAGGCAATTACAACCCAAACCCAAACCCAAACCAGCACTGCCTACTTTCAAGCCTTGAAGTGTAAGGAATGTGGTGCAGAATATGAACTCAAGGCCAGCAATGTTTGTGAGTTATGTTTTGGGCCATTAGAAGTTAAGTATGATTACAACGCCCTACGTCTGACTGTCACTCGTGAAACAATTCAAGCTGGCCCCAATTCCATTTGGCGCTATCGTCCCTTTTTGCCTGTCGCAACTGATAATGTTATTGATGTGGGAACGGGGATGACTCCCTTGGTTCGTTCCCACCGTCTTGCCCGTCGCCTGGGTCTAAATAAGCTTTATATAAAAAATGATGCCGTGAATATGCCCACCCTGAGCTTTAAGGATCGGGCGGTGTCTGTTGCTCTCACCCGTGCGCGGGAATTAGGCTTTAGCACTGTTTCTTGTTCTAGCACGGGTAATTTGGCAAACTCTACAGCAGCGATCGCAGCTCACGCCGGTTTAGACTGCTGTGTATTTATTCCCGCAGATTTGGAAGCCGGTAAGATTCTAGGCAGTCTGATATATAGCCCTACTGTCATGGCTGTTCAGGGTAACTACGATCAAGTAAATCGTCTCTGTTCGGAAATTGCCAACACACACGGTTGGGGTTTTGTCAATATTAATCTGCGTCCTTATTACTCTGAAGGTTCAAAGACACTAGCCTTTGAAGTTGCAGAACAACTCGGTTGGGAATTACCTGATCACGTCGTTGTTCCCCTTGGTTCTGGTTCGTTATTTACCAAGCTTTACAAAGGTTTTAATGAATTTGCAGAGCTTGGGCTAGTGGAAGGTAAAAATATCCGTTTCAGTGGCGCTCAAGCAGATGGATGTTCCCCCATTGCCCAAGCCTTTAAAGAAGGACGCGACTTTATTAAGCCAGTTAAACCGAATACAATTGCGAAATCCATCGCGATCGGCAACCCAGCAGACGGCATTTATGCTGTAGAGTTAGCCCAGAAAACTGGCGGTAATATTGAATCAGTCAATGATGCAGAAATTATTGATGGCATCAAACTGCTGGCAGAAACCGAAGGCATCTTCACAGAAACGGCTGGTGGTACAACCGTCGCCGTGCTGAAAAAACTGGTCGAAGCTGGCAAAATTGATCCAGATGAAACTACCGTGCTTTACATCACCGGCAATGGTCTGAAAACGCAGGAAGCATTACAAGGCTACATTGGCGAACCTTTGACTATTGATGCTAAGATAGATAGTTTTGAACGTGCCCTAGAGCGATCGCGTACTCTAGATCGCTTGGAATGGCAACAAGTCCTCGTTTAAATAGGAGTTAGGAGTTAGGAGTTAGGAGTTTTTTTATTCATAACTCTTTACTCCTCACATCTCACCCCTTACAGATGACTCCTAACTCTTCACTCTTCACTCCTCACCCTTTCACTTTGTACTTCTATGGCTGTAAAAGTTTTAGTTCCTACAACTCTTCAGAGTTTTACTAATAATCAAGCTACTCTAGAATCCACCGGCAGCACTATTGCTGAATTGTTAGATTCCTTAGAAAAAAGCTTTCCTGGTATTAAATCTCGGTTGTGCGATGAACAAGGAAAACTACGTCGGTTTGTAAATTTTTACGTCGATAGCGAAGATATCCGTCATCTAGATGGGATTAACACAACTCTTAAAGATGGCGATGAAGTAAGTATTGTCCCAGCTGTCGCCGGTGGTTAATACAGAGAACCCCAAATCAGTAGAAAACTGACGATACAACTCTTTGAAAGATTACCCCATTCCCAGTCTGAGACTGGGAATTCTCCATCAGTGGGCTGCCGCCTCCCTGACTCGCGGCAAAGACGCTTTTCATTTTGCTAACTATGCAGTAATTATCTGAGAAAGTCTTTGTTGCCAAGACTCATTGTCATCGATAGTTAAGATAATCCGTTTGTAGGATTCATCTCGCAATTGAATCGTTAAATAATTTGTCTCTCGATTTACATACCAAAACTCTTTACCACGGTTAGTGTAATAAGTTCCAGCCTTAATCACTCCAGGAATAAAGCTACCAGGGGCACGCAATTCTCGCCAATTACTTTGGGGTTCGGCTGTCGTAACTTGTTCAATATGGGCTAGTGATATTTGCCAAAGTTTATTCAAGCGAACAGCTTTTCGCGTTCATTTGACAGCAATGGCATCTTGCCCGCCCTGATAATGCAAGTTGTATACTTAACAGCTTAGGACACATTCGCGTAGCCTCTCGTCAGAGAAGGAAGAGAAGCTTATCTGAACTGTATTAATTTATATTCTTGTTTTATTGGTAAGCATTTGGCAATTTGGCAGATTGTAATTAAAGTATTTTGATATATTGCAGAAATTACCAAGATGTTTTTACTTATTATACAGAGGACGGGCTAACCCCCGTCTTTTTTGTTGCTGATTAGCATTTTGGGATTAAATTACAATCAAGTAGTTGTATGACTATCTTTAACATCTATATTAATATGCCCTGAATTATGGCAGATTAATTTTATCTTCTAGGTATTCAGTTATACTAAGCAATCCATTATCAGGTTTCAAGATATTTGCACACATCCTATAGGAAGATGCCCTATGAATAGAATAATGGGTAAATTGACTTGGGATGTTGTTATGCACTGGATTTATACAAAGGTTTGGTGGTGAGCCAAACCTTTTTTATATCTATTTAAAATTGGGTATGAGGCATTACAAAATAGATTTTCATTGTTTTTTGTAAGCAATTAGGTATAAGCCTCTGTCAAGACTTAAGTTCTATAAGATGTATCTGCAAGCAGAATTAAAAACTGAAAGTACTCCGCAAAATGCCAATAGTAACTGAATCACTATCTGGTGTGTTGCCAGGCTGGATAAGATGAATTATTCCTGGTGTAATGCTGATATTATCTGATAATTGGAAACGATAAAATGCTTCAATTTGAGTAGTTGTTCCTGGTTGTCCACCTGCACGTCCTAAACCTGTATTGATAAAATCAGGAACATTATTCCCTACAGGTAAGTCGCTACTGGTGATTTTAGGAGGTTGACCGACATAAATTCCTCCCAAATTTCCTTTAGCAAATAAATCAGGGAAATTCAAAAACACCATATAATTTGTTGTCTCTACATTTCCCGATTGCCCAGGAATATAAGATTTAGTATAACCACCCCATGCACCTGCGCTAATGCGGGGAGAAATTTGCCAAGTTAGAGTCGCACCCACGGCGTTGGTTTGCAGAGGTGCTGATTTTCCAGTCGTGGTATTAACCGCAGTTAAGCATTCATCGCCAACAAAGGTTAGCAAACAACCATTTGAAGAGTAATTGTTAACGTAGTACAAACTTAAATCTAGAGTATTAGTTGGTGTCAGTAGCAATTGCACACCTGTAGTGGTGGTTCCATCAAATAAACCGCTGCCTTTAGCGGGATTTCCTGGTTGATAACTAGTGTAAATTGCCTGCAAACTAGCGCGTTTAGCAAATTGCCAATCAATAGCTATACCGCCATGACCGTATCCCATATTTAAAATTGGGTTTCTTTGGGCAAAATAAGACAACGGCCCTGTTGCAGCACTTTCTACACGGTTGGGGCCTCGGAAAGCAGCTGGCATACTTACACCGTCTGTTCCCACCATTACTGCTAATGTATTTGTCACCAGCCAATGAAAATTGAGGTCGCTTACAATTAAGTTACTTGTAGGAAATTCGTAGCCAAGTAAAACATCATTCCGGGAAACACTATTGGTAAATCTAGGTGAGGTTTTTCCCTGACCATCTATAAGACCTGTAAACAAGTAACTAGTGGGAGTGATTTGACTAGTTAAATATAGCTGCGCCAGAGATATAACATTAGTGTTTGTCCCTGCATCATTTGTATCTTTTTGTCCATCTCTAGGATTAACATCACCACGATTGCTAGTCCGTCCCTGAATGCCAACTATCAGTAGTCCACTGAGTTTGGTTGTTGTTGAGAATTGGTTGGCTGCAATTTCGGTGGTTTTGGCTTCTAAACTATCGACACGACCCCGCAAAGTTGCTAATTCAGGGGCAAATTCTGACTGCAATTTTTGTAATGTTGCTAAATCTTCGCGAGTCACTAAATCGTTGGTGGCTGTAGTGATTAATTCGTTGACTCTATCTAAACAAGCATTCACACCCGCAGCAAATTCATAGCGAGTTAAGGCGCGATTACCGCGATAGCTGCTATCTGGATAGCCTGCGATACAACCATAGCGTTCTACCAAAGACTGTAGTGCTTGGAATGCCCAATCGTTGGGTTGTACGTCTTTGAGTTGAGATACCGATGTAACTTGCGCCATCGGTTCATCTGGAGAGAGGGAGGGAGACGAGGGAATAATATTATCACTCTTAACTCCTGACTCCTGAGTAGTTTCTGTATTTATGTACTCTTGTGCTAGTACTTTTTGTGCAACTCCATTTACTCCTGCAATAAGTAACCATGCAAGCATCCATGTTTTGCAATGATTGCGGCTAATAAATCTACCTTTCAATTTTTTACACTCTGCTTACATACTTAAGTGAAGAGTGTATTCGCGATCATCTAGTGTTCACATGGGGACATTTACGGATTTTGTCCCAAATTAGACTTAATGCTTCTAGGCAACTTCTGCAAGGACGAGTATAACAGGGTATTGGGGATTGGGGACTAGGGACTGGGGACTGGGGACTGGGTACTTGGGATTGGGTACTGAGGACTAGGAAAGAGTTTTCTCAATCCCTAATCCCCAATCCCCAATCCCTAATCCCCAATACCCAATCTATGGCAAATCGCTCACGCAAGCTGACGCCAAAAGCCTCGAAACTAAATAAAACTCGTGCTGGTGCAATGAAACGTGTCGCTAAAAATCCCCAGAAAAAGCTAAAACGGGGAAGTTGGTTGTCGTCAATGTTAGCGATGTCTACGACGGGCTGCGCCTACGCAATTCTGTTCATTAGTGCTAGTCTAATAATGGCTTTTGCCTGGATTAGCGTTCTCTTCATATTCAATCCAGATCGGGTAAGCTGGCTGAATAAAATTTTACCTGCATGGGCACAAATCCCCCTTGGGAAGCACGAACGTCCCCAAACTCTCAAACAAATTCAACTCGATTTGAGTAAAAAAAACCAAATATTTGGGGAACCTCTGCCTTTAAATCAAAATACGGAAACCTCATTTTTACTGCCAGTTTTTCAACAGCGTGCTAATTGTCAATCTGATTGTAAAGAACTTGTGGAACTCAGGGTTTACGAGCTATCAGTCGAGTTAGAGTTTAAATCTGAGTCAGAAAATTACTACTATTTAGCGACTCAATTACCTATAACTGGCCCAGAGGAATCTTCTGTAACTTCCCCCTGGCTTGATGAGACATCAGAATCCCAAGATATCAGCATTCCCTTACCTTTAACTCAAGTGCAACGCTTTGAAGGTGGGACACCATCACCAGGAGTTTGGTTTAATTTGCGGGGTCAACGCCATCAAGAAACTGGTGCGATCGCTTACGGTCAAGTCGTATACTACAATCCAGAACGCAGGAATTTACTACAAATGTTGTCTTGGACTAGTCCGAATGGACAATTGCCCAAATGGCAGCAGGTAACTGGTGATAGTACCAAAGAATTAGTTGTTGATGAAACAGTAGGTTTAGAACCGCACTTACAGGTTTACCAAGTCAAGTCTCTGAAATTATTCCTTAAACCAATTCAATTAGAGGAAATTACCCTCAAATCACCAGCCCTCAAGGATTATGGATACCAAAATGCCCTGTCAATTGCCCGTAATGGACTGTGGACACCAGCTTTTGAATGGTTAAAATTTATCAAGAAACAGCGCAAAGGAGTTTTGCCAGAGGCGGCGCAAGCCCAAATGGATTTGATTCGCTTGCATTCCCAATTGACTCAAACCCAAGCCCAGAAAATTTGGGCTAGTCCTAGTCAACAGGTGTTGGCAGATTTGATTGATGGTCGCTGGGGAAAAGCTTTACAGGTGTTTGAAGTGTCGCCACATAATTCCCAAGAAATTGCGACTCTACTTAAAGCTGATAAAAAACGATTGTGGAATCGGACAGTGGCGGCGTTGCGGGTGAACCCAAATAGACGAGAGGTGCAAGCTTGGTTTGCTTTGATTTTAGCGGTTCAACAGGGAGAAGGACATGCTAATTCTTGGTTAAAGGCGCAACCAAAAATTACCAAAGAAAATCTTGATTATATTCAAAGTCTGTTAGCAAGACTCAATGGTGAGATTACAAAGTCGCAAATATCTAGTCAGATTGTTGGTACGGTGCAGCCAATCACTCAAGTTACTAGCAGTGAGTGGCTGCAAGCAAATTCTACCGCCGACCTGAAACTCACAGATAACCAAGTTTGGTATCAGGTGGAGGTGAGTGCATTTAATGACGGTAAACGCTGGCTAAATTCCCCTTTTGAGAATTTGAACCCACCCAAAACTGACACTGCCAAATTTTTTTGGAAAATTTTGGGAATCACTTCTGACCCTGAAATCCAGATTGTGGTCTGGTTGCCTAATGGAGAACAAAAAATTAGTATAGCCGCTATCAAGGCGGTGCAACTACGGGGTAAAGTTTTGCGCCTATTAGCTGCTGGCCCAAAAATCCCAGAGAATAAAAATGATGTTCTTCAACCCAAACCTTTAGCCCTGACCAATGCAGCACTGGAATGGGTGCAACCATCTCCCATTACTCTACGAGAACTGTATCAACAAAATCCCCAAGGGGTAAAGGTAATATTATCGAGTGTGTGGCAATCTTTGCAGAAATCTGGCGAAATTATGGCTGGTGCTATTCCTACCTTTGAGGAGATGCAGGAAAAGTTGGGTGATTGGCCGGTTCAAGTAATTGATTTAACAAATAACGCTCAACCAGAAATAATACTGACTATATCACCAGAAGCAATAGCATCTCTGAATCAGTCTAAACCTGGAATTCCGGGGGAAAAGACAGAGCAACGCCGTGACCGAACTATAATTTTGTCTGATAGCAATGAAGTTATTTACACTGATTTTACAGGAAATGACTTACAAAGACTCTCTGCGATCGCCAAGCTTTCGGGCGTGCAATCTCTAGCTTTACTGGTAGAAAATGCTCATAACTACAGTTTAAAGCGCTGGTCACAGAAAAATCAGCGCTTTGAATAGCACGCCCTCCATTCAAATTTAGACTAGAGATGGACAAGGCGATCGCTCTACAAAATAGACTTATTCTTTTTGGTTAGTTTCGGCTAGACGTTGGTGTTTTAGGTTTTCTAACTGCTGCAACAGGGAATCTACCTCTGCTTGTAAATGCAGCAATTTAGCTTGCTGATCGTCTTGGTAGTAAGACTTAGTTAACTTACTGACCCAACTAGTTTGGGACTCGCAATCGGAAACACTATAAGTAGGCATCGTTAATTAAATCCACAATTTAACTCACACCATTAGAAATATTATAATAATGCTCTTTTAAGCTTTATTAAATAATTGTATAATTTCAATCAATTACTCTAATGGATTTTCGGTTCAATCATAAGAGACGGTGATTAGAATGGCTGGGTTCCAAATAAAACATCGATTAAAGCGTGCGAAGCTTCCGTCCACTCGAAGTTACTTAGAACTATTTAATTTGGTGGCCTGTCAATTATGGGTGTACTAATTATTATGACCGTTTTTAGGGAATTTACGCAAGAAATTATTTGTAGACTACATCAAGAATTCCGCCAAATTATGAAAAAACGTACTTGCTGACGTGTCTCAACTTCAGCTAAAACTCCTTTAAAACATCGTTTCCAGTCTATAGAGTCGGAACTAGACAACCTCTAAAAACTTGAACAGAGACATCTATGTATATTTCCGCAGAAAAATAAGAGTTTCAGAGAGGAAGGCACTAAGAAAAGCCCAAAAGCCTGTGTAGCCTCGTTCCCAGCCTGGAGGCTGGGAATGTATTCCGAGAGGCTCCGCCTCTGGTCAAGAAAGAGGAGGCGGAGCCTCCCAGAATGGGTTCCTAGCCTCCAGGCTAGGAACCAGTCAGCGCAAGGGCTGTATCTTAACTTAGTGCCATTCGTTTCAGAGAGTTCTTGCGTAAGTCTGATTTGTAAAAACACACCTTGCCCTGGCGAATTCTATGAGACTGTTGGTCAATTCACGGTGGGTTTGACCCCTCACCCCTAAAACATTGTTTGGCGTTGCTTTCCCGCCCTGAAATAAATTTCGGGCTAATAGCTCAAGTCCGTTGAAACGGACTTAAATCAGAGTAATCAGGAATGATGGGTTAGACCCCCTATTAATTCGCCAACAGTATCTTTCTAATCGCCTGGTATTTTTGCTAAATTTGTTGAACTGAAGGTTGCTATGGCAGTTATGATAAACTGACATTCTAAATAAAAAATAAAAATACCAAATTTAACGCCTGCACCACAAAAAATAATATTCTTAATTGAATTAAGGGACTCATAACTGGGAACTGGCAAAGAAAAATTCACTTTCTTCCTCTTACCCATTTTGCACTTCCCGATCTTGCCCTCTCTAAATATCCAATCCTTACATTAATAAATTTTAAATCCCGTGACTTTGAGCCTGTCTGTTGCTACATCTTATCGCCAACCCTGGCCTGGACTGATAGAAGCCTATCGCGAATACTTGCCTGTGAGCGAAAACACACCGATTGTGACTCTGTTGGAGGGTAACACGCCTCTCATCCCGGCGCCAGCGATCGCAGAACGCATTGGCAGACAAGTACGGGTTTTTGTCAAATACGACGGTCTCAATCCCACCGGCAGTTTCAAAGACCGGGGAATGACTATGGCAATTTCCAAGGCCAAGGAAGCAGGGGCAAAAGCAGTAATTTGTGCCAGCACGGGCAACACCTCAGCCGCCGCCGCCGCTTATGCCAGACGTGGGGGGATGAATGCCTTTGTACTGATTCCCGACGGTTATGTGGCGCTAGGCAAGTTGGCACAAGCATTGCTATATGGGGCAGAAGTATTGGCAATTAAAGGTAATTTTGACCAAGCCCTAGAAATTGTCCGCGAGATGGCCGAAAGCTATCCAATCACTTTGGTGAATTCAGTCAATCCCTACCGCCTAGAAGGACAGAAAACAGCAGCCTTTGAAATTGTCGATGCCCTGGGTGATGCCCCAGACTGGTTATGTATCCCCGTAGGCAATGCGGGAAATATCACAGCATACTGGATGGGATTTTGTCAATATCATCAAGCCAGAAAGTGCGATCGCTTACCCCGAATGATGGGATTCCAAGCCGCAGGTGCAGCCCCGTTAGTACATGGTAAACCCGTCGCGCATCCCGAAACTCTAGCAACAGCAATTCGCATTGGCAACCCTGCTAGTTGGGAGTTAGCGATCGCAGCCCAAACCGCCAGTCAGGGAAATTTCCACGCCGTTACCGATGCCGAAATTCTCGACGCTTATCGACTTTTGGCAGCATCAGAAGGTATCTTCTGCGAACCTGCTAGCGCTGCTTCTGTCGCTGGATTGTTGCAGGTGAAAGACCAAATTCCCACGGGGGCGACAGTAGTTTGTGTCCTCACAGGCAATGGTCTAAAAGACCCGGATACGGCCATTAAACACAATCACAGTCAATTTCAACAGGGTATTGCAGCAGAATTGGGTGCAGTAGCCAAGGCAATGGGATTTTAGGACATTGAGCAATTCAATTTTGGATTTTAGATTTTGGATTAAATTTCAATCTAAAATCCAAAATCTAAAATCTAAAATTCTTACTCCCTCTTCCCCTGCTCCGCCGCCACTGCTCGTTCGCGTGTCAAGCTATCAATGGCATCGCCCAAGGCAGTAGTTAGGCTATTGCGGCTTTGGGCGTGGTTATCTTGCTCAGTTTTCAAAGCTTGCAAAAGGCGATCGCGTTCTTTGATCACAGCGATGAGTTTAGCTTGCAAGTCCTCGACAGATTTTAGCTGGTCTATTTCTTGTTGGATAGCTTTGACTGTTGTCCCAGCTTCCAGCGTCCCTGTTTCAAGACCTTGGAGTTTGTGCAAATCTGCCTTGAGAGATGCGATCGCTTGTTGGGAGAGTTGGGCATCTGTGCGCCGTTGTTCTGCTTCTGTATTATAAAGCTGACGCCATTTTTGGGCACTTTCCCAAGCAGCATCGCGCTCATGTTGCAGGAATGCCATCTGCTCTTTGATTGTCTGGATTTCTGTCAACCACTGCTGTGTTAAGTCTTGATTCATAAATTAATAGCCATCGGTCGAGAGTCAATAGTTACCGTAAATTCAAGGGTTTAAGACCCCTACATCTATATGTAGCATCAGTTACCCTACGGGAAGCAAGCTACAGTTGGTGTTAAATCCCCGTCTGAAATGTCTTTAATTTTGAATTTTGAATTTTGAATTTTGAATTGTTAATATTCTGCTATCCCAGATTGCTTTATGTCTCTATATCTGATGAGCTTTCCATTTAACGTTTATTAGACATCTCCAGAAATTAAATATGCGTTATCCATAACCCTTGTAGAGACGTAGCAGTGCTACGTCTCTACATTCTTTTTCGGAGATGTCTTTTGTAAACTTTGAATGGTAGCGATCGCATGTTTCGCCACAATATCAATCTCTTCTTCCGTATTAAACCTACCAATACCAAATCGCACTGAAGCATAAGCTAGCTGTTGGGGATGTCCCAGTGCTGTGAGAACATGGGAAGGTGCAGTATTTGCCGATGAGCAAGCAGAACCAGAAGATATAGACATTACAGGCTGTAATCCTAGCAAAAGTGCGGCTCCATCTACTCCCTCAACACTGATACTCAAGTTTCCCGCCAATCGTTCTTGAGGATGTCCATTGAGATGAATTCCCTCAACTTGGGAAAGCTGTTCCCACAATCTTTGTCTTAATTGGGTGAGGCGTTGTTTTTCTGTTGCTTGTTCAGCCAGAGCGATTTCTACAGCTTTCCCAAAGCCGACAATTTGCGGTGTATACAATGTACCAGAACGCATTCCCCGCTCATGTCCGCCGCCGTGCTGCTGGGGAGCCAGTTGCACTCTGGGGTTGCGTCTGCGGACGTACAATGCTCCAATGCCTTTGGGCCCATATACTTTATGGGCTGTTAGCGACATCAAGTCAATTTTCATCGCTTCCACATCCAAGGGAATTTTACCAATAGCTTGAGCGGCGTCGGTGTGGAAAATGATATTGCGATCGCCTCCAGCAGCACCTAGTCCCTCGCGGCATATTTCTCCAATTTCTGCCAAAGGCTGTAACACGCCAATTTCATTATTTGCAGCCATCACCGATACCAAAATCGTCTCATGACGTAAAGCTTTTTTTAACTCAGTTAAATCAATCAATCCATCTTTTTTAACAGGGAGAATAGTAATTTCAAAACCGAGACTTTTTAAATAATTACAAGGATCAATAACTGCACTATGTTCCGTGGCAACAGTGATAATATGCTGACCTTTTTTAAAATAAGTTTCGGCAACACCTTTAATAGCTAAATTATTTGCTTCTGTTGCACCACTGGTAAAAACAATTTCTTCTGGAGTAGCGTTGATTGCTGCCGCTAAAATTTCTCGCGTTTGTTTAACAGCGGCTTCTGCTTCCCAACCATAAACATGACCAATACTTGCGGGGTTGCCAAATTTTTCTGTGAAGTAGGGGAGCATTGCTGCAAATACCCGTTCATCTATAGCTGTAGTAGCGTGACCATCAAGGTAGATAGGACGAAGAGACATAACTATTAACTCAAACTTTGACTTAGTTTTCTTAAAATTCTGAGAACTTGATATAATTCATTTTCTCGCTTAGATAAAGTGAATTTATCAGACAAAGCATACTTCGGTTTATCTTGCTTTATGAGCTTGATAAATTGAAAATCTTCTCCATTAGTTACACATCCAAACACAGGTTTATCTGGATTATGATTACCCAACATATAAGCTAGTGCTTGGGGTATAGCTGCTAAAATAGAAAAGCTAGCTCTTTTCGATTCAATTACTAACAGCCACAATTTTTCTTTAATAACCAGAACATCAATGCGCCCTCTGATAATTTCTTCTTCATCCTCTAAGACAATTTCTAGAGATTCTTCAGTAGTCAGAAAAAATGGTTCACGATAGAATCCTGCCAAGTCTAATAAAGGAGACAAAACTACCATCTTAACTGCATTCTCTAAGATTGGTGGATGTTTAACCAATCTCATAAAATTAGTTTTAACTCTATCTAGATATTGTTTTTCTATATCTGTGATTTCTGGCAGAGTTTCAAACCACTCTATAAAAAAATCTTCACCTTCAGTTTGTTGTAGACCAAATCTTGCTTCTAAATAAGCAAGACTAACATTGTGAGCTTGGATGACTTCAACCATAATCATTTCAAGTTGCGAAAAGTCTAGTTTCTTTCTTTAATCATCACATCGGCAGTTTCTAGAGCAATTTTATATAGGATTACTGTCACTATACTTATATCCAATTGCGTTATGTAGCTGCTAATTCCCGTAATTTAGTTAAAACTGCCTGAGCATGACCTTTGGTTTTTACATTAGGCCAAGCATAGACAATAATTTTATCAGGTGAAATTAAAAAAGTTGAGCGAGCAACACCCATATATTCTTTGCCCATAAATTTTTTCAAGCGCCAAGCGCCGTAGGCTTCTATCAGAAGATGTTCTGGGTCACTCAAGAGGCTAATTGATAAGTTATGTTTGCTGATAAATTTACAATGAGACTTACCCGAATCTGGACTTACGCCTAAGATTTTCGCTCCTAATGCGCTGAAGTCTTGATACAAATCGGTGAAATCTTTCGCTTCGGTGGTACAGCCAGGGGTGTCATCTTTGGGGTAAAAATAGAGAACAATCCACTGACTGCTGAGATCGTCGAGAGTGACCGAATTGCCATTTTGATCGGGAGTAGAGAAATCTGGTGCTGGTTGTCCGACTTGGGGAATGTTGCTCATGATGGGGATGTGAGAGATTGTGTAAGCGTAGCCGGTCGTATCTTAGATACTGATGTCATAAAATTGAAGAAAATATGACAAAAAAAGTGAAAAATTCCGCATCAAAGCTATTGATAACATTGGCATTCAGTTGTATGAGTGTGATACTCAATACTGGTATAGCTCATCAAATAGGTTTAGCGAAATCAACTAATCCTCAAAAGTGTGATATTTTTGCCTACGTCATCGATACAGATCCGCAAGGTTTACATGTGCGGAGTGGTGCAAGTACAAACAACACAATTCTAGGGCAAATACCTATAAACGAGACAGTTCAGGTTATTAGTGCTGCTGGAGATTGGGTACAGATTACTAATGCTAGTGATGGTTTTCAAGGAACTGGATGGGTATTTGTGCCAAAGTTAGGTTTAACAACGCGGGGTTACGGTACTAATGGCGTGGATTTCTATGCTAGTACCAGTCAACAAAGGCAAAAAGTGGGAAGAATTCCTGCTAATACGGCTATCAAATTGCTAGGCTTTCAGGGAGATTGGGCACAGGTGGAATATCAAGGTGTTAAAGGTTGGTTGGCAAGGGAAGATCAATGTGGTGTAGCCCTTACCAGTTGTTCTTAGTACATCTCAATGAGTGCAAAAACACACCTTGCCCTGGCGAATAGAATTCGCGCGCCAGTTGCTCATGGGGGAAACCCCCTTGGCGCTAGCCTCTCCCTTTGGGAGAAGACCGCACTGGCTTGGCTATACAGACAAAACCCACCTCCGTGGGTTTCAAATTCTTTAGACATCTCCAGAAATTAAATATGCGTTACCCAAAACCCCTGTAGAGACGTAGCAGTGCTACGTCAAAACAATTCTTTTTCGGAGATGTCTTTTGAGTCCGCGTAGGCGGACTTTGTTTGTGTAGCCGCGATTTCTAATCGCCTAGTATATTTGCTTAATTAAGCTTTAGCAATATTTTTGTTAAATTATCGCCTAACTTTTCAATAGATTCTTGCTGTTTAGGATCTTTTAACGTGCCATCAGGATTGAAGGCTTCGTAAGCTTTGGGTACGGCTATCTGGTCGGGAAGTACCAAAACTTTGATGTTTCCTAAAATAGACCGCAGGTGAACCAACCCCCGCAAACCACCAAGGGCACCAGGGGAAGTACTCAGAATGGCAGCAACCTTACCTGCAAAAGCAGCTAATGGTGCTTCATTTGGGGCGGGACGGGATGCCCAGTCAATGGCATTCTTGAGAACTGCTGTGAGTGAACTGTTATATTCCGGCGAAGCAATCAGCAATCCTTGATGAGAAATCAGCAAATCTTTGAAAGTACGGGCGTTGGTAGGTAGTCCTTGTTCAGCTTCCAAATCTTCATCAAACAGAGGTAAAGGCAAATCGCGGAGGTCTATATAAGTAACTTCTGCGCCTGCTGCTTTAGCGCCAGCCGCCGCGATTTTTACCAATTTTTTGTTGTAAGAATCTATACGGGTGCTGCCAGCAAAGGCAAGGATTTTGGGTGTAGATGTCATAGTTTTAGGTTGAATGGGAAGGATTGGCTAGTTCAGCTGCATTATCCTGTTTTCAGGCGATCGCTATTTGCTACCTTTAGATTTTCTTTACAAACTTTCTCGTTATGGCGAATTGGTCAGACTCCTATCTCGGCAAGTTACGACAAGTTGTAGGCGATCGCTTACTTTTATTATTTGGCTCACGTGTGATTATTGAGGATAGCTTGGGGCGTGTTTTGTTGCAAAAGCGGAGTGATTTCCAGCTTTGGGGGCTACCTGGTGGCTGTCCAGAGGTAGGGGAATCTGCCGAAGAATCTTCTGCACGAGAGGTTTTTGAGGAAACTGGTTTAACGGTTAAGGGTTTTGAAGCTGTAGGGTTGTCTTCCAACCCAGCCCATGAAACTGTAACCTATCCCAATGGCGATCGCGTGCAAAACTTCATTTTAATTTTACGAGCAGTTGAATGGGAAGGAAACCTCGCTTGTCTAGATGGAGAATCGCTGGCGCTGGAATTTTTTAATTTAGCCGACTTACCTGCATTAATGCCAAATGACCACCCTGTTTTAGAAAAGTTTCAGGAATACAAGAAAAGCGGCAAATTTCTATTGTTCTAAAAATCTAGTGATTGAGATTTAAAGTAGTACATTCTAGGGGCACATATTTATGACCTCTAAACATTTTTTTACGTCCCATAAAGGACTTCCAAATCAAAAAAATACCGACAATATTGGATAATTTATTTGTTGTAAATCACGAAAAATGTTAAAATACAGTAACTAGCTAAGTCTACCGTATTTTGTGCAAAAACCTATAAAAAATACTTGATATTATGAATATCAATACCCAGTGGATCAAAACAGATGTACTTGTCATTGGCGGTGGTACAGCAGGAACAATGGCAGGCATCAAGGCCAGACAAGCCAATCCTGATGCAGATGTGCTGATTTTAGAGAAGGCTAACATCCGTCGCAGTGGTGCGATCGCAATGGGTATGGATGGCGTGAATACCGCAGTCATTCCCGGCCATTCTACACCAGAACAATACGTGCGCGAAATCACCCTGGCTAACGATGGCATTGTCAACCAAAAAGCCGTTTATCAAACAGGCAAATTAGGTTACGAAGTCATCCAAGAATTAGAAAGCTGGGGTGTGAAATTTCAAAAAGATGCTCAAGGCAACTATGACTTAAAACAAGTGCATCGTGTGGGTAAATATGTCTTACCCATGCCAGAAGGTAAAGACCTGAAAACAATTCTTACCCGCCAAGTTAAACGCCACAAAGTCAAAGTTACAAATCGCGTCATGGCAACCCGTGTATTAGTTAAAGCCGGACGTGCTATTGGTGCGGTGGGATTTGATGTCAGAAACGGAGATTATATTGTCATTCAAGCGAAAGCAGTCATCTTGTGTACAGGTGCTTGTGGCAGATTAGGATTACCTGCTTCTGGCTATCTCTACGGCACTTATGAAAATCCTACCAATGCTGGAGATGGCTATTCAATGGCTTATCATGCAGGTGCAGAACTTAGTAATATTGAATGCTTTCAAGTTAATCCTTTAATCAAAGATTACAACGGCCCCGCCTGTGCCTATGTTGCTGGGCCTTTTGGCGCACATACAGCTAACGCCGAAGGAAATCGCTTCATTAGCTGTGACTATTGGAGTGGTCAAATGATGTTGGAAATCTGGAAAGAATTAAATTCTGGAAAAGGGCCAGTCCAACTCAAAATGACCCATCTTGATGAAGATACAATCGCTGAAATTGAATCCATACTCTGGGCAAATGAACGACCAAGTAGAGAACGCTTTCATCAAGGTAGAAATGAAGATTATCGCACTCACGGCGTAGAGATGCACATTTCCGAAATTGGCTTATGTAGTGGTCACAGTGCCTCTGGTGTGTGGGTGAATGAAAATGCTCAAACAACCGTCACAGGTTTATATGCAGCCGGAGACCTGGCTAGCGTTCCTCATAATTACATGATTGGGGCATTTGTTTTTGGTCGCATAGCCGGAACTCATGCCATTAAATATATCCAAGATTTAGATTTTATCGAACCAGATACAGATTTTTTAGAAGCTGAAAAATCCAGAATTTATGCACCTTTAACTCGCCCCAATGGTGTACCTCACACCCAGGTAGAATATAAATTAAGACGCTTAGTTAATGATTATCTGCAACCACCCAAATCAGGGAATAAAATCGAGATTGGTTTAAAACATTTTGTCCAATATCAAGAAACATTAGATTTAATGGGCGCTCGTGATCCCCATGAATTGATGCGTAGTCTAGAAGTGCATTTTATTCGTGACTGTGCAGAAATGGCAGCCAGAGCATCATTATATCGCCAAGAGACTCGTTGGGGTCTTTATCATTACCGCTTAGATTATCCAGAGAAAAATGATGATGAATGGTTTTGTCATGTCAACTTAAAGAAAAATGAATCAGGACAAATGATATTGTTTAAGCGTCCTGTTGATACTTACATTGTGGAAGTAGATACAGTTAAAGAATTGTATGATGTAACTGTGAGCTAATATATTCAATCTGATGACAAATCTCAGTGTTAATCTGAACAAAGTTGCTTTACTCAGAAATTCTCGAAGTTTTGGTATACCAAGCGTAATTAATGCAGCTTCTACTTGCATTCAAGCAGGCGCACGTGGTGTTACAGTTCACCCACGTCCAGATGAACGACATATCAAACCTAAAGATGTCTATGATCTGGCAGAAATGCTAACTGTTGAGTTCAATATAGAAGGTAATCCATCATCTCAATTTTTAAACATAATACGAGATGTAAAGCCAACGCAGTGTACTTTAGTTGCTGATGCACCTGACGCTTTTACCTCAGACCACGGATGGGATTTGGCTACAAATGGCTTTTGGCTCAAACCAATTATCCAAGAGTTAAAACAACTGGGAATCCGAGTCAGCCTATTCCTAGATCCCGACTTAACTCAAATTGAATATGCAAAAGAAATTGGCGCAGATCGCATAGAGTTATATACAGAACCTTATGCCACAGCTTTTCGTAAGGATGATGTAGAGTCAGTTTTTCAGGAGTATCAACAAGCGGCGAAGAAGGCTCAAGAAATTGGCTTAGGAGTCAATGCAGGACACGATTTAAACTTGCAAAATTTAGAGAAATTTTGTTCAATTTCCAACATATTTGAAGTTTCGATTGGTCACGCCTTAATTGCAGATGCTTTAGAAATGGGACTATTTAATGCTGTGAAGGAGTATTTAAGAATACTGGAGCTTAATTAATTAGAAATGTAGGGTGTGTTGTCGCGGAGCGAAACGCACCATCAACAATTCAATAACTTTTCTAGAATACAGCCTAAGATCATAAAAATGGGTTATGAAGCAATAATTTTCGATCTCGATAATACACTGTTGAATTTTGAACTATGTGAACGACAAGCTATTCTGGGAGCGCTGGAAAATTGTGCAGTATCTTTAGATTTAAATGGAGTCAGTGAGACTAATTTTATTCAAGTCTTTGAAACTTATAATTCCCAGTATTGGAAACAGCGAGAAACTTTTTCTCCTCGTGACTTAATCGAGATGTCTTATCAAAGTACACTTGCTCAATTAGATATACAAACAGATCAAATCAGCAATCTTGGTGAAAGTTACTGGCATATTTTTAATCATTTTGCTGTAATGGAACCTGATGTAAATGAAGTGCTAACTGTTCTCGCACGCAATTATCGTTTGGCTGTCATTACGAACGGGTTTATATCAGCGCAACTACCGAGAATGCAGGCTGCTGGAATTGAGCATTTTTTTGAAGAAGTTGTAGTTTCTGAAGCAATTGGTTTTGCTAAACCATCTCCTGAGATATTCCATTATGCATTATCTAGGTTAAATTTAACACCGACAGAAGTTCTTTATGTTGGAGATTCTCTAAAGCACGATTATGCAGGAGCAACACAAGTCAATATTGATTTTTGCTATTACAACAGAAAAAATCAAAATTTACCACCAGAAGCAAAACCAAAGTTCATCATAAGTGAACTCTTAAATTTGTTGGAGTTAATTAATTAGCTATCTCCTGTAGGTTGGGTGAAACGTAGTGTAACCCAACACATAATATCGGGAAAAGAGAAAATATTCACACTATAATAATCTCTCAATTTATTGTAAAGATTAATGCTAAACCTATTTTATGTATTTAGCCCGTAGGTTGGGTGGAACGAAGTGGAACCCAACAAATACCATGAAGAAAAATGCAAAAACTTTCAACTATAAAAATATCTCTATTATCCAGGTAAAATTCACGCTGCAATTATTTTTATCTGTGGAAATCTTCTTTAAAATTTTCGTAATTTGCTGTACCATCCCTTTTGATTGCGATCGCACGGTTGCTAGGATTGGTTTTGATGGTTAGGGTTGTGGGGTTGATGCTGCTGTCTGCGTCGCTGTCATTGGCTAGGATGTTGATTAATACTGGTTTTGCTTGGTCGGTGGTGGCTGTGTCTGCGTTCGCCCTTGGCGTTGGCGAAGCCATCGCTGTTGGGCTAATTAGGTCTAGGTCTAGTAGCATGACGGAATGCCACTAAGTTAAGATACAGCCCTTGCGCTGACTGGTTCCTAGCCTCCAGGCTGGGAACCCATTCTGGGAGGCTCCGCCTCCTCTTTCTTGACCAGAGGCGGAGCCTCTCGGAATACATTCCCAGCCTGGAGGCTGGGAACGAGGCTACACAGGCTTTTGGGCTTTTCTTAGTGCCATTCTAGCATGACGTTATCGATGATCACTTTGCCATCTTTTGCACCGAAGCCTAGTAGGTCGAAGTATAAGGTGGCAAGGGTTCCAGGAGCTATGTTGCTGATGTCGATTTTGACGGTGCGCGGTGTGTTCAGGGCTATTTTGTCGCCGGAGGTGTTTGCGCCTGCTATCTTGACTTTATCACTAAAGTATGCATTACCAGTTTGTTGGAGGTTGAGGAGGGAGTCGGTTTGGGTGAGTCCTATGGATGTGCCGACTAGGGGGGTGAGGGTACGGGCATCTAATAGGGCGACTTCAAAGGCGTCGTTGGGGGCGAAGGAGTTGGTTCCTAGATGGGTGTCAAGGATTGTGAATTGCAGGTATTTGGCGTGTGAGGGGATGATAAAGGTTTGGGTGAAGTTGCTGTTAAAGGGGGAGTCTTCGGTGAGGATGGCTTGGGAGTTGAGGATGTTGGCTGCACCACGAGTTGACCAGTCGGCTTGGGTGTCGAAGTCGCCGTTAAGGATGCCAATTAGGGGATCGGAGTTGAGAGGCGCTTGCAAGGCATTCCCGCCCACTCCCCCACTTCCCCACTCCAAGGAGCGGACTGCGTTGAGGATTTGCAGGTCGATGAGGGACGGGAGTTTACGGACACCTGGGGAGAGGGAGGTGTTCATTAGGTCGAAGGGATACAGTTTGGAATCGAGGTGGCTGCCGTCATTCGTGAGGGTGGCGGTGAAGTTGTCGCCTCGGAAGAGTTTGGAGCCGTTGACGGTTTGGATGTGGCGATCGAATTCGGTGTAGCCGGAGATGATGCCTGCTAGGTGTCCCATTTCGTGCAGGATGCTGGTTAGCAGGTCGTATTTGCCGTATGCCTCGCCTGTGGTGGCGCGGAATGCTGTGTCGGTGAGGGAGGTGGTGAATTCGCTGTTGTCGTAGGGGGTGGGATCGATGAACCAGCCGATGCCATTAGCGTCGGTGTCGATGAGGAGGGTGCCGCCGTTAGGGCGACCTTGGGAGTCGAATTTGGTGATTTGAGCTTCGGCTAGTTGTCCTGTGGGGAGATCGGTGATTTGGAAGGTAAGGTCGAAGGGGTTGGTGGGGTCAAATAAAGTGTTCCACAGATTGAGTGGGTTATCTTTATACGTGTTAGTTGATGCAAGAGGTAAGTTATGGAAGTTGAAGAATTGCTGGAAAGGTATGCTGCTGGAGAGAGAGATTTTAGGAACGTTGACTTGAGCGACAGCGATTTGACTGGTGTTAATCTCAGTGGGATTGACTTGAGTGAGGGTAATTTTACTTACACCGATTTCACCAATGCTAATCTCAGTGGAGTTAACTTCAGTAAGAGTATGATGATTTCCGCTACCTTTGAATGTGCCGACTTGAGTTACGCCAACTTGAGTGCTTCCGATTTGACTGAGTGTATCTTCAACGACGCTAACTTGGTTGGTGTTAATTTTAGTGGTTCCGAAATGTTCACCGCCGTTTTGAGTGGAGCCAACCTGAGTAGAGCTTGTCTCAATAATGTGGGTTTGAATGTTGCCAATTTGGTTGGCGCTAATCTCACCGACGCTGATTTGAGCGGAGCTTCTCTCAACAGGGCTAACCTCACTGATGCTAATTTGACTGGTGTTAAAAATGCCAACATCAGCGGGGCTATTATATACACTACCACTACTATGCCAGATGGTAGTGTCTGTGATAGCTAGCTATCTCCCGTAGGTTAGGTAGAACGTAGTGGAACCCAACACATGATATCGGTAAAACAGAAAATATTTACACTATCTCTCTCAATTTATTAGATAAAATGAATGCTAGACCTATTTTTTATATTTAATTATTCGCTAAGATTAATATCCCTTAATGTTGGGTTACGGCGCGATATAAATTATTCATTGTGTTGCCAAGATACTAACTTGCGCCTCCACCCAACCTACTAATAGATTATTCATTTCCTACATCTTCGGGAAATTCTATCTCTATTCCTGAACCCCAATCTATATCGTAGATTCCTTTATTTACATACAAAATGAAACTTGAATAATTCCAATCTTTAGGTGCTTTAACATATCCATGCTTTACAGGATTATAATGAATATAATCAACATGACGAATGAAATCAATTTCATCTGGAATTTGATGTTCCCAAAATCTGCGTTGCCAAACAGCTTTTTCACCTTTATTTTGACGTGATCTAGAGATTTTTCCTTGATATTGAATATCACAATGATGGGTAAAATAATTTTTGATTAATCGCCAACGATCTGAAAAATCACTGTCTCCTGGTGGTAACGTCCAAATACTGTGTATGTGGTTTGGTAATATGACAATGGCATCTACAGTAAATAGAGATTTGCTCATTATTTCTCTGAATGCTTGTCTTAACAGCAGAATATTCTCTGCATTACAAATAAACTCCCGGCGGTTATGAGTAACAACGGTAAAAAAAAATGTACCTCCTTCTATCTTGGCTCTGCGATATTCCATAATGCCTATAAACAACCTAAAATCATGAGATAATAGATGTAAGATTACCCCATTTATTTGACCGTTTAACAGTTTCAGCATAAAATCATGGAGTTATTTTATGGCTTTAATCAATCAAAGAATAGACGTTCCTGTAATAGTTGATGAATCGAAATGTCTAGAAAAATGCACAGCCTGTATTGAAGTTTGTCCCTTGGATGTATTGGCAAAAAATCCAGAAACAGGCAAAGCCTACATGAAATATGATGAGTGTTGGTTTTGTCTACCTTGTGAAAAAGAATGTCCAACCAATGCAATTACTGTACAAATTCCATTTTTGTTGCGCTAGTTGTGTGCATTGGTGGAAGAAGTAATTATTTCTAGAGGATTCAAAATGTCTACAAGTAATAATCTGGAATTAAACCAATGGTTGGAAATGTTGCGATCGCCTGATATAAATGATCGGATAGTAGCTGTCAAAACCTTGCAGCATCTAGGCGATGACGAAACAATAGATGCTTTAATCATCGCTTTGAAAGATGAAAGTGTTACTGTTCAGAAAATAGCAATATCTGCTCTTTGGGAAATTGCTAATCCTGTTGCAATCCCGGCTTTAATTGAATGTCTCGGTTCAGCAGATACAGATATTCGCACTGAAGCTGCATCAGCATTAAATGAGTTAATTACACAAGACGAATTGTTACTTTTACTAGATAAACTTCAAAGTAATGATGTAAATCTTCAATTAAATATTTTGGTGCTTTTGCGGAAGATACATGATATTCAATCTTTGCCATATATTTTGCCATTTTTAGAATCAAAAAGTCCTGAGTTAAGAGAAGCAGCCGTTACAACACTGCGATATATCAATCAACTAGAAAAATGTCCACAAGCTTTAAATCTAATCTTTGACGAGGAAGCAAGTGTACGTCGTGCTGCGGCTTTAACTTTAGAACATTTACAAGATACAGAAGTGATTACAATCCTTTGTCAAGCACTTACAAATGATAGTGACTGGCAAGTTCGCCGAAATGCAGCTAAATCTCTGACTATTCATGCAAATAATCAAGCAATTTCCGCATTAGAAACAGCCTTAAATGATGAACATTGGCAAGTGCGTAAATCAGCAGCACAAGCTTTGCAAAAGATTCCAGATATTCAAGTTATGCCGAGATTAATTCAAGCATTAACAGATGAATATGCAGATGTAAGGAAAGAAGCAGTAATTGCTCTGGGAAATTTAGCTCATCCCGACGCTATCAACCCCCTAAAACAAGCCTTAGATGATCCTGATAAAGAAGTATCTATCCAAGCACAACGGGCGATTCAAAAGATTCAAACAGATACAATAGTCTCAAGGGAGCAGTAAATAACTAAGGGAAAGCACAATGGGAAATCCATTTCCTGGAATGAACCCGTATTTGGAACAACCTGAACTTTGGCATCAAGTTCACAATCGTTTAATTGTAGCTGTTGCCGACGATTTAACTCCTCAAATCGCCCCTAAATACCGAGTTTCCATAGAGGAGCGAGTTTATACTAGTGTCGATGATATCTTACTTGTGGGAATTGCCGATGTAGCCGTTGCCAACCGTAACACTACAGATACCAGCACAACTTTGACTACTGCAAAACTTACTGAACCCAGTAAAGTGAAAGTCCCCATACCCGAACAAGTAACTGAACGATTTTTAGAGGTGCGAACAACTCAAAGCAAAGAAGTAGTTGCGGTGATAGAAATACTTTCCCCTAAAAATAAACGCTCCAAAGAAGGTAGAGCCGCTTACGAGAACAAACGACAAAAAATTTTGGCTTCTGCAACCAACTTGGTAGAAATTGACCTCTTGAGACAAGGAGAGTCAATGCCTGTTTTAGGAGCAACAGCCACAGATTATAGTATCTTAGTTAGTCGCAGCTACAATAGACCTGATGCAGATTTATATACTTTCGACTTAAAAACCCCAATTCCTATTTTTCCAGTGCCTTTGCGTCAGGGAGAACCTGAGCCAATAGTTGACTTACAAAGGTTACTAAATGAAATTTATGAACGTGCTAGATTTGACTTAGCAATTGATTATTCACAACCTTTAAAAATAGTGCAATCGCCACAGGAAGAAGCTTGGTTTAGAGAAATTTTGGAGAAGACTGAAAATAATTACTAATTCGTAATTATTAACTACGAATTGCGAATTACGAATTATTTAAATGAGAGCGATCGCTTTTGGTAACTCAGTAATGCCAACACGAGCAAAGCTTTGCTAATTTCGTAATATAAATTCTTTACTCCAAATTATTGATCGTTGCCCATCAGCAATATTTATCAAGTGGAGCTTATCGACAACACAACGATAATTTAAATCTAAAGCCTGCGCCTCTTTGAACACTTGCAAAAAATCATCTGTATCTTTTGTAAATACTCCTAGCGTTAAATGCGGAATAAATGGTATATTATTTCTACAACATTTGGCTAATATATCTGTATATAATTCATTATGTAATTTGATAATATCTACCTTTCCTTCTTCAACCATTAAAAACAGATATTTATCCCATGATTTTTGCAATCCTTTTAAAGAAATAGGAAATGTTTTCCACTTACTCAAGATACTATGAGTATGCATAATGAGATCGTTTTCATTGATAGACTCGATTATGGGAAATACAAGTGTAATATGTGGTTCAATTAAACCAAATTGTGGGTCATATTTCTGCCTTATTTGCTGGATATACTTTATGTTAATATTTGGGTAATGTACAAGTGCGTAAGACATACTGATAAATTATTAAAAACAAGAAAATGTTGGGTTTTGCAAAGCCTCAAGTCAATCTACAATTATTAACTAAGTATAGCTTTAACTAAGCCCGTAGTGAATATAGTCAAACAAACTTTGCGCTCCTCTGCGCTCAACTCCGCGCCCCTCTGCGTTTAAATTTGAATCCTCAAGTGACCACGAATTTACGAAATTGCGTACTAAGCTTCTCCTAACCATGTCTGATCACCAATCCCCATTTCAGCAATCAGAAGTTAATGATCCGCGTCAGCAAGAGGTAGTCCAACTCCTCAAACAAGTTATCGAACCGACTTTAAAAAATGACATCGTTAGCTTAGGAATGGTACGAAATCTCCGCATAGTTGATGACTATGTTTACTTGCGTTTATATATTGGTTTCCATCAGCAGCAATTACAGACAGATGTTCAGTCTAAACTATCATTTTTAACTTGGTGTAAAAAAACTTATATTCAAATTTGTACAATTCCTGGCGTTAAAATCACCCTAGCAGTTTCTAGTGGTAAAGGTGGCGTAGGTAAATCAACAACAGCCGTCAATATAGCCACCGCTTTAAGCTTACAAGGTGCAAAGGTTGGGCTACTAGATGCTGATATTTATGGGCCGAATGTGCCGCAAATGTTGGGTTTAGGGCAAGCTGAGATTCAAGTAATTCATACTCCTACAGGTGATAAATTTTTACCTCTAGAAGTTCAGGGAATTAAGCTGATGTCAGTTGGTTTACTTGTAGAAGAAAATCGTCCCTTGGCATGGCGTGGCCCTGTGTTGCATAAAATTATCACTCAATTTTTGCAAGATGTGGAATGGGGCGAATTGGATTATTTATTAATAGATTTACCTCCCGGTACAGGTGATGCTCAAATCACAATTATCCAAGAAAGCCCTGTTTGTGGAGTAATTCTCGTGACAACTCCTCAGCAAGTAGCGATCGCAGATGTCCGACGTAATATATATATGTTTCGCCAAGTGGGTGTTCCTGTTCTTGGCATTGTGGAAAATATGAGCTATTTAATTTGTGGTGATTGTGGCGCACGCACGCCCATTTTTGGCAGTGGTGGCGGCGAAAAACTCGCAGCAGAATTACAAGCGCCACTGCTGGGGCAAATTCCCATTGATCCCGATATTTGTAGCGGTGGTGATACTGGAAATCCGATTGCAATCAGCGATCGCACTTCACCTGCAAGTGAGGTTTTTATCCAAATTGCCACTGCGCTGAACGCAACTTTTACCAATTGCAGACAACCTGATTGAATTGGGTACTAGGGATTGGGAATATTCTGTCCAGCCGTCAATACTTGGACTGCGGTCAAATTCAGCATTGGAAAAGTTACTGACTTAATAACGTCTGTTCCTTGAAACACGGCTTCTTCATACAGTCCATCTACCAGAGTCAGCAGGGTAATTCGGGCTTGAGCAGCGTCAACAATCCAATATTCAGGAATACCTCGTGCTGCATACTCAGAACGCTTATAGCGGTAGTCTCTATCCTCATTTACCTTTCCGGGAGAGACGACCTCAACCACCATTACTGGAGGAGGCATATCTGGAGTGATTGTAGCCCGTCCTCCTGCGTAGGCGTAGCCCGTCGTAGACATCGCTTCTAATAACTCCTGTGTCAAGATCATCAAGTCAGGCAGTCGCACACGAGTCCGGTTGCCGATAACCACAAGTTCTGTATCTTTATGGCGGATAAGTTGAATTGGGACAAACTTGAGAAACTGTGAAAGTAGATACAGAGAGATTAAGTTATTTCTATCGCTTTCCGGTGGCATTTCAACCAACTCTCCATCCACAAGTTCATACTTAACATCTGTGCCATCATCGTAGGCAAGATATTCAACCAGAGTGAGTTTATCGACTGCTGTGGTCATCAACTTTTTTGCTTAATTATCACTCCATAATCTATATTTTATATTCCGCTCGCAATGACATAAGGGACTTCCAAGAAATAAATTATCCAAATAAACGAACCACAGAGACACAGAGAACACGGAGGAATAAGGAGGAGAGAGTTTTTTGAGTATTTTTTTATTTGTCAGTCCCTAAGTATTAAGTTGGACATGATATTACGTCTTGATAAGTCTTTCACCCCAATATCATAATAAAACGTCAACTCTTGACTTTAGTCGCCTCCAGCAGCTTGACGCTGGCATAAATAGCATCAATATAAGGTGTGGGAATTTGAGTGAGTTTTCCCAATTCTGCCACTGCGCCAACAATCGCGTCTATCTCCGTAGCACGTCCAGCTTCAATATCTTGTAGCATCGAGGTTTTGTGGGCACCAACATTTTCTGCCCCATTAATTCGCTGTTCTAAACTGATGCCAAACTTTATACCTAAATTTTCTGCGATCGCTTGAGTTTCTGTCATCATTTGCCGCGCTAGTTCACGGGTGAGGGGATAGCGACAAATATCCTCTAGAGTAGCACCAGTCAGGGCACTAATAGGATTAAAGACCACATTTCCCC
Organism: Nostoc sp.; assembly: GCF_036917975.1. Taxonomy (GTDB): domain Bacteria; phylum Cyanobacteriota; class Cyanobacteriia; order Cyanobacteriales; family Nostocaceae; genus Nostoc. The sequence continues at coordinate 172,692 of NZ_JBALEJ010000012.1, forward strand.
ACAACTTGATCCAAATTTCCGTGCGAATTTGATTGCGGATTGGGGCTTTGAATCCTGCCTGTTTTAAAGTCTGTGCTAATAATTGGATGCGTTCTGTTTTAGTGCCATCGATTTCACCGAGAGTAAAGCGATCGCCTTCAATATGTTTAATTACACCTGGTTCAATTATCTCAGTTGCCGGGTAAACCACACAACCGATGGCGCGTTCAGCACCAATACTAGCTTCAATAATCCCATCTGGGTCAACAGATTGAATCCGCGTACCTTCATACTCACCGCCATGCTGACGGAAGTACCACCAAGGAACGCCATTTTGGGCTGTCACCACCATTGTGTGAGAATTGTAGAGTGCCGGGAGAAGAGGTGCGATCGCAGGTACACTATGAGCCTTCACAGTTAAAATTACTACATCCTGTGGCCCTGCTGACTGAATATCGCTAGTTGCCAAAGTCGGAGTAGCAATTTGGCTAGAACCGTCTGCCATGAGCAACTTCAGACCATTTTTTTGAATTGCCTCCAAATGATAACCACGCGCAATCAGCGTTACTGCTTCACCAGCCAGGGCCAGTTTTGCCCCTAGATATCCACCAATTGCACCCGCGCCAACAATACAGATTTTCATTTTGTCAAAAAAATATGAGTCGTGGAAGATAGTATCCAGTTGCTTTTACATCAAACAGCTACACTTTAGACATCTGGTGAAATTAGATATGCATCATCCATAACCCTTGTAGAGACGTAGCACTGCTACGTCTCTACATTCATTTTCGGAGATGTCTTTTGCAGCGCTGACAGCAGGTCTTGATGAACAGATTTTGAGGCAGCTACGATTAATCCAGGCAGACTATAGTTTTTACAAGTATGTAATGGCGGTAAAGTCGAACCATCCAAAGTAGTCACAATCCAGCCAGCCTCCTTTGCAATAAAAGCAAGTGCAGCACTATCAAGAAATTTGCCCGATTTGATCACTGCTCCACTCAAGTCGCCACTAAGAATACCATTAAGATTGGGAATCTGAATATCACTAGAGTAATCGGTCGCTATATCGATTACTTTATATCGATCTTTTAGTAAATGAGCAATAGAATTCATTCCCCATCCCAACAAAATAGCAGGTTGGGCGGATGTTATATGTAATGGGGCACAGGCTTCTAAGCTCATCTCTAACGTCCCTTTAAAAGCACCTTCACCTCGAAGGGCGTAAAAATAAATGTTTTGGGCAGGAGAAATAGCAATTACTGCTTTAAAGTCATCCGAATTTAGAATACTGAGAATAATTTGGTAATTAGAATGTCCATCCATGTAAAACTTCGTGCCATCAATCGGGTCGAGTGTAACTAAGTAATCACCTTCTGAACCGAGTTCGGTAGCCCGAAAATACTTAGTATTATTAGAACTTTCATATTCTTCTCCATAAAAGCGAATATCTGGGAAAGTGGCCAGTAATACTACTTCTATTAGATTTTGAATAGCCACATCTGCATCAGTAAGGGCGGCAGCAAAAAAGTTTTTTGCTTGTTCTTTAGCAGGAAGTGCAGCAATTTTTGGTTGCAGAAAATTGGCATAAGCTGCTGCTACTTTCAGATGGGGGAGTAAAGTCTCTAAAATTAATCGAGTAGTTGGTGTTGTGGACATTGCAGCAAACTCCTTTTAGAAATAATCTACCGTTGGCAGGGCGATAGAATTCTATATGTAGACAAAATTACGGTATCATTTGGATGCAATGATACCACCGTTACTATATTACTTTCATCTGTATGTCTCAAAGAGCCTATAGAGAAATCGCAATTTTTATCGTAAATTAAAGGTTTTAGATCGAACGTCAACACTTAGTACAGCATTTCATTAATTCATAGCGAATTAAATTTGGCAATATTCTACAATGCCAATGCATCGGGTTGCATTGTCAATGCGTCGGGTTGCATTGTTAATGCGTTGGGTTGCATTGTTAATGCGTTGGGTTACATTGTTAATGCGTCGGGTTGCATTGTTAATGCGTTGGG
>NZ_JBALEJ010000013.1:0-110173 GCF_036917975.1 Nostoc sp.
GATAGTTCATCCACAGATAATTCTGTGGTTTCCATCTGAATATAGGTGGAGTCTGTAACTACATCTTCAAACAGCAGTTGCGGATTTTCATCGAAGGGGTCTAATGAATTAGCTTCCAGAGCAACACCAAATATCTCTGAGGGCTGATTAGTAAATTCTGGAACAAAATCTAAAGCTTCTGGTTGTTGCGGCCTGATAATTTCTTCCTCTGGATGCTGCGCCAACGACGGCGTTTCAGTCGTAGAGGCATCGTTGATTATCGGGGAAGCAGTTGAGTTAATTGGTGCTAACTCATCAAATAAATCATCTCCAGAATCCGATGAGAATATCAAATTTAACTGCTCTTGATGCTGAAAATTGATATTAAAATCTTCTTCTAGATCAAAACTGGTTATCGGAGAAGGTATGGATTGCTGACTATCGGCGAAAATATCATCAGCCGCCGCAGTAAACAAACTCTCATCTAACGCCCTTTCCACATTCTGCTCAATTAAGGAATCAAATTCGTCTTTTTCCTCTGTGCTTTCCTGGCTCCAGAAGTTGCTCAGATCGTTTTCTGATTGAGAAAACTCAGGTGCGGTTGTTGGAGATGTATCGAATAAGTCACCAATTTCTGATTCACTTGTCGGCAGTAGTGTCTGTTCTTCCATATCAGCAAATAGGTTGTCCAAAGACAAGTCTGTTTGCTGGGGTAATTCTATATAGTCACTAGGGGTAATTTCTTCTACCCAATTTGCATTTCTAGTTTCTAAGAATAGGTTATCAAAAGTGTTTTGTTGGTTGGTAGATAGCTCCACACTGGCGAACGCCTCAGTTTCGGGTTGAGTCACTTCGCCTGTTGGCAATAGTTCTTCTTCATCATCTAGTGCCAGTGTCAATAAATCTTCAACTACACTATTTTGGTCAATATTTTCAGGAGTTTGATTTATATCACTAGGAATATCAATAAATTCTTGTAAATTTTCGAGAGAAGAAGAGTCTAAATTTATATCAAGTACGTTAATATCACTCAACTCTAGAGTCGTAGCAGCCGTTTGCTGATTTTGCGGTTCGGAATTCTCTTTTTCTAGGAAATTGTCGCCAAATAACAGGGATAAATCTTCTGCCGCAGTTGTGGTTGCTGGTTGCTGCGTGTTACTTGTGTCTTCATCAAAGGAGAGTAAATCGGATAGATCGCCATCAGCAGCATCAGTGCTGCTGAAATCAATTCCAAAGTCATCGGTAGCAACAATATCTAAGGTTTCTTCTTGATGCCAGCTTTCATCTAGTTCGGGAGTTTCACCTTCAAATAAATCGGCAAGGGTATTTAACTCAGCTATTCCTACCTCTGGCCCGTGGGGGTCAATATTGTTACTAATTGGATGTGCTTCGTCATGTGTGGTGAAAGCAAGACTGGTATGAGTTGCAGCGTTTAGTGGTGTCCCTTGCAAAATATAGGGGCGATCGCGGCTATTATCCTGTTCTAGATTCAGTTCTTCTGTTTTCTGGGTTAACAGCTCGGTGTTAGCCGATAGAATTGGCTCTGATGCTGTCAAAGCCGCAGACTCTTCATCAAATAAATCAGGCGTAATTTCTAATAACTCAATTTCTGCAAAGCTCAAAAGTGCTTCTAGTTGCTGACTGATTGCAATTTCGGCTTCTCTACCTTGCAGAACTAATTCTTGAGCTTGTTTGATTTCGGTAATGACAATTTTAGCTAAAGTCAGATAAGTATTTTCGGGATTAGCGATCGCACTGGCTGCTGCTTGGCACAAACCGCACCACTTAGGCAAATTCCAAGTCTCACCAAGTTTGACTAACTGGTGACAGCATTGCTGGAGGTTTTGCCGAGTTGAAGGGGTTGTGGTTTGCTTAAATAGTTGCAACATTTCCCGCAGTCTTTGCAGCACTTGGGCTTGAAACTCGGCCCAATTATTTTCTTTAGCTGTGACTGGCGATAGCGTAGCGTTAGCGAGTCCGCGAGCGTCTAGCGTAGCGTTAGCGAGTCCGCGAGCGTCTAGCGTAGCGTTAGCGAGTCCGCGAGCGTCTAGCGTAGCGTTAGCGAGTCCGCGAGCGTCTAACGCCGCGTTAACGAGTCCGTGGGTGTCTTGTACTTCCTGGGGTTGGGGTGTTACCGAGTCTGGAGATTCCTGATGGGTATCTTCTACCAAACTGGAAATATCTCGCCGCAGGAAAAGTTCTGTAAGTGTGGAGACATTTTCTACAGAGGTTGTATGTAGTTCTGTGGCGTCAGAACTGCTGGCTACTCCACTCTTTGCTTGTTCTACAAGTAGTTCCAGATGTTCATACAGCCATTTAAAAACTGGCTCTGTTTCTGACATCAAAGTATTAGCTGCATCTTCGGAAAGACCATAAGGCCCACTCAAATGCTCTAACAGCGATTTTAAGGTATCAGATACACCAAGAAATAAAGACTCTAACTTTTGGTCAATCTGAACCGGATTATCTTTGAGAATTTTGAAACAATCTTCCAGACGGTGGGAGGTATGCTGGATGCTAGTTAATCCAAGCATCGCCGCTCCTCCTTTGATGGAGTGAGCCGCCCGGAAGACTTCACTGATCATTTCCGGGTCGTTCAAAGTACCCTCTAAATTCAGTAAGCCTTGCTCAATGGTATTCAGGTGATCCCTGGCTTCTTCAATAAAGTAACCCAAAATCCGCTGTTGTTGTTCCGGCAGCATAGCAAAATTTATCAGTTATGAGTTATGAGTTATGAGTTATGAGTTATGAATTATGAGTTATGAATTATGATTTTTATTTCTAACTCCTCACTCCTAATTCCTAACTTTTTTATCTGGTTTCCATAGTTTCTACTCGGAAACGTTCAACGGAGGCGATTAAGTCACGGGATACACCTACTAAGTGTTGTAGGGCACCTGAAACTCGTTGTGCTTCTTGAGAGGTTTCTTGGGCGGTCAGTTCTACTGATTGCATTACATGAGCGACGGCGCGGGAGGTTTCCGTTTGTTCCACAGTATCGCTGGTAATGGAACGCACAAGAATATCGATGCGATTCGCCACTTGAATAATGTTTTCGAGCGATCGCTTGGCTTCTTCTGCCAATTTTGTCCCTTTAATTACTTGTTGTGTGCCTTCTTCCATCGCGGTCATTACTGAGCCTGTTTCGCTTTGGATTTGCATCACAATTTGTTCAATTTCCTTCAGGGATTTAGCAGATTTATCCGCTAGCTGGCGTACTTCATCTGCGACGATCGCAAACCCGCGTCCAGCTTCTCCTGCTCTTGCCGCCTCAATACTAGCATTGAGTGCCAGCAAGTTTGTTCTGGAAGCAATTTGAGAAATCAACGCCACAATTTTAGAAATTTCTTGGGAAGATTCCGCCAACCGCTTCACTTTGCGAGTGGTTTCGGCCACGGTTTCTCGAATTTCTAAAATCCCCGCCACGGTATTTTCTACTGCTTCGCCACCTTTGAGAGCGATCGTACTAGCATCACGGGCAACGGTTTCAGCTTCCCGCGCCGCCTCTGCTACCCGTTGAATCGAGTCGGTCATTACCTGGACAGAATTCAGCGTTACTGCCAACTCTTCTGCTTGGCGCAAAGCATCACTAGATAAGGCTCTGGCAAAGGTTTCAGAGTTGGTTGCACCTTTTGTTACATCCTTCGCCGCCACTTTTACCTGTTGAACGATATCCCGCAGGTTTTGAATTGTCAAATTAAAGGCATCAGCTACAGCTCCCAGTACGTCGGCTGTCACTTCCGCTTGCACTGTTAAATCACCTCTAGCAGCACCTTCCACATCATCCAAGAGGCGAATTACCTGGCGTTGGAGGTTTTCTTTGGCTTCCTCTTGTTCATCGGCTTTGCGTTGGGCTTCACTTGTGGTTGTAAAAATTACCCGCGCCATTTCATTAAAGCCAGTGGATAAATGCCCCAATTCATCCTCAGAAAACACTGTGGCTTGAGCATTCAGATTTCCTTGACGTACAGCCTCAAACTGATTTTGGAGATCGTCAGTTGTGCGCCGAATTTGTTTCAGTGCCAGATTTCCCATGAAGCCTGCGGTAGCAAAACCTGCAATCCCAGCAGCTAATGACATTGCCCAACCAGTGTTTCTGACTGATTCTCGCTGTTGCGGTGGCGAAAATGTGGTAGCGACAAAGCTAACTGTGGCTACAACCAGCGCCGAAACAATGCCCACACTGCCAGCAATTAACCATTGTTTCCGTTCAATGGAAGCATTCTCTAATGGTGCTAACCATCCTTGCTCGATGCTGACATTGGGTTCTAGTTTCGAGACATCTGTTTGGCTAAAGACTGGAACGGCTTCATGGGAACCAGTCATCGAAAATAATTCTTCGTCGCGATCGGCTGTATTTGCTGCTCCTTGAGAGCGTCCACTGTCACGAGTTTCTGCTGGAGCAGAATGCATTGCTAGATCGCTGAAGTTAGAATCTCCTTCGATCATGTCAAACCCTGGAATATTGCCTAAATCGTCAAATTCCTCAAAGTCATCTAAAAACTCGATATTGCTCTTAGAATTTTCTCCATTCAGTATAGTAGCTGAGTCTTCATAAGAGCTTAAACCATCTGAACCAAAGGCAGATTCAAATGCTTCCATGTCAAAATTTTCATTATCATCAAAGCTATTTTGACTGCTGAATTCAGTTGATTTAAACTGCTTTTCTTTCTGAGGTAAGTTACTACCAAAAGATGAAGGTTTCTTAGATAAATCTGGCTGAAAAGCTGACTCTGATTCCAAATCTGCTGATTTTAACCAACTATGTGCTTCCGTTTCAGGCAAAGGTTCTTGCCTGCCAGATTCCACATTATTTGTTATTGGCGAATCATTTCCCAGTTCTTCTGAGACAATCAGTAAAGTTTCGTCTCGAAAACTAGATTTTTTATATTCTAAATTTCCAATATTCTGTTCTGGAGACTTTGGCTCACTCAACAAATCAGTGAAATTATTCTCGCTATTATCGGTTAGTGAATTAGAAGCTGAAGAGTTATTATTGTCAATAGTTGAATTTCCGTGAGGAGAATTTATCTCATTATCTGAAAATTGACTATTTACTAATGATTCTTCCAGAATAGCTTCTGATGTATCTTCTTTCCAAAAAGCAGGCAACTCTAATTCTGTATTTTCCTCCCATTTATTATTTGACTCTTGTTGCTGTAATTCTTCATCTAAAGCAAAAGGATCGTCACCAAAAGGAGTAGAAGAATCTGATATTTTTACTGTTCCAATACTATCTTCTGTGGGGATGTCAAATGGACTTTTTGAAGATATCTCTTCAACGCCATTCACAGTTTCTTGATGCTCTCCAAAAAAGTTCAAATCAAGGTTATTGCTGTCAAACTCCTCACTAGCGCCCAAATCTTCTAATTCTGGTTCAATATATGCCAGTGGATCGGATATCTCTGAGGAATTTATTTGCTCTTGACTTTCTGATGTATGGATCTGCCCACCAAATGACTGTAAATATTGATTGATATTTTCGATTCCATTATTGGCAAAACCAATAATTTCTTGATCGTTAGTCAAGCTCAATACCTGTTGATATTCTTCTTTTGCTATATCGTACTGCTGTAAAACATAGTAGATGTGACCCCTTAACAAATGGGAGTTAGGGTCATCTGGTAAATTTTGCACCACTTGGTCAACTAAAGTGGCCGCAACCTCATAATTCCTTTGAACATAGGCGGTCATCGCCTGTTGATATGTTGGCTCGTAATTATCAATACTTGCTGCCATTTCCTCCTCCAATTTCATCCTGCCCACCTAGCACTCCGTACAATTGCCATTTGATCGAGCAGTCGTAGGCACTGATTTTTTTTAGCACCTAATGACCACTCTCCACGTAAAAAGGGAGCCATAGTATCTGGAACACTAGTAGGTGGCATGAGATTTTGGACATCCAACCAATCCATACCACCGATTTCCTCTACTGCTAAACCCACAATTGTGTCTTGTTCTTCAATGGCAATCACCGAAATTTCAGCTCTATCCGTGTTTAATGCACTTGCTTCCCCCAGAAATTGACCCAAATCGGCCACCCAAATAACTCGACCTCGTAAATTTAGAGTACCCAAAAGTAAAGGAGAAGCATTAGGAATCGGGGTGATTCTATCAGGACTTAGTTCAATTACCTCCCGGATGCCAGTTGCTTGTAGTGCAAACTCCTGATGCGAGGGAATGTAAAACCTCAAATGTAACTCACCTTCAGGACTTTCTACTTGTAATTCTGGTCGGAAGTGGTCTTGACCGCTGCCACTTAAAAAGTCCGGTTTGCTGACCATGTTGTTTTTATCCTTATCCTCGCAGCAGTTGTTTGACTGTTCCTACCAACTCGGTTGGTTGAAACGGTTTGGCTATGTAAGCGTCTGCACCCTGCTTCATGCCCCAGTAGCGATCGAATTCTTCACCTTTGGAAGAACACATCACCACTGGAACATTTTGGGTTTTGGGATCGGATTTTAACCGCCGACAAACTTCATAGCCGTTCATTCGGGGCATGACAATATCTAATACCACTAAATCTGGAGGTGCTATTTGAATTGCCTCTAATGCTTCTAATCCGTCACTGGCGTGGGTAACTGTTAGGCCAGTTGCTTTCAGGAGGTCTGTAATCATCTCCCTTTGGGCGATACTGTCTTCCACAATCAGAACTGTACTCATAAATGTCATTTACCTCCTGATTTAGACGTTCCTAATTGGAACATTCCCTGATTCCTCCGTAAGGATTAACTGTATAAATTAATTTTATGTCTTCACTATTTTCCCGGAGATTGATATTTCACTGAGTTAGCTGACTCTGTGATAACATCTTTTAACTCATCTTTTAGTAGATCAACAAATCTTTGATCTCTTTATATGCTTCACAGATGAGAGAGAAATCAATTCAAAATTCAAAATTCAAAATTAAAGAACTTCTGCCTCCTGCTTCCTCTTTCCCAATGCCCCATGCCCCATGCCCAATGCCCAATGCCCAATGCCCCATTTTCATTGGTTGTTGATATATTTCTCTATGAGCATGAGTAACTCATTGGCTGTAAACGGTTTTGTTAAATAATCTGTTGCCCCGACCATCCTAGCTTTGACTCGATCGATAAACCCATCTTTACCAGTAAGCATGATAATCGGTGTGAGCCGAAATGCTGTTGAATGTCGCAGCATGGAACAAACCTCGTACCCTTCCAATTCCGACATGGCAATATCACATAAAATTAAATCTGGTTTGAGTTGAAAAACCAGACTCAGTGCCTCTAAAGGATTGGTGAGAGCGATCGCTTCATAACCTTGTGGTTGTAGGATGGAATTTATAGTCTCACCGATGGCGATCGCATCGTCAATACATACTACCCGCCCCCTGGATTTTCCTTTCAATTCTCCGCTATCCGTGTGGGTATCCGGTCTATTTGTTTCTGAATATACTAGTTGTAGCCAACTTTGTTGCACATAAGGGTATATTGCCTTAGCGACTGTCAAAATATCTCGGTTGAGATGGCGAGCTAGTTGACGCAAGGATGTTTTACCATCAGCCCAATGTTGTAGCTTATTTACAGTTGCTTCTGGTAGGGAAGATTGTAGCTGAACTTTGTCAGATAGCACTGGTAATTGTTCTGGAGACTGAATGTGTGGATAGAGTTGCTTCCACTCTTGCACCTGTTTCGTAATTTTTGTCACAAATGGAGCAATCTCGAAAGTGTTTAATTGCGGAGCAAGTGCCACACCTTGATGGAAAATGAAGTTACCTTGGCGTAAACTCAGCAAGTCGAAGAGAGTTTCATGCACCAAGCCCTGAATGATACTACCAGCGATCTTTGGGTTGATGATATTCCGCTCCAAAAGTGCCCAAAGATAGGCATACTCTGGCGCGTCGGTTGGTGGTAGGGAGGCAATTTGTTTGTCGGTGAGTCGCGTCTCAACTCGGTAATGACGTAAATAATCGCTAATTCTGGATAAACTACTCTCGCCTTCTTGGCAATAGATAATTTGACCATTCAAGAAAAAGACAAACCAAGACTGTTGTTTGGGGCGATAAATGTTTGCTCCCTCTCCACCCAGTTTGTTGTTATGGTGAGAGCTATGAGCTTCAACCCATAATTGACCGGTTCGTTGTCCCAACTCAATCAATTGCAGGATACTGCAAATATCAATTTCATTTAAATTTCCCTGCATTTAGCTAAAAAGTACTCCTTAAGTATTTAAGTATTGCTGAATTCTGACCTCTTCTTTAAGTATTGATTATGGATTATTGCAAAGATTGTTACTCTCTTCTTATTGTCATTAGGGAATACATTAAACTATAAACCTTAATCTTTCGTAATACACTTCGACAAAGCTAGTGTTAACACGGAAGTCATCATCACTGTCATCAGTACAAAATATAAAGGCGCGACCAGATGCTTCTATAAGTATCAAGACGTAATATCTCGCGTCTATAGTTTTGTCTGTCTTGTCCTTCTAAGCTTCCGTTTAGTGAGACAAGTTAACAGAATTATTTAAGGTATATCTCAAAACATGAACTTTAAGTGCATCAATAAAGGACTAACGGTGTGCTGTATTTAGCAGAAGTACAAAAACAGAAAGGTGGTTTACTCGGTGGCGGTGCTAAAACCGAACTGAAACTGCTAGCTTGTCAGCGAACTGACCAGAATTGGAGTACTGTGTCGGAAGAAGTGATTGCCGCTGAGGATGCAAGCAAATTAAATGATGGCGCTTTGGTACTGGCTGAACTGAATCCGAATCGTCAAGTACAACGGATTCAAGAAGCAGGGCGGCCACTAGTCAACATTTTGCAGAATTTTTCCCGCCAGCTGGAGAAATTTAAGCTCAAGGAAGATGAAATCGATCAGTGGAAACAGTCGTTAACGTTTCAGGCGCAAGAGTTGAATCGCCGTGAAATGGATATGGAGGTACGCTCAGAACAGTTGCAACAACTGGAGGAAGAGTTACAACACTTAGAGGAGCAAAAACAGGAAGTTGACACCTCCCGCCAGGAAATTGAACGATTGCAAGGAGAAGTTGAGCGCAACCGTCAAGAGTTGGAAGGCGCTTGGGATCATTTACGGGGTGAGCAACGTCGCCTAGAGGAACGCCAAGCGGATTTTAAACAAGGGACGGTTTTGGATGAGGAGCAAAGTCGGGTAATGAGTGAGTTACTCGATCGCTTGTCTAGTCGTGTTACTCCCACAGAAACAGTTAGAGAACATCTGCATATAGCCTTTGAATTGGTTGAAAAGCAGCAAGCGACTCTGACCCCGCACTGGCAAAAACTGGAGGAGCATAAAAGTGCGATCGCCCAACAGCAAAAAGAAGTTGAGCTATTGTCACAAACTTTTAGCGATCGCCAAAATTCATTACAAGAAGCACAAAATTCTCTAGTTCAGCAAACAGCCCAATTGCAGATTAATACCGCAAACCTGACCAGCAAGCAAGAGTATGCTCAGATCATCAAAGAGCAGTTACGAAACGCTGAAGAGTTATATCAACAGATGCACTCTTTAGCTGCAACATCTTGTGATGTAGTTCTTGGTAAGCAAGCTGATGTAGAGGCTTTGGAGAAAATGCCTTTAGAAGAACTGCAAAAGATTGTACAAGACTTGGAATATAAGTTAGAAATAGATGCTAGCTTTGTTCACGATCAAGAACAAGAACTGACATATAAACAAGAAGCTATAGAAGAACTCCAAACTAAATTAAATAACGCATCTGACAACGACCATATCAATTTGGAACTGGAACTAACGGATGAAAAAGACCTCTATCAGATGCTAAATTCCAGCTTGGTGGGACAACGCCGCAATATGCTACAGCATCAGAAGTTTCTCAAGCAACATAAAGCTGTAATGCTGCGACGCCAAGGACATGCTGTCACTGATGAAGAAGGAAGTAACAACAAAATTAATTTAGAACCGATTCTGTTACAAATTGAAACCCAGCGACAACAATATTCACAGGAAATCCAAAAGCTGGAACGTGAGATTGAGCAAATTCGTTCTGGTGTTGAGCTAAATCAGGGAATGATTGACAATCAAACTCACGATCTAAATCAAAAGCGCCAAGAACTGAAAGCGATCGAGGAAAACTTGCTATCTCTAAGAAGAACAACTGCTGAATTCTCTGGTCGAGTGAATCTTTACCAAGAAGCGCTACAACCAATTCAGGATTCTCTAGATGGATTACGGCAAAAACTGCAAGGAATTGGAGAATCTTTGGATCAATTCCAGGAAACTGGTGATTATCAAGTCCAAGCGATCGCTCAGTTGCGTCATACTCTCCAAGGTTTAATGCCTCAGCCGGAATTACTAGCTTCTTAAAAAGCGATTAAAAATCGCGGCTACACAAACTTTCGTCCGCCTACGCGGACTCAAAGAATTTGAAACCCACGGAGGTGGGTTTTGTCTGTATAGCCGCGAATTCTATTCGCCAGGGCAGGTGTGTTTTTACTCTGAGCTTAGTTATTCTATAAATAGCTAAAAAATATTTCCCAAATAGCAACAATACTATTATTCGTTGGTTCGATGAAATTATTGCTTACTTTGATAATGGTACTAATAGTGGTGCTGTTGAAGGTATTAATAACAAACTCAAGCTAATTAAACGTTCTGCTTAGGGATTTAGAAACTTTGATAACTTCCGAATTAGATGCTTATTAAATTGGCATTTTAATTGTTAGTTTGGCATAACAAGTACCGAAGAACCATTAAAAAGTATCCTCAGCAGCTAGAGCTAAACGAAGTGATGCGACATCGGTTTTCTCATGGCTTGCTGCTGTTGCCAAAGACGATAAGTGTGGATATATTGGCAAAACCGGGAAATTCGCCATCCAACCTCAATTTATTGGATGTGAGCAATTTGATCAACAAGGAGTTGCTAAAGTCACTCAGATTGGACTGACAAAAGATAGCTGGAATGAATCTCTCTACATCACTCGTGATGGTAAAACATTTCCACAAATGATCACCCCTGCTTCGTTCAGTAATTTTTATCCAGCTAGAATTAAACTGCTGACTTCAGTGATGGCTTGCTTCTTGTGGATTGTTGCTATTAGCTTTCATGTAAGAAGTTTAAACAAGCTCTAGCTGATTTGAAAGTTTTCAGTGCTGAGTAATAATACATTGAGTTGCGATCGCTCCCAATCGCTTATTTGCTCATTAGACATCTCCGAAAAAGAATGTAGAGACGTAGCACTGCTACGTCTCTACAAGGGTTATGAGTGACGCATATTTAATTTCTGGAGATGTCTATTATATTGCTCATAATTTCTCAAGTTTTACAACACCGCCTTCGATTGCCTCTACTGTTAATCTGTAACCCTCCATCACTGACATACCGACAAGTGGATCTGACTCAGCTTCATCAATCGGAATGGTTAGTAATTGCTCATCCCAGACAACAATAGCTTCATAGACATCAAACACACATTCACTACCATCTCCTAGAATTGCTCGTCCTCGTCTTTTCCAGGGTAGTTCTAATGCCGCAATGAAATCTGGCGGTAAGGATAACCAACCGTTAAAACCTGTATCAACAATGGCGGTTTGCTCATGTACTTTAGCATCAGCACCACAAATACCTAAAAGGATAATTGGCTCGTAATCAGCATTCACACTTCCAATAATCATTTTGTTTTGTGGATGCGCCCAGCCCCAAACCGACGGACATAGCGAGAGCCAACACGCACAAACCAGATTTGTGCATCTGGGTAGCGAGTTTCAAGACGCTTTGAGGCATTGATTTCATCAGTATCCATTTCCCAGCCACCTGTCTCGATGTCGATTGCAACAATCTTGCCATCATTACCTGCTTCGACTTGTGGCCGCACTTGAGAGTCGTAGATTTTATCACCGCGACGAGCAAATTCTTCTTTACTGTAACGAGGTTGCCGTAATGCCATGTAATATCTCCTCCGTAGTCTTAGACCACTGGTTAGGAAGGAAAAACTTCTCTAGCGTTTATTGTAAACTGGAGAGTTGAATTAGATTGGCTAATAGTGCGATCGCTCCTAGATGAAATGCATTAGCCTATCTTATCTGGACTAGAACCGCTATAAGCCACAATAGAAGTTGCCGATGTTTGAGGCGCTAATTATGGAAGAATTATTAACCCTGAAAGACTTACTTGTTAAGGGCGATGTTCAAGGAGCATTGACTATAGTTGAAGAATTAACAGAAATGAGCCGAAATGACATAATCAAGACGATTCGTAGCTATGCAGTGATTTTGCTGTTGCATCTAATTAAACAACAAGCTGAAAATCGCACGACTCGCTCTTGGGAAGTTTCTATTCGCAATTCGGTTCGGGAAATTCAACGAGAAAATAAGCGGCGCAAAGCGGGGGGTTATTATCTGACGCCAGAAGAATTGTTAGAAACCTTAGCAGAAGCCTATTTAAATGCCATTGATGAGGCTTCCTTAGAAGTAGAAGAAGGTCGTTATGAAGTCCAAGAATTAGAAAAGCTGGTTAACCAGGAAGAATTAATCAATCGTGCTTTGGCTTTAATCTTACCAGGAGAGTCTAATTAATTGGCTAAACAGCGACTCGACACACTATTAGTAGAGTTAAATTTATGTGCTTCTCGCGCCTTAGCACAGAGATTAATTCAGGCGGGGGAAGTTACTGTTAATCAGCAGTTAGTTGATAAACCTGGTACTGAAGTTGATATTACGGCTCAAATAAATATTAAAGAGCGATCGCCTTTTGTTTCTAGAGGTGGTGAAAAACTCTCCAAAGCTTTGTCAGTATTTGCCATTCCCGTAGTCGAGCGCATTTGTTTAGATGGTGGGATTTCTACTGGTGGTTTTACTGATTGTCTTTTGCAAGCTGGAGCAAAAAAAGTTTACGGTGTTGATGTCGGTTACGGACAGGTTGACTGGCGATTGCGAAATGATCCACGAGTGATTTTGCGGGAACGCACCAATTTACGGCAACTACAACCAGATGAGTTATATGGCGAGGATGACGCGATTCCTGATTTGGCGGTAGTTGATGTATCGTTTATTTCTTTAACTAAAATTCTGCCTGCTTTGTGGCAACTAACTCAAGCTAACCGAGAAGCTGTATTGTTAGTCAAGCCACAGTTTGAAGTTGGCAGATCCCGTGTGGGTAAAAAAGGTGTTGTGCGCGATCCAAACGACCAAGCTGATGCCATTTTCCAGGTGTTGCAATCCGCCCACGAATTAGGATGGAAATACAAAGGCTTAACTTGGTCGCCGATCACTGGCCCTGCTGGGAATATCGAATATCTTTTATGGTTGGGAATGGAAAGTGAAACGCCATCACTTGATTTAGAGGCAATTAAGCAAATAACGCAATCAGCAACAACTGATTTACGGAAGAGTTAAAGAAGAATTCAGAATTCAGAATCAATTAGTGGGGGACTTAAACCCAGATATTCATCTGCACTCGGGCTCAAATTCATACTGAATTCTGACTACTGACTCCTGAATTCTTTCTTGTTAAACGTCGTAAATTAGACATTCTACGGAAGCTGGATGGCGATCGCAGTAATTTTCCAAAGAGGTTTTCTTTTGTTTTGCTTGCTGTTGATCGGCTTTTTCAGCTTGTAATTCTTCTACAATATCCCAAGCTACGGCACAACCAGCCGAATTACTGCCATCTAGCTCACAAGTTGTCCGCGCTTCAGCAATGGCTTCAATAATGGCTTCTTCAATATTTGCTGCCCCAGCAGTTTCAAATGAGTTTAGGGTTGTTGTCATGTACTTTCACCTTTAATTTACAGACAGAGATATTACTATTTTCAAGTAAATAGACCACGCGGTAGGGGCACAGCATTGCTGTGCCCTTACGACTGTGAGCTTTCAATGACCCCAGGAAGCTCACATTTCCAGTTTAGATAGGCTTCCCAAAAGAGGTAGTGGTAAACACCGCCATCTTTTCAGCAAATTTGAGTGGGAATTACCCTCTTATCATCTTTGATTCAAAAAGCTAAGGGAATTCCACTAGTTGTAATCACTAGTAGAGGCGGTCATGTTCTCAATCTTGCATCCCAAATTGGGAATGTCAGTCAATTGTCAGAGGAGCTTGATAGAAGTTGATAAACACTTATAAACGGTAACAATAGGGAAACAATTCTTATTTATTCTCAATATTTTATGCCTAACTCTTGTCGCAGACGATACAGAATTGTATTTTGGTCAACTTGAGAGAGAATTTCTTGAATGACACTGCTAGCGCCCAACTGTCCCCAAGTGCAGCCTTTTTCGAGATAGACTTGGGCGGCTTTACCAACAGAGTATGCGCCATAACCAGCAATACCAGCTTGAGCGATCGCACTGCCAGCAAAGGCAGTAATATTGCTGGGATTATCACCACTGGTGATTGCTGCCGTACTTTTACCTAAACCTAGAATAAAACTACTGCCTAATTCCCCCAGTAGTAAACCACCAGAACTAAATAAAATCGTTTTTAAAATTTTCCCCGCTTCATAGCTAGTCATCGGCAAACCATACAATCTAGCTAGAGCGCGAATTAAAGCCAAATCGGCAACAGTTCCGCCCAGGATATCTAAAAAAGCAATGGGATTGAGCATTACTGCCAAAGCTTTGTATTTGGTAAATTTCCAGATGATATCTTCGGCTTCTTTTTCGCGTAAGTCGATAGTTTTTTGAGCGATCGCGGCTTCTGCATCTCGTGCTTGGATGAGTGCATTTAAAGCCAGAAGCGATCGCCCTTCCCGATTCAGAATGTTCAGAATTGTCTCTTTGAGTTCGTCTACTTGCGGTGGTGGTGTCTCCCATTCATAACTGACACGCCCATCAGGCCATTCAACCCGGACTTCCATTGCTGCTGGTTCCGCCGCCACCATGACAATTTCATCAGGTAGTAGAGGTTTCGCTTCAGGATGTCCAGCACCCAGTTGTTGTAAATTTTGGTAAATCGCTCCTTGGTCGGTATCTGGGTATAAATCTATTTTGTTAAACACTAAAATCAGGGGTTTTTGCGATCGCCGCAACTCAAGCAATGCTTGATACTCAGTGCGTGTGATATCACCAGACACGACAAACAAAATCAAATCCGCCTGATGCACGACTTCTCGTGCCATATCCGCTCGTGATTCACCCTCAATTTCATCTAATCCAGGGGTATCAATTAACTCTACTAGTACCTTGCCATCGGTCTGCCACCGCACAGAACGGGGCCATTGAGTGACACCATTCAGGGGCCCAGTTTGCAAAATCTTGTCACCCAGCAAGGCATTTAAAACTGCTGACTTTCCCCGACTCACCAAACCAAAGACGGCAATTCTAATCACGTTAGAATCTAGCTTGTTGAGTGTGGCGTTCAAAGCTTCTAATTCCGGTTTCACCAACCCTAGCAATTCTGGGTTAGATGATAACTGTCCTGACTTACGGAGATATCCATACCAAGAAAGCGCTTGTCTGAGACTGGCGCGGGCACGATTCAAATGAGTTTCTTGCAGATTACGATAAACCGACATAATACCAGCACTTTCAGCTTTGACCGAAAACGAAAAGGGAGCATCCCAATGAGAGCTTAAATCTTTTCCCTCACCCCCAGCCCCTCTCCCAAAGATGGGAGAGGGGAGACATTAACTCTAGTTCCCCTTCTCCCAAAGATGGGAGAAGGGGTTAGGGGATGAGGGCTATCAAGGTTTTTGCACATTTGGGATGCTCCCAACGAAAAGGATACAAGCCCCTAAATTTATTTATGGGGATCATTAATTTTGAATTTTGTTAGCGCAGCGTAAAGCCTTCTCTACGAGACGCTACGCGAACGGCATGGCAACGCTATGAGCGAGTCCGCGTACCCTTTCAGGGAAGCAAGCTACGCTTTTAGCGTCTCGTAGAGAGCGTCATTTTGAATTTTGAATTCGGAGCGTTCGCCCTTGGCGTCTCCAAGAGTTGCGACGTGACTTTCTCAACCCTGTTACCAGAATTGAGAAAGTGAACACACCTCTATCTTATATCCCTAAAGTTCTTAGGGACTAGGTGCATTAGTGATTTAGAACATTCCCAGGATCTCTAATGCTGTATCCAGATGCCATTTAACTCGATAGAGTCCAAACAGTTTCTCTCGCTATCACGGTACTAAAATCAGGTAGCAATATTTAACGATAGGGAGGGTCTAGTGAGCCATTTTTACTGAACAGTTTAACGTGGTTAGATAGAGGTGTTATGAGCTTTGTACAAAGTGAGCGTAGGCGCAGCCCAAACTAGGCATCGCTATCTAAATTCACAAAGTAGATCACATCCTATTGATAACCAGCAGCTTGTAACAGAAACAACTTGGCATAACGTCCTCCTAGCTGTAACAATTCTTCGTGAGTTCCCTGTTCTATAACTTCGCCGTTTTCTATAACTAGGATTTTGTCAGCCATTCGTACTGTCGAGAAGCGATGGGAAATCAAAAGTACCATCTGATTTTGAGTAATAGCGCGAAAATGATTGAAAATCTCAAACTCAGCTTGGGCGTCTATTGCTGATGTTGGTTCATCTAAAACTAAGATATCTGCTTGCGATCGCATAAATGCACGAGACAGTGCAATTTTCTGCCACTGTCCCCCAGAAAGTTCCTGTCCTCCCTTAAACCATCGACCAAGTTGAGTTTGAAAGCTTTGGGGTAATTGGTCAATAAAAGATTGGGACATGCCTTTTTCAGCAGCAGTTCGCCAACGGGTTTTATTTTCGAGATGTTCTACATCGCCCACGCCAATATTCTCACCCACTGTGAACTGGTAGCGGACAAAGTTTTGAAAAATCACACCAACGCGACGCCGCAACACATCCACATCCCATTCCTGTAAATCCAAGCCATCTAAGAAAATTCGCCCAGAGTCAGGGGTGTAGAGTCGGGTAAGTAGTTTGATTAAGGTAGTCTTACCGGAACCGTTTTCACCGACAATAGCCAGTTTCTCTCTAGGCTTCAAATGCAGCGAAATGTTTCTCAATGCTGGCTTGGAACTTCCCGGATAAGTAAATGATACGTTCTCAAAACGGATACCATCTTGGGAATTTAAACCAATGGTTGCTTTACCCCAAGATTTTGGTACTTCTTCTTCCAGAAAATCATAGAGATTTGATAGATATAGGTTGTCCTCATACATCCCGCCAATAGAAGTAAGGGCATTGGAGAAAGTAGATTGTCCTTGGCGAAAAACGGTAAGATACATGGTCATATCTCCCAAGGAAATTTTACCTAGTACTGTTTCCAAGACAATCCAAGCATAAGCTAGGTAAAAAGCACCAGTACTAACTAAACTCAGAAGATATCCCCACAATCCTCGCCGCAGAGTCAAATCGCGGTCTTCGCCATAGAGTTGATCGAACAAGTTGCGGTAACGTCCTAGCAGCATCTCTCCCAACTGGTAGAGTTTGATTTCTGTGACAAAATCTTCTCTTGCTAGGAGATTTTCTAAGTAGTGCTGTTGACGAGTTTCTGATGCACGCCAACTAAATAAGCGAAAGGCTTCTCCAGCAAACTTTGTTTCGGCAATAAATACAGGCATAGCTGCCAAAATCAGTACTACTACCGCCCAACCTGAGAAATTTACTAGCAAAATCCCGTAGGTAATCAGGGAAAGGGCATTTTGCACTAATCCAAAGGTGCGGTTTACTAAAGAAAGAGGACGAACTGATGCTTCTCGTCGGGCATTGGTCAGTTTGTCATAAAACTCTGAGTCTTCAAACTGCCTAAGATCCAGTGTCAGCGCCTTTTCTAAGATGAGTACATTTACTCGCTGACCCATTAGCGCCCGCAATAAAGATTGACAAATGATAATTCCTCGCTGACTGCCTGCTAGTAAAATTACAGCGATCGCTTCTAATCCTACATAAAATAGCGAGGGATTAATATTGACAAAACCATTGTTTTGTGAGTTAACTTGAGATGCAAATACCACTGCATCAACAATTAATTTACTGATGTAGGATATTGCCGCCGGTAAAAGACCAGCCACTAAAGTTAAACTAGCCAGAAGAATAGTAAGCGATTGGCTAGTAGTCCATACTAAGCTTACAGCCCGTCCACTGTAGCGAAAAACCGTCAGCGATTGACGTAGGATATTTCTTTTTTTTTAATTTTCATCTTTTTTGGGCGAGATACCCCAGCTTAGGCGGATCTTCCTGACTCTATTAAATCTTTATTAATTTTACATTTTTCTAAGAATGTTCGCTGAAAACCCCGAAGTTGAAACCTAAAAACTAGTTTTGTAGGGTGTGTTATGCCGTAGGCTAACGCACTAGTGCACACCCAACGAACTCATGGGAGATTAGGTTATGTGGACAGATGAGATTGTCGAAGAGATTCACCGAATCCGTGAAGAATACGCGAAGTCCTTCAACTATGATTTGGACGAGATATTTGCAGACCTACGCAAAAAGGAAGCAGAAAGCGGCAGACAAGTTGTGAACTTATCGCGAAAGCCCGGTCTAACAACACGTTGGAGCGGACGGGCGAGAGATATTGGTGGGGATGCAATGGCGAGGCTAAAATGAGAGGGCGATCGCTTCCTTTCACCAGTGCGATCGCCGATATTGTAGGTTGGGTTGAGGCACAAAACCCAACAATCATAGGCCTTTGCGAGGCTAACAAGGCATTGAGACGGACAAGCAGTGGTGTGGACTAAAATGGATAGAAAAAGCTGTCGCCCATTTCCCGCATGAGTGAAACCGTCTACATCGAGACGAGTATCTTAGGCTATCTCACTGCTCGACCCAGCAGAGATATTGTGGTGGCTGCAAATATTGAGATAACGAGGGAGTGGTGGGATACGCGCCGCAGTGACTTCCAACTCTACTCCTCCCAAGCAGTCGTAAAAGAAACCTCCCAAGGAGATGCTCAAATCGCATCTAAACGACTTGAAATCATTCGCGATCTTGCGTTACTCGATTTGAACCAATGTGTGCTTGATTTAGCAGAGCAATTTTTGGGACACAGTAGCCTTCCCACAAAAGCGGATGTTGATGCTGTTCATATCGCAGCCGCGACCGTTCACGGCATGGATTACCTACTCACATGGAACTGTAAGCACATAGCCAATGCCCAAATTCAGAGAAAATTGGCGGAAATCAGTTTTGATTTTGGATATGATTTGCCGATTCTTTGTACACCCTACGAACTGCTTGGAGATTAATCATGTATCAGGATGAGATTGTCGAAGAAATCCACAGAATTCGTGAAGAATACTCTTGTTCATTCAATCATGATTTGAAAGCCATCTTTGCTGATTTACAAAAGCAGCAAGCTGAAGGTGGAAGAGAAGTTGTGAGCTTATCGCGAAAGCCCGGTCTAACAACACGTTGGAGCGGACGGGTGAGAGAGATTGGCGAGGATGCAAAGGATACTAGCCGCCGCTCAACTTAGCCGTTATACGTCGTTATACATATAGCTCCAGAGGGTGGAATTGCACAGGTCAAAGTAGGGCGATCGCCTATCGTCGTAGGCTGGGTTGACAACAGGAAACCCAGAATCACTTTTCTCTGGCAGTACTAACCAGAAGCCAGATTGCACTTGAAGCTGCAACCGTGGATGCGATCGCGAGGCTAAAATGAGAGGGCGATCGCTTCCTTTCACCAGCCCTCAGACGAGGAGATTCTCAAATGCCATTAGCTGAACTCATGTCACAAATCCAGGAACTTCCAAAAATTGACAAGCTTCGGCTAATGCAGTTCCTTGCCACAGAACTGGTCAAGGAAGAAGATGCAAACTTCTTTGTTGCGAACCGGGAGTATCCAGTCTGGTCGCCGTACAATTGTTCTGAGGTTACCAATGTCTTGATGAATCTTCTGGCGACAAAGCAGCAAGAGAAGAATGGTTGACACTCAAAAATTTCCCTACAAAATAATAGTCAACACCCTACTAACGTACCATCTCATATTTTCGGTGCATTAGGACTAATGTCCATAACGCACCCTACCAGATTCAAGCCAATGTGGATGAGGTTTTCCGACTTGTGTGTACACAGTAAGTCTTTAGACCGGAGAGTGTCAACCCCACAATCTCCTACCTGCTTTACCACTTAATCTTTCGTGAGTATCTGACAATAAAGCTGGAATATCTAACTTTTCTGGACACCGAGGTAAACAATCACCACATTCTGTACAACGATTGCCTTTCATTCCAGGGAACCAATGACCGGCATTTTCAAACATTCCGTAACGATATTGGCCATAGTCTTTCATGTCGTATGCCACTGCAAGATTACGTAACCGTAATACCTCTGGAATATTGATGTTTTCTGGACAGGGCAAACAAGCATAACACTGGCTACAATTATCAGTTTCCAAAGCAACTTTTTGGTGATTTTCTAAACGCAAAAAAGTAGAAATTTCTGCTGATGTTAACTCTCCATCATGGTCAGCAACTTGCAAAGGTTCTATTAATTCTTCTGGGTTGGCTGGCCCTATACTCAAAGTAGTAATACGGTGATTAGCAAGTAAGAATCGATAATTTAGCTCTAGGGGTGAATACGGATAGCAGAGGTCTTTTAAGGTCTGAGGTGGCGTGTAGAGGCGTCCTCCCTTATCAGCAGGGGAAATAATGAAAATACCCATATCCTTTTCGGCAGCTAGTTGAATCGCTGGTGCGTGCCGTTGAAAAAAATAGTAATAATGCAGATTGACAAATTCAAAGAAATCTGTGTTAATTGCAGCCTGAATTACCTCTAATGAACCGTGGGTAGAAAAACCAACGTGTCGGACTCGTCCATCGGCAATAGCTTCCTCAACGGCCTGCATACAGCCATTTTTGGCTTGCACCCACTCCAAATGTTGCCAAGTGTTTAAACCATGAACACTTAAGCAATCTACATAATCTAGCTGTAATCGTTCTAGGGATTCGTCAATGCACCGACGCATGAAGTCACCATCTGCTGTGGCTGAGATTTTGGTAGTGATGTAAAGCTTCGTTCGGGGTACTGATAACCCAGCTTTTAGCGCCCTACCAAGATACTCCTCGCTTTTGCCGTAACCTCTGGCGGTTTCTAGATGATTAATTCCTAATGCTAAGGCTTTTTCGATGGTTTGGTGAGCATTTTCAAAAGAAGCCAAGTAGCGCATTGTTCCCAAAGAAAAAACCGAGAGGCGCAGATTCGTTTTCCCAAAGCGTCGGTATTGCATCTTTAACAAAGTTAGGAGTCATTCAATTTTAGATTTTAGATTTTAGATTGAAGGAAAAATCTAAAATCTAAAATTCCAAATCTAAAATTGCAATTGCCTAGCTGTCACCATTACCAAAGCGCTTGATCAAGTCTTCAGGACGGAGATTGGAAATAAATTCACGGAAGGCTTGCTGTTCGGCTTCATCTGCATCACGATCAACAGGGATAGAAGCATCGGCAATGACTTCTTCCATTACCCAAATGGGAGTATTTGTACGCAGGGCAATAGCGATCGCATCGCTAGGACGCGCGTCAATTTCTTTTTTGACTTCACCTTGCTGGACAATTAAAGCTGCATAAAATGTATCCTTTTGCAGGGAATGGATAATTACCTTTTCTAGAGTCATGTTCCAAGTCTCTAGAAGATTTACAATCAGGTCATGGGTTAAGGGTCTGGGAGGCTTCTGATTTTCCAGTGCGCCCATAATCGCCCTAGCTTGTTCCTGACCGATGTAAATTGGCAAAGCCCGCCGATCTGAAGAATCTTTCAAAAGTACGATCGGGCTGCGGGTTATGGCATCTAATGCTATGCCAGCAACTTTCATTTCAATCATTGGCTAGGCCTCTACAATGCTTTGAGAGCCTTGGGTGCTGTGTAACAAATAGTACCCCTTTCTCGGCGGTTTGGCGACAGTAATAAACATAAGCATTCGTTCTCTATAATTGCTTCTATTAAACTCCGAACTTGTGGTGAAAACCAGAGTAAGTCAAACTGATCTTCTTAGACAATAACCTTCTTACCCAAGTATGCCTCGTGAAGGATGCTAATGTGTTAATATCCCTATACGAAAAAAAGTCAGAAAATATACTTGAATGTTCGAGATTTATGTGACAATTACCAATTGACTTCAGCCAAAATTAGGCAATAAATAGAGTTAGTTTGACAAAAAAGCCGTGTTTACAGGATTAATCCAGGCATTAGGAACGATGGAACCCTTAGGGGGCGATTCTTGGCAAATTACTTGTGTGAGCCAGTCGGGTGAAGTAATTATGCAAGATTTGGCTTATGGTGACAGTGTTGCTGTCGATGGTGTCTGCTTGACAGTAGAAAAAGTTTTAAAGAACGGGTTTATCGCCACGGCTTCACCAGAAACGCTACGCCGCACGACGTTGGGAGGTGAGCAAACACAACAGAGATATGTCAACTTAGAAGCATCGCTCAGGGTAGGCAGCAAAGTTGGCGGTCATTTCGTGATGGGTCATGTAGACGGCATCGGTCGATTGCTAGTGGCAGAACAAACGGCTAGTTCTTGGGAAATGACCTTTATTGCATCCGAGGCGATCGCACGGTACATTGTCCCCAAAGGTAGCATTACCGTCAATGGCATCAGCCTCACAGTTGCCGCTTATGAGCCAGAACTCTCTCAATTCAAGGTGGCGGTAATTCCCCTCACATACAGCGAGACAAATCTCCGTTATTTGCTTCCTGGGAGTTTGGTAAATCTAGAAGGAGATATTCTTGGCAAATACGTCGAAAAATTCCTTTACTCTGGCAACCCACACACCACTGCCCATGATGAAAATAGTATGGATGGCATTACATCCGCATTCTTAGCAGAACACGGGTATCTCTGACATTTTGGATTTTGGATTTTGGATTTTAGATTAATTTAAAATTTAAAATCTAAAATCCAAAATTTCCAATCTAGCTACCTGGTTGCTGACTAACCTGAGCGGTTTGTAAGCCTCGCACTAACTGGCTGAGGGCGCTTTGTAATTGTACGCCTGGGTCAACAGCAACCCAACCATCTTGTGTTAGGTGACGGACTTCAAAGTGCAGGTGAGGCCCTGTGGATAACCCGGTGCTGCCAACTAGCCCGATGACAGTTCCAGGCTGTACCCATTGACCAGGTTTCACAAGGATTTCTGACATGTGGCCGTAGAGAGTTTGTTCAGCGGATTTGTGATTTAGGATAACGGTTAAACCATAACCACCCATCCAGTCAGCAGTTTCTACTTGACCAGCCGCCGCCGCCAAAACTGGTGTTCCTGTGGGCGCACCCAAGTCTGTACCAGCGTGGAAGCGTTGGGTTCCTGTAATGGGATGAATTCGCCAACCAAACAAGGAAGTAATGGGAGCGGGAATAGACAAGGGATACATCATTCCCGTACCACTATAGGCGACTCGTCCCATAGAGGGGATTTGTGGCAATACTGATGCCAGTGAAAAGTCGTAAGCTACGTTGCTGGGGCGGGGTGCAATATTACCATCTGCCATTGGTGGAGGTAAAGTACCACCACTCGGCGTAATGGGAGTTGCACTAACTGTTGTGGGGCTGAACTCGCCAGGATTCGGGATAAACCGATTTGGGCGAAATGCGCTCTTGGTGTCACCAGTAGAACCACTTTCAGTAGGACGCCACCTGCTAGTGTTACCAGTACTTGCAATTTGCCGCACGGGTGAAACTACTGGTAATTGGGCGTTTTCACTTCTTCTGAGCCAAGTAGGTGCTGCTTTACCATTAGAATCAGCTACACTCCTTTCGGGTGCTTTGGCGCAAACGCCGCCTAATACGCTTTGCCCTGAAGGCAAAATGGCTCGACAACCACTAGAGCGTTCTGTGAGAATTACGGAGTTTGGTGCTTGATAAGTACCTGTAGCACCACTGTCATAACTATTAGGATCAATATAGGCGTTATTATAATCCTTGGTTTTCCCCGCAGTTGCACTGACAGAGCTGTTCGAGTTATTTGATGGTTGAGCAACTTCTGGGAGTTTGTCAGGTAAAGAGCGGGTGGGGCTTACCCTTGCAGGAGTCACCTGGGAGGCTTCTACTTTGGGCTTTGACTGTCTGGTAATCACAACAGGTTGGGCAGCTTCGATTTTGGGTGTAGACTGCCTAACTGGATCTTTTGATTGAGCAACCTCTGGTTTGCCTAGTCTCTGTCTAAGTCTGGCTCGTCGTTGAGAAAATTCTGGTTGCCCTTGAGTGGCTTCCGGTACAACAGCCTGTTTTTTGACTGGATTTATAACTGCTGTTGGTTGAGAACTTTCAGCAGTGGGAACGATGTTGTCTATTTGTGTTTCCGTTTGGGCAAACACAAAGCCGCCGCTAAGGAGGCTAAGGCTACTCAGCCAACAAAGGCTTTGGGCTGGTAGTGTTGAGGCAAAACGTTTTTTTGTCAGACCTTGCTGCCATAAGTAATGCAAACTATCAGGGGCAGAATTTTTGCGTTGCGTCATTTGTTCTCTCAGTTGTGTGTAATTAGCCTAAAGAGATGATGCTAATGGTTTGTCTTGCCCAAAGAGCGAAATTTTGAACAAACCTCAAATTTAAACGGAAGATTTATGGTACCCCAAACTGATTGTACCGGGTTCAATATAAATTTCCGGTGTAATTAGTTCCTTTGTATCATGTGTTTCTAAATCAACTCGTAAATTTCCTTGAGATGTCACTCCAACTACTGTACCTGAAAGATTATTGACGTACACCCGATCGCCCATGTTTGTAAGCAAATCTAGATAGCGAGACAAGAGTACCTTTACTCCTTCTTGTTCCAGGCACTCCATACCGGATTCTATTCCCAGCAAGACTTTAGAGGTTAACATTTCCAGACAAGAGATTGGTCTGAAATTTTGGGATGCTTGCCACGATTCCAGATTGATTCCAGTTTCGGGTACTGGGTTTGTCCAGTTAATACCAACACCAATTACTGCTTGGGTGATTTGTCCTTTGTTGACTTTGGTTTCTGTCAAAATGCCGCCGAGTTTGCGACCATTTAGCACTAAATCGTTGGGCCATTTTATCCCAACATCTATGCCGAGTTGGCGCAATTGAGACGCAATTCCCCAAGCAGTGGCGAAAGTTAGCTGATAGCTGTCAGTAGCTTCTATTTTGTGGTCGAAACAAATCGCCACGGAAACATATAATCCGCCAATCGGAGAAATCCACTGACGGCCCCATTGTCCGCGCCCAGCAGATTGCACAGTTGCGATTACTGCTGTTCCTGAAATAGCCCCTTGGTTGAGTAAGTCCCAGAGGGTTTGGTTGGTTGAGGAGACGCTTTCAAAAAAGTGAAGGGAAAATGGTAAATATGTATGCTTACGCCCTGCTTCTTGCAAGGCTGCTTCCAAGTTTTGCAGATTAAATCCCACAGCAGTTAACCCAAATTCCGTTGTTCAAGTTAGCATTGATTTGTTTAGGTTTGGTTCAAGATGCACACTTGGCACTGGCACAATTGGGAAGGACTGCCCTATCTAACTTGTAGTCTTTTGGAACGTTGGCATCACGGCTTTTTTACCCAGCAGTTCTGGCCGCGATCGCCACAAGTTATCACAGAAGTATTGCAACCAGAGGCATCAGTCTATCGCTTAAAGCAGGTTCATGGCAATACTGTTCTCACCCCTCAAGAGGTTGAAAGCTTTTTAAGCTCTGCTGAGGAGGATTTAGCATCGGCAGATGGTTTAATGAGTGAGCAGCCTCTACAAGCTGTTTGGGTCGCTAGCGCAGATTGTACACCCGTGTTGATTGGGGATGTGCAAACTGGACGGGTGGCAGCATTACACGCGGGTTGGCGGGGAACTGCGAAGAAGATTGTGCCCCAAGCGATCGCTCGATTACAATCTCAAGGTAGTAAACTCGATGATTTACGCATTGCGATGGGGCCAGCGATCGCTGGTGAGGTTTACCAAGTCTCCATTGAAGTAGCTGCCGAAATTGGGGCTAGTATTATATCACATAATAGCGAAGAAAAAATTCTCACTGCATTATATGAGCTACCAAATTCACCTTTACTAGAAGACCCCGCTCCCGGAAAGGTAAGGCTGGATGTGCGGCGAGTGAATACCTTACAACTGGAAAATTTGGGGATTAGTGCAGAACAAATTGCGATCGCACCTTATTGTACTTTCCAAACACCAGAGCATTTCTTTTCTTATCGCCGGGAGAAAGAAAAAAAAGTTCAGTGGTCAGGGATTGTTAGTGGCAAAACGAGTCAGTAGCATTCAAATGTGTTTTGGCTGATAGAGCGATCGCTTTATCAGCTTGGATTCAATATATGAATTTGCCATGTTGCGGAACAAAAATACGACCGCTTAATGGATTAACGCTTCATCTCCAAACAGATTTTTAATTCAGATAAATCTGACATCGTGAATCTCAACTTCAATCAAATCGTTATCTTTAAGGTTATATAGCTCTCGAAGTTTCACATCGCAAGCTATTTCAATAATTGTTCTCGGATGATCTCCATTTTCGGTATTATTTTTATCTGTTCTTAAGATAAAAGCATTTCTGCCAAATATCTTACAGGGAACAATGCTCACAGAAACAGTCCCTCCATATTCTTCCTTTTCCAGACGAATTACATTTGTTGGCAGATAGTAAGGTTGATCTAAATGAATATTTAAAGTTCCAGGGAAGAATTTCATTCCCGTTTTTCTCAAGTAATATTCCTGGAGTTTCTCAATCCAGTAAGAAAAGTTTCCAAAACCACTGACGACCTTGCCTTTTAAGATTTTCATATATCCTGATTTTTGTAAATAAGCTGATATTTATATTGTGGGGTGGGCATCCTGCCCGCCCAGTCCATAGGGCGGGCGAGACGCCCACCCCACAAGAGTTAATTGGATATTTTTTTATTTGGAATTCCCTTAGAGATTGTTTTAAAAGTCAAAGTATTATAATTTTTAATTCCGCCTTGCGGTACTAGTACAATACGGCGTAAATAAACCACCCATTTAAAATAGCCAGAATACTGACAGAATAAGCATTCTTTCTTTTTACTTTTGCCTTTTTACTTTTGCCTTCTTGTACTAGTGTCTTGCTTTTTGCTAGTAGCTATGTCAATATTAGTTGCAAACATCTGCAAGCCAATCGACTTATCGTAGATTATTAGTGCAATTTAGTATGAGCATTAAACGCCGTCACTTACTAGGAATGGGCATATCAACAGCAGCCGTGGCAGCCTGTGGAAAGATTGCCAATGCCCCATCAACAACACCTAGTGTGGCTCCTGTGGCGGCGACAAGCAAGCTACGTCTAGGCTTTCAGCCACCCTATGTTGCAGTGTTTGCGCTGCGGCAACAAAAATTCTTAGAGAAGGCATTTGCAGGACAATCAACCAGCTTTGAGTTCCGTCGCCTACTCTCGCTCAAGCCAGTTACCGAAGCATTATCTGCTGGAGCCTTAGATTTGGGTTTAGGGGGTACACCTGTAGCTGCGATCGCCGCAGGTCAGCCCATCCGTGTCATCGCCTTAGTTGAACGTAGCCCAAAGACCCACGGATTGCTAGTTTTACCTAACTCACCCATCAAGAAGGTAACTGATTTAAAGGGTAAGAAAATCGGCAACCCATCGGGAAAAAGCTACTTTTTTGCAGTACAAGTACTAGAACGGGCTGGACTAAAAGACACTGATGTGCAATGGGTTCAGATAGAAAACGATGCAGGTAGAGCCGCATTACTTTCAGGTGCGATCGATGTATGGGGAACTTGGGACCCTTTTTATGCCAGTGCTGAAGTTGCCAAAGAAGTAGTTCCATTAGTAGACGGCGGCAACTATGTGTTGAACTATGTCGCTCTGTTTGGGCGCACAGAGTACATAGAACAAAACCCAGAGACAATACAGAGGTTTCTTCAAGCCTATAAGCAAGCGCTAACCTGGGTTCAAGATAACCGTCAGGCGGCGGTGGATATCCTAGTTAAAGAAAATAAGCTTTCACCAGAGGCCGCGGCTTTAACTTTGGGTCGTCGTAACTTACTGTTTGAGCCGCCTAATCAGGAATACCGCCAAGAACTTGTCACACAATCCCAACTGCTGGCTCGTCTGGGACTGATCAAACAACAGCCAAACTGGGATAAAGCAATTGATACAGCGATCGCTAAAGCAGTCGCCTCTTGAGTAGCTTCGTTAGCGAATCGTGCAGAATTGAAAATGGGGCATGGGGAAGAAGTTACCAATGCCCAATGCCCTGTTTTGCCCAAGGGACGGGGCAACTATCCCTCTCCACTTAACTCTTGGGAAAAGAGTTTCCCGTCGCTTTCAATGAACACTTGCAAAGTTTTTTCAAAACATTGTTGACAAGAGTGCGATGATTAATTGAAAAAGTCAATATAGCTTGGTCGCCGGATTCAAATGCAACAAGCCTCTAACTCAAATAGTAATGAACGCCCAAAACATCGACATTGGTTTTGGTATATTTTTGGGACGCTAGTTGGTTTATTCGGCTTATATGGACTGGTGAGTTATGTCGTTTTACCAGCACTGTGGCGTCACTACGAACATAACCCCAAACTGGAACATTCTCCGAAAACGACGCAAACGGCAGAAGGGATCTCTGGAGATCCTTTGAATATTGGATTTGTCGGTACAACAGCTGAAGTGGTGCAGGCGCTACTGGCAGCAGGCTGGTATCCAGCAGACCCGATCACCTTACGCTCAAGTGTTGGAATTGCTAAAAGTGTTCTCCTCAAGCATTCTTACCCAACTGCGCCTGTAAGTAATTTATATCTATGGGGACGCAAACAGGATTTAGCTTTTGAACTACCTATAGGAAACACAGCTAAACAGCGACATCACGTTCGCTTGTGGCAATCAAACAACCTGAATACTGATAGTAGACCCTTATGGTTAGGTTCAGCAACATTTGACCAAAGCGTGGAACTTAGCCACCGCACAGGACAGATTACTCACCATATTGATGCAGACATTGATCAAGAAAGAGATAACGTAATTAAAAGTATTGAAAAGACACACCAGATTGCCCAATTATATCAAGTCACAGGTATAGGGGCCACATGGGTTGGTCGTAACGGAGGAGGTGACGGATATTATACAGATGGCGAACTAACTATTTGTGTACTTTCAATGAATAATATTGCTCAAACAAAACCATCAACTTATTCACCATCACCAGAGCCTGTTCAGTTCAAAAATCAACTGTGGTCATGGCTGCGACACTATTTGAAATAGCTCGACTCAAGAAAACAGGATAAGACTTACAAAATCTTAAACTGATTTCTCAAGAAAGATAATTTAAATTTCTAGACCTCTGTGAGGGTAAATAAAATAAAATTTTAGCTAGGGAGTGAAATATCTGAACAAATGAAAATTGATTTGACTATTAGGAGTGCGATTTGATTTCTGAAAAAATCTAAGTATCTGTAGGGTGTGTTATGGCGTAGCCTAACGCACCTAAATCGTTAACTGGTGCGTTAGCCTTTGGCGTAACGCACCCTACGTATATTTCAGAAATCAAATATGAGTCCTATATATGGGCACAAACAAGAGAAAAAAACGAGACTTGTGGTAATCAGGGTTACAGCTACTCTTAAAAATAAAAATTCTGCGCCATCTCAGGCATTAAAATTGTAAAATTAAAACAGAAAAATAAGTGATAGTAATGGCGAATCCCAGAGATACAGACAATGGATGGTCGCAGTTAACTCGTGGTGCGCCATTGGCAGTAATGGTAGCGGCAGTACTATACATTTTATATCAACTTTTACCAGTATTAGAACTTTTAGTTGTTGCAGCATTGATTGCTTTAATTTTGCGAACCCTATTAAGGTTTTTGCAAAAGTTAGTCAAATCACAGGATGTTGCTGTTTTGCTACTAATTGGATTAATCATCGGATTTGTTGTAGTATTAGCTACTGTAGTCCTACCTAGTGTGACATTTGAATCTCAAAAATTAATTAGAACATTACCAACTTATCTCAATAGATTGACAGGAGATGTTGAGCAACTGCGTCAGAGATTCAGTTTTATTCCTGACATCTCTCAAGCACTAATACAATTACGGAATTTGACCCACCAGTTACTAGGGGGAGTACCAGTTTTCTTAGGTGAAGCTTTAAGTTTAACCGTTGAGTTGGTAGCGACGTTAATTTTAGCGCTTTACATGGCTTACGATCCTAATTCCTTAGTGAAAGGGATTTTAAGATTAGTCCCAAGGCGACATCATCAACGATCTAAAAGAATCCTTAAGGCTTGTGAGACAAGATTGCGAGGCTGGATTTTTGGGACAGGAATAGCGATGATATTTCTCGGTGCTGGAGCAACGTTTGGACTTTTGATTTTGGGGATTCCGTCAGCTCTACCATTTGGGATTATTGCAGGTTTATTTGAAATAATTCCTTATTTTGGTTCGATTATTGGTGCTTTTTTACCAGCATTAGTAGGATTGAGTATTTCACCGCTAAAATTAGTATTTGTGTTGATACTTTTCTTTATAATGAATCAAATAGATGCCCATGTTGTTCAGCCTTTAGTGATGGGTCAGCAAGTTAATATCCATCCAGTGATGGTGATTGTGACATTTTTGGTAATGGGTAAGCTATTTGGATTTATTGGTGTGCTACTTGCAGTGCCTGCGGCAGCAGTGATAATTACGCTGATTGATGAGTTTACTCCGTCAGAAAAGCTGATAGAGTCAGTCGGAGTTGAAACTGGAATAGATGTTCAATCGAACGATTAAATAAGGGACTTCCAAATGAAACCAATTCGCAATTCGCAATTGAATCAAGACAGACACAACGGGAAGAGGGGTTTCAACAACCCTTGGGATACAAGGACTGTTTCTCTGACGAGACGCTAGCGCGAACGCGCCACTTGCAGGCGTTAGCGCGTAGCGGGACGTTCGCGGTAGCGTCTCGTAGAGAAGTAGGGTTTTAAACCTTCACTTTTTTCATGAAAAGTAAAAGCGTTGAAAACCTTGCGATTGCTTCACTCCACTTCGTTACATACCCTGCGGGAAGGCTTACGCCAACGCAATGACATAGTTATAAATTTTCTCACCCACCTACTTATAGCAGCCCGATAAGTTTACCTTGATTTAACATCGGCGTACACAACACACTCTTAGGTTGTTGCTGCATGAAAATTGTTCCTGTTGAGATGGTTCAGCCGGTTGGGTAATTAACAATCCGTAAAAACTCCATAAAAATATTTTTGGCGATATTTAGTTATCTTCAGATGACTTTCGCTATTATACGGGAATTTCAATTCCCGGCGGACAAGCGGTTTCACTGCCGTGCCCCTACACCTTGCGGTATAATGTTGTACCTCATCTGAATGGTAACCGCTATAAGACTATCTTTAATTAATCCTTTAGCACTGCTACCAACTTTTCAATATGCACTGCTTCATGAGTTGCCATTAAAGATATTCTGATCCGACTTGTGGGCACTGTGGGAGGACGAATTGCTGGGGCAAAAATGCCAGCATCTCTTAGCTGTTTTCCAAGTTCGAGGGCATCTGTGGCACTAGGCAATTGAAAACATAATATTGGTGATTCTGAAGGCAGTAATTTTAGATTGGGTAACTGTTGTTGCAGCAAACTTTTCAAGTAATGTACGTTTTCCCACAATTTGTCCCGGCGTTGCGGTTCTTGTTGCACTATCTTGATGGCTGCTAAGGCTGCCGCCGTATCAGCAGGTGAAAGCCCAGTGGTGTAAATCCAAGTGGGTGCACGGTTCCGCAAAAAGTCGATTAGGGCGCTACTTGCTGCCACATATCCGCCTAAACTACCCAAAGCTTTACTTAAGGTACCAACTTGAATTAATGGCTTTCCCGTACACCCAAAATGTTCCACACACCCAGCGCCAGTTTTTCCTAGTACGCCAGTGGCATGAGCTTCATCGACTAGTAGCATACAGTTAAATTCATCAGCAAGATCCAACAGTGCAGGCAATGGACATAAATCGCCATCCATGCTAAAGACGCTATCAGTAAGAATCAAACAGCGTCGGTAATTTTGTCGCTGTTGACTCAACTGAGTTTTTAGGACTTCTATATCACAGTGCGGGTATTCTACAAATGCTGCACCACTGAGAATCGCTCCATTTTTCAGACTGGAATGATTGTACTGGTCAGAGAAAATTAAATCACGCTTGCCCACCAAAGCAGTAATTGCACCTAAATTGGCTAGATACCCGGAACTAAATACCAAGGAATCTTCTGTTTGTTTGGTAGATGCGATCGCCTCCTCTAACTCCCTGTGTAATTCTCGATGCCCACTGAGTAATCTAGAACCAGTACTACCAGTGCCAAATTGGGCGATCGCAGCCGTCGCCGCTGCCATCAACCGCTCATCCCCAGCCAATCCCAAATAGTCATTGCTGGCAAAATTAATTACCTCTTGCCCAGCTAAAACCACCGTTGCACCCGGACGACCATCGATAGATTGTACTGAACGATACCAGTTTGCCCGATGAATTGTTGCTAAGGACTGTTCTAGCCAGGCATAAGGGTCGCGTCGCTTCGCTCCGAATTCAAAATTCAAAATGACGCTCTCTACGAGACGCTAAAAGCGTAGCTTGCTTCCCTGAAAGGGTACGCAGACTCGCTAACGCTGCGCTAACAAAATTAAAAATTAATGATCCCCATAAATAATAAATAAATTTAGGGGCTTGTATTATGAGTTGTTTTTGGTCAGTGGGCATAAGGGGGGCAGGGGAGGCAAGGGAAGAATAAGAAATAACTAATAGACAAATGACCAATGACCAATGACCAATGACCATTAAACTTGTTCGCTACTGAGATGAGCGATCGCTTGTTTAATCCAGTCTTCAACATAGGCATCTTTGGGTAGTCCGATGTCTTCGCTGACTACATGCAGGGCGTGACTGACCTCATGGGCAGTATATCCCAAGGCGAAGAGGGTCATTTGTACCTCTTCGAGAATTCCGGGTGCTGGCCCGCCTGTGGCGACGAAGAACCCGGCTGATTTGCGCCACTCGACCAATTTGCTTTTCAGTTCCAAACAGATGCGTTCAGCGATTTTTTTGCCCACACCTGGAGCCTGAATGAGGATTTGTGTGTTGCCAGCGATAATTGCTTGGACTAAATCTGGTAGTTCCAGAGTATCCAGGAGGGCGATCGCTAAGGCTGCACCAATACCCGTGACAGTCAGCAAGTGGCGAAATAAATCGCGTTCGGATGGTGAAGCAAAGCCATAGAGAAAGGGCACTTCTTCCCGAATTTGCAAATGGGTAAAAATTTGCGCCACTCCTCCTGACTCTGGTAACTGGTTTGCTAGCCGTTGGGGAACTTGCAAATCATACCCTAAGCCATTCACTTCCAGAGTCAGAATCACGCGATTAGCGCCAATTGTTTGGATACCAGCGACTATACCTTTTAGATAACTAATCATTACAAGAGACCAAAATAATGTAAGCCTTCGATAATTCCACCTGCACAAAAACTTTTTGCCAGGTAGCGGTAGTCTGCGGGATACTCATTGTGCCATTGGAGTAACTCTTTGCGGGCATTCCCCACAATGATTCCCCGTTCATTGCCTACAGCAAATAAAGCAATATCATTACCTGAATCACCACAGACAACTGTTTGTTCTGCTGCAAATTTCCACTTCTGGCGTAAAAATTGCATTGCTTGACCTTTATCGCTGGTGCGGGGTACAATGTCAAGGTCTATATCGCTACTGTAGATTAACTTTACATTTAATTTATATTTCTGCAACTCCGCTTCAAGTTGTGGTAGAACATTTGCAGATGCTTTTTGTTTTAAAAAGAAGCTGACTTTAAAAGGACGCTGTTCTGAATCTGGTTGCCGTACTAAGTCATGGTATTTGTCTGTAACAGATAATATTGCTTCGCGTTCCCATCCCGGAGATAAGATTTCTGCCCAATCTGAGTCTTGTGTGTCAGTACCATTGAGGTAAATTTCAGTACCCACAGAAAGTACGAGGGCATCTGGTTGCAAAAGATTTTTTTGAGCTTGGAGTTCTTTGTAAAGTAGAGGCGATCGCCCCGTAGAATAAACTATTTTAGTCCCGTATTCTTGGCGATGTTGACTCAGCAGTTGATTCAGTTCTGGTAAAGCGCTATCATCACCGACGGTGCGATATACGAGGGTGTCATCTAAATCAGTTACAAACAGAAATGCTTTTTTCATGATTAGACCTCTTGCAAAATTTCGTTATTCTAACGTGTGAAGAGAATTTTGCGAGAAGCTTGCTTGTTGAAAACAAAATATGCCAGAGATTCAATTCGGGGTTAAGGGTAGTTGCAATGATTGTCAGCAAAGGGTTATAAGCAATGGCACGCTTGTAAAGACCAAAGGCTTATGTAGCCTCGTTCCCAGCCTCCAGGCTGGGAATGAATTCCGAGTGCTACGTCTCTTTCGCTTAATGCACTACGATACAATCAATTAAACCACCTATCTCTACTGCCTGCGATCGTGGTCAACACGTCTCCACAACATCCAACTCCAACTGATTCTACCTCCGACATTCCGCCTCTTGAGAGTGGCGATCGCCTCATTCGTCCAGAGTTTGAGCGTCGCTATAATGCCATGCCCAACCTCAAGAAAGCTGAATTAATTGAAGGAGTCGTTTACGTGGGATCACCTTTGCGCTTTGAACCACACGCCGAACCGCATGGTAATTTAATGATTTGGCTGGGAAATTATAAAGTAGCCACCCCTGGTGTCAGACTAGGCGATAATCCAACTGTACGGCTAGATTTAGACAATGAACCCCAACCTGATGCCATTTTGTTAATTGATGCAGCGTGTGGCGGATCATCTCATCTGGGTACTGATGGTTACGTCGAAGGTGCGCCAGAATTAGTAGCAGAAGTTGCCGCCAGCAGTGCTAGCAAAGATTTGTATGATAAAAAACGTGCCTATCGTCGCAATGGCATTCAGGAATATATTGTTTGGCAGGTTTTTGAGCGGACTGTTAGTTGGTTCAGCTTGCAAAATGGTGAATACGTAGCACTGATACCAAATGCGTCAGGTATAATTCAAAGTCAAGTCTTTCCGGGATTGTGGCTTGATGTATCAGCATTAGTTGCGGGAAATATGCAACAAGTTTTAGCAGTGTTGCAGAAAGGGCTAAGTTCAGCAGAACATCAGACGTTTATTCAGCAGATAAGTATTTAAAAAGAGTTAAACCGAATCATTTTGAGGAATGGTATTATTTAGTTGAGTCTGCGCCAGTGCCACCACAGCTTGAACTAACTCTTCTGGATCGAGAGGCTTGGTAACGTGTCGTTGATAACCACTGGTTATAGCTCGTTCGTAATCATCAATTCTGGCATAAGCAGTCAAAGCGATCGCGGGAATCTCTCCCCCTTTTTCGGGCGTTAAGGTGCGGATTTGTTGAATCAGGGAATAGCCATCGACTCCGGCCATTCCGATATCACTGACTAAAACATCGGGTTGAAAAGACTCCAGGTTTGCTAAAACTTCTGCCGCAGAAGTAACAGTTAGGACTGTAGCTCCGTATTCAGTAAGCAATACTGTTAGTAGTTCACGAGCATCGGGATCATCATCAACTGTGAGGACTCGAATCCCCGTAAGTTCAAGTGCTGGTTGTGGCAATTCATCTGGCTGCTTGATTTCCGGTTCAATATTCAGCAGTGGTAACTGGACTGTAAAGGTGGCTCCCAAGCCTTCACCAGGGCTATCAGCTGCGATCGTGCCGCCGTGCGCCTCAACCAACTGCCGGACGATCGCTAACCCCAATCCTAACCCCCCATACTTGCGGGTAATTGAGACATCTTCCTGACGGAATGATTCAAAAATATATGGGAGAAAGTCTGAGTTAATCCCTTTACCAGTGTCACTGACGGTAATTTGTGCTTGATCGTTGACTCGCTCTAGTCGGGTTTCTACGCGTCCTCCCTTGGGGGTAAACTTGATCGCGTTAGAAAGTAAGTTCCAAACAATTTGTTGAAGGCGGTTGGAATCTCCACAGACTTGCCCAATATTTGGCAGTATGGAATGCAACACAATTGATTTGGAAAGGGCTGCTGTATTTACTGTATCGATCGCAGATTCAATCACAGATGCCAGATTCACAGGAGTAGCCTCGATGCTGAGTTTGCCGCGCAGAATCTTGGCGACATCGAGTAAGTCATCAATCAGTTGAGTTTGCAATTTGGCGTTGCGTTCAATGGTGGCTAAGGCTTCGGCTGTTTTGGCTTCACTAAATTTGCGGGTTTGCAGCAGTTTTGTCCAGCCGAGAATTGGGTTAAGAGGCGATCGCAATTCGTGGGAGAGAACCGCCAAAAATTCATCTTTGATGCGATTGGCGCGTTCGGCTTCGGCTCTGGCTGCTTGTTCTAGCTGCAATAGGCGATCGCGTTCGATTTCAGTTTGTTTGCGATCGGTAATGTCTCGTGAAATCAATAAGATTCGTTCCATCTGCCCGGAAGCATCCAAAATCGGGCTAACGACCACTTCCCACCATTTCGGAGTGCCTTTTACAGTTGGGCAGTAGCCGCTAAAAATGCTGACTTTGCCTGTTTTAGTGGCAGCGAGTGCCTCCTCTGCCTGTTGCCGAGAACTGCCTTCCCAGAAACAGAGCCATTGATTATTGAGATAGGAATTTAAATCATCAATTTCCATCAAACACAGTCCACCTGTATTCATGTACAGCAGCCGCCCATCAAGGCTTAATACCTTGATGCAATCAGAACTGCTGTCTAAAATGCGATTTTTAAATTCTTCACTCTGGCGCAAGGCTTCTTCAGTTTGTTGGCGAGTGGTGATATCTCGCCAGGTGGCAACAAATCCATCTCCAAATTTAGCCACGCGGATATCAAAGGCTTTAACTAAGCGTTGTTTTCCGTAATCATCCTCATAAACTAGGCTGTCTTTAATGAGTGGCTGCCCTGTTTCTACTACCTGGCAGTATTCATCAAACAATCCACTTTCACGATGCCCTGGTAGTAATTCACACAACCCCCGTCCAATCTGCTGCTCATAAGTCATTTGATTGTTGAAACAAGCCGCACTATTGACATATTCAGTCACAAAATCGACAATCTGTCCTTGCTCATTCCGTACAGCACGGTATACCCCAAAGCAGTCCAGCATATTTTCAACTGAGGTGCGGAAACGTTCTTCGCTCTTTCGCAGAGCAAGTTCTGCCTGTTTGCGATCGCTGATATCATGATGGATGCCTGAAAGACGGAGTGGATTGCCCTGTCGATCGCGCGAAACTACTTTTCCGTGGTTGGCAATCCATTTCCACTTCCCAGACTTGGTTAACATTCGATATTCAAATTTGTAAGATACTGAATCGCTCTGAAGATGGGCATTTAACCGTTCCATCACCCAAACTTTATCCTCAGGATGAATCAGTCGCTCCCAACCGCTAAAGTCCCCAGGTAAATCTCCTGGCTCATATTCCAGCATTTCTAGCCATCGGGAACTTAAATAATCTTCATTGGTAACAACGTTCCAATCCCAGAGACCGCCACCAGAACCTTCCAGTGCCATTTGCAGGCGTTCTTCACTGTCTCGCAGGGATTGCTCTGCCTGTTTACGATCGCTGATGTCTTCGGCAATACCTGCAAACCGATAAATCTCTCCGGTTTCATCTCGAAGGGGAAAGCAGCGATCGTGAACCCAGCGAATACTACCATCGGCTAAAATAATCCGGTATTCTTCATCAAATTTACCTGCAACAGCTTTTTCATCAAACGCTCTGTCTGTCGCTTCTCGATCTTCTGGGTGGATACGATCGACCCATGCTTGTTGTCCTTGATACAATTCCTGCGGGTTCAATCCCCACAGGCGTTTATATGCAGGACTAACATAGCTAACTCGATTTTCCAACACTTCTCTGATCCAGAACACCGCATCAATATTTTCTGCAAGCTGCCGAAAACGTTCCTCACTCTCGCGCAGAGTTTCGGCTGATCGTTTGCGTTCGGTGATATCGAGATCGATACCTGCCATCTGAATCGGTTGCCCGTGTTGGTCGTAGAATACCTTACCCTGACTCAGTGCCCACCGAATCGTACCATTAGGATATACCACTCGAAATTCAATGTCATAGTGTTCTCCGGTGGCGATGGCACGATTGACGGCTGCTAAAACGCGATCGCGATCGTCAGGGTGGACTCGCGCGGCAAACATCTCGAATGAGCCGTCAAATTCTCCTGGCTCCAGTCCAAATGAGGCTTCCAGGTTATCCGACCAGGAAATTTTTCCGGTTTCGATGTTCCAGTTCCACGTTCCCATTCGAGAAGCTGATAGTGCCAATCGCAGCCGTTCGTCACTCTGCCGTAATTCTGCTTCTGCCCTTTTGCGATCGATCAGTTCATTTTGCGCCTGCTGATAGAGTTCCGCCTGCCGAATTGCAATGCCAACTTGAATCCCCAGTTCTTTGAGCAAGTCGATCTCTAAGGGTTGCCACCTTCGAGGAATTGCACAGTTATGAGCAATTAGCAACCCCCAAAAGTGGTCATCGTAAATAATCGGCACGACCAGATTAGCTTTCACTTGAAACTGAGCCAACAATTCAACGTGGCAGGGATCGATACTGCTATCCTGAATATCAAATATCGCTGTTACGTAACCTTGACGATAGCGTTGGATATAATTCTCGACAAAGGCGGGATCGTAGCTGACAGTTTCCGACGGATTCCATGCAAGGTAGTTCTCAGCGAGGCAGGGATCATACATAGTAGACGAGAGCAGCGATCGCCACTCTGCCCCAACTGATTCTGCTATTACTGTGCCATTCCCGTCAGGTTTTAACTGAAAAACCAAGACGCGATCGGTGTGCAGAAAATCTCGCACTTCGGTTACGGTTGTCTGAAGAATTTCATCCAAATTCAGCGATTGGTGAATTTTCTGGGTAATATGTGAAACTACGCGCTCTCGTTCAATACGCTGTTGTAGTTGGGTGCGTAACCGCACGGTTTCAATTGCCCCATTGACTGCTATTTGCAGCCCTTCTGGGGTGATTTGCTCTTTGATAATATAATCTTGTGCGCCCGCTTTGATTGCCTTAACTGCGATCGCCTCATTGCCCTGCCCAGTGACGACAATCACAGGTAGGCAAGGCTGTTGGGTGGAGGGTTGCAATTGTGCCAGAAATTCCAGTCCGTCCATGTCGGGCAGTCGATAATCAAGCAACACAGCATCGGGCTGATGTTGCTGCCAAAGTTTTAGCCCTTGTTGTCCCAGCGTTGCTTCTAGGATAGTGTAAGAAGATTCGCGATCGCGCAGCAAATACTGCCGATATAGTTCTCGATCTTCTGGGGAATCATCGACAATT
This sequence comes from Nostoc sp., assembly GCF_036917975.1. Lineage (GTDB taxonomy): Bacteria > Cyanobacteriota > Cyanobacteriia > Cyanobacteriales > Nostocaceae > Nostoc. The sequence goes on from NZ_JBALEJ010000013.1 coordinate 39,092, forward strand.
AGGAGAATGCGCTGTTGCTGAGACATTGTGAATTAATTAATCAGGTAGATGTTAACCCACATTCCGCAGGTTGGCATATAAAAAGGAGTCAGAATCAGAATTCAGAATTCAGAATTCTCTACCCATGTACCCTTACAGGGAAGCGTGGGATCTTGCAAAACCAGTAAAACCCCGTGAGGCTGGATCAAACTGGGAATGTGGATCAGTTCGCGATCGCAGTTTGTCAAATCAATTAATTCATCAGTCATTCTCTGTGTATCCAACTCTTCATTAGAACTCTGGCTTAAATAATTCGTAATTAAGTTTTGTGACGGGGATTTAGACGCGATAAATTGCCGTCTCTACAAGTGTTTTGTTGCTCATTCTGAACTGTATTGCTTTATATATGAGATTTTGAGTCCTCTATTTTGTACCTCACTTAAAAAGCAAACTCCTGTATTCACACTAGCCTAGACTCAAACTAGAGTCTCCGGCATCTACTCTTGGCTTAATGTTTCAATCAACAAATCTACCTGCTGTTGTCGCTGCTGCAAAAAACCTTCACACTGACGTAAATACTCCACAGCAGTTGCAAATTGGTCAAACACAGCTTCCAATTCCAACTCACCCGCCTCAATGCGAGTAATAATTCCCTCAATCTCAGCCACCTTCGCCTCATAATTCCAACCTTCCTCAGAACTAGAAGCACCCTTACGTTTAACCATTAACCTCTCTGCGTCCTCTGCGCCTCTGTGGTTCGTTTATTTCCATAACCTTCACTTTAACCCCACCCTGCCCCAACTGAATCACTAACTCTTCTCCCACTTCCAACTCCGCCGCCAAACGAGCGATCGCCCCATCTTTCCTTCGCACCACCGCATAACCACGCTGCAACACTGCTTTCGGGTCAAGACTAGCCAACTTCTGCCGCAATAATTCTAAATGCTGCGTTGCTTGCTGCGATCGCCCCGTCGTAATTTGCACCAAATGCTGACGCTTCCAAGCTAGCTTTTCCACCTCCTGCTGCACTTGCCGATCTAAGCGCAAACGTCGCAAACGATTCCGTAATACTTGCAGTTTATTCTCAGCATTTTCTTTAAAGTCATGCACCGCCTCATGTAAAGCCACAACTCGCTGCCGATGCTCAATATACAACTCTGAAAGTGCGGGTACAACCGTTTCCGCCGCCGCAGTTGGTGTATGCACACATACATCTGCAACTAAATCTGCCAAAGATTCATCTCGTTGATGGCCGATCCCAGTAATTACAGGAATAGAACAACAAGCAAGCGATCGCACCACTCGTTCATCATTAAAGCAAGCCAACTCTTCCACCGCGCCACCACCCCGCGATAAAATTAGCACTTCGGCGCGGCCATCTCTTTCCACGCGCTCAATTGCCTTAACGATAGATTCAGGTGCTTGCTCACCTTGTACGGTAGCGGGAGAAAACAAAACGTGTAAACCTGGATACCTTTGCTTGAGAGTTTTTTGAATATCACCCCAAGCAGCCGCCGTTGGGGAAGTGACGACAGCGATCGTTTGGGGGTGAGTTGGGAGCGATCGCTTTCTTTGCGCGTCGAACAACCCCTCAGCCAGCAAGCGATTTTTGAGTTGTTGATAGCGCAATGCCTGTAAACCAACACCAGCAGGTAGAGTCTGCCAAACTGATAACTGATACTCTCCCCGTTGCGGATACAGGCGAATACTACCCAAAATGATTATTTGCTCACCAGGAACAGGCATTTGGGCGAGTTTTGGCAATTGGCTATTCCATACTACACACTTAATTCCGGCGGTGCGATCGGGATCTTGCAGCGTGAAAAATAACCCACTGCGATGATGGTTAGCACTGGAGACTTCGCCAGTTACCCAAACTTGCCGTAATTGTTCATCTTGCTCTAACAGCAAGCGGATATAGTCAGTTAATCCAGATACCGAAAGCGCCGTATCGAGAATCAGAGAGTCGGGAAGGTCGAAAGTCATCAAAGATATACGAAAGCAAAAACCTAATCAAATCTTAGCAAATAACATTAATTGATAGCTATTTTGTTGAATAATCAAACTGAAAATATCCAAAAAATCTACTAGACTTAAATTAATCAGTAAACAGAGTTTAAAACCATAATGGAAAAAATAGAACTTGAACTAGACAGACTCACCTTTGAACGAGCAAAAACTCTGGCAATAGTAAATCAATCAACTTTATCAGAATTGATCAGTCACGTAATTGAACATTTAGCAGAAGTTCAGGAGAAAAACGATCCCTTAATGGGATTATATGCTGATGGTCCAGAAATTGTTGATGAAATTGTTGCTGAGGCGATGGAAAAAAGAGGATGTACTGGAACAGATGAATTAATTAGAAAAGTCTCTACTTGATACGGATATTCTTTCATAAATTATTAAACGAGTAAATCCTCGTATTATTGTCAAAGCCAATAGTTACTTAAATCAGTTTGATAAATATACAATTTCTGCAATTACAGTCATGGAAATTGTAGAAGGTTGGCAAAAATGTAAGCAAGAAAAACGTCTTCAGCAATTTTTAACTATCGTGAATTCACAGGAGATATTATCCTTTGATTTGGCAGAAGCAGTATTAGCAGGGAAAATCTACGCTGATTTAGAGACAACCGGAAAAAGAATTGGTTATCCTGATTGTATGATTGCTGCAATTGCCATCCGTCATAATCTAACTTTAGTTACGGGTAATTTATCTCATTATCAAAGAATTCAGGATTTAAATTATTTACTAAAGCTAGATAACTGGCATTTATAGCAACAATGGTGATATATGAAGTGCCCTCAAGCTTCGCCATTAGCTAAATGCTCTAATGCAGATGTAAAAGCCTCTGTACCAATCATTTTAGACTGACTCAGATCAACTTCAGATGCTTGACCAAAAACCATATCCTCTAATTCTTCCAGCCGATTAATTAATTTTTGGTAGCTCTCTGCTGAGATAATCACATGGCTAGGCCGTGATTGCTTAGTTAGTAGAACTGGCTCAGTAGTAGCCTTATCAAAAACCTCACCATGTTTGTTACGAGCATCTGTAAGAGTGTAGGTCTGCATAGCAATTTTGACTATTTTAGACATTTTGACTATATTTTAGCGAATAACTCTTCTCATCTCAATTCTGGCTTCACAGAACTTGTTGCTCGTTGATGTAAATAGATATAGTTAATTCAGCAATGAATATAACTTACCATAGAAGCTTTCTACAGCTTACCCCGACCCAATGAAGTCGCTGTAGATGATATGCTAATTGGCATGGCGATCGCTCCTAATTTAGCAACCTTCGCAAATGCTCACAAGTCCGGTTCTACTGACAGTGTTGTTTAGGTAATTTATTTTTTCTTTGAAAACCCTTGCTTACCCAGGCAAAAAAAGCTATCTCTGAATGCAAGTTGGTATGATTGTGCAAAACTACCCTAATCTGGTAGCGATCGAGTTACGATCTTGTCACACCCCTTTTTTGATTTGAGAAGTCCTATTCCAGAATTTTCTGGTTAAAATAGTATATCTGTTCTACTCAAACTCCAAAACCAACACTCCTTAAAACCATATATTAAGAGGCATTAGAGACAGGAATGGCTATCAACACCGATACTTCTGGCAAGCAAAAAGCACTGACTATGGTGCTTAACCAGATTGAACGCAGCTTTGGTAAAGGGGCAATCATGCGCCTGGGCGATGCTACCCGGATGCGGGTGGAAACAATTTCTAGTGGAGCGCTTACCCTAGATTTAGCATTGGGTGGTGGTTTACCCAAAGGTCGGGTAATAGAAATTTATGGGCCGGAAAGTTCCGGTAAAACTACAGTAGCGCTACATGCCCTCGCTGAAGTGCAAAGAAATGGCGGTATTGCTGCCTTCGTTGATGCTGAACACGCCCTTGATCCTACTTATGCTGCCGCATTGGGTGTAGATATTGACAATTTGCTGATTTCCCAACCTGACACTGGCGAATCAGCTTTGGAAATTGTCGATCAGCTAGTTCGCTCTGCTGCGGTTGATATTGTAGTCATTGACTCAGTAGCAGCGCTGGTTCCCCGTGCTGAAATTGAAGGCGATATGGGTGATGCTCACGTTGGTCTGCAAGCGCGGTTAATGAGCCAAGCTCTACGTAAAATTACTGGCAACATTGGTAAATCTGGTTGTACAGTAATTTTCATCAACCAGTTGCGGCAAAAAATCGGTGTTACTTATGGTAGCCCAGAAACTACTACTGGTGGTAATGCATTGAAATTTTATGCTTCGGTGCGTTTGGATATTCGTCGGATTCAAACCTTGAAAAAAGGTACAGACGAATATGGTAATCGCGTTAAGGTCAAAGTCGCCAAAAATAAAGTAGCGCCGCCTTTTAGAATAGCGGAATTTGACATTATTTTTGGTAAAGGTATTTCTACCTTGGGTTGTGTTGTTGACCTAGCAGAAGAAACTGGCATTATTATCCGCAAAGGAGCTTGGTATAGTTACAACGGCGATAATATCTCCCAAGGACGAGACAACGCCATTAAGTATCTAGAAGAAAAGCCTGAATTTGCTGAAGAAATTAAGAAACTGGTGCGTGAAAAGCTAGATAAAGGCGCTGTTGTTTCTGCTAACTCTGTAGCTAAAGCCAGTGAAGAAGATGAAGAGGAAGAAGTCGATTTAGAGCCAGAAGAATAAAAATGTGGATTCATTAATCTGCAATTGCTAATAGATGGTGCGTTACCAAGATAGATGACGCACCTTATTTTTTCTCAAAATCTCTATTTTAGTATGTTGAATGCAAGCCTAAATCTAGACAGTCAGGGTTCTCTAGTTGAGTACCAACCCCATAGCTGAAGCTAGGGGCTTGTTGTAGGATACTTCACCTGACCAGACTAACCGTTTGTGCGATTCGTTGATTAGTGAATCCCGGTATCCAGCCCGTACATAACTAATCCAATCTCAACCCAACGATGGGTAACAGATTGAACTCTCGGTCAGATGTAGGTGAAAGCCCTACCAATCAAACTCAGATTTGACTCCTTATCTGCCCACACTGACCAGACTCGGTTTCTGGAGGGTGAAGCTGGGGACAGGGTGCAAGCAGTCGTAAAACTCGGTATCGTCAACCCCGTTTTGATAACCGCAAACGCAAAGAAGAATGGTTAGCTCCATCATTGATGCACCGCGTTTTAACAATTGAGACTTGGGTAAAGCGATTATGCCGTTATGCACCAATTACTCAAATAGCGGTGAAAGTATGTGAAAAACTGCCAAAAAGTATAAAAACCAAATTTACCGACATATAGATCAAAACTATTGTTAAAATCCAAATAATTTTAAGTTAATATTTCTACCTAACTCCTATGAGAGAAACTGTCCTAGAGGTTCGCAACCTCCAAGTTGAATTTCCCGGTGATGGCAACATTAACAGAGCTTTGGATGGTATTTCTTTTGCGCTACATCGAGGTGAAACTCTAGGAATAGTAGGAGAATCGGGTAGTGGTAAATCGGTGACAGCCCTAGCTGTGATGGGCTTGTTGCAAACTCCCGGTATAGTTACTGGCGGTGAAATCTGGTTTCGTCCGCAGGAGAATGGCAACACCATCGATTTGGTAAAATTGCCTCCTGAACAAATGCAGTTACACCGGGGTGGCGACATCGCCATGATTTTTCAAGAACCGATGAGTTCGCTTAATCCGGTTTATAACATAGGGTTTCAGCTAATAGAAGCGATTGTGCGACATCAAAATGTGTCAGCAGCCCAAGCACGACAAATTGCGATCGCAGGTCTGCAAGAGGTTAAACTTCTACCTAGCGATGAGGAGATCCAACAGCAGTATACCGAAACTTCATCGAAACTAGCACCATCAAAGTTGTCACAGTTGGTTAAAGAACATAAAGAAGCCATGCTAGAACGCTACCCCCATGAACTTTCTGGGGGTCAGTTGCAACGCGTGATGATTGCAATGGCAATTTCTTGTAACCCATTAATTTTAATTGCCGATGAACCAACCACAGCCTTGGATGTGACGGTGCAAGCCACAATTTTGGACTTGTTACGAGAATTACAGCAAAGGCGTGACATGGCAATGATTTTCATCACCCACGACTTGGGGCTAATTTCAGAAATTGCTGACGAAGTAGCAGTGATGTATAGAGGTAAAGTTGTCGAATCTGGTACTTCTCGGCAAATTTTCAGCAGTCCCCAGCATCCATATACTAAAGGTTTAATCGCTTGTCGCCCCACGCTCAACCGCCGTCCCCAAAAATTACTCACTGTTTCTGATTACATGAGTGCAGAAGAGACAGCAACGGGACAAGTAGTAATTCAGGCGAAAGAACCCGCACAACCCATAGAAGTCACTACCGAAGAGATTGCTGCAAGATTAGCAAGCTTTAATCAAAAGGAACCCCTGCTGCAAATCCGCAACCTGAAAGTTGGTTTTCCAGTGCGCGGGGTGTTTGGTGGGACAAAACGCTACAATATGGCAGTTAATGGCGTTTCTTTTGATGTCAAACCAGGGGAAACACTAGGTTTGGTGGGAGAATCTGGTTGCGGTAAAACCACCCTTGGTAGAACCTTGTTACGATTAATTGAGCCGATGAGTGGTCAGATTATCTTTGAAAAACAAGATATTACCAGCCTCAAAGGAGAACCGTTGCAAAAACTGCGGCGGGAAATGCAAATAGTCTTCCAAAATCCTTTTAGTTCCCTCGATCCCCGGATGAGGATTGGGGACGCGGTGATGGAACCTTTGGTAATTCACGCCGTTGAGAAGACTAAGCAACAACGACGCCAGCGAGTAGTGGAACTTTTAGAACGGGTGGGATTGAGTGCAGATGCAGGTAACCGCTATCCGCATCAGTTTTCTGGCGGTCAACGCCAACGGATTTGCATAGCCCGTTCTTTGGCGTTAAAGCCTAAGTTTATCATCTGCGATGAATCAGTTTCAGCGCTGGATGTTTCTGTACAGGCGCAGGTATTAAATCTTCTCAAAGAATTACAGTCAGACTTTCAGCTGACTTATATTTTTATTTCTCACGATTTAAGTGTAGTGAAATTTATGAGCGATCGCATTTTAGTGATGAATCGCGGTCAAATTGTTGAAGAAGGCACAGCCGAAAGCATTTACCAAGAACCCAAAGAGGAATACACGCAAAAATTAATTGCTGCGATTCCTACTGGTAGTGCGGAACGGTTGCGAAGTCGGCATCTGAGGACTTTATAGAAACAGAATTCAGGAGTCAGGAGTCAGAATGGGCTAAACCTTAGCTATCCGCTAACAGCATGAATTCGGTACAAGTGGCGGATAGCCAAGGGGTAGGGAGTCTGCAAACATCTGAATAAACAGCGTTTTTGCACTCCCACTAAATATGCATATTTAGTTGTCTTGATTCTGACTCCTGAATTCTTCTTCAACAGATATTTGTGCAAACAAAGTTAATTACATCTGCAAGTCCAGACTGAGTTTTCAAATTAGTAAAAATAAAAGGTTTATCACCGCGCATTTTTTTAGTATCTCGTTCCATCACATTTAAATCTGCACCAACATAAGGCGCAAGGTCAGTTTTGTTAATCACCAACAAATCAGACTTAGTAATACCGGGGCCACCTTTGCGGGGAATTTTATCACCTGCTGCAACATCAATGACGTAAATTGTTAAATCCACTAATTCGGGACTAAAAGTAGCAGCTAGATTATCACCGCCACTTTCCAAAAAAACCAAATCTAAATTGAGAAAACGTTCCTCTAACTGTTCAATTGCCGCCAAATTCATCGAAGCATCTTCGCGGATAGCAGTGTGAGGACAACCACCAGTCTCTACACCCAAAATGCGATCGCTAGCCAACGCCTGAGAACGCACTAAAAACAGAGCATCCTCTTGAGTATAAATGTCATTTGTCACCACCGCAATCTGATACTGCTCACGCAACCCCTTACACAAACCATCCACCAAAGCCGTCTTCCCCGAACCCACCGGGCCAGCAACTCCCACTCTAAATGCATTCATAAGTCATACCATTTTGGATCTTAGATTTTAGATTTTAGATTTTAGATTTTAGATTGTTCAATCCAAAATCCAAAATCCAAAATCCAAAATTCTTCTGCCCTAACTCCTAAACAACCTTGTATACTGCGTTTCATGCTGCATACTCGCTAGTGACAAACCCCAACTACAACAGGCGAGTTGATCGTCCTCCAACGCGAGAATTTCCAATGTCGCAGCACTGAGTAATGGTTGCAAATCTAGCAATAACCGTTGTCCTGCTGTTTGTCCCAGGGGAATCAGTTTCACACCAGCAGTAATCAAATTACTTGCCCAACTATGCAGATATCCCAGTAATGCGGCTTTGATATTAATTTCCCAATGGGCAATGGCAATGCCAAAAGCGATCGCATAATTGCAAGGATTACCGACAGCATTGGCAGTAGGTACAATCTGCGGTTCTAGTTTACCAAGTAATTGGATCAGCGATCGCCCCATCTGCCAACTAGAGGCGCGTAATTCTTCTGTTTCCCTAGCGGCGGATAACCACAGATTCCAACGGCATAGGGACTCAACATCAGGAATTTTGGCGGCTTGCTGCGATCGTACCATTACCGCCGCCTCTAACCGAATTGCCCCGTAGAGCAACTCTGCTTTTAACCAATCTTTGAGATGTGTGTGGTTAGCGATCATACCATTTTCCACCAGTATTTCCAAGCCTTCAGAATAACTATATGCTCCCACAGGCAAAGCGGGGCTAGCCAACTGTAAAATACTCAAAAGATGACTATCAGTGAGCATGATGGTGTTGTCCATAAGCTCCTAATTCTGGCTGAAATGGTAAAATTTCTTCTTTAACTTCTAACCCCAGCTGTTCCAACATAGTGCGTAAAACCGAATCTGAAGACAAGCGTAAATAAGTCTGAGTAATTTCTACAGGTACATGGCGATTTCCCAGATGGTATGCTGCCCGTAATAGTAAAAGTGGTGTTTGGGCAAAGGCAGTCAAAACTAGTTCTGGTTTAGCAGTAATTCTGATTAAATTGCTATGGGTTTCTTCTTGCAGAATATCACCATCGTGTAAGACAGTTCCTCTGGGTAAATGTAAAAACACAACCTTACCATCTTCAGTTTCAAAGCGATGACGACTGCGGGTGCGTTCCTCTGCTGTCAGCGCCAGAGTAAAAGTAACCGCAGTATTGCTATTAGGTGGTTTAAGTTCGGTAAATGTCAGCATACAGAGTTTCGTTTGATCTTCAGCTTTTCATTATGGTTCTAATTTAAATACCATAACTGCCTTGCCCAAAAGACATCTCCGAAAAAGAATTGTAGAGACGTAGCAGTGCTACGTCTCTACAAGGGTTCTGGGTAACGCATATTTAATTTCTGGAGATGTCTAAAGGAAAGATAAAATTAAGCAAAGAAGGCAGCAAGCCAAACTGGGACAATTATGAACCAAGCCATTGAGGGAGTACGCTGGACAATTCACGATTTAGAGGTTCTACCCGAAAATGAGTGGACACGCTATGAAATTATTCATGGAGAACTCTTTGTGACTCGCACTCCTCACCGCCGTCATCAACAAGTTTGTGGCAAAATATTCCGACAACTCGATGTTTGGTCAGATTCGAGTGGTTTAGGAGAAACAATTTTCGCTCCAGGGGTAATTTTTTCGCAAGCGGATAGTGTTATACCGGATGTAGTTTGGGTTAGTCGAGAACGACTGGCGCAAATTGAAGATGAAGCGGGACATTTGACAGGCGCACCAGAGTTAGTAGTAGAGGTTTTATCCCCTGGTAAACAAAACGAACTTCGAGACAAGGAAGCAAAACTGAAACTTTATTCAGTTCAAGGTGTGCGTGAGTATTGGATTGTCGATCGCTTCACTAAACAAGTTGAAGTTTATCGGCGAGAAAAAGCACAGTTAGTTTTAGTTGCTACTTTGCTAGGCGATGATGAAATCACATCGCCACTTTTACCGGGATTTGGTTGTTCTATCAGTTTATTTTTTCCTGAATAATTGCGAAGTCGAGAAGATTTTTGGAAATCTAACCGCGTTTCCCTACTCCCCACTCCCTACTCCCTACTCCCTTTCATCTCGTTCCCTGTCTCCGACTGGGAATGCCCGTCATTGGGGCTGCCGCCTCTCTTAATGGCGGCAGAGCCGCTTTTGAGTTGCATTTCCAGCCGGAGACTGGAAACGAGGTTTTAAATTTTCACGAATGATTTAAGACTGCTATATTTACATCAATACAATATTTTTTATACGCCAATGGCAGTAATTGTACTGTTGCCTTCGGTAAAGCTTACATCTGCTAACGAATAATTAAGGATGAATTATAAAGTGACGAAATGTGCATCCTAATATTCAGTAGACATCTCCGAAAAAGAATGTAGAGACGTAGCAGTGCTACGTCTCTACAAGGGTTCTGGGTAACGCATCTTTAATTTCTGGAGATGTCTAGTTTTTGAAAAAGCTTTTACTTGCACACGATGAATTAGAATAAATCTGAATATATCAGAATATTAAGAAAATTCAGATAGAAATTTTGTTTTATTAACAAAAATAATGCAGTTGAATCGAAGTAATTTCCTCAAGTTTCTGATTCAGTCAGAACCAGGAAAACCAGCAATATCCAATGGCTTACGAGCTGTATTAGGATTGGGGGTTCCCATGCTAATTGGGCAACTGATCAACCAAAGGGAAAGCGGATTATTGGTTGGTTTAATGGCTTATTTTGTTAACTTAGCAAATGTTGGTGGCCCTTACCAAATCAAAGCTAAGGCGATGGCACAGGCGACTGTGGGAATAGCTGTTTCACTATTTGTGGGGACTCTAGTCGCTAAAGTTCCAGTACTAGCTGTGGTGCTGACGTTTATTTGGGGACTTGCTTCAGGTTTTGCGTCGCTGTATGGTAATGCTGGGGCAAATGTTGGTCTGGTGGTAGGGATATCATTTATTACCGCGATCGCACAACCAGGAAACTTAGAAACTGCACTGATGCGATCGCTATTATGTCTAATTGCAGGTGCATGGGCGATGCTACTTTCTTTAGTAATGTGGCCCTTTAGACCTTACGAACCACTACGGGTAGCCTTAGCTGATTGCTTAAATGCGTTAGCGAAGCTCACCGGAGGTATCGCTAACTACATTCAAAAATTTGTAGATCAAAAATTTGTAGATAAAGTAGCAACACCTGAAAGTATTCTCGAAATTAGAAAGGCATTAGAGACAGCACGCACTACTTTAGGTACATTACGGATTGGACAGTCGGCTCAAAGTTGGATAAATCAGCAGTTTTTGGTGCTAATTCAAGATGGCGATCGCTTGCTCGGTTCAGTGATTGCCCTAACAGAGTTACTAGAAACTAACTTCCAAAATCAGCGATATCACGCAGTCGAGCAGTTAGTAGACGATGCACTCGCAGAAATATCAGTTATTCTTCAAGCCATAGCGAAAGTCATATCTCGCAAGTCTGCTAGCATCGATCTCGGAAATCTTCAGCGCATCTATGAGGCTCTAAAGGAACAAGAAACTCTACGAAGAAAAGCAATTGCGGGGAGTGAGACAGACTACACAAATCTTGTTGCTCTCACTAACCTGGTGCTAACGATCGAAAAGCTGATCAAGCAATTGCAATACACGGCTCAGACAGCTAAATCTCTGGAAGATCGTAGTAAAATTAGTCGCCCAGATGTAGATAGACTTCTTTTAGTTGAAGAGGAACAGCGATCGCTCTTAAGTTTACTCAAAGACAACCTCACCTTAGACTCAGCAATCTTTCGTCATGCTCTCCGCATTGGTGTGAGTCTGGCTGTAGGCGTAATATTATACAGCGTTACCAATTTACCAATGGGGTATTGGGTAACACTGACAATCATGCTAGTCCTCAAACCGAACTTGGGTGCAACTTTCCAGAGGTTTTTTCAGCGAGTTGGCGGCACTATCTTGGGAGCTATCTTAGCTGCTGTCCTACTTGCAACTATCACGAGTAAGGTTGTATTAGACATAATCATTCTGCTGACAGTATTTTTTGGCATTTCCCTGATCCGTTTCAACTATGGGTATTCAGTAGTTTTCTTGTCAATATTTGTCTTACTGATTATCGATATTCGTCATCCCATTAGTTGGCAATTTGCAGGCTTTCGGGTATTAAATACATTAATTGGCGCGGGACTGGCTTTTGCAAGTCATTATTTTATCTGGCCAAACTGGGAACGCGATCGCTTACCCAGTCAACTCGCCACGGCGCTACGAGAATGTCACAAATACTTTAGCGATGTGATGGCTGTTTACCAGGGTACAAAGGAGCGTGACTCTACCATTATCAGTCAACGGCGACAAACTGGACTGGCAATTGGCAATGCCCAAGCCTCCTTTCAAGGATTGCTGCGCGAACCGAAAATGCACAAAGAATTAGTAGAACCAGTAATGACGCTGCTGCTTTACATGGGACGTTTTACTAACGCTGTGACAGTTTTGGCAGTACATCTCGAACATTTTCGAGGAACAGTCCCACTCCCGGAATTAGAAACCTTTGTTCGCCAAGTTTCGATAATGTTAGAGCAATTAGCTGATTCAATACAGCAGGAAATTCCCCCACCGCCCTTACCTGACTTAGAAGAAACGCTGCAAAAAATCCAACCGCACCTGCAAGCAATACGTACAGCCCGGATAGAAGAGTTAGCCGTCAATCTAGGACATACACCGATTCGTCAGGCAGTCATTGATTACAGCATATTAGATTTGGAGATTGATCAGATTGTTCGGCGATTGACTGCGATGCACTCCGCGATGGTACGGTTGATGTCAAGTAAATAAAGCACATTTTTATCTCCCGCCGTCCTTTGAGGTGTGTAGCTTGTCAACTCAGTCTTCCTGGGTCATTTCGTCATACGTTAGTCTAAACTCTAGTTACAGTTGACAGTTGACAGTTGACAGAACTACTGGTATTCCGTACATGATGCAGAATGCGGATAATTTTGAATGGGACAAGGACAAGGCGGTTATCAACTGGCAAAAGCATGGTGTTTCATTTGAAGAGGCGATTGGAGCGTTTCGTGACCCTTTCGCCGTTGAGAGGGTGGATGACCGCATGGATTACGGCGAAGAACGGATAAACCTTATCGGCATATATAATGGGATAATCCTCCACGTGACCTACACTGAACGTAGTGACCGTATCCGGTTAATATCGGCGCGAAGAGCAACAAAACATGAGAGAGAAGACTACTATCGCCAGAATGCATAAGGACGGGACGGTGGTTGAAATATTACCGGACGGTAGTGAATGCTCCATTTCCCGACAGCCTATGCGTCCCATGACGGAAGAAGAAGTTGTAGCTGCTGCATTCAGCGACCCTGATGCTATTCCCATGACGGAAGCAGAGATACAAAAGGCTCGCCGTGTTCCTCGTGTCAAGACAATGCGCCGCGCCTTGCAACTGACGCAGGAGGAATTTGCAGCGCGTTACCATATCCCCCTTAGTACTCTACGGGATTGGGAACAGGGACGCAGTGAACCTGACCAGACCGCACAAGCCTATCTTAAGGCGATCGCTGGGAATCCTGAAGCAGTTTACCAAGCATTACACTCCCGCAATTAGAAGCCTTTGTCCGCCAAATTTTGCTACTGTTACAGCAGTTAGGTGATTCAGTATTAAGTTTTAATTTGATTCTTCCAAAGACTCACAACACTTACTAACCGAACGTTTATTTGCTTCAACCCAACTTACAAGATTAGCGTAGGCGCCGCCCGCCGCAGGCATCGCAAAAGCTATTTCGGGAATCACCAAAATAGATATTGAGACAGCAATTGTTATTTTGGCGATCGCACTACAATGTTTGATGAGATTCCATTGCTTACAGCGTCCAATCTGCGATCGCTAGTCTGGGTACTAGACTAAAATCTCGTTGGTTACGGGTAACTACTGTGGCATTAAGAGATAATGCAATTGCTGCAATTCGTATATCTTTTTGCAAGCGATTTTTTCGCAAGGGAGGATTCTCTTTAAGCAGGTGTTTGAGACAGTCATCAGCGTCTACTGTGAAATCTAGGATCTCAACTGTTTGGAGATATTTGACGGTTGTCCAAAGTTTTGAGTACAGCGTAGGTAGATTATGCACTGCTGACGGATCGTTAATTTTCACAATCCAGCCCTTAAACAGTTCTTGAACCGTAATTACTGTAACAGCAATTTGATGTAGAGAAGCATTGGCGGTAACTTGGGGATGATTGCAAAGAATTAGTGAAACATGGTCGGTATCGAGAATATATCGAGACACGTTAAGCTTCCTCTACAAGTAGTATGAGGAGTCAACTTCAGTGTCATCATCTGAGGTTCGTTCCGCTCGAATTCCATCCATGATTTCCTGAAAATCTCCATCGTCTTGAAAGACACCAGCAAATTGCAGCCAAGTAGGTGGTGAAGCAGAAAGTGGCACATTCCAGTAAATAGTTTCGATGTGGTTGAGTCGTTCTAAAAAGGTAGCTTGCAGTTGGGCGATCGCTTCTTCCCGTGTTTGTGCAACGACAATAAAGTTGGGGAACTCAAAAATAGATGCGGCAAATTGACCATTTTTGAGGGTTTCTATTAGCAGTGTCACCTTCTGGTTGATGGCTGGCTGGGATTGGGGTACATTCAGATTGATAACCATGTTTGAAACACTTAAAGTGTCTTTCTCATTCTACCGTCAGAATGAAGCATCCGAGTGCGATCGCGCTATTTCGACGATTGCTTTCAAGACAGTAGCTAGGAAAGTGGCGATCGCCATTCAAATTGGAGCAATTTTATTCTTTCATTAACGCACCCTACGAAAGCTGCTATGACTCAGCAATGATACGGTTAATATCATGTAAATAAAGCACATCTAATTAAGATATGTAAAATCACTGGATTAAATCTAAAGCAGCATTGTATTGTCACTTTGGATATTATTTCAGTCTATTAAAGCTTTAATATGCGACAGATCCGTTTTATTTTTATTGGTATCATTACTTTTCTATTTGTTACAAATGTTGTTTTTCTGCGAAGGACTATCTCTGTTTTGCTCTGTGGCGTTCTTAGCTTTAACTCAGCCAGTTGTTATTCAACCAGGGTGAAACCGCTAACGCGAAGGAAACCCAACATTTATTAGCTCAAACAAAATGCGATCGCCCTACAACATAGTTTGCTCAAAGGTGCGATCGCCCTGATTCTAGATTCCTTTAAAATTAACGTGAGTTCGACGGTAAAAAAAGCCAAAAAGCTTGCTATATATGGATTTACTCAACAGGAAAAGTTTATAAGACCAATTATGTTTTAATAAGGTTTTAAATACTGTGTGAATTGTATAACTTCTACTAAAACGTTCAAAAGGTAGAGGTAAAGAAAGTCAAAAATTGTAACTATTAAGTGTGCGGTCAAAAAACTCAATCTGAGATTAAATCTCAAATTGAAACATAATATAGCCAAATTTCAGAAATTCAACATACTAGAGCAATTATCATGAGTACTGCAATTGATAACTTCACCAAAAATCTTCATGACAATTTAGAAGCGGTTGAAGATCGGGTAAAATCGCTGAGAGAAAGTATTCAATCTGCACCGAAAAAAACTCAAACTGAGATTGAATCTCAAATTGATGAAGCGAAGACAAAGCTAGACGCTAAAAAACAAGAATTCGATGAGTATCGGGCAAAGCTCAAAACTCAATTCGAGGAAAAAGAATCGGAAGTGAAGTCCCATGTCGAGGAATGGAAAACGGGTCGCAAAGCAAAGAAACTCGAACATCGGGCAGATAAAGCTGAAAACCATGCAGCTACGGCGACCTTCTTAGCGATCGCAACGCTCGAAGAAGCAGAAAAAGCCACCTTAGAAGCGATCGCCGCCAGACTAGATGCCGAAGCCGCAGCAGTAACTACAAAGAACTAATTCGTAATTCGCTTGACATAGATAAAGGAGACAAACTCATGACATATACAACACATACGGTTGTTGCTCATTTCCCTTCCCATGCAGAAGCAGAAAGGGTTGTATTGGAACTGCAAAAATCAGGCTTCGATCTGCAAAAGCTCTCGATTATTGGCAAAGACTACCAAACCACTGAACATGTGCGGGGATTTCTCACCTGGAAAGATACGGCCAAAGCTGGAGCCGCAGGAGGTGGTTATTGGGGTAGCTTTGTCGGAGGCTTATTTGGCATTTTAGCTGGCGCTGGAGTGTTGTTTATTCCTGGAGTCGCTCCGATCATCATTGCTGGCCCCATTGCGGGAGTATTGGCGGGTTGGTTAGAAGGAACCCTTATTGGCGCTGCTGGTGCTGCTGCTGTCGGAGGACTGGCGGGTGCTTTAGGAGGGTTAGGAATCCCCAAGCACGAGATCCTGAAATACGAAACTCAAATCCAAGCAGGTGAGTTCATAATCCTCGTGACAGGCAGCAACGAGGATGTCACTCAGGCGAGGCAGATGCTAGACAGAATCAGTCATGGAATAAGCATTTCGATCCCTGTCTAAGGCTTTGAACTCCTAACCTGCCAACATTAGACATAGGAGTGAAAATGAATGTAGAGACGTAGCAGTGCTACGTCTCTACAAGGATTCTGGATAACGCATATTTAACTTCTGGAAATATTTAAAGGAATGATCATGGTAAGTAAAATTGACATCAACAAATCTGTGCCGCGTGAGCAATGGGGTGAATTTTTTGATCAGTTTTCAAGTGGTAATCGTGGACGGAATATTTCAATCGAAATCATCGATTCAGAACTTGGTGACGAAGAACTGATTCAGAACGCACCTTTGATGGCGATAATTTACGATCGCCCCGGTAAGGGTGATAATTTGGCGATCGAAGTCGGTAAAGATGAAATGACATACGCTCACAGCGTCGATTCACCAACTGAAGTTTTAACAGGACAGAACTCCAACGGTGTGATGATAGCGGTTTGGATTAGTGACGCTGCTGGGAGAAAAACGTTGATCAAGCTACA
Source organism: Nostoc sp. (assembly GCF_036917975.1). Classification (GTDB taxonomy): domain Bacteria; phylum Cyanobacteriota; class Cyanobacteriia; order Cyanobacteriales; family Nostocaceae; genus Nostoc. The sequence goes on from NZ_JBALEJ010000013.1 coordinate 56,012, forward strand.
AGCTAGTTGACTACCACCATTACCGATAAAGACACAGCAGCAGGAATTAATCTACTAACGGGCGTTTCAACGGGACAGAACTCAGATTTTTATTTAGGACTTATACAAGAGTTATGGAATAACGTAGACGCTTCTCTACGAGACGCTACGCGAACGGCTTGCCGCAGGCTACCGCAGAGGCACGGAGGACGCAGAGAAATCAGAGTTTGAGAGATATTTTAGTCCTATTATTGTTCGAGGAACTCTCTTATGAAACCAGATTACCTGATTGTCGGTAGTGGTTTATCAGCATTAGTCTTTGGCGCTTTGATGGTCAACTCTGGCAAGACTGTGCAAATTCTTGAAGCCCATGAGCATCCCGGAGGCTTTGGGCATACGTTTACAATGGCTAAGAAATATACGTTTAACGCTCAATTTCACTACGTCTGGGACTGCGGTGAAGGACAAACCGTCAATGGGGTACTCAAAAAACTAGGGTTAGAGCAAGAAGTAACTTTTGAACGTTATGACTCGGAAGGCTTTGATCACATGCGAATGCCAGAGCATAAGTTGGATATTCCCTCGGAGCCAGAAGAACTGATCCAGCGATTGTCTGATCTGTTTCCGGCTCATAGCGATCTAATTCGCCAATTCGTCAACGAAGTGGAAAAGACTGGTGAAGGCTTGAAAAAACTCTCTCCACCGGTCAAGCCAATTGAACTGCTAAAACATCCAAATGAGGTATTTTCTGCCGTCCAGTATCTCAACAGCACACTTCAGGATGTCTTTGACAAATTCCAGCTACCCCAAGCTGCTCAAACCTTATTAGCCCTGCAATGGCCTGATTTTTTGCTGCCTCCCAATCAACTTTCATTCTATGCTTGGGTTATATTGTTCCGAGGCTATCAAGCAGGCGCATTTTACCCAACCCAGCATTTTGAGCATGTGATTAATTCGTTGGTCAATGTCATCGAATCACATGGGGGACAGGTATTGCTCAACCATGAAGTTACGAATTTTAGAGTCACAGACAGAACAGTTACGGGAGTTCAGGCGATGGATCTCACCACCCATCAAACCCATGAATTTACAGGCGACACCGTAATTTGCAATATTGACCCCAAAAAAGCCGCCAAGATGATCGGGGAATCGCAGTTTTCTCAAAGTGTGCGTCGAAAACTCAACTATGAATATTCGGCATCTAACTACATGGCTTATTGCGTCGTCAAAGATATCGATCTGCGAGAGTATGGATTTGGCAAGTGGAATCTCTTTCATACAGGGCATCACGATCTAAATGAAGCATTCGCGCAGATGTACGATCGCAATGACTTTTCTAATCCTAGTTTTGCCATCACAACACCCACTTTATTAACTACAGCAAGTCGAGATTGCCCAGAAGACTGCCAGATTGTGGAATTCCTCACCGTTGCCAATTATAAATACTTCCAGGAATTACGAGATAATGACCGCAAAGCTTACAACCAGAAAAAGCAAGAAATATTAGATTCCATCCTCGATGTTGTGGAAAAAAACTATGTACCGAACTTTAGAAAACATATGGTCTTCCATATCACAGGTAGCCCTACTACTAATGAGCGTTTTTGCTGGTGTCCCAATGGGAATTCCTACGGCTCCAGTCTGACACCGCGCAATATGGGTATGGGGCGACTGAATCACGAAACCTCACTCAACCATTTCTATTTCTGCAATGCCTCATCTGGCTATCCCGGCTTTGCTGCCACTTTTTGGACAGGCGCACTGCTGTATCAACGGTTATCAGGTGACTCAATTTTGGATTTTGGATTTTAGATTTTAGATTGTTTAACAGAGTACGGTGGGTTTAAGTCCTCCGGTTCAATAACCGGTAAGTTTTGGGTCGGGGTCTAGATCCCCGTCACAAAACTTACTTGCGACTTGCGACTTGTTTTAAATTCGTGGGCAACTGTTAGAGACGCTCTCACCCTCAGACCTTTTTAAATTTTGGATTACTCTTATTCAATCCAAAATCCAAAATTTAAAATCCAAAATTCGGTGACGTGATTTTAGGCAACAACTAAACAGGCGATATCTACAACGGGCTATTCGGCGTCGTACTTTATCTATTAATTGAGAGGTCAATCATGAGAATCGCGATCGTTGGAGGGGGAGCCAGTGGCATGGTGACAGCTTACCTACTCAATAAACAAGGCCATCACGTCACTGTGTTTGAACGGCAACCTACTTTAGGTGGACATATTCGGACACTGAACAAGAACGTTCAGCCGAACCAATCCGATTGTCAGGAAATTTTGGAAAATGGAGTGCTGGAATTTCCGACTGTGTTCCATAACTTCATCGCCCTCATGGAAGAACTAGGGGTGGAATTAGAACCTGTGAATATGGGTTCAGCGCTGTTTTTCAGAAATGGCAGCCACTATCTATCGGGAGTCACAATCCAGAAGAACTTCACAGGTATTCGCCGCCTGATCGAATATTTACGCCTCGATACCCTCTATGCCCGTTCTGCTGGATTATGGCTAAGAATACGATTTGCTCACCTGCAAGATTTCTACAATCAGCCTTTGTCGCAATACTTGAAACGCGCCTTTACTGGCAATACTTGGCTAAAATTGCTAGTTATGTATAGCTATTCAATGCCGTTGGAATTGATTGATGATTTTCCGGCAGAATTGGCAATGCCTGTTTTACTCAACGATGTTGCAGTCAACTGGGTCAGGATTAAAGGCGGTGTGTATTCTTACATTGAAAAAATTCTGGCGCGATTCCAGGGTGAGGTTTTGCTGAATGTAGAGATTGAGCGGATTTCCAGAAGTTCGGATGCTGTAAAAATTGTGCGATCAACAGGTGAAATTCAGGAGTTTGATAAAGTCGTGTTTGCTACGCCACCCGACCAAGTGATGGCGCTGTTAGCAGATCCAACTGATGCCGAAATCAAACGGTTTTCTGCCTGGAAAGCCAATTATGCGACTACCTTACTGCATACAGATAGTTCCATATACGCCCGCTATGGCATTAAACAACCCTCAGAATTTGATTTTTTTCAGGCAAAAAGCCGATGGGGTTATAACAGTTGTCTGAATCAGATTTGTGATATTTCATCGCCACCAAATTATTTTTTATCGTTCCAACTAGAGGAGTTAATTGCTAACGATCGCATTATTCATATTCAGGAACATCACACCCCATTATATACCACTGAATCTTTTCAATACCGAGATGAAGTAGTTGCCACTAATGGCGAGAACAACACTTACCATGCAGGAGCCTATCTTGGTGATGGCTTGCATGAAGGAGCTATAACTTCTGCCTTGCGAGTCGCTCAACTGGTTGGGTTAAGCCAAGGCTCGATTGATATCACAAATCGCAATTTATTACCACAATTTGTACAACATTGATCCATCAAATTTTTTATATAAATTTAAAAGGAGATCAAGATGAGAGTTATTGAGCCTAAAATTGATGAGCAAGTTGTTAGTTCTGGATGGACAACCGCGATACCCTTGGTAGCCGTAGGCATCGCTATTCTCATGATTGTGTTGAGTATCATTGCGATTGCATTTCCTTTCTTTGCTAGTGTTGCTTCAACCTTAATGTTTGGCTGGATATTCATCTTTGCTGGAATTACTCAAATTGTTTATGCCTTTCAATCAAGAGGTACAGGTAGAGTTATCGGGAAGCTGATTCTAGGTCTGTTGTATCTCCTATCTGGAATTCTCGTGGTGGTAAATCCGTATCCGCTCATCTCCATCGGTTAGGTGAATCATGACACGCCTTTCATCATTACAACGACCCAGGGGAATTATTCACCAGTTGTCTGTAGTTGTTGTGTCTGCGTTCGCCCTCAGTTTAGGAAGTTGCACGTCGAATACACCTGCAACCAATTCCGCGTCTTCCCAATCTGCTACTAGTCGAAAAGAATTGCAGGTTGTGACAACCTTCATTCCCATTACAGATTTTACAAAAGCAGTTGCAGGCGATCGTGCCCAAGTGACCCAACTGCTGCCAACTAATGTTGGTCCCCATGACTTTCAGGCAAAACCAGAGGATGCCGAGAAGCTGGCAAAAGCTGATGTATTGATCGAAAACGGCTTAGGAATGGAGGAATTTCTGGATGATTTGGTTAAAAATGCAGGCAATGCAAACTTGAAGATTATTGACTCTAGCAAAGGAGTGCAAACAATCTCTACAGCAGCATTTGAGGGCAAAAAACAGGCTCAAGCCAAACAAATAGAACTCAATCCTCATATCTGGCTTGATCCCAAACGAGCCATCCACCAAGTCGAAAACATTCGTGATGGACTGATTGCTGCCGATCCAAGTGGGAAAGAGGTTTATACCGCCAATGCAGCTGCTTACATCGCTAAACTTCAGCAATTAGATAGCGAATTTACCCAAAAGCTTCAGCCCTTTGCAGGCAAAACCTTTGTGACTTACCACGACTTTGCCCCCTACTTCGCCCAAAGTTACCACTTAAAAGCGCAATTTTTGGTTGGTATTCCCGAAGAAAACGCCTCACCAGCAGATGTCAAACGAGTGATCGATTCAGCTAATAACTCAAAACTCAAAACCCTATTAACGGAACCGCAGGCTGCCGGCAATCCCTTTTCAGCCCTCGCAAAGGATTTGCATGTGCAGGTCGGCAATTTTGATCCGATGGAGACGGCGAGTGGCGAAGGTGTGCAGCCCGACTATTACTTTACTGTCATGCGTCAGAACTTGACTAATTTGGAAACTGCTTTTGGGAGCAAATCTACTCAGTCATTTTTACCCAACCCATGCCCAGCCAGTTTTCTTGCCAATGTGCCGCAACCTGTCACACAATTTTGGATTTTAGATTTTAGATTTTAGATTGACCGTGCCAATTTTAGATTTTGGATAATAGAATTGTTTGCGCGTTTAAATTCGCTTGCTCTGTAACCCTTTTTAAATTTTGGATTTTGAATCTTCAATTCCATTTTCCAAAATTTAAAATCTAAAATTCGGTCAGTTTAAGATTTTAGGAGGTTGTCTTGAAAGAAATCGTCTTATCAGTTGAGAAACTCACCGTTTATCGGGAAATCTACGCAGCAGTGCAAGATGTTTCGTTCTCTCTGGAGTCAGGAACGGATACGTCGATCGTCGGTCCGAATGGGGGAGGTAAAACGACATTGGTGCAAGCCATTTTGGGAATTTTGCCCAGACATTCAGGTAAAATATCTATCCTGGGTCAACCCCTGACTATAAAAGGCTTTCTCCCACCGCGCCTCCGTCAGCAAATCGCTTACCTACCACAAAACTTTCTGGTCGATCGCCGCATTCCCATGACAGTAGATGAACTGGTGGGCTTAGGTTGGGACGGGTTGGGGTTTCAGTTGCCCTGGGCAAACCACAGAAAACGGGGTCATGCCATTCGAGATGCTTTGGCACGGGTTGATGCCATCCATCTCAGAGATCAACTAATTGGCGGGCTTTCTGGTGGTGAAACCAAGCGAGTGTTACTGGCTTATTGTTTAGTTTACCCACGTCGCTTACTGATTCTCGATGAAGCCCCAGCTGGGTTAGATATACGTGCCGAGTTAGAGTTTTATCAACTGCTGTATCAACTTAAGCAAGAACAAGGCTGGACAATTTTACAGATTTCCCACGATTTGGATATGGTGCGGCAGCATTGCGATCGCGTCCTCTGTATAAATCGCACTTTACGCTGTCAAGGAACCCCAAAAGTGGCGCTCTCGGATGCCAGTCTCTCTGCTCTTTACGGAACCGAATTTCTGCAATACAAGCATTCCCATCAACCCCAGTCACCATGATCATCCAAACAGAACTCACCCACTTTATTGAACTGTTTCAACTCCCCTTTATGCAACGGGCATTAATCGGCGGCATCCTGACGGGGATTATGGGTGGAATTTTGGGCAGCTTTACCATTTTACGGCAGTTGTCTTTCTTCTCTGATGCCCTTGGTCATTCAGCTTTGCTGGGCATCAGCATCGGCTATTTATTAGGACTCAATCCCTCCCTGGTTTTACTACCTTTTGTGGTTATCCTGGCCTTATTTGTATCCTACCTCTTAGAACGCACTCGTTTATGGACTGATGCGCTGCTCAATATCATCTCTTCCTCATCAATGGCGATCGCCATCATTACCCTCAGCTTTGTGGGGCAGTACAAAGGCGGACTCGATAACCTGTTGTTTGGCGATATTTTGGCAATCCAGGAAATGGATTTAGTGTTAAGCGGTTTACTATTAAGCGTCTCCATTCTGTACATTGGGCTGACGTTGCGAACGCAGATGTTATTGACTGTGGATGAGTCATTGGCGATCGCGCGTGGTGTGTCAGTATCAACCCATCGCATGGTATTCATTGTACTACTGTCATTAGTAGTGGGCATTTCCATCAAAGGGATCGGCGTGTTGTTGGTGAGTGCGTTTGTCGTGATTCCCGCCTGTGCCGCCCAATTGTTAAGTCGCACATTCACCAATTACGTGATGATATCAGTCGGACTAGGAGTGTTAAGTGCTGTGTTCGGAATGGTGATTTCCGCCTGGTTTAATTTGCCATCCGGTCCTAGTATTGTGGCGACGCAATTGGTAATTTTTCTCACTGCAATGCTGTTACCTCGTTTGCACTCACTGGCTCACTAAGTATTATTGCCTGAAACTACAGAACGAAATTACATTAATTTGTTGATAGTGTTTCAGAAATGATAATACTAATTTAGGATTTTTTTGCTTAACAGCCGTTTATTTTATCTTAATTTGTCATTATACATCAATACGGTTCAGTTAAGGGCTACTGGCAACATTTTTGGGTTCTCAAGACGCGATAAATCGCCGTCTCTACAAGTGTTTTGGGCTTATCTGAACTGTATTGCATTATACATCTCCGAAAAAAAATGTAGAGACGTAGCACTGCTACGTCTCTACAAGGTTTCTGGGTAACGCATATTTAATTTCTGGAGATGTCTATTAAATAACCCTCAAAAGACTGTATTAACAATTTGCAATTCGTAATTATTTGTTGAGCCAACGATGCCAGCTAGTGGTCTATCATAAAAATTCGGTAACTTCAAATCTTTGAGCAATAACCCGCCGTTTGCATGAGGATTTACACCCATACGGCGATCGCCTTTCGGAGTTAATTCTGCTAACTCTTCGATCAATCTCCCGTTTTCATCAAACAGTTCTTCTGGCTTGTAACTCTTCATCCACTCTTCTAGCAGTTTGATGTGTTCAGGCTTGGTTGCTAGTTCTGCCAAGGGAACCTGATGAGAGCGAAACGTCCCTTCAACGGGGACACCATCGACAACTTTAGGCCCCGTCCAACCTTTAGGAGTTTTCAGCACAATCATCGGATATTCAGGACGCTTAGAGAAGCCATTTGTCCGGGCATCATATTGAATGGCTTTAATCTCATGCACGATCGCATCCAAAGTTTCTGCCATTTGTTGGTGCAGAATTTCCGGGTCGTCTCCCTCAACGAAATAAGGCTTGTAACCGTAGTCAATCAATAGGCTTTTCAGTTCTTCTTTACTAATTCTGGCTAATACTGTTGGATTCGCAATCTTATAGCTATTCAAATGCAAGATGGGCAGAACAACACCATCACAAAAGGGATTGATAAACTTGTTTGAATGCCAACTAGTCGCCAAAGCGCCCGTTTCAACTTCGCCATCTCCAATTACACAGCAAACAAATAGGTCAGGATTGTCAAAAACAGCACCGTAGGCATGAAGCAGTGAGTAGCCTAATTCTCCTCCTTCATGGATGGAACCGCGAGTTTCAGGAGCAACATGGCTTGGAATCCCACTAGGAAACGAGAACTGTTTGAAAAGCTGCTTCATACCCTCAACATCCTGGGAGATGTTGGGATAAAACTCGCTGTAAGTCCCTTCTAGATAAGTGTTGGCAACGATACCTGGGTCTCTATGACCTGGCCCTGCAACATAGATAACATTCAGATCGTGTATTTTGATCGCACGGTTAAGATGAGCGTAAATAAAGTTAAGACCTGGAGTTGTACCCCAATGTCCAAGCAGCCGAGGTTTGATGTCTTCTAGTTTTAACGGTTCACGCAGCAGGGGATTATCCAGAAGGTAAATCTGTCCCACTGAAAGGTAGTTTGCAGCACACCAGTAGGCATGAATCTTATGGAGTTCGTCTGCTGTCAGGGTTTTTGGTGCGGTCGCAGTAGTCAGTATCATGTTAGGTAAGAAGTTAGGGTTTACGAATTATGAATTAGTAATTTAGAGAGTGCTAAAGGTGAACTGATGAGTTGAGCAACTTCAAAGGCAGATGCGATCGCTCCTTCATGCAATCCATCTCCTAATTGTGTCACCCGTCCATTGGGTTGGACGATGGCCGAACCACCAATGGCAATAACATTTTCTACAACTTGTTTTTCTACAACCGTGACATTTGTGCCCAATCGAATCAGATTGGTATTATTAAAGAAGTCGGAAGTCGGAAGTCGGAAGTCGGAAGTCGGAAGTCGGAAGTCGGAAGTCGGAAGTCGGAAGTCGGAAGTCGGAAGTCGGAAGTCGGAAGTCGGAAGTAAGTTTTGTGTTAGCGAGTCTGCGATAGCGCAGCGTTAGCGAGTAATCGAGCGTCGCGTCCGGGGATTTAGACCCCGACCCAAAACTTGCCGGTTATTGAACCGGGGGACTTAAACCCACGGAGTTTATTAATATTTAGATCAGTCTGTGCGATCGCATTTCCGGCAAACAGAAATACTATCGTAGAGATAAACACGATTGTCAACTGCTTCCAGTTCATGGTTAAGACTCCTAATTTTATCGTAAATTAAAGGGTTTAACAACCTGCAATCTACATGTAGCACCCATTTCAGTCGGGGTTTGTCTTGAGAAACGCGGTCTTGGGATGCATCCCAAGACCGCGTTTCTCGCTAAATCCCTGTCTGAAATGTCTTTAATTTTGAATTTTGTTAGCGCAGCGTTAGCGAGTCTGCGTTCGCGAAGCGTCTCGTAGAGAGCGTCATTTTTAATTTTGAATTGTTAACAGTCTTCTCTAATCTTCTTCAACTAGTTTCACCTGATTATGTGGACTGTAATCTAAACAATTAATGGCTTGATCGGTTAGCACCGTTGATGGATGGACGGTGCATTTGAGATATGAATTATGACTAAAATATCGACATTGAGGACACTTGGCTTTCTGAGGCAATTTGAGGCTAAATAAATACTGCTGCACCGGCTTAGGAATGAAGGCATAAATTAAAGTAGCGATCGCCGAAATAATCATAGTGCTGACTACTATCAGGAAACCCATATCTAGCATAGAAAGAGTTTCAACTCCCCGATGATCTAGAAGGAGTGAATTAGCTGGCAAAGTTGTGATCGATTTTTCTTCCATGACTCCATTACGCTCCTATATTCTGTTATAAATAGGTTCAAAATGAAGATATTTAATATCACAGTCATTAAATCATCTGGTTTTTATCGTAAATTAAAGGGTTTAAGAACCTGCAATCTACATGTAGCACCCATTTCAGTCGGGGTTTGTCTTGAGAAATCGCTCCACTTGGGATGCATCCCAAGACCGCGTTTCTCGCTAAATCCCCGTCTGAAATTTCTTTAATTTTGAATTTTGTTAGCGCAGCGTTAGCGAGTCTGCGAGCGTCATTTTGAATTTTGAATTGTTAAACTGCTCTCTGTCCAGCATAGATAAATCTAACTACCCATGCACCGAGCCAGCCTAAGAGAGAATACACGATGATTGCAATTAGGACATTGACATCAAAAATGTTTACTCCGCCACCAAAAACGGGACTGATAAATAAGGTGGAAAAAGGCCTAATGAATGGATCGGAAAGATTGTAAATAAACTGAGCAAAGGCATTTTTTGTATTTGCTCCGAAAAAACGCAATAAGAAGCGTAACGTCAGTAGAATTTCCAGCGTTCCAACTAGAAAGTAAATACTATTGATAATCCAGGTAAACGTAGCGCCGCGTTTGCTAGTTTCCAGCCGTCTCTCTTCCTGTTGAAGTCGGAAAGATTCTTCATCATTCCGAAGTTCTTGCCTCCGCTCAGAATTGCTCTCTTCATGAGGATTTTTATTCATTGATCTATCTCCAAATTGATAAGTGATACTTCAATCAGAATGGACGATAATATAATTTTCCCTCGCTCGTACAGATTTGTTCTGTAACACAACTTTATATCTACAGGTTATCCCCTGAGAGCTTTTTTTATCAGCTAGCTGTCAACTTTTCAAACAACCTCTAAGCAGGACTAAGAGTTTTTTGCAAGTTCTCAATTTTGTCTTGAGAAAAACTTGTTCTAATTAGCTTTCCTCCAAAACGATTAAATTCTGCAATTATTTTCTCTAGATTAGCGGAGTAAATTAGAACAAACAATGATGAAGAATTTGGTTTTAAAGATTCTTCAACTTCGGTTAAAAAACTACTATCAAATGTGCCCTCTTTAATAGTAAGAGTGCGATGAAAGAAAACTGCGCTAATGATGCCACCCCAGAGTTCATTACTCAGGTCTCCAGGTTCAACCAAATCGTGATATGGTTTAACCCTAATCTTACCATCTGCATTTTTGGTAATCACAACTGCATCTTTCAAATCTGCTAAGTTTTCTTGCTCAAGTTTGAGTAGTTCTAAAATTACTTCATCTGCTTTATATTTGTCATCGAAGTTGACTACAACTAATTCACTCATACTCTCTTCAGATTGTAATTGTTTAAAGGAAAAATGACTTTTTACTGTATCTGCATTTTACCTGATAAACTGCTGATTTTTAGTTTACGATACCTGCGATCGCTGCTACTGCATTTACTGATTTTGCGAATAAACTTGGCGTAAATGGGAAAGCGATCGCAAGACAGTATATCTTATCGTAAATTAAAGGGTTTAAGAACCTGCAATCTACATGTAGCACCCATTTCAGTTGGGGTTTGTCTTGAGAAATCGCTCCACTTGGGATGCATCCCAAGACCGCGTTTCTCGCTAAATCCCCGTCTGAAATTTCTTTAATTTTGAATTTTGTTAGCGCAGCGTAAAGCCTTCTCTACGAGACGCTACGCGAACGGCATGGCTTCGCTTAGAGCGAGTCTACGTTCGCTTTTAGCGTCTCGCAGAGAGCGTCATTTTGAATTTTGAATTGTTAATGCTCGGTTGTCGCGTAGAACGTCCGCGCCTGTGCTAGTAACTGGTCTTCGCTCATGTGTTGTTCATTGACGACGACTGTACCGATAACTTGCTGGGCGATATCTGGATGATGTTCTTTGAGATCCGCCAGCAGATAATCCATCGCGCTGCTCGATCCGGTTGAACTGCCAAAGATCAGAATCTTCTTTGCGCCACTTAGCGTAGGCGTAGCCCGTCGTAGACATCGCGCTATTGCCTCATAGAAAGGTTTTAGTTCCGGCTGGCGCTGACCGTTGGCATCGTCATCCACATTGTGCAGATGCCGATGAGAGCCATCCGGGTCGTAAGGAACGATCCGTTCTGGTACTGAGCCGTGCAGTTCAGTTTTATAGATACGCGCCTCACGGTGATCGATAACGACCAGCAGGTGGACACCCTCGGTGATGATTGGCTGGGCGGGGACAGCAGAATGCTCGAGAAAGTGGCGAATCTGCATTAATTCATGGATATCAGATAAATCTTTGTGCTTCGAGGGGTGAACTGTCAGCGTCTCACCATTCCGCGTAAATCTCAGATTGCCGTTATGTTCCTGAGTCTCGTCGGTCAGCGCATTTAGCATCGATCGCACATCGTGCCACTGAAGGTTGCGGACTACTGGGTGCTGAAAAATAGCGTTATAAGTGGTTTGATGAATCCGGGACATCTGCGTTTCCATTAATTTCTCCTTGGTCTTGTTAAACCAGTTATTAACTTATAAACAACTCTGCTCATTTACTACTCTGGGCGACTACCGTTTGAGTGAATGGATGAATTGATTAAATTACAATACGAACTTGGCAACTTGCTGTTGTTGTCCTCCTGAAAGCTGGTTAGGGCGGTTTGTTAAGCGATCGCCCAATCCAATCTTTCAGGCGCATGATGCTAAACGCGACGGTTTACCCAGTGTCCTGCCACCCATCGCCGATGACCGCGAGAGGTCGGTTGGTAATGTCCTGCCACCCAGACCCGGCGATAACGAGCGCGGCGTGTAGTATTGCGCCGAGTTTGTTCGCGCTGGTTTTGAGCCAATAGCTCTGGTGCAACCCGGCCTGCCTCGACGACACCAGGACGAGTTGAATTCTGCCCATCATTAACATTGAACTGTGCGGCTGAGGCAGATTTTGCCAAGACTCCAAGGGGAAGAGCAAGCATCAGGATAGCGATTATGCGTTTCATTAGATGTTCCTTTCGATAAGTTGAGAGTAGCTAGAATTAAACTGGAATTTCCTGCCTGCTTGACACACTGACAAGTTCATTGCTGATACTCATCGATTAATTGCGCTCTTTTTGGAGGAAGTTAGTCAATCAGGCAATATTGTTGCTCCTCCTTAACTACTCTGAGGGGCTATGGCTTGATTTCTTGAGTGAATTGATTCATTACGATATAAATCGTTACCAAATTCATTGAAAGCGGCGGGAAACTCGATCCCGCAAGTGGCGTGGAGAGGGACAGCCGCCCCGCCGCTTCGGGCATAGGGCATTGGTAACTTCTTCCCCATGACGGCAGTTGCTCCACTTGGGGAAACCCCAAGACCGCACTGCCTCCCCCATGCCCTGTTCCCCATGCCCAAAAACTCCATCCCGCAAGTGGCGTGGAGTTTTTCATCCATCAATTATTTATGTTCTCAAAGCTTGTGCTGCAAGCTGTTGGGGCTTTTATTTCTTTCTGCTTCTTGCCTGATCAAGCGTGCCATTGGTTTCTGACTGGTTCCCAGCCTGGAGGCTGGGAACCCATTCTGGGAGGCTCCGCCTCCAGTAGCTTGACGAGAGGCAGAGCCTCTTTGAATACATTCCCAGCCTCCAGGCTCAATACGGTTCAGTTAAGGCTAAAATTCTTTTTTTTTAACGAACCGCAAAGGGCGCAAAGGACGCAAAGGAAGAGAAGGAAGAGAAGGAAGAGAAGCTTAACTGAACTGTATTGCCTCCAGGCTGGGAACGAGGTGACACAAGCCTTTGGGCTTTTCTTAGTGCCAATTCGGTTCAGTCTCTTTCTTCCTGATTAGGAGAATCATCGGGTGGTTGATCTCTTGCCATACGTTGTTGCTCCTGCGATACCCATTCCCAAGCAATCAAACAACCAATGGTTAAACCTGCCAGCATCAGTGCCAATGTCCATGAGAAGCGACTGGGAAATTGGAAATCGAGCCAGATGCCTAGTGCCATTCCTAATAAAGTTGGTACGACCACTGACCAACCGACCAAGCCAACGAAACCTAAGCCAAACAAAACGCCACCATAAGGTTTCGCTTGGCGAGCATAAAGTTTGCGGCGTGCTTGATTAGCGATCGCTTTGGCGTTAAGATGCGTTTGGGAGCGAGACTGACGAGAGGGTGGGATTTTCATGGATATTCACCTAACTCGATAAAGTGCCGAATTGTGTTGATCTCTAGGTTTTCTAAAACGGAACGTGCTGTTTTTTCGCGTTCATCGATTAAATGAAACTCCTCCTCAACGGTTTTTCTCAATATTTCCAAATCGCCACCTGGAACTGCATTTTGGGTAGCAACTGTTATCTCATCCCCATACTTGATCAAAATTCCTTGATCGATGGCGAGGAATTGTTCTTGTCCTTGGGGTGGGACGAAGGATAACAAACTTGGTATCAGTGTTGCCACAAAATCTATATGGTGAGGTAGCAAGCAAAATATCCCATTCTCCGCTTCTGCAATCACTTTGATTGCGGCTGTTTCCATCAGAATTTTAGTTGGTAAGACAACTTTGAGTCGCATTTCTGAGGATGGCTCGGTCATGATTTTTTGCCCTCTTTTGGAGCTTGTACGACTTCATCAATTGAGCCAATCATGTAGAGCGATCGCTCTGGTGTATCAGCAAACTCATCATTGAGAATGCGTTCACATCCTTCTAGAGCATCGTCTAATTCGACTAATTTCCCTGTCAAACCTGTAAACTGGGCGGTGGAAAAGAAGGGTTGAGTGAGAAAACGTTCTAAACGTCGCGCCTGGGATACCACCTGGCGATCGCCTGGCGATAATTCTTCTAAGCCCAACATGGCAATGATATCTTTTAGTTCTTCATAGGTGCTGATGGTTTTGCGGACTGCTTGAGCGATCTGATAATGGCGATCGCCAACAATATGAGGCATCAGCATTTTGGAATTCGATTCCATCAAATCCACGGCGGGATAAAGCCCTTCACTCGCCCGTTTACGTGACAACACAATTGCGGCTGACAGATGGGAAAACACAGCGACAGCAGAGGGATCGGTGAAGTCATCCGCAGGTACATAAACCGCTTGAATGGAAGTAATCGCCCCTGCCGATGTATTGCAGATCCGCTCCTCTAGTTGAGCGAGTTCAGTGGCGAGGGTTGGTTCATAACCCACCCGCGAAGGTATTATCCCCATCAGTCCCGATACTTCTGAACCTGCTTGGATAAAGCGAAAGATATTATCGATTAAAAGCAATACATCTTTTTGGGAGCGATCGCGAAAATATTCTGCCATTGTTAGCGCCGCGTGTCCTACCCAAAATCTGACTCCCGGTGGTTCATTCATCTGTCCGAAGACTAAGACTGCATTTGGGAGAACCCCTGTTGCTGCCATTTCTTGATATAGATCAAGACCTTCTCGACAGCGTTCACCAATCCCACAAAATAAACTTACACCTTGGTGCTGCTTAACCATATTGTGGATCATTTCTGTAATTAGCACCGTTTTGCCAACGCCTGCACCGCCAAGCAAACCTGTTTTACCGCCTCGCTCTAAAGGTGTGAGTAGATCGATGGCTTTGATCCCAGTTTTGAGGATTTCGGCTTTGGTAACTCGTTCTGACATCGCAATTGGCGTGGCATGAATTGATCGCCATTCGCCACCTGCGATCGCCTCTTTCTCATCGATCGCTTCGCCAAATAGGTTTAACATTCTCCCTAAAAGGCGATCGCCCACTGGAACTTGTAACGGGTGCTGAGTATCAATCACAATCTCACCGCGTGTCAAACCTGCGGTTGGGGCAAGTGCTACACCCCGCACCACCTGAGCGCCCAGATGTGAAACCACCGCGATGGACAGATTACCTCCTTTCCCTGTTTGTAACTGGCTATTTATATATGGCAAGCGTTTGGGAAAATGGATATCGATGATGCTGCTCCGCACGGAGAGGATAGAACCAAGATTTTGCTCTTGGGGATGATTTGATTGGGAAGATGATTTAATATCTGGTTCCATATAATTCGTAATTCGTAATTCGTAATTCGTAATTCGTAATTAAAGTTTCGACTCCGCTCAACTTAAAAAACGGGTCAGAGTCCCCGACTTCTACAGGTGGTCACTGAGCTTGTTGTTGGCGCAACTTCTTGCAGATAAGTTTCGCTCATTATGCTTGATGTCTGTCTTGAAAAATTGATCCTGTTGGGGTTTCCTCTTGACGCTAGCCTCTGCCAAAAGGGTAGGACTGCAATTTTCGCTAAATCCGAATTCGTAATTACGAATTACGAATTACGAATTACGAATTATTAATGGCTTAATTCAAAGGCTGAAATAATTTCTAGTAATTCATCTGTAATTGCAGTTTGGCGTTTTTGCTGAAATTGACCAGTAAATTCTGTCAGCCGCTCTTCAATGTTTTTCTCGGCAACTTGCATAGAAGCGAGACGGCTAGCATTTTCACCTGCGAGGGACTCACCAAAAGCCCGATAAAGCAAAATAAAAAAATATTGTCGTAATAAAGATGCAACCAAAACATCGCTCGGCATCGTAAAAGTTGATAGAGTCCGCGATCGCCATTCTTGGCTTTCGATATGTTGTAGCCATTCGCCATCAAGTGGTAATAGTTGCAGCTTATATGGCTCCCATAATGTATTGGAATGCAAGTGGTTGTAAAATAATGTAATTTGGCCAATTTGTTCGCGATCGCGCCATGTGGCAATGTGCATCAAGATTTCTTGAACCATTGATGTGATCCCAGCTAGCGAACCTGGCATGGCGAAAGTTTGCTCAATTCCATAGCCTGCGGTTTCTAAATGGGAGATCAATCTCGATCCGACGGCAAAAATCGCCAGATGTTCGGGTGAGAGCTTCAACTTCTCTAATTCAGCGATCGCATAGTGGCTAATCTGTTCGTTGAATTGACCGCACATCCCTTGCTCAGAGCCAAAAATAATTACGCCGCAACGACCAAGGTCAGTCGAAAGGGATTGTGAGTAAGTTTTGAAGCCATCGCCGTTATCATCTGGGAGGGAAGCATCATGTGTATGTGCTGCCTTCAATACTACGTGCAAACCCATTTCGATTGTCCGGTTATACTCAGCGAGGGAGGCAACCGCCTGTTGGTATTGGTGGATGTTTAATGCTGCTAATACTTTCATCATTTTCACCACGGCTTGCAGGTCTTGGGCAGTGTGGATTTGGCGTTGCAGAAGCTCAATGGATGACATGGCTACTCCTTCGTATCCTTGGGATCTGTTGTATCCTTCGCATTCTTGGGATCTGTTGTATCCTTCGCATTCTTGGGATCTGTTGTATCCTTCGCATTCTTGGGATCTGTTGTATCCTTCGTATCCTTGGGATCTGTTGTATCCTTCGCATTCTTGGGATCTGTTGTATCCTTCGTATCCTTGGGATCTGTTGTATCCTTCGCATCCTTGGGATCTGTTGTATCTTTCGTATCCTTGGGATCTGTTGTATCCTTTACAACTGTAGCGATCGCAGTTGTGGCAACCTTTAGTAAGGCATCGCGATCGGCATCCTTCAATGCGGCTCCACTTTCGATTTGCAGGCAAAGATCGGCTAACTCGGTGGATATGGCTTGGGCGATCGCAAGCTCTGCAATGGCAATTTTAGTTATGGGGACAGAATCGAGCAAGCCTGCCGTCACCGAGAGCATTACAGCTATTTGCACAGCAGCCGGCATTGGCGCATATTGCTTTTGTTTGAGAATCTCACGTACCCGTCGTCCGCGTTCTAAAGTGAGGCGAGTCGATTCTTCTAAACGCGTACCAAAGCGAGAGAAAGCCTCTAATTCTTCAAATTGAGAATAGGAAAGACGTAAATCTCCTGAAACAGTGCGATAAGCAGGAAGTTGGGTTTTACCACCCACCCGCGAAACCGACTTACCGATATCGATCGCAGGTAATACTCCCTTTTGAAAGAGGATTGGTGAGAGATAAATCTGTCCATCGGTAATTGAAATTAGATTAGTCGGGATGTACGCAGCAATGTTTTGTGCTTCTGTTTCGATGATTGGCAACGCAGTTAAGGAACCACCACCTCGTTTGTCGTTGAAATGTGTAGAGCGTTCCAGTAAGCGCGAGTGAATATAAAAAATATCCCCTGGATAAGCTTCGCGTCCAGGTGGGCGGCGCATTAAGAGAGATATTTCTCGATAGGTGCGGGCATGGTTGGTGAGGTCATCGTAAATAATAAGCACATCGCGCCCTTGATCTGCAAAATATTCCGCCATCGCAGTAGCGGCATAAGGAGCGATATATTGTAACCCCGGCGGCTTTTCTGCTGCTGCCATAACGACGGTTGTGTAGGCAAAGGCCTGATGCTCATTGAGGTCGGCAATTACCTTGGCAACAGCCGCACTACGCTGTCCGATCGCGCAATAGATACAGAGAATATTTTTGCCTTTTTGATTGATGATCGTATCGAGGGCAAGACCGCTTTTACCCGTTTGGCGATCGCCTAAAATCAATTCTCTCTGTCCCCGTCCAATAGGAATCAGGGCATCGATCGCTTTAATTCCAGTTTGCAAAGGCACATTCACAGGCGCACGATCCATGATACTAGGGGCATCGCGTTCAGCAGGACGGCGTTGGGAAGTTCGCACCACACCTTTACCATCAAGGGGGCGACCGAGAGGATCGATCACTCTTCCTAACAACGTGTCACCCACAGGGACATCAAGCACTTTGCCAGTGCGCCGCACTTGAGTACCTGATTGGAGTTGCTCACTAGAATCAAGCAAAACTACGCCAACTTCTTCGGGATCGAGGTTAAACACCAACCCCAGACTACCGCCAGTAAAACAGACAATTTCCTCTGACTGCACATTCGGTAAACCGGCGATTTTGGCAATTCCTTGACCAATCGATTGCACAATGCCGATCTCCTGCGATCGCAATTTTGCTTCCTGCTGATCGAGAGCTTGAGTATAAAGTGCAAAAGTATCTTGTAAAACTGTCTGTAAACCTTCTTCAGTCTGTTGCATCATACTTCCACTGAGTAGGGACTGGTGACTAGTGTAATGAGTCTGTAGTAAGCACTTCAGTGCTTTATAGAACCCATTTGACATCTTATGAGGTTTTGAATTAAGGTACTCCTCAGCATCTAAAATCCAATGCTAATGGCGTATTCCAGCGACCCCACTGATGCAGAATGGGAAATTTTTGAACCTTTATTGCAAGAGATATTACCAACCAAGAAGCAGATTGCGGGCTAATAGCTAAAGTAGGTTGATGGCTCAGTCAGTCCATTTTGCATTTGGCTTCAACGCGAGCCAAGTGGCGACACCAGTCAAGATGAGGAAAATGATTTGGAAGTAAGTTTGAAGGGGAAGTCCCATTAAATAACTCATCGGCGTGATTGTGTCAGGGTCGAAAGGAGCTGTGCCGGGATAAAGAATCGCGCCCGCTTGAGCAACCCAATAAACTGCTGCAAAGCTAGAAGCAGCCAATACCCCATTCAATCGATCCCTGGTTTTCCTCCAAGCGAAGAAAATCGAAATGGCTCCCAGGAGGATTGAAAACATGAGGGTTTGCCCCCCGTGGAATTTTGCATGGGGAGGCCAATTTGGGTTGAAGATATGTGTCTTGTTGTAGTCCGCGATATGCGCACCAACGGGCAAGAGAATCCCGATCGCTGTAAAGATAAGTCGGCTAGACATTGGCATTCTCATTTTTTTCATTTTGATTCTCCATTTCCAAAAATGTCTGTTCGTGTTTGAGCCATAATGAGGTCTTCAAAAACGATTGCGTTTACTGGTAGGGTATACAAGATCCCAAATGGGTTCTATAATTAAGGACTAAAGTCCTGACTACGAACTTCAGTGCTTTAGAGTTAAGGACTAAAGTCCCTTTAAGCTTCTTCTGCAAAAACCGTAACCAAATTTTCGGTGATGCTATCTAAGTAAGTATCCATACTCCACGCTAGTTTGTAGCCCGTGCCGCGTAGTTCGATCCCACAAATCAAACTAGATTCAATTTCATAAGTCGGTTCGATTTTCCCTGCAATTTCATAACTCGATTCGATTTTCCCTGAACCCACCGCCTTAAAGTAATCTTGTAAAACCGTAGCGATCGCTGTACAGATATCCGGCGGTAGGGTGAAGGTACTAACCAACGTCAATGGAATGCTATCTTTTGTCGAAGTAGTTAAAGTTGTCACCAGTTCGGCACGTTCTGTTTCGGTGAGATCGCGCAATTTCTGCAAAAACACCCTCGCAATCTGCATTTCTAGTTCCGACTCTGCCAAGTCTGTCAACACCCGCCGCACGGTTGCTTGTAATTGCTGCATTGTACGCTCGCCTACTTCGTGCAAAAAAGAGTCTTTCTGACGTTGTAAATTGCTTTGCCATTGCGATCGCTCCTTCGCCACTGACTCACGCATTTCCTTCAACAAGCGTTGGCGGGTTTCTTCCACTTCTGATTTTGCTTGAGTCAGCAATTCTGTCTTTTGGTCTGTGAATTGCTGTTGCATTTCCTGATAATGCTTAACCTCCTGTTCTGCTTCTTCTTTTTGTTCAGATGCCGACGACAAGCGATCGGAGATTGTCTTCTCGCGGCGTGCCATTGCCTTGGTAATCGGTTTATATAAAAACCGTTGCAGCACAAATATCAAGACAAAAAAGTTGAGGATTTGCGCCCCGAAAGTAAACCAGTTAATCTCCACTTGATCAGGCTCCTGCTTTGGCGATCGCACCAATCACATAGTTCCAGAATGGATTAGCAAATAAGAGAATGAGCGCGATTACAAAGCAATAAATTGCCACGGATTCGATAAATGCTAATCCCACAAATAATGTGCGAGTAATTGTGTTTGCTGCGTCGGGTTGTTGGGCGATGGAACTGAGTGCTTGAGCAACAGATTTACCTTCGCCAAGGGCTGGGCCGATAGAGCCGATGGCCATAGTTAGACCTGCCGTTAAGATTGACACAGTGCCAACAATTCCCAGTACAAGTGATAGCGATTCATTTTGAGCCATAGTCTTCATTACTCGCAGAACCAATATAAACAACTGCTAAAACCGCGAAAATATATGCCTGAATTAAGCCTGTCAACAATCCTAAAGCCTGCATAATGGCTGGAAAGAAGAATGGTGCGATCGATATTAAAATCGCCCCAATCATGCCGTCACTCATCACATTGCCAAACAAACGCACTGCTAAAGCTAAAGTCCGTGAGAGTTCACTAATTATATAAAAGGGAAATAGGATGGGAATTGGCTCTATGTAGTGGTGGAGATATTTCCAGATTCCTGACTGACTGATACCAAAAACGGGAACGGAAAAAAATACACATATCGCCAGGGCCGCAGTGGTAGATAGTGAGGCAGTGGGCGGGTGATAACCAGGAACGATCGCTAATAAATTGGCGGTAGCAATAAAAACAAACAGGGTGCCGATAAAGGGCAAATAGCGATCGGGATTTTGTCCACTGGTTTGCTGAATTTGATCGCGTAAATTCACAACTAAAACTTCCAGCAGATTTTGCCAGTGGGATAGCTGTGTGTCAGTGGATAGTTTGCGCGTCACCAACCAAGCACCAATGCCCAACAGTAGCATGATCATCCATGTAAATACCAACGTGGCATTGATCGTCACAAATCCCCAATTCCAAAACACGATTTCATCTGGACTAATCTGCATTGAGTCTCCTTGACGTACCTATTTTAGATTTTAGATTTTAGATTATTTCGCTTCATACCCCGATGCCACTTGCTTTATGCAGGGTTTCCCGTCCACCGCAGTGGCTCCCCCTTGTTTGTGGGCGGAACAAATCAAAAATTTTCAATCCAAAATTGCAAATCTAAAATCCAAAATTGATTGACCCGATAAGATATCACCATTAATGTTTAATAATGTGGCCAGTTTTTTGTAAGATTTGTTGAAGTATTAAAATATGACGTTTTGAAGTGTAGAATATGAGTTTCAATAATGCGATTCCTTACCCAAATAAACGCGCCTAAGCAAACGCTCAGATGCCAAAGTGCGTTCTCTTGGGCGATCGCTAGTACAAAAGCAAATCCGGTGAGTGCGATCGCTAACCGCCCAAAAAAGCTGCCTAACGTTAATAGAATTGGGTTTTGGGTTGTAGATAATTTCTGCACCGTTGTCCACAAGCCACGAAAGTAGAGATTTCCCAGCAAAATTCCTAACAATAAAGTAACAGGTAAAAAGAAGAGGCTATTCATATTAAATCTCCTTAGAGGCTGTTTGAAGAGTTATGCGCGGGTAAATTTTATGCCATGTTGGACAAGGTTTCACATAACTCTCCTTGTTAACTACTCTGAGGGGCTATGGCTTGATTTATTGATTGAATTGATTCATTACGATATAAATCGTTACCAAAATGATGATTCTTTAGCAAAACGTGAAAACCCACTGAGTGAGTGGGTGACATATTTTTTCTATCCGAAGGCGAAACCATGAGACGTTACAAGATGCGATGGCTATGCCCGCCGCAGGCATCGCAAAGAGTCAATTTGTGATGTTACAGTCGCACATTCTGAGTTAGAATAAATGTATTCACAGCGACAACGCTACACGTTGCGAGGCAACCAATATGGATGCCAATGAAGTTTTAAGACGATATGCAGTCGGAGAAAGGAATTTTAGACAGGCAGACTGGAGAGGGATCAGTTTAGCTAAATCAAATTTGAGTGGGGTAGATTTGACTGGGGCACATTTGAACAACGCAGATTTGAGAAACTGTGATTTAAGTGATGCTAATTTAAACTGGGCTGGACTCAAAGGAGCCAATTTCAGCGGTGCTAATCTGAAAGGGGCAAAAATGCCTGATGGAAGAATGCACAACGATCGCTTAGAGTCTGCCAATTATTTTGCCTAATATCCCAGTGGATAAGTAGATAAAAATCACGCCTACAAGGGACGTGGTTTTTTATGGAAATTTAGCATTAACTCTAGCTATTTTTGCTCAACAAAAATACTATAAGCACTGTCTGTTGTAAAGGTCGAACAAGAGAGACGCGATAAATCGCCGTCTCTACAAGGCGTTTTTGTCATCTATTATTATAATTTTTATCAAAAAACCCGATCCGAACTGGATTGCACGCAATCGAGAAACGTAACAAATAGACCATACATCTTGTAGAGACGCGATGAATCGCGTCTTCATCCCACCATTCATCGCGTCTTAAACCAAGAATGTGTTGCAATCATTAATTAAAATGTTATTAGATTTTTTCACGCAATTAAACCGGATTTCTATATAAATCAACCAATATAGCCACAGCCCCTCTTTGCTTGCAGAGAGGGGCTTGTGATATTATTGACCCTCAGAACGGTGATGTGTGGGTAACAGGATCTTTTTCTGTTTTTCTTGGAGACTGCTGGCTTGTTTAAGAACTGGGATACACTGGTTAATCATCCAGATTAAAACGTCGATTGGTGAGTCTCCTTGCTGAAGGCGATTTTCGGCATTTATGCCAATTAACACTATTTGCACAATTAGCAAGAAAGCGTAGGCGTAGCCCATCGTAGACATAGCTCTTTGACTTGCACTTTTACCAGGTTTTTTAGCTGACATCTGAATTCACCTTGTTTTTGGGTTTACAAGGTCAATTATTTTTTTGGGTATTTCCCCATACAAATCCCCCACGCAGCGTCTATAATGCTTGTATCGTCAGCTTTTGCGGCTTGGGGAAGCTTCTTTGTTTGGGTAATTCAAAATTATTTCAGACTGATGTCAAGAAATATTCGGGGAGATGAATCAGTTTTAGAAAATGTACTCGCTCTGGTAGAAGCATTGTTGCAACTTTCAGAAGAGCAAGACTGTGAATCAAAACTTCCGCTTTGCGTTGTCTGGGAAGCTGATAAGCTGCAAATTACCGGATATGAAATCAAAAAGACAACAGGAAACAGAAGCAAAACAACTGAAGGTGGTACAAAGAAGGAATATTTACTCAAACAAATTAAAGATGCTCACAAAAGTTTAAAACTTCCCCGGCAAAAAGCAGAATCTAACGTTTCTCAGAAAGAAAGAGAATTAGACGAGCTTCAAACTGCACTTGACTGGTTGGAAAAGTTGGGAGTGCGAGAAGACCAAAAATCTGCAAAAAATCAAGGTTATTGGAAATTTACCCTGACGCTAAAACATCAGACAGCGACGATAAAAGATAATTTGGAGGTGGTTAAGCAGAAGTGGAAGGAATACCAAAAGGCGAATTTAAAAGAAACATTCCAGGTACAAACACCAGATAATAGCTTGGATTGGCAAGAAATCTGCGGCGTTATGCTGGAAAAGCACAAGCGTCTCACCACAAATGAGTTGCTGTTTGCTGATGATGAGATGAAATTTGAGTTAAAGGAAATTCATGTCCCTTTAGCATTGGTGGAGCGTAACAAACCGAAGAAGTGCAGCGAGGATATTTCCGCAGAACAAGGTTCACGACTTTACGAACCGAGTTATGAAGAGAAGCAGCGATTTAAACATGAGGCTTTTTTAGAGCAAGTTATCCGTGATGGTGTTGGTAAAACTAAAGGACACTGCATCGCTTTAATTGGGGAACCAGGTGCGGGAAAAACTACTCAGTTGCAAACTATAGCTTTTTGGATATTAAACAACAATCTGGGTTTACCAATTTGGATTTCTTTAGCAGACTTGCAAGGAAAGAATGTAGAAAACTATCTGCTGCAAGATTGGCTGAAGAATGCTTTAGAAGTGGTGCGTGTAAAAGAAGAACAGGAAAACACTTTTGCAGATTTATTCAAGAATAATCGTGTGTGGTTGTTGTTGGATGCAGCAGATGAAATGTCTTCACCCCAACCATTAACTGAGATTTCCCAGCAGTTGACGGGATGGGTGAAATATGCGCGGGTTGTGCTGACTTGTCGGGTGAATGTTTGGGAAGCAAACGCCAACGCTTTAGAAAATTTTGAGACGTATCGGTTACTCAATTTTGAATATCCACAAGATGTGCAAGAGTTTATTGGGCGTTGGTTTCACAAGGATGCAAACAAAGGGGAAAGATTATGGCAGGAATTAGATAAACCTGAACGTCAGCGCATCCAAGATTTAGTTAAAAATCCTTTGCGGTTGGCGCTGTTGTGTAGCACTTGGCAAAGTTCCGATAAAGGTTTACCGGAAACGAAAGCTGAACTTTATCAGCATTTTGTGGAAGAGTTTTACAAGTGGGAAAAGCGCTTCCCTACCACTGAACAGCAGCAAGAGGAATTAAACGCAGCCTTGGGACGTTTGGCAAAACGGGCAATTGATCAAGAAACGTCACGGTTTCGGCTACAACATAAGTTTGTGCGTGACGAATTAGGTGATGCAAAACAGCAAAATTCTTTATTTTGGTTAGCGTTAAAGTTGGGATGGCTAAATGAAGTTGGAGTGGCTGCGGAATCAGCAAAAGAGAAAGTTTACGCTTTCTACCATCCCACATTTGAGGAATATTTTGCAGCGTTGGCGATCGCTGATTGGCACGAGTTTTTGAATCATGTTCCCGACAACCCTGCGTTAGGTGTTTATCGCATTTTTGCCCCGCAGTGGAAAGAGGTGATTTTGCTGTGGTTGGGACGTGAGGATGTGGGGAAGGAGAAGAAGGAAAAGTTTATTCAGGCGTTGGTGGAATTTGATGATGGGTGCGGAGAATGCAGAGCTATTGATAAAGTCAGAAGGGGATTTTACGAGTTTCGCGCTTATTTTCTCGCTGCTGCGGGGGTTGATGAGTGGAAAAATTCTTGCAACTCAGATGCTATTGTGGCGGAGATCGTTAAATGGGGCTTTGGTGAGTTTAAGGGTGAACAAAACAAGTGGGTGAGATTTCTTGAACCAATTCCAGAGGGAGCAAAGACAGCATTGCCTCAGACAAATCGCATAAAAGCGATTGATGCCTTAATTGAGTTAATCGGCAAATCACAACTGAATAATTTTACGCGAAGGCAAGAACCACAATTGAATGATTTTACGCGAAGGCAAGCGGCATATAGCTTAGGAAAAATTGACCCTGGCAACCAAAAAGCGATTGATACTCTGGTGGAGTTAATCGGCAAATCACGACTGGATGATGGTACTCGATGGCAAGCGGCAGAAAGCTTAAAGAAAATTGGCTCTGGCAACCAAAAAGCAATTGATGCTTTGGTGGACTTAATTGGCAATCCAAAACTGGATCATGATATCCGAAGGCAAGTGGTATCTAGCTTAGGGCAAATTGACCCTGGCAACCAAAAAGCGATTAATACTTTGGTGGACTTAATCGACAAATCACAACTGGATCATGATATCCGATGTCAAGCGGCAGAAAGCTTAGGACAAATTGACCTTAGCAACCAAAAAGCGATTGATGCTTTGGTGGACTTAATCAGCAATCTACAACTGGATTATGATATCCAATGGGAAGCGGTAAAAAGTTTAGGGCAAATTGGCTCTGCCAATCAAAAAGCGATTGATGCTTTGGTGGAGTCAATCGGCAATCCAGAACTGGATCATGATACCCGAAGGCTAGCGGTATCTAGCTTAGGGCAAATTGGCTTTGGCAATCAAAAAGCGATTGATGCTTTGGTGGACTTAATTGGCAAACCACAATTGGATGATGATATCCGATGGCAAGCGGCAGAAAGCTTAGGGCAAATTGACCCTGGCAACCAAAAAGTGATTGATGCTTTGATGGAGTTAATCGGCAAACTACAACTGGATCATGATATCCGATGGCTAACGGCAGAAAGTTTAGGGCAAATTGACCCTAGCAACCAAAAAGCAATTGATGCTTTGGTAGAGTTAATCAGCAAACCAAAAATGAATAATTCTACCCGATGGCAAGCGGCAAAAAGCTTAGGGCAAATTGGCTCTGGCAATCAAAAAGCGATCGCTGCCTTAATCGAGTTAATTGGTAAACCACAACTGTATGATGATACCCGATGCCAAGCGGCATATAGCTTAGGACAAATTGACCCTGGCAATCAAGAAGCCATCGCTGCCTTAATCGAGTTAATCGGCAAACCACAACTGTATGATGATACCCAATCGCTAGCGACAGAAAGCTTAGGGCAAATTATGTTACAGGAACAAATGCCGAGTGTTGTCACCGTGTTGAAGGATTACTTATCACCTGAAACTTACAAAAATGACTTTGAGCGATTTGATAATTGCTACAAAGTTATCTGGAAGTGCGCCCAAAGTATGCCCTACCCCGCTTTTTATCAAGCTTGGCATCAACAAGAGAAAGTGAAAGATGGAGAGTAGGAAAGAAAAATACTTCCTCCAGCCAAAACATAAGCGAAATGTGGAAGCAGCAATCCCTTGTAAAGACGTGATGAATCGCATCTCGTAAGCGTCTCGTAAATCTATCGCCTCTGATCTTTCCGCAATCCAGGGAATGCGATCGCACCTAATAAAACAGATATTGTGAACAGAATGGGAATGCGTAGGCGTAGCCCGCCGCAGGCATCGTTTTTGCGATCGCCCCTTGTAGAGACGCGATTCATCGCGTCTTCCTCCTTGCCATCATTTACATAGTGAGAATAATTCCGAGTTTTTTGGGTTGGCAATTACATCAATGCAAAGCAATAATTGCATAAATTTTTGTATCAACCAAAGATATAATCATGAATAATGACGATCCTCAACCACAAAACAACAAACCCAAATACAAAGGTAAATATCGAATTGATTCAACACGTTTACCAGCATGGAGTTATGCTAGTAATGCCGGATATTTCATTACTATTTGCACCGACGGTAAAAAATGCTTTTTTGGTGAGATTGTGCAGGGTGAAATGCAGCGATCGCCAATTGGAGAAATCGCTCATAAATTGTGGTACGAGATTCCTAATCATTTTTCTAATTGTCAGATAGATTCGTTTTGCGTCATGCCGAATCATATTCATGGGATTTGGCTTATTAATCAAATACTAGAAGGAGACGCGATGAATCCACGAACACAGGAAGAAGACGCGATTCATCGCGTCTTCTTCCTGATTCATCATCGCATTCCCTATTTACGCGTATAACGATGTTTCACCCCAATCGGAAAATATTCTGCATCCCCCATTGGCGCTAACGTAACCTGTGGTATTTGATATTCTGCGGGAACATAATTAGCAAACTCGCTATTTAGGCGTAGCAGTTGTGAAAGAATAGAAGATGCGATCGCTTGCTTTCTCTCTTCATTACCCTCTACCCCTGCTCCTAACTCCACAACCACAGATAAAAATCGATTCTTGTCTGCATCTTCTTTCACCTGCAACACAAATTTACCCGTTACCCATTCTTGAATTACTGGTTGTTCTAATCCTACCGTTACATTTTCGGGATAGATATTTGCACCAAAGTAAGAAACTGTAAAGTTAGAACGGCCAAAGACATAAACAAAAGGTAGCTGATGAATACCTCTAGCTGATTGTTGAGTGTCAGAACGGAGATTTTCAAGCGGGTTAAATCCCCATTCTGCTAAAAATTGCAGCATGGCATCATAACTAATTATTCCGCCAGTATCTAAAATGTCATAACGCACTAAGGGAATACCGTTATCTCCCGAAAACAGCAATCCGCCATCCTGAACTTCAAAAAAGCGACTGTAAGGATCGTATTGTACTAGCGTGGGTAAACGCGATTCCCCAAATAAAGCTCTAGCGGCATCGGGATTTATTGCCAAAAAACGGCGAATACAGATACTTAACGGGGTTTCATTACCTAAAACTCCGGCATCCGCAGTGCCGTAGAGTGATGCAAAATCATAGCAAGGATTTGGTGAACCAACTCTTTCACCAACTAAACTCCGCCATTCTTCACTAAATACTTCTCCCGCCATCACTAATTTAATCTGATATTGCTGCCACTCCACACCACGAGCGATACCAGTATCAATGACATCTTTTAAAAATGGTGGGTATCCCAATAACACCACTTGTTCAAATTCTGAACCAAGTTCTTGGACAACTCGCAATATTTCTTCTTTATTGTTACCAGGAGTAATTACGGTGATGAGATAACCTTTGCTAGCAAGATAACGACAGCAATTAGTGGTAAACATCCCACCTACCCAAGTGCCTAAAGTGAAACAAATCACTGCTAGAGTGCGTCTAGTATCTGAATAAAAACTATCGTGAAAAATCTGTTCAAAGCGTGTGGCGATTTGGAGTTCATCTGTGAAAAAACGAGGCCAAAATGTCGGTTTACCACTAGAACCTGATGAAGCAGCTATCATGTCGCACGCTTCTAGTTGTCCGTTGTGGCACAAATCAGCTAAGGGATAACGCAGGATATAATTTTGTTTAGCGATCGCTGGGAGTTTTTGAAACTCCTCCAAGGTTTGAATAGTTGCGGGATTAATTTCTCTTTCTGCTAAAAACGCCTTGTAGGCAGGTACATTAGCCGCTACATCGTGAAATAAACTCAAAACTGCCGAAGTTTGAGTGTTGAGATGCCGTTGCAATATCGTTTCTAGGGGGGTAGACAAAAAATCTTCAAATGCTTTGATTACTTGCTGTTGTCTTGATTTCCGGTTCATGACCCTTGTTGTTTATCCTGAAGTAAAATCAACATCGTTAAAATAATTCGTAATTCGTAATGACGCTCTCTACAAGACGCTAAAAGCAAACGTGGACTCGCTGGCGTAATTCGTAGAATATCCGAAAATGGGGATAGGCGCGTTGTAGTTATTCAATAAAACCTTAATTTATCCTTCAGCACCATGCAGCTCTATTGCAGTAAACAACACACAAATAATGGTAATAACCGCTTTTGTACCCATTGCGGTGAACCATTACCTCTGGCTGTGGGACAGGTTGTAGATAATCGCTATCAAATTATCCGTCAACTAGGACAAGGTGGCTTTGGACGCACCTATTTGGCGGAGGATAGAAAGAAATCCCATCAAACCTGTGTGCTGAAGGAATTTGCACCCCAAGTACAAGAACAACAAGATTTACAAAAAGCTAAAGAGTTATTTGAACGAGAAGCGAATGTTCTGAAAAAACTCCAGCATCCACAGATTCCGCGTTTTCACGCCTCGCTACAAGTGCAAATAGGCGCTAAAGATTTTTTCTTTCTCGTCCAAGATTATGTGGATGGGGATAATTACTACCAGTTGTTAGAACAGCGTGAAAGTCAAGGCAAAACCTTTAGTGAAGAGGAAGTAATCACCCTCCTGCAACAAATTTTACCAGTCTTATCCTACATCCACTCGCAAGATGTCATTCATCGTGATATCTCTCCTGATAACTTGATTTGGCGGCGTTCTGATAATTTGCCAGTACTGATTGATTTTGGCGGTGTCAAGCAGTTGCCGGCTTCTCAAGGTTTTTGGCGCACCAAGTTGGTTGGAAATAACACTATACTGGGTAAAAAAGGCTACGCTCCAGAAGAACAACTACGGCAAGGACAAGCCTTTTTTAGTAGCGATTTATATTCTTTAGCTGTGACTGCATTAGTGTTGCTCACAGGTAAAGAACCACAAAAATTATACGACAGCTATCAAGGAATTTGGGGATGGGGAAAGGAAATCCAAGTTAGCCCGCAACTAGAAGCGGTGTTAAAAAAGATGCTAGCTTATAAACCGAGCGATCGCTATCAACGAGCCGAGCAAATCCTCAAAGATTTACCATCGCCAACTGCGACTAAATCCCCAGGTAATTATATTACTAGCAAGATTAAGACGATGGTAGTTGCTCCGGGAAGACAACGCGCCAGTGCTATTGTGAGTAGATTTCAGAGCAAAACGCAAGCAATTGCTAAACCGATGTCTTGGCCTGTTTGGATTCGCCCTTTTGTGATGAGTTTAGGGGGGACGGCTTTAGTGGGATTAACTTTAGCGGCAGGAAATGCAGCCATTAGGGCTGTAACTTCAATCAGCATCCCGTCAATTTCATTACCTTCATTACCGCAAATCCCCCACTTTCCAGGTAGTAAGCCAGTCAGCGACAAAGGAAAAAATAGCAACCTCCAAGAAATTATCAGTCGTCGTCAACAGCTAGAAATTCCTGAAGGATTTTTTATTCGCTTTGTAGATGATTTATTTTATACAAAAAAACCTGAATTAAAAGGACGTAGCCTGACATCTAAACCTGAAGATGCTGGTTTACGAGATGAATGGTCTGGTGTCGCTGACGATTTATTGAATAAAATAGAACAGGCTGATATCAGTACAGCATCTCGTCGAAAACTGGGTAAATATACGGCACAAGATTACGAAACATGGAGACGACAAGCGCGATCGGGGCAGTTTGGGAATTATACAATCGATCAGCTGACCAAAGATACAAATGAAAAATTTGATCGGTTGTTTCCGGGTCAGCAGCGTGGGAAACTGAATCAACAGACTTTTGGTCAAGTTTGGTATGCGATCGCAGCCGATCAAGTCAGTAAAGTACAATCTGGCAAGTAAGGGGATTGGGGACTGGGGACTGGGGAAGAGTCACAAATAACTAATAACTAATGACAAATGACTAATGACCAATGACTAATAACTAATGACTAAAATATATTGTTCTAAAGGACATGAAAATTCCCCAGGTAGTCGCTTTTGTCTCCAGTGTGGTGAAAAATTGTCGGGTGCGTCCATGAGTTATAGTATCCAGCCGGGATTAACTTTAGGCGATCGCTATGTGATTGTACGTCAAATTGGCCAAGGTGGCTTTGGACGCACTTATTTAGCTGAAGATGTCAACCGTTTTCGCGAACTTTGTGTTTTAAAAGAATTTTCTCCGCAAGTTCAAACCGCTTACGTTGTCCAAAAAGCTGAAGAATTGTTTGAAAGAGAGGCGAGTGTTCTTTATAAATTGCAACATCCCCAAATTCCCCGCTTTCGGGAACTGTTGCGGCTAAATTTAGGCGGCAAAGAATATCTGTTTTTGGTGCAAGATTATGTCGAAGGGGAAACTTACAACTCGTTGTTAAATGCCCGAATACAACAGGGTTTGCGCTTTACCGAGGCGGAAGTACGCCAATTATTGCAGCAAATTTTGCCAGTGTTGGAATATATTCACTCCATTGGCGTTATTCATCGAGATATTTCTCCAGATAACTTAATGCTTCGCACTGTTGACAAACTGCCAGTGTTAATTGATTTTGGTGGTGTCAAACAAGTAGTAGCAACCGTTGCTTCCGAATATTACCAACCCGGTATGGTTGCATCTTCCCCATCACCAACCCTATTAGGTAAAATAGGTTTTGCCCCTCCAGAACAGATGCAAACTGGGTTAGTATCTCCCCATAGCGACTTGTATGCCTTGGCAGCATCAATGTTGGTTTTACTGACAGGAAAACAACCTCAAGAATTAATTGATACTTATACTCTCAGTTGGCAGTGGCGGCGTGAAGTTAACCTGAGTCAAATTTTGGCACAAGTATTAGATAAAATGCTATCTGCCAGACCAGGCGATCGCTATCAATCAGCCCGTCAAGTACTCCAAGCTATCAACTCACCCCCAGCAAACTATCCTCCAACTCAATACCCCACTCCACCACAACCCACATCCGCCACCGTCGCCATTTCTCCACCTTCCCCAACTCCCTCATATCCCCCCCCTCCCTCATCTCCCCCTTGGTGGACACCAACAAAAACCTTTCTAATAACCGTGCTAGCAGCTGGTAGTATTGGATTAATTTGGTGGGGAGTGACTGGCCGCAGCGAGATCGGGGAAGTCAAACCTAATCCCACAGCCAGCCCAATTCCAACCAGTGAACAACCAACCGATCCCTTAGCGCAATATTCACCAGCAGAACGGCAGCGTAAAGAAAAATTAAGCGATCGCCGTCAACAATTGGGTATTGACTCTAACTTCTACGTGAACTTGGTAAATCAAGTTTTTTGGGATAAAAACCCCAGTTTACGGGGACGCACTCTCAGCAATGGTTCTGAAGATGAGAGTTTGCGCGTAGAATGGGATACAACCGCTTCAGAATTACTAGAAAAACTTGCACCACTGAGTTCCAATGCCCGCCGACAACTGGGAAGTTACACAACTGCTGAACGCGATCGCTGGAAAGTGGAAGTCAATAAAATCAACGTTGGTAGTCGTTCTTTATATGATTTGGGAGATGCTGCTTTTTTCAGTGTATTTCCTGAACAACGGGGTCAAAAATTTAAAGGTCAGCCCATTGGACAAGTTTGGTACGGTTTTGTTAGCGATCAACTCAGCACTATCCTTGCCGGTAGCACTTTCCAGAAACTTGTCTTTGATCCAGGTGCGATCGGCAAAACGGTTAACGGTACTCTTCAACCTGGTGGTGGTAAGGTATTTATTGCTGGACTTGCCAAAGACCAATTTCTGGACTTGAAACTACAAGGAAATTCTCAAGTTTTATTATCAGTTTATTCACCCTCTGGGAAAATTCAATTTCTAGAAGATTCTACCAAGCGTAGTTTGTCAACTAAATTACCAGAAAGCGGATTTTACGAGTTTGTCGTGGTTTCCACAGCAACAAAACCAGTAGATTATCAACTCACCATCACAGCAGAAACTCCCACTCCAACGCCAACTTCCACCCCATCGCCTACAGAAACTCCCACACCAACGCCTACAGAAACTCCCACACCAACTCCCATAGAAACTGCCACTCCGACACCGACGCCGGAGACAAAGCTATAGTGGTGTATCGCATTAAATTTGAGGGATAAGAGAACGAACCGCATTCGCGCAGCGTCTCGTTAGAGAAGGACGCAAAGGACGCAAAGGAAGAAGGAAAGAAGAGAAATTGAAATTTGATTTACCTATCAGAATTAATCAATCTTTTGTAGAGACGGCGATTCATCGCGTCTCTTGCTTTAACCGAACCGTATTTCCTCCACTCCCCTCAGCCAGACATGAGATGAAAAGCTTAACTCTTCCCTCGATTTCAGATATAAACTAACGGGGGAGGGATCGATAAGAACTAGGGGTATTTTTGTGCGCCTGCTGACAACAGTGGCAGCTTTACGCTGCTATTTAACTAAACGCTGCTTAGAAAACAAACAGATAGCGGTTACTGAGGATCTGAAACTAGATGACATTACTGGCTGGTATCAGACGGCAGTCGGCCTGGTGCCAACGATGGGAAATTTGCATCAAGGTCATTTAAGCTTGATCCAACGGGCGCGACAAGAAAATTCTACGGTGATTGTGAGTATTTTCGTCAATCCCCTGCAATTTGCTCCCAATGAGGATTATCAACGCTACCCCCGCACTTTAGAGCAAGACCAACAACTTTGCGAACAAGCTGGGGTAGATGCCATTTTTGCACCGACTCCGGAAGAAATGGCCGTTCCCCAGAAGAGTATACAAGAATCAAAGGTTACACAAGTTATCCCCCCATCTGCTATGATAACAGGCTTGTGTGGTCGTTCTCGCCAGGGTCACTTTCAGGGTGTAGCTACGATTGTTACCAAACTTTTCAATTTGGTGCAGCCTAATCGTGCCTACTTTGGTCAAAAAGATGGTCAGCAACTAGCAATTATTAAACGCTTAGTAGCTGATTTAAATTTGCCAGTAGAAATTGTTGCTTGTCCAACAGTGCGCGAAGCTTCGGGTCTTGCCTTCAGTTCTCGTAATCAATATTTGACTGCAACGGCAAAAGAGGAAGCAGCTGTATTATATCGCGGCTTGCGACGGGCTGAAGCCGCGTTTCAAGCAGGCGATCGCAATAGCAACAAGTTAATAGCAGTGGTACAGCAAGAAGTGGCAATGGTCAGTACGGTTTTAGTGGAATATATTGAATTGGTTGAACCGACTACGTTGATGTCTTTAGAAAAAGTTGAGGAGGAAGGAATGTTGGCGATCGCAGCTCGTCTTGGTGCTACACGTTTGATTGACAATACGATATTGCGCGATCGTCAACCTATTATCGCCATTGATGGCCCAGCCGGGGCTGGAAAATCCACAGTGGCGCGGCAAGTGGCAGCAAATCTGAGTTTAGTGTATTTAGATACAGGAGCGATGTACCGTGCTGTCACTTGGTTAGTACTGCAAAAGGGGATTGCGATTGATGATGAGTGTGCGATCGCTGAGTTAACTAATCAGTGCAAAATTGAACTTACTCCTACCCAAGACTTACAAACGTCTGTGCAGGTTTGGATTGACGGTCTTGATGTTACCCAGGCAATTCGCACCATTGAGGTAACTTCTCTTGTATCGGCGATCGCAGCACAAAGCGCTGTCCGTCAAGCACTGGTTAAACAACAGCAAAACTGGGGTAAAAGAGGTGGTTTAGTCGCTGAAGGTCGGGATATCGGTACTCACGTGTTCCCCGATGCCGAAGTGAAAATCTTCTTAACCGCTTCAGTCAGCGAACGCGCCCGTCGTCGCCAGCAAGACTTTAACAAACAAGGTCAACCCGAAGTGAGTTTAGAGCAGCTAGAACACGACATCGCCGAACGTGACTGGAAAGATAGCACTCGCAAAGTTTC
Organism: Nostoc sp.; assembly: GCF_036917975.1. Classification (GTDB taxonomy): domain Bacteria; phylum Cyanobacteriota; class Cyanobacteriia; order Cyanobacteriales; family Nostocaceae; genus Nostoc. Next base: position 90,655 of record NZ_JBALEJ010000013.1, read on the forward strand.
TCCTTTGCAAAAAGCAGCAGATGCGATCGAAGTTCAAACCGATGGTTTAGACGTGTCTGAAGTCACAGCACAAATCGTTAGCTATTACCAGCAGCGTTTATCTGGGTGGTAATCACCGTTGTTTGCTGTTAGTTGTTTAATTTCAAAAGGTGGTGGGTGAATGATTATTCACTTACCATCCTCAAAACTGCATTTAAAAACAAAATAGCTAATTTGAGAATTGGCTATCTTGATTGAAAATCAAGCTTTGAGCCTTGTACTAAAAATATTAGACATCTCCAGAAACTAAATATGCGTTATCCAGAACCCTTGTAGAGACGTAGCAGTGCTACGTCTCTACATTCTTTAGATTTATTAAGTATTAAATCATCTAGCTTTAGACTGATTTTTCACATCGCCATAATCGTACCAAAGATGGAAGTATGAAAGCCTGAATTGCTAAATGCTAATTACTTATTAGTCTCTAGAATTTGTGAAATATTAGCCATTTTTATTTATAGTCAGCAATTACTAGCGATTTAACTTATCACAAAAGTACTTTGTTTTCATCTTCACTTTGGTAGTAGAATAACGATGTTAAGTTTTATGTTTCACCATAAAAAGCATAAAACTGTCAAAAACAAAAGCTGCTAATTTCCTAAGCTTCTGCAATAGCTTTCAACTGGAAACCGGTAAAGAGAGGATTTCATAAAATGACATTTACACTACCCGCCCTACCCTACGAATTGAATGCTTTAGAGCCTTTTGGTATATCAGGCGAAACCTTAGAGTATCATCATGGCAAGCATCACAAAACTTATGTAGACAACCTGAATAAGCTGCTTGAAGGTACAGAACTTGCCAATAAATCTTTGGAAGAGGTAATCCAAATTTCCTTCAAAGACTCCTCTAAGGCGGGAATCTTCAACAACAGCGCCCAAGTTTGGAACCACACCTTCTTCTGGAATTCCTTAAAGCCAGGCGGTGGCGGCGCACCCACTGGTGAACTTGCAGCCAAAATTGATAAAGACTTCGGTAGCTTTGATAAATTCAAAGAAGAGTTCTCTAACGCTGCTACAACTCAGTTCGGTAGCGGATGGTCTTGGTTAATTGATGATGGTGGTACGCTGAAAGTGATTAAAACACCAAATGCAGAAAATCCACTAGCTCATGGACAAAAAGCACTCCTAACCTTAGATGTTTGGGAACACGCCTACTACATTGACTACAGAAATGCCCGTCCAGCGTTCATCAAGAATTTCCTAGACAAAGTGGCTAACTGGGACTTTGCTGCTGAAAACTTTGCTAAAGCTTAATCATCTGTCAATCTTAAATTGGTTGTAACAGTAGCTTTTAATAAATATGTAAAGCGGAGACAACCAGTTAATTTATCAATAATGATAGCAGTCATGACTAGTGTCGTGGCTGCTTTTAATTATCTGGGTAAGGGACTGTGCAAGTCCTAATGTTTGTTTTGATGACGATGAAACGTAATAGTAAATTTTGTAAAGAATGCCAAAAATTGATCGCAGGTATAATAACAGAGATAGCCATAAACCAGATTTAAAGTTATGCGATCGCCTTTTCCCATCATCTCAAGGCGCGTTGGCGTAGCCCAACCCAGGCATCGCCTAAATCCGCAATATCCCAAACAGCGAACTGACAGATCGCCAAAAAATGATGGTCTAGCATTTTCCCTAATCAGTTAAGATAATCTTCATCAATCTTCTTTCCTTTTACCCTTCTCCTTGGAATTATGACGCAGGATGAGTTATTGCAACTGATAGATCGCGCCGTGGCTGAGGGTTGGCGAGAGTTAGACTTGTCGGGGCAACAGTTGACTGAGTTACCTGTGGAAATTGGTAAGTTGCAGCAGCTTGAGTCTTTGATTTTGGGAAAGAAGGTTGAAGGTTATGAAGAAGTAGGAAACCGCCATCTCGAAAAGGTTTCAGGCAACAATTTAAAAACGCTTCCACTCGAACTATTGGGTTTGCCTAATTTGCGTAAGTTGGATATTAGTGGTAATCCTTTAGAGAGCATTCCCGATGTGGTAACGCAAATACTACATCTAGAGGAACTTACCTTAATTCGAGTAGAGCTAACTGAAATACCTGATCTGATCGCTAAATTAACCAATCTGACGCAGCTTCACCTCAGTTCCAACAAAATAACCCAGATTCCAGAGGCGATCGCTAAATTAACCAATCTGACGCACCTTGCCCTCAGTCGCAACCAAATAACCCAGATTCCAGAGGCGATCGCTAAATTAACCAATCTGAATTTGCTTTTCCTCTATCACAACCAAATAACCGAGATACCAGAGGCGATCGCTAAATTAACCAATCTGACGCAGCTTGACCTCAGTTCCAACCAAATAATCCAGATTCCAGATGCGATCGCTAAATTAACCAATCTGACGCAGCTTAACCTCGGTGGCAACCAAATAATCCAGATTCCAGATGCGATCGCTAAATTAACTAATCTGACGGGGCTTTACCTCAGTTACAACCAAATAACCCAGATACCAGAGGCGATCGCTAAATTAACCAATCTGACGCAGCTTCACCTCAGTTACAACCAAATAACCCAGATTCCAGAGGCGATCGCTAAATTAACCAATCTGACGCAGCTTAACCTCGGTGGCAACCAAATAATCCAGATTCCAGATGCGATCGCTAAATTAACCAATCTGACGCAGCTTAACCTCGGTGGCAACCAAATAATCCAGATTCCAGATGCGATCGCTAAATTAACTAATCTGACGGGGCTTTACCTCAGTTACAACCAAATAACCCAGATACCAGAGGCGATCGCTAAATTAACCAATCTGACGCAGCTTCACCTCAGTTACAACCAAATAACCCAGATTCCAGAGGCGATCGCTAAATTAACCAATCTGACGCAGCTTAACCTCGGTGGCAACCAAATAATCCAGATTCCAGATGCGATCGCTAAATTAACCAATCTGACGCAGCTTAACCTCCGTGGCAACCAAATAACCCAGATTCCAGAGGCGATCGCTAAATTAACCAATCTGACGCAGCTTCACCTCAATAGCAACCAAATAACCCAGATTCCAGAGGCGATCGCTAATTTAACCAATCTGACGCAGCTTCACCTCAATAGCAACCAAATAACCCAGATTCCAGAGGCGATCGCTAAATTAACCAATCTAACGCAGCTTTACCTCGTTTACAACCAAATAACCCAGATTCCAGAGGCGATCGCTAAATTAACTAATCTGACGCAGCTTTCCCTCAGTGTCAACAAAATAACCCAGATTCCAGAGGCGATCGCTAAATTAACCAATCTGAGGCAGCTTGACCTCAGTTACAACCAAATTACCCAGATTCCATTAGAAATTCTTAATTCAAAAGATGTAAAAAAGATTTTTAATTACTTGAGGCAAATTCGCACAACTGAAACTCGACCATTACACGAAGCCAAACTGTTGCTCATCGGACAAGGCAGCGTCGGTAAAACATCCCTCATCGAGCGACTAATCCGCAATAAATATGATAAAAATCAATCCCAAACTGACGGACTCAATGTGGAAACTTGGAACGTGCAGGTCAATAGTAAAGACATCCGCCTCAATGTTTGGGACTTTGGCGGACAGGAAATTTATCATGCTACCCATCAATTTTTTCTGACTAAGCGTAGCCTCTATCTCCTAGTTTGTAATTGTCGCACCAGCGAAGAAGAAAACCGCATCGAATATTGGCTGAAACTAATCGAAAGCTTCGGCGGACAGTCCCCCGTAATTATCGTTGGCAACAAAAAAGACGAACAACCCCTCGACATCAACCGCAAGGCATTACGCGAAAAATATTCTAACATCCAAGCGATTATCGAAACCTCCTGCCAAGACAATATCGGCATTGATGAACTTCGCACCGCCATTTTGCAGCAAGTCGGCAACCTAAAAGAAGTTTACGACCTTCTACCCCTGACATGGTTTGAGGTTAAACAACAACTCGAATCCATGCCCCAAGACTTCATCAGCTACAATCGCTACATCGGCATCTGCTACGACAACAAAATCCCTGAAGAACAAAACCATGACCAACTGATTGACTTGCTGCATCGACTTGGCTTAGTTCTCAACTTCCGCGATCATCCCATCCTCAAAGATACCAACGTCCTCAAACCCAACTGGGTTACAGAAGGCATTTACGCCCTCCTGAGCGATGAAAACCTCAAAACTCAAACCAAAGGCATTTTCACCCCCGCCGATCTCACCCGCATCCTCAATCCAGAACGTTATCCCATCAAGCGTCACGACTATTTGATCGGGCTAATGAAAGAATTTGAGCTTTGCTTTGAATTAGATTGTAAACCACCACAATTCCTGATTGCGGGACTTTTGCCCAAAGACCAACCAGACAAAACAGAACTAGAAGGCGAAACCCTGGAATTTCAATACCATTACAAAGTTCTCCCCGAAAGCATCATTTCCCGCTTCATCGTCAACACCCACGAAAAAATCCATAAGCAAATCTATTGGCGCAGTGGTGTAATGCTGCAATATCAAGAAAACAATGAAATCTACAACATTGCTCGGATCAAAGCCGATCCCGAAGACAAAAAAATCTTCATCACCATTAGCGAACGCCAAGAAACCCGCCGCTTATTTCTCGGCATTCTCCGCGATGTCTTCCAAAAAATCCACAAAAGTCTCCCCAATCTCGAAATCACCGAATGGGTTCCTGTCCCCAACCATCCCAACCACCCACCCCTCGACTACCAAGAACTCCTCGGACTCGAATCAATGGGTGAAAGCATAATAACCATCGGCAAACTAAAATTAAAACTCGATTTACGTCAACTTTTAGATGGCTATGAATCACTAGAATCGCGTCGAAAATCACAAAAAGCAGATAATGATTTAGATGATAGGACTGCTTATGAAGATATGCGAGATATTGCTAAACTAGCTGTCAGCAGAGAAATTAAAATTAATAATAATAATAAAGCCGAGGCAAATGCTATGTCAGAAAATCCTCAATTCACAAACAACTTTCAAGGCGCAAACATCGCCAACGTTGCGAACCAAGTCAAAGACAACGCCAGTCAGCAAGCCTCTAACTTCAACCAAACAAGCGGCGCAAGCGTAGCAGAACTAATGCAACTGATCGGCAACTTACGCCAAACTGCTGCCCAATTTCCACCAGAAACCCACGACGACATTATCATCGATATTGATGATGTAGAAGTAGAAATTCAAAAGCCAGAAAAAGAACGCAATTTACCCAAACTCAAAAAGCGTCTAGTAGCTTTACTAACTGCTGCTACTGTAGTCGCTGCCCCCATTGCAAGTATGACAAGCTTTACAAAGGATGTTATGGAAATAGGAAGCAAATTAGGTATAGAACTAAAGCTTCCCCCTGGCAAATAGACTTTTCTAACTCTAGGGGCGATGGCTTCGCCGGTTCGCAAAGCGACCATCGCATAGGTTGAAATGATACCCGCCTTTGACTTGATGAAAATTGAACTAGCGATCGCTATTCATCAATCAATATTTAAACCTAACCTACAGCAAACTCAGTATCAGAGCGCACTCTAGCAGGTTGAAAACCCAAAACTATATTTTCATGTGGTACACCCAATTTTAATAACTCATAGGCAATCCCATCTTCCGGAGCATCATATTGAATCCAAATTTTGCCATTTTTAATATCCAAATGTAGCAAACATCCATAATCCCTAATATCATTCTGCTTCCAACCCACATACACTAATTGATAGCGATGCCTGCGGCGGGGCAAAGCCCAACGCGCTCCGTATCAAAAATAGGTTGAGCCTCAACATCTTTTGCCGATTTCATCGAGCGATCGGCTTTTGCTTGGATTAGTTGTTGAATATATTGCCTGTAGAGAGCTACTTTATCCATTGCTCAATCGTCTCCTTTTCTAAGTCATGGATTGTGTTGAGGAACTTGAGCGATCGCTATAGCGGTTCCCATTCAGATGAAGCACAATATTATACAGCAAGGTGTAGGGGCACGGCAGTGCCCATTGGTGTCAACTTAACGTGAAACCGCTCGTCCGCCGGGAATTGAAATTCCCGTCTCATAGCCAAAGTCATCTGAAGATGACTAAATATCACCAAAAATCTCCAGTCTACTTCAGTAGACTTAAGCTATTAGCCAAAGAATTTATTTTTGAAGTAATAAGTAATACTTATTACTTATTACTCATTACTCATTTATTTCCGGGCGGGGATGGAAGCCAACAGTTCAGCTATTTTCAGCTTAAGTTGACACCAATGATTCATCAATTGCCCCTACACTTTACGATATAATTTTGTACTTCATTTGAGTGGGAACCGCTATATTAAAGCTTAACCTTCACTAATCAACTGTAACAAGGCTTCCGTTGATATCTTGCCACTCATCTCAGTACCTTCTAACAGGCTATCTGCCAAATCTCGCTTGTGGTGGTGCAATTCCACAATCTTTTCTTCAATAGTATCCTTTGCTACCAAGCGATAAATTGTCACTGGGCGTTGTTGCCCAATGCGATGGGCGCGGTCTGAGGCTTGGTCTTCCACTGCGGGATTCCACCAAGGGTCTGTATGGATGACATAATCAGCCGCAGTCAGATTGAGTCCTGTACCCCCTGCCTTGAGACTAATGAGAAAGACATCTCCTGAACCAGCTTGAAATGCATCTACCCGTTTTTTGCGCTCTGCCACGGAAGTGCTGCCATCTAGATATTGATAATTAATACCTTGCTGATCCAGATAATTACGGATGATGTGCAAATGGTCAACAAATTGACTAAACACTAATGCTTTATGACGATTTTCCAGCAGTTCACCCAGCACCTCACCAAAAAGTTGCAACTTGGAACTGGGTAATGAAGTACCAGGCATAATGAGGCTGGGATTACAGCAAGCGCGACGCAGTTTCATAATCTCAGCCAAAACTTGCAAATGTTTCTTTCCTGCCTCGGCATCACTTTCAGTGAGTTTAGATATTGCCTGACGACGCAACGCTTCATAGAATCCCTTTTCCTCTCGACTTAACTCTACATGAAGGAGAATTTCGGTACGAGATGGCAACTCTTCTAATACCTGATTTTTTGTTCGCCGCAACAGAAATGGTTGAATAAGTTTTTTGAGTTTATTACGTGCAAGTTTATCTTGATATTTTTCAATGGGGGTAGCAAAGCGTTGATTGAAGCTTTCAAAAGAACCCAATAATCCAGGATTAATAAAACGGAATAAATTCCACAACTCACCCAGGTGATTCTCAATGGGAGTCCCAGTAGTCAGTAACTTAAAATTAGATTTTAGGTTCATAGCTGCCTGAGAACGTTTAGTGGTCATATTTTTAATCGCCTGGGCTTCATCCAGGACAATTGTTTGCCACTGTACAGCAGAAAGCATTTGTGCTACTTCTTCTTGCTGTAATAAACCATAACTGCATACCAACATATCTAAAGGTTGTAACCCATCCAATAATTTTTGGCGGTTAGCACCAGAAAATTGAATAATATTGAGAGTTGGGGCAAACTTCTGCGCTTCACTCACCCAATTCATGCACACGGAAGTGGGGGCAATAATTAGGGTTGGTCCTTCATGAGCATTTCTGAGAATGACCGCCAATGCTTGCACGGTTTTACCCAATCCCATTTGGTCTGCTAAACAAGCGCCCACACCCCAATGTGCCAGACGCGCCAGCCAACAAAAACCCTCCATCTGGTAGTCACGTAGTTCTGCTTGAAACGTAGATGGCAGTTCTGGTTGGAGGTTCTGCACCTCCTTAAGACGCTGGATATGTGTTTTCCAGTGTTTATCTGCTTTTACCTTACCTACCTCATCGACAAAATCCTCTAACCCTAATGTTGCTAAGGGGTGAAAACGAATACCTTTACTATGTTTTTCCGAAAACATCCGCAATTCGTCGAGGCGTTTCCGAAAAGCTTGAGTTAAAGCCAGAAATTGACCATCACCAAGAGGGATAAAACGGCTGGGAGTTTTCTCTAATAGTTCTAGTAGTTGCTGCATATCCAGCACTAGGTCGTTATTTAATTTCAACTCCCCTGTGGCTGCAAACCAGTCTTGCTGACGTTGAATTGATAAATTAAAGTCTTTCAAGTCGGCATTGTGGCTAACACGCAGTTTTTCTCCTTGTGGCCATTCGATGACTACGTTATTTCCCAGTGCTTGCAGTTCTAGCAGCAGTTCTAAACAGTTTTCTGGATCGTCCATAATCCATTCACCATCTTGTTCTTCAGTTTGAGTCAAGGTGGCGCAGGCGGCTACAGCTTCTTTGGCAAGTTGCTTCTCTTCAGACAGATTTCGTCGGGTTTGGAGACGTTTACCGTCAATCTCGGCAATTACAGTTTCACCACCTGTACCAGGACGATAGTAGGGGCCACCTTGGGCAAATGGGCGCGACAAAAGACTGATTTTCAAGCCGGCATTGGCAGGTAAAAGGTGAATATGGGGTAGAGTTAGGGCGGGTACTTCTTCTGCACCTTCGGAACCGCCACCGATGTCAGAATGTACGGTGACGATGCCAGAGACGGCATTAATGGCTGCCAAAACTTGTTTCTCTGCGATCGCAGGCACATTTAATTTGTTATCTTTACCAATAATCTCCGCAATGCGTCTGTGTTCGGTAGTAATTTCAATGACTTTGATGCGGGTTGGGGTTTCTTTGATATGCAGAATATTCTGTGATTCTGGTAGTTTGGGAGAAAATTCTAAGGTGAGACGACCTTGTTTTTCTTTTTTAACCAGTAGTTCCGGTTCTGCCTTGACAATTTCTACACGGATAGTGGGTGTATCCTCCCAAAAAACCAACGGGTGGCCAATTAAAGCAGAGATGGCTTTTTCACCGAAGGTATAATCAACTTTGCCGTAATATGAGCCATCATTATATACCTCAATACAACTACATACCCGCATATCTTGGGGTGTAATGTAATCAAACTCAGATAATGCACTGTTCAGACGCTTGAGGGCTATGGGGCGACCTTTACTCCACTCACCTTTGGCATTAACTTTTTGTTCTCGTGGTTGCAAGACACATCTGCTGGGATAGAAGGTAAGGAACCATGCTAAACGCAGTTCTGATTCTGGTTTTCCTGGTGTTTGTGGTCTTGATTGGAGATTTGCCAGGGCATTGAGGCACATTTCCCAAGCTTCTTGGGGTCGAATTAAGTCTACGATGGTTTGGATATTGCTATCTTCTCGCAGTGCCTCTGCAAGTTGTTTATAGTTACTGCTGGGTTTGAGTCTGGATAGGAGTTCTGCGGTTTCCATTGCCAACCAGTGATAACCGGAAGCGAGCGATCGCCGATACAATGGTTCTAATAAATTAGGTAAGCGTTTTTTAGCACTCTCAGTATCCATCCAGTAAAGGCATAGTGAACAAAACAATGTTTGTAAGCTATTGTCTTCTTCCACAGAAGAAATATGACCACTGACTACAAATTGTTTTTGGATAATATCACCTTGATGAACTTGTAGTACCTTTTCCAGTCTGCCATAAGTGAACCTAAGCCAATGATCTGATTGACGGGACATCAAACTGGTGTACTCTTCTGCTTCTTGGAGGTGTTGCACTGAACCATCTTTTAAAAGTGCAAGGATGAAAAATAAGCCCCCAATTGTATTGAAATACATTTGGCGTTTGCCTGTAGCCTTTTTGATGGCTTTCAGGGCATCTTTATAATATTTGATAGCTTGTTCATTATCACCCCGCAGAAAACTTAACCAACCCCAAAAAATAGCAGCGTTATTTTGATATTCATTCGATATTCGCTCTAGACTTTCTTGTGCTTCTTGGGTACAACCCTGTAAAAGCAGTTGTTCTGTCAAAATCAGATGCAGATAATCTGAGCAATGTTTTCCAGGTGTAGAACATTCTTCTTCTAACAGCGTCAACGCATCTTCCGACGCAGATAATTTTAAGGCTGAATTGAAGAGAATACTTGATATGCCACTTTCATACAATCCTTGTGGTAGGGTGTTAAACCAATCTGCATCAAATGGATTATTGTATATCTGCTCAAATATATTTTGTATTGATATTTTTTCTTCACTATCAGCGTACTTCTGGTAATCTTCAATTTGCTGATTAATAAAACTAGGATCTTGACGATAAATCCCAATGCGGATTTCTCTGATACACTGGCGCAGACTGTAGAAAATTCGAGAATCCCTGTTCCAGTGAGTACGTATGGGTAGCTTCTCCTCTACTGCTGTGACGAGGATTTCAAACTGTCCGGTTTGTACAGCATGACGAGTGGCAATTTCTGTGACTAACGGATGACATTCAGCACCCGCTCTACTTTCCTGAACTAACAAGCCTACTTTTAACAATTTATCAATTTGGGGACTGAGAGTTTTAGTAACCCAAGGTTTATTGTTTTCATCTAAAGCGTCAGTTTTACTAAGACAACTTACGAAGGAATTTTTGTCTATCGGTGCATAAATTACCGAAAATAACTGAATAATTTTTTGTATGGAAGGATGTAACTTGAAGTATTTATCAGCGAGTTGTGTTTGCAATTTTGTGGTATCAGTTGCTAAATTAATCATACTATTGGTCTGTTAAGTGAAGTTTGAAGGGTAAAGGAACGAACCACAGAGGCGCAGAGGGCACAGAGTCAGAGAAAAAAGAGATGTTTAAGAAGTGTCTCACCCGTCAAAGTTAGCTTGACAGACTACTATTTATTCAGTTCTTTAAATAATTCCATTAATTTACGTTTCCGTCCATGAGCCGCTTCTAGTTGTGAGCGATAAGCAGACCATTCAGCTTTTTGTCCTAGTTGAAGATACGCAGCTTTTACTTTTTTGAGCCAATTAACCGCAGCGTCATAACGGTCAGCTTTTCCTTGTTCCATTATTGGTTCTGCCCGTCTGCGAGCGTTATCAATCACCCACTTTGGACGATGGGAAACTGCTGCATCCATGACTCGATGAACTAGTTTTGAATCATAGTAAGTATCTCTTTCTACTGTTTTAATTGCATCATCAATTAATCCTTCATGGAGGAAAATATCAACTTGAGCTTCTCGTATTCCCCAATCGGGCTGATCTCGTAGTGTTTGCAGCAAATCTTGCTTGAGCGTCAACCAAGTTTCTCCTGCATAGTCTTGAATTTTACCATAGTCTCGAAACGATGGTCTGATTTTAAAAGCAATGATGCTAGCAGTTAAGGCAGTAGCATTATCTTCTAATCCTTGGGCTAAATCACTCGTCCAAGTAGCAAATTCATGTAAACAGTTACCTGGTAAATTGATACCTGCTTGGCATATTTCTAAAGCTTCAACTAAATACCCATCTTCCCGCAATATTTTTGCTAAGGCAAAACCCTCTTCTGCTTTTTCCATCAGGATTTTAGCCGCAGACATCGCCTCTTCTACTCTTCCCAAAGCTGCTAATTGCGTCAGGTATTGCAGAGTCATTTCTTCTGCTAAAGCTAGATTTAAATACTCTGTGTAACGATTTTGACGTTCAAGAATTTGCAAACGAATCAATGCTAAATCATCAGCAAAGCTTGGTCGTTCATTTTCCCAAAGTTCTGCGGTATCATCTCCTTGCATAATCTCTTGCAGTGGTTCATAATTCCAACCTTGACGCAATGCTTCTAGACTCATACTAAAGTCTGCACTGATTTCGTCTTGCCAGGATTCCAACATCAACTGCAAATCTACTATTTCTCCTTGAGACATTTCTGCACACAAAATTGCTTCTGTCCACGCACTATCAAGAGGTTCTGCGATAGAATAACTGTCTCCACCGTAATCTAGTAACTCGTCCCATTCTTGGGCATAAGTTTCGGTAATAGTTTCGAGAATTGCGATCGCATTATTACCATCTCCATTTTCTGCCAACTCTCGCGCTTTCTCAATTACAGCCAGCAAATCATCTGTAAATGGGTCATCTTCTGTACCATACTCTAATTCTTTCAATCCATCCCGCAAAACCCGCTTGACATGAGAGCGAAAAGGTGATGTGTCAATTTTGCTTTGACGGGTAGAAGGCTGTTTTGTTTGCGGTTTCGGCAATTCTATCAAACTGACAAACTCATCAATATCATCAATTATTTCTGGTCTATTTTCCACCAGTTCTTGCAATAATCGCTGAGTTTGAAGAATATCGAGGCGATTTAATAATTGTTCTAGCGTTGGACGTTCTTCAATGATCTCTGATTGACGCGAACAGCTTAATAAGGTGGCAACGATATGTTTGCACCAACCATCATAATTATAAGGACAGGTACAACAAGCTGAGGTAATTCCACCTGCATCAAAACGAATACTGACTTGATATGGTGTAATTTCGCCACCCTCTACCTCTGCTTGAATCAGATTACCGCGTTTTTTGAGATCAGCGATCGCACCCCTGCGATAATATTCTTCACCACGACTGTAGGATGAAGCGTTGGAGTTATGGCGGATTATTGCCTCAGAAATTCCTGGAATCGACATAGTACCAGCACCCAAGTCTTTTATTTTTAGCTTACCGAAAAATTGGGTTTATTTTCTCTTGGGTCTGTATCCCAAGAGAAATCGCCGTCTCTACAAAAGACTGATTATTGTAAGCATTATTTCACTTCCTTTAACTTCCTATCAGATGGAGTCGCCACAGGGGACAACTCAGAGTGCAGCACAGTGCTACCTCCGGTGGTGACTCACTAACTACTATCTCTCTACCGCAACGGATAAAGTCACAGTCTGGCCCACAATAAGTTCATCTCTTATTTAACTCTTGTGGGGTGGGCGTCTCGCCCGCCCTATCTATGGACTGGGCGCTCATGTTGCCCACCCCACAATATTGGACAATATTGAATAATTTATTTCTTGGAGTTTCTTATAGCGGTTCTCATTTACCTGAGGTACACCCGTAGGGGCACGGCACTGCCGTGCCCCTACACCTCGTGATGTAATGTTGTACCGCATCTGAATGGGAACCGCTATAAGCAGGGTTACTTTACTTTTTATTTTCGATCAATTTTTGGTTTTTATCTTGAATTTCTAAGAGTTCAGGGATAGTGACAAAGCGATATCCCTGATTGCGAAAGTTGTCTATAATTTCTGGTAAAGCTTGTACAGTTCTAGAACGATTACCACCACCATCATGCATCAACACAATTCCACCAGATTTGGCCTCTCTGAATATATTACTGATTAATTTGGGAACCGCAGGACGGGAATAGTCTACAGAGTCAGATGACCACAAAATAATAGCGTATTTACTATTTCTAGCATAGTCAACTACCCCATTATGCATCACTCCTCCAGGTGGTCGAAATAAATTTGTTTTTAAGCCTGTAGTTTTAAAAATAATATCTTCGGTGTGGTCAATTTCGTAAGCAGCAGCTTGTGGATTCAAGAATTGATACCAATGATGCCAAGTATGGTTGCCAATAACATGACCTTCAGCAATTTCCTGCTTGAGTAAGTTGGGATAATTTTTTACATTCTCTCCAACTACAAAAAACGTCCCTTTAATCTGATTTTTTTTCAGGATATCTAACACTTCTGCTGTACTTTCAGGCCAAGGACCATCATCGAAGGTGAGAGCAATGACTTTCTGAGATGGAGAGAGTTTTACTGAGTCAATTATCGCACCTTGAAAACTTGATGGAATAGAGTCAGAAAAACCCTTTACTTGTGCTTCCCCTTGCCAACTTTTTAGCATCGCTGTCTTTAATTCTTCAACTCGCTGTTGAGTGCCGACATTTGCTGCTACATTATTTACATTTATAGTCTGTTTTGAATCAAACTGAAACAGATTTATTTTGCTCAAGATGATTAAACCCAGACTAAAGCCACCACATAATAAGATAAGCAGCCCAACTAATTTACCTGGAGTCCAAAGACTCTGCTTATTATTGATCACATCAACTTCCTGCAATGGTCAAATAATCAGTCACACTATTGATAGTAAGTTTAGAGTATTGATCTGCTTACTTTTAGAGAAAGTATAACTATCTATTGAGAGATTGCCAAGAGTGCGATCGCTTATCCGCGCCACTTAATTGTTCACAGTTGATGCTTGGAAGTGCAATTCAGATAAATCAAACATACTTCTGTCATAATTTTGTAATTTCTTTATCAAGAAAGTATGTAATAATCTTGAGTCTAAATTGTCGATTCTAGTCCTAAATGAGTTGTAAAAATCGAGAGACTCAAATCCCCGAATTCTCAAAAAAGTCGGGGATCTTATTGTTCATGAATGATTTAGGACTGCTATAGCTGTCAATTATTTAGATAACAAGATAATCAATAGAAATCTTGACATTGTAAATAAATATAACTACAATCTGGTCAGATTAGAGATACAGTACATAAATTGTCCAAAAGACTGTCTAATTAAATTAAGCTATCACGGAAATAAATCAATGAGATTACGCTGGCTTGTACTACCTATTCTTACTACTTTATTACTAACATCGCCCAGTTTGGCAGCAAGATTAAAATCTCAAAAAATTGACTCAACTCAGAATTATCTAGAGTCAACAAGGAATTGGAAGTATTTATTGGCTAGCTTTGAAAGTCCCGGAACTGTGCAGAAAAAGTTGCTTCCTCAACTCAATAAACCGGAAATTTTCAATAAGACAAACGATACTTCTTTATTTGGTGGAATTATTCCATTAGGAAAAGAAATACCAGAGCTAAAGTCTCAAGTTAAAGCATTAATGGCTCATTACAGGTTTCTCAAGCCGGGAATGTTTTTTTTAGATATAGAAACAGGAAACTATTTGAATATTGATGGTGAAAAGGTATTTCCCGCAGCTAGCACTATTAAATATCCGATTTTGATTGCTTTATTTGAACAAGTAGACGCTGGGAACATCAAACTCGATGAAAAGCTAGTAATGCGACGTGACTTAGTAGCGAGTGGTTCCGGTGACTTACAGTATAAACGAGCAGGAATCAAACTGAGTGTAATAGAAACTGTTAACAAAATGATTACGATCAGTGATAATACTGCTAGTAACATGATTATCGATCGTCTAGGTGGAAAAGCAAAACTTAATCAGCGTTTCCACAGTTGGGGATTAAAAAACACAGTCATTCGTAATATGTTAGGAGATTTTAAAGGCACTAATACCACTAGTCCGGCAGATTTAGTCCGGTTGTCAGCCTTGGTTGACCAACATAAATTGATTTCAGAGGGTAGTCAAGGACAAGTTTTAGATATCTTGCGTCATTGTCATAATAATAAGTTACTTGCGGCTGGTGTGGGTAAAGGTGGAACTATTGCTCATAAAACTGGAGATATTGGATTTTTGGTTGGGGATGCAGGAATTATTAGTTTGCCAAATGGGAAGCATTACTTGGCAGGTATTTTTGTGATTAGACCCCATGATGATGAGCGAGGAAGGGAGTTTGTACGCCAAGTTTCTCATCTAGTTTATCAGTATCTAGATCAACCAAAATTATCCCAGAAGTATTAATTTCATGTTATTTAGCGTTAATGGTACTTAAAGCTACGTCCTGATAATAATGCCCTAAAATTTGCAGGTAGTTTACTCCTCTTTTAGCTAAATTGTATGCGCCCCATTGACTCATGCCTAAAGCATGACCATAGCCAAGTCCTTGAAGTACAAAACTACCATCTGCGGCTTTGGTAAGGATAAAGTGAGTACTTTTAATCTTCAGGGCTGTACGTACTTTTTCGCCAATCAGTATTTTAGTTGCTTTGTCACCAACGATTTTTAAGACTTTAACACTACCAAAAGGTGAGTATGTTTGTACAATCATGTCTTTAACGTTGCCGACATCAGAAATTCTGGCGCTAATTTCTCTAGGGGAGAAAGTTTTCACCCATTTGCACTCGCTAACATTTTGATCGTAATCTTCAACAGCACGCAAGTAAGGCTCGTGGCTTCCCCAAACGTCTTCAACATTTTCAGTATGTCCTCCAGAACAATCATGAAAAACTGAGAGAATAACACTGTCTTTATAAGTTAGTACTTGTTTATCAGTTGCATCGACGGCGGCATAAGTACTAGGAGTTTCATTGATTACTCCTTTATAATTCTGCCAGTGATCTGGACTATCGCCTAAATCGTAAACAGGATTATTGCGTTGTTTTTCTCGCTCATAGAGAGCAAAAGTCCGGGCGGCAACTGCTTGTGCTTTCAAAGCTTCAGCAGGCCACTCAGTATCCATTTCGCCACCAACAACACTGTAGAGATATTCTTTGTCATCAACCCAGTTAACGGCAGTTAGTCCTGTGCCTGTTGGGACAACGAGAGTTCTGCCTCGATACCAGTGTTCGCCAATGTAAACGAATCCCTTGCCTGTGGGTTCAATCCAAAATAGACCAGACTGCCATTTATCTAAAGCCACACCGCCTGGAACTGCTTGGGCATAAAATGAACTCATTGCTGGTAATTTTCCGAGAGTATGACCAGTACTATCTTTAACCAACGCAGTTGTAGAACTGCCAACTGTTACCTGATTAACTCCCCTCTCAATTGCGATTCGCAAAATTACAGATGCTTTGCTTGGGGTAGCTAAAGTTATCCATAATAAGACACTGATCCACCAATGCCCTGCTTTCATCTGTGCGAACAAGGCGTTTAGTAAGGATTGGCATTTCATATCTAGCATTTTATCCACAGTGTTCAGTTTCCAAAAAATGCGATCGCTAATACTGCTCTGTGCGTATAGGGTTTCTCCCACAAAGCTGACATGGGCGATCGCGGACTTATCTTTTACCTTTAGGGAAGGCGATCGCACTAAGGTACTGTGCAGAGTGCAATCATGTCAAATATCACCAGTGTTTTAAATCACAAAGTGCGATCGCTCTATTCATCCTTGTGAAACGTCGGCGTTAATTAATTACTAATTATTCCTAGACTTGAATTCTTACTTGAAAGTTAGTAATGATGGCGATAATCTTAAGCGCTTACCCTACAATCGTTGGTAAGGGTAGTTATGTTTTAGTAAGGGTTGAAATAGTGTATGAATTGTATAACTTCTACTAAAACCTTCAAAAGGTAGAGGTTATATTGAGCAAAATTTGTAACTATTAGATGTGTGACTAAAAAACTCAAGTTGAGATTACAGCTATTTTCAAATAGACCACGCCGTAGGGGCACAGCAATGCTGATAGGTGTCAACTTAAGACTAAGACCTGGCGAATAGAATTTGCTGGCTACACTGGCATTGTCCGCCTCCTCGGACTGAAAGTCAAATTAAGGGTTTGAAACCCAGCATCGGTGGGTTTTGTTTGTATAAACGCGGTTTATAACCGCCCGTTTCACGTTAAGTTGACACTAATGAGCAATGCTGTGCCCTGACTACAGATGTGATTCAAATACATGAAAACTGCTGTAAATCTAAACTTGATAATAATATAGCCATATTTCAGAAATTTAACAAACTAGAGCAATTATCATGACTACTGCAATTGATAACTTCACCAAAAATCTGCATGACAATTTAGAAGTGGTTGAAGAACGGGTAAAATCGCTGAGGGAAAGTATTCAATCTGCGCCGAAGAAAACTCAAATTGAGATTGAATCTCAACTTGATGAAGCAAAAGCAAAGCTGGACGCTAAGAAACAAGAATTCGATGAGTATCGGGCAAAGCTGAAAGCTCAATTCGAGGAAAAAGAATCTGAGGTGAAGTCCCACGTAGAAGAATGGAAAACAAGTCGCAAAGTAAAGAAACTCGAACATCGGGCAGATAAAGCTGAAAACCATGCAGTTACGGCAACCTTCCTAGCGATCGCCACCATTGAAGAGGCTGAAAAAGCAACCTTAGAAGCGATCGCCGCCAGACTAGACGCTGAAGCTGCTGCCCTAACTACGAAGAAATAAGAAGTCCGTTTACAGAGCAACTAAATTTATTTATGGGGATCATTAATTTTGAATTTTAAATTTTGAATTTTGAATTCGGAGCGAAGCGACGTGACATATACACATAGGGTTGTTGCTAATTTCCCCTCCTATGCAGAAGCAGAAAGGGTTGTATTGGAGTTGCAAAAATCAGGCTTTGATCTGCAAAAGCTCTCAATCATTGGCAAAGACTACCAAACCACTGAACATGTGCAGGGATTTCTCACTTGGAAAGATACGGCCAAAGCTAGAGCCGTAGGAGGTGGTTATTTGGGTAGCTTCGTCGGAGGCTTATTTGGCATTTTAGGTAGCGCTGGAGTGTTGTTTATTCCCGGAATCGCTCCAATCATCATTGCTGGCCCCATTGCGGGAGTGTTGGCGGGTTGGTTGGAAGGAACGCTTGTTGATGCTGCTGCTGTCGGAGGACTGGCGAGTGCTTTAAGAGCGTTAGGAATACCCAAGCACGAGACTCAAATCCAAGCAGGCGAGTTCATAATCCTTATGACAGGCAGCAATAAAGATGTCAGTCAGGCAAGGCAGATGCTAGACAGAATCAGTCATGGAATAAGCATTTCGATCCCTGTCTAACGCTTTGAACTAAGTAGGTGGGTGGGAAAGTTTACAATATAGCTAAACTGCAAATTATGAGTGCGATCGCTCTGATTCTATTTGCAATAGCAGAGATGGCATTGTTTGTAGCGCTCGCTTAATTTATTTAATTTACCAACGCCTTCTTGCCATCACCATTTGTCGTTGCATTCTCTATATTTGGTGTCATCACTGCTGCGATCGTCGTTGTTGGCGTAGTCTTTAGTGCAGTATTCCCCACGGATCGCTTACTACTCTTGCGTGGTTTACCCCCTGCCTGTATATACTGCAAACTGTTCTTACCATAGCGCGTTGCCACACTCATCAACATTTTTTCCGAGTAGCTTCTCAAATCCTGCTCTAGCAATTCAATCTGCCCTACCGCTTCATCAACCGTGGAAAGCATTGTATTGTAGCTCGATAGCTTCGTTTGCAAGATTTGAATCCGCTTTTCATACTCCGCTAAATTCAAGTTATCACTAAACTCAAGCGTTTCGCTAATCGATCTCATCCCCGATATCCGTAGCGTTGCCTTATCCAATACCGTAGAACTGCGTTTCAGTCGCGCCATGAATGCTTCTCCTGCAAAAACTTATGTGAAAATTAGTACAGACTTGTAGTTCCACTTTAGCTATTTGTCATTCTTCTTCCCCTGAGTAAAAACCACCAAAACTAAAGTGAAGTTTACGGTAAAATCTGATATTTATTCCCTAATTTCACTTGAAATCTTTAAAATTATTTGTATAAAAAATTTGATAAGAAGAATTCAGAACTCAAGAGTCAGAATTCAGTATGGGACTTGCAAATAAAAAAATATCCAACTATTTATTGTGGGGTGGGCGTCTCGCCCGCCCAGTAACCAAAGGCGCTCATGTTGCCCACCCCACAAGATTGGATAATTTATTTCTTTGAAGTCTCTATGAATTTTATAAGACTGGGTGATAGCAAAGCGTTGGCAAGTCCACAAGCGTCTGAATATCGTGTTGAAGTACCCAAATATCGTGTTGAAGTACCCAAATATCGTTTTGAAGTACCCAAATATCGTGTTGAAGTACCCAAATATCGTGTTGAAGTACTCAAATATCGTGTTGAAGTACTCAAATATCGTGTTGAAGTACTCAAATATCGTG
>NZ_JBALEJ010000014.1:0-317598 GCF_036917975.1 Nostoc sp.
TTAATCGCATTGAACAACTACGATTCCGTCGAAATCCTGAAGCTTATTTGGCAACTCTTGAGAAACTACTTCTCTAGCAAACTTTGCGGTTCTAGAAAAAAATCAAACCGATGAATCCCCAACTCTCCACGTTTTGGAGCTTATCTTATGAAGACGTTAAGCCAGTCTCCCAATTCATCCAAAAAACCTAAAACGGGATCTAGCCAGTCTGTAGACTCATCCAACGCGCTGATTGATATTGCTCAACATGATGTGGATGGAGTTCTGCACTTATTTGACACTTCTTTGGAGGGGCTAACTGAGACTGAAGCCAAGCAGAGGTTAGGGAAATCAGGGCTAAATGAGATCGCTCGTGAAAAAGCGATCGCTTGGTATGTCCAACTCCTAAAAACGGTGACTAATCCCCTCTCGCTTTTACTTATTGTTCTGGCGACAATTTCACTGTTAACTGGGAGTCCGACAGCCGCCTTGATCATTTTTATAATGGTTATTTTCGGTGGGTTACTGCGCTTTTCACAAGAATTTCAATCAAACAAAGCTGCCGAAAAGCTGCGGGAAATGGTGAGCGCAACGGCAACAGTGAGCCGCAAGGATGCCGCACCGAAAAAAGAGAAGGGAATAACAGCAGGAAAGGAAATTGCCGTAAAGTTCCTGGTTCCTGGTGATGTCATCTTTCTTTCAGCCGGAGATATGATTCCAGCCGATGTCAGGCTGATTGCGACGAAAGATTTATTTCTCAGTCAGTCAACTCTCACCGGGGAATCTCTACCCACTGAAAAACACGCAGAACTCCCGGATCACAAGGAGAAAAACCCACTAGAGTTAGTCAATCTCTGTTTTATGGGTACGGCGGTAGTCAGTGGTTCTGGAACAGCCGTTGTTGCCGAAACGGGTAGTCATACTTATCTAGCATCACTGGCGAAAACCGTTAGCGGACGCAAACCACGCACGAGCTTTGACAAAGGTGTGAATGGCGTCACCATGTTGCTGTTGCGCTTTATGCTGGTCATGGCTCCACTAGTCTTTTTGATCAATGGGGTAGTTAAAGGCAATTGGATCGAGGCATTCACCTTCGCTTTATCTGTGGCTGTGGGATTGGCTCCAGAAATGTTGCCTGTGATTGTCACGGCAAATTTGGCCAAGGGGGCAATTACCATGTCTAACAAAAAGGTGATTGTCAAAAACATTGATGCAATTCAAGATTTTGGCTCCATGAATATTCTCTGTACTGACAAAACAGGCACTCTCACCCAAGATAAAATCGTTTTACAGAGGCATTTAGATCCTTACGGTCAAGAAAGTACAGATGTCCTCAAATATGCTTATCTTAATAGCTTTTACCAGACTGGCTTAAAAAACTTATTGGATGTCGCCGTTCTCGATCACAATCAAGAACTTGCATCTTTAGACATTGAGAAAAACTACCAGAAATTTGATGAAATTCCCTTTGACTTTGTGCGTCGTCGGATGTCTGTTGTCGTCGAAGAAATGGGAAAACAGCACGTCCTAATTTGCAAAGGTGCTGTTGAAGAAATCCTCAAAGTATGCACCCAACTCAAAGTTGATAACAAGGTTTTGCCAATGGATGAGTCAGTCCGTACCAAGGTGGCCGATTTACAACAAAAGCTAAACTCTGAAGGGTTACGGGTAGTTGCGGTGGCATACAAAGTCATGCCACCGGATCAATTGCATTATGCCATTCCCGATGAGAGTGATTTGGTTCTGTTGGGTAACATCGCCTTTCTCGATCCGCCTAAAGATTCCGCAGCCCAAGCGATTAAAGCTCTCAAGCACAATGGAGTTGAGATAAAAATTATCACCGGGGATAATGAAATCATTACTCGTAAAATCTGCAAAGATGTTGGCTTACCTGTCCAAAAGGTTTTATTAGGTAGCGATATTGACTCTTTATCAGATGATGAATTAGCTTTATCTGCTGCAACCACAACTATTTTTGCTAAATTCTCTCCCACTCAAAAAGCTAAAGTTATTCAGGTGCTGCGAAAAAAAGGCAATATTGTAGGATACATGGGAGATGGTATCAATGATGCAGCCGCTTTGCGGGAGGCAGATGTGGGCATCTCAGTTGATACGGCAGTCGATATTGCCAAAGAGTCGGCAGACATTATTTTATTAGAAAAAAACTTATTAATTCTGGAAGCTGGGGTAATCGAAGGTCGCAAAACGTTTGCCAACATCATCAAATATATCAGAATGGGCACTAGTTCTAACTTTGGCAATATGTTTAGTGTCTTGGGTGCGAGTGCGATTCTGCCATTTTTACCGATGCAGCCAGTGCAGATATTAATAAATAATCTCCTCTACGACTTTTCGCAAACGGGCATCCCCTTCGATGATGTGGATCAAGAAGCCCTAATCAAGCCGCCGAAATGGAAAGTTGATAATATCCAGCGATTTATGATCTTCATCGGCCCGGTTAGCTCTATTTTCGACTATTCCACTTATGCCTTGATGTGGTTTGTCTTTGGGGCAAACTCTGTAGACAATCAAGCTTTGTTCCAAACGGGTTGGTTTGTAGAAAGTCTGATGACTCAAACGCTGATTGTCCATGTGATTCGCACGGCTAAAGTACCTTTTTTCCAGAGTCGGGCTTCTTTACCCATGCTCATGATCACCGCCACTGTGATGGCAGTCGGAATGTATCTGCCATTTTCTGCGATCGCACCCGATTTAGGGTTTGTTCCTTTGCCAGCCGTTTATTTTCTCTGGTTAGCTTTAATCCTAACTTGCTATTGCGTATTGACTCAATTTGTGAAAACTTGGTTCATCAAGAAATATGGATATACCTAACCCAGATTTCTCACAAATGAGAAAAAAACACGACGATATGCAGCCGGAGAATCGGCTCAATGGCTAGAACTGTAGAATCGGATGATAGGAAAAATTAAACTAACTCTTAGGGAACTCCAAGAAATAAATTATCCAATATTGTGGGGTGGGCATCTTGCCCGCCCTATGAACTGGGCTATCGTGTCGCCCACCCCACAAGAGTTAATTGAATATTTTTTTATTTGGAAGTCTCTTAACTTTTTTGATACCGCATCCCTGGTAGTTGTGAAACGAAACCCATAAGTTCTAACTGTAATAAAGCACCGGAAACTGAGCCAGCAGCCATACCGGTTTGTTGGACAATAAAATCAAAGGGTAAAGGATCGCTTCCGAATGCATCCATTATCGTTTGCAATTCTGGCGATAAAGTTGGCAAACTTAACTGTTCTGGTGCTATTGAAGCCTCAATGCCATCAAGTTGTGGTATTGCTCCTAACATTGTTAACAGTTCGTCTAATTCCTTAAGAATGAAAGTTGCTCCCTGACTCAATAACTTTAAGCACCCTTGGGATGGATAATCATCCAATCTTCCAGGTAAGGCATAGACATCTCTACCAAATTCATTGGCGTAGGTAGCAGTAATTAGGGCACCTGATTTTAATGGCGCTTCCATTACCAAAATGGCGCGGCTTAAGCCTGCAATAATTCGGTTGCGACGGGGAAAGTGAGTGCGATCGGGTGGGGTTTTTGTGGGGTACTCACTCACGACTAAACCAGCCGTCAAAATTTGCTTATACAAATCCCGATTTTTATGTGGATAGATGACATCTACACCAGTTCCCAAAACTGCGATCGTCCTTCCACCTGCTTTCATGGCGGCGATGTGGCTTTCGGTGTCAATTCCCTCTGCCATCCCAGAGACAACTGTAAAGCCATTTTTAGCTAAAGCTGTACTAATTTGCCGAGTCCAACGGATACCATATTCTGAAGGTTGGCGGGTTCCGACAATTCCAACCATTGGTTTTTGTCCGAGATTTTCTTGGAGTTCGACTTCACCGCGATAGTATAAAATTGGCGGCGGACTGGGAGTTTCTAGCAGTAAGCGGGGATAATCTGCATCTGCTGGTGTCCAGAAATGGGAATTTTCCTGCTGGTGCTGAATGAATAGTTGTTCTGGGTGCAAACGCGATCGCTGTTGTACTACTTTTTCTAGTGTTTGAAAACCCAAACCTTCCACTTCTCCTAACTGTACTTTGGTAGCGTTCCAAGCGGTTGCCAGCGTACCAAAATGCTGTTGCAGTCGTCGCAGTAATACCGGGCCAATTCCTGAAATTTGCGCCCAAGCTAGCCAATATGCACCTTCTTCTACCACCGTTCCATCCTCACACCTACTGGATTGAGTATTCCCAAATTAGGGTTGGCTGTTGATGGCGAGGTGGAGTTAAGGCAAGAGACGCGATGAATCGCCATATCTACAAAGACGCGATGAATCGCCGTCTCTACAAAGAACTTCTGTTTTTTCTTTCCCAATTCCCCTTGACTTTTGACTCTTGACTCTTGACTATTAACTATTGACTATCTATTTTTTGATCTTTTGTGATGAAATATTTTTATCGTCTTTTAATAAGCCTATCTGGGTGCTTAATATTTTTACTGGTGCATAGTGTGCCTAGTTTGGCAGCCGAAAAGATTGTTTTCAGGTACGGATTGTTTGAGCAATCGGTTCCGGTGGCAGATATACGCAACTATGACGAGACACAAAAGGCTTCTAGCGATTTGCAATCTTTCCTAAATTACCTCAGCCCTAAGGAGAAACAAAAGTTTCAAGATGCTCTGAAAGTGAAAATGTCTCTTGATATTGCGGCTTTAGATAAGCTGATAAACACAGGAATGGGCAAGCAAATTTTATCTTTTGCTTCTGGTGCGATCGCTCGTCGCGATCAAGCCAGTACACAAGCGCTACGAGCTGCTATTATTGTAGGAGCAAAATCACCAGAAGGTCTGGGAATAACCAGCTTTCTAGAAGCTTATCCCAGCAGTCAATTAGTTGTTGATGTGTCGAAAATTCAGAAGCTAGTCGGCATAGCAAATTTATCTTCTGGTTCTGCTGACGCACCGCCAAAAGACGATGTAAGTTCTTCACCTTTAGGGAAAATTGCCCTGCAATATCAGATACTCGCTGCCCAAGATAAACAGTTTTCAGGTTGTTTATTTGGCGATTCTGTTTCGGCTGAACTTGGTAATACTCTGGGGAATGGTACTTTTAATTTTGGGTTAAATGGTCTGAGTACAATCTCATTAGTGGAACAACTGAAAAGTCTAATTCCTACCAAGGTTAAATGTGAAAAAGCGATTATTGCTATAGGTGGAAATGATGCTTGGTATGGGATTAGTGATGAGTTGTTTACCAAAAATCTGCAAGAGGCGATCGCACTTATCCGCACAATGGGAACTAAAGAGATTTTTCTGATTCCAGCTTTTTATTCAACAGTTGCAGCCAGCTTAGATCCAACTGTATCAGCGCCGCTTCCAAAAGTTGAACAAATTAATGTTCTGATTAATCAAGTTGCTGAAACAGAAAAAGTGCCAGTTGCAGCAGCAGGACTAGCACCCTTATATGACAATAATGTTCTTAAAGAAAATTTAACCAGTGATGGCGATCATCTAAATGCAGAAGGACTGAAAATTTATCGGGAAGCATTATTGCAAATCCTGGGTAAGTAAGACAATTTTGGATTTTGGATTTTGGATTGAATGAAAAATCTAAAATCTAAAATCTAAAATCTAAAATCTAAAATATCATTGTTAGGCTTTCCAACTCAAAAACCGTGCATAAAGATAAGCAATGCCTTCATCAATAATTGTCCGCACACCTTCGCTAGAACCCCACCAATTTGTTGGATTGTAATCTTGCGTTTTAGCAGCGATCACACCAACTTTAATATCAGGGGTAAGTATTTTTCTAAAAAGAAACCAACTCCTACGAGCATGAACATCTAAGGAAAAAAGATTAATTGATTCTATCTGTAAATTGGAATTCGATAGCCAGCGATGAAATTCGGCAGCAGAGGCATAACTCCGATCTTTAACTACGAAAGGTGTTGGAACAGCTACAACTTTTTCTGCTTCTAAACCGAGTTTTATGAATGTGGCGGCTGACACTTCTGCAAAGTTTTTGTATCCGATAAGATAACTGCCTTTTCCTAATGTGCCTCCGGTAGTAATTATTTGCCGATAAGAACCAGTTTGAAATTCAGTCAAAGCTTTTTCTATAGCGTAATCTGGTAGCCATCCTTCAACAACTAATACTTCTGCTGATTCGATTGGGGAAGTTACGGCGAGAAATGAGTGTACATGAGTAAAAACGAAAAATATTAAATAAGCAATCAAAGCGATCGCAATTGCCCACCCCTGAGCCGTAAGTGTCCACATTTCTTGACGCTTGATTATTTTAATTTTGGGAAATTTTTGACCCCGACGATTTTTTGTCTGCATTAAACCTTAGCTAAACGTTGTTCTTTTAAATAGGTAAACACAGACTTATCTCCAATATCAGCAGGAATTGCTTGTACTGTTTTTCGTAGGGCAAACACCAAAAATAATGTTGCCCAAATTCCTAATAAAACACTTTCACCCTGAGTTGGTAAAATTCCTACTAAATGTCCTAACAACAGTATCGGTACTATTGGGGTTAATACTTTGGTTTCTAGGCGATTGAAGCAAAAAGCCTCTTTAAAATAAATACCTGTCAAAGCAACGAAGATAAAGCCAACTCCAAATAAGGTAATCGGTTGATTATAAACAGCAAGAGCTAAAGGTTCACTACTAGTTATTGCCAGAATCACTGATGCTATAGTACCGATCGCCCAAAAAA
The DNA here is from genome assembly GCF_036917975.1 of Nostoc sp. GTDB lineage: Bacteria > Cyanobacteriota > Cyanobacteriia > Cyanobacteriales > Nostocaceae > Nostoc. Next base: position 6,665 of record NZ_JBALEJ010000014.1, read on the forward strand.
TTTGCAACGTTCGGTGTAGTGATGCCATGTAAATATGAATGGTAAATAAACTTACACCAAGAGCGAGACTAAAACAAGCATATAGAGGTGTGAGTGCAGTTATAACAGTCTGGTTATTGTTGAATAAAACCAAAGCGCTGCCGATAGCAAAGCTCAGTGCTGCTACCATTAACCCAGCACGGTAGATAATTACGCCAGTGCGATCGCTCTGAGTAATTGTAAATTCCCCAAACTGGCCTTGATAAACTTCTGGTGCGGAGAGTGTTTGTGTAGTCATAGTTTGCTGATGAAGATTGTTTTGTATATGTATTAATCTTGACAATTCTCAAAAAAAGCTAAAATATACATCTATATATCTGGTAATGGTTAGACTAAATTCTAGCTGGGGATTCAAAGTAATCAGAAGCATCCAAAAATGGCAAAGAATAATCAGACTGTTCTGGCACTAACTTTACTCATTACAGCAAGTCTTATAGGTATATTTGCTGTTTTGGGCTGGATTGGATATTCGTTAACGCGGTCTAAGTCTGAGAGCAAAAGTCCAGGAAACACTAATTTAGTCAACACAACTACTAATTCTAGCTCATCGAAGCAAATAGAAATTACCACAGCCCGCAATGTCGATTACAGCCAGTTGCAGAAATATTTACAAAGCAAAGATTGGCAAGGGGCTGACAGAGAAACTTACCTGAGAATGCTAGATGTTGCAGGCACTAAGGCACAAGCTGAGGGTGCTATTGGGAAAGATGAAATGAATGCATTTTCGTGTGTTGATTTGAAAACCATTGACAGGCTTTGGAGTACAGCTAGTGATGGTAAGTTGGGCTTTAGCGCTCAAGAAAAAATTTTGAGGGAAGAAAAAAACGACTATCGCAAGATGTATGACGCGGTGGGATGGCAAACCTTAACAGGTGACTGGCTGATTCAGTGGAACTATAATCAGCAAATTAAAAGATACGAGTATAAACCTGGTAAGGAACCAAACTTTAAAACCTTCCCCCCAGGACATCTACCAACTGTGGAAAGAGGATATAACTTTGGTGTTTCTCTGGATGGGGCACTATCGAGATGTGGTATTTAAGTTAGCACCACTTGAAGCGTTTCTTGGCAATCTAAGTGCAACTGTGAGTGAGCATTACCGCTATTAATGGCAATTTCTACCCAGCCGTGACTGCCAACTAAAGCTATTATCTCTCCCAATTTGACATCACTGTAAGTTTCACAACCTGGTATAGTCAACCCAGCTACTTGTACATACCAAGTTCTGCCTTGTACGTAACTCCCTGGAATATTACTCACTAGGTTGCCAAAGTGGTCAATATATTGAATACAACCTACTACACCAGTTGTTGTTTGTTTGCAGTTGCCTATATCCAGTTTTACCAAACTTGCTGGATCAATTTCTTGTCCTAGCTGTTTGAAGGGGACACCACTAGCAAGATTCGCTCCCACTGGGGCAAAGATATCCCTACCGTGAAAAGTATTGCTTGGTTGGGGAGTTCGCCAATAGTTAAGATTTGTAAGTTCAACGGCGGCGATCGCAGGACTTTGACTGAGTACCCCGCTAAATATACCATTATCTGGGCCGACCAGAAACCCTTGAGCAAATTCTACTGCGATCGCTCGTCGCTTGCTTCCCACACCCGGATCTACTACTGCCAGATGTACTGTCCCAACTGGGAAATAGGGATAAGCATTCATCAAACTAAACCTTGCGGCGGCGATATCTTGCGGCGGAATTTGGTGCGTTAAATCTACTATCGTCAGTCTGGGGTTGATTTGGGCTATGACTCCCTTCATTATGCCTACATAAACATCGCGATCGCCAAAATCACTGAGCAAAGTTATAAGTGGTTGTTCATCTATCTGCTTCTTAGACATATTTAAGATAGAATATATATATAGCTATAAATTTCTGTAGCAACAGCTACAAAATGTGTGTTATGTTAAGAATACAAGATATACAGCAATACAGTTCAGAATGAGCGACAAAACACTTGTAGAGACGGCGATTTATCGCGTCTTGAAAACTGAACCGTATTGAGATATACAGCAAAAAATTAAAGAGGGTAATCACTATGAGTCAAAATAGACTACAAAGTGTGAGCAAATCACGAGAAGCTCACAGAGCAAATATTCAAAAAAGCCTAGAGCATCGCTTGGAAGTAGCCAGAGCAAAAGGCGACGAACAACTGATTCGTCAACTAGAAGCTGAGATGAGGTATTCCAGCTAAATCAAGTTTTCATTGTTCATAGTTTTGTTGTGTAACCCGCTACGGCGGGTTTTTTCTTTCTAGGGGGTTTCCTAGCAATTTTGCTCTTACAGCGTTTTTTAACCCACTCCCCATCCTCACACTTCCGGTTCAATACCCAAAGCTCGTAACTGTGCTGCCAACCTTTCAACACGTTGCAGGGCTGTTTCTTTAGCTTCTCGCTCTTGTTCGGCTCGTAAGCGTTCTTGTTCGGCTCGTTCTGCACCAGTAGGAATTACATTACCTTCAGCGTCACACCACCGCAACCAAACATCTCCTTTACCTTCATACGCGCCTTCCCACAAACATAAACCTAACTCAACTTCAGTCAGCCATTGCTCGCTCGTAGCTATATATTGCCGTCCTCGCAACTCATACATCTGTAAAACTTCGCCGCCAAACTGCCGACTTGGATCAAAGATAATGTAATACATTATCCGCATCCTGGCGTACTCTAATAATTTTCGTCCTGTTTCATTGCCTTCTCGATTGGAGACAATTTCAATTACTACCTCTGGTGGTTTGCCAAACTCCCAAAAGAAATAGGAGCGATGTTTTTTTTCCCACCAGTTTTCTGCTATCTGTACATCTAGACTCAAAAATACATCTGGCACAATCGGCGGTTGCTTTCCAGTGGTAAATAAACCCACATTGGCAGCAACGAGAAACCCTTGGGCATTACTTGCACCATTCCAAGAACTGTAAAGGGTTTCCGTTAATAATCTTTGTTGCTTTTCTGATGGTAGATTATCCAAGGGTTCATCATCTTCTGTCACCAGAAGACTAACATCTGGTAACAAATCTTCTGGTAATAAGCCGGCATCTGTTAAGGTGATAGACTCACTCATAAGGAATTCTGGGGGTAGCAGCTTAATTCTATTGTGGCAGCATCAATTCCCTTCATCCTACCAATAGATTTTCTACACCTACTGTTGTCGCCGTAGTTGCTACCTGGATAATCCTACTGTATTGCAGCCGCCACTGTAGTGCATTAGAAATTGTTAGATAGCCAATTTCTGGCGGTTGCTGCAAAATCCTTTCTGCAAGTATTTCACGCCCAATTTCATCTAAAGGAAAGTTGCGTTCTTCTAAAAATGCTATTACATCTTCTTTATTACCATTACGGCGTAAGATTTCTCTTAACCCATAAGTTGTTTGATAATCTCTAGTTCTTTCTCTTGATACAAATACAACATTCTGGAATTTTAAATTAGCTGTGCGATCGCTATGCTCATCAATCTTTTCGTATGCTAATATCAGCAGATTATAGCCCAATCCATACACCTTTTGACTGGCATTCCGAAAGGGGCAAGAAGATTGGGGCTGACGAATTGATGTCACTTTCAAATCAACTTCTAATCCAGGAAAATCAATTCCTAAAGCAGCAGTACCAAGGGTGTATTCATACTTTGTAGATAAATATTGATTAAAAGTCAATTCAACAAATGTTCCTACTGCTTTCCCATCTGTAATCCCATACATATTAGGAATCGGTGTTGCACTAAGTACAACACAAAAATCTCGTGCAGCAGTTTTGAGGGAAGATAAGGTTAGCGCTTCCATTTTTTAAATAGCCAAAGTTAATTGTTGCCAACCAGATTTACTCAATTCAAAGTTTGTTTGACCGATTCTTTTGCAAACCCACTCTACACAAGCTGGTACAATGGCATTGCCAAATAATGCGTATTGATCGTAAATTCTGGCAACTTGACACCAATCATCAGGAAAACCCATCAGCCTGGCATATTCAATATTAGTTAAACGTCGAAATTTATTACCTACTTGGTAGCGTTCATAATGCCTTGATGTTGAAGCAGTTAATGTTGATGCAATGCCATTAGTTCCAAATATAGTATAACCAAGTCTCGCGCCTCCGTCTTGGTTGTACAAAATTTCAACTCCATTACAATAGCGATTTACAGGCTTACTTTGCTTAATGCGCTCCAATGTATCGGCAGTAAAATCAAACTGGGTATCCAGCATTGACTCATTCTGAAGAATATCTTGAAGCCTCTTTCTCGGTTTCATGTCAGGCAATAACGAAGTATTTTGAGTGAACATCTGATTTTTATAGGCAATTCCCCAATTATCATTTTTCCTTTTCATGGTCATGATTGGCAACATATATTTTACCAATGAGACTTCGTTATTTGGCAGTAAAATATTGTCTTCTTTAGTTAAAAAAACTGATAATTTTTCTAAAGTATTAGGTGTTATATCTGTTGAAGTTAATTTTGTGCCAAAAATAAAAATTCTATCTCGATTTTGAGGGATACCAAAACTCAATGGGCTAATTATTCGCCATTCAATAAAATAATCTAGTTCAGAAAGTGCATTGATAATCAATCTAAAATGATAGCCATTTTCCATTGTCAAAAGTCTTTTGACATTTTCCAAAAAAAAATATTTTGGCTGCTTCTGCTCTAATATTTCGATAATGCGCTCAAATAATGTTCCCCTAACTCTATCTCTCACACCAAGTTTTTTACCAGCAGGGCTAAAAGGTTGGCAAGGGAAGCCAGCAGTTAAAATATCGTGATTAGGAATGTCTAAGATAGAGATTTCGTTAATATCGCCTAAAACAATAGAATCTTTGCCAAAATTACTTTCATAAACTTTACAGCAAAGTTCGTTAATATCATTTGCCCATACTGTTTGAATATTTGCATTCGCCATACCCAGGCGAAACCCACCGATACCAGCAAAAAGCTCTACAGCACTTCCGGCGGCTATGAGGTACATTCTCAAATCTGAAAGCTTTGATAGGAGAGGGGCGAGAGGAAAATCGTATTGCATAATAGCCGGAAGCGCTGTAAGGCTTTGAGTTTGTTTGTTGTCATCTACAATTTTGAAATCCAAATTATGCTTGTGAGCAAAGAGGTATATTATTCATTATCTTTGCGTTCTCAATTAAAGTAATTGGTGGGCATTGCCCACCCTACTTAGAAAAATTCTCTAGTTCACTAAGACTTTGGTTTATAAGTCGAAGCAACGTGCAATTCTTTCAACTGTTTAGCATCTACACTCGAAGGTGCATCTGTTAACAAACAACGCGCTTGTTGTGTTTTCGGAAAAGCAATGACATCTCGAATAGATTCTTCTCCAGCTAGCAACATTACCAAACGATCTAAACCGTAGGCAATGCCACCATGCGGCGGTGTACCATATTCAAATGCTTCTAAGAGAAAGCCAAATTTACTTTGTGCTTCTTCAGGAGATAAACCAATGGCTTCAAAGACTTGCTGTTGAATTTCTCGCTGATAAATCCGCAGACTTCCGCCGCCAACTTCTACGCCGTTAAGTACCAAGTCGTAAGCTTGGGCGCGTGCAGTTTTTAAATCACTCAAATCATCAGGATGTGGTGCTGTAAATGGGTGGTGTAGTGCTTCTAGACGTTTTTCGTCAGCATTCCACTCGAACATCGGGAAATCTGTAATCCAGAGTAAGTTGATTTTTTCTGGATCAATTAAGTTGAATTCTCTAGCGATCGCTTGTCGTAATCTATCTAAAGTTTTATTAACTGTAGCAGCTTCCCCTGCCCCAAACAACAGCAAATGTCCAGCTTTTGCACCTGTGCGGCGTAAAATTTCTTGTTTTTGTGCTTCACTGAGGTTGTCTTTAATCGCGCCAATGGTATCAATTTCGCCATCATCCCTAACGCGGATATAAGCTAAACCTTTAGCACCGGCTTCGCTGGCTTCTTTAAATAAGTCGCCGCCTGGTTTAATGCGGACATTGGAAATTACATCGTTACCGTTGGGAATCGGTAGGATTTTGACGATACCACCATTAGTAACAGTGTCCCGAAAGACTTTGAAACCAGAGTCTTTCACAATATCTGAGACATCAACTAATTCCAAACCATAGCGGGTATCTGGTTTATCACTCCCGTAGCGTTCCATCCCTTCAGCGTAAGTCAGACGGGGGAAAGGGCGCTGTAACTCAATGCCTTTAACGGTTTTGAAGATATGGCAAACTAAGTTCTCGTTTAGTTCGATAATTTCTTCTTGGGACATGAAGCTCATTTCCATGTCCAACTGGGTAAATTCTGGTTGTCTGTCGGCGCGTAAATCTTCATCACGAAAGCAACGGGCAATCTGATAATATCTATCTAAGCCGGATACCATCAGCAATTGTTTAAATAGCTGGGGTGATTGTGGCAAAGCATACCACTCACCAGGATTGACGCGACTGGGTAGAACATAATCCCGCGCCCCTTCTGGGGTAGAACGGGTAAGTATTGGGGTTTCGACTTCAATAAAACCTTCCAAATCTTCCAGATAACGACGCATAGCTTTGACAATTTGATGACGCAGTTGCAAATTTTGCGCCATGCGATCGCGTCGCAAATCTAAATAACGATATTTCAGCCGCAAGTCTTCCCGCACTGTCTCGGTGTCAGCTACGGAAACTTGGAAAGGTAACTGTTTGCGAACAGCATTGAGGAGTTTAATTTTATCAGCGTAAATTTCTACCTCGCCTGTTGGGATGCGGGTATTCAGCGATTCTTCGGGACGTTGTGTTACCCTACCAGTGATTTCGACAACATATTCATTTCGCAGGGCGTTAGCATATTCGTAAGAATCTGGGGTGCGTTGCGGATCGCTGACGATTTGGACAATTCCAGAGCGATCGCGTAAATCTAAAAATATCACACCACCGTGATCGCGGCGACGGTCTACCCATCCGTAAAAGGTAACTGTTTCTCCAATATGTTCTTTTCGGAGTTCGCCGCAATAGTGAGTTCGCATAAGTGTTAGTTCTGTTTGTCTGGGCTAGATTGGCAAGAAAATGTCAAAGCCTTCCCATTATCCAGCATCAATAGTCATTGTAGTAGTTCTGGTGAAATAAAAAATTAAATAATCTTACATATATAATGACTAAATCGACAGGCGGCTGTCCCGGACACCCCTTTTGTTGGGATGGGATTCCCGCCGATTTTCGTTGAATTCTGCATTTCAACCTTCCCGCACCATCCAAACCAACATTCCCAATAGTATTTCCACTGGCAAAACAGCATAATCATTCAAATCAATACTCAGTCTTTGCCCTTCTAATTTCAAAAATCGCCAAGCCGTACCACTGCTGACGCTACCATAAATTGTCTCAATCGGTATATTATTGATTTTATTAAACTTTTGTGCGGCAATCATTTCTGCTGCACATTGCCCTAAACCAGGTTTTAAATCACCTTTTTTAGCTTCACTAATCACGATCGCAGGAGCTTCAATAAATATTTGTTCGGGTGAGCGGCTAATTAAAAAATCACATACTCCACTTAAGCCTAATTCTGATGCGACGGTAAAATCTTCACCCGAAAAAAAGCTGACTTTACGTTCTAGAATTTTCCGAACTTCTACGAGGATTGGACTAATTATTAACTCTGAGCGAGCTTTTTCTGAGCCTGTTGCTGTTGCTAGTGGTAGTCCTTCGCTTAGTGCTTCTTTGAGGTAAATACTAGGCTCTATGGACTGGGTTTCGGGTAAAAAACGTCCATTTTCAACCGTAGTTAAGTTAAAGTCGCGTTTGACTTTTGACAGCGAAAAGTCACTATAAGACATTATAAAAACCCGGTTGGTTATTCATCCGCCAGTCATACAGAATACCCAACTGAATTCTGACCGGAGGCGGAGCGTCTCCGGCTCCGCTCCTGAATTCTGTTTGATAAATCACAGATTCGCGCATCATATCACTCAGTTTGAGTATCTTCTGTTTTCGCCTGTAATTTTTGAACCTGCTCAACAGTTAAACCTGTGACATCAACAATTATTTCCAGGTTGATACCTTTATTAATCATTTTGATGGCAATATCTTGAGCTTTTTGTTCAATGCCCTGTTCAAGCCCTTCTTGCAGAATATCTTGATAAATTACAGATTCGCGCATAATATCACTCCGCAAAATTCTTTTAATCACGTCTTTATTTAATACTAACCCAGCTAACACTGCTGTTGATGCAGCAACATTACTGCGGATTCGGGTATCATTTAATGCTTCAATAACTTGGGCAACTTCTTCTAAAGTTCGCGTTTGATCGTTGGTTTGGCTCAAAGCTGCAAACGGTAGCAAACCCGGAGAATTGAAAAATACTTCGGTTGGCTGTTCCCAAAGTCGAATTACTTCAAATCTATGGAGGCTATTTTCTAGAACAAATTCTGTTTGATAAACTAGCTCAGAATCACTTGGTTTTAGGTAAATAACTACCTGACGCATTCGCTTATGGGGAAATTTTCTATACCCCCGCAAACGATAATCACTCATCCGAAAGGGAATATCGGCTTTAGGTGTCGTTTGGAATTCGAGATGGAGGATAATTTCATCGGACTGCAACAAAATTAGTGCATCGGCGCGGATGGGTTCAAGAGATAATTCAGATGGACTAAGTTGGGTAAGAGTTATTGGTTCACCGAGTAGCCAAGTTGCAAAGTCGCTGGAAAATGACTCGGCGAGAAACTTGCAGACATTATCAAACATAGATCAGATTATATCAGTTTAATTGTGACGGCGTTAGCAAGTCATCGAGCGTCTTAAAATCGCCTGCCCCTTACCCCCATATCTGTTCGCGCAGCGTCCCGTAGGGAAGAAAGGGGTTTCCACGGGGCGAGGTGTCTGATGAAGATTAACAAAAGAAAAAATTCCGGGACAGAATATTGACTATAACTAGGCAAAAATGCTGATTTTCTGTTGGAATAACGCTTTAAAAACCATTGAGAATAATTGAGGATGCAAGAAAACGGTTGAGATTAGCATAAATTTCCAAAATTCATCCAAAAAAAGCATTTATCTGCTTAATAATAGCTTTCTCAGAAGTCTTCCTCTTGGTTTATAAATCAGGCTTGAGATTCCTTCAACTGCCAAATGTAGCACCAAATACATTTTTAATGCTACATTTGGTTTTTAATACAGGTAGAAGTAAAAAAACATATATCTTTAGTTCTAAAAATTGTCTATTTTAAGACATAGATGCTTAATGGACAATTTCTAAAGAGTTACTAATAACAATCAATAGTCACATGACTTTTAGCTAGTACGCCTGTGACGGAATTTTGCCTACCTTTAACAAGTTGCTCGATCAACTTGTCTGTTAATTGAGATGGTAGCTATATTTCTGCTGTGCTGTACTAGAGGCATTGCTTATCTGACTGAGTAGGTTTATATCGTAATCCCTAGATATTGGAAGAGCTTACAGACGAAAAATTACTCGACATTTTTCCTTAATATGAGAACTGCTTCAGGTGGAAAGCCAAAGGATGAAATACTGGATAACGAAATTAGCAATCTGTATAGTATTACTGTATGGCTTGTTGCTATCAACTGATTACGCAGAAGCAAACGAACTTCCAAATATTTCTCATCCTGATGTACAGCAACTAAATACACGCCCAAAAGTTGAAAACTTAGCGAGTCCTGACAATAATCTTACTGAGATTAAAAAGGAAGATTTTTGCCGATTTAATGGCATTGTGAATAGGATTGATAAACTAGAGGGACTCTTCACACTTTATTGCAGTGAGGATTCAGGGAAAATCTATTTAGAACTTAAACCAGAGCAGCTAAATAAAGACTACCTAGCGATAGTGACATTGGAATCTGGCGTTGGGGAAAGTGGGATTTATAGTGGATTACCTCTTTCAGATTTTATCTTCTACTTCCAACGAGTAAACAATAGATTGCATTTTGTTGTGCGAAATGTTAAATTCCGTACAGAAAGTAGAGCAGAACAGCGATCGCTTGCTCGTTCATTTAGCGATTCCGTTCTTTATTCACTCCAAATAGCTACTATCGATCCAAAGAATCAAAATATTCTGATCGAACTGAATGAACTGCTAATGAAGGATTTTCCGGGATTAACTACCCTATTAAAATATTCTTTGCAGGCTGATTATCGCTTAGATGCACGCAAGTCATATTTTGGTGATGTTAACAGCTTCCCGGAAAATGTAGAGATTGATTCTATTTATGGTTTTTCATCACTAGAAGGATCGAATTTAGTTACCGTACCCGATAGCAGGGCGCTGACTCTGAAGGTACACTACAGTTTTTCTCAACTGAGAGAAAAAAATGGTTATATTCCCAGACTTGCTGATGACAGAGTGGGATATTTTATTACTGCTTTCCAAGATTTCTCTAATAAGAATCCTCACGAATCATTTGTACGTTACATCAATCGCTGGTATCTAGAACCATCCGATCCAAATGCCCCCTTGTCTCCACCCAAAAAGCCAATCGTGTATTGGATTGAAAATGCTGTACCCCTAGAGTACCGCGATGCGATTCGTGAAGGCGTTTTGATGTGGAACAAAGCATTTGAAAAAGCCGGATTTCAAAATGCCATTGAAGTGCAGCAAATGCCAGATGATGCTGATTGGAAACCAGCCGATGTACATTACAACACTATTCGCTGGTTCAATTCTTTAGATGCAGGTTTTGCTAGAGGGCCAATGCGCGTCAACCCATTCACTGGGGAAATATTGGATGCAGATATCATCGTGGATGCCAATATGGTGCGTTTAGTTCAGCAAGAATATCACGCACTGATGGAAGTTAATTCATCACTAGGAACAAACCCATGTCAAGAAAAGGCAGGAGAACATGAGAACGTGAGGAAATTTGTGGATAGATTATCCGCGTCATCTCCCACTGCTCTTTTTTCCTCTGAGTTCTGCTATGGTGTAGAGTCTTCAAATCAAGCAGCTATAGGGGCGATGGCGTTGTCAATTTTGCCAAATGCTACACCCAGTAGTGAAACAATGAAGGAGTATGTGCATCAATATTTGCGTTCGATTATTGCTCACGAAGTTGGGCATACTCTGGGTTTGCGCCACAACTTTCATGGCAGCACCATGTTAGCGCCTGAAGAATTAAATAATACTGAAATCACTCACACCAAAGGTTTAGTAGGTTCGGTGATGGACTATCTACCTGTGAATATAGCACCGCAGGGAGTACAGCAAGGTGACTATTTCCCCGGAGTTGTTGGCCCTTATGACGAATGGGCTATTGAGTATGGTTATAAAAGAAACCCATCAGCAGCGCTTGAGGCGATTATTCCAGAATCAGAAAAAAGTTTTTTAGATCAAATTGTACTAGCATCACCTCAACCAGAATTATCTTACGCAACTGATGAGGATATCTGGGACATCAATCCTTTGGCAAATGTCTGGGATATGAGTAGTGATGTACTGCTTTATTCGCAGTGGCAAATGGATAATGCTCGTTTTATGTGGCAGCGCCTTGACAAGGGTTATCCATCGAAAGGAGAAAGCTATAGTAATCTACGTTTGAAATTCAATCGAGTACTTAAATATTATTTTCGGAACGCTACCTTACTTTCTAAATACATTGGTGGACAATCGTTTCAGCGTCTCCACGCTAGTGATGAGGCTGCTTGGACATTTGTACCAGTTTCACTTTTAAAACAACGTCAGGCGTTGACAAAATTACAAAAGTATGTATTTGCTGAGAATGCTTTCAGCTTTTCACCCCAATTGCTGAATCAACTAGCACCGTCGCGCTGGGAACATTGGGGTAGTCCTGCACCGAACAACCGCCTTGATTATCCAATTCACGATCGCATTCTGAGTTTCCAAAGTTCGATATTGCGATCGCTATTAGACAGCGATCGCCTAAATCGGTTACAAGATATAGAATTAAAAACTCTACCTGGGCAAGCTCTTTCCATTCCAGAACTGTTAGATACCCTGCAAACAGGCATCTGGACAGAAGTTTTCACCCCCGGAGAACCAAAGCCAATTTCTAGCATCCGCCGTTCATTGCAACGAGAATATCTAAATATTTTGCTCCAGATGATGTTGGGTATTACCAATACACCTGAAGATGGGCGGACATTGGCTTGGCATGAATTGCGCCAACTGCAAAAAGCCATTGATGTCAGACTCAAACAAATTGGTGAAAGTCTTGATATTTACACCTTAGCCCACTTAGAAGCTTCTGGCGATCGCATCACTAAAGCATTAAACTCGCAGTTACTTTCTAGGTAGCAATGATAAGGAGGCAGGGGCAAGAGGGTTTCAGCCTCGTTCATTTTTGTTAACATATAGGACTTACGCACAGGTAAGGGAAAACGAACCACAGAGAACGCAGAGACCACAGAGGAATGAGAGTTTGAGAGGGTTTTTGCGTAAGTCCTAACAGAGTTTGGTTTTATTCTGCCGACCTACTTACTCCTAAATATACATGGCAAAGTAGTCCTCATAAATTTCAGTATTGGTTGATAGCGTTTGTTCTACTTTTTCACGATCTACATCGATCGCCAAACTCGTGCCATTGCTTAGACTTCCTTCCGGTATGAAATCGCCACAGTATTCATTGGCGGGTACGGCTTCGTTCATCTTTTTGGGATAACTCAAACCCAGATGGCTCATAATGGCGATAAATTGATCGCGGGTGCGATTGGCAAATCGGGGATTGAGGCGTTTTTCTTCGCCAATAGTGGAAACGGTTCGCCCTTTGTAGTCATGGGCAGGATAAACCTGGGTTTCCTCTGGGAGAGTAAATAACTGTTGCGTCACTGTATCGTACAGAGTACCCGCATCGCCAGATTGAAAGTCTGTGCGTCCACAACCGCGAATCAATAAGGCATCCCCAGTTAACAGATGGGTATTGTTCACTAAATAAGCTAGATGGCTGTCGGTGTGCCCTGGTGTTGCGATCGCCTCAATTCGTACCGCTCCCACAATTAAGTTTTCGCGATCGCTAAGGGAGTGATCCGCAGACTTAGCAGTAGCATTTTGGGGCACTATTACCTGACAACCTGTTTGCTGTCTCAGTTTACCAGCACCAGTGATATGGTCAGCATGGATGTGAGTTTCCAAACAGTAGCGGAGACTCAACCCCAAGTCATCCAGTACTTGTAAATCACGGTCTACCTGCTCTAATACTGTATCTACCAGCACCGCATCTTTTGTCTGACTGTCCGCAATTAAATAGGTGTAAGTGCTGGATTCTGGGTCAAAGAATTGGCGAAACAACAGCGTTGACTGGGGTATAGCGGCTCGAAGGTCGCCGGAATCTTGTTCAGTAGCGCGAGAAATGGGCGAAACGGGACGTACCCGCACTGGTAGCGACTGCAACACCGTTGCTGCCAATACCTGGGCTTGTTCGCGCAGTTCGGGGATAGCGATCGTTTCCCACAAATTGCCTTTGCGTGGCGTGCCCAAGGTATAGAATAAGCTTGAACGTTTGCCCTGAGCATCTAATACAGCACCATCAGCAGCAGTATCCAAACCTAAGCCGATATCGTTGGGGCGGATCAATCCTTGGGTGCGTAAATTAGCAATTAGGGATTGGGGCGATCGCTGATAATTTGCCTGTACCCCAGTGCAATTTACTACGCGGCTAACTTGCAAGACTTGATTCCCTTGCGTTTGGCGTTGGCGAACGGTTACAGCCACCGCGTTAGGTGTTGTTTGATAATCCTGAATCCGCCCGGCGGTAATAGTTAGTTGCCCAGAATCCAGCATTGCCTGGACAACCTTGCCAATTTCGGGGGCAATTCGATGCCGATGCACATCCCAATAGGGGGTAGCATGGCGCAAAAGCCGTTTTTGCTCCACGCTGGGTAGTTGTTGCCAGAGTTGTTGAGTGATGGGACGTAGGGAATCAATCACCGATCGCCAGTTGTAGCCTTGCACTGTCGCCGTCTGCACCTCACGGCGAATGCGCCGCAGCAAGCCCCGAACTGTTTTCGGCGCGGTATCTGGGGTCAAAAATGCGGCGTAAGGTTTAGTCGATTGATGGGGTAGCGGAAACAAGCCCCGACGAGACACGGCATAAATTTTACCCCGATGGTTGCGGGCGTGGAGTGACACCACCATATCCACCATCGTCAGTCCAGTGCCAATTAGCAATACAGCCGCATCTGGCTCAAGCTCTGCCAAGGCCTCGGCTGACCAAGCATGACGTAGGTAGGGAGTGTCATTCTCAGAGGATGGCGATCCAGGAGGGGCGGAAGGTGCGTTTCCCAGTGCCAATACAATTTTGTCTGCCACAAAAGTACGGCTGCTACTCAAGGAGACGATCGCGCCTTTGGCTTGTGGCTCCACTGCCACCACTTCATCGATGACGCGCTCCAATCGGACGTTACTTGATGCCGTGGCTTCAGCTTCCTCCAAAATCGACTGGATATAAAGCCCGAATATCTGACGGGGAATAAAGCTGCTGGCATTCAAATCGCTGGGCAGAAATGCCGCCAACTCACTGCGGTTATAGTTTAACCAGCGCAGCAGATGACTCGGATCGTCAGGAAAGGCACTCATTTTGCCTGCGGATACATTTAGCAAATGGCTGATGGTGTCGGTGCTGTAGGCAACTCCCTTGCCAATGTCGTGACTGCGCTCAATCAGTTTAATCAATAAGGGGCGGTTGGCAGTTTTTAACAGGTGAGCCGCTACTAGAGAACCACTAAAGCCAGCGCCAACAAGGGCGATCGTGGTGGTTGAAGGATGTGCTATCAGGACATTAGAATGCATCACAGTGCTAGATAGAGTGTATGGTAACTATTTTCTCAATTAATTTAAATACTATATACCTATCGGTTTTTTGATGTATTATTCCAATGGTTGTTTATTTTAACTTGACCATGAAAATGTGCGCTAAGGAATAAGAATTAAATAACATACAATTTATGTCTCTAGTTTACCTCACCCTCAATCCCTCTCCTTTATAAGGAGAGGGAAGCTAGAGACAGGATGAAGGAAATTTTGCATCTTAATTTAACAGAGTACGGTGGATTTAAGTCCCCCGGTTCAATAACCGGTAAGTTTTGGGTCGGGGTCTAAATCCCCGGACGCGACGCTCGATTACTCGCTAACGCTGCGCTATCGCAGGCTCGCTACCGCAAAGCTTTCACAAAACTTACTTGCGACTTGCGACTTGCGACTTGCGACTTGTTTTAATCGACGTTCCTAACTCTTAAAGATATCGCTGCAATAGACCAATAAAAACTTCTGGGATTTCCAAATGAGGTAATATCCCGGCATCTGCGATCGCAATAAAATCTCGAATTGCCCTGGGATTTAAATTTGCCAAGCGTTGCCCTAATTTGATGTTAGTAAATTGTGCTTTCTCTCCCCAAAAAATGACGGTGGGAATTGTCAGTTGTTGAATATATAAACTCAAGTCGAAGTAAAGATCGCCCCGCAAAAAAGCCAAGGCGGCGAATTTGGCATTAGGCTGTTGTGCAGAAGTTAAATAAGCCTGTACAATCTCTGGGGATAGTCGTTGTGACTTAGCAAAGAGAAAACTTTCTAAAAAATTGCGGACTGCAATTTCATTTTCAGCTCCAAGGATATAAATAAAATTGTCCAACAGAGGCGTATTGATTACCGAAAGCGGAAGTCTGCGTCCAGCACCCTCTCCAAAATCATCAAATCCAGAGGGGGAAACTAAAAACAGTGCTTTAAATAAATTGGGTTGAACAATAGCGAGGCGGATCGCAAAAGCGGCTGTGAGAGATGAGGCTACCACTGTCACAGGCTGGCGACAAGTTTGGATGATAAACTCTGCGATCGTGCTGAGATAATCCCTAATTTTATAATCCCGGACTGGATGGGCCGATTCTCCCCAGCCGATGAGATCGGGGGCTAAAATGCGGTAATTAGAGGCAAAAGCTGGGTAAACTTTAGACCATTCATAAGCAGACGCACCACCACCAAAGTTATGAAGAAACAGTAGTGGGGGTAAATCTTCAGTGTCAGCGATCGCCCAAGGTGCATTTGTTTGGGTATAGTAAACCATTGCCCCCAAGGATGTATGGATGATTTTATGTCCAAAGCCAGGAGGTTGAAACTGAAGCATAAAATTAAAAAGTTTAGTTTAGTAAAAATATCCCTAGACCTGGCGAATAGAATTCGCGGCTATACGAGACTTTACCCACCTGCGTGGGTTTCAAATTCTTAGAGTCCGCGTAGGCGGACTACCCTGCGGGAAGCCGCAAAGCGTCTATGTTTGTGTAGCTGCAATTTCTAATCGCCAGGTATATTTGCTAATTGATAATTGATAATTCATAATTCATCCTTGCTTTTTGTCAGCATCTCCTGTGATTTGCACAAGTTGATGAAGGTTATCACCACTAATATGATAAGCTCCCCCAAAACCAACTACAAAACGACCTTCACTTGGGGTTAGCCGAAAAATCCGAAAGTCAGACAAGCCCCGCAAAACCTCGATAATTTCACCAAACCGCCCTTGAAATTGCTCAACAATTTGATTCCACTTATCAGTTTCACGCTCTATCAAAGTTGCCGTACAATCAAAACTCAAACGACGACGGGCAAAAATTAGATTACTTTTAGCTTCATCCTCGATAAACAAGACACTAACATGAGGATTGGCATAGAGATTTTTGGTATGAATCGAAAGACCACTGACGTAAATGTAGATATTTTTGGAATCATCAATTACAAAAGGAGCATAACTAGCATTGGGTATTGCCTGGGCGCTCACAGTGCTAATGATTACACTCTCAAAAGCTTCAGGAAACTTTTCATACTCAGCTTGAATGTTTTCAAGTTGACTCATAAGTAAATTACCGCTTGATTAGCTATACCTAACTAAGTATGGTAACGTGATTTGAGCGATGTCTACGATCCAGAGAATGCCCAAAAAATAAAAGCGATCGCTCTTTAAGTTAAGGGAGCGATCGCTAATTTTTCGATTGATTAGAGAATACAGCTTAAGCTGCAACAGGTTCCAACAATTTGATGTCAGAAAAGATAAATTCCTGAGTAGAAACTTGTCCTGCTGTCTCGGTGCGAATCTCCCGACGATTTAGAATGAAATAGTCACCAACTTTTTCATACTCATCAATAAATTCGCTTCTTCCGCCCTTTTGTTCCCCAGTTTTGGGGTCATGGTACACAGAGTCATAGCTGTGGGAAAGGTAGCCTTCGCCAGTATCGTGACTGGTGAAAGTGTCAATTGTCACGAAAGTACCGTGGATTAGACGATGAACATGGCAGACTTCATTATTGCGGACTTTGTATTTATCGCCCTCAGCCTTACCACCCATTAAAAGCTCAACCGCACCAGTTTCGTCAGTTTTACCATAGCTAAAAGTATTGGCGCTGTGGGTATCTTCAAAGCTGCGGCGGACGCGGTGAATTGCGATCTCCCAGGCTTGGCCATGAATTGCTTTTTGGGCTGACTCATCATCTACATCCAAAACTTCGGCTTTCAGATTGGCACTGATGATAACTTTGCCAGTAAACACTTGATCATCATGCTTAAAGGTAATATTTGCGGTATAACCGGGAAAATTCTTGTCCCAAGTATAGCGGTTTTCATAAGCAGCCCGGAAAAGTTCCTGAGCAGAGAGTTGTGTAACTGTCATGTGCTTCTCCTAGTCGCTACTGTAATTAGCGTTTTAGTTTCGTTGGTATTAGCATAGAAGTAATTGTTGAGGCTTGGATAGTCCCCAACTGGGTACACTTATGGCTAATTCTCTACACGCTGTATTTCATGCGATCGCCAATGTCCAGAATGAGCAAGAGTTAAGACTCGCTCTCACGGATAAAATTAGCGAGCATTTTGGCGTGCAAAATTGGGGTATTTATCTCCTAGATGAGCAGCCAAGCACTGAGATTAATCTTTCAGGCATCCCAGCAGTATGCTTAGAAAGCAATCCAGTGGGGCGTTATGTGGTTGAACGTCATGCTCCCGCCCATGAGCAGCTATTATTATCACCAGGAGACTGGAAGCATTTTTGTTCGCGTTCCGATCACGAACACGTCATGACTGGGCCAATTGTTTGCGATGGTCGTCTTGTCGGCACCCTTAACTTGGCTCGTGACAAGGGAAATCCGGCCTTTAATGGCAATGATTTAGCTGACTTGAGCGCTTTATGTATTCATTTGTCAGCAAAAATGGCAACCCTACGGACAAAACCCAAAATATCCAATTCCCTTTTAGTGAGTCCTTTAACAGCGCGTGAGTTAGAAATTGCCGATTTGGTGGCGCAAGGGTTAACGAATGCCGAAATAGGGGAAAAACTCTGGATTACGCAAAATTCCGTCAAACAAGCCTTAAAAAGGATGTTTCGGAAGTTGAAGGTTTCGGCACGTGCAGAAATGGTGGCAAAGCTACAAGATATACAAGTTTCATAAATATATAGCAATAAATAAGATCCCCGACTTCTTAAAGAAGTCGGGGATCTAAGCCTTGTGGTATTTGCAAATCAAATAGGATTGCTATAAGCTTGGTGAGCTAATTTAAATAAAAACTTTTGTTTTTGACAGTTTTATTTTTTGGACAATAGTAATATAAGTCGTGAATAAAGTCTTTGACAATTAAGACTTGGTGATAATTTAAGTAAGTTCTCTAGAACTTAGTTAGTTTTTTAACAGGAGAAGTAGGGTGCTTAACAACCTTGATCAGTTATTATCTCCCCGTAAGTGGGCAATTTCCCTCGCGGGCTTAGGCTTACTTCTCGGTTTGGGCTTTATAGCCAAGCAGACTCAAGTAATATCATTTACAGATTCTCGATTATCATCGGCTCAGATTCACAAAACCTCTGAAAACTCTCTTTTGTCGCAGTTGAGAAAAATTCGAGAGCAAAGAAGTCAACTTCATGCGGCTTCTGGAGGGAGAGAAGGTTTTTTGCATGAGAGCGGAAAAACAGTACCTACAATTACAGCGCTGGTTCCGGGCGATCAGGGGACTACAAAAAGCGCAGGAGTTTTGCCAAAAGCAAATTTTCCTACAAAAGATGGGATTTACCTCTATGGGCAATCCCCAAAACCAAACCAGCTTGGTCAAGGTTACATCATCTTTCAAAAACAGCAGGATAAGGTAACGGGTGCTTTATATATGCCCCAATCAGAGTTTAATTGTTTTCAGGGTACAATCAACCCATCAGGAGAATTGGCAATGACGGTTAATACTTCGTCAAATGAAGCCAACTCTAACCAATCAAATCAGGTAGCTACAAGCAGTAGGCTGCCCAAAATTAATGATGATGAGTCAAATTCTTATGCTTATTCACTGGCTCTGCAAGACTTTTATCGACTAAATTCTATCACTGCTAGCGATCGCCGCACGTTGCAAATGTGCAAATGAATAATGAGTTTTTGACGAAAACCTGAAATGGTACAGATCCCTGCTAAAGCCCTGACTCTAAGTGAATTCCTGGATCTGCCAGAGACAGAACCGGCCAGTGAATACATTCCCCCTGCCTTAGTTTGACTCCCAGGCGCACCCTCTGCGATTCACTTTACGCCAAGCCTGGGGAGTAGTTCCATAATATTGGCGAAACTGACGAAAGAAATGATTGATACTGCGATAGCCTAATGCGATCGCAATCTGCTGTATTGACTGGTCAGTTTTTAACAACAAAGTGCGTGCGGCTGTTACCCGCCGCCTAACAATCCAGCGATTTAGGGTTTCTCCTGTTTGATTTCGTACTAAACCAGTTAAGTATGCAGAAGAGAAACCCAGATATTTTGCTACATCACGCGAACTAATTGACTCGTGATAATGAGTTTCAATAAAATTAAATATCTTTTTTAGCTGAGGACAAGAACCAAAAAGCGCAGAAAAATTGGTGAATTCATCAGTTTCATCGGCTGACAACTCCAAGACGCGCCCAGATTCAAAGGCAAACCATTGTTTGATAATTGCCTGTTTTTTCAGTTGAGCTGCGATTGCTCCTAGTAATTCTTCTGGAGTAAAAGGCTTGATCAGATAGTCATTCGCCCCTAGTGCCATACCTTGGCGAACCTCTGCTTGGGTACTTTTCCCAGTCAGGAAAATAAAGGGAATAATGGCCGTGGTGGGATTTTGGTGTAGTGTCTTTAGAACTCCATAACCATCTAGTTCTGGCATCATCACGTCGCAGATCACTAAATTAGGCAGATGTTCATGTGCTTTTTGGACACCAATCCGACCGTTTTTGGCACTGATTGTTTCAAATCCTTCTATTTGCAAGGAATCTATCAAGATTTCTCTGGTTAGTTGCTCATCTTCGATGACTAATACTTTAATCATATTTTCCTCACTTTCTCGGTTGCAGGTGCTTTTGGATTGTTAATTTTGTAAGGGGAGGGCGATAGCAAACTCAGTCCCTACACCAACTTGACTTTTGACTGTAATTTGACCACCGTGGATATCCACAAGGTTTTTCACAATGGCTAATCCCAAGCCATTACCTGGTAAGTTATCGACATTCTTACCCCGATAAAATGGTTCAAACAATCTTTCTTGATCGGCAGCAGTAATGCCAATACCTCGATCTTTAATCTGAAAAATAACTTTTCCGCCTTGGCAGGAAACTATGAAATCGACAATGTTACCAGAAGGAGAATATTTAATCGCATTTTCAAGCAAATTTGTCAGAATAATCTGAAGCATTATTTTATCCACGCTAACTGATGAACAATCGCTTTCACAGCAGAAATTTATCAACTTCTGGTAACTTTCATTCGGATATAATTCTGCCAATAGGTTACGGCAAAATTGCAGCAAATCAAGTGGTTTTGGCTCAAATTTTAATTTTCCTGATTCTGCTTTACCGATGATTAAAACTTCATCGATTAACAAACTGAGCATTTCGACTCCTTTTTGCAGCCGATTCACATACTCCTGTATTTTGCCCTTACTCCAGTCATCGCTATGACGCTTTAGTAAGTTAGTGCAGTATGAAATGACATTGATGGGAACGCGCAACTCATGGGAAACCATCGATACAAGTTGCACTCTGCTCTCTCCTAGTTCTTTTTCTCGTTCTAGAATTTGTTTAATTCTCTGTTCTGCTTGCTTGTATTTGGTAATATCTACTGCTGTTAATAATTTGGCTGGATTTCCTGCAAAATCTATCACTTTCACCGAATAGTCTAGCCAGCATTCTTCACCATTTTTGGTTAGTATTTTAACTTCTTTATATTGGGGAAGAGTACAGTGAATGCAATCAAAGTTTGGGTTTAAGTCCTCCACAGTCATCGAGAGAAATTCTTCACCAGAATACCCAAATACAGAACAGGCTGCATTATTAAAAGACAGAATCTTTCCATCCGAGCCTACTAGGAAAATGGCTTCTGCTACACAGTTCATCAAGGACTTAGTTAACTGTAAATCCTCTTCTTTTATTTGCTTCTTTGTAAAAGAGCGAGAATCTAACAGCAGATTATTAAAAACCATCTTTTTAATTCCTGCAATGAAAGTTTGATTGAAGCAAAGATGGGTATAGCAGGAATGGCACTAAGTTAAGATACAGCCTTACCCTGACTGGTTCCCAGCCTGGAGGTTAGGAAACCATTTCTGGAGGCTTGGCCTCCTCTTTCTTGACCAGAGGCAGAGCCTCTTTTGAATCCGTTCCCAGCCTGGAGGCTGGGAACGAGGCTACACAAGCCTTTAGGCTTTTCTTAGTGCCATTCGGTCTAGCAGCATATCATCGAAACAGTGCTGTTAGCAGATATAGCGGTTCTCTGCCCTTGTGAGATAATCCACTAAGAGCAAGGCTACGGTGACAAGTCTGAAGTAGCTTACAAATCTGGGTTTTACCCCACCCTAACCCTCCAGGGGAGGGAACTAGATTTTCTGTTTCCCCCCCTTTATAAGGGGCGATTAAGGGGGGTAATTCCACTGGGAAGGCGGGAATTTTGCCCAAAATCATCCTTGTAGAAATATGAACACAGTTACAAGATGCTTATTACTTAGTTAACGTTAAGCATAACTTAGTTAACTTAACTGGACAAAATTAGGTTAATGGATCAAGATTAACTAAAGATTAACTTTAGTTAATATTTAAAAAAATCACATCTAGGAATTGAAATATATTTTTTGGTATCATAAGGCTGGAATTATAACTCAATTTAGCCGATAGACAGGGAGCGATCGCGTCTGATTTAGATGAGAGTAAAGTAGTCTGAGAGCGGCTTTTGCAGATATCTATCCGACAAACTCCAGTCAGCCATAAATAAACTTACCTGAGTAGACGAAAAAATTGTTGTCGGTACAGTTCTCTGGTGGTAGCATATAATTACCGATTCTCTGTAGTAACGCAATATTAACTTTGTTAATATAAAAGTAAATTATATACACTCTTAAAAGTCCATGAATTTAGAAGAAGTTATAAAAACTATAGATAATGTCGTTTTTACCAACACAGGTCAGCATTTGAGAGATGTGGAGGCTATTGTACTGCGAGGAACTTGGCAAGCTAAAACTTACGAGCAGATTGCCGAAACTTGTCAGTACAGCCTAAATTACATCAAACAAGTAGCTGCCCCCAAGCTTTGGAAATTATTGTCAGAAGCTCTGGGAGAGAACATCAGTAAAACGAATTTTCGATTTATCATTGAGCGGCAATGGGAGGGGCACTTAGAGAAAATATTACCTTCCCCTGAATCGGTGAATTCTTTATCAGCAGCAAACATCAATATAGATGGAAGACAACCCAAGGGGAACAGCGATGAGCTAAGAAGCCAAGATTGGGGTGAAGTACCAGAAATAAATATTTTCTACGGACGGACTCAAGAACTAGCCATGTTAAATAAATGGCTCGTAAATGATAGCTGTCAATTGGTAGCAGTTGTTGGGATGGGGGGAATTGGCAAAACAAGTCTCGCCGTACAATGCATTCAACAAATACACGATCAATTTGAGTTTGTGATTTGGCGAGATTTACGGAGCGCTCCATCAGTCAGCAAACTAGTGGCTGAACTGACACAATTTCTTTCTCCCCAGTCAAAAAATTATTTCAGAGAAGAAGACATTGAAACTCAAATCTCTGATTTCATCGGTCTTTTACGCCAACACCGATGTCTAATCGTTCTAGATACAACAACGGTAATTCAGCAAAATAGTCATGTTTCTGGACATTATCGAGAAGGATATCAAACCTATGGCAAGTTCTTAAGACGATTAGGGCAAGAGTCTCATCGCAGTTGCTTGATGTGGATAGCTCGTGAGAAACCCAGAGAAATCGTGCTGATGGAAGGAGAAACTCGTCCGGTTCACTCTCTATATCTGAAGGGGTTGGATTCCCAAGCTCAGGAAATCCTCAAAGATAAGAACTTGTTAGATAGAGAAAGTTGGGAAGACTTGATTCAACTTTATAGAGGTAATCCCTTAGCTTTGAAAATTGTTGCGAGTACGATTCAAGAATTGTTTGGTGGGAAAGTTTCTGCTTTTCTGAAACAGGAGACTATTGTTTTTGGGGAGCTAAACGATATTTTAGACGAGCAGTTTGAGTGTATATCGGCTCTAGAGCAAGAAATTCTCTACTGGCTGGCCATTGAGTGCCAACCAATTTCCTTATCACAATTGCGTGCAGATATCTTAGCACCGGTGGCTCAATCAGAATTAATCGAGGCATTGGAATCGCTTTTGAGGCGATCGCTGATTGAAAGAACTATTGTCCAAGAAGAAGTGATATTCTCACTTCAGCAGCCTGTAGTTTCCCAATACGTCATCAACCAAATCTGTGAGCGGATTTGTGCAGAAATTCAGGAATTCGGCAGAAATCACAAAATTGAGAAAATTGAACTTTTGAGAACTCTAGTTTTGGTTAAAAGGACACAAGAAAATGAAGCTATCCAAGAAATGCAAGTCCGGTTAATACTTAAACCAATCAAGAACCAATTATGTAAAATCCTCAAGGATGAAAATGTGATTTCGGAACTGCTAACCAAAATTCTCTCATTATTACAAGGAAAAACTTCCCTAGTTGTCGGATATGCTAAAAGTAATATTGAAAGTCTACTTTTAGAAATAAAATTGGATCTGGGCGATCTCAGCTATCGATAACAGTTAATCCCTCCTGACAAATCTAAAAAGTTGAAACATGAGCTACTGTATCAACCCCTGGTGTCTTCATCGCAAAAATCCTGACGATCGAGAGTCTTGCCAGAACTGTGGCTCTAGTTTAATTATTAACGAGCGATATCGGGTAATTAAGCCCTTACGAGAATTAAATAAAAATCACTACACAGAAATATTTGAAATAGATAACTTAGGAACAACAAAGGTTCTGAAAGTTTTGACCAGCAATCGCCGGCGGTTGGTGGAACTATTTGAGCAAGAAGCGAGAATTCCCAGGCAGTTGGAACATCTAGGAGTTCCTCAAGTCGATACTTACTTCTGTTTTTCTCCCAAAGACAGATCAGAAAAATTGCACTGCTTGGTAATGGAGAAAATTCCGGGGCAAAATCTTGCTCATTGGTTAGAACAAAATGGAGTATTATCTGAGAAGTTGGCAATTGATTGGTTACTACAGCTTGTCAAACTATTAGAAGGATTTCATCAAGAACAAGTTTTGCATCGAGATATTAAACCATCTAATATCATGCTTCGTCCTGATGGAAAACTGATATTGATTGACTTTGGGGCGGCGAGACAGGTAACGATGACTTATGTAGAAAAACTCCCAGGAGGTGACGTTACTAGAGTTTACTCTATGGGATATACAGCTCCAGAGCAAATGAATGGTCAAGCTGTTTATCAATCAGATTTTTTCGCTTTAGGGCGGACTTTGGTAAATTTATTGACAGGTGTACATCCTAATGAATTGCCGAAAAATCCTCAAAATGAGCGGTTAATTTGGCGAGAGCAAGCACCTCAAATTTCTGTTGGGTTGGCAAATTTAATCGACGATTTGATGACACCGTTGCCCCAAGAGCGACCTCTAGAACCGCAGAGAGTTTTAGAGCAACTTATAGCCAGCCAAGAACAAGAAATGCAGATTAATGAGTTAAGTGCAGGGCAAAAAAACTTATTATCAAGGGTGGGGATTTTTGCTGCAAGTGGCTTGGGCAACACTTGGCGCAATTTTGGTAAAGTAATTATTTTGAGTTTAGCGATCGCCTTTTTCGTCATGGCCATCAGAGATGTAGGACTACTCCAACCCTTTGAGTTAAAGACTTTCGATCACCTGATGGCACTGCGACCAATAGAAAAACCAGATCCACGCCTTCTGCTCGTAACTATTGATGAAGCTGACATTCAATATCAAAATCGAATGCAAATGCCGATCCGATGGTCTTTATCCGATCAGGCACTCTTGCAACTTTTAGAAAAACTAGAGCAATATCAACCCAGAACCATAGGTATAGACATCTATCGTGATTTTCCCGTCAACTCCGATTATCCCGATTTAGCAACTCGCCTGCGCTCAGACAATCGCTTTTTTGCTCCCTGTAAAGTTCCTTCTCCTAAAGATGGTGTTCCCGATGGGATTCCTAGCCCTCCAGAAGTACCCAAATCACGCCTGGGCTTTAGCGATTTTATTGCGGACGATGACGAAGTTGCCCGTCGCCATCTCTTACATTTAACCCCTCCGGTGACATCTCCTTGTGCCGCAGCTTATGCCTTGAGTCTAGAGATGGCACTCCACTATCTAGATAAAGAAGGCATTAAGTCAAAAGTTGCTGGCGATGAGGAACTACAGATTGGCAAAGTGTTGTTCAAACCATTAACAGACCATAGCAGTGGTTATCAACACATAGATGCATCTGGATACCAAGTATTGCTTAATTATCGTTCTTTGCACTCTCCTGTAGATATTGCCCAGCAGATATCTCTCAGAGACGTTTTAGAGGGTTTGGTAACACCTGAATTAATCAACTCGGTCAAAGATCGCATAGTAATTATTGGTGTTAGTGCTACTAGTGCTACTGATGAGTGGAAAACTTCTTACAGTGCTACAGCACTTCCTAATCGTCAAGAAGTACCAGGAATGTTTGTCCAAGCTCAGGCCATTAGCCAGATTCTCAGTGCAGTTCTCGATGGGCGGCCTTTAATTTGGTGGTGGTCTGGTTGGCTAGAAGGACTTTGGATCTGTGGATGGTCATTGCTGGGAGGGATTCTTGCTTGGTGGATTCATTCTCCCATCCGTCGAGGAATCGGAGTTGCGATCGCACTTTCCCTGCTTTTCGGTATTTGTTGGATCACATTTATCAACGCTGGATGGATACCACTTCTTCCGGCCGCATTAGCACTGATAGCTGTCCAGGTGGCAGTTGTCTCATTAGTTCCACAGACTCGCTGATCTAAGTTGAGAAACGTCAAAAATTTGAGGTTTTGAACTATGACTGAGAAGAGACTACTTCCTCAATTGATGAGCCTGAGATATATTGTGCCTTTAGCGATCGCTAGTCTAGCAAGTTATGCTTTCCCAATGCAGGCGAAAGTTGCCAATTTAGTCACAACTCCCGTTAGCCGTCAGCAAAATCAGTTAGTCCAAAAACCAACCTTACCTGACAACGGAGCGCCCACCGGTCGCCGTCGAGGAGGAACTAGTCGCAGTGATTGTCCAGCACTCAACATTCCAGTTACCGCCTTAGTTCCTGGTAAAGAGGCTGTTGGTGATTTTCAAGACTCTACATCTTTTTTAGCTTCAACCATCTCCGAGCATCCAACATTTTGGGTCTATACTCCCAAAGTACCAAACAGCGATCGCTCTGGAGAATTTGTTTTACAAAATGAAGCCGGAGACGATATTTACCGAAAAGTTTTAACGCTACCTCCAACAGCAGCAATTATCGGCATCACTCTGCCATCAATTCCGAAATATTCTCTAAAAACAGGTAAAAAATATCATTGGTATTTCACAGTATATTGTGGAAAACCAGAACCAGAAACAGGATATTTTTTCGTTGATG
The DNA here is from genome assembly GCF_036917975.1 of Nostoc sp. Classification (GTDB taxonomy): domain Bacteria; phylum Cyanobacteriota; class Cyanobacteriia; order Cyanobacteriales; family Nostocaceae; genus Nostoc. The sequence continues at coordinate 33,529 of NZ_JBALEJ010000014.1, forward strand.
CCTGGATAGAAAGAGTTGCTCTGACAAAGGATCTCGAATTCAAGTTAGAGATGCCAAAATCTCAGAATTACCTAACCTATTTTGATCAGAATATTTGGTATGATGCACTGACCAACTTAGGCGAACAATTTCGTGCTAATTCACAAAACAATCATCTGAAAACTGATTGGATTAACTTTTTAAAATCTATTGGCTTGCAAGATATTGCTCAAGAACCTGTAGTGATGCTGATTCAGGATGCACAAAGCACCAGGCAGAACTAACCCAGGGTTAACAATTCAAAATTCAAAATGACGCTCTCTACGAGACGCTAAAAGCGAACGCGGACTCGCTAACGCTGCGCTAACAAAATTCAAAATTAAAGACATTTCAGACGGGGATTTAGCGAGAAACGCGGTCTTGGGATGCATCCCAAGTGGAGCGATTTCTCAAGACAAACCCCGACTGAAATGGGTGCTACATAAGCCAATTTCCTACTAAAATGAAACTTGCCCAAAAATAAGGACGCTTTTCTTTTTTCAACAGAGCTAATTGGGCTTGCTGGAGTGCCTTGGCTCTAGTCGAGCCTTTGTTTAATTCTTGGTACAACTGATTCATAATTTCACTAGTGGAAAAATCGTCTATTGACCATAGACTTGCTATTGTACTATCTGCTCCCGCCCTAACAGCAATCCCAGCTAATCCTAAAGATGCTTGCCGATCGCCCGTAGCAGTTTCGCATGAACTAAGGACTAGTAATTCGATAGAATTAGAAACAGTTGAGTCTTTTTGCTTTAGTAGGTCAATTAAATCTTCGATATTGAGCAGTCGATCCCAAGTGAGAATGAAGGTTTTTTCAGGGTTAGAACTAAATTGACTGTGAGTAGCCAGATGAATTATAGAAAAAGAAGCTGATCGCAGTTTATTTTGCAGGTTAGTTTTGGTAAACTTGCTATCTAGAAGTTCTTCACTATTAGGCATCTCAGTCTGAATGCGGGCTAACTCTTTTTTAACGTTAGTTAGTGGAGCAAATTCTTGACCTTCTACAAGGCGTTTTTGGCTGACACCAGCAGCTAAAACCTTAATTTTTGAACTGCTGCGTAGAGGTTTTGGCTCGACAAGTTGCAACCCAGGTGCTAGAGCGATCGCATATTTTTCGACTAAATATTTCTGTTGTTGTCCATCGTATAAAGCTGCCATAGGAATATTCCGTAAGGAACCATCTAGGACAAATACCAAAGTTTCGATGTTGCTATTTAAATCTGCTTCTAAAGGACGAATTAACCAATTATATACCTGTTGAGAAAGATATTTAACTTGGGTAGTCTGGCTAACATTTGGCAGAGATTGTTGTAACTTATCAATAGTACTTTCTATCTGCTTCTGAGATATGGCAGTTGCATAATAGCGAAGTTCCTCCTGCCGAGGTAGCTTGAGAATAATTGCTAATTGATTCTCTAGAATAATTGGATAGATAACTGCTGCTGTTGAATCGCTTTTATCAACAATTTGATCGATTTCAACTCTCGATTTTAAGCAGGGTTCTCCAAGAAAATTTTCTAGTTCTGCTAATTGTAAAGATTCAATTGTCGTCCGAGCTTTTTGCAGATTATTACTCTTTAAATTAGAATTTCCCTGAGTTTGCAAGAGTGACTCAACTAGCTGCCGATAGACAGGTTCGACTTGTTCTCGAAAGGAAAACTGGATCTGAGAATTAATTGCAGTCGTATCAAGACGAAGAGATTGTAAGCTCACAATAGCTGCATCATAAGCTGCGATCGCTCCTTTGATATCTCCTTGAGCTTTGAGGATATGTCCCAATTGCCATTGCCACTGATAAACCATGTCAGTGGCTTGGATGGCTTGAGCCAGAAAAAGTGCTTTTTGAGTAAGGGCTAGAGCTTCCGAAAACTGCTGGTTTTGTTCATAAAGCCAACTAAGATATCCCAGAGCATAAGATTGGGTCCGCCCATCGCCCAAGCTTTTTGCTAGCCCTTGGACTACAATCAACTCTTTGGCAATGTCTTTCAAGTCAGGATTATACCCCCCAATCAAAGCCTCTCCTTTTGTAGGGGAGAGGTTTTTCAGAGAAGAATAGTGGTTGAGACAAACTAGACTTTCAGCAAAATTAATCCGGGCGTAAATTGTTGTTTGAGTGCTAGGTAATTCCTTGACTTTTGATTTAATTTGTGGTATAAAGCTCTGAGCTTGTGCTAGCTGATTCATCTTCAGCAGGAGACTCAGGTGATTGAGTTGTGCTTGCACCCAAGTATTTGCAGAGATGGATTTAGTTGCTGCTTGTTGATACAGTGAAGCCGCCTGTTGATAAAGTGAAGTTTCTTCACCGGCTTTGGCTTGCTCCCCACAATTTATGGGACTTGAGTTTTGTTTATTGATTCTGCCTTCTTGAATCTGTATTCTGTCACCGAGAGATCGTTGAACATTACCCAGGCTTAACAAAACAGCGCTCTCAGTAGCTGGCGATGGTAGTTGGCGAGCGACTTGCAAACTTAAATCTAAAACTTTTGTTGACAAATCTGGGCGATCGAGTTTTTGGAGAACATCCCCAAGGCTGCGTAAGCCGTTGGCTTTATTCAGGGAATTTGGTTTCGATTCCAGGGCTGGGAACCAATCATTTTGCTGGCGATCTTTTTCATTGTCTTGGATTAATTGGCGGCAGTCAGGCTGGGCAATGTTAAAGGCTTGTAGTATCTGATTGCAAGCTTTGAGATCCAGTCCGTTGGCTTGCATGGCTTCAGCTACGTTAATTAAATTTTGAGTCTTACCTTCCTCATTACCTGCTCGTTTATAAGCATTAGCTGCCTCTTGCCAGATGTTTGCCGCCGCGTCAAACTGTCCGGCTTCGTAGAGCTTTTTTCCTTCAATTGCTAATTTTGCCGCCTCTGTTGCTGGTTCTTGGGCTGCTGCTGGTTTAGACAATAGGACTGGGATGTTGATAAATAAAATCATCCCTAACAAGACAAGGGCAGTTGTTTTGAGCAGCTTGACTAAGGTACGGCGATCGCATAACTTGGTTTTTCTAATTAACATGACAGATAACTGGCTTTGTGGCAAAACTAGAAGCTTCAGAAGTTGCAGAGGCAGTCAAAACAACTTGTCCTTGCTGATCGAAGCTCCAACTATTGGCCTCTAAGATGGGAGTTATTTCTGGAGATTGGTCTTGTTTTTCAGATGCGATCGCACTTTCATCAACTGCGATCGCTGGAACCCGTAAGGCATCTCCTGGCTGGGGAGGTAATCCGCCTCGTCCTGTGACAATAAATTGGCTTTCTGGTTGATTTCTAGTGACTCTACGCGCCGAACATCTTTGACTAATTAAGTTGCTGACATCGACTAAATTTGTGGGCAAAGGGACTAACTGTTTTCTGATATCTGCATTTTGAATATTGATTACTACCTCGCCATCTAGTTGGGGATTTTTTTGAGAAAAGGCAGTGATCTCGCTAAATGGAGCGAGGCGATCGCGCTTTTCTATCCCAAAAATTCCCTGAGCAGTAATTTTGATCAAACCACCTTTGCCTGCAAAAGCATTAGCGATAATGTCGCTATTTTCTGAAGGGACAGCGACTATAAAATTTGCATTGATATCAATATTGCCACCATTGCCTCCAGTTCCTTGTTGTCCTGCTGTGGTAGAGATAGTACTATTGTTACGTAGTGTTAGTACGTCTCGCACCTGCAATTGAATATTACCACCTTCACTATTAACTGTATCTGCCAATAAACGCGCTCCTCCTTCGAGAGTTAGGGAATCAGCTGTAATTCTCAAATCGCCTCCATTACCTTGATCTCCTTTTCCAAAGCCCGTGTTTGCGACAGACAAACTGGCACCATTAGTTACTGTTAACTTAGGTGTAGTAATCACAACTGAGCCAGAATTGCCCGTTGCAATTGCTGGAAGTCCTAAAATAGCTTGTAAGAAACGAGGCGGAGTCACAATATCAGAGCTAATCCGACTACTGAGAAATGTTATTACTGAAGGATCATTATTTAAAACACTAGAATTAGCAACTTCAATAGATTCTTTGGCGTTGATTGTGATATCACCTGCGTTACCACTAGAGTATCCACTAGAAATAATTGCGCCTCCGTCTCTGAGCTTCAATATGGGGGTATTAACAATCGTTTTTCCTGCATTCCCCTGTCCAAAAGAGTTAGAGACGATCGCACTATTTGATACGAACGGATTTGAATTCCCCTGAATATCAATCAAATTTGTGGCATTCACTCTCACCTGGCCTGCATTTCCTAGCCCCAATGTCGGCGATGTAATCTGTGCCCCCTCACGCAGCGTTAAAGTGCCAGTCGATACCGTCAGAGTCCCCGCTCCCCCAGTGCTAAAGGTTGCAGTTGTAATGGCGCTGAGATCGGACGGATCGATAGGTGAAGTTCCAGTCATTTGAATGAAATCTCCAACATTGATGGTTACATTTCCACTTTCAGCAGAACCAAAGGTTTGGGAAGCAATAGTGCCTCCATCGGCAAGGATCAGGCGAGGCACAGAAATGTTGATATTTCCTCCTCCTCCAGCACCCAATAATTGAGTCGCAATCCGACTAGAGACGGCTGGAGTTGTGCCACTAATTACCAAGGATTTACTGCCAATGATTTGGATATTACCACTGGGTTGTTCGCCCAAATTTTGCCCAACAATAATCGAGCCGTCTCGCAATGCAATATTTTTACCCCTTAACTGAACCGAACCTGCCATGACACCACTAACATCTACTAAGGCCGCAGAGCGAAGTTGAATATCCCCAAATTCAGTAGTAGGTGTTGAATTGATGGTTGAAAATTCATTACCTTGTCTCATCATCCATTTCCCATTGCTCAAAGCTGCCAAATCAATTTGGCCAGAATCAGCAATTAACAAACCGCCATCAAGGGTAATCTTTCCTCCCACGAAAGCCAAGGTATTGCCAGGAGAAACCTGTAACCCTGTACTATAAGTCCCTCGATTGAGCAGGGAAAGTCCAACTCTTGTGATATTATGTCCTGAGCCTTGGATACGAAGCTCTCCCGAATTAGCTCCGAGTTGCAAGCCAATAGGGGTACTGATTGTCAGAAGAGGGAAAGTAGAGTTGGTTGTGCTAAATTCCGAACCGTCTGCAAATTTCACCTGAGATGCTGTAGAACCAACAAACGAACCACTAATATTTAGTTTTGCATTGGAACCAAAAATAATCCCTTGGGGATTCAGTAAGAATAAGCTCACAGGATTTTTGCTATTGATAGTTTTAATCAAGCCATCAATATTAGAAACTCTCCCACCCGTCACGCGACTGAAAATAGTTGAGATATTGGGCGTATTGACTAAATCAAAGGTTGCAGATCCGCCCGTAGGAATGGAAAAATTACTAAAACTATGGAACAGATTGCTACCTGCTGCGCTGCCATTGATAATAGTAAAATCGTGGTTATTGACAGGGTTAACAGTTGTATTGAGGGTGCTATCAGATGTTACCTGAGCGTTGGCGAAACCGCACCACAGGAGCATTGCCCCCAATGGTAGCAGCATACCATTGACCAAACCCAACAAAATAATGTGTCTAATTAGCATGACAGATACCGGGGTTTGTCGCAAAACTAGAAGCTTCAGAAGTTGCAGAGGCAGTTAAAACAACTCGCCCTTGCCGATCGAACCTCCAGCTATTTGCCTCTAAGGTAGGAGTTATTTCTGGAGATTGCTCTTGTTTTTCAGATGCGATCGCACTTTCATCAACTGCGATCGCTGGAACCCGTAAGGCATCTCCTGGCTGGGGAGGTAATCCGCCTCGTCCTGTGACAATAAATTGGCTTTCTGGTTGATTTCTAGCGACTCTACGCGCCGAACATCTTTGGCTAATTAAGTTGCTGACATCGACTAAATTTGTGGGTAAAGGGACTAACTGTTTTCTGATATCTGCATTTTGAATATTGATTACTACCTCGCCATCTAGTTGGGGATTTTTTTGAGAAAAGGCAGTAATCTCGCTAAATGGAGCGAGGCTATCGCTCTGTTCTATCCCAAAAATTCCCTGGGCAGTAATTTTGATCAAACCACCTTTACCTGCAAAAGCATTAGCGATAATGTCGCTATTTTCGGAAGGGACAGCGACTAAAAATTTCGTGTTTATGTCTATATTGCCACCACTGCCCCCAGCCTCTTCCATTATGCTGGAGATGCTACTATTGTTGCCTAGCAATAGTATGTCTCGCACCTTCAATTTAGTACCTCCATTAGTAACTGTATCTTCCAATCGCTCGGATTGTCCTGCTGTGGTAGATATGCTACTATTTTCCCGTAGCAATAGTATGCCTCCCACCTGCAATTGGATATTACCACCTTCACTACTAACAGTATCTGCCAATAGGTCTGATTTATCTTGGAGGGTTAGAGAACCAGTGGTAATTCTCAAATTCCCGGCATTACCTTCGTCGAAGCTGTTGACGGCAATTTCAGAGTCATTAGTCAGATTTACAGAGCCATTGGACTCTATTTGGATATTTCCACCTTTTCCTTGTCCTAATGTACTAGCTGCGATCGATGCTCCATCGCTAAGTGTTAAGTTAGAAGTAGGCGTATTTAAGTTAATCTTGATATTCCCGCCATTGCCTTGTCCAAAAGTATCGGTACTAATAAAAGCATCCTGTGTTACTGTCAAAGACTCTGCATTAATATTAATGTCGCCACCATTTCCAATTGCCCCCGGTGTTGCTTGAGAGCCGATGAAAGTAGTGAACTCATCTTTATTTCCACCATCCAAGGTGATCGCACCCTTCACATCCAGAAAAATATTCCCACTATTTCCGGTTCCAAAGGTACTGCTAAACAAAACACCCCCCGGTTTTATGACTAGGGAATCTGCCTTGAGATTAATGTCACCAGCATTTCCGATTCCCGACTCTTCTACCGCCGTACTGATTCCACTAAGAGCATTGCTGTCTAAACTATCCAATGTAACAGCGCCTCTTACATTTATAGAGATATTCCCGCCATTTCCCGTGCCAAATACCTGGGTACTTATAGGTGTACCGTGTGTCATTGTCAGAGAGTCTGCCTTAATATTAATATCGCCACCGTTTCCGACTGCCGAAGAAGCTACTAGACTGCTGATACTAGAATTGTAGCCATTCTTACTTATACCATCAACGATAATAGCACCCCTCACATCTACAAAGATATTCCCGCCATTTCCTTGTCCAAAGGTAGTAGCACTGATATAACCTCCCGGTGTGATTGTTAGGGAATCTGCCTTAATATTAATATCCCCACTATCTCCAATTCCCGATGACAGCACTTGATTGAGAATACTATTAAGCACCAAGCCATTGCTGTTTTCACCCTCCAATTTGATAGCACCCCGCACATCTATAGATATATTCCCACTATTTCCTTTCCCTAAAGTATTGGCAGCCAAAGCACCGCCTTTTGTTAAGGTTAGGGAATTTGCCTTAATATTAATATCCCCACTATTTCCAACTCCCGATGGTTGCACTTGATTGACAATTCTACTAGTCAGACTATTGCTGTTTTCACTGTCTAATGTGATATCACCACTCACATCTACAGAGATATTCCCACTATTTCCTTGTCCAAAGATTCGGGAACTTAACTGACTTCCATCAGTTAAATTTAGTGAGCCTGCTTGAATATTAATATTGCCACTGTTACCCATAGCATTCTGACCGACTTGGTTGGTAATACTGCTGGATTGACTGACGGATATAGCTTGTGTGGCATTTAAGCTAATATCGCCTGCTCTTGTTTCTGGTGTTCCCAAACCAGCTGCAATCCCAGCTAATACAGAACTACCTCCACTAATATCTATATTTTTGGCATGGAGTGCGATCGCACCACCACCATCAGCAGCTACATTTACAACAGATCTATTTGTCAGTGAAATATCACCCCGCACTACTTCCTGTGGAAATCTCAAAGCCAGATTTTTACCATCAATACTTAATCCTATTTCCCCTACACTGGCTACACTACCTAATTCTACTCGTCCACCTAAAGCATTTAATCGCCCTGCATTTAATACATTTCCCCCCACTAACAGCAGGCTTTGTCCATCAGCCACTCTCAAACCTAATACAGGATTATTGACTCGATTCACTCCGGCTGATGCAATAGAATTATTTTCTATTGACCCAGCACCAATTTGATTAAAAAATAAGGCTGAGGGTTTTATGGTTAATAATGGTGATACTTCTGGTGATACTTCTTTTGATGTGCTACTGAACAATCCTTGTTCACCAAACTTGATTCCATTGGCTGATGTGGCTACAAATGAACCATTGATATCTAAACTTGCTCCTGCTCCAAATATAATCCCATTGGGATTGAGCAAAAATAGGTTGGCATTGCCTAATACTCCCAACTTGCCCAAAATCTCAGAGCGATCGCTCCCTGTCACTCTATCTATAATGTTCTCAATTCCCGCAGGATTGCTAAAATAAACAGCACGTCCTTCACCAACGTTAAATTCTTGGAAACTATGGAAAAGATTTATACCCCGTTGCGCTCCACCGGTGATATTTTCTATGGAAAGACCATCTGAGTTATTTATGACTTTGGAACTCTCAGAACCTAGTGTGTTATCAGGGACGATTTTACTCTGGGCAAAGGTTCGTTCTACTGATGAAATAATAATTGTTTTAAGTACAGCTAGGCAGATCGCTAATTTTATGATTTTCATCCAATGCGAACAGATGTGAACCATATTATAAATTACTGTTCTCAAGATAATTCTATTTGAAACAGGTAAGCACATCTTACTTAGTAGTACAAGACTACCTCAAGAGGCAGGTTTTTTCCCATAACTGTAATATTTCCCATAGGATGTCACACTTGTCAATACCCACTGACCCCTGCATAGGTTTTAGAAGTTATCTGTTTCGGTAGCCACCGTCTCAGGGGTACCATTGGCGTACAGTCAGGCATTTTTGCTCCCCTACATCCAGAGCAAATCTTACGCAGTATTGCCCCCCGATCTGAATCCTTACTCACCTATTTCCACAAAAATAGTTATTAATAGATAAAAATAGTGAATTTACAGTTATTGATTTTAGTAATAAGCTGATATTTGTTCATCACAGTTTATCAATTTGTAAAAAATGTCTTACTGGTATAATAGTGACGAAAATCGGCTGATTATTGCAAATCTAATCGCCAAGATTTGGCATGATTCAGCATATAAAGCTAGCTTCATTGATGACCCAAAAAAGATTTTGCAAGCAGCTGGTGTAAATGATATTTCTGAAGATGTGAAAATTCAGGTAGTAGAAAATACTCCAAAACGCCAATATTTAACCATATCAGCAGATTATTCTCCTGATGAATGGCATGAAATAATTGGATTTATACAACATTCTCTAGCACTACAACCTGAGCAAGAGATAGTTATTGTTCAGAATACAGATAACTTTCAATATATTGTTTTGCCCATTCTTACTAATGAACTCAGTTTAGAAGAAACGCAATTAATCCAAGGGGGAGCACCAAAAATTAAGTCAGTTGTAAATTCGCAAGTATTAGTGAATAAGCAAGTCTTGGTATCTGTAGTTGCAGCAGTACTAGCAAAAACAAAAACTCTAATCAAAGGGTAGCTATTATTAATAGGACTTACGCACTTGTCAGGTTTGAACAAGACTCTGAGATTGCTTCCTAACGTCACAATGACGGGAATATGTAGTCCGTGCGTAAGCCCTGATTAAGTTACCAAATTAAGTTGGAAGTAGTAAGTCGCAAGTCGGAAGTTAAAAATGATCTTTACTTGCAACTTCCGATTTTGAACTTCTGAAACATCATGTGAATAAAAACTATCTTGTCAATTAAATATGCAAGTGACAGAAAAGCTTGATTGGAAGATGACAACAATATCTATCGAAGAGGGATTAAAAACAGGAGAAATAAAACTTTTATTGGGTGACCAGAAGAATCTCGATCGAGACTATATTGCAACTATAGCTGCTATCAAGCGGTTTATGGAAAGATGGTCAGCTGACCGCCAATTCCGAGAAACTCTGCCTTTAGATCCCTATGGTGTGACACGCCAATACAAGCTGGATATAGATCCAGAGGAAATGAGGCTGTTATGGGATATGGAGTTTCTCGAAAATTATCATCCTGATGCCGCAATTCCTCTCAAAGTCAGACAATACGATGCATATATCAGTGAGTGTCTGCAATACCGAGAGAAAATACGCGAACAAGCGGTTCCCATTGAGCCACGATTGAGAGCATGGCGAAAACGCCAAATCCGCCGTACATTTAGCGAGTTTGGTTTTGAAAAAGGAGATAGTATTGTTCATGCGCCTTTTGCCATTGAGCTTTCCAAGGGCTGTTCGGTGGGATGCTGGTTTTGTGGAGTAGCCGCGCAACGTCTAGAAGGTATATTCTATTACAGTTCAGACAATGCTCGGCTTTGGCGTGAGGTGTTAGAAGTCCTGAAAAAAGTTATTGGTTCAGGAGCAAGTGAAGGATTTTGTTATTGGGCAACCGATCCTCTGGATAACCCAGATTACGAGCAATTCCTCATTGACTTTCACGCGATTTTAGGTAAGTTTCCCCAGACTACCACAGCATCGGCAATGAGGAATCTGGAACGAACTAAGAATCTTTTAAAGTTGTCTAAAGAAAAAAATGGCGATGTCGAACGTTTCTCCCTGCTGACTTTAAAAGACTTTGATAGAGTTCATCAGGAATTTAGTGCTGAAGAATTGATGTCTGTGGAGCTTATCTGTCAGAATGATGAGGCTTCGGGCGGGAAAGCATTTGCAGGGAGAGCGCGTGAGGAGCGTTTTAGTAAGCGGATGAAAGCATCTGAGCAATTTTCTTCTACTGCTGATGCTCAGATTGGTAACACAATTGCTTGTGTTTCTGGCTTTTTATTAAATATGGTAGACTTGAGCGTTAAGCTGATTAGTCCGTGTAATGCTGATGAAACATGGCCGTTAGGCTATCGCATTTATGACCAAGCCACCTTTAATACGGCTTCTGAACTGCATACGATTCTCAAGCAAATGATTAAAAATCATATGCCAATGACATTGGGTTTGCAAGACCCGATCAGCTTTCGACCTGACTTGGAATCTGAAAGGCTTGAGGATGATTTCTATTTGTTATCTCCCTCAGTTAAGCACTGTTTTTCTGACACACCACAACTTCAAAAAGTTCTAGAAAGTGCATTTGGAAAAAATGTAACTGCTGGAGAACTGGCGTTGACATTGGAGCGCGAACAGGGAATTCCTTTGTCGGAGACATTGTATTATTTAAATGCAGTTTTCCAAGAGGGTATGATTAACACATAACCCAATACGGTTCAGTTAGCGCCAAAAACCCCTCAGATGCGTAGGTTGGGTGGAGGAACGAAATCCAACATTTTCGCGGGTTTGTTGGGTTTCACTTCGTTCCACCCAACCTACGATTATCCTTAACTGAACTGTATTGACACATAACCTGTTTTGTCACTCTTGGAAAACAATAATCAAAGCCAAATTCTGAGACTTTGATTTAACAAACTCCGTGGGTTTAAGTCCCCCGGTTCAATAACCGGCAAGTTTTGGGTCGGGGTCTAAATCCCCGGACGCGACGCTCGAGTACTCGCTAACGCTGCGCTATCGCAGACTCGCTTTGCGCGTCGCTTTCACAAAACTTAATTACGAATTACGAATTACGAATTACGAATTATTTAATCCAGGTTTGAGGCTTTATCGGATTAGAATCCCCCGTGCTTCTAGCCGGGGGAGATGTCAATATGTTGTCTTGATGATCTAGGGTTAAGGCTATCAGAAAGCTTGCCCATAAACAATCATTTCTCGGCTCAATCCCTATTTGAGATAATCCGAGGAATAAAAAACATCGGGTATATAAGTAAAAATAAATTAGGGAGCCACCACGTTAAGTCAAAATCCAATCTTAGCGTCCAAAAGGCAATTGCTTGCAGACCTGAGCAAAACGTCAGTATTAATGATGTTAACGCAAATTTTATCCAAATTATTTTACCTTGTTGGTAAAGAAATAAGCTTAACAATCCTGTAAATGATATTAACAAATCTAAAGGCAAAAACGAAAAATTCCAAGCAACTAATATAGGATTTGTATAATCATTAAATAAATATCTATCAGGAATCAAATGAAGTAAGGTTATTATCCAATATAAAAGAAAGCCAATATCAGTAATTAAAAAAAACATCTTGAGCTTTTTCATAGTTTAATCCCCCTTTTAATATTATGAGGAAGGCTGTTTTACCATGATAAATAACTTATCAAAAATACATCATATCAAGAAAAAGTAGTGAATAAAATGCATGACAGTATATTTTATTCAAACTTATTGCCAATACAACCATATTTTCAACATCAAGAGCCAATGATTTTGATATTAGATTAACAAGGTAATGACAAGAAAATTAGAAAATATCAGATGGATCGGCAGAACGTAGTTTAACTATTGCAAACGCACTAGCAATAGAGCACATAACAATTGTCGATATTAGTACTCCAGAAGCCCGATAAACATTCATGGCAATAGGTAATAATGTGGCATTTTGTGCAAAATAATACAAGAAAATAGATAAAGTAAAACCTGGTGTATAGCCTAAAACAGCTAAAATCAAAGCTTCTTGTAAAACTACACCTAGAAAGTAACGATCTGCGTATCCCATCGCCTTCAGCGTTGCATACTCCGCTAGGTGATCGGAAACACCAGTATAAAGTATTTGATATACAATAACCGCACCGACTAGAAATCCCATCATGACACCCAGGCTAAAGATAAAACCAATGGGCGTACTGCTAGACCAATGTTCTTGCTCAAAGTCCACGAATTCTTGCTTGGTAAGTACTCTAACGTCCTGGGGTAAGTTAGCCACTAAATTTGCTTTGACTCTTTGAGTATCAGCCCCAGGTTTCAGAGTTATTAAACCTATATCTATTTGTTCGGGATTGCGGTTTTTAAATTTGAATATTCGCAAGAATGTCAAGTCACTGGCAATTAAATTTCCATCAGCAGCAAAAGAGTTACCTAATTTGAATAATCCTCCCACTTTAATTTTATGACCGCCCATCTCAGTAGAAACAATTTGACCTTGTTTAAGTTTTTCAGCAATTGCCATTGTGCCAAACTCAGGACGCGATGCACTGTCAAGTAAAACTACATCAGGCAGCTTAATTTTATTGAGATTTTCTGGGATGCCAGGTAATTTCAAAACCTGTTCATTTGGATTAAATCCTAAAAATAAGATTGTTCGATTGCGACGAGTTTCGGGATTTTTAAATCTAATAAAATCGACATAAAAAGAATTGACAGACTCAACACTATCAAAGCCTCGTGCTTGGTACAATCGGCGTCGAGAAAAGCTTTCCATATAGGCAATCGTTTCAGATTGGGGATTAATTAAAAATAAATCGCCTTGTAGACTCTTATGCAGCTGAGTGTTGCTTTCATATAGAGCATCCTGGAAACCCAATTGCATAAACATGAGAACGTCTGCAAATGCAATGCCTGCCATTGCCGCCAGAAGGCGACTTTTTTTGCGAGTTAGTTGTAACCAAGCTAGAGGAATTTTAACAAACATAGTCGAATTTTATTGAAATTTGTTGAATGTCCAGTTATTTTTGATGAGAAGGTGAAATATTAATCACCGCCTCTACTTGTAAATTCGTTAAACCTGCCACTTTTTTGCTATCTACTGGATCGAGGCGGATTTTGACTTTGACTACTCTTGCATCCAAATCTGCGGTTGGGTCGGTATCAAGAATACTTTTTTTCTCAATTTGCGAGCTAATCTGAACCACGGTTCCCCGTAATTGCTCGGCAAATGCAAAACTTGTAACAGTGGCGCGTTGCCCAATTCGTACTTTACTAATATCAGTTTCATAGACTTCTGCTACCACATACATTTGATTCGTTTGACCAAGATCGGCAATTCCTTGCTCTGTGACAATTTCTCCAGGTCGAGCATTAATTTTCAAAATCTGACTAGAAGAGGGCGATCGCACATAGGCTAAAGCCAAGTCTGCTTCAGACTTTTTTAAGGCTGCGATCGCACTTTCAACTTCAGCTTCAGCAGACAGCAAATCAGTTGGACGTATTTCCGTAATCTGGTTCAAGGTCGCTTTTGCTTCGTTAATCTGTTGAAGCAAAGTTTCCGAGGTCTGCTTCTGAGTGGCTTCAGTCTCGTTAATCTGTTGAAGCAAAGTTTCCAAAGTCTGCTTTTGAGCAGCTTTTGCCTCCTTCAACTGATCTTTGGCAGTTTCTACCTCCAGGCGCTTGCTGTCAAATTTTGAGGCTTCAACCGCACCTTGTTGGTATAGCATCTGGTAGCGTTCAAACTCTGTCTGAGCATTACGTAACTGAGCCTCTAGACGAGAAATTTTAGCTTGTTGAACTTTCTTTTCTCCTTGCAACTGAGCTTGTAGGCGAGCAATTGTAGCTTGCACAGTTGCAATTTGCCCACGCAACTGAGCTTGTAAGCGAGCAATTGTAGCTTGCCCAGCGATGATTTCTCCCACCTTCGCCCCAGCTTTTACCTTGGCTAAATTGGCTTGGGCGACTTTAACTTGTTTTTTCGCCTGTTCCCTAACAGCTAGCAAGCGATCGCGGTTTTCTAAAATGGCAATAACCTGCTGAGGCTGAACTTGATCGCCTTCCTTCACAAGCAATTGGGCTACTTTGACACCACCTTCAGAGGAAGGTGCAGCGGACAAATGAATGACTTCTCCTTGAGGTTCCAAACGTCCCAAACCAGCAATAGTAGTGACAGCCGAAGCACTTGCAGGTGTCTGTGTTAAGGAGCTACGGCTCTGAAAATTGAGTTGGTAATTTTGCAGAATGTAGACAGAGATGCCAATTCGGGCTAAACCTGCAAGAATTGATAAACCAATAACCCAGCATTTATTAGGTTTTGATAATAACTGGTCTGCCATTTTTCTTTTCTGTGTTTGTTTGTCCACCTTCTATTGGTTTTTCAGAATTTAGGGAACGGGAATTTCAGAGGAGTAGATTTTTTAATATTTTGGCGTATATGAATACTACCTTGCTGTCACGACTACTTTTGATACTTTTCCCAAAAACAAATTGAGCATTTTTGTATCACCTAAGGTGTGATTAAAACTATTTAAAAATTTTTTTCAGCCCCTTTTTCTGTTGTTTGTTACTTTCGATGCTGACACTCGGCGTGTATTTAAGAATGGCCGCTCGCAATAAAAAAAGAAGATATATGCTGCACCAAGAATCAGTGGTGTGCCTACAAACAGAAGTAAAACAAACTCAAAGACTTTTCCTAGATGCAATGGATGCAGAACATACTGCCAGACAATTTGTAGTAGAGGTGCATGAATTAGATACAGGCTGTACGAGAAGGTACCAATAAAGACAAGCGGACTCGAACCTAGAAAATTGCGAACTTTGTTCGCTCCAGGACGTGAGGCAGCTACAAGCAAAAATAACGTACCTAATGCACTCATAGTATCTAAAAAGGCAAAACGCTCTTCTGCTATATCGAATCCCCAGACATAGCAGAAAAAGATAATCGTCAGAATTAAACCAGCTACAACGAAGTGCCAGGGAAAATGCTTACGCACTAATTCCCAAAGCTGATCTTGGGAAAAGACGATGGTTGCACCAAGCATTCCCAACACAAAATAGAAACACAAACCTAAAAATTGTGGGGGTATTTCTTTTACCTGCGCGATTTCCAGCAGAATAATAGTAGTGTAAGTAAATAAGCCGATTCCAAGTGTGGTCTTAATGCTGCCAAAGCGCTGCCAGCTAAGTACGAGAAGGGGAAAGCAAAGATATAGGTGTGATTCAAGGGCGATAGACCAGAAAACATAGTTAATTTCGGTCGTGGTCACAAAATCTTGGAACATTGAAATATGTGCAATCAATCCACTCAGCGTTACTGGTATGCTTATATCCCACTGTGTCCCCGTCTTCAAACCAATAAAAAGCCAGATGAGCAATAGCGAAAACAATAGAGCACAGTAGTAGGGAGGCAGAATACGCCGAGCTCGCCTTTTGAAAAATTGCAGTGTCCCACCACGCAAAATACCATTGTTTTGAATAACAGGTAGCATCAGGCAAAAGCCTGATAAAACGATGAATACAACTACAGCAAAGTGTCCGTAATAAAGCCAGCTAGTGAGGATCAGTATCAATCCAGTAGGTCTATGACCATACCCAAAGGGGGGGAATACAGCTGGCCATATTTGATACCATGTATGACTGAATAGTACAAACAGAGCAGCGATCGCACGCAAGCCGTCCAGAAAGTTAATATGTTTTACTATACGCTCTGTAGAAGCCACTGCTCCTCCTGCAAGGTTGGGAACTAGATGCGTTTACTCTGGCTAATTAAGTGCATTGTTAATGATAAAAGGCATCAGTCGTTTCTTACTAATAACTAATGACCTCCACCACTGATGTTTAAACCAATTACTCCGATAATCACCAGCCCTATCGATATTATTTTCAATGCATTAGCTGGCTCCTTAAACCACAAAATACCTATGGTTGCTATCAGAACTGTCCCCAGACCAGACCAGATTGCATAAGCAACGCTGACATCAATCTTTTTAATGGCAAACGTCAAAGAAGTAAGACTGATACCATAAAAGATGACCATTGACACTGAAGGCAATAATTGAGTAAAGCCTGCTGATAATTTCATGCAAGTAGTGCCTGTCACTTCTGAAATTATTGCCAAGAATAAAAAAAGCCAACTCATTGGATGTCGCCTGTAAATTTGTTCGCAATAGGTAAAATCGGGCAAAGTATTGTTAATAGCTACTCGTTCCTAAAAACAAGTAACTATTAGTAATTAATAATGATTATTCTTTGGTGGCGACAAGAGCAGAGAACTCATGTATTACCGGAACTTCTTGTCCCTTGGCAAAACTTTCATCTGCATAACGGACAAAATTTTGCATAACTTGAGGTAGTAAATTCTTGTCCAAAGCATCTAAAAAGCCCGCAGAAGTACCTGACTTAATCATATATTCAGCCACTGCATTACCGTCTTCACAAGGAACAGTGACTTCTCCATCCCAGGCTTCTTGGACTTTAAAGCTACTTTTGCAAAAAGTTTTTACCAAATAATTCTTATCTTTTGGCAGATGAATGACCATATTTTTTATCATGGCATTTGGGTAATCCATCAGAACCTTTGTAAATAGATCAGAAATAGCTTTTAGTGAGCAAGCCCTATTTTCAATCAACCCAATAAAGCCTCCTGGTTTTACTACTCTTTCTATTTCCTGGAGGAACTTTCTGTGTTCCATATAGCAAATTCCCCAACCACAAACAATCCCATCTACGGAATTATCTGAAAGTCTCGACAGAAAAGAGAGAGCGTCAGATTGCACAAAGTTAATATTTGAAATACCTTGGGATGTAGCATTCTCTTGATTGCATTGCAGCATACCAGGAGAGAGGTCTACTGCAACCACTTTTCCATGTTTTCCAACTTTCTCAGCTAACCGATGAGTGAAGAACCCTGTCCCACAAGCTAAATCTAAGATATGTTGACCTGACTTAATTGAGAGTTTTTCCAACATTCCTAATGCCCCTTTCCCAAGATATTTTGAGTAATAGGCATCGTAGGACGCAGCGGCTACATTGTAATCAGCCGTTGGGTCTGAATTAATATTACTCAGCTTGAGCATGGCTGTTCTATAAATCAGTTGTGGCAATTTTAATGCTGACTTCATTGATTCACCTCAAAAATTAATGACTAATGTATAGATACGTGCCCATACTGACTAATGGCTAGTTAGTCAATGAATTAACTGACTTTCATAAATTGAGAAGCTTGAATTTTCGCTAACTCTTCGGCAGTTGTACTCACAGTGAAGCGGATTTGATCTTCATTATGAGTAGAAGCTATGAAGAAGCGCAGGCGGGCTGCTTTATCTGGAACAGCTGGATAAATTATCGGTCGGACATTAATACCACGCTTGAAGAGCGCTTGCGACAGTTGTATGCAGTGTAAGGAATTGCCCACAATGACTGGCACGACAGGGGTGTTCTGGCTCATGCCTGTATCTAGTCCTTGTTTGCGAGAAAGTTCTAGGAAGAGCTTTGAGCGCTCATACAGATGTGTGACTCGCTCTGGCTCTGCCTTGAGAATCCGGATAGCTGCTAGCGCTGCTGCTGCATTTGATGGTGAAATACCGACGCTGTAGACAAAGCCTGGGGCAGTGTATTTAAGATATTCGACCAAAGCTTTGCAGCCTGCTATGTAGCCGCCGCAGCTAGCAAACGACTTGCTAAGAGTACCCATCCACAGGTCTACATCAGTGGGATCGATGCCAAAATACTCCCCGATACCGCGACCGTGCTTTCCTAGTACACCTATGGAGTGGGCTTCATCCACCATTAAGAAGACCTTATGGCGTTTCTTAACCTCAATGAATTTCGGCAGGTTGGGAATGTCGCCGTCCATGCTGTAGACCCCTTCGATGACGATAAGCACCCGTTTGTAGCGGTGACGCTGGTTGCTGAGTATTTCGTCGAGTGCCTGCCAGTCATTGTGTGGGAAAGAAAGTCGTTTTGCTCCAGACAACTTACAGCCCTCTAATGCACTGTTATGAATGAATGCGTCATGCAGAATGAGATCGTCTTGCCCAAATAAATGACCAATGGTTGTGACATTCGTTGGATGACCTCCTATATAAACAATGCAGTCCTCCGTTCCAATAAAGTCAGAAAGTTCTCTTTCCAACTCCCGGTGCAACGGTCTTTCTCCTGATGCAATGCGACTTGCTGATACAGATGTACCAAATCGGTCAATAGCTTCCTTCGCAGCCTGAGACACTACTGGGTCGCCGGACATCCCTAAATAGTTGTAGCTAGAGTAATTGATAAATTGCCGATCGCCAATGATTGTCGTGTCGTTGTTTAACCCTTCATGCATTGTGAAATATGGGTTGACGGCACCACTAACTTCCATATCCTGCATTTGCTGTCGCAGTTTTAGGTACTCCGGGTATAGGTGAAAGTTATAATATTCATGCGGAATATCGTCAGTATTCTTCCCTAACAAATCGCAAAATAAAGCTTTCAGGCTCTGAGTATTACAGCTTTGTTGATTGCTAACTTTTTGAATAAGTAACTGCTTCAGAAGTACACGCTTTTCCTCGGTTGAGAAAACAGATATATTTTTATTGATATAACTCATTGCTGACTTCCTTGATGCAAGAATTTGTTGAGTAATAAATCGACTTCCCGATCTGAAAGTTGATCAACCTTGGCGATAATATCTTCGGTTTGCATAGATTCTAAATGTTGGGCAAGCTCTTCAATCGTTGGGTGCTCGTACAAGACAGTAGGAGACATTCTGCACCCAAGCCAATTCTCTAACTGGTAGGAAATATCCATTACTGCTACGGAATCCAGACCGTAATTGTTTAAGGGCTTGCGAACATCTATGTTATGGACATCTATCTCATGAGAATTAACTTTCAGATACTCAGTAATTTTAGAAACTAACCAATCTTGAATGGCTGACGCTTGCTGAAATATCTTTTGGCAACTCGTTTGTTCATCAGCATCATTTCTGCCTGATAAAGATGGTGGCGATTTGTGAGGTTGCAGTAGTTGCTGCTCTAGAAGTTCTACTTCTTCTTGCAGATCCCGAAACTTTGCTTTCATTCGAGGGTTCGCGATCCAGTCTGAAACTACATCTAAGCTGTTATTGAGAAAACCTGTTCGGCAAGCATAACGCTGAATCTTGCCACTAGAGGTTTTCGGTATGCTCCCAGTTTTGAGTAGCAAGATGGCATAAACTTGGATTTCGTGCTGTTGCGCCACCGCTTGGCACATCGCCGTGACAATTTCATTGACATTCAGATTCCGCAGGTAACTACGCTCTACCTCTTGTGCAATCACCAGTCGCTCAATACTATCCATATCGACTGAAAACGCTGCTCCGTGACTTATTCGTAGTGCCGGATGGCTCTGTTCCACAGTAAGTTCAATATCTTGGGGATAGTGATTGCGACCTCTGATAATGATTAAGTCTTTGATCCGACCCGTGATGAACATCTCACCATCCTGCAAGAATCCCAAGTCTCCTGTACGCAGAAATGGTCCGTTTCCATTATCTGCTAAGTAAGCTTTGAAAGTATGCTCTGTTTCTTCAGGACGGTTCCAGTACCCTTGAGCTACGCTGCCACCTGACACCAAAATCTCACCGACTTCATCAGGTAAACAACGGGTCAAAGTCTCAGGATGGGCAATAACAATCCGTTGATCCAACCTAGTTTGTCCACAGCTAACCAGTGTGCGGGTTCCATCCTTTTGTTTGAAAGCTGGAACCACCTGGTTTTGTTCCAGCGGATCTCCCTGGATGATTTTGATTGCTGGTTGAGTTGCCTTTAATCCACCAGAAACAATCAGGGTGGTTTCTGCCATCCCGTAGCAGGGATAAAAAGCGCTTTTTCGGAAACCACAGGGTTCAAAAGCAACAGCGAACCTCTCTAATGTCTCGGCACGAATGGGTTCGGCTCCGTTGAAAGCGACTTCCCAGCTACTCAAGTCAAGAGTCGCCTTCTGTTCATCCGTGATCCTGCGAACGCATAGGTCGTAAGCAAAATTAGGACCGCCGCTAGTGGTAGCTTTGTAGCGGGAAATTGCATTAAGCCACCTGACTGGGCTTTGCAAAAAGTCAACTGGTGACATGAGCGTCATCTTAGCACCGACATAGAGGGGCTGTAGTACACCTCCAATCAGTCCCATGTCATGGTATACAGGTAGCCAGCTCACACCCATGCTGTCGGGTGTGTCCTGAAAACACTCATGGATCAGAGCCGAGTTGTGTAGCAAGTTTCCGTGGTTGAGCATCACTCCTTTCGGAGTGCCTGTAGAGCCAGAAGTGTACTGAAGTAATGCCAGCGTATTGCTATCTAGTAGTGGTTTTTGCCATTCTTGTGCCAAATCGCTGTTGATGTTGTTGGTTGCCAGCCAGTGGAGAGCCTGTAGATTCGGAAACTCAGCGAATCGTCGCTCTACATTCGACAAGACAGTTGTAGTGGTGAGCGCTATAGTCGCTTGTGCATCTGCTACGATCGCTTGCAGACGGGATAGAGACTGGTTAGGACGGGGGGGATAGGCAGGGACAGCCACTACTCCAGCGTACAGACAACCAAAAAATGCCCCGATAAACTCCAAACCTGGTGGGTAGAGCAGCAATGCACGAAAATTTATAGCATCTATTGACTGCAATTGTGCTGCGATCGCTCGCGAGAGTCGATCTAACTCTTCATAAGTTATGCAGACTTCATCAGTTTCTCCATTGATCAAAAAGGTGTAAGCGATTTTATTAGGCTGATGAACTGCCCTACAGCATAGTATGTCAATTAAAGTGGAATAAGTCGAAAAGTTAAGTTGGGTGTTTGCTGAATTATTGAACCCAAAAATCATTATCTATCTCCAAAAATCTTAAAAATTTTCAAACGGCGATTAATGTCTTTAATACCGATTCTCGCTTTGGCCAGAAGAGGTACAAGAACCCCTCCCCGCAGGCGAGGAGGGAGCTATGATGGGGAGCATCCACTTTTGGCGGATCGCCCTCAGACTAGAAGTCTGGGGCTATACAAACCGACACCCGCCTGCGCGGGTTTCAGAGAGTCCGCGTAGGCGGACTTCGTTTGTGTAGCCGCGATTTCCAATCGCCCGGTGTTTCTTCCAAAAGTGGATGCTCCCGCTATGATGTATCTTACTAGAGTGGTAAACGCTATAAGTCTTTAAACAAATACGATATCACCCCCCTCCAACACCCTGATAGTTTAGGTTAAATACACATCAAAACTATCAAAAATAGAACAGATTGAATCAGTGTATCTAACATTAGGATAAATAAGTTTCTGCAATCTACCGCCAACAATTTTTTCTTCCTCAGTCTTGGTTAACTCGTCATTGGTTGCGGCGGACTCCAAAAGCTCTGTTTTGGCAACTTTTAATTCATCTGGAGTGTAATCAAAACCAGCCGCTTGCAGAATTTCACAACGTTGATGTTTAGTAGCAGCCTCCTCCAATTCTGCTCTGAATTCTTCATCTACTAGGAGCTTAGTATAAAGCGCTTTTGCACTCTCAATCGACATCTTTAAATATTCCTATTTTCTATATTAAATTAAATAGTTTCACCCATTAATAGATCGGAATCTTACTCCCCTTCCCTAAAAGGGAAGGGGATGGGGGGCGGGTATTGGTGTGTATTGGAGTGAACTGCAAACCGCTATAGATTACGTGAAAATTGCATTATTGCCAGAGTAGCACCGAAGGTAATCTGTGAGGATAGAGAAGTCTTAAAAGTCCATAGCCAATGCCGACACTTCCTTGACTAAAACCGGGATGATAAACTTCAGCAGGTAAATTAGGAAGCAGTTGGAAAGAACCAGCGATCGCAGCTCTGTGCAAAACTAGAGATGTCTGCAATCGAGCAGTTTCTAGCAATTCGGGACGGGAAAGTTGTTCAGCAGCTACTAGCAGTGCTTCCAGATGAGCAAAATTACCACAGCAGAGGTTGTCTAATGCTGTTAAACTGGGCTGCTGTATTTTTGGCAAGGTGATTTCTAATTCTTGACGTATTTCCTCTGTATTGAGGATATTTAAGCTTCCCAAACGAGCCAGAATAATCCCAGGTAAACCATGACACCAGCTAGCTAGAGGTTGACTATTATCTAGAAAATTGTCTGTTGCAGCTAAGGAACTTTGCTCGTAAGCGATCGCTTCTTTGGCTGTTGACAGAAAAGCTGAGTCTTTAGTTGTTGCATATAACTGTAGCAAGGCGTAGGCAATACCAGCTATCCCCTGAGAAAATCCTGTTAAATCTTCTCCGGCGGCGTTTTTCCAGATTTTACAACCCGTATATGTGGTAACACGCTGATCTAAGAGATAATTACCCCAGTCGATCGCTTGCTCTAAAGTGTCAGATGCTTGCGTAACTTTATACAAAGCTAATAAGCTAAGAATCGTTCCAGCCGCACCCATAAGAATACCTGGTTCTTCGTCAGCAGCAATTGCGTCTACTTTCAGCCAAGAGGCTATTTGTTGAGCATCATCAATGAGTTTTGGTTCAGATAAAAATCCGGCAATGCGAACGAAGGTATAAACGACAGAGGCTAATCCTGTAGCACCCCCCATACCCAAATGTTTAAGCAAAGCCTGTTGAAGTTCCGGATCTCGCTCCTGAATACCTTTGCGTAAAGACTGTAAAGTTGCTAATGCTAAATCGCCAAATTCTGCTTTATTTGTAACTGATGCTAATGCTGCTAAAAATAAAGCTGCGCCGCCAGAACCATTATAAAGGTTATAGCCCATTAGTCGCAGTTGAAAACGTTGCCCCTGAAAATCGTATGTCATACCGAGCCAAGCAACGCTATCGTTACTTCCGTAAATAGCTCGTTGCTTGATTTCTTGGGCGATTTCTATTACCTGATTTAAAATCGCTTTTTCACTTACTGGAGCAATTTCTTCCAGGTTGGGAGTGGTATTTGGTAAACTTGATAAATCTAATTTGTCAAAAGTTAAACTTGAGTAAAATGAACTGCGAATAATACTAATCTGCTCCGCTAAATTGGCATCATCAAATTGTTGCAAACGAACAATAACATCATCATAACTACAACTATCAACAAACTTCTCAATAGTTGTGTTTGAATTGATCACAATTGCATTATTATCTGAATAAGCACTGATATAAGGAATATCCAGTTGTTCTAGAGCTTGCTTTTCTGCTGCTAGCATTTCCCAAGAAGGATGTTTATCCTTTGAGGAAATAAAACCTAGAGCCAGAACATCTAACTCAATACTGCGGTCTGCTCCATCTCGCAGACATTTAGGATGCAAGGAATTTTGTAAAATGGAGGCATAAAGCTGAGTGTTGCGAAGCACAAGACGGACTTTTTGACCAGCAAATGCTTTTATGGGACTATCAGGTGCTAAGAGCGCTGCTTGATGTTGCACAAAAAATTGGTACATTTGTTGAAAGCCAGCAATCAATTCTTCTATATGCTTGCTTAAGGATGTATCCAAATTTTCTCCAAAGGGTTGATTGTTGTTTTCTGATAGTAATTGGCGCTCTTCATTACCCATCGCCATACTATCTGTGTTGACATTCACCCACTTTAAAACTGGCGCAGACACCTGCTGTTCGTTTAAACCTCCAAACCCACAATAATCTAAAGCAGCTAGCTCACCCAACTGCTTATAGTCGGCGATATGCACTCCTGGTAATAGAGCAGTAACTATTACAGACTCCGCAAGTTTTTGATTTGCTATTGATATCGCTTCAGGGTGATCTTCTTTCATCCACATGCTGTGATGAAAAAGTGTTTCTAAATCTACTAAAACTGGTTGTTCTCCACAAGCAATTAAGTTTTCGCAATGGCAGTCTGTTCCCTTCAAGGCGTAGACTATAGCTAATATCATTCCCGCACGCTGATAATAGCGTTTAACTGCCTCTTGGTCTTCACAGGGTAATGCATCGACAAATTCCATCCAACCGTGGGTAGAACTGTTGATAATTTTAAGAGTTTTGAGAGGTAAGGAAATATTTTGTTGGTTTATCCAAGAGATAAATTCAAAATAAGCCTGTTCTAAACCGAGGTCTTTAGGCTTGTATACTAGCTTTAAGTTTGAGGCAAACTTAATAATGATCACAGTTCGTCCGCAATTGTGAGGGTCAGAAAGGGATAACTTAATATCAACTACTTGCCCTAGTTCTCCATTTCCCTGAAATATTTGCTGAATTTCATCCCAGTCGGAAGCTAATCTCATAAGAAATTCTGCACTAGCTTCAATCCACAAATCTGTGGCGATCGCAGCCAATCGAGCCAATACGCTGTATTCTTGAAAAAATGCCCGCAAACCGTCACTAAGTAAGCCTTGGACAAACTTTACATACTGCTTTCTGGAAGAATTACCTTGTAATTGTCCAATTAAACGGACTAATTGAGAGCTTTTGAAAGCACGAGCAATTGAGAATTCTAAGTCTAAAGATTGTGCAAACAAATCTGTCAACTGCTTTAATAAACTTTGACCTAGTTGGATGCAAGCATTTTCTGATAAAACTTGGTAGCTAGAACCTACTCGTTCTATCAATTGCTCTACTGCTACCTCAATAAAAGGTAACAATACTTCTTCAAACGGCAATGGTTTCTCAGAATTTAAATATTTTTGTGATTCCTCAGAAAAAACTCTATCACTAGCATAAGCAGCGACTTCCATCGCTTTTTTTAAAGTATCAGTCCAACTGGGTAGAGCTTGTTTATCTGCTAAATAAACACTACCTAATGCCAAGCGAACCGCATCGATATCTAGATTATCCAAACTCAACCGCTTGGCAAATTTTTCTTGATTACCCTTAGCAGCTACTTGACACCATTTCTCTAATCGAGCATCAATTAAATGCTGCTCTGTTTCTAATTTCTTGGGAATAAAATCTTTACTCAGGCGCTCGGAAAATGTGCTAGCTCTCTCGACAATGGAAATAAGATTTTCGAAAGAAATTTTTGTAGATAAATTCCCTTCTACAACAGAATTATATCTAGATAAATTTGACGATTCCAGTATTTCATTTAGCATGAGTTATTACAATAAGTAAAGATTTAAACCCGGACTTTTTCCCGCTACCCTAATGTTTGTAGTAAGGACTTTAGTCCTTGAATTTGTAGTCAGGACTTTAGTCCTTGAATTTTAAATGACTAAAGTCCTAAGACGAACGCGAGTAAGGGCACGGGAGTGCCGTGCCCCTACACAGCGTGATATGATTTTGTACACAAATGTTGAATGTGTTGCGCTATATGCAAATTAGATGTTTTTAGCTTACTAGTTTTTGCTATTACCTTTAATCTCAGTCATACTTGTAAACAACTTTGCCAAATCTATCTTTTGCATTATAGGTTCGCTCAAAAAAAGCTCCTATTTGATTGCCAGTAAAAACAGAGTCAATTATGACTTTTAAATCTCCTGAAACATAGTCTTGAATTGCATTTTGTAAATCTTCTGTAAGACCGATGCAATTGCCGATTATCTCTAAATTATTAGTCATCACGTATGATATTACGCGATTTAAATTTGAAGAAGAAGGAGTAAATGGTTGATTAATCAATTCACAATATTGGTCATATATTCCACAGGTTATATACTTACCTCCGATAGCCATTAGCTGAACAACCTGTTCTAGATAGAGATCGAAAAAGGGATCAAATACGCAATTGAATCCACCTGTTTTTGCAGTGATTTTTTGAATTGATTGATTTTCCAGTAGACTGTTAGCTTTGGAGTCAACTAAAATAACCTCTTTCACTCCCAGGGCTTTGAGTTCATCCTCAAAAAGTTTTGAAGTAGTCGTGGCATAAATATTCACATCATACTTTTTCAAGGCATTAATCACAAACAAGGAAGTATTAGATTTAGCCGCAGTTACTAAAATATTAGCACCCTTAGTTGGGTTAAGCTTACGGACAATGCTATAGCTAGTTTGCGCTCCAATACTAAAAGCAGCAGCAACTTCATCTGGTATTTGTCGAGGTATTTTCATTAATTTGACCTGATGAAATACCTGATATTCTTTTGATTCGCTGTTGCTAGGAATACCTGCAATTACTCCAGGAACGCCTGATTCTGGATAGGCATTATTAGCAATTACTCTATCGCCAATTTTTAGTCCTATAACTTCTGAACCAATATCAACAACTTCGCCAACAAAGTCTGAACCAACAACAAAAAATGAATCTTCTGGGGACTTGATAGTAGCTTCAAAAATGATCGCCTTGTCGCGGTAATTACAGGAAAAAGCTGTTTTTTTGACTAAAACTTTGAATTGGTTTTGTAGAGAATTTTTATCAAATTGAATATCTTTAGTTTCAACTAATCCACAGAAAATAGGAACGTCATTCATATCTATAGAGTCAATGCCATTAAATCCATAGATGGGATTTTTAAGTTGGTTGATTTTATTAGCATAAATTGCCACGTTTTTCATCGTTTTTCTGAGTGAAATATTTTGTGTAGATATTGTGAAAGGTAAAAAATATGCTTTGTCTAGATCCCCGACAACTTTTACGAAGTCGGGGATCTAAATTTTCACGTTGGCATAGCCTGCCCGCAGGGCTTATGATTTAGGACTGCTATCAATGCTTGCTATGCGTGAGCATTAAGCTAGATAATAACCAAGAGATACAGCCAATGCACCTGAGGGGGTACCACCAAGTTTACCCTGATTGTTAGCCACCCATTTTGAAAGTTTAGCAATAGCATTAGCACCACCAGCGATCGCTTCTAATTCCTCTTCAGATAACTCTTGAGCAATAGCCACTGGACTCATTGGTAGCACAAAATGCAAAGAAGTGGGATTTTCTTCGAGGACTTGCACTTTGACATCAGCAGGAAATTCCACGCCAAATTCCCGTGCGATGACAGCTTTAGGATTGGTTAACAATTCTTGCTTGTAAGCTTCATCTTTCCAAGCTTTAGCAATAATGCGGGCTTCGATATCTTGACGAGTTTGTGCTTGTTCTTGTTGGCTCATTTTAGTTTATCCTTTGTGAATTTTGTAATGATTAATCAGCTTGTCTCAGATTGTCTTGCTTGGTGGTTTAGCGGTTTTTGGAAAGTTAGCAGAAAGAAGGTAACCCCCAGCGATGGCTTCTAATTCCTCTTCAGATAAATCTTGGGCGATCGCTAATGGACTCATCCTCAGTACAAAATATAGAGAAGTAGGATTCTCTTCGAGGACTTGCACTTTGACATCAGCAGGAAATTCGACGCCAAATTCCCGTTCGATGACAGCTTTAGGATTGGTTAACAATTCTTGCTTGTAAGCTTCATCTTTCCAAGCTTTAGCAATGATCCGCGCTTGGATATCTTGGCGAGTTTGCGGTTGTTCTTGTTGACTCATTATTTATTCTTTGTGAATTTCTTAATGAGCAATCAAAGTCTGTTGACAGCAACTGTGATCCGTGCTATACTGATAACAGGGAGTCTTATGTAACCCCCTGCGATCGCTTCTAATTGCTCTTCAGATAAATCTTGAGCGATCGCTAATGGACTCATCCTCAGTACAAAATATAGAGAAGTAGGATTCTCTTCGAGGACTTGCACTTTGACGTCAGCAGGAAATTCGACGCCAAATTCCCGTTCGATGACAGCTTTAGGATTGGTTAACAATTCTTGCTTGTAAGCTTCATCTTTCCAAGCTTTAGCAATGATCCGGGCTTGGATGTCTTGGCGAGTTTGCGGTTGTGCTTGTTGACTCATTTTTATTCTTTGTGAGTTTCTTAATGAGCAATCAACTTCTGTTAGAGTGTGATTGGCCTAAACTGGGTAATGGTTTTTGGAGGCTTACCACCAAGGTTGTAACCCCCAGCAATCGCTTCTAATTCCTCTTCAGATAAATCTTGGGCGATCGCTAATGGACTCATCCTCAGTACAAAATATAGAGAAGTAGGATTCTCTTCGAGGACTTGCACTTTGACATCAGCAGGAAATTCGACGCCAAATTCCCGTTCGATGACAGCTTTAGGATTGGTTAACAATTCTTGCTTGTAAGCTTCATCTTTCCAAGCTTTAGCGATGATCTGGGCTTGGATGTCTTGGCGAGTTTGCGCTTGTTCTTGTTGACTCATTTTTGTGAATTTTGTAAGATTATGACCCTCTTGTGCCGTTGCTTTATGAAGATGCGCCAAATTATCAGCCTCAATCGGCAGGCTTTCCATTTATAGCCGCACCCTTCTAAGGTGTCAGATTAAGCGCACCCTCACATAGGAATGGTATTAGCCTTTAATCGTTGCTGCCTCTAATCCCTGTTATAATTCCTGCTACTGATGCTGCTCCTATAGCAACTGAACCCCATTTTTTGACATTATTTGCTACCTTTACAAGTGCTGATAAAGCATAGCCACCAGCGATCGCTTCTAATTGCTCTTCAGATAACTCTTGGGCGATAGCCACTGGACTCATTGGTAGGACAAAATGTAAAGAAGTAGGATTTTCTTCAAGGATTTGGACATTTACATCACTAGGAAATTCCACTCCAAATTCCCGCCCAATGACAGATCTTGGATTGCTTAGTAACTCTTGCTTGTAAGCTTCATCTTTCCAAGCTTTAGCGATAATGCGGGCTTCGATATCTTGGCGAGTTTGCGCTTGTTCTTGTTGACTCATTTTTGTGAATTTTGTAAGATTATGAACCTCTTATGCCGTTGCTTTATGAAGATGCGCCAAATTATCAGCCTCAATCGGCAGGCTTTCCATTTATAGCCGCACCCTTCTAAGGTGTCAGATTAAGCGCACCCTCACATAGGATAGGAATGGTATTAGCCTTTAAAGAGTTTGACAACGGCTCCTACTGATACTGTTCCGATAGTAAGCTTAATTCTTGGAGTCCAGTCTGCGCCACCAGCGATCGCTTCTAATTCCTCTTCAGATAAATCTTGGGCGACAGACACTGGACTAACTGGTAGGACAAAATGTAAAGAAGTAGGATTCTCTTCAAGGATTTGGACATTTACATCACTAGGAAATTCCACTCCAAATTCCCGCCCAATGACAGATCTTGGATTGCTTAGTAACTCTTGCTTATAAGCTTCATCTTTCCAAGCTTTGGCGATAATGCGGGCTTCGATATCTTGGCGAGTTTGCGCTTGTTCTTGTTGACTCATTTTACTTTTTGTCAATTTTACAAATTGGATTTTTTGATGAGATTTACGACTAGACTTGAAGTCTATTAGTTTGGCTTTTTCAAGTTATCGAGTATAGTTATTCCTACAGCAGTAGTGATTGCGCCTTTAACTATCTCTAATCTCCAATCTTTACCGCCTGCGATCGCTTCCAATTGCTCTTCAGATAAATCTTGGGCGATGGACACTGGACTAACTGGTAGTACAAAATGCAAGGAAGTAGGATTTTCTTCGAGGATTTGTACATTGACATCAGCAGGAAATTCCACTCCAAATTCCCGCTCAATCACAGCTTTTGGATTGGTTAATAATTCTTGCTTATAAGCTTCATCTTTCCAAGCTTTGGCAATAATGCGGGCTTCGATATCTTGGCGAGTTTGTGCTTGTTCTTGTTGGCTCATTTTACTTTCTTATTTGTGATTTTTGTCATGAGTAATAAGCTTGGCTTATAACCGTTGTACGATAGATTTCACTGGCTGCGATCGCTTCTAATTCCTCTTCAGATAAATCTTGAGCGATCGCTAATGGAGTCATCGGTATCAGAAAACGCAAAGAAGTGGGATTCTCTTCGAGAACTTCTACTTTTACATCAGCAGGAACTTCCACCCTAAACTACCGCCCACAATGAATGTTGAATACCCACCCACGACTGAATTGAGTTCCTCTTCTGATAGCTCTTGTCCTTCTATTTGCGGGCACAATGGTAGGACAAAATATAGAGAATTAGAGTTTTCTTCGCGGACAGACACATTCAAGTCATCAGCAAACTTAACGCCAAATTTCTGCCGGGTAACAGTTTTAGGATTGGTTAGTAACTCTTGCTTGTAAGCTTCATCTTTCCAAGCTTTGGCGACGATGCGGGCTTCGATATCTTGGCGAGTTTGTGCTTGTTCTTGGCTGCTCATTTTTCAGCTTTATTTTTACTAATTTCGACTTACTTCTTCAGTAAGCCTTTCACTGATTTGATAATTTTGCCTGTAGAAGGTGTCAGTGCTGCCGCAGTCAAAATCAACGCCTGCAAAGTTCCGCCAGCCACAGACTCAAGTTCCTCTTCAGATAGCTCTCGTCCTTCTATTTGCGGACGCAATGGGAGGACAAAATATAGGGTAGTGGAATTTTCTTCACGGACAGATACATTCAAGTCAGCAGGAAATTCTACCCCAAATTCCTGCTCAATGATCGCTTTAGGATTAGTTAAAAGCTCTTGTTTGAAAGCTTCACTTTTCCAGGCTTTGGCGATGATGCGAGCTTCGATATCTTGACGAGTTTGTGCTTGTTGTTCGCTCATTAATTTTGACCTAATTTTTAAGTATTTTTTTGACTGATTTGACGATATCCCCTGTAAAGGGGGACGCTACTAAAGAAATCGTAACTAACCCACCTATAGAGCCTCCAGCAACAGACTCAAGTTCTTCTTCAGATAGCTCTCGTCCTTCTATTTGTGGGTGCAATGGAAGGACAAAATATAGGGTAGTGGAATTTTCTTCACGGACAGATACATTCAATTCAGCAGGAAATTCTACCTCAAATTCCTGCTCAATTATCGCTTTAGGATTGGTTAAAAGCTCTTGTTTGAAAGCTTCACTTTTCCAGGCTTTGGCGATAATTCGTACTTCTATTTCTTTACGAGTTTGTGCTTCTTGTTCGCTCATATTAACCTTGAAAAAAGATTTTTCGCTTTTGCAGATGGTCAATTATTTGAAAAACAAACTTTCTTTCCCACTTCTATAGTCAATCATGGATTTCGGTAAATCTCAATTAACAATTTTTAGTTAAAACTCACCTTTTTTCTGCAACAACTCAAAGGAAGAATCTGAGAATTATGATAGTTTGTAGTTGTGCTTTAGCGCTAAGGCACAACCAAGAGCGAATTCTAGAAATTTTACCGAACAGAATTCAGGAGTCAGGAGTCAGAATTCAGCAATGTTTTCTGTGCGACTGGCGGATAGCGCAGCGTTAGCGAGGGATGAAAATAAAGGTTTCGGCTATTGTTTGCGTAAGTACTGAGAATCTAAAAAAAAGTTACTCTAAAATCAAAAAAGTGTATTTTGTTGACAACAGCGATCCTAAAAGTGTTAATTTACAGAAAAGTTTTAATTTAATACTTAAATAAAGCACGTATGCAAGATGCAGTCTAAATTTTCCAACTTAAATCGCTTAGTTAAATTTTTTAATCCTTTTGCTTGGTCGATTACTGTAAAGCTTTCGGTAGCATTCCTGTTAGTGGCAATTTTACCGATGAGCTTTGTTGGCTATTACAATCTCCAAATGAGTACAAAAAGTATTGAAAATAGCGAATACTACAAGTTGCAACTGATTGCCACAAGTAAAGCCAATCGCCTTGATCAGTTGATTATCGATAATCAAAACACGATTAAAAATATAGCTACGGACTCTAGGGTGGGAAATTTTCTTAAGGCTGTACCTCTGAATCGAGAAATTTTCCATTCGGAAGCGCAAAAAGTCTTGCAGAGAGTTGCTATCACTCACCCCAATTATGATTTTGTTTACCTTATAGATAAAAACGGTATATGTATAGCTTCTACAGAACTTTCTTTAATTGGACGAAACTACGCTTTTCGAGAGTATTTTCAACGAGCGATCGCTGGGGATGCTTTTATTTCTAGTATCTTAATTGGTGTCACCACTAAACGAGAGGGTGTATTCTTTACCTATCCCGTATATTCTGATAATGGCGAAATTTTGGGAGTAGCAGCGATAAAAATTACGGCGGCAGATATTTGGGGTGTGGTCAATTCCGTGAATGAATCCAATATTACTTCTTTTCTTGTTGATGAACAAGGAATTATCATCAGTCACTCCAATCGAGAGTATCTCTACAACAGCCTGACTCCTTTACCACAAAACAGCCAAAAAAAGATTGCCGCCGAGAAACGTTATGGTCGTAATCTAATTAAAAGCTTGAATATTCCAGAGTTGAAAGTGATGCTCAATTCTGAAACATCAGGGCATACCAGTTATTACTCACCGATAGAAAAGAACTACCAGATAGTTGGTTATGCTCCCCTACAAACCCAATCCTGGGTTGTGGGGGTTAGTAAACCCAGAGTGATATTCATGGCTCCGATAAATCTTCTGGTTGAGCAAAATATCACCTTTGTTTTGGGAGCAGGAGCGATCGCAGCAATTGTAGCACTCACATTATCTCGAACAATTAGTAAACCTATTAATACTTTAATAGCCGCATCTCGGAATTTAGAAAAAGGAGATTTTATTCAGCATGAATCAAATTTGTACAAAAATTTGCTCAAGAATTCTCGCACTCAAGATGATATGGGTCAATTGGTACGGGTATTTATGAAGATGGCAGAAGAAGTGAGAGTGCGAGAGCAAAAAATGAAACTTCAGATGCAGGAACTACGCATTGAAATTGATGAAAATAAAAAAGCCAATCAGGTAGCGGAAATTACCGGAACACAATACTTTCAAGAACTCCAGTACAGGGCGCAAAAACTAAGAAACAGAGCTGAAGTTAGGGATAAAACTCCAACAGATTACTTCCAGAATTTACAGAAAAAAGTGCAAGCTCAAAAAGCTCGGTTACAACTAGGTCGATAAAATTGGATAGTTGCAGATATGTCATTTGATGAACTGATTTCGCGTCAAGATTTACTAGCGGGACTCCCTGCTAAACGTACCAATACTTTACTCTTTCTCATCGAGAGACAAACAGCACGACTAGCAGCCCAATCACGAGTTGAGTTTTCTCTTACCGACTCAGCCGAGCGCGATCGCCAGGTGGCCTTTCTGGAAGCTTTTGCTCTGGGAAAATCGCCCGCACTCCGCCCGACAATTCAACACTTAGAACGTTTTGCACCCCAATGGTCAGTACTTGTACCGGATAATCCCACACTGAAAGCGGCTTTACTCAACGCTTTCTGTCAGAAATACAACTTCACTAAGCAATTAGTTCCCAATATTCGAGCGGCTTTAGACTGCGATCAGCTAGCGATCGAGCAAGCTTATCAGCGTCTCTACCAAAAACCCATCGCAGTCGCTTTCGCCTCCCAAGTCTCCCCCAAAGAGAGATTGTCCTGGATAGCGGCGGCGAGTATCCAAAAGGTAGAATCCCTACCACCTTTCTGGATCGCTTCTTTAGTCACAATTGCCTTGGGACTTCCCCAAGCCTTCCTAGCTCTACCCATTGCTGTGGCTGAGTTAGGCCCTCTACCAAGTGTGGCATTTCTGATTGTTTTGGGAACAATTAACATCTTGACAATGGTTTGTATGGCAGAGTCCATCGCTCGGAGTGGAGACTTTCTTTCTGGCAAAACCTTTATTAAACAATTAGCGACAAACTACTTGGGTAAGGCTGGTTCTCTAATTCTTTCCGTTGCTGTGGGAATTCGCGTTTTTTTAATCGCCCTCGCCTGTTACATCGGCTTATCAGCGACAATGGCCAGTTTTACTTCTCTACCGGCTTCCCTGTGGGCAAGTTTACTTTTTTTCTTGGGACTATACATCCTGTCGCGCAAGTCCCTCAACTTGACCATTGGGGTGACAATCTTGTTAGCAGGATTAAATGTCAGCTTGCTCTTATTTTTAACAGTACTTTCTTTTGGACATTGGCAACTAGTCAATGTGTTGTATGTTAATTGGGCTTTTTTCGATGGGAGTGCTTTCAATCTCCAGATATTTCATCAAGTTTTTGGCGTTACCCTGATGCTTTACTTTGGCCACGTATATGTAGGCGAATGTGCAAAGGTAGTATTACCCAAAGATCCTAGTGCGACTTCCTTAATTTGGGGAAGCATCGCCGGTACAGCTTTTTTAACTTTCCTGTTTTGCCTTTGGGTGCTAGCAGTTAACGGCGCGATCGCACCGCAAATATTAGCAGCCCAGACAGGAACTGTTTTGGAGCCACTAGCGCAGCAAAACGGCCCGATAGTGAAAGTTGTGGGGGCAATACTTATCACTTTTCTGTTGGGAATGGCATGGTTTCGGAGTTCTAGTCTTTTAGTCAACTTGGCGCGAGAATGGATTCCTAACCAACCGCAATCGATTTTGACATTACCGCGTCAACAGGGTAGACTAATTTTGCGAACCCGCGATCGTTATAATCTCTGCTCAATTGGTCTAACTTATCTAGAACTTGCAGACGGACAGCCTACCTTTGATCTCAATATTCAATTGAAAGGTAATATCCATCGAGTAGAGATTAAAGTTGCTAAAAGTTGGGATATTAAAGAGTTAATCCCGAAACTTTCAGACCTAAATCTAGATGATGTTGACCTGAAAATAGAAATACAATCAGTGAGTGAAGAGTATGTCTGCTTGAAAGTCATCTCTGCAATGGCCATCGCCTACGAGGGGGCTTTAGAGAGAACGCGCGATGAAGATAAAACTGCTCATAAACAGAAATCCCAAAAAGCGATCGCCCAACACACTTGGGCATATTTATTAGAACAACGTCAATTCTTACTCTCTATTACTCCCCTATTCCTAGTATTTCTATTAACCGAAGGACTGTTCTTTTCTGGACAGCAATCCTTTACCAGCGTTCTCGGCTTCGCTGGAGTACTGGGTAACTCTCTTGTTGGTGGGATTTTTCCAGTTCTCCTACTGGCTTCCAGCCGACAAAAGGGTGAAATCTTACCAGGTATCGTTTTTAAACTGCTCAACTCTCCCTGGTTACTTGCCAGCATCTATAGTTTCTCCTTATTTACCCTTTTACTCCACGGCTTATTCATCTGGCAAAACCCCCTAGCCCGCATTGCTGCCTTGGGCATTACCGTCCTATCCTTAGCAGCTACCTTAGTCATGTGGCGAACTGGAGCCTTCATGTCCCGCACAGTAATAGAGTTACAAGAAAACAAGCAACAAGGAGGACAAACCTTCTTCAAAATAACCGCCGGTGGACAACCGAAAACAGCACAAGTAAGACTGGGATATGCAGACGGTGAGGAAAACTATCAAGCGGCTTCTGTAGAAATTCCCTCTCTCTCGTCTCTGCGTTATGCCATTTTCCAATTGCCAAGCAAACAATCAGAAGAACTCAGGGTGTGGGCGCACAGCAATCATCCTAACGGTGACTCTGAAAGTTTGCCCGCACTCTTAGAAGTAAATCGAGAAAATCGCAAGATGCAATTCGATTTAAAACTGTTCGGTGGCAAGGTTTTATTGCCTCTGATTAACGGTAAATACTGTTTAAAGCTTGAGTTCCCAGCAGCCTGATTTGGGAAATGAGGGAGTGAGGGACAAGAATTAATAACCAATGCCCCATGCCCCAATACGGTTCAGTTAAGGCTAGTACTATGAGTCAAAGTCATTTTTTTAACGAACCGCAGAGGCGCAGAGGACACGGAGAGAGAAGAAGGAGGAGGAAAAAATTGCTTAACTGAACTGTATTGCCCAATGCCCCATGCCCAATCCCCAATATCGGAGTATTTTATGAGTCAAATTATTTCTGTTCATTCATTCCGTGGCGGTACTGGTAAATCCAATATGACAGCCAACCTAGCCACAACTCTAGCATTGCAAGGAAAAAGAATAGCTATCATTGATACTGACATTCAATCACCAGGAATTCACGTTATTTTTGGTCTGAATGAGCAGAAGATGAATAATTGTTTGAATGATTATTTGTGGGGTAAGTGTGCAATTGAAGATACTGCCTACGATGTGACTCATCTTTTAAAGGGAGAAGGAGGCAGTGGTAAACTTTTCCTGATTCCTTCTAGTATTAATCCTGGTCAAATTACCCGAATCCTGCGCGAGGGATATGACGTAGCCAGATTAAATGATGGTTTCTATGAAATCATTGATACTCTAGATTTGGATTTTTTGTTAATTGATACCCATCCCGGTCTGAATGAAGAAACTTTACTCTCTATTGCTATTTCTGATATTCTGGTTGTAATTTTACGTCCAGATCAACAAGACTTTCAAGGAACTGCTGTAACACTAGAAGTTGCTCGCAAGTTAGAAGTACCTAAAATGATGCTGGTAGTTAATAAAGTATTATCTTCATTCGATTTTAATGCTTTGCAACAAGAGGTAGAGTCTACCTACAAAACCCCGGTTGCGGGTATTGTACCCTTATCAGAAGATATCATTCGCCTTGCCAGCAGCAATATTTTCTGTTTGCTCTATCCCAACCATCCCTTTAGTCAAATAGTGCATAATATTACTGCACAAATTATTAGGGAGCAAGCCAAGGTAGCGGTTAGAGGAGCTGTTTAATAATGGAACGGCAAAAATTTCGGACTGCCATACTTGCCTCTTATGGTGCTACCGGATCGGAAATCACAGAATTGCTAATTTACAATCAAAATGTTTTTAAACATGACAATTGGCAACCATCTCTAAAATTTCCCCTCGAACCAGAATCGCATATTGCGACTTGGGAAGAGTATGCTGTTACCGCTAGAAAAATAGGTGTTTTTGAAACCCTGAAGCAGGTATTAGTTCAGTTGTCGTTTCCCATCCAAGAAGGAATTAGCCAAACTGAAGTCTACCGTGCTGCTACTTTGAAGGGAGTTAATCTTGAGGGCATTTTCGAAGCAAGTGGTTTAGTGCTTGAGCATCCAGAAAAGCTGGATTTAAAAATTTATCAAAGTTTAGCGGGGGCGATTCCGGTTATACTTCCTGGTAATCGAGAGGATTTTGTTTCTTTGGTGCGATCGCTAACCAAACGTAATGAACCCCAACCCATTCCAGCTTCTATGGGGGCTTGCATGGTTGCTGGTTACAATAACTGGGATCGAATTCGCCGCGATCGCCAACGATGGGAAAAAGAAAATCCGGCCAATTGCTCCGAAACCGACTGGAAAGGGGAGTTTCGGCGGCTGATTCCTCAAAAAAGTCGCTATCAAGACCGATTTATTATTCTCAGTGATGGCTTTTATAGCAACGTTTTGCCTGATGATATTGGACTTTCAGAATCAGAATGGCGGCGTTTATCGCTGACGATTCGCTTAGAACACGAATGCACTCACTACTTTACCCACCGCCTATTTAAGTCCATGCAAAACAATCTTCTCGACGAACTAATCGCCGACTACCGAGGAATTGTTGCTGCGACTGGACGCTATCGAGCCGATTGGTTCTTGCGTTTTATGGGTTTAGAATCATTAGCTAATTACCGAGAAGATGGTAGATTGCAAAACTACCGGGGTGAGCCACCGCTTTCAGATGGAGCCTTTAAGATTTTACAGGCTTTAGTAACTGATGCAGCTTTAAATTTAGAGCGTTTTGATGCTGAGTATATTGATGAGTTAAGCATTGGTAACGAGCGGATTTTGTTAGCGATCGCCTTGACTTATTTAACCCTAGAAGAATTAGCTTCCCAAGAAATTACCACCAAGCTTATGACAATTTTAGAGCAACTACAGACAGATATATCTTTAGTCAATTAATTTTGGATTTTGAATTTTGGATTTACCTCTTAATCAATGGAGAAGATGTAAAGCATCGGAGATATTGTGTTTTAATCTCAGCTTGAGGCTGCCTCTACTACGTATCTCAACACAAATATTTTTGACTCAGACTCATAATTAAAAATCCAAAATCCAAAATGTAAAATTGCTCATTCATCTGAAAACTGTTCATTTTTAAAAAATAACTGTAGGTAAAGCAATGAGAGAAGTTTTACTCCAAGAATTGAGCAATAGCGATATAGATTGGATGCTCACCACCAGTCATCAGCGCGAAATACCAGATGGAACTGTCCTTGTGCAAGCCGGAAAAACTGCTGATACTTTCCATATTCTTCTAGAAGGAACTTTAATAGCTACTGTTTCTCAAAATCGTCATAATCCTTTGGCTCATGCTTTCGCCACTATCGAGGGAGACGGAACGGCTGGTTTAGAAGTTGTGAGATTCTCCAGTGGGGAAGTGATCGGAGAAGATTCGTTAGTTGGTGTTCGTTCAACTACTAACATTCAAGCTCTAGAAAAATCCTTAGTGATGTCTATACCTCTGGTGCAACTAGAAGGTAAATTGAAGCAAGATGCAGAATTTGCGGCTCGTTTTTATCGGGCGATCGCAATTTTATATTCAGACAGATTGCAAAATCTAATTTCGCGCCTTGGCCGTAGCAAACTCGTGCAAATTCAGCCGATTAGAGATGTACTTTTTATTTTTGGTCAGTTGCATGATAGCGACCTCGATTGGTTTACTGCTAATGGTAAACTTAAGAGAATTGCTCCTGAAGAAATCCTGCTGCGTCAGGGAGGTCCGGTAGATGCGTTATATGTCCTTCTACAAGGACAAATGGCTGTTTCCATTTCTAGCAACCAAGATAATCCTTTGACTCGCATCTTTACAACCTTGGAAGGAAATAAAGCCTCAGAACAAGAAATTGCCAAGTTATATAAAGGTGAAATCATCGGAGAAGCTACTTTTATTGATGGACGCTTACCCTATGCAAATATTAAAGCCGTAGAAGATTCTTTAGTATTAGCGATCGCTCGGTCGCAATTGCTAGCTAAATTACAGCAAGATGTTGGTTTTGCTACACGCTTCTATCGTGCGATCGCCACTCTGCTTTCAGATAGATTCCAAGGACTTCTGAACCGTATGGGCTATAGAAGATACACTTATAGTCCCGGACAGACATTAAGCGAAAAAGTTAAATATGAGGATGAACTAGATTCTGATGTTTTAGAGCAGATGTCATTAGCTGCGGTCAGATTTGATTGGATGTTAGAAAATTTGAAAGCAATTTAGAAAGGATCAATATTTCTGTTCACATTATTTCCGCGAACTTTGATGAGGTAAAGTTATGACTTTTTTCACAAATGCGGGTTACAAAATTTTGAAAGCCTGTGTTAATCAAAGTGAAGGGATGCATCCACGGGTATTTTGCCGACGCTGGTTTGGCTTAGAAGATATTCAAGAAGATGGCAGGCTTCGTTTTACAGAAACACAGATTTTAGCCATGGAATCAGAACATGGTTATCGAGAGAAATGCGTCAATTTAATTGCCAAGATATTAAAAATTAAACCGAATACGGTTCAACGATGGGGAAAAGGAGTTGAATTTAGTAACATACCTTCAGATAAGCGGCATCAATATGAAACCTATCTTCGTTACGTCGATATGCTGAGAGTGTTAAGTGCAAATTTGGCTAAACACGATGAAACTTTAGTAATAAAGCTGTTGAATAGCTCAACCAAATCAGCACAAAAAAATAATCTAGAGTCTTTCGATTTCAAAGTATCAGAAAAATCAGAAATACTCGTTTAAACAACAAAAAAACACTATTCTCATAACAATACAGCAGGATAACTAAGTTCGTAGTAAGGACTAAAGTCTTTGTTTTCTAAGCACTAAATAAAGTCCTTACTCCTCTCCTTACAGAGACAGGCTGCCCTAAATCACTACATACAAACCCTGATGACTAGCTTCACAAAGTAGTTATAGCAACACTTCAATCTCTACTGCAAAACAGAAGTTATTTATGCAAATTCACTTAATTGGTCATGCTTCTCTTTTTGTTGAAACCCAAGATTGCAAGATTCTTATGGACCCACTTTTATGGAATCCTGGAATCAGCGAAGGAATGCAAGATATTTGCCCCAAACGTCAAGTCCTTCACGACCAAATTCCTGAATTCGATATCTTGGTTATTTCTCACTGGCACATAGATCACTTCAATATTCGCTCTTTAGCTAATCTACCCAAGCATGTAGATGTGCTGATTCCCAAAGACAAATTTATGGAAACTTGCCTACGCAAATTAGGCTACCGTCATATCTACCCCCTCAAAGATTTTAATGAGGTACGAATTGGCTCGACTCGTCTAGTTGCGACTCGTTCGGAGAATCGCGTTCCTGAATATGGGATGATTTTTGCCGATCCTGACGGGGTGTTTTGGAATCAAGTCGATTCAGTTGTTACTCCTCAGACAATTAGTGAAGTTAAATCTCGCTATCCTCAAATTGACTTTTTATTAGCTCCTTGGGAACCGTTATTACAAACGCAATATCAAAATAATCAACGTGTTGTTTTCCCCTATGATACTTATAGTCATCTGATCAAACTTATCGGTTTAGTCGCACCAAAAGCTATGGCTCCGGGTGCCAATGGTTTTAAACAGATTAATGGTTCATCTTGGCTAAATCAGATCGTTTTTCCAGTGACACGAGAGCAATTCTGTCATGATGTGCGGCAGGCATATCCCACCATTAAAGATCAGCTATTTACCCTCGATCCAGGGGATGTTATTGCCTTGAACAATGGTGAAGTCAGCTATTCACCACAAGAGTCACCTTTTGTCAAAAAGCTAGGCAACGATCAAGATAGCAGCTTGTATTTCTCGCCCGTTAATACCGACAGCAAACTCATTGATGACAATCCAGAGGGATATGATATTGAAGATATGAAAAGCGTGATTGAGCAAGAAGTATGCGTTCACCTTCCCAAATTCTTCAATGACAAGAAAGATTCTTTATTTATGGAGTATTGCTACTGGCAAGCCATCTATCAGCTAGAAGTTATCTTCCCGAATTATTCTGAGGCTTGGTATTTCGATTTCAGTGAATATCCAATCCAATGCCGACGGGGGAAAAATCCTTTAGCCAACGTCTTTACTTTAGTTGCTGCTTCCAGTTTTTATGGGCTATTGAAAGGTATTAAGGGGTGGGATTACCTGAATTTAGGTGGTTACTACCGTTGTTTTAATAAAGTTTATCGAGCTACTCCCCACGGCATTATCAGTCCATTGGACGCTTCTAAGGAAGGAGTTCCAGATCCCTTGAACATCAAATTTCCCTACAAGCCAGTCTATGAGCAGGTTCGCCTTTATGAAATTGAAAAATGGGGTCAAGCCAATGACGATCAAACCGTCCACCCAAATAGTCAAAATCCGATGGTTATCATTGGCAATACTCTGATTAAACCCCAGCAGCAAGTTCAGTGCATTTAAAATGCAAGGGTTTTCTGAGCGATCGCATTCCTAACAAGTAATATCTCCTACCTTAGATAAAAACAAGAGGTGACTAATGCAAATTCACTTACTCGGCCATGCTTCTATTTTTGTTGAAACCCAAGATTGTAAGATTCTGATGGACCCAATACTCTGGGATTCTCATTGCGAAGGAATAGAAGATATTTGCCCTAAACGTCAAATCCTTCACGATCAAATTCCTGAATTTGATATCCTAGTTATCTCTCATCAACACACAGATCATTTTGATATTCGCTCTTTAGCTAATCTACCCAAGCATATAGATGTCCTAATTCCTAAAGACAAACTCATGGAAACTTGCTTGCAAAAATTAGGCTACCGCCACATCTACACCCTGAAAGATTTTAATGAGGTACGAATTGGTTCAACTCGTTTAGTTACTACTCGTTCAGAGAATCGCGTTCCTGAATATGGTATGATTTTTGCCGACTCTGATGGGGTGTTCTGGAATCAAGTTGATTCGGCTGTTACTACTCAGACAATTAGTGAAGTTAAGTCTCGCTATCCTCAAATTGACTTTCTTTTAGCTGGCTGGCAACCTATGCTAGAAACTCAATATCAAGAAAATGAAAATACCTGTTTCCCCTACTCTGCTTACAGTGAACTGCTCAAACTTATTGGTTTAGTCGCACCAAAAGCCATTGCTCCTGGCGCTAATGGATTTAAATTCATCAATGGATCTTCTTGGCTAAACAAAATTGTTTTTC
This sequence comes from Nostoc sp., assembly GCF_036917975.1. Classification (GTDB taxonomy): domain Bacteria; phylum Cyanobacteriota; class Cyanobacteriia; order Cyanobacteriales; family Nostocaceae; genus Nostoc. The sequence continues at coordinate 75,840 of NZ_JBALEJ010000014.1, forward strand.
CTGTGACGCGAGAGCAATTCTGTAATGATGTGCAACAGGCATATCCCACCATTGTAAATAAGATATTTAGCTTTGATCCAGGGGATGTTATCACCTTGAATAATGGTGAAGTCAGTTATTCATCACAAAAGTCAACTTTCGTCAAAAAGCTAGCGGATGATCGTGATAGCTTGTACTTCTCACCCGTCAATATTGATAGCAAACTCATTGACGACAATCCAGAGGGATATGACATTGAAGAGATGAGAAGCGTAATTGAGGAAGAAGTATGCGTTCACCTGACTCAATTTTTCAATGATAAGAAAGATTCTTTATTTATGGAGTATCGCTACTGGCAAGTCATCTATCAGCTAGAAGTGGTCTTTCCCGAAGACTCTGAGGCTTGGTATTTTAATTTCGGCAAATATCCAATCCAATGTCAACGAGGGAAGAATCCTTTAGCCAACGTCTTTAACTCCATTGCTGCTTCCAGTTTTTATGGGCTATTGAAAGGCATTAAGGGTTGGGATTGGGCAAGTATGGGTGGCTACTACCGTTGTTTTCAGAAAGTCTATCAAGCTACTTCTTATGGCATTATTAAGCCACTCGACAGTTCCAAGGAGAGAGTTCCAGACCCTCTGCGCCTAAAATTTCCCTACAACCAAATCTATGAGCAGATTCGCTTTTATGAAATTGAAAAATGGGGTCAAGTTAATGACGATCAAAGCATCGATCAAAATGATGATCAAAATCCGATGGTTATCATTGGCAATACTCTAATTAAATCACAGAAGCAAGAGATAGATAGAAATAAAGATCAAGACAAGAATATTGAACACATAAAAGAGCAACAGAATTTACTCCTAGAAGTTGCTAATTGAGGAAAGCAAAGCAAAAGCATATAGACCACTAAAAATCGACTAAAATTCCTCAATAAATAATGTATGCTTTTGCTGTCTTGTCTCTACAAAAAACTTGCTAATTCATTACTGAAATTTTAGAGAAATGCAAATAACTCAGAATCCATATTACTCTCTTAGAGCGAAAACTTTCAATCCTAGCTACCTTAGTTTGCTGAAAATGGAAATACTCTCTTCTCCCTACTTAGCCGCGAGTCAATTAAGCAATGATTTTGCAGGAACTAAAGGGTTTTCAATTGTTTTTCAAAGCTCAGGAATTAATCAAGTAAAACAACATTTTCCTTACTTAGAATCTTATTTGGATACTGTTTTATTACCTAGATGTAATGCTTTTTACCTCAACCCTCTAATTATAGAAGGAGGAGGTCGTATAAAGCCGCATATAGATTCTAGTATTTCTGGATATTGTAAACCTAATACAATCCCAAAATTCGTTAGCGTTTTCTATGTTCGAGTACCATCTGATATGAAAGGAGGAGAATTAGTTATCCTCAAAGAAGGAGATCAAGTAGGTGAAATTCAACCTCAAGCAAATACCCTGCTATATTTCCAGGGACACATGAAACATTCAGTTAATAAAGTAGAAACTTCCGAGGCTCGGATTAGTCTGGTTTGCGAACAATATATTTTAAACGAAATTCATCTTCAGAAAATACCAAATATGAAGATAGAATCTGGAATCTATAGGGCGGTTTCAGCCTTGGAGTAAAAGCAGACTATGGTAGTTTATCTTACAGTCTTGATATCTCAAATAGGCTAAAAAATAAAGCTGTGTAGGTTGTAGGTTGTGCTAAAGAACGAAACCTAGTTCTATTTTAAGAGAAATTAACCGATAACTATGCTGAATCAAGAAAAGAGATGTTTAAGTTAACGTCTCTTTTTTTTCTATCAACATCCAGCAAATAAACTTCTATAAGTCAAAAACTAATACTGTAAATCTTACATAAAAAGCTTTAGTTAACTCATTAAAATCCTTATTATATAAACATAGATTCTTCAAAGAACGACATTGAGAATTTTCGGAGTAAAATCATGTCAAAAGAAGCAGTGATTGAACTAATTGAAGCCGCTGAAAGCAACCCAACTTTGCTCAAGCAACTCCATAGCGCTCAAGGGCCAGAAACAGTGTTGGCAATTGCCGCAGAAAGAGGTTTTCAATTTAGCGAAGCAGAACTACTAGCTGTGATGCAAGAGAAGCAACTTTCTTTTGCTTCTGAAGCTTTGTCAGATGAACAATTAGAAGCTGTAGTTGGCGGTAAGGGGGATAAGAAGAACTCATACACTTACAGTACGTGGAATTAAACTGCCATTATTATTAGCTTTAGCAGTAGTGGGAAGAATCACTCAATAAAGGTAAGTAACAATATTTTCTAAGTAATAGTCCCATGACTACTCTAAATCTAGAATAGAGATGTTCGCTCGAACATCTCTATTTTTTTTTACAGCAACAGTTACTCAAAAGTATTAATAATCAAAAAATAGCACTGTAAATGATACACAAAAGCATAGAAATAACTAGACGAAGCTCCTACCATATAAATAACAGTTTCTAGAGAAAGAAACTATCTATCAATTCCCAGAACAATCCAAGAAATAGGAGTAAAATCATGTCAAAAGAAGCAGTCATCAAACTAATTGAAGCCGCAGAAAGCAACCCAACCTTGCTCAAGCAACTCCATAGCGCTCAAGGGCCAGAAACAGTGTTGGCAATTGCCGCAGAAAGAGGTTTTCAATTTAGCGAAGCAGAACTACTAGCTGTGATGCAAGAGAAGCAACTTTCTTTTGCTTCTGAGGCTTTGTCAGATGAACAGTTAGAAGCTGTAGTTGGTGGCAAGGGCAAGAAGCAGAACTCATATACTTACAACACATATAACTAAACTGCCATAGTTATTAGCTCTGGTGGTAATCTAGATTAGAGATGTTCGATTGAACATCTCTATTTTTATTTAAAAGATATAGCTATTTGAAAGTTACAAATAATTATCATGTAAATCATACATTAAAAGCTAGAAATATCCAGATAATAATACTATTGTAGAAACAACAACTACCTGAAAAATTAACTACCCAATAGTTTCAGGTTAAATCCAATATCTAGGAGTAAAATCATGTCAAAAGAAGCAGTGATTGAACTAATTGAAGCCGCTGAAAGTAACCCAACTTTGCTAAAGGAACTCCATAGCGCTCAAGGTCCAGAAACAGTGTTGACAATTGCGGCAGAAAGAGGCTTTGAGTTTAGTGAATCAGAACTACTATCTGTGATGCAAGAGAAGCAACTTTCTTTTGCCTCAGAGGACTTATCAGATGAACAGTTGGAGGCTATAGCTGGTGGTAAGGGAAATGTCACAGCAAACACCTATACTGAAACTACTTACAACGGTAAAATTAAAGGCAAGAAGTAAAATCTGTGTTCTAAAGTAGAGTTTCAAAGGAGCGGCAGCTTTTGCAAATTTAAGCACGCATTTTTGCTGCTCCATGAACTAAACCTCGTCCAAGTTGAGAACTAGAGTTTTTCAAATAAAACTCGATTAAGAAAAAACTATGGATTTCAAAGTACCGTGAAAAGTTAGCCACAACACCACTTTTTTAAGGAATATTTCGGTAATATAGTAGCCCTAAATCATTTGTAAAAATAAATTATTAACCGCAGAGGCGCAGAGAACAGAGAGAGAGGATTCGGAATATAAAAATAGTATGTATACTTTAACTCGTATTAATAATTTTGGCTATGCGTTTCTTTATGGCTCACTAACTTATCCTCTTTATCGTTCTCGATTACAAACTCTAACTATAGAGGGAAATACAATAGCCATTGGTGCATCTGTTTCGGACAAGCCTGTTGGTTTAGTTTTGGCTGAAATATTAGGAGATGGTTCGGCAAAGTTACTTTCTATTTTTGTGGAACAAAACTATCGATGCTTGGGAATTGGCGCAGCTTTACTGAATACTTTAGAAGAGGAGTTAACTTTAAGAGATTGTACGAATCTTGAAATAGTTTATACACTTGCTAAATCGACCACTTTAGCATTAGAACGTCTACTTCAAAAGTGTAATTGGCCATCTGCAAAACCTCGGATGCTAATTTGTAAGACAACGACAGATGATATGATTAATGCACCTTGGATGAAGTTGTCCAGACTTCCTGCTGCTTATGAAATTTTCCCTTGGATGGAAATTACTCCCCAAGAGCGCGTCGCCTTGAAAAAGCAACAAGAAGAAAAGCACTGGATGGCATCAGATGCAATTCCTTTTGATTACGAACAAGATTTAGAACCTATTAACAGTATAGGATTGCGGTACAAAGGAGAGGTTGTTGGCTGGCTTATTACCCATCGCACTGCTCCCGATACTATCCGCTATACCTGTAGTTATGTGCGACCAGATATTCAAAGAATGGGTCGAATTATTCCTTTGTATATTAGGGCAACTCAACTTCAGATGGAAGCTGGAATTAGTAGAGGAACTTGGACTGTTTCTCTTATGCATACCTCTATGATCGCTTTTGTGAAAAAGCATATGGGGCCATATTTGATATCTCTCGAACAATCTATGGGATCGTCTAAATCACTAACCTGTTTATAAATTAAAAAAGTAAAAATAATTCTTCCAATTCAGTAGCAGACTGCTACTGTTTTTTTATGGCTTTATTATTCTGACTATCATCAGCAGTATAAATTATAGCGGTTCCCATTCAGATGCGGTACAACATTACATCACGAGGTGTAGGGGCACGGCACTGCCGTGCCCTACGGGTGTACCTCAGGTAAACGAGAACCGCTATAATACGGTTAAATTAAGAACAATATTAGATTGGGTTTCGCTATCGCTCAACGCAACAAAGCCTTTATAATGTTGGGTTTGGTTCTTAAACTCAAGCCTTAACTGACTGAATCATATTGTAGTATAAATGCCGCGAATTTTTACGAATCAGATAGTATTCTTATTTTTTAATCAAATTCAAAAAGGTAATTTTCAATATTATTCTTTGAGAAATAATATTGAAAATTACCTTCTTTAATGGTACGTTAGTTTGCAAAGTTTAGATACCTAGAGCAAACAATGCACTAGATAATGATAGGACTCCTGTCTGATTTATGAACAATATTTCAGATAAAACCCTAATCAAACGGGCTTTTCAGTCTCAGGATGTTTTCAAAAATCAAATTGGAGTCCTATATATAGTATTCCTAAATCATGAATGAGAAATAGTAAAGGCTAAAAAGCTTATTAAGGCTTGCTTTTAGCCTCCCTAAATTTCTCACAAATGAAATATGATTCCTATAGTAGAACTAGGGTTTCTTTACAGTACCGATTTTCCAGTTGCCAACAGAACCTTTAAAACCATTTAAATCTGGTTGACCCCCTTTGGTAGGAAATTTTATGGTGATTAAGTTCTTACCACCAGCGATTTGCTTGAGGTCTTCTTCTGAAAGTTCCGCAGTGAGGATGAATTCTTCGTTGTTGTTAGACATTTTTTTCTTCCTATTGAATCAGTGAATATGACAGCAAAAACAAATGAACAAAAAATGGTTAGCTTACTGCTTGTTTGTTGCAGCTTGCTTTTTTCCGCTCTTGTCTTTGTTGTTTTCATATTAATATCCGCTTAGGGGATAAATCAATTCACTATTTTTAGCCAAAAGTGATGTTTTTTATGATTAGAAGTATTGGTGTCGCAACGTTAGCTAAAACTTAAAAAGTGCATCTTTTCATAAAAATTCTTCCTTGTAGATAGGTATTGTCTTCTATATACTGACTACAGGTTATTCTAAGTTATTTGTTGACGGCAAAATTATAATATTAGGTATTCATGAGCGTTTCACCAAAGGAAAAGGAAAAGAATAAACTCTTCCGCCAAGAGTCTTTAGAGCGTTTATCTTCTCCTGAAAGATTAGACCAACTCATGCGCGTAGTTGATCCTAAAAGTTGGATACCGCTAGCTACCTTGGGTTCTCTATCAATAGTTGCTCTAGTTTGGAGTATTTTTGGGCGTATTCCGATTACAGTCGATGGGGTAGGAGTATTGGTTTATCCTAGTACAGTTGTCCCTATTCAGTCGAAATTTTCGGGACAATTGGTGGCTTTGAAAATAAAACAAGGAGATATGGTCAAAAAGGGAGATGTTTTAGCAACACTTGATCAAGTGGATCTCCGCGAACAGCTGCAACTTGCACGAGGGAAATTAGAACAGTTACAGTTGCAAAACCACGAAGCTAAGTTACTACAAAACAAGCGCAGAGATGGGGAAATAAAAACAATTCAAGAGCAACGAGAAACTCTTGAGCAAAGGCTGCAAATGATGCAAAACTTGACTCCACTTTTAAAGGAAAAAAGTTTGGTATCAATTCAGGTCGAGCGTCAGAATCAAACACAACGGTTGCAAACACTCCAAGGGCTAGTTCCTACATATAAAACACGATTTGCAAATCGTCAAATGCTGTTTAAAGAAGGTGCAATTCCTGATGACACGTTACTACAATCACGGCAAGAATATTTAGATAATATGGCTAGCATTGAGGAAGTCAAATCTCAGTTGAAGCAACTCGATGTCAAGGAAGCAGAAGCTTTACAACAATATTTATCGAATTTGAATGAAATTAAAAATATCAAAGCTCAATTACAAGGACTCAAGAGTCAGAAAACAAGTTCAGATCAACAAAACTTAGAATCTTCAACTTCGAGGAAAAAAGAAATTCAAGATACTCAGCGAGAAATTACCCGACTTGAACAACAAATAAACAGTAACAGTCAAATTGTTAGTCAATATTCGGGACGGATTCTCGAAGTAACTATTAATCCAGGACAGGTTATTCAGGAAGGAAATCGCATTGCCAATATTAATACGGAAAATCAACCTGGAAAGCTAGTGGGTATCACTTATTTCCCTGTTGAAAATGGTAAAAAAATTCAATCGGGGATGAAGATTCAAATCACACCCCAAACTGTGAAGCGAGAACGTTTTGGCGGTATTGTCGGAACAGTTACGGATGTCTCTCCGTTTCCTATCACTACTGAGGCGGCTGCTAATGTAGTAGGCAATCCGCAAATAATCGCGGGGCTAGTTTCTGAAAAGCAACCGGTTGTGATCCAAGTATCTGCCACTCTAGAGCCAGATTCTAAGACTTTTAGTAATTATAAATGGTCTTCATCTCAAGGTCCCAGAATGACCATTTCTGCGGGAACTACGACATCTGTTCGAGTCAAGGTAGAAGAAAGAGCGCCAATTACCTTTGTCTTTCCGATTTTGAGGTCTGTCAGTGGTATCTACTAATCCTACATTTACAATACCAATTAATATTGGGCTATACTTGCAACGATTTTTGTCGAAAGGCCGCAAGCGAGTCAAAACTCCGACAGTTTTACAAATGGAGGCGGTTGAGTGCGGGGCCGCAGCATTGGGAATTATTTTAAGTCACTATGGTCGGATTGTTCCCCTACCTGAGTTACGTCAAGAATGTGGAGTTTCCCGCGATGGTAGTAAGGCTTCTAATGTACTCAAAGCAGCAAGAAGTTATGGACTTGAAGCCAAGGGATTAAAACAAGACTTGGGACAACTACAAGAGCTAAATCTTCCCTATATTGTGTTTTGGCAATTTAACCACTTTCTGGTGTTGGAAGGATTTAGTGGACAGCGAGTTTATCTCAATGACCCTGCTAGTGGGCCGCGAACGGTATCTTTAGATGAGTTTGATGAGGGATATACTGGAGTTGTACTGGTTATGGAACCAGGGGCAGAGTTCGCTAAAGGTGGTCGCAAAGCTAATACGCTGTTTTCGCTACGATCGCGCCTCAAAGGTGCCATTGGTGCTTTAATTTACTGTACAGTCGCAGGTTTCTTTCTCACCCTGGCTGGACTGGTGGAACCTGTATTCAGTCAAGTATTTGTCGATGAAATCTTAATCGAGGGAAGACAGGCTTGGCTACGCCCGCTACTTCTGGGGATGGCAATTACCGCAGTTTTTCAAGGAGGATTAACGCTATTACGATTACGATACTTGCGTCGGTTGAAAATTAAGCTATCTGTAGCCATGTCTGGGAGCTTTCTCTGGCATATTCTCCGCTTACCAATGAGTTTTTACGCTCAAAGATTTGCTGGGGAAATTAGCGATCGCACTCGTCTTAATGACCAAGTAGCAAACGTTCTATCAGGACAACTGGCAACTACGGTCATTGATACAGTTATGGTCATCTTCTATATACTAGTCATGTTTCAATACGATCAAATACTGACTTCTATAGTAGTTGGCTTTGCTGCCATTAACATCCTCACCTTGCGATGGATTTCTCGCCAACGCATAGATGCGAGTCAGCGATTGATGCAAGAATATGGTAAAGCGGCTGGTGCATCCATTGCCGGACTGCAATATATTGAAACCTTGAAGGCATCGGGAGTAGAGTCAGATTTCTTCTCTAAATGGTCTGGTTACTACACCAAAGCAATTAATTCTCAGCAGGAATTGGGAATTACTAACCAAATTTTTTCGGGTTTGCCTGTGTTGTTGACTTCCCTCTCATCAGCTTTATTACTTGTGATTGGTGGTTGGCGAGTTATGGAGGGAAATCTGAGCATTGGAATGCTTATTGCCTTTCAAGCGATTGTCGAGAATTTTGAACTGCCTGTTAACAATTTGGTTGGCTTTGCTGGCACTCTTCAAGAACTAGAAGGGAATTTAATCCGTTTGGATGATGTGTTAAATAACCCAACTGACACATCGATAGAAAATAGAAATAATTCGTTGTTATCTGTACAGTATAATTCAAATATAGCTCGTCTTCAGGGGTATATCGAATTACGCAACTTAACTTTTGGATATAGCCGTTTAGATTCTCCCTTAATCGAAAATTTTAACTTATCAGTTCAACCAGGGCAACGGGTGGCTTTAGTCGGTGGCAGTGGTTCTGGTAAATCAACCGTTGCCAAACTAGTCACAGGTCTCTACGAATCTTGGTCAGGAGAAATTCGTTTTGACGGACAATTAAGAGAAGAAATTCCCCAGGAAATATTAACTAATTCCATCGCTTTAGTTGAGCAAGATATTCTCCTATTTTCAGGAACAGTAAAGGATAATTTGACTTTATGGGACACTACAGTTCCAGATAAAAATTTAAGACAAGCTTGCCAAGATGCTGCTATTGAAGATGTCGTAAACTCTCTGCCTGGAGCATATAATTCAGAGTTGATGGAAGGAGGGGCAAATTTAAGTGGTGGTCAAAGGCAACGGCTGGAAATCGCCCGTGCGTTAGCGCAAAATCCTTCTATTCTGGTTATGGATGAAGCTACCAGCGCCTTGGATTCCGAGGCAGAAAAGATTATCGATCAAAATCTGCGCCGCCGTGGTTGCACTTGTCTAATTGTTGCCCATCGCTTGAGTACTATCCGTGATTGTGATGAGATTGTTGTTTTAGAACACGGCAAAGTAGTGCAGAGAGGGACTCATGAAGAGTTGTGGCAAGTAGAAGGGGTATACTCGCGGCTGATTAGAAGTGAAGGAGAAGCTATTGAGGAGATAAAGAATGGTTAACCAAATTAGCGATCGCCACTTTCAAGGAAAAGTATATCCTCTTAATGGCAATGAACCAATCCTACTCAATGACCCACAGACAGTTTGGATAGTTCAGTCTGGCTCTGTAGGGCTGTTTGCCGTCACCGTCAAAAATGGCGTAGTTGCAGGAACTCGCCGTTATCTTTTCAGCAGCGACTCTGGAGAAGCTTTATTTGGTACTGCTTCTAGCCACGGCTCAAATGACTGGCAGATATTGGCAATACCGATGGGAAAAGCAAAGTTACTAAAAGTAGAAAGCGAATGCTTCCGGGAATTAGTCGCTAATGCAGATATTAATATTGTCGGATTGGTGGAAGGATGGTTGCACAAGTTCAACGCCACACTTTTGTCAGCCGTTATACCTCCCATTCAGGTGAGGGCATCTGGGCAAGAACGATTTTCGCTCATCAATGGTCAAACTTTGCAACCAACACCAAATACAATCCTGTGGATACAAGTTCAAGAAGGAGTTTTATACTCCCTGGGAATTAAAGAACTTACCCTGACACCACAAACAGCAATACTACCCTTGACTTCTGCTATGTGGATAGAAGCAGGTGGTGCAGTACAAGTAGCGACAGAAATCACTAGGGAACTACGGGATGCAGATATCTTACTTTCTGGACTATCTCTGCTTCATAAGCAGTTTCTTTTTTGGAATCAACTGAGGGAACAAGAAGAACGCACCGAAGAACTACAACGTCTAAAAGCGCGGGAAAACCTGAATCAGCAGGTGACAGCAGAAGCTTTGGGAGAGCTAGCATCACCATTGATGCCTCCAAAAGCTGAATTTTTTCAGGAAGGCACACCCCTGTTAGTGGCTGCTGGCGCAGTTGGTAGAGCTATGGGGATGAAAATTTCTGCTCCTGGCAAATCAGAAGATATTAAACGAATTGCAGAACCTTTGGAAGCCATCGCCCGAGCTTCACGCTTACGGATGCGGCAAGTTTTACTCCGGGATAAATGGTGGCAGCAAGATTGCGGCCCTTTGGTAGGATATATTCAGAAAGATGAAGACACTGATCCAGTGGCCTTGCTGCCTATTTCTGCCAATCGTTACGAACTCTACGATCCAATTACCCAAACCCGCATCCCCATTAATGCAGAGATTGCCGCTAGTGTAGTTCCAGTTGCATATATGTTTTATCGGTCTTTTCCCGATAAAGCTCTTTCTGTTTTTGACGTAGTTAAATTTGCACTTTCCGGTCGCCGTAAAGACCTGTTGATTATTCTTTTTGCTGGTGTGAGCGTGACCTTACTGGGAATGCTTGTTCCCCAGGCTACTGCGATTTTGATTGATAATGCAATTCCTGATAGCGATCGCAATTCCTTAATGCAAGTTGGTTTAGGATTGCTAGTTGCAGCGATCGCCACCGCCCTATTCCGCTTGGTGCAAGGATTTGCCCTACTACGATTAGAAACTAGTTCTGATGCCAGTACACAGGCTGCTATGTGGGATCGGCTGTTGAATTTACCCGTCTCCTTTTTTCGCCAATATACCACGGGAGATTTGCTGTCTCGCACCAACTCTGTCAGTCAAATCCGTCGTCAGCTAGGCGGGACAATTTTAATCCAGCTAATTACCAGTTTGTTCGCTTTTTTAAATTTAGGACTTTTATTCTACTACAGTGCGGAACTATCTCTCATTGCTGTTGCCATAGCCATAGTAACCATTGCTGTCACTACTATTTCTGGAATGATTCTTGTTCATAAAGTTCATCCCCTACTAGAAATCGAAGGAAATATCTTTGGGCAAGTTGTAGAGTTAATCAACGGTATATCTAAACTCCGAGTTGCTGGTGCCCAAAAGCGCGGTTTTGCCTTCTGGAGTAAAAATTACAGTCGGCAAATCAAACTCGAACTTAGCACTCAACAAGTTGAAGATGCGGTGGCTGTGTTCAACACGATCATGCCAACACTTACTTCGGGGATACTTTTTTGGTTTACAGTCCAACTACTAATGAAAGCGGAAATGACTGGCACAGCCGGACTAAGTATTGGGACTTTTCTGGCCTTCAATAGCGCTTTTGGGACATTTGTTGGCGGTGCAACAGGGATGAGCAACACCGTGACTGATATTTTACAAGTTATCCTCCAATGGAAACGCGCTCAACCGATTGTCCAGATGTTGCCCGAAGTGGAACAGAATAAGGCAGATCCGGGTAAACTGATGGGGAGAATTGCAATCGATCGCGTTTTTTTCCGCTACCGCAAAGATGGCGCTCTGATTTTAGAAGACGTTAATATTAATGCTGAACCAGGAGAATTTATTGCACTGGTGGGAGGTTCTGGTAGTGGTAAATCTACGATATTTCGATTACTACTAGGTTTTGAGACACCTGAAGAGGGTAGCATTTATTATGATGGTCAGGACTTATCAGGACTAGATGTGAGTGCTGTTCGCAGACAGTTAGGGGTAGTTTTGCAGAATGGCAAAATTATGTCCAGTTCGATTTTTGAGAATCTGGCTGGTAGTGGAAGGATTACCTTGGATGAAGCTTGGGAAGCATCTAGGATGGCTGGGTTTGCAGATGACATAGATGCTATGCCAATGGGAATGCATACTGTCATCAGTGAGGGAGGTGGTAATCTCTCTGGAGGACAGCGACAACGACTTCTGATTGCCAAAGCCTTAGTATTAAAACCTCGGATTTTGCTCTTTGACGAGGCAACCAGTGCCTTAGATAATAGAACCCAAGCAATTGTTAGTGAAAGCTTAGATAAATTGCAAGTTACTCGGATTGTCATTGCCCATAGACTAAGCACAATTCGCAATGCTCATCGGATCTACGTACTGCAAGCAGGTAAAGTTGTCCAGCAAGGAAGTTTTGACGAGCTAGCTTTTAGAGAAGGGCTATTTGCTCAGTTGATGCAACGACAAATGGCTTAACCTAGTACCGCAAGGCGGAATTCAAAATGACGCTCTCTACGAGACGCTTCGCGAACGTAGACTCGCTTGCCGCCGGCGCTAACAAAATTCAAAATTCAAAATGAATAGAGCATAAGGTTTTCAGAGATTTTGAATGGTATGTCTATTTACGCCGTGGTGTACTAGTACAACACAGCGTAAATAAACCACCCATTTAAAATAGTCAGAAAGCTTACAAAATAAGCATTTTTTCTTTTTACTTTTGCCTTCTTGTACTAGGCGTGGTCCGATTTGGTTCCTAGTAAACTACTTAATTATTGAATCACTGTGGAGATTTTATGATTACTTCGGAGATAGCTTGAAGGTGGAATATCCCACAGGTTCCGGGGAAGAAATGACGTTAAATTCAATTATCCTGATATTAGGCAAGTAGTGTAAATTTAACCATGACCACAAGCATAGCCATCGCAGAAAAAATTACCACCCTTCGCCAAGTCGAGGAAAAACTGGGGTTAAAACTAAGTGGTGATACCCAATTTTTTACCGAATGGATGGCAGATTTACCAGCATTAAGTGAAGCAGAGCAGACAAGATTAGAACAAGTTCGACAAAACTATCTCTACCAAATCTCAGATGGAAGTCTTTTAGAAGAAACTGTCAAAATGGTTGTGCTGTCACCATTACTTGAACTTGCAGGCTTCTATCAAGCACCTTACAGATTTAAAACCGAGGTATCCGTTGATATTGTTGCACAAGGAGATAATGATGAGATTTTACGGGGCAGAATTGATGTTTTAGTTCTGCAAGCTAAATTATGGATTGTGCTAATTGAGTCAAAAAAGACAACTTTTGATTTAGAATTAGCGATTCCCCAAACATTAGCTTACATGGCGATTCATCCCAACCCAGAACAACCTCTGTATGCCATGATTGTCAATGGTAGCAGCTATTTGTTTGTCAAAACCTTGGGTAAACAGTATGGTATTTCCGATCTATTTGCAACCCGATCGCAATATCTTAACAATTTATCTGGAGTTTTAAGAATCCTCAAACATTTAGGTAGAATTATTACATAATTATAAGTTACTTACAGCACTGTTACATTGTTTCTTTGTTACATTATTCTCTAATTTCCGATTCCAGAACCTTCAACAATTTCTCTTCCAAAGCTCTCAAATAAGCGCGATTCAGCTTCCCGAACGACTCCAAAAACTTCTGCATCTATTACTGCAACGTATTTTAGTTAATATTTTTTCTATTAACTAATAACTTGGCATAACAAGTACTGAAGAACCCAAATTTACAGCCAGACAAACTATGAAAATTTCCGAAATATCGATAGAAACTCTGGAAAAAATCAAGTCAGTTAGGTGGGATAGAATTATTGAGAAACATGAAGGACCAGAAAGTTGGGAATCGGTTTTCAGATATGAAGAACCAGAATTTTTGTCAGTGGAAGAATGCTCAATATTATTACCTGTAGATAAATCACATCATCCGAATATGACTATAATACGTTGTATCTGGAGTGCGGATAAGAATTCTGTAACAGTTTTTCTATCAGATACTACCTATGAAGATGATCCATTTTTTTCGGGATTTATGGCAGTATGCGATCGCCTGAAGAATGAAGAATTTTTCTTAGCAATCTTGTATCATGAATGGTTTATTATTGAAAAAGCCGCAGTTTGTGAATAAAGAATTTTCAGTAGTTGTTCAAAAAACGGACAGATTTTCAGAAAAATTATGATAAATCCTTCTGCTACGCGACACGCTACGCTAACGAGCGTCAGATTTGGGATTTGGGATTTTAGATTTATTCCCCTTGACTTCGGGCGGGGCATGAACCAAAAATTCTTTTAATCCAAAATCTAAAATCTAAAATCGCTAGTCAAACATCAGTCAATTAAGGTATTTTTGGTTACAAAATAAGGTGACTATGGTGAGGGCAGAAGGTCAGGCAATACGGTTCGGATAAGCTATGGGGGAAAAACTACCAAAAAAGCAGTTGTTGCTCTCAACATTGTAACTTTGGTGTTGTTTGTGATTTGTAACTTTGGTGAATCCTTAGCCGTGACCCACGACCAAAGGCTGTTTTAGATGGTAATGTTTTACTAAATAACGAACCCATTTGCTCAACTCCCTTAGCAGGGCTATTAACCCAAATTGCTAGTTATTGATTCAGGCAACACGCTTTCTTGCCCAATTCAGCATAGAGCCAAAAATTTTGGATGTTTTTCTTTCCCCTCCTTTTCATCAACGTTCATAGTGACCGCGAATCCATACTCGATGGTGATTTCTTCTCTGCCAATGTCCAGGAATCCACCTGTGATGATGATGACCACCAATATCGATTACTAATGCTGATGCTTGTTTTGGCATGGCAGCAATAAATAGTGGTAATGCAACTAATAGACCTGCAAGCATCCGTTTCATAACTAATTTTCCTTAAATACCAATTGGCTTTTACAAGTAAGTCTAACTTGATAATTTCGGCTTTTTCTCTCCCATAAGTTCAGTAAATACTGGTAATTTATTCTTCTTAGAGAGAGATTTTCTTTCGAGAGCAATTGAACCATTGGATGAGAATACATTAGTTCCCCAGAATTTTCCGACTTGATTCTTGAGGCGAGGCAATGTCCTTATGAAATATGAATGGATAGAAATAGATGCCTACTCTAGTTGGTCAAATTCAGTAGATCACAAACTTTTTCCCAAAGGGCGATCGCTTACAATTTTACCAGTACACTAAGTGCTATATATTACATAGTGCATAAATGAAACTTATCATTATTTAAATTGTATGTTATTTAACCGAGTACCGTGGGTTTAAGTCCCCCGGTTCAATAACCGGTAAGTTTTGGGTCGGGGTCTAAATCCCCGGACGCGACGCTCGAGTACTCGCTTGCCGCCGGCGCTATCGCAGACTCGCTTTGCGCGTCGCTTTCACAAAACTTACTTGCGACTTGCGAGAATGGCACTAAGAAAAGCCCAAAAGCATGTGTAGCCTCGTTCCCAGCCTCCAGGCTGGGAATGTATTCCGAGAGGCTCTGCCTCTCGTCAAGCTACTGGAGGCGGAGCCTCCCAGAATGGGTTCCCAGCCTGGAGGCTGGGAACCAGTCAGGGCAAGGGCTGCATCTTAACTTAGTGCCATTCCGACTTGCGACTTGTTTTAATTCTTATTCCTTAATTTATCCAAACAGATTTACGGAAATCTACCCTTTGAGCGGCTACAGGTTATCCTTGAGAATAGGGAAAGCCGCCCAAAGAGTGTCTACGCACTTGATTCTTTAATTAACATTTTAAAATCAGATGATTCACAGGCAATAATAGAGCTTTTTCGCCTATTATCACCATTTAAACGTGGTTTTTGGCGATTATATGAAGTTTCTATTTATCAAAAAATCTATATTTAAAATTACACAAAATCAAATAAAAATTAATAGTTTCGAGTATAGTTACCTCTTTAGTAGTGGGTGATTTCCGTACTAAGATAGATATAAAATATAGAAGTAACAGCATAAGATTTAAAGGAAATTCTTAATAAGATTAGTAATCTGAAGTTACTTTCTGATGCCAAGTGAATCAATTACAAGCACTAAAACAACAGAAATAAAAAACTTCTAATTCAAGTTTTATTTTTTAGGAGGTTTATGATGAGAATTGCTCAAATAGCTCCATTGTGGGAAAGAGTACCGCCCCCAGCTTATGGTGGCATAGAGTTAGTAGTAGGGTTACTGACCGATGAATTAGTCCGACGCGGACACGAAGTAACTCTATTTGCATCGGGCGATTCTATTAGTCTGGCAAAACTAACATCAGTTCATCCCCGTGCCCTCAGACTCGATCCTACTATCAAAGATTACGCCATTTACGAGATGCTGAATATTGCTTCAGTGTATGAACGCGCAGAAGAGTTTGATATTATTCACTCTCATATCGGACATGGGGCACTGGCTTACGCAAATCTTGTCAAAACCCCTACAGTTCATACGTTGCATGGTATTTTTACCCCTGACAACGAAAAGATGTTTAGTTTTGGGAAAAAACAACCCTACGTCAATATTTCCAATTCACAACGAGAACCAAGGTTAGGATTGAACTCTATAGCGACGGTTTATAACGGGATTGATGTTAGCAGTTATGAGTTTCACTCTCAATCACAAAATCCCCCCTACCTGGCGTTTTTGGGTCGAATGTCTCCTGAAAAGGGAGCGCATTTAGCTATAGAAATTGCCAAACTTGCCGGTTGGCATTTAAAAATGGCAGGTAAGATAGATGTTGTTGATGTCGAATACTTTGAGAAGGAAATCAAACCGCACATTGATGGAAAGCAAATTGAATATTTGGGTGAAGCCAACCATGTTCAAAAAAATGCCCTCATGGGTGGTGCAGTCGCAACTCTGTTCCCGATTACTTGGCGAGAACCCTTTGGATTGGTAATGATTGAGTCAATGGCTTCGGGTACGCCAGTGATTGCAATGAAATTGGGGTCTACTGAAGAGGTAATTTCCCACGGTCAGACGGGTTTTCTTTGCAATAATATTCAAGAGTGCATCAGTGCTATCGATCGCGTCACAGAGTTAGATCGGTACGCCTGTCGTCAGTATGTTGAAAACCTTTTCAGCGTTGGGCACATGACTGATGGCTATGAGGCGGTTTATCAACAACTAATAGCAGAACGATTTTCCCAAAATGGGCATTTCCGCAGTTTGGTTGATTTAGCTAGCTAGCGATCGCATTTAAATATCGCATCTATCTGGTTTTAGAACCAGGGCGAATAGAATGATGCCTCCGGCACGCCAAGGGCGAACGCGGCTACACAAACATAGACGCTTTGCGGCTTCCCGCAGGGTAGCCCACCTTCGTGGGCTAATGAAAAATCAGGCTTTTTTTCAAAAAATTAGCTGTATTTACCAATTAGCAATTGCTAAAAGTAAATAAAAATTCCTACCAAGCCACGCGATCGCTCCATTTTCCCAACATCTTAGCACTCACTCCTGGAACTCGTTCTAAGTCTTGTAAAGATGTAAATCTCTGCTGTTGACGACTAATAATTATTCCCTGCGCTAATTTTTTACCCACGCCAGGGAGAGTTGCCAATTCTTCTAAACTTGCAGTGTTAATATTTACTTTTTGAATTGCTTGAAGTTCAGCTGATGAAGAAGTTTTTATTTGCGGACACCGTGTTTGTTCTAATTTGATTTTTTCTTGAATTGCTGTTGGCAATCCGGGTTTAATTTTGCTATAGAGACGCGCAAATTCTCGGACATAATGGGCAGCGACTATCGGATTTTCAATTACTACAAGAGTTTCATCATTACCATTATTGGCAGCATCAGACCAATTATGAGAACCTGTAATTACTGTTTGACTGTCAATAACACCAAATTTGTGATGCAATAAATCGCCTTTGGCTAACACAGGTACGCCCACGGTAGTAATTGGATTTGACCAAGGATGATTATCAATTTCATATTTACATTTGTTACTGAGAGCAACGCCCATCATATCTAAGGCTTCACTATAAGGACGATAGGCAAATTGTGGTTCAATTAAAGCGCGAATTTCCACACTTTGTTGATGGCGTTTTTCTAAAATATTGGCAAGACGCTGTTCGGAAAGAACAAATAATGCCATGTCAATAGATTGGGTTGCTGAATCTAAAGTTTTACCAATTAAACCATTACTACTGTTACTCCAAGGTTGAGTTGGAGAAGTAGGCGAAAATTGCACAGTAATTTGGGTATTACCTAAAGTTATTTGTTTAGGTAAACGCATTGGCTTTTTTAAACCAAATCGACTATCTGGTTTACCTCCTGGGCCATCTCCCCACATAATATTAAACTCTTCTGTAAATAAAGATGCTAATTCTGGGCTGTCAATTTGCAATAAGTTATTGGCATTGCCTAAACTGCTGGAATTTGTAAAATCTCCAGAGGTGTCACTTAATGTAAAATTAGCTGAAGTGATAATTACAAAGCGATTGTCCACAATCACAAACTTGTGATGCATCAAACTGCTACCTGCTGAACCATCTGCTCGATCGTCTAACCAGGGAATTTTGGCATTCTGCAAAATTATCAAAGCATCCCTTTGATTAATTTCTGTTGGACTAAGTTGATTATCTTGGTTAATATCGATAAATTTGCGGGATTCATTATAGCGTTCCCGTTCTCTTTTATCTAACTTACCGACTTCAGTAGATGTTAAGCTACTCCAAGGTCGGCTGTAGGTATTTTCTAAAATTATCCTGACTTTTACCCCAGCTTTTTGTCTATCAGCCAGTGCCTGGGCAACTTTGGGTAAACGTAATTCTTGTACCGCCACATCTACTGTAGATTTAGCGTGGGTAATAGCATCCGCAATCTGTTTTTCTAAATCATCCCCAAGGCGAGTTTGCTGACGGTAACTTTCTTGGTATTCTGAAGACTCAGAATGGTTAAAGTAAACTTGAACTAACGGATCTTGTGGTAAGGGTGCTGGACGTTGATTAGAAGACTGGACTCGTTGACAACCAGCGAGGGAGAATATCAGTAAAAAGATATATAAAAAATATCTTTGCCTAGAAATAACTTGCACTGTAATCTGTTAAAAGTGGATTGGGAGTGGACATATTTATCATTCCCAAAATTTTGCGTTCTGAATTAAGTAGAAAAATAACTTTCCTAGTATTGGGAAAAATCCACCGCTAGAGGCAGAATTACAGAGATTTTTTCAGGATTTGTCCACTAAAACTGTATATGCTGACAAGAACAGCAGTCTACTACTAACCTGTGTTCTCACCATTATTCGGTTATATGCAAATTTATCTAGATTACAGCGCCACTACACCCACTCGAAAAGAAGCGATCGCAGTTATGCAAACAATCCTCACTCAACAGTGGGGCAATCCCTCCAGTTTACATGAGTGGGGACAACGGGCGGCAATGGTTGTAGAACAAGCCAGAGTCCAAGTTGCTGGTTTAATTAACGCCGCTAGTCCTGAATCGATGGTTTTTACCTCTGGTGGTACTGAAGCAGATAATTTGGCGATTATGGGTGTGGCTCGATTGTATGCTGTTCCTCAACATCTAATTATCTCCAGCGTTGAGCATTCCGCAATTTCTGAAACAGCACGATTTTTAGAAACGTGGGGTTGGGAAGTTACACGCTTGTCTGTAGATGTGAAAGGCAGAGTTAATCCCTTAGATTTAAAGGCGGCGTTGCGACATAACACAGTTTTAGTTTCTATAATTTACGGTCAAAGTGAAGTTGGGACTGTCCAACCGATCGCAGAACTGGGTAAAATTGTGCGAGCGCATGGTGCTTTGTTCCATACAGATGCAGTCCAAGCTGCGGGACGTTTACTCATAGATGTGCAACAACTCCCAGTAGACTTACTTAGCCTTTCTAGTCATAAAATCTATGGCCCCCAAGGTGCAGGGGCGCTGTATGTGCGTCCTGGCGTGGAATTGATGCCTTTAATAGCTGGTGGTGGACAAGAAATGGGACTGCGTTCTGGTACGCAAGCAGTACCAATAATTGCCGGATTTGGTGTCGCAGCAGAATTAGCAGCGCAAGAATTGGCTACAGAAACACCACGGTTAATTGAGTTACGCGATCGCGCCTTTGCCCAATTAGCTGAGATTCCTGGTTTAATTCCTACAGGGGATAGCTGCGATCGTTTACCTCACCATGTCAGTATGTGCTTAGAAAACGCCGATGGCAAAAAACTGAGCGGTAAAACCTTGGTACGACAGCTAAACCTTGCTGGCATCGGCATCAGTGCTGGTGCTGCCTGTCACAGTGGTAAACTTAGTCCTAGCCCGATACTTTTAGCGATGGGCTATTCCGAAAAAGCGGCTTTGGGGGGAATTCGCATTACATTGGGGCGTGATACCACTGAAGCTGATATAGATTGGACAGTGATGGTGTTGAAGCAAATTTTGCAAAGGCTGACACCGGATTTATCTTTAGTTAAGCGTTAAATCAGTTGTGGGGTGTAATTTTTCAACCCAGATGAATAGGCTACCACAGAGACACAGAGAAGCCAGTGCGTTGGGCGGGTTCCCCGACTTGTAGCAACTGGCGTGACACAGAGAGAAGAGAAATAGAGAGGATTTTTTCGTCAGTTTTGGGATATTTTTTTATTTGGAATTCCCTAAACCTGTTCGGGATCGAGGGGGGCAAAATCATACAGTTCTGCCAACCATAATTCTAAAGGAACGTTGACATAATTCCTCGCTGCCACATCTCTGATGAGTGGGTGTGGGCGTTGAAAAAGCCAGGTAGCAGTAGCTTATTTTTGCCATCGATGACAATGCCAATTACTTGTAGATTGGGGGAAATGGCTGCAATTTTACCATCTACAACCTATACATCTACCGTTGCATAATCATCACTGATAGCAATCAAAACATTCTGGATAGGTGAAATTTAACATATTTAACCTTGATTAAGCAATTGTATTATTGACTGAATTTCAAGTTAAAAATAGAAAATGGTGTAGGGTATTGCAATTTTATGAATCTGCCTTTTCGGACATTGGGAGTATCACCAAATGCGTGGACAGTGAATCATGCGATCGCAGATATCACTCGTCCTCAAAAGACCCCACAGCCTGTTATTTTATCAACAGAAACAAAAAACCTGCATCTAGACTTGGCAAAAGCTGCTATCCTCGTCATTGATATGCAAAACGACTTCTGTCACCCTGATGGCTGGTTAGCGCATATCGGCGTGGATGTAACTCCGGCGCGTCAGCCCATTGAACCTTTAAATAACTTACTTCCCGAACTGCGTGAGGTTGGTGTTCCAGTCATTTGGGTAAATTGGGGGAATCGTCCCGACTTGCTCAATATTAGTGCTAGTTCGCGTCACGTCTATAATCCCACAGGGGAGGGTGTGGGATTGGGCGATCCACTGCCGAGCAATGGTGCTAGAGTACTTATGGCAGGTAGTTGGGCTGCGGCAGTAGTAGACGAACTAGAACAGCTTCCCGAAGATATTCGTGTGGATAAATACCGCATGAGTGGGTTTTGGGATACGCCATTAGATAGTATCTTGCGGAATCTGGGAAAAACAACATTATTTTTTGCTGGTGTTAATGCCGATCAATGTGTGCTAACCACGTTATGTGATGCCAACTTCTTAGGATATGATTGCGTTTTAGTTAAAGACTGTACCGCTACTACTTCTCCTGAATATTGTTGGCAAGCGACACTGTATAACGTCAAACAATGCTTCGGTTTTGTTGCTGAATCGCAAGCAATTTTAACAGCGCTGCATCATAGTGAGGAGTGAATCTATTTTGGATTTTGGATTTTGGATTTTGGATTTTGGATTTTAGATTGATCCCATGTATAAATACTCCTTCTTATGATCAAGGATTTTAGATTTTTTATCGCTATCGCGTTTAAATTCGCTTGCCATCAGAAATTTTTAAGTTTTGGATTCTGGATTGAATAATTTAAAATCCAAAATTTAAAATCTAAAATTCTGTGATTCAGAATTTGGATTTGAGGAATTTTCATACCCATCGATAACTTCAGAGGGGATAAATCAATGTACGCTACTCGTTGTGTAATTCCGGTGATCAAATCTCCCAAAGATTACCAAGTATATCGCATCAGTCCCAACGATACTAATCGATTAGCAATCATCTTTGATTCGATAAATGCTAATACTTCATTGACTTGCTGCATAGAAATTTTTGATGTTGGTGGACAAACACCGCCAAATCGCCATCAGTGGGCAGTGGAAATGTTTTTTGTTCTCAAAGGAGAAGCGATCGCTATGTGTGACGGCAAGAGTGCCACGATCAAAGCTGGGGATAGTTTATTAGTGCCTCCTACTGGAACTCATTTGATTAAAAACACTGGTTCTACTCGCTTGTACACTTTGACTGTTATGGTTCCCAATGAAGACTTTTCAGAATTGATTCGCAGTGGTATTCCGTCAGAGTTAGATGCAGAAGATATGGCAGTGTTGGGGAGATTTAATGCTTTGATGCCCTGTTAAAATAATAGACATCTCCGAAAAAGAATTGTTTTGACGTAGCAGTGCTACGTCTCTACAAGGGTTCTGGGTAACGCATCTTTAATTTCTGGAGATGTCTAATTCCTAATACAGCAGTTTTCTTTTGCATAAAGTATAAAGCTACGGGTTTTGAGGCAGGAGTGATGAGAAAGCGCTAAATTAGTGGATAAAGCTAAGTTTCCCGTAAGCTAAAATGTTTCTTACCATAGCAAGCGATCCTATACCTCTATCACCTGATTCTGATGGCGTTGTGCGTGTTAGTAATACTCGTGTAACCCTTGATACTGTCATTGCCGCCTTCTTGGAGGGTGTTACAGCAGAAGAGATTGTCGAGCAATATCCATCTCTTCTGCTTGCAGATGTCTACTCGGTGATTGGCTACTACCTTCGACGGAAAACTGAAGTTGATGCTTATCTAAAAATTCGACAAGAACGTGGCATCCAAGTTCGTCAAGAAAATGAGCGTCGTTTCAATCCGATTGGGATACGCGATCGCCTCATGGCAAGACTTACCCACTAAGGGCAGAGTTGAAATGCTGCGCCTTTTAGCAGACGAGAACTTTAACAACCAAATTGTTAGAGTCATTCTGGAATGGGCGGCGCAACAGGGTCGGATTCTATTAACTCATGATGTAGAAACAATAACTCGATATGCTTACGAGCGTGTACAAGCAGGGTTACAAATGCCAGGGGTATTTGAGATTAGTCGCAGCGTCTCAGTGGGATTGGCAATTGAAGACATATTGTTGATCGCGGAGGGAAGTTTTGAGGGCGAATGGGAAGGACAAGTGCAATATCTCCCTCTTCGTTAAAGTCCCAGCGCGGTTTAACAATTCAAAGATTTCCCAGGTTTGTTGATGTGGGAGCATCCCAAATGTGCAAAAACCTTGATAGCCCTCATCCCCTAACCCCTTCTCCCAAATATGGGAGAAGGGGAACTAGAGTTATGTCTCCCCTCTCCCAAACATGGGAGAGGGGCTGGGGGTGAGGGAAAAGATTTAAGCAAAATTGGGATGCTCTCGTTGATATGGCGATCGGCTTTTAGCTAAAGTCTACTGAAGTAGACTGGAAATTTTTGGCGATATTTAGTCATCTTCAGATGACTTTCGCTATTATACGAGAATTTCAATTCCCGGCGGACAAGCGGTTTCACGTTAAGTTGACAAAGTTTCTGGTATTCATACCAATGCTCATATTGCCCATCCCACAATAAATAATTGGATATTTTTTTAATCAAAAATCATGAGCGATATCTTTCCACTAATCGACAAGCTAGCATTTCTCACATTTATTGTTGCCACCATGCTGGGCACTGGTTTACGTCTAACCGTACAGCAGATTTGGGAACCACTCCGCAATATTCGTTTAATCGTCTTATCTTTGGTAGCAAATTTTGTTTTGGTACCGCTTTTTGTGTATTTACTGCTGCAAATAGTGCCTCTGAGTGAACCAATCAAAGATGGTTTTATCATCATGGCAATAGCAGCAGGCCCCCCGGCTTTACCCAAACTTGCTCAAATAGTCAAAGGTAATGTAGCTTTCTCCACAGGACTGATGATGTTGCTGATGTTTGGCACAATTATATACATGCCCATCGTACTACCCTTAGTTTTGCAAGGAGTACAAGTTAACTCTTGGGAAATTGCCAAACCCTTGCTATTTTTGATGTTAAGCCCATTAGCCATAGGGTTATTTATCAAAGCCAAATTTGCTGCGATCGCCTCTAGCTTCCAGCCGATTGTGTCGAAAATATCTAGTGCTGGATTATTTTTAGGTCTAGCAGTGAGGCTGGGTGTACATTTTTACGAAATTATCACTTTATTGCAAACAGGTGCAATCCTGGTTTGTGCGGTTTTCATTGTATTTTCCTTTTCCGTAGGTTATCTTTTGGGCGGCCCTGGTATCGATACCCAACGAGTACTAGGAGTAGGAACCGCTCAACGCAATTTTGCCGCAGCATTATTAGTGGGTACGAGCAATTTCGACGATCCCAACGTCGTGAGCATCATTATGGTGACGAGTTTACTCATGTTGGTCATAGTTCTCATCGCCGGACAAAAGTTTACAGAAATTCAAGAAGAAAAGATTCTAGAAATAGACCAGGTAAGTCAAGAATAGTAAGATTTGTTAGCAAGTGCATTGAAGAAGAATTCAAAAGATCTGAATTCAGGAGCGGAGCCGGAGATGCTCCGCCTCCGATCAGAATCAAGACGCTCGTTCCTCTCTACGAGAAGCCATGCCGCAGGCTTTACGCTACGCTATCCGCTTTTTCGGTCAGAATTCATGCTGAATTCTGACGACTGACGCATTTATTCTGTTCGATAAACCTATACTACTTCTACGAATCCATGCGCCAGATAAGCAAGAGATGAAACGAAAGAGATTTTATGCTTCGGCAAAGGACGCTAAACAAGCGTCGGAGCAAAGATCAATTTCTAGCTGATGTAGATAACCAGCTACTCGCTGTTGATCAAGGCACTGAATTTGATTTGCGTTTTGATCGGCAGGATTGATGCCAACTATATAGCTTGCAGTTGAAATACTAAGCGATCGCTGAAGATTTCCGTGTTTCAACTGTATATATTTCTGCCAGAAAAGCTGTGTAAAAAATGTTAACATAACGTCCTGTTTTCTGGTAATTCTGTTCCTTTGGGAAAAGAGGCATTACCCTACAGTAGTTAAGCCACAGCATAGATATTTCTGAGTTTTTGTGTCAGTTCCCTACGCCCACTACCGCGATGCCGTGGCAAATCATCTGTACTTTCTTCAGATGCTACCAGCCAGTGTTCGGAAGCAGGCGTGGAAGACAGCCCTGTTGATAAGTGATTGACCATTGCTTGGTGGTTAAAAGCTAAGGGGCCGAACACCAGACTCGATATTAAAAGTGAAATGGCAGCACGCATAGCAAATGTCTATTTTGGAACTCTCCACTTCACTGATACTTAGCTTTTTGATGAATATCCGGACAATTTATCAAAAAGTATTCTGTTTTACTGAAAATAAACTCCTCTTATCCTTAGTTTAAATGTTCGACTAATAACCAATTACCAGAGTGATTGTAACGACCCCACAATGTAACTAATTTTTCGTCAGGATAAGCGCGTAATTGCTGGTCAATGTGCGATCGCAAAGTCACAAGCTGCCAATTTTGCCCTTGATATGCGGCTGGTGTTGTGACAGTGAATCTGTATTCCTGCTGTGACAAGCGGTAAAAAATGCCTGTAAAACAGTTACTTTCCGGAATTAATGCCTTCCCCGATGGGTAAGGGCAATCGCCACTAACTGGATAGGCTTGTGGGTTCTCTAAGTAATACAGTTGCCAGTGCCGCCAATCCGAATGATTGGGGGGAAGATTAAACAAAGGAATAATTAGCGCTTTTGAGCGATTATCTTCTAATAAAGCCGTTTGGAGCTTTCTAATAGGTAAATCCCTCGGCTGGCAGTTTAATTCAACACATATCGCCGCCGCCATCCCTGCTGCTTGACCAATGCCCATAACCACAGGTTGTAATCTGGTAGCGCCATTGGCAATGTGGGAGACAGAAATATTCTTCTCACAGACTAAGAAACCATCTGTTGTAGCTGGAATTAAACAACTGTAGGGAATTGTAAAAGGAGTTCCAGTCCAACGTCCTCCCCAGCGAATCGATTTAGGTTGCAGTGGGAATTCAACACCAGGATAATGATGGTCATTGGCGTAATTACCAACTGCGATTGCTCCGCAAACGCCAAGGGCGAACGCATCATTAAATATAGATGCAACTCTACCTCTGGCGATCGGCAAAATATCCTGTTCGCGGACAGTCGTTAGCCCCACTAAGCGGCGGCTTTCCCGGTAATAAGGATGCAGTGCAAAAGCTGTAGAGGTGTGAGGAAATACTTTTTCTGCTAAACCATAGCGACTACCAAGCTGATTTTGGATAAAACGGGCAAAATTTTGGCTGTGCCAGCGAGATTCTTGGATGAATTCACCTCTGGTTACATCTGACTCTATCAACCTCCCTACCCCTTCGCCGTAGTCATTGCCACAGATTGGCCAATTCATCATAAATAGACCACCAGGCAAACGTCCATAATTTAAAAATGTCTCTGCTCCATAGCCATCCCAAGCACCTGTAAACTGGGATGGATTATAGTTAGGTGCAGCCGGAATTTCTGGGGCAACGCCTTCACCAAAGTCTTGCATAATCACTACATAAGTGGGCGCTTGCACAGGATATCTTTGGGTTAAAGAGTTAAAAGCTACTGGGGCGCTGGGTTCTCCCCACTCCGATTGCAATTCCCAACCCCAACGGTAAGGTATGTTAGCTAAAGCTAATAAATCTCCTAATTCTGTGCCATCGAGAATAACCTTGGCTGTGACAGCAAAATCAGCAAAGCGCACACCAGTAATCGAATCACCTTGTCGGAAGACTTCTAAAGGTACTTGTCCCGAAATCCAGTGTAAATTGGGCAATTCCTGCACCCAATCAGCAAAAATCTCT
Source organism: Nostoc sp. (assembly GCF_036917975.1). Classification (GTDB taxonomy): domain Bacteria; phylum Cyanobacteriota; class Cyanobacteriia; order Cyanobacteriales; family Nostocaceae; genus Nostoc. Next base: position 102,652 of record NZ_JBALEJ010000014.1, read on the forward strand.
GCCCCAATCCGGGGATCGTAACTAAAAAAGCTTACCCAGCTATTATCTAATCCTCCCAACTGTCGTTGTCGCAATTCTTGCAAAAACGCACCCCATAACCCCGTTTGAAAGGCTTCTAATTCATTGCCATCAGGTGCAGATACTCCAGCCGAAGTTAGCATTCCTCCTAACCAAGGAAATTCACTCACCAAAATGGTTTTAGCTCCCCGTCGCGCCGCTTGGATAGCAGCCGCAGTCCCTCCAGTTCCTCCACCAACAACTAAGATATCAGCTGTATATGTCTGATGAACCATGACCAAATCCTCTACCAGGGTTAGCTATCTAGCTGATTTCGGTTGATCCTTGGCTCTACTTTTATCAGCTGAGTTTATAATTCACCTCTAGAAATCAGCTTTTGTCAAGTTTAAGAAGACTTTTCTAAGCACTAAAGTGCTGACTAGAAACCCTGAAAATGCACTACCGCAATTACCTATGAAATATTACACATTTGCTTTGGTGAGGTACAAGGGTCTTGCATTTTACACATCTGTATGCAAAGATAATTTTACAAAAATACTGTAAACCTATCGAGTTACCGGATTAATGAGGCTTAATGCTTTTAAATCTAGCTGATTGCAAGTGAAGGCATTCAGCGAGTGTTCATTTGGCAATGAATAACTAAAATCTCAATAATAATTTACTTGAGTGTAAATCACACTAACAAACTGAAGAAGAAAGAATAATTTAGACTAAAAAACAATGTGGATTGTTAAACTTGCTCTTCGTCGCCCCTATACATTTGTAATTACTTCTATACTTGTTTTTGTTTTAGGAGTAGTTACTATTACGCGCATGGCAACGGACATTTTTCCAGAAATTAATATTCCCGTTGTCAGTGTAATTTGGTCTTATAGTGGTGTCTCACCAGAAGAAATGGAACAGCGTATCGTTACATCGAGCGAACGCTCTTTTACAACCACTGTTAGGAATAAGAATTAAATAATATACAATTTATGTCCCTGGTTTACCTCACCCTCAATCCCTCTCCGATATATTGGAGAGGGATCGTGAGACAGGATGAAGTTTTGCATCTTATTTAATCCATGTTCCTTAATGATATTGAACACATCGAATCGCAATCACTCAATGGTGTTAGCGTCATTAAGGTTTTCTTCCAACCAGGGGCAAAAATTGAAGCAGCAGTGGCTCAACTTACCTCTAGAACAAATTTCTATTGAGATGGTGTTCCGCAGTTTGTATTTCTTTAACCGTGCCTGCTTGCAGAACCCACAGTTAGAACTTATATCTTGGCTTGTCGAAAATCATCGCTTAATGGGACTGGTTAAAGCTGTTCGCAAACGGCATAGGGATAATGCTAAAAGGTCACTTGACATTTGGGAACCAACCTTAACTTGACACCAATGGCAAGATGCCCACACCACAAGATTAGATCAATTATTTTTTACCCCTGGAATATAGACAGGTGCTTGATTTTTATGAAGAAGGGGAAGGGGGAAAGGTAAAAACCTCGCCCGAAGTCAAGCGAAATAATCCAAATTTTATGAGGAAGGTAAAAACCTCGCCCTTTGTGGGCGACTTGTTCATCCCTCAATACGGTTCGGTTAAGGCAAGAGACGCGATAAATCGCCGTCTCTACAAAGGACTAATTATTGTAAAGACGGCGATTTATCGCGTCTTTGCGGTCTAGGGCGTGTCATCAAAAAACCTTATCCGAACCGTATTGGTTCATCCCTTTCCCCTTTCCCCTTTAACTTTTTCCCTTTTATTTCGTTTATTGCGTTTGTGTAATACAATTAAAATAAAATACCAAGGTAACCCTCTTTATGAATACCTTCCTATCTAATCAAAATCTGCCTACTGATTCCAGTATTCTTACAGAAGCCGAAGCTAAGGCTATAAATCAACTTGAACATATACTCCTCAATCAGGAAAATAGTCAACTGAAATTAGCAGCAAACGGCGAAGAAATGACTATTCCTGATTCTGTATGTCGTGTGTTACGCCAAGTAGTGCAGGCAATGGCATCAGGCAAAAAAGTATCTATAGTTACATATAATCCAGAGTTAACAACACAACAAGTAGCTGATTTGTTGAATGTATCACGTCCCTATCTGATTAAATTATTAGAGCAGGGTGAGCTTCCTTATATTATGGTAGGAACTCATAGACGGGTGAAATTTGAGGATTTAATCAAATATAAACAGCAAAGGGATACTAAACGTGGACAATTGTTACAGGAACTAATAGAAATGAGTCAAGAAGCTGGACTTTATGATTATGAAGAATAATTAAAATAGTCAAATTTCTATGCCTAATGTAATCTTAGATGCTTGTGTTTTGTTTCCAATGTACCTACGAGATACCTTACTTTCTACAGTTGAGGCTGGTTTGTATGTACATTATTGGTCACAAAAAATCTTAGATGAAGCAATAGGAAATCTGATCAATAAAGGATATATGTCAAATGAGGGAGCGAGAAATTTAGAAACGGTCATGAAAGCAGCTTTTCCCGAAGCGATGATTGAAGTACCTATCGGACTGGAAGAATTAATGACAAATCATCCTAAAGATCGTCATGTTCTTGCTGCTGCTGTAGTTGCTAAAGCGGAGATTATTGTTACCAAAAATATTAAAGACTTTCAGGATCAAGATTTAAACTATTGGAATGTAAGAACACAGTCACCAGATGATTTTCTTTGTGATCTATTTGAACAATATCCTAAAATAATGGTTCAAATTTTGCTGAAACAATCTCAAAACTATAAAAGAAATCCTCGGACTGTTGTCGAATTACTAGATAAGCTGAGTAACCAGATACCAAAATTTTCCGAAAAAATCCGCACTTTCATAACCTAACCTGAACCACTAAATGTTACATGTATAACATCGAGTGGGGAAAAACCAACGTGAAAGCACAGGTATTTAGAGGCGTTAATCAACTTTCTTACGAAGATATCCCAGTTCCAACTGTGGAACCAGATGAAGTGCTGGTACAGGTGCGGGTTGTGGGGTTGTGTCAGTCAGATATTAAAAAAATTCGTTATCCACTATATGAACCACCGCGCATTTTTGGACATGAAACTGCTGGCACGATCGCAGCATTAGGCAATAATGTCACAGGTTGGCAAGTTGGACAACGGGTAGCGGTGATGCACCACATCCCTTGTATGCGTTGCGCCTACTGCCTAAATGATAATTTCTCGATGTGTGATGTTTACAAAAACATCTCCACTACCGCAGGCTTTAACGCCAGTGGCGGCGGTTTTGCTGATTATGTCAAAGTTCCTGGACATATTGTGGAAAATGGTGGGTTGATTCCCATCCCGGATAACATCAGTTTTGAAGAAGCGAGTTTTGTAGAACCGACTAATTGCTGCTTGAAAGCTGTGAAAAAAGCCCAAATTGCTCCAGGACAAACTGTGTTAGTTACTGGTGCTGGGCCAATTGGGTTAATGTTTATCATGTTGGTGAAGTATTTCGGAGCAAAAGCGATCGCTACTGATTTACTACCCTCTAGAATTGATAAAGCCTTGAGTGTCGGTGCAGAAGCAGCTTTTGATGCCCGCGATCCCGATTTAACAGCAAAAATCTCTGCCTTAACTGGTGGATTAGGTGTTGATGTTACTTTGCTGGCTGTTCCTAGTGAGAAAGCCTTCTTTCAAGCACTTGATAATACCCGCAAAGGTGGCAAAATCTTGTTTTTCGCCGAATTTCCCGATGAGTTGGAAATTCCCATTAATCCCAATATCCTCTACCGTCGGGAAATTGACTTGATCGGTAGTTACAGTTCATCTTATCGGCTTCAGAATCTCTCAGCCGATATTGTATTTAATCAGCGAATTGATGTGAAAGCGTTGATTAGCGATCGCTATCCATTAAAAGATTTATCAGCAGCAGTGGAGCAAGCGATCGCACCTACACCGGATACTTATAAAATCTTAATTTACCCGTAAAAGGAAATTTCTCATCTCCCGATACGGTTCGGTTAAGGCAAGAGACGCGATAAATCGCCGTCTCTACAATCTAGAGCTTGTTATCAAAAAACCTTATCCGAACCGTATTGCCCATTTCCCTCATCTCCCCAAAATGCTTATTACCCTATTTTTCGTAGCTCTACTAGCTTTCTACGTCGCCTGGAATCTCGGAGCAAACGATGTTGCTAATGCGATGGGAACCTCTGTAGGTTCCAAAGCTGTCACCCTCAAACAGGCACTCATAATTGCTGGAGTATTAGAGTTTACGGGTGCTGTGTTGTTTGGACATGAGGTAACGGAAACTCTAGCAACGAAAATTGCTAATCCCGTCTTATTCGCAGCTACACCCCAAATATTCGTTGTTGGAATGGTAACGGTATTAATATCTTGTGGTGTATGGTTGCAAATTGCCACATCAGGCGGTTTACCTGTATCCTCTTCTCATGCCGTTGTTGGCGCGATCGCAGGATTTAGTTGGGTAGCTTTAGGAGTAAATGCAATTGATTGGTCATCAATTGGTTTAATTAGCATTGGCTGGATTTTAACGCCGTTAATTAGTGGTGCGATCGCTGCTTTATTTTACAGTCAAATCAAGCACTGGATTTTAGATCAACCCAATCAAGTAGTCCAGTTACAAGAATGGATTCCCTGGTTAAGTACTCTGCTGCTAGGTGTATTCGGCGTAATTGTATTGCCATCACTAACAGAACCGCTAACCAATTTTGTAATTGAGCAAACTGGTTTCAATATCCCTGCTTACGACATCCCCTTGTTAACAGGTGCAATCGCAGCAGTTGGACTCACACTCATTAGTTGGCGACAGTTAGGGGAGACGGGGGGAGGCGGATTGGAAGAAAAATTTTTACCCCCGACTCAGGAATTACCATCAATCCAAAATCCAAAATCTAAAATCCAAAATCCCGTTGAGCGTGTATTCGGAAGATTCCAACTACTAAGCGCTTGCTTCGTAGCCTTTGCTCATGGTTCTAATGATGTGGGAAATGCGATCGCTCCTTTAGCTGCGATCGTTTACATCAATCGCACTGGTAGCGTACCTACTGATGGTATAACTATCCCTCTTTGGATTTTAATTCTTGGTGGTGCTGGTATTGTAGGTGGTTTAGCTGTCTGGGGAAAAAAAGTCATCGCCACCATTGGCGAAAACATCATTGCCTTGCAACCTAGTAGTGGATTTTGTGCCGAACTGGCAACTGCTACCACCATCCTCATCGCTTCCCGGCTAGGTTTACCAGTCTCCACCTCCCACGCTCTTGTCGGTGGTGTAGTTGGTATTGGACTAGTACAAAATCTCAAGTCGATTAAGTTTCAAACTCTAAAAGGTATTGCCGCCGCCTGGCTAATTACAATCCCCGTAAGTGCTGCACTGAGCGCTGCCATCTTTAGCATTGCCCGGATTTTATTCTTCTAAGAATTATTAATATTTTCCTAATTTTTTCCTTTACTGGAATTTACTCAAAGCAAAACCTAGACTGCAACAACGCCAAAAAACCTGCTTTTGCAGAATTGCTGCTCATTCATTAGAATGTTGTGCAGGGGATAGCGTAACTTTGAATTTCCACAGAAAGATACTTTAATCTCCATTTAGAGATATAAACTGTCACACAAGTTACATTCCAGACAAATTTACAGCTAGTTTCGCAAGTCAGACAATTTTGTGGCGATCGCACAGGCATCTGGAAATCTTTGACGAGTATTATTGGCAGCAAAATAATAAATATTTATTTGGAGTGAGATTTCTTTAAAATTGACATCCTCCCCACCCTACAACGTTATCGGGTGGGGATTCCAAAGATCGCTCTTTGGGTTTCCTCTTTCCACGAGTTGATTTGCTTGGAGGAGTTTCCTCACCCAAGTATTGATCAGTCTCTCCAGAGGCGTTAGTTCCGACGTGACCCGCCGTACTCAATCCTTTTTCTAATATGTTCCGCGCCGCATTCCAATCCCTGTCCTGGGTATGCCCACAGTGAGGACAAACATGAGTTCTAGTGCTAAGAGTCTTTTTGACAACCTCGCCACAATTAGAGCAATTCTGACTGGTGTAGCGGGGTGGAACGGCAACCGTGACAACACCAAACACCTTGCCAAAATACTCAACCCATTCACGAAACAGCGACCAGGAAACGTCACTAATCGATTTAGCCAAGCAATGATTCTTGACCATATTTTGCACCATCAAATCTTCATACGCCACGAGGTCGTTAGACCTCACTACGCACCTTGCCGTCTTAACAGCAAAGTCTTTACGTTGGCGACTTACTTTGAGATGCTTACGAGCAAGTTTATTTCTCTTCTTAATTCTATTTTGAGAACCTTTTTTAGTCTTAGACATCCGGCGTTGCAGTCGTCTCAAAGACTTCTCACTCTTGCGAAGATGCCGAGGATTGGCGATTGTTTCCCCGTTACTATCTGTATAAAAGTGGTTCAGTCCCACATCAATACCGATAGTTTTACCCGTTGGTTCTCGCCTTTCCACTCGCTCATGGTCAATGCAAAACTGGCAATAATAACCATCTGCACGACGCACAACCCGTACCCTTTTGAACTGTTTAAGTTGGTAGAAATGCAGGTCACGAGTTCCCCAGAGTTTAAAGGTTCCTGCCTTAAATCCATCGGAGAAAGTGATATACCTACGGTCGTCAGAAAGTCGCCATCCACAGGTTTTGTACTCAACAGAACCATGCGTTTGTTCTTTCTTAAACTTTGGGAATCCCTTTTTCCCTGGTTTACCTTTCTTGCAGTTATCAAAGAACCGAGCGATTGCAGACCACGCCCTTTCAGCGCTAGCCTGTCTTGCCATCGAATTAAGCTTAGACACCCAAGGAAACTCAGTATTAGCAGCAAGCACAGCGCAGAACTTACTGAGGTCATATCGCCCAATGCCCTTGTTGTCCATCCAGTATCTAAGGCTTGCATTGCGAACAAAACGAGTAGTACGAATGGCTTCATCAAGCGCTTGATACTGTCCGTCTTCTCCCTCAAGTTTGGCCTCAAATACCAGCATAGTTACGTCATCTACACTAACGTAAATCATCGCACAGAAATTGCTAAAATCTCCACTGTTCTCTCACTTGTTTTGCCCAAAGCAAAACGATGCTCCCTTGAACGTGGAGATTTTAGCCCACCTTTTATCCCCTCCCTACTCCGTTGAGGGAGGGGATGAAAGGTGGCTCATGGTAAAAATCTCATTGGTAAATAATTGATGACAATAAAACTGACCAAAAACGAAAAAAGTCTCTGTTCAAGCGACTCCCAGGCGTAGCAATCAATCCCAAATCCAATGGTTAAATACTTGTGAATGGCGAAGAGAACACACTGTAGTAAGCTGTGAGGCAAACTTGATGCTTTGCTAACTTGTGTCTAGTATGACAGAATTACGTTGAAATGCGGAAGTGCTGTTAAAATTTTTAATTTATCTGACAAAATACAGGAAATTAGGATGACCGCCAATAAAGTGTACCGAAAGCAGCTTTATCGTCAAGGTGTTAGAGGTTAGAAGCTAATGGGGCGATTCGAGAAGCAACCAGAAAACCCAAGAGTCAGAGGTGAGCTATCCAGAGCAGCAGAAAATGCGCTTTGGGCAGTAGTTGAAGACTTAGAAAATCTTCAGCAGAATGTCCTTAGAGCCTTGCAGGAAGACGTAAAGCGGCTTCAGTCAGAAAAAAACCGGTTATCTGATGAAATTCAAAGCTTGGTAGAGGAAAAAGAGCATTTACAACAAGTGCGCCAAATCACTGAGCAGCAAGTGTTAATTCGTCAACTGGCAGAAGTTCTGGCAAAGCACATATCATCACAACTGCAATCCTCTCTGGCAACTTTAGCTAGCCAAAACGTAGAGGGCAAATCTTACGAACAAGCTGCGCTGAAGTCTGCTGAAGTGAGCAGCAATGTAGTAGGTGAAATCAATGCAAAAGTCGAACACATGTTTGACAGTTTGGATGACACCGTTACTGTTACCTTTAATTCGCTACAACAGGAGTTGAAGAACTATCAAAGTAATCTTTCCCAGCAGTTGTCACGGATGTATAGCCAGCAGCAGCAAGGGGAAACGATTTTAACGGAATTTGTTAATCGCCTACATGGAGAACTAGAAAAAACTATAGAAGAAACTTCACGCAAACCAGCAACAGGAGGTATACCTACTGTTTTGCAGTTTACGGAGCCAGAAAAAAACAGTTCTGTTGAAACATCACTGCCAGAGTTTGAGGAAGTAGTAAGAAATTCCCTTGAGCCAATTTCCACGAATCCCAATCAATTATCAACAAGGGAAACAACACTAGAGCCGCCGTCTATTACAGAAAAGGTTGCAAATCCAATTTCTGTACCCAGCAAGGATTTGTCAGAAAGGGAAACAACACCAGAGTCGCTGTCTATTACAGAAAAGGTTGCAAATCCAATTTCTGTACCCAGCAAGGATTTGTCAGAAAGTGAAACGACATCAGAATCTACTGCTGCTGTAGTTCCGCCACCAGAAGACAATGCTACCGAACCAATTTCTGTCCTCAATCAGGAATTACCAGAAAACGAAACGATACCAGTGCCTCCGCTCCCATCTGTGCTACAGCCGAGAATAATTCGACCTTCTCAAAAACTAAATACTACTAAACCAATTTCTGCCCTTCGCAAGAAAGGATCGCAGAGCAAAGCTAAATCCTCATCAACTACTGCGCTAGAACCGCAATCGGAAGCAAAACCACCACAATCGCGATCGCCTAATTCCTCTGGCTTATCGACACTCCAAATCGGTTTCTTGTTAATTGTCTCATCGGTAGTGGTATCGTCGCTTTATAACGTAGCCATCAAGGTAATTTTCCACGAAGGTTCCCAGATTTTTGGGGTATTAGAGGTAGAGCAGTTACTACCGCCGACTTTGGGTAATACTCTGTTAATTTTGACGCTCCGGTTTATGGTAGTCGTACCACTGATGGTACTGCTGTCTCCGATGTTGCACCCAAGATTGTGGCAAGATTTGGAAAACTTGGCCGCTTCAGTTCGGGGAAATCCCACGCCTGCCAATGCAGCTACCAAGCAGATTTTGATATTGTCCATTGTGAGTGGATGCTTTTTGTTTTTGTCTCAGGTGCTAATCTACATTGCGATCGCTCAAGTACCCACCGGAATGGCGATCGCCCTGTTCTTTATCTATCCAATGGTTAGTGGTTTATTGTCGTGGTTTCTGTTTCGCGATCGCCCCACTCTATTCCGCATCGCGGCGATCGCTGCAATTTCCTGCGGCGAATTGTTGGTTTTAGCGGGTTCTCCCAGTATCGGTATCGGTAATATTTCAATGGGAAGCAGCACCGCCATTATTTCGGGTGTGGCTTTTGCTGCCTACATAATTTTGACGCGAGTCTGTGCCAGCAAACTCCATCCCGTGACTTTTACTTTAATTAACTTCACTACCATGTTGCTATTGAGCTTTATCTGCTTGATGCTACCCTTACCAAGCAATTGGAACTTGGTAGTACTTGACCCCTCTAAAATGCTGGAACTGGTTTTAAGCGCATTTATTTTGGGTGTGCTAACTCTTGCCGGCTATTTGCTCAACAATATTGGTATTGGTAAACTAGGAGCCTCGCGATCAGCGCTCATCGGTGGTAGCATCCCAGTTTTAACCGTGATTTTAGCTGGGTTAATCATTCAAGAAAATTTGGATATTGTGCAAATTCTGGGAGTGTTATTTGTAACCTTTGGCGCAGCTGCTTTCAGCTTTGAAACAATGCGAAATCAGGTTAAACCCTCTAATCCCACGAATTAAATGGCGAGTTTAATCAGCTTAAGTGTGATGGGAGCTACTTCACCTCCCATTCACTCAGGATCGGTTTTGAAGCTAATGCACCCACTTGTAACTTTTATAAATCAAATATCCCCGACTTCTCGAAGAAGTCGGGGATTTAAGTTTTCACCAATGATTATTAGGAATGCTGTATAGGTGCAGATAAAACTTAGGGACTTACAAATCAAAATATCCAATTAACTCTTGTGGGGTGGGCAACATGAGCGCCCAGTCCATAAGGTGGGCAAGATGGATATTATCTCTACTATAAGTGAGCAGTAATCAGAATAACTTGACTTGTAATAAATTTTTAGGAATTTAGCCTGATACAGGTAGGGAAAACACGTATATGTAAGCAGTATGAGTAGTACTAACTCCAGCTATTGAGTACGAGTACTTGCTCAGAAAGGAGATTTACAAGGAGTCAACACCATTCACATTTTGGAACTAGGAGATCCAGAAGTAGCAAAAATGTTTAGAATGAACTGTTTTTTCAACCTGGAGATGCCATTGAAACAACCAGTATTTCTATACTACGAAAACCCCTGCAAGTAATGCGGAATTAAAATTTTCTCATTTCTATGCTCTTGTGTTTGGTGAAATGGTATCTTTATTTCTGTCGTTCTTTACTAGTTAATGCAGTCTGCGTAGGCGTAGCCCACCGTAGGTATCGCTCAAATACCCCAGAAAAAGCTTATCTCGCTTTTCTAGCAACAAACTATCTACGTAATTTAAGTCTCTCAAATATATAAAATAGCGAGGTGAAAACATACTTAAAAGTAGACAATGAATTAGTTAAATCATGAAAATTTAAAATTCTTTCATGAAAAAAATATAAATTCATTGAGAAAAAGTTTCTAAATAATCATCTTATGGAATCTAAGATGTTTTATTATATGTATGACTAGTAACTAATCTTTCGGTTCCTAGCACGAGCAACAAAGCCTTGTAGCTACGCGATTCAGTCGAAATTAATCGCAGCTTTTTGTGTCAGATTATCCGTTCAAAAAGATAGACCAGACTTAAATTTAGGAGGAAATATGACAATATCATCAAACCTTGATTTAGTCAGAATAGAAAGTATTTAAATAGCGTCACTTATGAAATCCAGAACACATGATTTTATCCAGAAAGCAAAAAATAGTGATATGATGAGGAACAATATTTGAAAAACAACAGGTATTTTGAAATTGGAATTATTTGCTCTACTTGATGTCTATTATTTTCCCTCAACCCAACGGCTGATCCTGCCGAGACATCACTGGAGGTTGTGAACGGTATGATAGTTCACAAAGAGCTATGTGGCTCAACTTCTAAATATGGCTACACCTGGTAAACGATTCATTTTTAGACCACTCCCAATTATTTTTAGTAACCTGTGTACTACAAATAATTCGCCAAAGCTGAAAAATCCATCTTTTACTAGTAACAGATATCCCAGATAAACTGCACAAACTAGTTTTTACTCCGAGTCGGCATAGTGCCATAATTAGGTGTAAGCCGCTTGAGATTGTTGCTCTTAAAAGATGAAAAAAATCCAGAAAACTGAAAAGCTTTGTAGATTAATTGCAACATAGTTGACTTTTGGGAGATCAACCGCCGTTAAGCTTGATTTGGTGGTGTCTGTAATTTTCCGGTTAGATGCAGAGACAGTTATAGTCACAACTAGCGAATCTGCTTTTGTACCAGAAAATATGCGAGAATTGTAGTTTGTGCTACCACCGATATCATCGTTATCGCATACTAATATAATCTGAAGCAAAGACAGCCTTCAGCCAGGTGTATACTACCTATTTTCACTCGATTAAAAATTTGTAAACGTGCTATTCAATTGTCTGTAATATGAGTAACGACATAGATCTGATCAAACGTCTTGGCCCCAGTGCGATGGATCAGATCATGCTTTATCTGGCTTTTAGTGCCATGCGGACGAGTGGGCACAGGCATGGGGCATTCTTAGACGCAGCCGCAACAGCAGCAAAGTGTGCAATTTACATGACCTATCTAGAGCAGGGACAAAACCTGCGAATGACAGGGCATCTGCATCACTTGGAGCCGAAACGAGTAAAAATTATTGTAGAAGAAGTCAGACAGGCATTAACAGAAGGCAAGCTGTTAAAAATGCTGGGTTCTGATGAACCCCGCTATCTAATTCAATTGCCTTATGTCTGGCTAGAAAAATATCCTTGGCAACCGGGGCGATCGCGCGTTCCTGGTACCAGTCTGACAAGCGAAGAAAAAAGACAGATAGAGCAGAAACTACCAAGTAATCTACCTGATGCCCAGTTAGTTAGCTCCTTTGAGTTTCTGGATTTGATCGAGTTTTTGCACAAGCGATCGCAAGAAGACTTACCACTCGAACACCAAATGCCTTTAAGTGAAGCTTTGGGTGAGCATATTAAGCGCCGTCTGCTTTACTCAGGAACAGTAACGCGCATTGATTCTCCTTGGGGAATGCCCTTCTACGCACTTACCCGTCTTTCTTACACCCCAGCAGACGATCAAGAACGCACTAACATCCTGGTAGAAGATACCGCTCGGTATTTTCGCATGATGAAAAATTGGGCAGAACGGCAACGAAACGCCATGCGCTTACTGGAAGAACTTGATATCCTCCCAGAAAAAATGGAGCAGGCTATGGAAGAATTAGATGAAGTTATCCGTGCCTGGGCAGATAAATATCACCAAGATGGCGGGATTGCAGTCATTTTACAAACAGTTTTTGGCGAAAGAGAAGACTAGTAGCGCAAGGCGGAATTCAAAATTCAAAATTCAAAATTTAAAATGAATACAGCGTAAGCGTTTCATTGATTTTGAATTGGTAGTTTATTTACGCCGTGTTGTACTAATTTAATGTAGCGGAAATTTGTCTGTCTTTAACAAGGGGCTTAAGCCCCTTGTTTAGGATCGCCTCAATCAATTACAAAAGACTGTAATTTAATTAGTGCGCGGCTGCGTTGGCACAACTGGTTGCGTTGGAAATGGCGTAGTCTCGATACTCGGACTTGACCCCGCAGGAATTAAAGTTCCAGGTGTAGATGAAGCGCCGATAACACTGTCGCTAGCATCGATACAAGTATCCAATGCCTGAGTAGGGGGAAGGTCGATTTTACTACGCAAACCAACCACACACTGACCAAAACGCACGGGCAATAAACTACGACCACAGTAATCTAAAGCAGCAGGATTAACTGCTTCCTTAGTACTAGAACTGACCCCAACTACACATGTAGCTAACTCCTCAGGACGGCGGGCTTTCCCACAAGAAGAAAGCGCATCTGTCGCGGCAATTTGGGTCTTCTTCTCAATTTTAACCACGCAAGCAGCCAAATCCCTGGGACGCAGTGCCTTTGCACAAGCTGGTGATGCCGCTTCTGCCGTGACACCCACGCTTAAAAGTCCAGTGGCACAGACACTATAATCATTAGTGTAAGAGGCAGCAACAGCCACATTAGGCAAGATTGTTGTCAACCATCCAGCTACAGCCAAAACTGGTACTATTAAAATCCTAGAGGTGGAATTGCTTTGTTTGTTCTTAGCTTTATTAACCACTTTTTTGCTCATTGATATTGCCAATTCTCCAAACACCCAAAGTTATGCTAACTCAAATCTCTTAAAAATCCTCTGTAATCGAAGAATTTCGGCGGTAGTAAAGTATAGACATAATTAATTATGTCGAAAGTTGTGTTAATATAACTGTTTGAAAGATAAGTAGGCAACGTAAAAAGTATTTCAGAGTAAGAATACTGCGTAAACCAATCTGATGATTGAGTAGCCTACGAAACTAAATAAACACAAAAAACTTATTGGCAGGAGTACGGCGGGGCACGTCGGAATTCAAGCTTGGATGCTAGTACGTCGGCTTTGCCGAATTAAACAACTGGCGCAAAAAAGATGCCTCTACATTGGTAGGATACGTCATACCAAGGCAAGCAGTCTCAAAAAACCAAGAATCCCCTGATTTTTAATCGGTGGAATGTCAAAATGGAATGTCTGAGTAAAGTTTAAACAGGATTAGATTAAGGAAACTCATGTCCCGATATAGAGGGCCACGCCTCAGAATTGTCCGTCGCTTGGGCGACTTACCAGGATTGACTCGTAAAAGCGCTAGACGAGCTTACCCGCCTGGTATGCATGGTCAGAACCGCAAAAAGCGCTCTGAGTATGCCATCCGTCTAGAAGAAAAGCAAAAGCTCCGCTTCAACTACGGTTTGACTGAAAAGCAATTGCTCCGCTATGTACGGAAAGCCAGACGGGTTACTGGTTCTACCGGACAAGTGCTACTGCAATTGCTAGAAATGCGCTTGGATAATACCGTTTTCCGCTTGGGTATAGCCCCGACTATCCCCGCAGCTCGTCAACTGGTAAATCACGGTCACGTAACTGTTAACGGTCGTGTAGTGAATATTGCCAGCTACCAATGCCGTCCTGGTGAAGTAATTGCGGTTAGGGATCGGGCACAATCTAGGAAGTTGGTGGAAGCTAACTTGCAATATCCCGGTTTGGCAAACCTCCCCAGTCATTTGGAGTTTGACAAAAATAAGTTGGTTGGTAAAGTCAACAGCGTTATTGAGCGCGAATGGGTGGCATTACAAGTTAATGAACTACTTGTGGTGGAATACTACTCACGACAAGCGTAATAGTCATTTGTCCTTAGTCATTTGTCCTTAGTTATTTGCAAAGGACAAATGACCAATGACTAACCTCCAATTTGCGACATGGTGCGGGTATATGTACCTGTAACGCCAGAATCGCGCCCTTTAAAGTTAATTTCTGACTTGATTCCGAGTAAATGTCTAACTTGCTCTTGTAATTTAGCGGTGCTGACACCAGAACGCAGGGCAGTTTTTAAATCTATTTGACCAGTTTCATTCAATAAACAGGGACGCAGCCAGCCATCAGCACTCAGGCGCATCCGGTTACAACGATCGCAAAAACATTCCGACATCTGACTAATAAATCCTAGTGTCCCCTTCGCACCAGGAATTTGAAAAACATCAGCAGGGCCAGCACCACGAACTTGAGATTCTGTCAAGCCCCAGCGATCGCGAATGCGTTCTCGTAAATCGGCTGAAGATACCCAACCGCGATCGCCAAATAAATGCACATTACCAATGGGCATAAACTCAATAAATCTAACGTGCCACTGTTTATCAATTGTCAGGGCGGCTAAATCGAGAACTTCGTGGTCATTAACGCCAGGAATCACCACTACATTTAGCTTCAGGGGGTCGAATCCGACCTGATGGGCAGCTTGAATACCATGCCAAACTTGTTGCCAACGAGAGCGCCCCTGATTACCAATAATTTGATCAAAAATGTCGGGATCAAGAGAGTCCAGGCTAATATTAATTCGTCGCAAACCAGCATTGTACAGGTTTTGTGCCATCGGAGCCAGCAAAAAACCGTTGGTAGTCATTGAGATATCTTGAGTTTGGGGGAGAGTTGCGATCGCACTTACCAAATCCACCACCCCCGGACGTAATAAGGGTTCACCCCCAGTCAAACGAAATCGGGTAAAGCCGACTGGAATAAATACCTCTTGAATTAAGGTGAGTAGTTCTTCATCACTCAATAACTGTTGCTTAAGAATATAGTCCAGTTCTACTCCCTCTGGCATACAGTACTGACAACGAAAATTGCAGCGATCGATTAAGCTAATGCGGAGGTAATCTACCTGGTTCATCGTTTTATTTTTATAAGAAGAATTCAGAATTCAGGAGTCAGAATTCAGTATGAATTCTGTACGAGTGGGTAATGAATATTGGTTAAAACCGTACAACTCTTAGAGACGCTACCGCGTAGCAAGATCCCCGTAGGGGTACGTCCCGCTACGCGCTTTCGCCCACCAGGGGCGAAAGAAATTAAAATATTCTCGCCTTAAAACTCTATCCCTTTATGGGTAGAGTATTCACCAATTCTGAATTCTGAATTCTGACTCCTGTTTTATTGTCTCTGATTAATTAAAGACTTTACAAAGGTGGTTTACCCCTTCTTACTATATTTGTTGTAACTCAAAATACCGTACTCCCCCTTAAGTGGGAGTCCACAGATTGTGGCATAATAAGCCGATCGCATCCACTAGTTAGTCATCAATCGTGCAAGACACCGACTCCATTAACGACCTTGCTGCTGCCCTACTACAGCCAGCCGATATCAGCTTTGAACTGCCCGATCCAGAAGATGAACAGATTCTAGAGTCAGATTTTCAACAGCAGCTAGAAATAGCTTGGCAGGTATGCGATCGCTTTGATTTGCAAACTGAAATCTGGCGGGGGCGAATTTTACGGGCGATCCGCGACAGAGAAAAAGTAGGTGGTGACGGACGCGGTACTGGCTTTCTGCGATGGCTAAAAGAGCGGGAAATCAGCAAAAGTCAAGCTTATGCTTGGATTCAATTGGCGAATAGTGCCGATACTTTGATTGAAGATGGTAAACTTGACCCCGGTTCTGTGAACAATTTCAGCAAACGGGCATTTGTTGAAACCTCCAAAGCATCCCCAGAAGTGCAACAGATGGTGAGTGAAGCCGCCCAAAAAGGCGATCGCATCACTAGGCGCGAAGTCCGTCAACTCAGCGATGAATGGACAGCCATGTCCTCAGATTTATTACCTGAAGCAGTTAAAGAAAAAGCCGCAGATAACACCCTTCCTCCGCGCTACATCGCCCCTCTGGTGAAGGAAATGGAAAAACTGCCAGAATCACACCAAAAGTTTATTCAAAAGGAAATAGCTGCCAATCCCGATGTGGATACCTTGAAACAGGTAACTACCGAAGCGCGTAACTTGGCGAAATATCTCAAAGGGGCGGCTCAAGTTCAAGCGCTGACGAAGGAAGATGTTGATATTGAAACAGCCTTAGAAGAAGCGCAAAGAGTCGGCTGTTTGAGCATTGCTGCTGATTTGGTCAATCAAGCATCGCAAATTGAACAAACGATCGCTAAATTGTACATGACTTGGAAACGCATCGGGAATTTAGCAGATCGATTATATGTAGATACTGGGGCAAGTACACCTAACTTGCGATCGCTCCTAACTTGCTTGGAACCTCTGGGTGGTGAAATTATGGAATTGCAACTTAGTGGTGCGACTGAACACACTATTCGTTTGCAAATTCAGGAAACGAGTTAGGGGAAGTTCATTAGGACGCGTACCGCAAAGCGGTACTAAACCACCCAATACTGTTCGGTTAACGTGAGTTCAACGAACCTCTCCCTGCCTTGAACTAAAGTTCAAGTCTGTCCCTCTCCGAGTCGGAGAGGGACAGTTTTGCGTAGTAAAACCTTCTTAGAGGTTTTTTGATTGAGCAAATTGGGTAGATATTGAATTCACGTTCGGTTAAGGCAAGAGACGCGATGAATCGCCGTCTTTACAATAATCAGCCTTTCGTGTTGACGGCGATTTATCGCGTCTTTGTGATGATTTATCGGAACTTTGCGATCTATAATTTTCATCAAAAAAGCCCAAATCTCTCACAAGATATCTGGATTTTCCCCTAGTTCTCTTAATCTAGCCGCTAAACGAGCCGCCTGTGCAACTGCTACTTCTGCTTGTGCAACTGCTACTTCAACCTGTGCAACTGCGGCTTCTACCTGTATAGCTGCGGCTTCTGCCTGTGCAATTGCAGCCTCTTCTGGTAACAAAACTAAATTGCCAGCCACATCATAAAACCGCAACCATATTGCCGTTTCTCTATCTATTGTTCCCTCAATCGTCCCCAACCATAAACCTAAACGCTTAGACCATAGCCATCCGCGATCGTTTGGGGTCAAAGGTTGATACTGCTGATTATCATCCAAATGCCACCCTTGCAAAGAATTAGGATCAAAGGGATCATAAACAAAATAATCTGAGGTACGGAAAGTTTGCTCATAAAGATTTTTCTTAAGACCCTTGTCTATTGCTGCTGTAGATGGTGACATTAATTCCACGATTACATCAGGATAACGACCATTTTCTTCCCAGACTACCCAGCCTTGTCTTGAGTTATTGCCGTCAACATTTAGCACTGCAAAGAAATCTGGGCCTCGGAAATCACGGTTACGAACTTGGGTACTGCTGTAGTAAATAAACATATTGCCCCCAGTGAAGAAATCATTGCGGTCAGCCCAAGCTTGTTGCAATGACCGAATCAACACATTCATAGCAATGCGGTGGCGATTTGATTCCAAGGGTTCACCATCATCAAAAATTAAATCTGTAGGTGGCATGGGGGGTTCCCAGTCCACAATGGCTGCTGGATTTGTCTCAGTAGTCATGAGCGATCGCCTTTCTCAGAAAGCCTTAGATTTCTATCATAATCTGCCGAGAGCTTCCTGAATTAAGGCGTACAGTTAACAATTCAAAATTCAAAATTCAAAATTCAAGATATTTCAGACGGGGATTTAGCGAGAAACGCGGTCTTGGGATGCATCCCAAATGGAGCGATTTCTCAAGACAAACCCCAACTGAAATGGGTGCTACATGTAGATTGCCGGTTCTTAAACCCTTTAATTTATGATAAATGGTTATAAATTATTCTTGACCCAATCTCGAAAATTACGCATAGCTTGACTTCTACCAATTGTTAAACACTGCTGAACATACTCATTGACTAATTCAACAATTGGAATATTAGGAAAATTAGGACTAGATTGAGATTTAATATACTTTCTGTCTTGTAATAATAAAATTTCTAACCCTTGTTGTGTATGTCGCCAAAGTTCAGGAACTCCTAAAATTTCATAATTATCAAATCTAGTGCGAGAAGTAATATCAATTTCGATTGCTAAATCTGGTGGTGAATCTATATTTAAATCAATGCGATTTTTTCCAATTATCGCAGCTTGATTTTGAATATAAAAACTGGTATCTGGTTCTACTGCTTGCCCCATTCTCTCATTTTTTAGTGTTGTGGAACCAAAAGGCTCAAAATCAATTTGGAGTATTTCTAACAAGATTTTGACTAAATCACCAATAAGTTCTTTATCTTTTTCGTGTTCTGGTAGGGGAACCATAATTTCTAACCAGCCATGACTATAAGAAATACGTGCGGCACGCCTTTCTCCCATTTCTGTTAAAATATTTTCTAACTGCTGCCAACTAATATCTTGGAGCAACATTTGTTGACCAGGTTTGACAACGATTTGTTGCAGTTTTAGAAGCATATCACCTCAGAGAATTGATGTAGCAATGATTATAAGCTGTTGCGCCTGCAAATTGCATCACAAGCATGATTAGGCAAAACCTGTAAATCCTCTCCCTTGCTCCCTGCACCCTGCTCCCCTGCCGCCTCAATGTGCAAACTCTAATCACAACAGCTTATGTAGGAGATGGAATTTCCAAATCAACTTTCTTAAAGTATATCGCCTCTAAGTATGAGTTTAGCAATTAGCCAAAATGAATATTTGGAAAAATATTTTTATCAGTAATTTTTAACAAAGTCCGTGGGTTTAAGTCCCCCGGTTCAATAACCGGCAAGTTTTGGGTCGGGGTCTAAATCCCCGTCACAAAACTTAATTACGAATTACGAATTACGAATTACGAATTATTTAATTTTTCCTTGTTAAAGGAATACGGATGGTAAACTCTGTGCCATATCCTGGGGTAGAATCAACTTCAATAGTTCCTGCATGTTTATCTACAATAATTTGATAGGCGATCGCCATTCCTAATCCGATTCCTTTGCCCACAGGTTTTGTAGTAAACATGTGGTCAAATACCCGATGCTTCACATCGTCGCACATCCCAATACCATTATCATAAATTTGAACCATCGCGTAATTACTTGATTTGTCAATTTGGGTTTGGATCTTAATTTGATTAGGGTTGGTTTTAAGTTCTTCAATACTCCGTTTTTGGCTAGCTTCTTCCAATGCATCGATTGCATTTACCAGAACATTCATAAACACCTGATTCAGTTGCCCGGCATAGCATTCTACTAGTGGTAAATCACCGTATTTCTTCACGATCTGAATTTCTGGTAGATTGGGTGTGGCTGTGAGGCGACGGTTCAGAATCATCAGAGTGTTGTCTAATCCTTCATGAATATCTACAGATTTCATATCTGCTTCATCAAGGCGCGAGAAATTACGCAGTGACAGCACAATTTCACGAATCCGCTTAGTTCCCACTTGCATTGATGCCATTAGCTTGGGTAAATCTTCTGCCAGAAACTCAATATCAAGGTCTTGAGCGCGATCGCGAATTTCGGGTGTAGGATTTGGGTAGGTTTGTTCATAAAGCTTTAGTAAATCGAGGATGCCTTGGCTGTATTCATTGGCATGGTTGAGGTTGGCATGAATAAAGTTGGCAGGATTATTGATTTCGTGTGCCACCCCAGCAACTAATTGTCCTAGACTAGACATTTTTTCGGTTTGGATGAGTTGAGATTGGGTATTTTGCAGTTCTTTCAAGGTTTTGCTGAGTTGCTGCGCCTGCTGGCTAGAAACCAAGGCGCGATCGCGAATCTGTTCATATAGTTGCACCTGTCGCCATGCACCGATCAACCCCACCACCAGCAATCCTCCCAAAACCGTCGCTAACAGGTTCAACGCCTGCAATGGCGATTCAATATTTTCTTGTGGCACAATCAACGCTACTGACCAATTTGCCTCTCTGAGGGGTGTGTAAGCAACATAGCTCCATCTACCATCCAATTGAGTTAATTTAATATTTGTGCGTTTAGCCACCATTTGTTGAGTAATTTCAACTAACCTGGGATTGGGTGAATTGAGGAAACTTTGGGCGGCTTTTTCGGGTGTGCCGATTAGTTCTATATTGGGATGGGCAATGGGAACTCCTTGAGAATTCAGTGCAAAGGCATAGCTACCTTTACCTTGATGTAAATTGCTGATTACCTCAACTACACGATTAACTTTAATCCCTCCCATTAACACACTTGCTGGTTTTGTGCCTGTTTTGGCAAAAATTGGCGAACTAATCTGAACCTGTAACCGATTGCTTGTGCGGCCAATAATTGGATCGGCGGCTACCGTTTCACCCGCCATACTCCGCCGAAAAAATTCCCGATCTTTAACATTGGGACGACCCCCTTGAGTATTAATTAATGCACCATCTGGTGTGATCAAAGCCATGAGCAAAAACGTTTGCAGCCGCTTCACCTCAGACTGCAAGTAAGGTTCCATCACAGACCAATCTAGCGATCGCACCACTGGAGAATTTGCCAAAGTCTTAATTTCTGTCTTCCGAATGGCTAACCAATTATCAATATCATTTTGACCTTGGTGTGTTTTTAATAGTACTTGTTCTTTAAGACTATCAAGCAACAATCCCTTAACAATCTTGTAACTAGTGATGGCGGTGGCGCTAATACTAATGGACAGAATCACCACAATTGATAACAATACTATGCTTCGCGAGTGGTATTTCAATGAGTAGTAATCTTTATCAGTTTTACCATACCGTCTAGGCATGATTTCCAACCATACTTTCCACAATTTAATTATCATTGTTGCTTGATTCTAAGTTAAAATTTAAAAGGCAAAAATCAAGAGTGTTGAGTAAACTAGAAATTACTTAGTACAGCTTTGCATAAGTTCGTAACTTTTTTTAAACGCAGAGGAACACAGAGGTACGCAGAGTTTTGCCAAAGTCAATTCGCTATGAATTAATGAAATGTTGTACTTAGCACTGGCTAAACGCACCACTAACAAAACTCAAAACTCAAAACTCATTATTGTTGTTAAGTAGATATTTGAATAACAAACTCTGTACCTTTTCCAAGTTCGGAAGTGCAGGAGAGTGAACCGCCATGTGCTTCCACCACAATTTGACGAGCGATCGCTAATCCTAATCCAGTGCCTTTTCCTACAGGTTTGGTGGTGAATAAATGGTCAAATACTTTTTGTTTAACCTCTGGTGACATTCCTACACCATTATCAGCAATCTTAATCAAAATGTACTGACCTGAGTCTGCTAAACGAGTTTCAATAGTGATGCAATTGGGGTTAGCGAGAATCGCTTCCAAACTATGCTCTGAATTGTATTGTTCAAGTGCATCAATGGCATTTGCTAATAAGTTCATAAACACCTGATTAAGTTGTCCAGCAAAGCATTCTACGAGGGGGAGTTTGCCATAATTCCTAACCACCTCAATCGCGGGACGGTTTTCGTTAGCTTTTAAACGGTGTCTGAGAATCAGAATAGTGCTGTCAATGCCTTCGTGAATATCAAAGGGAACTTTATAATCCTTATCGGCGCGGGAGAAGGTTCGCAAACTGGTACTAATACTGCGGATACGGCTAACACCCAATTTCATCGAGTCTAGCAATTTAGGTAAATCTTCGCGTAAATAATTCAAATCGATGGCATCAATTTCATCTTGAATATCTGAACCAGGATTAGGAAATTTCTTTTGATAAAGGTTAATTAGTGCAAACAAATCTCTGACATAATTTTTGGCTGGTTCTAAGTTGCCAGCAATAAAACCCACAGGATTATTGATTTCATGGGCAACACCTGCTACCAAATTACCAAGGGCAGACATTTTTTCACCTTGCACCAATTGTAATTGCATTGTTTGGAGTTCTTGCAAAGCTTGTTCTAATTGTTGCTTTTGCTGTTGTAACAATTGTTGTGCTTCATGGCGTTCGGTGATGTCTTCAGACGTGCCAAGAATGCCAAAAATATTTCCTTCTCTATCTCGTAAGGGAATTTTATTTGTATTCGACCATGTTTGTTTTTCGTCTACTTTTTGGATGGTTTCAATAATGTTGAGTTCAGCTTGTCCAGATTCCAAAATGCGGCGATCGCGCTCTACATAATAATCTGATTTTCCCCGAATCCAGGGAAGGTCGTAGTCTGTTTTACCAATAACATTTTCTGGCACTCCTACACCAGAAATTTGAGCAAATTTCTGGTTACATCCTAAATAAACACTATTGCGGTCTTTCCAAAAAACATACTGGGGGATATTGTCGATAATTAACCGCAAGCATTCTTCAGTCTGTCCAAGATTTTCGAGGGTATCTTGTGCTTGCTGATAAAGTCGGGCATTTTCTAGGGAGATTGCAGCTTGAGTACATAATAGATTGAGAATTTCAACGCGATCGCTTGTAAATGCCCCTGTAGTAAGATTGTTTTCTAAATACAAAATTCCCAATAGTTTGCCTTGATGCAAAATCGGCGTACACAGCAAGCTTTTGGGTTGCTGACGAATGATATAGGGATCGGCTATTAGCGCCGGATACACTGTTGCATTAATGATGACGGTAGGTTGTAGGCTGCGTTTGACGGTGTAAATTAGGCTATGGGGAACGTCTGCGCTGTCTTCCACAAAAATGGACTGTAGAACGGTTGATTGTTGCCCAACTTTGGCAGTGGCCTCAATTAGCAATCTATCTTCTTTAAGAAGTAGTAACGCACACTTATCTGCACCTGCATTTTCAATCACCACTTGCAACAGCTTCGTAAGTAATTTATCTAGTTCGATTTCACTAGAAAGAGTCTGAGAGGCTTTGAGAACTGCTGCCAAATCTAGCATTACTGATGCACTACTGCTAGAAGTTACTGATTTATTAAGACTTGGGTGTAAGGTAGCAATGCGGTCAATCTTGGCGATCGTCTCATTGGGTGTGAATGGTGATACTCTTTCAGAGTCGCTTCGTGAACGCGTCTGTTGTAAGATGGGAGCTAGCAATTGTGGATAACGCTCTTCTAGTTCATCAACTTTAGTTTTAGCGCCCCAGCGAGTGTAACAATAGTAAGCATTAATCAAATACTCTTGGGCAATGCGTTCTTTATCCCATTCTAAATAAAACTTCGCTGCGAGTTCGTTGGCGAGAGCTTCTTCATTGAGGTATTCGTTTTCTTTGGCTTTGGCAATGGCGCGATCGTATGATTCAATTGCATCCATATACTTGCCAGAAATTCTTGCTATTTCCGCAGATAACAATAGATATCGATGTAGAAAGTTTTTTGGGCAATTATTCGCCCAGTTTTTCTGGGTTTGTTGATGCTCTCGAATAATATCCCAATACTGTTTTTTCTTCTCTAATGTTGCATTGGGATAGAGAGCTACCAAGCTGAGGGGATAATAAAAATGATACTGAATAATTGGAAAAAAGCCAGAGTTGGCAGCAAGAGTTTTATCAGCTTCTTCTGCCGCTTTTACAGCATCTTCATAACGAGCATAAAGGTACGACAATTGAATTTTGAGAAAGCAGTACCAATTAATTCCATGCTCAAAGTTATTCTTCTGCCTCCAAACTTCTATGTAGGGAATATCTTCGCTCTTGTAATCATCTAATAAATCGGTACTTTGAGATATATCTTGCAAGTTTAGTAGAAACTGCCTCTGTAAAGTAAACGCATACAGCATATTTGTATCATTTACCTGCTGTACATAGCTGAGATATTTCTCAGTTTCCGCGTAGACATCTGAGAGGCGATCGCCCTTAATTAACATCGCCCAAATCAGAAATGAAACTGCCCAAACACCAAACACCAAATTTCCAGTTTCTTGACATACTTGGAATGATTGCTGTGAGAGTGACAAATTTGTTTTTAAATGCTGATTATAGGGATTAATCGTGTGTGCAAAGATATTATTCGTCTTAAAAATAAATTGGGTACTATTGAAGTGACGATCGAGTTTTAGTGCTAATGTACCAAACTGATATGCAGTTTGATAGTTTCCTTGATTTGCCAGATTCATTCCATATAGACAGTAAGCAAAACCAGAGCTTTCTGCATTCCCATATTTCAACGATAAACCGACCATTAATAAAGGAGCCAAGCAACTAAGATGTTGATCTCCTCCCATATAAGCGGCTGCCCAAACATCAGCTAAAAGACCCATGCAGACCTTCTTCTCTGGATCTGTCATCTCAGGTAAATCGAATAAATCTGCTATCTGAACTGTTTGAAGTTTAGTCTTTAATTCTTGAAGTTCAGTTTCGATGGCAGTTTGCTGTTCTTCAGAAGTCACAGGCAAAGGCATTCCCATGATGCTCAAACCTTTTAGCCCAGCTTTAAAGCCAGCTTCGATATTTTCGCCCTGAGTCATTTTCAGGTACATCTGAATTCCATAAATATCTGCTTTTTCAAACTTATCTTGGCTATGATTTAAAGCGAGATTGAATAATGTCTCTGCTTGATTAAAGTTGCCAGTTAGATATTCGCATTCCGCAGATTCTCGATATAATTCAAACGTTAGCTGATAATTAGTTATCCAACTTTCCTCTATTAGTAATTCTCTGCCTAATGTAAAATATTTCACGGCTGCTCGATAAGCAGTAGAAGCCTTGGCTTTTTTCCCAGCAATTAGATTCAGTTGAGCCAATTCATATTTTTGGGATTGTTCATCAATTATATCAATTCCCTCATTTAACTGATTAACAATATCAAAAATCTTGGCTTCAAGGTCTTCAATTGGTGTATTGCTTAAAAGTAATTGCCCGATTTTGAGATGAGTTGCTTTTCTTTGTGATTCAGGAATTAAAGAATAGGCAGCTTGCTGAACCCGATCGTGGAGAAATTTGTAAGAACAGGAATCAGCAAAACTATGTTGCTGAAATTCTGAATTCCGAATCCTGAATTCGGAATTATCTTGATAAAACTTGTAAACTTCATTGGTAGGAATAATCAACCCATCTTGCACAGCCTTCCAAAAGTCTGCGGCTGTTTCTAGCTGGGATTTTTCATAGACGATCGCTAATGTGGCTAAATCAAATTTGTTTCCCACACAAGCTGCTAATTTCAAAACTTCTTGAGTTTCTGTTGATAACTTCTGAAGTTGAATTGCCATAAACTCTACTACATCATCGGTCAAAGCGAGCGATCGCACCTGAGCAATATCACATTCCCACCCCCCTTGACTTCCCCCCTTGGTAAGGGGGGACTGAGGGGGGTTAAATGTAATTAGTTGATCTTGATGTAGCGCTTTGAGAAACTGGGTACTGAAAAAAGGATTGCCTTTGGTTTTGCTCAATACTAACTCTGTTAACGGTGCAGCTAACGCTAGGGAGCAACTCAATGTATCTGCAACCAAATGATTGATAGAAATCTGCTCAAGGGGAGCTAAAGTAATCGTATTGACTGTAGCATCTAACTTCTGAATCTCTTCCAAAGTCAGCATTAGCGGATGTACTGGATTGACTTCGTTATCTCGATAAGCACCAATTAAAAGTAGATAACCAATATCAGCTTCACTCATTAACAAGTGCATTAACTTTAAAGAAGCAGCATCTACCCATTGCAAGTCATCAATAAAGATTACTAATGGATGCTCTGATGCCGTAAAGACTTGAGTGAATTTCAAGAACAGCAAATTGAAGCGATTTTGTGCCGCACTCCCAGAAAGTTCCGGTGCAGGGGGCTGTTTCCCAATCATACTTTCTAGTTCAGGAATCACCTCAATCATCACTTGTCCGTTCTCACCCAAAGCAGAGAGAATTTTGGATTTCCATTGCTCAAATTGAGCATCAGTTTCACTCAGCAGTTGCCCGATTAAGTCTCGGAAGGCTTGCACAAACGCAGAGAAGGGAATGTTGCGCTGGAACTGGTCAAATTTACCTTTAATGAAATAACCCCGTTGTCGCACAATTGGCTTGTGGACTTCGTTAACCACAGCAGTTTTGCCAATCCCAGAGAAGCCTGCTATCAAAATAATTTCACTGCTTCCCTGACTGACTCTCTCGAAAGCATCTAATAAACTTTGAACTTCAGCTTGGCGACCGTAGAGTTTTTCTGGGATGATGAAGCGATCGCAAATATCCCTTTGGGCAATTGGGAAACTCTCAATTCTACCCGTGTTCTTCAGTTGCTCCAAACATTGTTCTAAATCATGCTTTAGCCCTAACGCACTCTGATAGCGGTCTTCAGCATTTTTCGCCATCAATTTCATCACAATGTCACAAAGAACCTGCGGAATTTCCTCTTCCCTCCCGCCCCCTGCCCCCTGCCCCCTGCCTCCTAATTGATCTGGTTGCTTGGCAATATGACAGTGAACCAACTCCATCGGATCATTAGACTGGAAAGGTAGGTGTCCGGCAAGTAATTCAAAGAAGGTAACGCCAAGGGAGTAGTAATCACTGCGATAATCAATTCCGCGATTCATCCGCCCAGTTTGTTCTGGGGAAAGGTAAGCGAGAGTACCTTCTAAGACATTAGGACTGTAAATTTCCTGAGTTTCTCTGGGTAAAAGAGAAGCAATGCTAAAGTCAATTAACTTGACTTGCTTGGTTTCTGGGTTAATCAGGATATTGGCAGGCTTAATATCTTTGTGGATAATCCGATGGTGATAGAGTCCATCAAGAATATTGCTCAGAGCGATCGCAACATCCAAGAATTCTGTCAAAGTATATTGGTTATCCCCCATTTTCCTGTTCATCCAATCTCTGAGGGAAATGCCGCCAAAATCCTCCATCACCAAAGCATAGCTGTTGCGGTAAGGTTCCAAACTGTAAGGACGAACAATACCAGGTAGATCAATATTTTTAGCGATCGTGTACTGATTACGGAATAACAGCAGTTCGTTGAAGGTGGGATACTCCTGCTGAAATAGTTTGATCACAACCGGAAGTTGATCGGCCTCTCGAATTCCACGATAAACTAAGGTTCTAGAGCCTGCATAAAGTTGCTCACTAATTCTGTAGTTAAAAAGCTTGTCCATTGGCTCAACTGCTTTATTCATAACTCGATCAACTCTTGTGAAATCAGCTATTTATTTAAAGTAGTCTGCCCAAAAACCAGCTTTTTCTAACTCAGTTTTCTTTTAGGCGTTGCATTTAACCTGCGTGATATATCTGTAGCTCCTCAAGCAAAACTCCCACTATTTCCGGTAAAATCAAATTCTGAGGACTGTGGATTTGGGAGAAACTTGGGGTGCCTACACTTGGCGTTAACATTGACCACATTGCCACCATCCGGCAAGCACGGCGGACGGTAGAACCAGATCCCGTAGCAGCGGCGGTGCTGGCAGAACTAGGCGGTGCAGATGGGATTACAGTACATCTGCGCGAAGATCGGCGGCATATCCAAGATCGGGATGTGCGGATATTGCGGCAAACAGTGCGATCGCATCTTAATTTAGAAATGGCCGCTACAGAAGAAATGCTTGCGATCGCTCTTGATATCAAACCAGATTACGTGACTTTAGTCCCCGAAAAACGCGAAGAAGTCACAACAGAAGGCGGATTAGATATCATCGGGAAAATTGCTAGAATAGGTGAAATCGTCGATAAATTGCAAAGCGCTAATATTCCAGTTAGTTTATTTATCGATGCCGAACTAGCACAAATTGAAGCATCTGTCAAGGTACAAGCGCAGTTTATTGAATTGCACACCGGACAATACGCTGAGGCTAAAGATGAAACAAATCGCCACCGAGAATTAGCCATATTAGCTAAAGGTTGTGAACAAGCGATTCAAGCTGGATTGCGAGTCAACGCTGGACACGGACTCACCTATTGGAACGTCTATCCCGTGGCTGCGCTTTCAGGCATGGAAGAACTGAATATTGGTCATACCATCATCAGTCGGGCAGCATTAGTAGGAATAGAAAGGGCAGTCCGCGAGATGAAAGAAGCTATAAGGGGGAATGGAGCTATTCAATTTTAGATTTTGGATTTTAGATTTTAGATTGAAATTTAATCCAAAATTTAAAATCTAAAATCTAAAATTCTTACTTCCCAATCCCCCAAAGAGGGTTGTCACTGCGAAATCTAGAAATTGGGATCAAATCTTCAGCAAAAACTTCTATGAGCGCAACACAATCTAACAACCTGCCACTTTGGGTACAGGATCGAGATCAGGTGATAGCAGAAAGCACTGATGTCGAGTGGCGCTATCAGACACCGCCTGATTATTCCCGTTCAAAAGAGAATCTCGCGAAAGAAAGTATCTACAATCACCTTGAAGGTACACTAGAAGCGATCGTGCAAAACTTAGTGCGAACCTTAGAGATGGAGGTATCCTTCAAATCTAACCCCCAACAGTGGTTATCTATTGTGAATGAACAGTTTCGCGTCAGTACCAACGGCGGAGTAGAATACACCGCAGCAGATTTATCAGCCCAAGGTACTTACAATCTATTTATGGCTGATTCAGAGTATTACAAGGCTTCAGAAGAAAGCTTTGAATCATCAGCAAAACTCTTCCACACAACATTTCCCCAAGGATTTCCTTGGGAAGTAATGGAAGTTTACTCAGGGCCACCGAATGTCACATTCAAATGGCGGCATTGGGGACATTTTAAAGGAGAATATAAAGACTATGCACCTACTGGAGAAACAGTAGAAATTATCGGCATAACTATTGCAAAAGTTACCGATGACTTGAAGGTTGTTTCCTTAGAACACTACTTTGACAATAGTCTGTTCTTGGAAAAGCTAACATCTGGTGGCAAACAGACAAAAGCTGAAAATCAGAAAAGTGCTTGTCCGTTTAGTTCTTGGTTCAAGAAATCCCAAAAAAGTTAGTTCATAAGGGTACAGAGTGCAGCACTGTACCCTTAAATTATTCACATAGTAACTACAAAGGATGAAAATGCAAACATATCATTACGTTTTGGCTAGTCAACGTTTTCTTCTCCAAGAAGAACCAATACAGGAAGTTCTCAAAGAGCGCACCCGTAACTACCAGGAACAAGAAAAACAAATAGATTTTTGGTTGGTTGAGCAACCAGCTTTCTTGGAAGCACCACAATTTAAAGAGCTAAAGGCGAAGTGTCCTCAACCAGCAGTGGCGATTATTTCTACTAATCCCCAATTTATTACTTGGTTAAAACTGCGTTTAGAGTACGTCATCACAGGAGAATTCCAGGCTCCTTCTGAGGCAATACCCGATGCATTGGCATCGCTTGTGACTGTTTCATAATTTGGGCATTGGGCATTGAAAAGAGTCAGAGGGGCGGGGTCCGGGGGGCGGAGGGGAAAATTAAAACTCTTCTCTCTTGGTGCAGCAATACTTTTAACTACACGAACTTTAAGTAAATTTGCAACCAAAGACTTACGATTTATCCCTCTCCTACCTCCTCGTCCGCAGCTGGAAATTTCATCTGTTTGGCGAGATGGGTTTGAGTCTCCACAACTAAAACTCTTCCTTAGCTTTATCAAACAGAATTCAGAAGTCAGGAGTCAGAATTCAGAATGAATTATTCTGACTTCTGAATTCTTCTTCATCAGCACGACTGAGGTGTAGATGTTTATAGGATCATAACTAGGGCTTGCTGAAAAAGTCATAAAAAAGCAATTTTTTTGGGTTGACTAGTTATTTAAGCAAGGTCAAATATAAGTTTTTGTTGCCTATAGATGGCAAAATCATAACGTTCAATTATGTCAATCGCTAAAAAAGGTCTATTTTGGAAAAATAGACATAAAAAGGCACAAAAAACCCGTGACAGGTGAGTAGAAAGATTCATGACTAAAAAAGTAATAGCAATCACAGTTAGACTTGTATGAGGAAGTTTCGCCATCACTCTACTCAAACTAAATCTTCTTTTAGCTTGTCCAAATTTGCCCTCAATACAATTACGAATCCTCTCATCTTGTAAAGCTTGCTTCTTTTTTTCTTGACTCACATTTTTTGGAGGTCTTCCTAAAGGAACTCCACTGATTCTAATACCTCTTTCTTTGCACCAAGCTCGATTTTCTCTGGTGCGATAAATTTTATCAACATGAACAGATTCTGGATAATAGCCAGTGTAGTTTTTAAATGATTCTACTTGTGCTTTTAGGTCTCCTGATTCATTAAAATTATCCCAACTAATATGGTCTAAAAAGGCATAGTAATCATTGTAACTAGCAGATAGTTTAGCGCCAAATTCCACGGCTTTACCCGCTTTTCCTCGGACAATTGGACGGATATGTGGTTGGCTTAAACTTACAATACGGTCATCAATGCTCTGCTTTTTATTTTCATACAACCATAATTGTTGACGATATACTTCTGCGACTACCAGCAACATCTTATATTGTCTATTAGTTAAATGTTCCAGAGATGCCCCTACTACAATTAGCTGGTCAATATAGGATAAGTTTCTTTTAATATATTGGAGTTGTTTTCTAATCGCTTTTCTCCTATCTTTTTGAGATACACGACGTTTTTTAGCTACTTCTAGGTAGTCAATTCTTGCTATTTCCCGGTAAGTTCTTGGTTTTTTCTCTAATGTTCCCTTTATCTGTTCATAAAGCCAGTCAATTATTCTTTCTGTCTGTTTTCTCGCTTGATTTAATAGGTTTAAATCTGTTGGATAGCTGATATCACCAGGCGCACAAGTCGCATCTAATATTAATTTCCCTCGATTTTTGGGTGGATGATCTTCTTTTTCTGGTGATAGCGCAGGTTCTTCGAGTCCGCGTTCGCGCAGCGTCTCGTAGAGAGGGTCTTCGGTTTTTTTTTTCAATGCCAATCGAAGATGTTTTATCTAGCATCTTCTTCACCATTTGTTGATTGATGTTGTTGACCAACTCCGCACTGATTCTTTCCCGAAAATGTACTAACATTGATGCGTCAAATGGAGTTTCATTACTATAAGATGACATCCCTATGAAGTACTGTAGGTATGGATTTTCTTTAATTTGTTCTACTGTTTCTCTGTCAGTTATTCCTAGCTTTTCTTTGATTATTAATGCCCCCAATGCCATCCGAAATGACTTGGCAGGCGCTCCCATATCTGCGGAGAATCCAGAAGAATATTCATCTTCAAATTCTGTCCAAGGTATTAAATCAGCCATGATTACCCACCGATTATCTTCTGACAACTTTCCCTCAAATGGCAGTTCAAAGTTTGACGGTGGAATTGGAGTTGATTCTTCTTTTCGGTACATAGTGCCTAATAATACTCTATGTCGCTTTTATCCAATGTAATGCAAGTATTTTGGGCTATTTTACCTCCTTGTCTTGCACCTGAATATACTTCTTTTGTCTGAAAATCTCAAAGTGTCAGCTTTTCTTTCTTTTTCAGCAACCCCTAACTAGTTCGCAACAGAAACCGCTTGGCGATCGCGCCGTGCCACTTGGGCACGCACCAAAGAAATCACCTCTCCATAATCAATCGCATCTTGTAGCGGATCGAAGCCTCGGATTAATAGAGTGGTAACACCAGCATCGTAGTAATCGAGTAAGGCTTCTGCAACTTGCTCAGGTGTACCCACAAGAGCCGTCGTATTACCTGCTGCACCGGTCGCTGCGGCTATTGGTGTCCACAGACGCTTATCGTAAATTTCTCCTTTTGCCGCAAAGTCTACTAAACGCTGTGACCCTACCGCTTGTGGTCTAGTTAAGGGAGCGACTTTCACCTCTTGCCGCAGTTCTTGAATCCGCGCCAAAATATTGTGTGCTTTCTCCCAGGACTAAACTCCTCATCACAGTGGCAACGCGATGCCCTCACCAAAAAAAACCAACAACCGCAACAATTCTCCAGCAGCAAAAGTTTCCCTAAAGGGCGATCGCCAATCAATTGCTATGTAGAGACAAGTGCTATATTATTTTGGGGGAACAAAATATATTTTTATAAAATCTTCTAAGACACCTTAATTTACATAATCTAACTTTTGTGCATAGATTTCAGACTTTACCAAGTGTTTTAGGATTAGCAATTGCAGGGTTGATTGGTGGCACGAGTTCTGTCTTTGCCCAACAAACCATTCCCCTTTGTCAACCACCAAATGCAGGCGAGTATCTTTTATTAGTAGTCAGTCCCACAGCGAATAATCAAAAGCAGTTACGTAGTGCCTTACCACCTGAACTTAAAACTATTACCTGCAAATATCTTAACGAAACTGTGACGCGAGTAGGTGGCTTTAACAAAATCGATGATGCCAATCGTTGGGCAAGATATGTCAGTAATATTGTTGGCTTGTCTGCCATAATTACCACTCGACCAACAACACCAGATGTGCAGGCGGTACAACCACAGCCACAGCGACGGCTACAGCCACCTCAGCAGACAGTTACCTATAATCCTCAAGCTTTAGGAGAGGGTTATGCAGTGCTGGTAGATTATTACAACCGTCCAGAACTAGCAAATAGTGTGCAGCAACTAGTGGGAGGTAATGTAGGTTTTGTTTCTTATGGACAACGCCCTTACTTGTTAGCAGTTTATACCACTAACCAAAGTGAAGCATACAACACATTACAGAAGCTCAATAATGGCGGTTTTGTTGCCAGCATAGTAGATAGTCGTAAGGTGATTCTGCTGCGCTCAACTGTGCGGTTGTAGTCATTAGTTATTAGTCATTAGTCATTAGCCCTCTTTTGTCAGAGTGGGAGAATCCAATCGCCCAAATGCTTACAGGGCTTTAATTTCCACGTTTTGTCTATAAATTCTAGTTTCTATTAGAAAATAAAGCCTCAAACCTTGATGAGATCAAAGTCTCAGAGTTTGGCTGAGATTATTGTTTTCCGAGAGTGACAAAACAGGGTTAGTCATTAGTCATTGGTTAATAAACTGTAGACTATTGACTAATAAGCAGACCTCGCTAACCAATAGATGGTTATACCCAAAGCCGCTCCAGCGATTACCTGAACTGGTGTATGTCCGAGTAATTCTTTCAGACGGTCTTGGCTAAAGTCTGGTTTTTCATGAAATAATTCATCAATCATTTGATTGAGAATACGAGCTTGTTTGCCAGCCGCTTGGCGAACTCCGGCTGCATCATACATGACAATAACGGCAAAAATC
Source organism: Nostoc sp. (assembly GCF_036917975.1). GTDB lineage: Bacteria > Cyanobacteriota > Cyanobacteriia > Cyanobacteriales > Nostocaceae > Nostoc. Next base: position 136,045 of record NZ_JBALEJ010000014.1, read on the forward strand.
ATCGCAACGGCAAAATCAGGAGATGCCCAACCCAGTGTTTGCCCGACACCAGCAGCTAGAGCCGTAACTAGAGCCGAATGGGCACTAGGCATACCTCCGGTTGTTACCAAAACACGTATATTCAGTTTGCGATTTTTGATGATTTCGATTACGAGCTTTAATGCTTGAGCAATTAAACAAGCTACCAGAGCAACCAGCAGCACGCGGTTGTCTAAAATGTTGCCTATGTCCTGCATGGTATTTTGGTTAGGTTAGTAAATATTAGCAGCAGTTGTTGGTTGAGGAAACATTTAGATTCAACCCAAAATCCCAAATTAACCTAGTACATCACGGTGGAAACAGACCAACTATTCAAAATCACCTAAAAGCTTAATGGATCAGCTTTTTGAATTTTGAATGAGTAAATTTTGAATTCCGTTGGGCGGTGTAGTACAGCATAGCGTGAATAAACCACCCATTTTCAATCAATGAAACGCTTGTGGTGTAGGAATTACGAATTACCCAAAGCGTTACTAGTTGTTGCGGCTGGTAATAAAATGAGCGATCGCTTGGAGTGGTTTGGCTCTGTCTCCAAACGGTTCCAATTCCACACAAGCTGCTTTAACTAGCTCTTGGGCTTTTGAGCGTGATTCCTCAAGTCCCCAAAGGCTGGGATAGGTCACTTTCTTAGCTTTTTGGTCTTTACCAGCTGTTTTACCTAATTGCTCTTGGGTAGAAGTGATATCTAAAATATCATCGATGATTTGGAATGCTAGCCCAATATCTTGAGCATAACGGGTCAGTCGTTGTACATCTTCAGGTGATGCCCCAGTTATGATCCCGCCACAAACTACAGAAGCTTCTAAAAGGGCTGCTGTTTTGTGTTTATGAATAAAATTTAGTGTTTCTAAGGAAATATCTGATTTCCCCTCCGACTCTAAATCGACAACTTGACCGCCGACCAAACCAGCTGCCCCCAGCGCCCGACCAAGACGGACAACTACTTGTAAGACTAGCTCTCTGGGAACACTTTGGGGGGTTTGAAGGGCAACAAATTCAAAAGCGAGAGCCAACAAGCCATCCCCAGCCAAAATCGCGACATCTTCGCCATAGACTTTATGATTCGTCAGCTTTCCACGACGGTAATCGTCATTATCCATCGCTGGGAGGTCGTCATGAATCAACGACATTGTATGGATCATCTCTACAGCACAAGCCGTCGGCATAGCCATCTCGATGCTTCCACCCATCATTTCACAGGTAGCAAGGCAAAGAATGGGACGTACACGCTTACCTCCAGCTAATAACGAGTAGCGCATCGCCTCATAAATCTTTTCTGGATAAATGACTGGGATAGACCGATCCAAAGCATTATCACAAAGCTTTTGCCGCTCTTTGAGATAGGCTGCTAAGTTAAATGTGGTTCCCTCTGGTGGTGTTTTTTGAACGTTATCAGTTGCTACCATGCTTTAATTCCTGACATTTTGGGATTCTTGTCTTATACGTCACAATTTTAAGGTGCTGTGGGGCTGAAAAAAATGAAGAGTTAGGAGTTAGGAGTTAGGAGTTAAGAGTTAGGAGTTAATAACTCTTAACTTTTAATTCATCACTTTTAACTTTTAACTCATCACTTTTAACTTTTAACTCATCACTTTCTTTCTTCTTTTGTCGCTCTGAAGTAGCTGGCAAATGTATTTTCCAACAATATGGCAACAGTCATCGGGCCAACACCGCCAGGAACAGGAGTGATAAATCCTGCTACATCAGCGGTTGATTCAAAATCAACATCGCCAATGAGGCGACTTTTGCCATTAGCATCGGTGACGCGATTCATCCCCACATCTACCACAACTGCGCCCGGTTTCACCATGTCAGCAGAGATTAGTCCAGGACGACCTACTGCTGCAATTAGAATATCAGCATTTTGGGTGATGGTTTTGAGATCGTGCGATCGCGAGTGAGCGATCGTAACTGTGGCATCAGCTTCTAATAGCATCAGCGCCATCGGTTTACCCACCAAAATACTACGTCCCACCACTACTGCCTGTTTTCCTTGCAAAGGAATCTCATAAGCTTCTAAAAGCCGCATTACACCAGCCGGAGTACAGCTACGTAAACCGCTTTCTCCCCTTACTAGTCGCCCCAAGTTAACTGGGTGCAGTCCATCGGCATCTTTATCGGGATCAATTTGATGCAGCAGAGTCACAGCATCCAAGTGGTTAGGTAAGGGCAACTGTACAAGAATGCCATCCACCCGTTCATCGTGGTTGAGTGCAGCAATTACCTCTTCTAACTCCCCAAGGGTAGTTTGGGCAGGAAAATGCTTACCAAAAGAGGCGATCCCAACTTTAGCGCAGGCTTTTTCTTTATTGCGTACATAAGCGGCTGACGCTGGGTTGTCACCAACCATCAACACTGCTAAACCGGGAGGTCGTCCAATTTTTGGTTGTAATTCTGTAATGGCGACAGAAAGTTCTTGCTGAATTTTTGCAGCTATTGCTTTACCATCAAGGAGTTTGGCAGTTTTTGTTTCCATAAAAATTCCCAGCTATATTCGCTTGTTGTCCAAAGTCCAAAGTAAAAATATTGATTATTGCATCTTGACTTTTGACTATTATTGTGTTGCTGTTTGATGTCGTAGCGTTTCTCTCACAGTAAATTCATAATGTTTATTTTCTCAGATTAACGGCATCATCTGAAGAATAAAGAATTAGGGAGTGGGGAGAAATCAATTCAAAATTCAAAATTCAAAATTCAAAATTAAAGAACTTCTGCCGACGCTCTCTACGAGACGCTAAAAGCGTAGCTTGCTTCCCTATAAGGGTATGCGGACTCGGCTATCCTGCCTCCTCTTTACCAATGCCTAATGCCCCATGCCCCATGCCTAAAATAAATAAATCGGTGGGTTTCATGCAAAAAACGAGAAATTTTCCCCTTTCATTCTTATACGGGCACAGTATTTTTCCTTACCGCTTAGGATTGACTTGTTTCCTCGTAGCGGGACTTTGTAGTTGTGGTAACTTGACATTACCTAGCTTAAGTAAGGCTGGCTTAAAATTTAGGACAAATGTGACTCCAATTGGAGAAATTAAACCAAAACAAGACAATCAGGCTATAGTTTACATCCAAGGTCAGGTAGAAAAGCAAGCTCCTCTGATCAAACAGTGGGCTTATAAAATTAGTGACTCAACTGGCAAAATTTGGGTTGTTACCAATCAAAAGAATCTGGGTGAGGGTTCACAAGTGGTGATTAAGGGTAAAATTCGCTACCGAAGTATTCCCTTAGCTGGCAAAGAATTGGGGGAAGTTTACTTAGAAGAACAGTAATCAGCAATTAAATTAAAAATAAATATATGAACTATGAACAATCAACAGGTACACGTAGCGATCGCAATTCTCTATCAAAAAAACAAGTTTCTCATGCAGCTGCGCGACAACATCCCCGGTATTCTCTATCCTGGTTACTGGGCGCTGTTTGGCGGACACATCGAACCTGGTGAAACGCCGGATGTAGCCGTAAAACGAGAAATATTAGAAGAAATCGGCTATGATTTACCACCCTTTGTTGAATTTGGCTGTTATCCCAATGAAAGAGTTGTCCGTCATGTCTTTCATGCACCACTCTTAGTGGAATTAAATCAACTGGTTCTTAACGAGGGTTGGGATATGGCGTTATTTACCCCCGAAGATATCCGTCAAGGTAACTGTTATTCACAAAATGCTGGCGAAATCCGACCTTTAGGGGCAATGCATCAGAAAATTATGTTGGATTTTATTGAGAAAAATCTAACGTAATTTGGGCATGGGGCATGGGGCATTGATTATAATTCTTCCCCTACTCCCTCATCTCCCCACTCCCCACTCCCTAGAAGCCACAATAAAGTTAGAACTCTTATCGGGTCATCACTAATGCAATCAGCAAATAAACTGCCGCGATGGTTAACTATCGGATTGGCATTTCCCGTTGCCATACTCAACGGCTGGCTATTGATCCAGGTTATACAGTATTTTCAACCCTTAGTTAGCATTATTGCCGCCGCCATCCTACTGGCTTTTGTCTTGAATTATCCAATCCAGTTTCTTCAGGAACAAGGGGTAAAACGCAATTTAGCGATCGGGGGAGTTTTGCTTTTGACTCTGGTGGTTTTAGTAGCTTTAGGTATCACCTTGGTTCCCCTGATTATTCAACAGCTCGTTGAACTGGCTAATATTTTACCCAGTTGGATTGATTCTGGTACTCAGCAGCTACAAGCTTTCCAAGATTGGGCGTTAAGTCAACAGCAACTTCCGATTAATTTAAGTGGTTTATTTACCCAAGTTCTGGAACGATTATCTAACCAACTTCAATCCTTCACTGGTAGAATTCTTGGTTTTGCTGTGGATACCATTGGTATTGTCCTCAATGTACTGTTGGCGGTAGTGCTGACTATCTACCTAATATTGAACGGTGAACGTCTTTGGGACGGAATTTTTCAGTGGTTTCCCCCTAACATTGGGTTCAAAGTGCGGGAATTACTGCGAGAAGATTTCCACAATTACTTCATCGGTCAAGCAACATTGGGAGCTGTGTTAGGGGTGACAATTACGCTGGTGTTTTTAGCGCTGCAAGTCCCCTTGGCTTTACTTTTTGGTATCGGTATTGGCTTGTTTTCACTTTTTCCTTTTGGTACGGGAGTTGGTATTACCATAGTAAGTTTGTTAGTAGCGCTGCAAAACTTTTGGTTAGGGGTGGAAGTCTTAGGTGTCGCTGTTGCGATCGACCAAGTTAACTCTAATATTATTGCACCTCGAATTCTCAGCAATTTGACCGGCTTAAATCCTGTATGGGTGGTAATTTCTTTATTACTAGGAGCAAAGTTGGGAGGAGTTTTGGGTTTGTTAATTGCGATCCCCATTGCCAGTTTTATCAAGGATATAACAGATAGCTGGCGGGCTGGAGAATTTAATAAAATAGATGATATTGAGTCAGAACCTATTGCAATAACAACTGAAAGAGCAGGAACTTACACCTAAAGCTCAATTATTGATATTAAATGAAAAACTGGTGAGCTTGTTCATAAATGAACAGCAAAACCCTGATTTATGATGCCAACAAATAAGCAGCTATAGGAATCCGGTTTGATTTCTGAAAAAAATTAAGTATTTGTAGGGTGTGTTATGACTTTAGTCTAACGCACCAAACCCTTGAAAATGGTGCGTTACGCTTCGCGATAACACACCCTACGTGTTGTTCAAAAATCAAATAGTAATCCTATATTACTTTATGTATCAATAATTTTTCAGAAATTAAAATAAGGGTAAAAAATGGGCGATCGCTATTTATATATAATGCAAAATTTGATTAAATATTAATCAATGCTGAACCCGTACAAAAACAAGATAGTGTAGGGGAGCCAGTGCGTTGTTCCGATTTCTATAATTGAAATAGGTGGCTGGATTTATGCCGTGCTTTGCTTCACGCAATTAAAAACAGCCATATCAATTAATAGACAAATTAAATATGCGTCACCCGAAAACCTTGTAGAGACGTAGCATTGCTACGTCTCTACGTCTTTTCTGGAGATGTTTAATCTTCTAAAATCTGGATTTCATCAAGTTGATTAATCACTACATCTGCACCTCGGACATTATCTGACTTACCTACCCAAGTGATACCAATACAACCTGCGGCTTTAGCATTACGCGCCATTTGCATATCACCAACTGAATCACCCACCATCAATGTAGCGTTCGGTTCAACTCCCAAAGCTTGACAAGCTTGCAAAAATAGCACTGGATCTGGTTTACTCGGCCCTTCATCTACGCCCATTTCTAACTGGATATAATCACTTAACTGGTGATTGGCTACAAAATTACGTACTTCTTCAGTTGTCGCAGCTGAAAGGATGCCAAGTTTCAAACCCCCTTCTTGTAGATATTTCAACAAGTCTAAGCTACCCACAAATAATGGTGAAGCACTTTGTCCAATGTACTTTTCCGCTTCATCCAAAGCTTGACGGGCTATTTTTAAGCACTCAAACCATCCTCTTCCAGTTTCGGCAATATATGCCGCCGCCGCAACTTCTGTTTCGCGGCGGCTTGCTACTGATATTAAGCCTGCGGGATCTAGAAAATTGCCATTGATACCAAATGCCATTAACAAGGGTTCCCCAGTTCCAGGGATTTGAGCATCTATTAACCTTGTTGCTTTTTGAGCGAGCGATCGCAAATACGTTTCTGAATCTTCTAGAGTACCGTTTTTATCAAACAAAATTGCCTGGATATTATCAAAAGTGATATTTCTACATTTAATGGTTGCCATAATATTTAACTTCTAACTACTGCCAATTCTTTATTTTTACTGATTTTCCACATAAAAAAAGAGGGGAAAACCCTCTTTATAAAATGATTTGATACTCTTACTTAAAAATAAGTAAAACTATAAAAAATCTATTACTCTTCAATAGCTGCTGGAATTTCCTTTTCAATTTCCGCAACTACTGAATTTTCTTGTTCAAGTTCTGCTGCTGGTGGAATCTCTTCTTCAAGTTCTGCTGCTGGTGGAATTTCTTCGTCTGCTACAACTTCCGCAGGTGCAGCCGGTGCAGCAGTAGCACCTTGCTGCTTGGCTAATAACTGTTCGCGATACTTAGCAGCCATTTCTTCTGCCTTATCGTAGACCAAATCCCGGTTCTTAATCATGTCGCCGGGTTCAGGTTCTAGTTGCTTGGTAGATAGGGAAATCCGACCCCTTTCTGCATCCAAGTCAATGATCATAACTTTCACTTCATCATTGACATTGAACACACTATGAGGTGTATCAATATGTTCGTGAGAAATCTCAGAAATATGTAATAGACCACTGACGCCGCCAATGTCGATGAAAGCACCGTATGGCTTAATACCACGAACAGTACCAATTACTACTTCGCCGACTTCTAGGCGGTTCATCTTACGCTCAACCAACGCCCGACGGTGAGATAGAACTAGGCGATTACGTTCTTCATCCACCTCTAGGAATTTCAACGGCAGATCCTCGCCGACCAATTCTTCTTTAGGTTTGCGGGTACTAATGTGGGAACCTGGGATAAAGCCACGTAATCCCTCAATCCGTACCAACGCTCCGCCGCGATTGGTTGCAAATACGCCAGAACGGACAGTAGCATCTTCTGCTTGCAACTGTCGCACGCGCTCCCAAGCCCGCATATACTCAATACGGCGAATGGAAAGGGTTAATTGTCCATCTTCGTTTTCATCGGTAAGGATGAAAAATTCCCGCGTTTCGTTTGACTGTAATACTTCTTCCGGGCTATCCACCCGGTTAATAGACATTTCTTGTATAGGTATATATGCTGCGGTTTTAGCACCAATGTCAATCAGAGCGCCGCGCGGCTCTATACTGAAAACTGTTCCTGGGACAACATCGCCAGGGCTAAAATGATAATCGTATTTGTCAAGTAGAGCAGCGAAATCTTCGTGAGTGAATCCAATTTCTGTAGCGGTTAAATTCTGATTGACCATGCTGATTTGTTCCTGGTTCTAGTCTCCGTAAAGGTTGTGCGACAAGCGCGATGTGCTATGTAAGCAGTTCTATGGCAGCCTACACAAAACATCCATTTTCATCCTAGCGCAGAAAAGCTAGTATTAACACATATCTACTCCCAAGATTGGAAATTATATCACAATATGAAAATGATTGGTTATTTACTTAGTAGTTAACCTGCGCCTTCCTTGGAGACTCACGTTAATTTAATGGAACAATGGGCGAGTTTGTAACCAAATTAAGCAGTTTTCATATATTTAAACCACATTTGTCGTAAAGGCACAGCATTGCTCATTGGTGTCAACTTCAGATGAAACTCTTTTCAAATCTCCTTTTCAAATCTCGTTTCCAGCCTCCGGCTGGAAATGCTGCTCCTGGTGGCTCTGCCGCCAGTAAGAGAGGCAGCAGCCCCAACGACGAGCATTCCCAGTCTCCGACTGGGAACGAGGCAATCTAAAAGCTGGTTATAGACTTGCTTTCACTTTAAGTTGACACCAATGAGTATTACTGTGCCCCTAGCGTGTGGTCTATTATTCAGCCATTCTTTAGATATCAAGTAGACATGAACTAAAAGCTAGTTAAATGTTTGCTTGCTGACGTTGATATAATGACCAATACAAACCCTTTTGTTGCAACAACTGTGAGTGAGTACCACGTTCAGCAATTACGCCTTGCTCCAATACCAGAATCAAATCAGCACGTTTGAGGGGGGCAAAGCGGTGAGCAATCAGGAACACGGTACGATTAGCGGAAATTTTTTGTAGGTTTTGCAGTACTTGTTGTTCAGTTTCACTATCCAAAGCGCTGGTAGCTTCATCTAAAACTAAAATCGGCGCTTGGGAAAGAAATAGTCTTGCTAGGGCAATACGTTGTCTCTGTCCACCAGATAAAGCAGTACCGCGTTCACCAACATTGGTTTCGTAACCGTAGGGTAATTGACTGATGAAATCGTGTGCTACTGCTAGTCTTGCCGCCTCTACTACTTGCTCTGCGGTAATGTCGGGACTACCGAGAGTGATATTTTCCAAAATGGAACCGTTGAATAAAAAGTCTTCTTGAAGAACCACACTAACTTGTTGCCGCAGTGAGGCTAAGTCGGCACTTTTTATATCAAAACCATCAATGAGGATACGTCCTGATTCAATTTGATAGAGGCGTTGCAATAGCTTAGACAGGGTACTTTTTCCAGAACCACTGCGTCCGACAATGCCGACAAATTGCCCTGGTTCGGCATTGAAGGATATTCCCCGCAAAATTGCTTCAAAGTTTGGCCGGTAGCGGAAAAATACTTGCTCGAAGGTAATTTGTCCTTTCAGAGGTGGTAAAACTAGACCAGTTCCCAGTTCTGCTTCTGGGGAGACGTTGAGAATATCACCAATGCGATCTACAGAAAGTAGCACTTGTTGGAGGTTTTGCCACAACTGTACTAAACGCAAAAGTGGGCCTGTAACTCTGCCAGACAGCATTTGAAAGGCAACTAGCTGTCCAATTGTGAGCTTTTGTTCGATGACTAACTTAGCGCCAAACCAGAGAATCAGCATAGTAGACAAATTGGTGAGAAAGTCACCAATGTTGCTGCTGATATTGGAGGTGGTGGAGGCTTTAAAACCTGTGCGAATGAAGCGAGCAAATAAGCCTTCCCAGCGATCGCGGGCTACTGGTTCGGCTGCATGGGCTTTAACGGAGTGAATTCCAGTGATTGTCTCTACTAGAAACGATTGACTATCGGCAGAACGGTTAAAAGTTTCGTTGAGCCAGTTACGCAAAATGGGGGTTGAAACGATCGTTAATGTGGCAAATAGCGGCAGTACTGCTAAGGCGACAAAGGTGAGTGGGACGTTATAGTAAAACATCAATACCAGATACACCACAGTAAAGATGCTATCTAGAATTACTGTTAACGCTGTACCTGTGAGAAACTGACGAATTTGTTCGAGTTCCTGGACTCTTGCTACTGTGTCTCCGACGCGCCGGGACTCAAAATAAGCTAACGGCAGACGCATCAGATGGCGAAATAGCTGTGCTGATAAACTCAAATCTAGACGACGAGCTGTATGGGTAAAGATGAATAGGCGGAGAATGCCCAGTACGGACTCAAATACGGCTACGAACAAAAGTGCGATCGCCATGACATCAAGAGTCGGCAAACTCCCCTGAACCATCACTTTATCAATGACGACTTGCGTGATTAGGGGTGTTGTTAACCCCAAAAGCTGCAAGGTAAAAGATGCCAACAATACTTCTACGAGTAAGCCCTTATACTTCCAAACTGCTGGGGTGAACCAATTCAGGTTAAATTTTTCTTGCCGAGATACGAGTTCTACTTGCCATAATTGTCCATCCCAAGAGGCTTCAACTATGGACTGTGGCAAGCTTTCACAAGTTCTTTCGGGATTGAGAGGATTAGCGATAATTAAGCGATCGCCCTTAACTCCATAAGCCACCACCCAGGATGGACTCTGGGGTGAGTCAGAATTCCACAGCAGTAAAGCTGGAAATGACAACTGCCGCAACTCGCCCCAACTCACTTGTAACCGCCGCAACACTAACCCTAATTTTTCTGCTGCTTCCACAACCTGTTTTGGGCGTTGTCCTCTGAGTTGGCGCTGCACCCATTCCAGTTGCACAGAATTTTCTAACTGTTGCGCCACCATTGTTAAACACGCCGCAGCAGTATTCCAACTAGCAACAAAGGGATAATTTGCAACGATCAGATTGGCTGCTGGGAGTCCTTTTTGGGGTTGGAGGCTGTGGGGGCTGGAAGTTCCGTCTGAGGTTGATATTACTGAAGGAGTGGAAGAGAAGGAAAATGTCTCCCTTTCTCCTTCTGTCTGTACTGGTAATGCTTGCCAAAACTCTTGAATTTGTGGGTGAGAAAATTCTGCCCAAAGTGCAGTATCCCAACAAATTACTATCACTTCTTTACTAGCAGCTACAGCTTTAAAATCCGCAGACAGCTTTTGGAAGTCGCCAAACCAATCCCCTGCATCTAGGGCGGCTATTGGTTTGCCAATGCCCTCTTCTCGTAGGCGGACTTTCCCGGCTACAATTAAGAATTGATAACCACCGACATCATTTGACCAGATTTTTTCTCCAAGACGATACCGGCGGGCTTGGGATTCATTTTCTAATTGGGATTGTTGTTCGGGAGTCAGCCAGCATAGCGGTGGCTGATTCCAAGGCAAAGAAGCTAGAACTTTTAATCGTAAAGATTCATTATCCAGAATTTTTAACTCACTTGTAACTTGACTGTCAGTTTTTGAATTTTCTCTGCTAGCCATTTTTCAAATAACTCATTTTGTAGTACTTGCTTTAGTTGAGTATCTTCTAAAGACGCTGGCAGAAATTGTTCTACTCGAAACAAACCATAAGGTCCTTCTCCTTGGGGAGAGTCTTTGCCAACGATTTCTATTGGGCCTACCAATTGTCCTGGACTAGCGACATCAATAGCTGCGCGTAATATATCCGGCATACTGCCTCGGCTGACGATTCCCATCATGCCGTTTACAATTCGGTCATCTGAAAGTGAATACTCTTTGGCTAGTTGCTCAAAACTACCTCCTTCTTCAATTTGGGTATGGAGTTCGTCTGCCAGTTCTCGATTATTGACAACAATCCGAGAAAGTACTACCCGATCCAAAAAAATTTTGCGTTCAATGAAATATTCTTGGATTTTTGTTTCCGTTACTACAGCTTTTAGCCTTTCTAACTTGTAACCAAAAGTAACCGATGTGTGAAATGTAGCGTAATCTGTGTTGTTGATCTTTAACCATTCTTGAAAACTTTCGGGATCAGTCAGTTGATTTTTCAGCCTAAAGTCAATAATTGACTGTTCAGTTATTGCTGTGCCAATTTCAATATCGTTTCGTGTTCTGATTTCTTCCTCAATTACGTACTGGCGGAGAATATCCCCAATGAACTGTCCCAACTTTCCAGAGGCTTGCAGGTACTTTACTGCTTCCTCAACAGAAATTATTTGGTCATTAATTGTCAAAAATGATGAAGATTCCATGAACTAATTATGTGAAAATGGTTAAACACTTATAGGACTTTTAATTTAAATCATATAGAAATCATCTGGTTGTTGATGGATAAATATGATAAAGATTCCATGAACTAATTACATCTAAATGGTCAAAAAATTATATAACTAGTGAATAATATAATTTCTCTTGATCTCTTTTACAGTCTGGTGAGGACAAAACAGGATTGAACTGGGCATTGGGGATTGGGCATTGGGCATTGGGCTTGGGGAAGAAGTAAGGGAGCAGGGAGCAAGGGAGAAGAATTTTCCCCTCAGCAAGAGCAGCACCCCGCACCTCTGCCTCTTTTCAATGCCCAATGCCCCTCAAAAATGCTGAATAATGAGTGCTGAGTAGGGAAGAAGCAAGGGAGCAGGGAGAAGAATTTTCCCCTCCGCCCCCCGCACCCTGCCCCTCTGCATCTTTTCAATGCCCAATGCCCAATTCCCCACCTAGTTATTTTCACAGATTTACTTAATGAAACTTATCCATGTCCAGGCAAGTAGCACAGATGCGATCGCACCGATTAATGTATTAAAAATATTTACCACTTCATTGGTCAGCCAGGCATACTTAGATTGCAGTGTTGCACCAATTACACTTTCTAAGTTGGTAGCAATAAATGCTGCTAATACACACCAAGCGACTCCTAATAGATCAATTAAACCAACTCCCCAACCAATAAATGCGATCGCAACAGAAGCCACAATCCCAGCTAAAGTTCCCTCCAAGCTTACCGCTCCTTCTGTACCCCGTGGCACTGGTTGGAGTGTGGTAATGAGAAAGGTACTTTTACCATAAGCTTTACCAACTTCACTAGCAGTAGTATCAGCCAGCTTGGTACTGAAACTTGCTACATAAGCTAACAATAATAGGGATTGGGGATTGGGTACTAGGGATTGGGGACTAGCTACAAAGAATCCCGAATTTATTATCCCTACTCCCAAAGCACAGAGCGCCCCAGTCAAAGCCGAACCCCAAACATTTTCTGGGCCTCTTGCCCCAGAACGTTTTTCGGCAATTCCTTCTGCCTCCTTCTGCGCCATACCGATGCGGGTAACGCCAGAACCAACCAGAAAATAGAACATTACTACTGCATATCCTTGCCAGCCTAGAGTTACCCAAATTAAGATAGCCAGGAACCAGGCATGAAATAATCCAGCAGGGGTAAGTAGCTTTTTCGGAGAAATCCAAGCTAAACCCAATAAAAGTGTGTTTAACACTACTGCTACCAACCAGGGATTTACAGAATCAATTGAGGGTGACATCAGCAATTAATTATGAGTAATTTTTCTGAATATCAACAGAATAGCGAATTTATGATACTTAGTGCTTAACTTCTGAAACCTCTCCAGCTAAAGTAATATGTGGTTCTTGCGCCCCTTTTATGGTGATTGAGGATTGATTGTGACAAAACCCTTGCCCCGCAAGGGTTATAAGAAATTATGGTACTGTTTTAAATGAAATGCTTACAGGGTAAGGCTTTTAATGGTTTTGAACCAGGTTTTCCATAAAAATAACCGAAGAACCTAATATGTTTGTATTATTAACTAAATAGCATAGGCATTGCGCCGAAAGCTGATGTTTAAGTTGACCACAATCAAGACTTAACAGCCTAAATTGTAGATAGCATCAACCATTAGTCTTTTCCACACAAGTTATGAGTCAAACTTTATTCCATCTAGCTTTCCCTGTAACTGATATTGCCCAGACAAAAGCATATTACGTAGATGGCTTGGGCTGCATTCCTGGCCGTGAAAACCGCCATGCCCTAATTCTCAATCTCTACGCAATACCGTTCGGTTAAGGTTTTTTGATGAAAATTATAAATCTCAAAGACGCGATAAATCGGCGTCTCTACAAAAGACTGATTATTGTAGAGACGCCGATTCATCGCGTCTCTTGCCTTAACCGAACAGTATTGAATCTCTACGGACATCAATTAGTAGCTCACATCACCAAAGAACCTTTGATACCGCAATCCACTATCTATCCCAGACACTTTGGGCTAATTTTTACCCAAGAACGTGACTGGCAAGACTTACTAAAAAGGGCACAACAACAACAGCTACTTTTTCGCGAAGAAACCAAAAATCGCTTTGTTGATTCTCCTCTTGAGCATCGCACTTTCTTTTTAGAAGATCCTTTTTATAATCTCATGGAGTTTAAGTACTATAGTCACCCAGAGGCAATTTTTGGAAGTTACGAATATACGCAAATTGGGGATAGGGCTTAATAAATTAAAAATAAAAAATAAAAAATAAAAAATAAATCTAGTACACCACGGCGTAAATAGACATACCATTCAAAATTTCTGAAAACCTTATGCTCTATTCATTTTGAATTTTGAATTTTGTTAGCGCCGGCGGCAAGCGAGTCTTCTCCCAAGGGGAGACGCTAAGAGCGAACGAGCGTCATTTTGAATTCCGCCTTGCGGTACTAGTGTGGTAAGCATTCTAGCTACTGACTGGATTTTTTATTCAGCAAGGATAACTTAATAGGCTCTGATAAGGTTGCTGTGACTACTGCTAAACTTCTGGAGTCTGTCAGCATCCAAGGGTGTAGAGCAACTGGTACTGTTACTTCCTGTCCTACTGGCATTTGTGAACTATTTGCTGGGACAATCATCAAATCATAAGGTGTCCAGATGGACGTAAAATCTAGCTGCCCCAATATTACAGCATCAGAATTTAAATCCTTGAGAAAAATGCTGTTAGGGCGCATTTGTATGCAACCAGGACGCCAGGAACCATAAGCAACAACAGTTCCATGATGGGGTGAAGAGATGGTAAGAAATCTCTGCACGCGGTTAAGTCCTCCTAGTCGCTGGATATAGTAACGGCTAACAATTCCTCCCATGCTGAAGCCTACTAAATCTAGGCTTTGTTCTGGTGCAAAGGTAGCTGTAACAAAATCGGCTACTTGCTTTGCCAACTCATCAAGACCCACATCACCATTATTAGGAACTAGATTCAGGCTATAGACAGACCAACTCCGTTGTATGAGGTATGCCCTCATTTTATGAAAAACTGCTTCCGTGTCGTCAATGCCATGTATTAATAAAACGGGATTGCGTTGTTGATTTTCAATATTCATTTACAAAATCTAGCTGAATTAAGGGGGTATATTTTACCTTTGTCGGCACATACTGCTCTACAAACTGAAGCTATTGCTTTTCGGATTCTTTAAAAGATATTTTTGCAAAACTGAAATGCTTCTACAAAGAGAGTTTGTATAAAATTTAACTAGTCAATCTTGCCATCTGCCAATAGGCTATCACTGGTTGAGAGGAAAATGCTTGTTCAACTTCAATTGGGTATTTACCAAACAAAGAAATGTTAATTGTTGTAAAGCTTGCTTTCAGAATCTTGCTCTTAGTTACAGTAAAATTTAATAATTAGTTCTTGGTGTATGTAGGTTGCAAAATGCTTGCAATAGAACATTTGCCCTGTGATTTTACTACAATGTTAATTAAGCACAAGCCTATAAAGGTTGTCACCAGAACGAGGTGACGCAAAGTAGAAAATGTAATATTTTGTCGTAATTTTTAACAATTACGGTAGAGTTCCCAATATAAAAGGTAAAAGCAGGAGTAATTGTAATGGATTTTATCAAAAAGTTAATTTCGGGTATTCTGGGTTTCATTACCGGACTGTTACCAGGCAAGAAGAAAAGCAATGGCTACTTCTTAGAATTGGACGAAGCCAAAGATGCTGCCAAAGATGCTGTTAAAGAGGTCGCATCGAATGCGAAGAAAGTAGCAGATACAGTTTCATCGAATGCTAAGAAGGTAACGGCAACAATTACATCAGAAGCAGCAACTCCATCCAAGCCAGAGTCATTGAATGGAACAAAAACCGCTGCGGCTAAGGCAAAATCGGCTAAAAATTCTAAAGCAGCTGATGTTCAACTAGTTCAGACTGCTGAAGGTCTTAAAGTTGAACCCGCTAAAAATGGAAAAGCCGCAGCAGCCAAAGTTATTAAAGAGCAGCCAACTGAAACCACCTTTGCGCCAAAATATCTTGCTCCTTCGGCTACAAGCTCTAATGGTCGTCGTCGTCCAGGGGCGAATATGAGTGCTTATCTAGAACTGGCACGTCAGATAAAAACCCCTAAGAATTAATTAATTTGTAGAGACGCGAAATTGCATTTTGTATCGCAATACTAACGCGTCTCTAACAATTAAATGTGAAGATGTAAGGTTAAGATAACTTTGCCGGTTGTAGATGGAGAAACTCTCCAAAGTAGGAGCGATCGCTTAATTTTCTCTACTACAACTGCATCTTTTAGGTTAGAGGCTTCCTCTTTATTCCTCTATAATCGGTGGCTACGCTACGAGCAGAATCAGTAGCTCTGGGAATTGATAGCAATTGTTCATAATCTTTTGGTGTATCAATATCGATATCCCCTAGAGGAAAGGGAATGGAAAACACTTCATTCAGGTTATTATTAATAACTTTTTTTGCTCCTGAAGTTCCTTTTAAAGCAGCAAGTTCTGAAAAAAATCTCTGACCAAATAGAGCGGGTACACCTAATGTACCCGCATATTCACAAGCAATGATCTGTTTTTTTGTTGAATAATATGCATCAACAAGTTGATTAATAATTTGCTGAGAAACAAATGGCTGGTCGCAAAGTGTAATAACTACTGCTTCTAATTTTTGCGGAAGATTATTTAACAATTCAATACCGCTCTTGATTGAAGCACTCATTCCACAAGCCCAATCCAAGTTTTTAACTACTTTAACGGGAAGTTGTTTAATTTGGGGATGAATCTGTTCTGCATTGGCTCCAAGTACTATTACGACAGGTTGACAAACTGAAGCGATCGCCATTTCTGTAATGTATTGCAAAAAGCTACGTCCTTGGTAAAGCAATAGTTGTTTCGGTGTACCCATCCGAGTAGATGCACCAGCAGCAAGAATCATAATTGCTATGGGTGATTTGTCGTTGTCTATTTCCTCAGTCATAAAAACTATGTGGTAAGTAGCAATTTTGAGTTGCTTTCATAACATTGGTGAATTGGTTGATTGCGATTTCTTAAAAAATTACCACTGCGGTTTGTTAGCACTGCTTGAATTTCCGCAATAATGGCGATCGCTATCTCTTCAGGTGTATCTGCTCCAATGTCAATTCCAATTGGGCCATGTAATCTTTTTAATTGTTCGGTAGTATAATCTCTTCCTTGCAGACGTAAATCTTCCAGCAATCTTTCAGTACGCAGCTTTGGGCCTAAAACCCCTATGTAGGGTGCAGGAGATGGCAGCAACATTTTCAAAATTTCTAGGTCGTCAAGATAATTATGGGTCATCACTACAGCAACTGTGTGGGCATTTATAAATACCTGTTTATGTACAATTTCTCGCCGACTAAGAATGACATCACAAGGTAGAGGAAATCGCGCTTTAGTTGCCTCATTAGCTCGACAATCGACTATAGTAACGTCCCAACCTAATGCTTGAGCAAACTGGGCTACGGGTACAGCATCATAACCTGCACCAAATATTATTAAAGGTGTAGGTGGTTGGATGACTTCAATAAAAACTTCTACACTGCCTAAAGGTAACTGATAATTGTTTACTTTTGACTTTTGATTAGCAAAGGCTACTTGACTATCTGCAAGCAGAGATTGAATTAAATTTGGATCTTTGATATCAGTGATAATTTTACCATTTGGATACAGCAAGAAGCGCGATCCAAGTTTTACTTTGACTGCACCTTCAAAAGCAAAGACTGTAGCAATAATACCCAAATGTTTTTGATGAAAGCACTCTTGTGTAAATGCGATCGCATTCGGTGTGCTTTCTTTCTCAAGACGTTCGATGAGAACTTGCACTATCCCATTGCATCCCAGACCAAAGCCCCAAAGAATATCTTCCGAGGCGGTGCTATCGTAAGTAACAACAATTGGTTCACCGTCTGACATTCGTTGTTGAGTATACTCAAATACGTCTTTCTCCAAGCAACCAGCGCTGATCGTGCCAATCATCCGACCTGTATTTGTCATCAGCATTTTAGCACCTGGTCGGCGATAAGTTGAACCTTGAGTTTTGACTACAGTGGCCAGGAATGTGATTTCACCACTTTTTTGACTGGACTCGAAGCCTTCTAAAATTGTTTGTAATTCGTTCATAACAATGATTTTTTCTCAGATCGTGCTGCTTAGGATTGGTGAGCATAAATCATGTGAGAAATAACTGGGGGTTCTTCGCCTTGATGAAAGGCAAAAACCTTTTGGCGAATCTCTCGATCTGCTACTGTAAACCGTTCATACTGACGTAGATGATCTACCCAAGATTCGACGATAAATGTCTCTAAGTAGCGATTCGGCACAGATGTATCATGAAAGATGCCCCAACGAATCGCACCATCTCGTAGTCGCACCACTCGCAGGGCATGAATTGCCGCAATGAATTCTTCTGTTTGCTCTGGGTTAATACAATATTCAAGTGTGACTAAAACTGGCCCTTCTTCTGGTTGCAATTCAATTACTACTAGCGGTTCAGCTCGTCGTAATGCTGGAGCTAAATCAAGTTTTCCTGATAGCAACGGGTAACGCCACGCGGTGAAAGTTCCCCCGAATAAGCCAAGGGCAGCAACGAATAAGGCACTTGGCGTTCCCCAATGTTCTGCCGCCGCACCCCAAACAATACTACCAATTGCTGAACCTCCTTGAAATACCATTTGATAAGTTCCTAACGCCCGCGCTTGCACCCAAGCCGGAACAGCAAGCTGCACTGTAATATTCAAGCTGGATGTCATAATTGTCCAGGCAATTCCAGCCGCCAGCAAAGCTAGCAACACCAAAGGTACGTTGTGAATGAATGCCACAATTAATGTAGCAACTGCAAATACCAGAGTTGCTGCAATTACAACTCCATCGGCTGTCAGATGTTGCCGCACTCGTGGCAGCAAAATCGCACCGATAATCGCCCCAAATCCAAAGCTACCGAGTAATAAACCATAACCACCTGCACCTTGTTGCAAATCCTGCTGTGCTACTAAAGGCAACAATGCAAACAAAGCACTGGTACAACTAGTTAAAACACCCCCTCGAATTAACACGGCTTGCAGGGCTGAAGAGAAACGGACATAGCGTATACCAGCCCGCATAGAACCTAATACTCGCTCTGCGGGGAGGGCACTTTCGTAAAACGGTTTGCGCTGCCAACGGTAGAGAATGAAAATCACCCCAATAAAAGAGAGGGCATCAATTAAAAAGACGACTCCTGCATTGGCTGCCACCAGTATAAAACCTGCGATCGCAGGGCCAATTGCTCGAGCAATGTTAAATCCAGCACTATTTAAAGCGATCGCAGCCATAAGTTCCGATCGCGGTACTAATTCTGGTACAATAGCTTGCCAAGCTGGGCCATTCATTGCCGCTCCCAAGTTAAGCAAAAACGTCAGCCCCAACAGTGACCACGGTGTAATCGTACCTGCAAAAATTAATCCACTCAAGATCAGTGCAGCAACCAGCATCCAGGCTTGCCAAAACAGGAGTAACCGACGGCGATCGAAAATATCTGCCGTTGCTCCGGCTGGTAATCCTAAAAGCAGCACTGGTAAAGTTGCGGCTGTTTGCATGAGTGCCACCAATAGGGGAGAGGTGGTGAGAGAAGTCATTAACCAAGCTCCCGCCGTGTCCTCCATCCAACCGCCAATGTTGGAGACAATTGAGGCAATCCAGCGATCGCGAAACAAAGATTTACGGAGCGGACTCCAAGCAGAGGTTGTCATGACTGCAATATGGACGTATTTACTTCAGCATTCGAGGAGCGGGGCCACGAGTGGTATCTAATCCTGATACACGCGGTAGGGTAATCGTTTTGCCTGTTTGTGCGGCTTCGTAAATCAAGGCTATCAGTTTTTGGTCTTGCAAACCTTCTTCCCCAGGTGTATGAGGTTGCTTATTCTGAATCACACAATCTGCAAAATGATCGATTTCTAAAGCGAACTGGTTCTTCTCACTTATCCGCACTTCGCTAACATTTTCTGCCATGCTATTTGTTGGTGATTTGCGCGAAACCATCATCCGTAAACCATTGTACGAGAACGCCGGATCGAGTTGTCCCCAAGCATCAGAGCCGAAGACGCGAAACCGCCGCCCTTCGTGGAAGCCGTAGCTAGTGGAGCAAATTCCTAGTATTCCACTGGGAAACCGCAGCTGGAAGGTGACACTTTCTTCTACTTCTTTGAAGCGCGGATCACCAGGAGTGGTGAAGATTTGGGCGCTAATTGCGATCGGTTCCTCTCCTGTTAAATAGCGAGTTGCATTTAGGCAATAAACTCCCACATCTGGTAAACAGCCACCTCCAGCTAAAGCGCGTTTCAATCGCCACTGATTTAAGTCACCGCCTTGGTTTTGGCCGTTATCTGCCTGAATTACCTTCACAGTTCCCAATTCTTTGCTGCGGATCATCTGAATCATGGCGCGATGGTGCGGCTCATATTGACAGCGATAAGCAATCATCAGCTTGCGATCGCTTTGTTTACACGCATCGATCATCTGCTGACAATCTTCTACTGTGGTTGCCATTGGCTTTTCACACAGAATATGCTTCCCAGCTTTTGCACCACGCACCGTATATTCTCGGTGCATACTGTTGGGCAGTACAATATAAATCACATCAACGTCTGGATTGTTGCGGAGATTGTCGTAATTCTGATAGTTGTAAACGTTCTGCGGTTTGATGCCATACTGTTGGGCAACAAGATTTGCTTTGGCAGCATCACCACTAACTAATGCAGTTGGCTTTGCTAATTTACATTCTGCAAACGCAGGCATAATTTCTTCTAATGCTAGTCTTCCCAGTCCGACGATCGCAAATCCTAAGCGTCGCTCTGGAGGTAATGCAGTTGGTGGCCCACCCGTATCAACCTCTGTCTTTTCTGAAATGGGCGGGAACTGAATCTGAGGCGGCAACTCGCCTCCGCGTGGAGTAGCTTGCACAGTTGGCTGTTGAGCAGCAACTTCTTCGCCCATACTACCAATTGCGGCGGCTGAAATGGCTCCTAACCCAGCAGTAGTCAGAATCTTGCGACGAGAAAATTCTCCTTTAAACAATTTAGACATCGTGGTTTTTTAATGATGAAATGATGAAATTTTGGACTTAGTACAGCAATTTGTCGCAAATTAAATTTGACAATATCCTGCAATGCCAATGCATCGACTTACAATACCAATGCATCGACTTACAAATACCAATGCATCGACTTGCAATGCCAATGCATTGACTTGCAATGCCAATGCATCTACTTGCAATGCCAATACATCTACTTGCAATGCCAATACATCTACTTGCAATACCAATGCATCGACTTACAATGCCAATGCATCGACTTGCAATCGCCTCGTTCCCAGCCTCTAGGCTGGGAACGTATTCCGAGAGGTTCTACCTCTTGTCAAGAAATAGGAGGCGGAGCCTCCCAGAATGTGTTCCCAGCCTTCAGGCTGGTAACCAGTGAAAGGGAAAGAAGATATGCTGAACTAAACTGTATTGTTTTACCATACTCAGCACTCAGCACTCGGAACTCAGCACTTTTCATGGGGTAGTGGTTGGAGTTGGGGTGCTAGTTGAACTTCCAGGATTAGCAATGGCACGAACCTGTTGCAGATGTTCTTGGAGGGTTGGTAGCGCTTGAGCCGCAAATGCTTTCACGTCTGGATCTTGTCCTTTTTGAGCTTCATTCTGAAATGCGGAGACATCTTTTTCATGACCTTGAAGCATCTCATTTATATATAGGCGATCAAATTTAGCACCAGAAAGTGCGGATAAGCGTCGGAGGGCTAGCTGATTTGTCCTACCGATAGTAGTTGGCAGCGTGACACTTTTTTGAGTCGCTAACTGTTTGAGTTGATTATTTACCTGGGTATGATCTTGAACCATACGCTGTCCAAACTGTTTTACTGCATCACTGGTTCCACGTTGTAACGCCAGTTTTCCTAGTTGGACTTCTGCTAAACCATCTTGAGCGGCATTAGTCACGAACTTTCTGTCTGAAGAACTGAGGTTATTTTGCCCTGATGAGGTTGGTGAGGTAGTTGGGGATGGACTCTCAGTTGCTTGTACAGGCACAGCAGATGGAATTTCAGATGTATTCTGGTCATGGGGAGTAGTTGGTGTGCAACCAGTCGCCAGAGATAAGGCGATCGCTACTAAACCAGTAGAATATATTTTGAAGTTGGACATAATTAGTGTTTTCCTTGGATAAAGCTATATTTTGAAACGTTGAATGAAAAACAAGTGCGATCGCACAGTTAAGTAAGCTACAAACAAACACTTATGATTTAATGGTTACTCCTGCTTCTAACTCCAAAGCTTTGATTAATGCCGATGCATTTTCTTCTCCCCATCCTTGATTAACTGCTGTTTTAATGGTTTCTCTAACAATTGCCGCAGCAGGCGTGGGAGAATTTAAATCTTGGGCAAATCGAGCGATCAAATTGGCATCTTTCAGCAGATGCTTTAAAGCAAAACTCGGTGTAAAGTCTCGATTCACCAGCGTCTTGCCCATACCGTCAAAAATCGGAGAGCGAAAATCTACTACGTGCAGGACATCAAGAACGTCTTGTGGATTCAGCCCGGCTTTGGTTGCCAAAATCAGCGCTTCCCCTAAAGCTTCAATTTGGGTTGCCACTATAGAGTTACCAATAAGTTTCATTGATGCGCCTTTGCCAGTATCACCCAGGTAATGGATTGTTTCGCTTAACGGCTCTAAAATTGGTTTGACTTGCTCAAATACCTCCCGCTTGCCACCAACCACAATCCACAATCCCCCATTTGCAGATTCGTTTTTGCTGCCGAAAACAGGGGCATCAAGAAATTCAACGTGCTTTTGGGCATAAGCTGCGGCTTCTTTGCGGGAGGTGTCAGGATGAACTGTACTCATGTCGATGGCAATTTGTCCCGATTGCACCTTTGATAAAATGCCATCTTGCCCAAAGACAACCTCTTCAATCGCATTATCATTGGCTAGCGAGTATATAATCACCTCGGCATTTTCTACAGCTTGTGCAGGTGTTTGTGCTTGGGTTGCACCTTGTTCTACTAGAGGCTTACAAGGCTCTGGGCTGCGATTCCAAACCCGCAGATCGTAACCAGCTTTGAGCAAGTTGGTTGCCATACCACTGCCCATGATGCCGAGTCCTAAATATGCAATGCGTTTGCTCATGATGTTCTCGTATAGTGTCTTACTTCAAAAAAATCGGATTAATATTTAGCCAAGAAAAGCTGGATTCATGGCTGTACTATCATTTTGGGTTGTAGTTTTATATCGTTCGTACTGCCCTTTAGCTGCTGCCTCACGAGTCCGCGCTAACAGTGCTGTAACTTGTGCTTGATCCATTGGCTTAAAGGTGCGGACTGCCTCAAACGCCTGGTCTAAAATTCCCATGCTGTCGATGCCTGTAATTACCACTGACGTTGGTAAATTCATTGCGTAGTGCAGGCACTCGATTGCACTGACGGTGTTGCTTCTGAGAATGTAAGATTCTCCAATGGATTTCATTCCCAGCACACCAATATTGTTTTTCACTAACACAGGTAAAACCTGATGTTCAAAACTTCTAAAATGGGCATCCATCACATTCAAAGGCATCTGCACGGTATCAAAACGGAAACCATTTTGTGCCGCAGTTTCCAGCATTTGCAGGTGAATCAGGGGATTTTTGTGTCCTGTGAAGCCGATATAGCGAATTTTACCTGCTTTCTGGGCTTCTAAAACTGCTTCCATTGCGCCACCGGGAGCAAAGACGCGATCGGGGTCTTCAAAGCGCAGTATTTCATGATGCTGCAATAAATCAATGTGATCGACCTGCAAATCTTTGAGCGATTCATCAATCTGCATTTTGGCAGCGCCTTTGGTGCGACCGTCGATTTTTGTCATTAAGAAAACTTTTTGGCGATAACCATCCTTAAGAGCATTTCCCATCCAACGGTGGCTACGTCCGTTGTGATAGTCCCAAGAGTTATCCATAAAGTTGATGCCGCGATCGATCGCACTGCGGATTAACTTGATACTTTCTTGCTCTTCTGGAATTTTTCCAATGTGATACCCCCCCAAGCCAATCAAAGATACTTGTTCTCCGGTGCGTCCGAGATGGCGATACAACATTTCGCCGCGTCGAGTTGAAGCGGGTGAACTTTGGGCTAACAGTTGAGTATTTTCATCAACAGTTTTTGTTTGAGCGAGAATTGGTTGCAAAAATCCTTCCGAAACTGCAAGTCCTGCTGCCACTAATCCCGAAGCAGAAGCAGTTTTTAATAAGCTGCGTCTACTGATTTCCATAATTGTCTCCTACAAGTAACAACAGGAATGAGCCGTATACTATCACGGCAATCTGACATGAAGACTCTAACTAAGGTGTGTTTTGAAACATACTCCGCAAGATACATTAGACATCTCCAGAAATTAAATATGCGTCTACCCAGAACCCTTGTAGAGACGTAGCAGTGCTACGTCTCTACGTTCTTTTTCGGAGATGTCTATTAGAGACCTCCACAAAAAGAAATGCCCAATTGTCATTGCGTATGGAGCGTTCGCGGTAGCGTCTCGTAGAGAAGCGAAATGAAGCAACCGCAAAATCTTGGGATTGCTTTGCTACACTCCGTTTCGCTCGCAATGACAGCTTTTGGAGCAATCATTCTGTGGAGTTCTCTTAACAATGCAAGCCGATGCATTCACAATGCAAGCCGATGTATTCACAATGCAAGTCGATGTATTCACAATGCAAGCCGATGCATTCACAATGCAAGCCGATGTATTCACAATGTAAGTCGATGTATTCACAATGTAAGTCAATGAATTGCAAAAACTTACCCTTTTTTTAAGATTGCCCAATTTAAAACTTGGTCTTACTGATAGATTTTTAGTGGCAATGGGTACATTAAATACAACCTATATTACTGTATACATCTATGACTATCCAAGACACAACACGCCGTTTGCGTCCTCAAGCCATTAGTCAAGATATTGACTCATTCCACGGTTTGCAAACCGTCAGCACCTATAACACAACTCGTGCTGATGCCTCAGCTGCAAACTTAGAGGAAGTTTATCAGGCGATGTTGATTTCTCAGCAAACCGAAACTGAGAAACTAGCTTTATACCGTGCGGCTGCTGATGCTGCCCGATTAGCAGAGTGGGAATTTCATAATGCTGTATTAGCGATGAAAGAAGTTGTACGCGGGCAATATGGCTCAGATAGCGATCAAGCTCAAGCAGTAGGACTGAAGAAAAAATCAGACCGCAAGCGTCCTTCGCGTAAAAAGCAAGTTGCAATGGCGTAACCGCCCTCCGGAAGCGATCGCATTTGCAGTACTCGGCGTTACAGTTGATGAGAGTGCGATCGGCAGCAATTAATCTCTTATTTCATATCTTGCATTTGCTGATTGCTCGAACGCTCCAACTCCAAATCTTCCCAAGAAACTGGATCTTCTACAGGTTCCAGATGAGTTGTAACGTGAGTTGAAGGCAGCACCCCAAGAATAGCAAGCTCAATTGCCTCGCATAAATCATGCCCTTGTTGCACTGTCCAAGATCCAGGCACAAGAACATGAAAGGAAACAAAGCGACGGGTTCCAGCAGTGCGGGTTCGCAAGGCATGAAACTGGATATCTTGACGTTTGTACTCGTTAAGGATGCTCTTGATTGCGTCAATTTCTTTTTTAGGCAAAGCTGCATCCAGTAACGCGCTACTGGTTTCCCGCAGCAAACGAAATCCTGTCCAAGTAATATTTGCTGCTACTATCAGGGCGACAATTGGATCGAGTACGAGAGTGCCTGTTAGCTTGACGAGTAAGATTCCAACGATCACACCACCCGAAGTCACCACATCGGTAAACAGATGGTGAGCATCAGCCCTCAGTGTAATGGAACGCAATCGTCGCCCTGCTCGTAGCAAGATAAAGGCAACAACGCCGTTGATTGCGGTTGCAAATAGGGAGAGTGCCAACCCGAATCCCAACTGTGTTAATGGTTCTGGATGCAGCAAGCGTCCCCAAGCTTCAACAGCAATGCTAATGGCTGCCACTATAATCAACGCACCTTCTGCACCACTGGAGAAGTATTCAGCTTTAGAATGCCCAAAGGCGTGTTCGGCATCGGCTGGTTTATCAGCATAGGTCAATGCCCATAGAGCGACCAATGCAGCTAGGAGATTTACAATTGATTCAATAGCATCTGAAAGCAAACCTACTGACCCGGTTAGCAGGTAAGCGCCAAATTTTAGGGCAATAGTGATGATTGCTGCTGCAATCGACAAGAAAGCGTAGGATCGGGCTGTTGGACTACTCATCTCGGTCACGGACGTAATTACAGTGATTCCGAGCTAAGAGTACCAAATTTTACTTGAGTGGTCATCAGTCTTGAGACTTTTACTGATTGGTATTTCAAGACGCGATAAATCCAAGACGCGATAAATCCAAGACGCGATAAATCGCGTCTCTACAAGTACAGGATATTTGTTGCGATCGCCATATCTACAGCAGTTTGTCTAATGTAATTGGCAAATCGCGGACGCGCTTACCTGTGGCATGATAAACAGCGTTAGCGATCGCTGCCGCAGTGCCAGTAATGCCAATTTCACCAACTCCCTTGACACCAAGCGGGTTGATATGTGGATCGTGTTCATCGACAAACAACACCTGAATATCGGGAACGTCTGCATTTACTGGTACGTGATATTCAGCTAAATCATGGTTGACAACGCGTCCTAGATTCGGGTCTATTACCGTATGTTCCATTAACGCCATGCCAATACCATAAATAATCCCACCAATCAGCTGACTATTGGCTGTTTTAGCATTGAGGATGCGTCCAACCCCAAAAGTTCCCACCCAACGCGATACTCGCACTTCACCCAAATCAGGTTCAACGCGGACTTCGGCAAACTGCGCTCCAAATGCGTGCATTGAGAACTTCTTTTGTTCTTCTCCAGGCTTGGCATCTGCACGCGCTTCGATCATTTTCATTCCATGCCGTGCCAAGATTGCCTGATATGTTTCGGTTGCAGAGGATTTATTTTTCAAGAAAAAGCTGCCATCTTGGGCAATCACATCCTCAGCATTGGACCTATAAAGCGGCGATTTTTGATCGGCTAGTGCTAGTTGCAAAAGCTGACTGCGAGCTTGATTCCCCGCTAAATGCACCGCCGAACTGACACTAGCGGCAGTTTGCGAACCACCAGAAACGGGGCTTTGTGGCATCTTCGTATCGCCTAGTTCAAAGCGGACTTTGCTAACTGGTAGACCGAGTGCTTCGGCTGCAACTTGAGTCATTACAGTATAAGTTCCTGTGCCAATATCTTGCGAACCGCTCAATACAACGGCTGTACCGTCTGCCATAATCTGAGCGATCGCTGATGCCGGCGAACGGTTGGTAGGATAAGTTGCTGTCGCCATACCCCAACCAATCAAATAATTACCATCGCGCATCGAACGGGGTTTGGGATTGCGCTTTTGCCAGCCAAACTTTTCTGCGCCTAATTTGTAACATTCTCTCAGTGATTTGCTCGACCAAGGGAGTTTTTTAGTAGGATCAACTTCAGCATAGTTACGCAAACGCAATTCAATGGGATCGATATTGAGCGCATAAGCTAGTTCGTCCATTGCTGATTCTAGGGCGAATGACCCAGAAGCTTCGCCCGGGGCCCGCATAAAGGTTGGTGTTCCTTGATCAAGCTGAACTAGGCGATGGCTGGTTTCGATATGCGGGCAAGCGTAAATCATGCGGGCGCTTTTACCAACAGGCTCGATAAATTCATCGAAAGTTGAAGTCTGTGAAGTCCCAGCGTGTCGGAGTGCCGTTAATTTACCATCGCGGGTTGCACCTAGAGAAACCTGTTGAATTGTCTCCGGTCGAAAGCCTACAGGCCCATACATTTGTATGCGTCCCAGAACTAATTTTACTGGGCGATTAACTTGCTTTGCGGCGATCGCTGCTAGTGGCACGTGCGACCAAGCCGATCCTTTACAACCGAAGCCACCGCCCACAAAGTAAGACATAATACGGACATTCTTTGGATCGATTCCCAATGCCCCCGCAACTTTTTGTTGAACCTGAAAGATTCCCTGAGTTGCATCATACAGCAGCAGTTGATCGCCTTGCCAAACTGCTGTTGTGGCATGAGGCTCCATCGGATTGTGATTTTCGATCGGTGTTGTATAGGTTTGCTTGACGCGGACAACCGCCGCCGCTAGTCCCTGGCTGACATTGCCATGAGTTGAATCGGGCGGCTCCTCTTTGGGGATTTTTCCTTTAGGCAAGTATGCCTTAGCGAGGTTTTCCCGCATATTGATGGTTGGTTTCTCTTCGTCATAATGAACTTGTACGAGTGAGGCAGCATACATTGCTCGTTCAAAGGTATCGGCAACTACAACACCTATGTGCTGACCACTATACAAGACAACGTTATCTTGTAGGACTTGTAGTTTGCGACCACCGCCCTTTTCTCCAGATGCCTTCGGTGCATTGAGATGGGTAATAACTGCTAATACACCTGGTACTCGTTCCGCCGCCTTTGTATCGATTTGGGCTATTTTACCTTTGGCGATCGCACTTTGAATTGTCACGCCATAAGTCATTTTTGCTACCGGAAACTCAGCCGCGTAACGTGCGCTACCAGTCACCTTCAGGTATCCATCAACTCGATTGAGCGGTTTGCCGACAACTGTATTTGTGTCCCCTGTATTCATGCCATCCCTCCTACTGTTGCCAGCGCTTTCACAATTGTGCGTTTAGTCAGTTCGACTTTAAAGCCGTTGTATTTTTGAGGTTTAGCTCCGGCGATCGCAGCCAATGCTGCTGCTTGAAATGTTGCCTGGTTTGCGGGCTTGTTCAGAAGCACTTTTTCCGCTTCAAAGGCCCGCCAAGGCTTTGTTCCTACGCCACCAAGGGCAATGCGTGCCGAGCGAATGATGCCATTTTGAATATCTAATGCAGCTGCAACCGATGCCATTGCAAAGGCATAGGAGGCGCGATCGCGGACTTTTAAATAGTGCGATCGCTTCCCAAAGGTTGAAGCAGGTAAGTCAACGGCAATAATTAACTCTCCGTGTTCTAAAACCGTCTCTCTTTGTGGTGTATTACCCGGTACGAGATGAAAATCTACAAGGGGAATGCTGCGCTCTCCTTTCGGCCCGCGTGTCTGTACAACCGCATCAAGTGCTACCATTGCCACCGCCATATCAGAAGGATGGGTGGCAATACAGCGATCGCTACCACCGAGAATCGCGTGAATGCGATTGTAGCCCTCGATTGCCGCACAACCTGAACCGGGAACGCGCTTGTTACAGGGCATCGAAGTATCGCGGAAGTAGTAACATCGGGTACGTTGCAGCAAATTTCCGCCCACCGTCGCCATATTTCGCAGTTGCGGTGATGCCCCAGACAGCAAGGCCTCTGACAGCACAGGGTAACGCTCTTGAATGATCGGATTATATGCAACGTTGCTATTGTTTGCCGTTGCTCCAATCCGCACACCATTACCCTGTATTTCTATCTTGGTTAGCGGTAGTGGGTTAATGTCAACTACCTGTGTTGGCGTTTGGACATTCAACTTCATTAAATCAATTAAGCTTGTACCCCCTGCTAGATAAGCAGCTTGCACCTCTGGAGTAACCAACGCCACAGCATTGTCCACTTGTCCTGCTTTTTTATAATTAAACGGCTGCATCTTTTTTTCCCTCTAAGACATCGCGGACAGCAGCCACGATATTTGGATAAGCGCCACAACGACAGATATTCCCGCTCATCAGTTCCCGAATGTCGGCATCCGACTTCGCATGTCCTTCGTTCACCAAACCCACCGCCGAACAAATCTGTCCCGGTGTGCAGTAGCCGCACTGAAATGCATCGCGGGATAGAAACGCAGCTTGCATCGGGTGCAGATTGTTTCCTTGTTCCAACCCTTCAATAGTTGTGATTTTTGCGTCGGTGTGCATAATCGCAAATGTCAGGCATGAATTAATCCGTTTTCCATCAATGAGCACCGTGCAAGCACCACATTGTCCATGATCGCAACCTTTTTTAGTCCCAATTAGTCCTATGTATTCCCGAAGCGCATCAAGTAAAGTAACACGTGGTTCAATTTGCAAACTATGTGCTGTTCCATTGACTTGTAGCGTCACCTTCACAGTTTCAGGTGTCGAAGTTGCCAGTATTGGAGTAGTTTTTTTTACCTGAGTTTCTGCTACAGCTTTCTCTACAAAATTAGCGATCGTCGCTGCTACTGTGCTGAAGACCATCAATTGACCAAACTTGCGGCGTCTTAGGACAAACCTCATCTGTTTACTCCATTCTGTTTTTGTTGAGTAATAATTAATATTCAGTAATTCTCTAGAATTCAACAGGCCGCGCCCACGATTGCCCAACTTGCTGCCCTGTTGGCAAGTGCGTCTCGTAGAGAAATTGGGGAATACTAGACGATCCCGGACTGGGGATTGGAGACTGGTACTGAGCAATAAATTCCTTGATTGTTTTGGTTCGGGTCTGAATCCGCATCCAAATCTTCCCAGTCACCAATCCCTATTCCCCAATGCCCAATCCCCATTTCAATTTTTTATAGAAAACCACTTTTTTTACAGACATTTCCCTCAAAATGACATTGTTAATAGAATACAATTTCATCTTGTTATGGTGTCTCTATCAGAAGATTTATGCCATAAGTTGCTATAAGTATTGAGCGATCGCACTATAGCAATCCGATTTGATTTCTGAATCACTCGTAGAGGTAAGGGACTGGGGATTGGGGACTGGGGACTGGGAAGAAGGAATAAAGGTGTACTGAGTTTTGTTCAAAAATCAAATATGAGTCCTATATTTGCTATAGCTAATTGAAGAAGAATTCTGTTCGATAAATTAGACATCTCCGAAAAAGAACGTAGAGACGTAGCACTGCTACTTCTCTACAAGGGTTCTAGGTAACGCATATTTAATTTCTGGAGATGTCTATTATCTAATTTGGCTCATGGCTGACATCTGCATTCACAACTTACAGAGGATTAGTACTGATACCGCCCACAAAAATATCTACACAGGTTTCGATATAGTTCTCACAGCTATAGTTGCCTTGATTAAATTTGACAGTGCGGCACAGCATTCCAGCTAACAGCATTCCTGTAAACATATCGACTGCGGGAAATGGATCGAGGTCTGCTTTGACAGTGCCTCGTTTCTGACTCGATTGCAGGTAAGCTACCAGTTTCTCCCCTAATGGCTTGGCAGCTTCTTGAATCACTTGTTTGGCTGCCTCAGGATGACGTTTGGCTTCTCCAATGAAGGTACGAATTAAGTCTTCCTGTGCCTCTAGCATTGTATTGTAAAGATAGGCATACTGTCTTAAATCAGTTTTTAGATCCTGTGTCCAGGCTTCGGGATGTGCAAGGGCTTCTGTCTGGAGTGCCAAAGCATTTTTCATTACTGCTCCCAGAAGTTGTTCTTTGCTAGCAAAGTGGCGAAATAAAGTCACCTCATTCACACCAGCAACACGGGCTATTTCACGGGTAGTTGCTCCTTGAACACCTAAACTAGCAAATACCTGCAAAGCAGCTTCTATCAAACGTGTACGGGTAAGAGTTGATGAACGGATGGTTTTATGCATTGATGCTGGCAAGTACCTTACTTCAATAATATGTTATGTAGAAAAAGCGGTCGTAACTTGGGAAAAAATAATCTTGATTCCAGCATTTTTAAAGTTCTTGAAAATCTTTACCCTCTCAAATTGATTTTGGTGCAGGAGCTAATATTTTACTCATTTTAGTAACTGGAACAACTATGCCACTTCTTAAATAATGAGGCGCTCTTTCAATGGCAGTAAATCCCAGTCGTAAATAAAACCCCTCAGCATAAAGGCTAGCAGTTGTAATTACCTTATCTACACCTTTCTCAGTTGCTTCTTCACAAAAATGTTGAACTAAAGCACGGCCAATCCCTTTTCCTTGATATTTAGGATGGACGTACAGCCCGATTAGTTCATCAACAATGAAGCTAGCAAAACCTATAACAGCATCTCCCGCGATCGCAACCCAGAAAGTTTCCGCTTTCATACTTTTCAAGATATTTGAACCATCAGCTTTGTTGCGGTAATTACGCCAAGCTAAAAGTTCTTTTTGGGTGTAAAAAGTTGCAGGCAGAGCTTTGATAGCAGCAATATGAATTGCACTCAGCACCCAGGCATCTGTTTCCTGGGCAGGTCGAAGAGAGATTTCGTTAGCACTCATAGGTTCAGGACTGGCATTCAGATTATACCATTTTGGATTTTAGATTTTATACTCCTACGGAAAAGGGACTTCCAAATAAAATCGCAACACATAAATTAACTGATATTAGTAGTTTGTAATTGAGTCACAACTCGCTGGACAATTTGCCTTCTGATTTCTTGAAGATTGTGACTCGCAGCAGTAACTTGAGCAAGTACAGCCGCCGGGGCAGTTTGGGGAGAACCACTGTTAAAGGGCGGTTGGGGATTGTATTCGATTCCTAGTTGAATTCCTTGGGCGATCGCTTCCCCAAATAACTCAGCAGCGATCGCTAACCCAAAATCAATGCCAGCTGTCACACCGCCGCCTGTAATTCGATTGCGATCAATGACAACTCTTTCTGTAACTGTCTCAACTCCCAACATCTCAAGCAAATCCAGCGATCGCCAGTGAGTAGTGGCGCGATAGCCCTGAAGTAACCCCGCCGCCGCCAGCAGCAAAGAACCAGTGCAGACAGCTGTAACGTAGCGGGCTTGTTTACCTTGGGTTTTGAGAAAGTTGAGAAACTTTTCATCTTCCATTTTGGCATTGATACCTGGGCCTCCTGGCACAAATAACACATCTAAGGCTGGGGTTTGAGCAAAGGTGGTGTCAGGTAAAAAGGTGAGGCCGCGATCGCTCCGAATTGGTTCGAGTGTTTCCGCTAGCAGATATAATTGCACCTTTGGCAATTTGGCAAAGACTTCATAAGGCCCCGTGAAATCTAACTGTGTCAAATTTGGGAACAATACTATTCCAATGCATAGAGAAGGAATTTGTTCTATACTAGTCATTATTTATACCCTTATTCACGAAAATCTTGATTCAGTTGCTCCTCCAACCTGCCCAATAGTATAGCTACTGAAATATAATCTACGGTAATTTTATCTGCATAAAGTATAATAAGTTCTAATTACCAGTAAACCTATCGGCAAACCGTATATTATGGATAAAGCAATAAAATAATCGGCTTCAAAAGACTAATTTTGAAGTAATCAAACAATATCTTGTGATATTTGGCTAATTTTGCGGTGTTTATTTTGAATATATTCTCAAAGCTTGCTCCCTTAGAGTATTAACCAAGCTGGAAGACATTAGGAAGTCAAAAGGAGTGAATGTGATCAACGCCATACAGATTAACGAAAATTTAACAACTACAGGACAAGTCATACCGAAACAGCTTGAGCAAGCTATTCAAGAAGGTTTTAAATCTGTTCTAAATTTGCGATCGCCTGATGAATTAGGATTTTCTAAGGATGAGCAAAAAATAGCAGAAGCATTAGGGCTGTATTATCAAAATGTTCCACTCAAGGTGGATCTAAAAAATTTAAATGAAGAGGTGATTACCAAAATCCTCACGACACTCGAACAAATTCCTAAACCAGCAGTTGTACATTGTGCAGCTGGGATGCGCTCAACTGGAATTGCGCTCTTAAGTATCGCTATTCAGGAAGGATTAACACCAGAAGAAACCCTAGCAAAAGCTAAGAGTCTTGGTTTTGGATTCTTTGAACACGCTGGTATTAGTCCCCGATTGAAGCAATTATTTGTGGACTACGTTAACAAACACGCAAAGGTAGCTGTACCTGCTAGTTGATTTGAGGTGCTAGTGATTTCTAATTGTTATGTCCTAATAGACTAGTACCGCAAGGCGGAATTCAAAATTCAAAATTAATACAGCGTAAGCGTTTCATTGATTTTGAATGGGTGGTTTATTTACGCCGTGTTGTACTAGACATTTGCTATACAAATCATTGAATTCAGAATTCAGAAGCGGAACCGGAGCTTCTCCGGCTCCGGTCATAATCAAGATGCTCTCTACGAGACGCTGCGCGTGGCTTGTTTTTTTGCAGAGGTAGAGAGTTGTACAGAATTCAGAATTAAATTTTGTTTCCTGACTCCTGAATTCTTTCTTGTTAAATTAAAAACTGCTCTTGCCGAAAGTAGACAAGAGCAGTTTTTAATCGCAAAACCCAAAATAATAATTTAGGCATCTTCAAGTTCAAATTGAGCCACCGTAACGGCGTTCAAAGCGAAAGCTAAAACTAAGGGCATCGGCGACTGAAACCAAAAGGTAAAAAAAACAGCTAAAATTGTGCCAATCACTGCGGACATTGACCACAATTGTTCTTCAAAAGTCAGCCCATTTTCGGCTTTAATCAATCTGAGAGCATGAACTGGAATCGGTTCTGGCATTACCCCACCCGGAGGGAAAGCCCAGAAGTTATTACGTCGCTCGACAAACAAATCTGTCCAGCCATTCTCTTGGCACCATGCCTCAATCCATTGAAGTGAGTAATGATTCATCATCGGGTTTGGGAGTTCGGTTTGTGGAAGTTGTGTACTTGGTGAATGTCAACTCTTGGAGATTCCTGAAGAACTAACTAATCGCTATAAAATTAACGCTAATTATCGAAGTTTTAAGCTTTGTTAAGCAATTGAGACGCATATAATTACGCTCAAACCTTTGCTTTCATTAATTAAAAGACTAACAGTTGAGCGGGGCTATTGAATTTAAAAGACAACAAACTTTACTTGAAAAATTGAAAGTCAAGAATTGTAAATAAGTCGGTGAGTATTACTGCTCAAAAAACTCTTTATATCTTGAAATTGCAATCTAAAAATGAAGAATTGTGAACAAATCAACAAACTTAACCAATGGCGTATCCCGACAAGAAAGCAAGCCTTGTCTGCGACATCGTAGAGAAGCAACCTGACCTCAGTTATTTTCCAAACTGAGTTAAATTAGTTTTCTTTCTCAAGAGCGACGATTTAAAGTTATATACCTCTCTGAAGATAAATAGAATTAAAGTCAAGTTAGGAGTAAAGTATATAAGCAAATAAAAACTTACTTGAATCAGAGCAAATATTATATGTTTAGTATAATTTGGGGCATTGTTGTTGTACTGGTTGCTTTTTGGGCATTAGGACTGGCACTTCATATTGCCGGAAACTTAATTCATGCAGTGTTGCTTTTAGCCATTGCCCTTGCTATCTATAATTTTTTCAAAGCGCGTGATGTATGAAGAGAGTTGCGTGAAACGGGCGGTTAGAAACCGCGTCTACACAAACAAAAGCTACCGATCCTGGGTTTCAAAACCTTGATTTGCCTCGTTTTGCCTCGTTCCCAGTCGGAGACTGGGAATGCTCGTCTTTGGGGCTGCTGCCTCAAGACTCGCGGCAGAGCCGCTTTTGAGTTGCATTTCCAGCCGGAGGCTGGAAACGAGGTTTTAAAGGAGTTTCGTTTCAGCTTAACTGTTGGTTTCCATGCCCGCCCAGTTCATAATTTGGCTCTCGTGTCGCCCACCCCACAAGAGTTAATTGAATATTTTTTTATTTGGAAGTCCCTAAATAACTTTTATAAAGGGCATTTTGTTAATCCAGGTTGATATATTCTAGTATTTTTATGAAACTGTGTTTATTTATTATCAATATCTATCTAAAGGTGAATTGCAATTTTCAACCTATCTTTTAAAAGATATTTTGAATAACAAAATTAAACACAATAACCATCACGAATAAAAATACAACACATGTCTGTAATAGAACTGACTTGGAAACACGATTATATAACTACTAATGGGGTGAAGCTACACTACGTTACCCAAGGTGAAGGCCCCTTAATGTTGATGTTACATGGGTTTCCTGAATTTTGGTATTCTTGGCGGCATCAAATACCAGAATTTGCTCAAGATTTTAAAGTCGTCGCCATTGATTTGCGTGGCTACAACGATAGTGATAAACCAAATGAGCAATCTGCTTATGTAATGGATGAATTTATCAAAGATGTTGCAGGAGCAATTAAAGCCTTAGGATACCAAAAATGTGTTTTAGTTGGACATGATTGGGGCGGTGCGATCGCTTGGGCTTTTGCTTATGCTCATCCCGAAATGGTAGAGCGATTAATTATTCTTAACCTGCCTCATCCTGCCAAATTTGCCCAAGGCTTACGCACTCTTCCACAGTTGCAACGTAGTTACTACATCTTCCTGTTTCAATTACCCTGGATGCCAGAATTATTCTTACAATCTTCAGATTATCAAGCAATTGAAACAATTTTTAAAGGTACAGCAGTTAACAAGAGTGCTTTCACTAAAGCGGATATTGACGCGTACAAAGATGCTGCTGCAAAACGCGGTGCCCTCACAGCAATGTTGAACTATTACCGCAATATTTTTCAGCAGAGAATGCTAAATCCAAGTTGGGGCGTTTTGGAAGTGCCAACACTGATGATTTGGGGAGAAAATGACACTGCACTTGGCAAGGAACTTACTTACAACACCGCAGCTTATGTCAGAAATTTTCAAATCAAGTACATTCCTAATTGTGGCCATTGGGTGCAGCAAGAACAGCCGGAATTGGTTAATCAGTATATGCGAGAATTTCTGAGGAATGAAGCTCAACCATCAATTTATAAAGTATAAATACTTATCAACCCAACTATGGTGAATAAATCCAGCTTTTCCAAAGATTTAATAGTAATTTAATACTGGCTTTTTTTGAGGAATTATCAGCTAAAATCGCCATAAATCAGAATTAATGGTGTTTGTGACATTACTTTATATTCTCTTTCAGATCGCAATAAACCTGTCAGGAGATAGATTGTCACAAGATAGATTGACCTCACGAAGTTTAGTGAGATAATAGAGTTGTGAGGGACAGAACGGACGCAACTTGATTATTAAGGGGGAAAATTATGAAACTCCAGCTATTAGCGGCCATGGCCTTAGCAACACCCCTATTTTTTGCTAGCTCGGTTAGAGCTGAGAATCCACAGGATTTACAAAAGCTGCTTTCAACTGGGGAATGTGTTAAGTGCGATCTATCGGGAGCTAACCTCAGTGGCGCTCATTTGATTGGTGCTGACTTGAGAGGCTCAAAGCTTCAAGGAGCAAACCTGGTAGGAGCTAACCTCGAAGGTGCTGACTTAACTGGTGCAAACTTGGCAGGTGCTAACCTAACATCTGCTTATGTAACCAATGTGAATTTGAAGCAAGTCAATCTCAACGGAGTAAATTTTACTCGCGCTACAATTCAGGATTCTAATGTGTATCAAGCATCAATGAACGATCTCAACCTTACCGATGCAGAAATATTTAACACTGGAATCGGTATTGGTGGAGAAGATTCCAACGGCCCCATCATTCCCGATTGGAAATAGCCTTAACTAAGTTGCCAGGTTAAAATCAACACAACATCGGTTTTGGCGGGTTTTAAATTAAATAAACTAGTTTTTTGTTGCCAGAATTATCCTTAAAACCTGCTTCTAGAAAAATATTAAGATAAATGAAACCCCTCTGTCTTGTAATCACTTTACTATGGCAAAAGCAGAGGGGTTTCTTTTTGCGATCGCACTGATAAGCTGTTGTGATTATAGTTTGCACATTGAGGCGGCAGGGGAGCAGGGAGCAAGGGAGAGAATATTACAGGTTTTGCCTAATCATGCTTGTGATGCAATTTGCAGGTGCAACAGCTTATCCACACAAAAAAGTGCAATCAAAATCTAAAAATATTTACTATTCCCATTAAATCTAATTGAAAATCAGGGTTTCGGCTATTACTTGCGTAAGTTGTATCTAGCACAAAGAGGGTTTTTTCGCTAGATGCAGCCAGATGCCCATTGATTTGGCACGATTTTTGCATAAGAGTATTTTGACTTCTCCATAGCTGACAAAATATCACTAAAGACTTATGCAAAAACAGCGAAGACCGAGTAGTAAGAGTTTGCGATCGCTTGATTACTTGAATGTGTTTCTCGCAGATGTGCGCGATGGTGTTGGGCCATATTTGAGTATTTACCTGAAAGCTTCAGCAAATTGGAACCCTGCTCAGATTGGCATGGCGATGTCAGCTTCGGCAATTGCCACAGTTATTGCTCAAACACCAGCCGGTGCATTGGTTGACAGGCTACGTCAAAAACGGATGTTGATTGTACTGGCGGCTGTGTTTGTTTCTATCGGCTGTATTGCTATCGGCTTGTTCCCCAATTTGCCTGTTGTCATCGGCTCTCAGATTATGATTGGGATTGCTGCTGCAATTTTTCCACCTGCGATTGCTGCTATTACTCTGGGACTTGTAGGACATGAGAGATTAGATAGGCGGGTAGGTCGTAATGAAACATTTAACCATGCAGGTAATCTGCTAGCTGCCACTCTCGCTGGTTTAGTGGGTTACTTTATTGCCCGCAAGGCAATATTTTTCCTGGTTGCAGCTATGGCTGTAGGCAGTATTATTTCAGTGAGGATGATTCGTGAAAGAGAGATTGACCACGAATTAGCGCGTGGAGATGGTGAAGAGGGCGAAGAAAGCAAAGAGGAAGATAATGAAAAACATCAGCAGCGCAATGAAGGCATATTGCAATTATTAAGCGATCGCAAAATCTTATTCTTTACTGTTGCAGTAGTTCTGTTTCACTTTGCCAATGCTGCTATGTTACCGCTAGTTGGTCAAGAATTAGCACAGGGTAAAGGGGCAAGTGACACAGTTTATATATCTGCTTGTATCATTGTGGCTCAGTTAGTCATGATTCCAGTATCTAACTTGGCTGGGCGTTTCGCACATACAGCCCGAAAACCCATATTTTTGCTGGGCTTTGCCGTCTTACCGATTCGAGGAGTGCTGTATACACTTTCGGACAATCCTTATTTTCTCGTTTCTGTGCAAATTCTGGATGGTATTGCAGGCGGGATTTTTGGTGTGCTTTCGGTGTTGATGGTAGCTGATTTGACTAAAGGCACGGGACGCTTTAATGTTACCCAAGGGATGCTCAATACTGCGGTTGGCATTGGTGCGGGTTTGAGCAACGTGTTAGCTGGATTTGTGGTTAAAAGTGCTGGTTATAATGTTGGTTTTTTGATTTTAGCAGCGATGCCTGCGGCGGGCTATGCCTACGCAGTTGTGGCTTTAGCAGTTTTTTGGTTCTGTGTACCTGAAACAAAAACAGGAGTTAATAGAAAGGCATCACCTCAAAATAATCTAGCGAAATCATGATTGTTTTCAGATACATCATCATTGGGCTGACTTATATAGGTTTGGGTTTAGGATATATCCCTGGTTTGCGGATGAACCGAGCCAGTATTGCTTTAGTTGGTGCATCTTTGCTGATGGCTTTCGGGGTATTAGACCTGAAAGAAGCATGGCAAGCCATAGACTATAAAACGCTGATTTTCCTGTTTAGCATGATGGTAATCAGCACAAATTTAGCTTACGCTGGTTTTTTTCAACTAACCCTTGATACAGTTACACACTTTACCCGCAGCCCTTTGGGTTTGCTAATTGTTTTAACTTTCGGCAGTGGAATTCTCTCCGCTTTTTTTCTGAACGATACCATCGCTCTAATTTTGACTCCTTTGGTTCTCGGTTTAACCCAAACTTTGAACCTCAATCCGATTCCTTACTTACTTGCTTTGGCGGGAGCAACTAATCTGGGTTCAGTGGCTACCTTAAGTGGTAATCCGCAAAATATTTTGATTGGTTCCTTCTCTGGTATCAGCTATCTCGATTTTGCAAAAGCATTGACTCCCATCGCATTAGTAAGTTTGTTAATCCAAATTGGGTTATTGTGGTGGCTTTATCCTGATGTTCGTTCTACTAAATCTTGTCCGAGTGTAACCCCCGTGCGTTACCGCATATTTAAACCGTTACTGACTAAAAGCCTATTGATCACCGGAGGATTATTAATTGCATTTTTAATTGGGATACCTCCAGCCCAAGCAACATTTGTAGCTGCTGGTTTACTCTTCATTACTAGGCGAATCAAACCGCAACGAGTTTTAAATAAAGTGGATTGGGATTTACTGGTGATGTTTTCTGGACTGTTTATTGTTACTGCTGGAGTAGAAAAATTAGGAATATTGAATTTATTTAGCGGTTTAGTTTATACTCCCTTGAGCATATTAGGAATTACTGCTCTCCTTTCAAATTTAGTTTCTAATGTTCCAGCAGTCTTGTTACTACAACATTTAATTCCCCATCCAGACACAAGAACCTGGTTACTATTAGCAGCAGGATCTACCTTAGCAGGTAATCTCACTTTGTTAGGTTCAGTTGCTAATTTAATTGTTGCTGAGGCTGTCGCAAAACTTGGTTATCAATTGTCATTCTGGGAACATCTGCGTTTTGGTCTACCGTTAACTGTCGTGACTCTTATCCTGGCTTATTTTTGGATTTAGTTATTTGTCATTAGTCACACAATTTTGGATTTTAGATTTTGGATTTTAGATTTTAGATTTTAGATTTACCCCATGCCTGAAGTCAGGGGCTTGTAATTTAATTTTAGGTTTTGGATTTTAGATTTATTCTCGCGTTTAAATTCGCTTGCTCTGAGACCTTTTTAAATTTTGAATTTTGAATCTTCTCTACGAGAGGCTTCGCCAACAATTCCATTATCCAAAATTTAAAATCTAAAATTCGGTCATTGGTCATTGGTCATTGGTCATTTGTCATGTGTCAACAATCAAACTTAAAATTTCAGGCTCAAAGGTGCAACTTCCAAGCTCAAAGGCTCAACTTCCAAGCTCAAAGGTGCAACTTCGAGGCTAAAAGGCTCAAATTCCAGGTTCAAAGGTGCAACTTTCAAGCTCAAAGGTGCAACTTCGAGGCTAAAAGGCTCAACGTTCAGGTTCAAAGGTGCAACTTCCAGGTTCAAAGGCTCAACGTTCAGGTTCAAAGGCTCAACGTTCAGGTTCAAAGGCTCAACGTTCAAGCTCAAAGGCTCAACTTTGATATTTCAAGAGACTTCCTTGCTTCCTGCTCTTGCTTCTCATCTTTTTATCAGTCAACTTGCGGTGATGTGATGACTTTATCCCGGAAATTTTACGGTATTTTGTGACTGTTCTGCGAGTGATTGGGAGACAAAATCGGATTTTCAAAAGCTGGGCTAATTGTTCATCAGTATAAGGATTGGCGGGTGATTCTTCTGCAATTAACTGTAATAGCATCTGTTGGATTTGTTGAGGAGTACGTCCGCCTACTCCTACGGGAACACATAGTGAATGCAACGGAATTATCCGACTGTGTTGATTGCAAACTAATATATACCGTCCCCGCACAATCCGGCTAACTGTAGAGTTACTAAGTCCTACCGATTGAGCTACTAATTGCTGAGGGGTAGATACTAAGTCTAATTTATCCCGACTCTGCAAAAAAGCTTGCTGGCGCTCAACTAAAAATTGACCAACTTTGAGCAGATTTTCTTGCCATTGTTGCAAAGCTGTGAGTAAATTTCTAGCTTTTTGTAATAATGCTTCTAGTTGTTGGGTATCTCGCCTTGATTTTGGTGATTCCTGCAAAAGCTTAATGGCTTCGGAATTTAGACAAAAACGTTGTTTGACTTCATAAGCTAAAGAAATTTGCCAACTTCCAGCTATTAGCTCAACTTTTAAATCAGGGGTGACGATGGGAGCATCGCTACCACCGAAGTTTCTGGCGGGACGGGGTTCTAATTCTTGAATTTCATGAATAGCATTGGTGATTTTCTCAATGTCAACATTAATATTTTGGTGATTTTGATGCAGCTTTTGTAATAGTACTTGACAATTTTGCTTTGACTCGGAAGTATTACCAATACAATTTGCTATGTCTTCTAAATAATTTTTAATTAGTAGAAAAGCTAAACTTTCAGGCTGGTCTTTGAGTTGTACTAATAGACATTCTTGCAGGGAACGTGTACCAATCCCAGGTGGCTCTAAATTTTGGAGAATAGGCACAACAGCTTCTAATTCTTTGGCATTCCAGATACTACCATCTGCCCAAACTTCTGGAGTTTCTTCTAAGTAACCGGAGTTGGATAACCATTGAGTTAGATAGGTTAAGGCTTCACGTTGTCTTGATGGGATTGATAAAGCTGATATTTGTCCGAGAAGATGCTCACTTAGGCTTAATTCCTGGGCGATGGGACTGTACCAATGAGGTAGAATATCCTCTAGAAGTGCTTCGCTGGTGTGGAAATCAGAATTTTCTACTATAAATGGATTGTGTTTACATTCTTCTCGAAGATGGTCGAATATTCGTTTACTATCCCACGGTAAGAAGCGAACTAAGTACTGTAGGGTTGGGTAAATAACGGTTTGAGTTTCTAGGTGTGTTTCTAGTGTAGATGCGGAGTTTAAGGAATTCATGATACGAACCGCAGAGGCGCAGAGGACACAGAGAGTAGGAAAAATGGTTAAGTGCTATAAATTCCATTGTTTCTTTTTTTGCTCAAAGCTTTCGGCGGAAATTCCTAATGCTTTGTGGGGTTCTTGGGGATAAAGTGCTAAAGCATGGCGGATAAAGTTTATTTCTAACTGATTTATCGCTTGTTCTAAGTTCAAATTCATCTGATGTTCTTGATTAAAAATGAGATGTTCTGGAAGGATGGTTCTTCCTCCAGAAAAAACTGCTGCTCTCTCTAAAGTATTTTGCAGTTCTCGCACATTTCCTGGCCAAGCGTAATCTCTGAGCTTTTCTAGGGCGGTTGAGGTAATTGCTAAATTTTTAATTCCGTTTCTTAGGGCAATAGAACTTAGAAAATGTTGGGTAAGTTGTTCTAAATCTTCGGGGCGATCGCGCAAAGGTGGTAGTTCAATTCGTACTACATTAAAGCGATAGTAGAGGTCTTCTCGAAACTGATTGAGGCGTACCAATTGCTCTAAATTCCGATTGGTGGCAGCTAAAATGCGGACATCTACAGTTTTGGTTTGGTTACTACCCAAGCGCTCGAAGGATTTATCTTGTAATACTCGCAATAATTTTCCTTGAATTATCTGGCTCAATTCTCCGACTTCATCCAGAAAAATTGTGCCGCCATTGGCTTGTTCAAAACGACCAATTCGCAAGTGATTCGCTCCGGTGAAAGCTCCTTTTTCGTGACCAAATAATTCTGCTTCTAATAAATGTTCTGGGAGGGCTGCACAGTTAACTTTTACCAAAGGGCCGCGACTGCGAGGGCTAGCATTATGTAG
Source organism: Nostoc sp. (assembly GCF_036917975.1). Taxonomy (GTDB): domain Bacteria; phylum Cyanobacteriota; class Cyanobacteriia; order Cyanobacteriales; family Nostocaceae; genus Nostoc. The sequence continues at coordinate 178,751 of NZ_JBALEJ010000014.1, forward strand.
TGTGGAAGCGACCAACTCTTTGCCTGTACCTGATTCGCCGACAATCAAAACTGTGGTGTTTCCTTGGGCAAGTCTACCAATGAGTTTAAAGATTTCTGCCATTTTAGGCGATCGCCCCAACAGTTCTTCTGGCTGTCCGAGATTTTGGATATTTGCTTCACCAATTTGCTCGGCTGATGCTTGGGAATGAGCTAAAGCTTTTTGCGCCAAGTTGACTAAATCTTCTAAATCGAAGGGTTTAGTTAAGTAATCATAAGCTCCCAATTGCATAGCTTCAATGGCTGTACGACTTGTCCCGTAAGCTGTCATCACAATTACTGGCAGTTCAAACAGAGTTTTACTACCTAAAGCTTTTAAAACAGCACTACCCTGAGTTTTGGGCATTTTCAAATCTAGAAATACCAAGTCAGGACGAGATGTGGTATCTTGTTGAATCATCTTCAGTCCTTGCTCTCCGTCTCCTGCCTCTACAACGTCGTGGCCTTCATCTTTTAAAATCTGCGCCATCGCTTGACGCAAAGCTTTTTCATCATCAATAATCAAAATCTTAGCCATCGTTGTGATTCTTCGGTAAGTAAATGCTAAAAACGGTGCAACCCGGTTGAGATTTCAAATCAATATGCCCTCCATGTCTGGTGACAATCTCGTGGCTAATGGCTAAACCTAAACCTGTTCCTTGAGGTTTTGTGGAATAAAAAGGATCGAAAATGCGATCGCGTTCTTCTGGTGCTAAACCTGCGCCAGTGTCTTTTACCCAAGTCACTAAGTAGTCTTGCTCTTGGCTTACACCAACCTCTACTTCACTTTCCGGTGGACTAGCTTGGATGGCATTTAAGATTAAGTTAACCATCACCTGTCCTAACTCCCGGCGGCGTAGTGGTACTTGGGGCAAAGGTTCAGCAGCAGAGCGATAAAAAAGCGTTACTCCCTGTTCTTCGGCTTTGAGACGTAATAGAGAAACTGATTCAGAAGCGATCGCTTCTAAGGAAGAAATTACCATTTCTTCTTGCTGATTTTGGTCAAAATACAATAGCCGTCGCACCAGCATCTCTAAACGGTCTACTTGCTCTAGTAAACTAGCGATCGGTAAAGTCGTAATTCCCTGCTTTTTTAATTGTCGTTCTGTATATTGCAAGTTGAGGCGCATACTAGCTAGGGGATTGCGGACTTCATGAGCTACCCCCGCTACCAATTGTCCCAGAGAAGCCAAGCGCTCAACACGGTGCAAGCGCTGCTCTAACTCTTGGCGGTGGTATTGCATACTATTTATTGCAGTTCCCAATAGTCCCATTTCTGCCGGTAGCGGAGGAATTAGGGAAGCTTTATCCTCTTCCATTGCTTTAATACTTTGCTGGAGTCGCTGCACTCCCCACTGAAGTTGTAAGGCAATATAAAAAGTCCAAACTCCTACAACTAAAATTCCTAAAACCACGAAAACACTTAAAACGTTTTGATTGCTATCTTCTAAATGAGGTATACGTTTCATCGTCCACACCGCACCCCACAAAGGTAGAGGATCAGCACGCATTATCAAGATATCAAGACCGGGATGCAGCACTAATTCTTGGGGTAAACCTTGGCTTGTGGCTCTCCGAGTCAATTGCAAAATTGTGTCTTGTTCAGCAGGAGGAATATCTTTTTTGGGAACAGGGCCACCGTGGGTAGGATAGGCATAGCCTAAAAGCTGGTCTTGTTGCAGCAGATAAAATCCCCCTTCTACCCTTGGAAAAGCAGTTAGAGCTTCGTTTGAGAGTTCCGCCAACGGCTTACCTGACTTTGCTGTTTGCCCAGAATTTGATTCCCAAAACAGCTTAATTAGTCTGGTGTTGGCAAAAGCTAATTCTCTCTGATTTCTGGCAACAACAGCACCTTCCAGACTTTGAAATAGTTGTACCACTAACCACAAAGCAGCTCCACTTAAACCTAAAAAAAGGATGCTGAGGATTGTTAGCTGTCGCCGCAGTGTCCAACGTTGAGGTAACACAATAGGTTGCATGGAATAAGGGTTCCGAGTTACAACAAAATGCAAAAACTATGCCAAATTTCAGTCGCTTATCGTAAATTAAAGGGTTTAAGAACCTGCAATCTACATGTAGCACCCATTTCAGTCGGCGTTTAAATCCCCTTATGTAATGTCTTTAATTTTGAATTTTGAATTGTTAAGGGACTTACAAGAAATAAATTATCCAAATAAACGAACCACAGAGACGCAGAGAACACAGAGAGAAGAGAAATAGAGAGGATTTTTGTGTCAGTTTTGGGATATTTTTTTATTTGGAAGTCCCTAATCTTCATCCTGCCTTACTAACTAGCGAGTGTCTTGTATCTATGGCACGAGTTTTGCACTCTTACAGTTATGGTTAGCGATTAAATTCAGTTAAAGCAGATGAATAACTCCAAAGTTCGCATTCCGAAAGAAATTGCTCCCGATGTTTTTGCCTTGGCGGCTCAGTTGTATGCCCAAGAAAATCAGGATTATTCTTTAGAAGAGATTATGCAGGCTGGGGCAGAAGTACAAATTCCGCCAGAGGTGATTCAACAAGCAATACAGCAGATTCAAGCCAAGCAAATCCGAGAGCGCGATCGCCAACGCAAGTTAAAGTTAATGTTGACTAGTGGCGGCATCGGAGCAGCGATCGCACTTTTCGGTTTTTGGACATACAATACTGTTGCTAGTAATGCTACACCAAAAGGGCGATCGCTAGAAGCTAATCTCCCAAGTGCCAATTTAGCCAATGCTAATCCTCTAGAGATTCCCCCAGCACCCCCACCAGGATTACCCCCCGCAGCCGGAACCACTTTCACTGGAGAAGTAAAACAGTATCTTCTCAACCCTGAAGGTAAGGTGGATGGGCTATTACTCAATAACGGGCTACAGGTAAAATTCCCTCCCCAGATGGCGGACAGTTTAGTGGGGATAATTACCCCAAACACGAAAGTGAGCATTCTTGGCAATCCTGGCTTTTTCACTCGCTTCGGACAGGAAGTGAGAGCCAAAAGCATCACCAATTCTCAAACTGGACAGACTTTAGTTGAACAACCTCCCACAACCGCGCCCCAACCTCCCAACTTAAACAATTACAGTACCTTATCTGCGGAGGGAACTGCTCAAAATTGGTTGGTGGGACATCGAGGAGAAATTAACGGCGTTATTATTTCTAATGGCACAATTGTCAAGTTCCCGCCCCATGTAGGTGAACAGCTAACCAGTATGGCGAACATCGGAAACACAATTCAAGCCAAAGGATTCGGCACTCGCAATCGTTACGGACAGATTTTAGAAGCTACAGCATTGTCAGTTAACGGGCAATCTGTATCTTTGCAACCAAAAGCCATCACCAACCCGTAATACCCTTGACAAAAATCTTTGCAACAGATTCATCTGTTGTCGGGGCGTCTAGCTTGACAAAGTAGTAGTTTTATCAAGAACAATTCAGGAGTCAGAATTCAGTTTGGTATTCTGTACGAGTGGCTGATAGCGCAACACACTTCAGATAAGGGACTTCCAAATAAAAAAATACTCAAGAAACTCTCTCTTCCTTATTCCTCCGTGTTCTCTGTGTCTCTGTGGTTCGTTTATTTATTTCTTGGAAGTCCCTAAGCCAAAAAAAACCAGATGTAGAGACGCGATTTATCGCGTTTCGATATTCAGGTGGTTACTAAAAAATGAGGGCATCGGTAACTTGTCAAGTTGCCAATACCCTCACGTAGATAAACTAAGTTTTTGCAGTAGCCTATAAGTCTAAGTCACTGCCTGAGCAACTACTGCCGAAAGTGAATCTTTTACTGCTTGCTTCAACAACTCGGCCTTATCGGTCTGTTCCCAAGGCAAGTCTAAATCAGCCCGCCCAAAATGACCGTAAGCCGCGACGTCCTGATAAAAACGTCCGCCTCGTTCACTTGGTAAGTTGCGTAAGTTGAAAGCATGGATAATCCCGGCTGGACGGAGTTCAAAGTGCTTGTTGATTAATTCCAGTAAGGTTTCTTCATCCACTTTGCCAGTACCAAAGGTATCCACAAGGATACTTGTTGGTCGTGCTACGCCAATCGCATAGGATAGCTGGATTTCAACTTTGTCTGCCAATCCGGCGGCGACAATATTTTTTGCCACATAGCGAGCCGCATAAGCAGCAGAACGGTCTACCTTCGTGGGGTCTTTGCCAGAAAAAGCGCCGCCACCATGCCGTGAATAACCACCGTAGGTATCAACGATTATTTTCCGTCCTGTCAGACCAGAATCGCCTTGAGGGCCACCAACGACAAATTTGCCAGTGGGGTTGACTAAAAAACGTGTCTGATCGTTAGGCTTAACGTCAATATCGCCAAAAACAGGTTCGACCACTGCTGACCAGAGGTCTTGCTTAATTTTGGCTTGTACAGCCGCCTCATCTGTGATTTCCCCAATAGTAGCTGTATGTTGGGTAGAAATCAGAATAGTATCAATACCTACTGGGCGTCCATCTTCGTAAGCTACAGTTACTTGGGTTTTGCCGTCAGGACGCAGGTATGGCAATTCACCCGTCTTGCGGACTGCTGCCAATCGACGGGCAATGCGATGCGCGAGACTGATGGGCAATGGTGTTAGTTCTGGCGTTTCGTTGCTAGCGAAACCAAACATTATACCTTGATCGCCCGCACCAATTTTGTCGAATTGTTCATCACTATCTTGCTCGCGGGTTTCTTGGGCGGTGTTAACGCCTTGAGCAATATCAGGTGATTGTTCGTCTAAAGCTACCAGAACACTGGTGCTATTGGCAGAAAAGCCATTATCGGCATTGGTATAGCCAATTTCGGCAATTTTTTTGCGGGCGAGATTGACAAAATTAACATTGGCTTTGGTGGTTATTTCACCAGTGATTAGCACCAAACCAGTGTTAACTACTACTTCAGCAGCAACACGGCTGTTAGGGTCTTGTGTCAATAGGGCATCTAGAATAGTATCAGAAATCTGATCGCAAATTTTATCTGGATGACCTTCGGTGACTGACTCCGAGGTAAATAAATATCGACGAGACAAAGGAAATTCCTCCATCGAGAGTTTTTTCGTTGACTAAATGTGAGTATTTAGTTCAACTACTAATTCTATGAAATCATAACAATATTTATACTTCAGTCGTTAGTATCTTTTTGATATTGATAAAAACCACTAACCATAAGGTAAATATCCGTAAATAATATAAATATATGGTGATTCTTTTTTAGGAAAAATGTATTTAATAACACAAAAAAAGGGGACACCCGGAAGCGTCCCCACAAGCTTTGACACAAACACTGCTGCTTTAAACCTGAACCGCTAACTTTGCTTCCGTAGCTGTCAAAAGCTCATAGGCAGCACGCATCTTCAAACCTGTAAGCACTTGGAAGAAACCAGTACCATTATTGGAACCTGGATACTCGCGGTGCTGGAGTAACAAGTGAGTCAATTCACCCTGATATTTGGTGGATGTATTGCTGAGATGGGTTTCGATGTAAATTACTTCTTCCAAGTTGTCAAATTGACCATCTACCTCTAGTACTGAGACATAGCGGCCGTAGTAAACATCTGAACCATAGTACAACTGCATACCAGGGTAAGAACAGGTCAGCTTGCGTCCACAGGGAGTCCAATTAATTGTTGACCCTTCATCAAATAGATAGGTTGGATCAAAGCCTTCCTTACCTTCACGCTGGAGCATACGTACCCTTAAGACTCTACGCTCGGTGTCGTTTTTGATCAAGTTTGTGGGTAATACTTGGAGAACTACATCAGCAAATTCTCTTTGTGGTTCGATAAACTTTTCAAAGTCAGGTTTGCGGGAATTGATTTGCGCTAAAACATCTTCGTAGCGATGACCACGTTCAGCCATATCTCGCTGGATTTTCCAGGCAATTTTGACTTCATCACTAATGTCAAAATAAACACTGAAGTCGATTAGCGATCGCACCCGCTCATCATATAAAGGATGCAGTCCTTCAACAACTATAATGTGATTCGGCTCTACCCGCTCTGGCGGGTCAATCAAGCCAGTTTCGTGGTTGTAAATCGGCTTATCAATACCTTGACCACTTTTGAGCGCTTTAATTTGCTCATACATCAAGTCAAAATTGTTCGCCCTGGGGTCTAGTGCCGTTATCCCTGTTTCTTTGCGCTGTTTACGATCCAGGGAGTGATAATCATCCAAGCAGATGACTGTCATTAAATCTTCACCAAACAAATCTATCAAACGACGCAAAAACGTAGATTTACCGCATCCAGAGTCTCCGGCTACTCCAATCAGTACCACGCGTTCCGGCTTACTTGTCATAAATCTCCTCTAAAATACTAAATTTGTGTCAATAATTTTTCACACAGCAGATTCCGAAGCCAGGAGTTTACCTCTTTTGGTTTATCCTGCGTTCTTGCTACCTAGCACATCTATAAGACACCAAACGCGTAGACAACAAAATAATAAGTTGCTACTCGCCGGACTAGCCTGAATGTTGGTGCCGGTAAGTATTTAATCCTAGTGGTATATTTGATTTTAACAGAAGGGGGTATCCCATACAAGATTTGCCCTCAAGAAGAATTAACGTGATTTATCAATGATTTTGTTGATTTAGTTGTTAATTTAAAAATGGGGATCGCTATCGCCGTAAGTATTGCAGCGCTGTCATTCTGCTACTTTTTGCTCTATCTAATCAAGTAGATAAGGTATAATTTACTCTGACAGCGAGTTTTTTTATCTTCCTAAATTGTAATTCCGGCTTGACAATGCTTGAGCTATTCACAGCCAAAATCTATCCAACGAATGAGTCAACAACTTGCACTAGTCAAATTATTGCCTGTAAATTTATGGATAGGCTCAAATAGAAGTGTTGGTGTTATGGCAAGGTACTGATAGAGGTTGACAGATTTTTCACATCAAGTGAAACTAATTATAGTTGCTTAAATCATGGTTATGTCTGTAGCGAGATTTGTCCTATCCATGTAGTTATCCATAGAAGGGTTATGAACTATAGCTAAACAATATGCTGGTAGAATAGTAGATTTAGAGAAGTCAAATCAATCGGGAGAAAACCTTTCGGGATTTGGATTTTTCGATTTCAACTCTTGAAATAGGCAAGCACAAGGCAACTTTCGGAGGTAAGTAAACAGAGCGGTAGCTTTTTCTAATTAAAGCATCTCTCCAGCAATATCTACTATTGTAAGTTACTCGTTGAGTAATAAGGTAAAAAGCTATCTCCCTAATGGGGGTGGTAGTTAACGAAAAAAAGATTAAATTGACTCATTATTAACATTCTCCCCAAGACTTATCCTTTACCTTAGAAGGTGAACAGGTGTGTTTTTTGCTATGCCTGCATGTCTTTGGTGAGTGTACTTAGCAAGGCATTAAATTAATGATGCCGTTTTTCCTTCTTTCTCCAGTTTTGTGAAACGAAAATCCGGTAAACTAAAGCTGGCAAGGTAGGGGAATAGTTTTTTTTTGAAAAACGGTTAAGTAAATTATCGGAGTGGTAGAACGAATGTACAATCAAGGTGCTGTTGAGGGTGCTGCCAACACAGAATTAGGTAGCCGCATCTTCCTTTATGAAGTAGTGGGTTTGCGTCAGAGTGAAGAAACCGATCAAACTAACTACCCAATTCGGAAAAGTGGCAGTGTGTTCATCAGAGTGCCTTACAACCGCATGAATCAAGAAATGCGACGTATCACTCGTCTAGGCGGCACAATTGTTAGCATCCAGCCTGTAACTGCGCTACAGCCAGTTAATGGTAAAGCCTCACTTGGGAATGCTACAAGCGAAGTCAGCGAGTTAGCTACATCTGGGGAAACTGCTAACAGTGAAGGGAATGGTAAAGCCACACCTGTAAATGCTCATAGTGAAACCAAAGGTTTCGCTAAACCACCAGCTGAAGAACAGCTCAAGAACAAGGACAAGAAAGGCAACACCATGACTCAAGCGAAAGCGAAAAAAGACCAAGGTGACGTTCCTGTTAACACTTACCGTCCCAATGCTCCGTTTATTGGCAAGGTAATATCTAATGAACCGCTAGTCAAAGAAGGTGGTATTGGCATTGTTCAACACCTTAAATTTGACCTATCTGGCAGTGATTTGAAGTATATAGAAGGTCAAAGTATTGGGATTATCCCACCAGGATTAGACAAGAACGGCAAGCCAGAAAAACTTAGACTCTATTCCATCGCCTCAACTCGTCATGGCGATGATGTGGATGATAAGACAATATCACTATGCGTCCGCCAATTGGAATACAAGCACCCAGAAACTGGCGAAACAGTCTACGGTGTTTGCTCTACACACCTGTGTTTCCTAGAACCAGGGGCAGACATAAAAATTACTGGACCTGTGGGTAAGGAAATGTTGTTACCCGAAGATACCGAAGCTAATGTCATCATGTTGGCAACTGGAACAGGTATTGCGCCGATGCGGGCTTATCTGTGGCGTCAGTTTAAAGATGCAGAAAGAGCAGCTAATCCAGAATACCAATTTAAAGGATTCTCTTGGCTAATATTTGGCGTGCCCACAACTCCAAACCTTTTATATAAGGAAGAACTGGAAGAAATTCAACAAAAATATCCTGAGAACTTCCGTCTGACTGCTGCCATCAGCCGCGAACAAAAAAATCCCCAAGGTGGTAGGATGTACATCCAAGACCGCGTAGCAGAACATGCTGATGAATTGTGGCAATTGATTAAAAATGAAAAAACCCACACCTACATCTGCGGTTTGCGAGGTATGGAAGAAGGTATTGATGCAGCCTTAACAACTGCTGCTGCTAAAGAAGGCGTAACCTGGAGTGTTTACCAGAAGGAACTCAAGAAAGCCCATCGCTGGCACGTAGAAACCTACTAAGTGCTGAGTGCTGAGTTTTGAGTTCTAAGTTATGAAGTAGGGTGGGCAATGCTCACCCTACAATTGTTTTGTTATGAATATTGTAAATAGCTGAGGCCAGAGTTCTCAGTTCTGAAGAGTAGAGTACTAAATCATACTTATTACTACTCAGCACTCAGCACTCAGCACTCAGCACTAAAAAATAAATTGGGTGCAAAATTTGTGGGTGTGAAACTAGGAATACTGGGATTAGGCACCGTGGGAACGGGAACAGTGCAGTTGTTGCAAGATAGCGCTGGGCGTCACCCATTGTTGCAAGAGATAGAAATTTATCGGGTGGGAGTGCGATCGCTAGATAAACCCCGTGCAGTAGAATTGTCTACGGAAGTATTAACTACAGATTTAGATTCTATTGTCAACGATCCGGCGGTAGATATAGTTGTCGAGGTGATGGGCGGACTAGAGCCGGCGCGATCGCTTATTCTCAAAGCTTTAAGTAATGGCAAGCATGTAGTCACCGCCAATAAAGCAGCGATCGCCCGTTTTGGGGCAGAAATTTTCACAACTGCCAATCAAGCCGGCGTATACGTCATGCTAGAAGCGGCTGTGGGTGGTGGAATTCCGGTGATTCAACCCTTAAAGCAGTCTTTAAGTGTTAACCGCATTCACACAATAACCGGCATCGTTAACGGTACAACTAACTACATCCTGACACGGATGCAAACAGAAGGCAGCAACTTCAATGATGTCTTAGCTGATGCCCAGCGTTTGGGTTATGCTGAGGCTGACCCCACTGCTGATGTCGATGGTTTAGACGCAGGTGATAAAATTGCGATCCTCGCATCATTAGGCTTTGGTGGACGCATCAACTTACAAGATGTTTATACTGAAGGGATTCGGCAAGTCAGTAAGACAGATATTGCCTACGCCGAAAAATTGGGATTTGTGATTAAATTGTTAGCGATCGCTAAACGTGATACTCCCTCATCTCCCCTCTCCATCAGAGTTCATCCTACCTTAGTGCCCAAAACCCACCCTTTGGCTAGCATCAACGGCGTTTACAATGCCATTCTTGTGGAAGGAGAACCAATCGGACAAGTAATGTTTTTTGGCCCCGGTGCTGGTGCTGGTGCAACCGCCAGTGCCGTCACATCAGATATTTTGAATTTAGTTGCTGTCCTCAAAACTAATACAGCAGTTGCAAATCCCCTATTAGCTTGTGGACATCAAGAATACTGCCAAATTGCGCCAATGGCAGAACTGATAACTCGGTTTTATGCTCGTTTTCTTACCAACGATCAACCCGGAGTTATCGGTAAATTGGGAACTTGCTTTGGTAACTATGGCGTTAGCTTAGAGTCAATTGTTCAAACTGGCTTTCAAGGAGAACTTGCAGAGATTGTGGTTGTTACCCATGATGTGCGGGAAGGCAATTTTAGGCAAGCTTTAGCAGAAATCCGGGATTTGTCAGCGATTGAAAGCATTCCTAGCTTACTACGTGTACTTTGAGATTAGTCGGGAGTGAAGCTCGTCAACTTGCTTTGCTCCAATTTTTAAATTGAAAGCAGTTTTTCCGCTATCCTCAGCTTGGCCGATCGCGATCGCGGATTTTTCCCAATTTCCTCTTCTTGAGCAATAATCGGCTTTTTTGTCAAGACTTTTAATAAAGGTGAATTTCTTAAACCATGCTTCACCGGGCGGTCTTCTAAGCTGTGAAAACTGATAATCACAATTCGTCCACCAGGGACAAGGGCATTTGGGGCTTTATCTAAAAAGGTTTCTAGGGATTTTAACTCATCGTTGACGACAATTCGCAGAGCTTGAAAAACACGGGTAGCGGGGTGAATTCTCCCATATCGGTATTTCGGGGGAACTGAAGAAGCGATCGCTTCAGCCAATTCTGTAGTCGTGTGCAACGGTCGCCGTTCGACAATGCGTCTAGCAATGCGCCGCGATAATCTCTCTTCACCGTACTTAAAGAAAATATCTGCTAATTCGGCTTCATCCCAATTATTAATCACATCAGCAGCAGTTAGCGATCGCCCCCGATCCATTCGCATATCTAAATTTGCAGCTTGGCGAAAGCTAAAACCTCTTTCTGCTTGGTCTAAATGGTAAGAACTTACCCCCAAATCGGCTAAAATACCGTCGAAAGTGTTGGGGGGAAATTCGTAGTCAGCAAAATTGCTGTAAATAAATTGTATGCGATCGCCAAACTCTGCTAATTCTTTCCTTGCTGCTGCTAAAGCATCCTCATCTTGGTCAATTGCCGTTAATTTTACATCTGGTGCAGCAGCTAAAATCAAACGGCTGTGACCTCCACCGCCTACCGTCGTATCAAGATAATGACCTCCGGGAGATACCGCTAGACCTGCAATTACTTCTTGCGGTAACACTGGTAGATGGGAAAATATCGGTTCTTCAATAGCTAGCTGACGATTCATGAGACTTAGGGCAAAAAACCACAGATGAACTTTAATTATCTATTCTTTTGTTTGTGTCTTTGTGTGTTTCTAGTAAGGGACTGACAAATAAATATCCAATTAACTCTTGTGGGGTGGGGCCCGCCCTATGGACTGGGCGGGCCCCACCCCACAATATTGGATAATTTATTTCTTGGAGTTCCCTTAGTTCGCGCAGGGGCTAAGACAGCACGAAATTGTTTGGGTGGTAGTGAAAGCAGTAGACCCACAATTAAGTAATTTTGCTGCCATCCCAGCAAACCTAAGCATGGTCTTTGGACAACTGCTGCATTAAAATCGTTGGTCAGCAGAATGTGATGAAACCGTGGAGCTTGCAGTTTTGATGAGATTTCGTTAGTTAAAGAATAGAGATTGGGTACATCCTGGGGTTGCAGTGGTAAACCTGTAGGTGGGGGAAAAGAAACCCAAAGCGATCGCACTAACACTAATGCGAACACCAGCAAAAACACAATAGCTTTCAAAGATGAGGCATTAACTGACTGAGCGTCAAGCATCAAAAAGACAATACCTGCCAGCAGACCCAATGAGATAAAAAAATTCGATGCCTTAATTAACTGCATATCGAGCTTCCATATAATAGTTGAAGAAGTGCAACAAAATTAAACATCAAATCAAATCCCTCCTCGCATAAACCTTACTTTGGCTTGACAAACAAGATAAATTGGGTCTAGTTGGCATCTGCGCGGTTGAATTCAATCTTTTCACGAACGGAGAACACAAAATCTATGACCAGACTAGAAACCCGCACTGAACCAATGGTGCTAAACATGGGGCCACACCACCCCTCAATGCACGGGGTTCTGCGGCTAATCATGACTCTGGATGGCGAGGATGTCGTTGACTGTGAACCAGTTATCGGCTATTTGCACCGGGGAATGGAAAAAATTGCTGAGAACCGCACTAATGTAATGTACGTTCCTTACGTTAGTCGCTGGGACTACGCGGCGGGAATGTTCAACGAAGCCGTCACTGTCAACGCCCCAGAAAAGCTTGCAGGTGTCGCTGTCCCCAAACGCGCTAGCTACATCCGCGTCATCATGCTGGAGTTGAACCGCATTGCAAACCACTTGCTATGGTTTGGCCCTTTCCTCGCTGACGTGGGCGCTCAAACTCCCTTCTTCTATCAGTTCCGGGAACGGGAGATGATTTATGATTTGTGGGAAGCTGCCACAGGCTATCGGATGGTGAATAACAACTACTTTCGCGTTGGTGGAGTAGCAGCCGATTTACCTTACGGTTGGGTAGATAAGTGTCTGGAATTTTGCGAATACCTACTGCCCAAAATTGATGAGTATGAACGCTTAGTAACCGATAACCCCATCTTCCGGCGACGTGTTGAGGGTATTGGGACTATCACCCGTGAAGAAGCAATTAACTGGGGACTTTCTGGCCCAATGTTACGCGCATCTGGTGTGCAATGGGATTTGCGGAAAGTTGACCATTACGAATCCTACGACGATTTCGACTGGGATGTACAGTGGGAAACCGCCGGTGATTGCTTTGCCCGTTACGTAGTGCGGATGCGGGAAATGCGCGAATCTGTGAAAATTATTCGCCAAGCAGTTAAAGGACTTCCTGGCGGCCCTTACGAAAATCTGGAAGCCAAGCGTTTAGCCGCAGGTAAAAAATCCGAGTGGGACGCATTTGATTACCAATTCATCGGTAAAAAAGTTTCCCCCACCTTTAAGATTCCCAAAGGTGAAATCTACTCTCGTGTAGAAAGTGGCAAAGGTGAATTGGGAATTTACTTGGTTGGCGATGATAACGTCTTCCCTGCACGTTGGAAGATTCGCGCCGCAGATTTCAACAATCTCCAGATTGTCCCACATTTACTGCGCGGCATGAAGGTTGCAGATATTGTGGTGATTCTCGGTAGTGTTGACGTAATTATGGGATCTGTGGATAGATAGATATTTTCTATCTATCTAAGTACTTTTTTGAGCAGTTGTATTATACAGTGCAACTGCTCTATTTTTTTGACCTCTCTCCAAACCTCTCTCCAATTAGCCCTTTGTAGAGACAGCGATTTATCGCGTCTCTTGTCTTAACCTCTAATTTGGTGTCAACAAGACAGTGGAGGGTGCAAGCCCTCACTAATTGTAACTACGAATTACTTTAACTCGTCTAACCGCCGTTGCCATTCAGCATCAATTTGTGCAGAACGCTCAACTTCTTGGTCGAGTAAATCAGTTTCGCTAGTGTACACTAAATCTTCCTTGCCAATGACTTTTTCTGCGGCAAATTGTTGGGCATAGTTGATTTTTTGTTGCAAAGGTGCATCAGGACTTGTCAATATCCTGGCTCTGGAAAGGCGATCGCGGTTGCGATCGCCTATTTTGCGATTACGCCACCCAATCCAGAAATAACGCAATAACGGTATGCCTAAAAAACCTGCCCCGTAAGCCAATAGCAGCCAATAAATTCCTTGCACAAAAGCTACCAGTCCACCTAATTGGGCGGCAATAGTTCCACCTTTCAACAAATTTCCCAGTACTAAAGCACCAACAAAATTTAGTACTCCTAACCCAGCACTCAGCATAATTTGCCCAGAACTTGCGGCACTAAAACGCCAGGGAAATTCCTCTAAGTGATCTGATATTGCATAACGGCGCTTTTTAACTGCACTCACCTGCAACTCTGGAAAGTAATAAACAATTTGCCCTTCTGGACTTACCCCCGGTTGCCCATTAAATCGCGTTAGAACGGGCAACATATAATCTTCGTACTCTCTGGTGTATCCCTCGCCAATATCATCTAAATATGGGGCAATTTGTTCTGCTACCACTGCGCCACGATTAATCCGAATCACCGTAGCAATTTCTTGCCAGCGACGTTCTTCTAAGTTGGCATTAGGATTACCATCACCAAACAAAAACGAAAATATAGCTTCAAAGAAATTTAGATTGCTTTCTTCTCGGCTTTCAGGTCGCCGTTCCTGGTAGTGGGTGTCATAATTTGGGCTAAGATACCAAAATAAATTTGGAAAGAAAAAGAACCCCCCACCACCAGAATTACTGCCCCGATTGTTGCCGTTACGGTCTGAATTAGCAGCAGTAATGATAATGAAGATGGTAATAGTTATTAGGACGATGGAAACAGTTAAGAAAATTCCAAAAGAAATGCGAATCAGGTAAAATAGAACACTCCAGACCTTTTTCCACCATTCTTGCAATCGTAACCGGAGGTATTTGTTACGTAAAATTGCTCGAAAATTTCGTGGAAAAAGGTAAACTATATCACCTGAATCTGCTACCTGCAAATGTCCGCCAGCATCAGATGCTAGGGCTAACAAGCTTTGATTAGCTTCCGCGACATTCAATCCTGCCTGAGTTGCCACATCACCAACGGTGACACGGTAGCCCAGTTGTTCCACAGCCTGCATGATGGTGGGACTGGGAGCCATTGCTCTCCTCTCCTGTTGAAAATATTCCCTTTTCTTAAGTATAAAGTTTTATTTTGAGGGACTTGGTAAAGGTAAAAATAAAGAAGGAAATAATATTTCCACATATTTCTATATATTTGGCAAACCGATACTAAAGTCGATGAGCCGGCAAATAACCTGAGACGCAATATGTTATAATTGTTTGCCTCAGCTTGGTTAACCAGCAAACTTTCTGCTCAAATATGGTTCAATATACTCTCGCGCAAAGCCCAGAAATTATCCTTACTGTTTCTGGAAAAGATTCAGCCAAAGCCCGTGATAAAGCAATGGATCAACTGATGGAACTGATGGATGCAGGTAAGCTACCCACAGAACTGGAAGAAGGATTTGGCCCTCAACAATTGATTGAGGTTAAGGAGTCAACTATTGATACTGCTAGTGGTGAGGATACCATTACACAAGCTGTCCAGGTTTTGAGTAACCTAGCCACGCTCAAGTTGAAAGTGCAGGAGTCACGAGCGGAAGCGTTGGAAATTCGCAAAGCTGTTGATATTCTGTTCAGCGATGAGTTAGTGACTGAAGAGGAAATTACTCGACTCAAGGAAGGTTTTAAAGTTCTCAAAAATTTTGCTCAAGCTAATGTGCGTTACCAGGAAGCGCGATCTAAAGCAGAACTAGCTCGGCAAACTCTAGATCAAGCTCTCAAATCTTCTGACAAATAACTTTTACAGAACTAGATGCCTTGAGACTAATCTTAAAAATTTGATTAAATACTCTAAAAGACAAACTGTGAAGCCTGTCTTTTAGAATTACTGGGGCGCTAGGATTCGAACCTAGGGATGGCGGGACCAAAACCCGCTGCCTTACCACTTGGCTACGCCCCAACAACATTACTCTAGTTAATATAGCAGTAACTCCTGGGTTAATGTCAAGTACTTTAATAGTTGATTTCAGATAATGGGTTTTGATGGCAGGATATTA
This sequence comes from Nostoc sp., assembly GCF_036917975.1. Lineage (GTDB taxonomy): Bacteria > Cyanobacteriota > Cyanobacteriia > Cyanobacteriales > Nostocaceae > Nostoc. Next base: position 194,405 of record NZ_JBALEJ010000014.1, read on the forward strand.
ACTGCTCAAAATGCTTACACATCAAGCTGTTTCATCACTTTGCTTGAACGATTGAATTTTTATTGGCTCACCTGCTACGCCGCTTGATTTGATGAGATACCGTCTCTAAATAAATGTCAAGAGAGCAAAGTCAGGCGATCTGAAGATTATTCCAAATATCGTGAAATTGTAGTAACATAGCACGGGCATTGATTATCTTCAGCTACATCTGATTGTTAACGTCGTTAAATTTATCATTGATGAGAATATACCGTGAGCCTAACTCTTTATTTCCTCCGTCACGGACAGACCGAATGCAGTCGCAATAATTCCTTTTGCGGTTCCATAGACTCAGAACTTACCCCAGAAGGCTTGGAGATGGCAAAGGCTTTTGCATCTGCATATAGTTCTATGGATTGGACAGCAATATTTTGTAGTCCAATGCGGCGAACTGTATTGACAGCAAAACCCTTATCTGAAGCAATCGGGATAGAACCACAATTTAGAGATGGTCTGAAGGAAATCAACTATGGCTTGTGGGAAGGAAAAACCCCAGAAGTAATTAGCCGTGAATATCACGATGATTATATTCGTTGGTCAGCAGATCCGGCTTGGAATGGGCCAACTGGTGGAGAAATGGGGGTGACAATTGCTTCTCGCGCCATACAGGTAATTGAAGAAATCAAACATCTTTACAGCAGTGGCAATGTGTTAGTGGTTTCTCACAAGGCAACTATCAGAATTATTTTGTCTAGTTTACTAGGGATTGATGTGGGACGCTTCCGTTTTCGTTTGGGATGCCCTGTTGCTTCGGTCAGTATTGTAGAATTTACCTCGCATGGGCCACTGTTAAAGGTTTTGGCAGACCGTAGTCATTTGGATGAGCGTTTGCGAAATTTACCGGGGACATGAGGGGAGTTAGGAGTTAGGAGTTAGGAGTTAGGAGTTAGGAGTTTGGGGTTTGGAGTTTGGAGTTTGGAGTTAGGAGTTATTATTTTTCCCTTACTCCCTCTCACTCGCTGACTCAGTATATTTACAGAAAATATTTATTCTAATTTTAAAATTCGATAACACGCTAATTATGTTGAGACTGATTAAACTTAGAATCAGCAATGCCCTGAATCCTTACACCAATTTTTTTTGAGCTTGGATATCACGCGCAAACCAAAATAGAATTGCTGCTAAGGCTGGTAAAACCGTTACACCCACACCTGCTGTTGGAATAAGAGAAAATAGGATGGTAGTAATCACGAATCTTTTTGAATGTATGTTTAAAGCTACAACTCCTAGCAGCACAGAAGAATACCAAGAACAATACCAAGGAGCAGCAAAAATAAATAATATTAAGGTAATCCATCCTATATTTATACTAAAATCCGTTTCCGAATAATTTTTTTTAAAATATGGTTTTACGAGAATAATCAAATAAGAAACTAGAAATATAGAAAACATTATAGGTTTAAATATTGAGTATAGATTCTCTTGCAAACTTAGAGAAAAGTGGAGAGGTTTCAAATTTATGATTTTTTTAAACAAAGCATATAATGAGCCGAATGTTTGTCCTTCAACTCCAGGATTTGAAAGGCTTTTCCAAGCATCTACTGTAGGTAAAGCTATAAAATAAGCTGCCAAAATTATAGCTAGAGAGATACAAATAGCATTGAATAAAGTTTTCCAACGTTTTTGTTTAATTAAGTAAACAAAAATTAGAGGCAACCAAATAACTGGTAAAGTTTTAATTAGAAAACCAATCCAAGCTGTAACGATCGCAGCTAGATAATCACGATTTTTCAGGCAGATTATTAAAATAATTAAAACTGTAGAAATAAAGACATCAACATGTCCATTGATAACCTGCTCATAGAGCAGAAATGGGTTAACTAAATATGCAATTGTTATATTAACTTTATGAGGAGAGCTTTTTAAATGCTGCCATATTAAGTAAGCATTTAATATATGAAATAAAAGACATATTAATTTAAATACATAAATTCCCAAGCTGGGAGTAATTGCAACGAAAATAGCGGAAAATGTAAAAAATATTTGAGATACAGGTCCATAAGTTGAAGTCTGTTTCCAGTCAAGAAATGAAGACAACTTGGAAGTGAATGCGCTTGCAGGATTAATAAAAGGGTTAATTCCATTTAAATTCATCAACCCATAATGCACATATAAATTAATATCGGTAGTTGTTGGATAACTTATGAAGGCAATTAATAAAAAGAATAAACTATTTCTGAGTATTTTTATAAAATTTATATCTGGTTTTTGATTTTTATTTATTATTAACCACAGGATATATATAATATTTAAACAAAAGTATTCTAAAACTGTTCTTCGTCTGTCAAAAGGTTTAGAAAAATCAGGGATATATTCACCTGTGGAATTAGCTAAAGCATGAAGATTATAAGAATAGGCTCTAAGTGCTAATTCTCCACATAATATTAATGACAAAACTATGGCAAGACCTAACAATATTTGGTTTTTTTTTATGTTATGAGAATTATTCATATTTCCCCTAAGCTAGGTTGGCAGAAAAATTTATAATTGTGTTTTGCGTCTACGCTCTATTACCGATGCTAAATACTCCTTATTTACGAGGAATGGAACCCTTATTTTTGCAGATTTGGGATTTTTTTACGAACTTAGCATATTTATAGGACTTATGTACTATATAAATCAATATAAATTAATCATAATTTTTGCAGATTTGGGATTTTTTTGCAAACCTACTTAGAACTAGTACCGCAAGGCGGAATTCAAAATTCAAAATTCAAAATGAATAGAGCATAAGGTTTTCAGAAATTTTGAATGGTATGTCTATTTACGCCGTGGTGTACTAGTGCAGCACGGTGGCAATAAAGATACCGTTTCAAATGGGGCAAGAGCTTGGAATACAATTATGCGTGATTTTTGACTTGCGGTACTAGTTTATGGCATCATTAGCAGAGAATAGCAACAACAAATAGGGGTAAAAATTTTACCCCTACAAAGTTGCGTATTATTTTAAGAATAGGTAGAAAAGCTTAGTACTCTTAGGTTAAATGACTTTCTAGCAAAGATGCGATCGCTTCAGGATGAATATTCTTGTATTTCTTTTTACCAAGGTGTAAAACACAGTTGGGGGCGCTGCTACAGCATTTTTGGCAACTGGTATGTTCAATGGTAACTTTGTCTAATAAACCGCGATCGCACAAAGTTTTTTCTAATTCTGATAATAACCCTTTACCACCACGTTTCAGACAACCGCCTTTTTGACATACCATAATCCTCGCTTTGCTTTGAGGTGGTAAATCTTGCTTTGGACACGCATCAATTGGTGTCACCCGATAGGCTTTAATTTTAATTTTACTTGTGCGCGAGTCTACCTTACTATGACCACAAATGCGAATTTGCTGACCAGGAACTAAAGATGAACTTAGTAAACGGCGCAATTCTTTAGGCAGTTTAATGTCTACATTTCCAGATGGAACTGCCAATTGCAAGTATTTATATTTTCCTGGTTCACCACCAAGAAAACCTAGTAACTGTCCCTCAAGGTTCAATTCTGATAACGTCAAATACTTGTCACCCATGATTGATAAAAAGTTATTGGGAATTGGGCATTGGGCATGGGGCATTGGGCATGGGTCAATTCAATTTTAGATTTTAGATTGAAATTTAATCCAAAATCCAAAATCTAAAATCTAAAATTCGCACTCCCTACTCCCTATTCTTGTTAAGCTAGGCGTTTAGCTTCTACAGTTTGAGGTAAATTTGCTGCATCTGGCAAATCACGAAATTCTAATTCCCAACCATTTGCTAGGGTGAGAATCTTGCCATCAGTTCCATCAGTTTGTTTGACGACTTCTTCTTCCAGGTCTTTTTTAGCAACGTAAACTACTAAAGTACCGGCGTCATTCATGCGTAGCATTACTTTCATGAGATTCCTCAACAGATTCTAGTTCTTTTTTCATACAGCCGACGACGAAGCCTGTTTCTAAGAAATGCACAGCATATATATAGGAAGTCTGCAAATATGTGCCTATACTCGCTATGTAACCGATATCTCCCTTGTTTACTAAAACTTGGCCGACTTCCTTACCAGGAAAAGTACCATCGTTTTTTAGCAGTTTACGAACTCTGACTTTTTCACCAATTTCAAAAGCAGGTGGCAAGTTTAGTTCTAATTCATCGCGTTGCATGAGAGTACCTCTGTTCCCTGACCAAATTCAATAATTCTTCTGTCGTCAAACTGCGTTTTTTCTGTACCGATTGATGGCGCACTGCGTCTAAAACAGATTGGGTTTCTTGGGAGTTCAAGAAAATTCCATGCTGTTCTAGCAAGTTAGCAACTAAATGCCGTCCAGAATGTTTACCTACTACTAAACGCCGTTCCCAACCCACCTCTTCGGGTGCAAATGGTTCGTAGGTAATGGGGTTTTGCAGTACCCCGTGAGCATGGATGCCAGATTCGTGAGCAAAGGTGTTTTCGCCAACGATCGCTTTCCAAGGTGGTACATCGGCTCCTGATGCGGCTGCAACTAGTTGAGACAGTTCCAGCAAACTGGGTGTGTCAATGCCCAAATCAACGCCGTAGATGCGTTTGATTGCCATGACAACTTCTTCTAATGCTGCATTTCCCGCCCTTTCACCTAATCCGTTGACTGTGGTATTCACTGATGATGCTCCAGCTTTTATACCCGCAAGGGCGTTGGCAGTTGCTAGACCAAAATCATTATGCGTATGTATCTCTAAGGGAATCGTCAACGCTGAAACCAGCCGTTGGACTTTGGTGTAGGTGCTGAAGGGGTCGAGAACTCCTACAGTGTCGCAGAAACGAAAGCGGGATGCACCCCATTCTTGGGCATAAAGTGCTACATCTAAGAGGAAGTTTTCATCAGCCCTGGAAGAATCTTCTCCGCCAACTGCTACCCAAAGACCTTGATCGAGAGCGAAGTTGATTGAGTCTTTGAGTTTCTGTAAACTTACTCGCCACTGACCATGAAATTTAGTGGCAATGTGGATACCAGAGACGGGAATAGCAATATGCACCCGGTTCAGACCGCAGGCGATGGAAGCCTTGATATCTGAGATGACAGCGCGGTTCCAGCCCAAGAGTTTTGCTTGTAAACCCAAATTAGAAATTGCGGCGATCGCACGTGTTTCTTCGTCACCCATTGCCGGTATCCCGACTTCTAATTCTGGAATACCAATAGCATCGAGAAATTTAGCGATCGCTACTTTTTCTTGTAGGGTAAAGGCAACACCTGCTGCTTGTTCACCATCACGTAGTGTAGTGTCATTAATGATGATTTGATTCATTGCAAATATCCCTCTCTTGGAAGTATTCTTAATATCCTTTCTCTCTACAATCCCTAGTGATGGTAAATGCTAAAAATATCACAATTCATAATGTAGGATACATGATCCTTAATTATTGACCTATTAGCAGCATCACATCTGTATGGCAGGGAACTAAAACAATGTATAATTTACTAATCGTTTTTACCGATGTCAGTTGAAACATCTTTGAGTAGCAATGAACTAATATAGCTATTAGCAAATCCTGAACAAAGTAATACACAAAATCCAGCAATTAAGGATGTAATCATTTTCGTGACCTCGTTTTTTGTAGTGCATTTGGGTGTATTTAGGCAGGTAATGGTACTCAAAGCTAAAGGGTGCAAATTAGCTAACTGTGGTCTGCTAGCCAATCAAAAATCTTTCCTAGCTGCTCCAAGTCAACTAAACCATACTGCCAGAGAAGCATCGGTAGTGGGCCATTTTCTAATTCACGGTGTCGCAGAGCTACAGCAATATCAGCATTTGAAAGTTCAAGTTCATTGTGCAAAAAATTGAGGAGTTTTATATCTCTGTTCCGAGTCGCCATAATTGAACTTTCAATTTCTTAATTTGGGAAAAACTTAAAAATCAGAAGTTCCAATTTTTATTTAGGAATTTCGTATTTTTAATTGTTGCTATATGTCAGGGGAATTTCAGATTTAGCAGATTCAATAAAATATCAAATCCATTTGTTCCATCTCAGTCTGCAACAAATTCTGCTAGTGTACAGTAGCTTCAAACTCTAAACCTATTTGAGCTTTGTGCATCTATGAACAAAAAGGATAAAGTACAGTCTTTACGTCATGAATTCAAGATTAATCGTCTCTGAATTAGGTCTGACGCAAAAACTCAAGATTCATTACTGTAAAGCCAGCAACGCTCTAGCCACTCTAATAATTCGTGACGAGAGGCAAGAAATTGCATAACTATACTGCGAATCAGAATGACCTCTAGCAGATTGTTCACTTGCACTCGCAAAGAACCATCGGGGGGACAGTAGCTCTTAATTTTTAACTCTTGCAATCGGTGATAGATTCGCCAGCGATCGCTCAAAGGAATCTGCAAAACGTGATTTGTCATTTGTCCTTTGTCCTTTGTCAGTTGTCCTTTGTCCTTTGCAAATGCCCAATGCCCAATGACCAATAACTAATGACTCTTAACGCCTAAAGTTTGCAGTTGTTTTTCGAGTTCTTCAATGCGCGAGAGCAAAGAACGAATCACGTCTGCTTCTACATCGGGTAGCTTGCCATGTTCTAAAGGAGAAAGGCTGGCGTTATCGTTCCGAGAAATAATTCGGCCCGGAACTCCCACCACAGTGCGATCGCTGGGGACATTCTGCAAGACAACGGAACCTGCGCCAATACGGACGCGATCGCCAATTTGTAGATTACCTAAAACTTTCGCACCCGCCCCAATCACGGCATTTTTGCCCACTGTGGGATGACGCTTACCAGTTTCTTTACCAGTTCCGCCAAGAGTGACGCCCTGATAAATCAGTGTATAGTCGCCGACGATCGCAGTTTCGCCAATCACAACCCCCATTCCGTGGTCGATAAACACGCCCTGACCAATCTCTGCACCTGGGTGAATTTCAATTCCTGTCAAAAATCGCCCTAAATGAGAAATTAAGCGGGGGATAAAACTCACACCTCGACAATGTAACCAGTGAGCAAGACGATGCAAACATAGTGCGTGCAATCCAGGATAACAAAACACCACTTCTAGCCAATTCCGTGCTGCTGGATCGCGCTCAAAAATAATGCGAAAATCACTCAATAATGGCTCAAAAAAAACGCCAGAGAGGAGATTTTTCAGCATGGATGTATGGGCAGAATCCTGCGTTTTGGTAGTCTGGCGATCGCTAATACTGTCTAAAGACTGTTGCATCGGTAATGTCTATCTGGTAAAAGAGTCATCTGCTATTTTTATGCTTATATCAGGTGACATCCAACTCGATAGAAAACCCAGTGCTGATTGGATTTATTGGATTGATTAAGGTTGTACTCAAACGCCAAAACCCCTACCACAGATAAATTTAAAATTTGTCTGGGGATAGGGGCGCTAGTATTTAACGATAGGGGTACTAGTATTTTTGGGGCAGGGGTTAAGAATTTCTGTTCACGCTACAAGAAACTTTACCCGTAAGCATTTGCTAAGATTTCATCAAGATATTTTGCAATATATTAAGCTGTACTCAGATGCACTCAAACATCAGTTAGATGAGGCTATAAATCAATATTCTGTATCTCCTATTACTATTATTATCTTATTATTTGGATAGGCGAAATACAGATTTCTTTATTTTCTCTTAGGATTTGGTGTCTGTATGTATGTATACGTTTCAAAATATAGTTATCGCTCATCATAACTGTTTTTTTTTTATTATATAGATGTGTGAGAACAGCCAACACAAAATCTTAGAGCGGCATAATAGGTAGATATTCTCATATAGCAGTCCTAAATCATTCGAGAGACTCAGATCCCCGACTTCTTTGAGAAGTCGGGGATCTGAGAGTCCAGCAAGTAGAACAGCAAAAGCGATAACTTCTCTTCTCTACGAGAGGCTGCGCCAACGAGACGCTACGCGAACGGTAAGCTCGGCTAACGCCGGAATAATTGCCGCGATCGCACATTAATCTTGATTATCTAGATTTATGGCATCTCAGTTCTATGATAGAAACAAGCCACTAATGTAGGTTTAACTTATGTCTTCCCCTGTCCTGGAAAACCCTACGACTGCTAAGACTTCCTATGTTCTTCTGCACAATGTTAGTTGGGAACAATTAGAACAGCTTGATGTCACCCTTGCAGGGACAAGCGCGCGACTAACTTATTTAGATAATATTCTCGAAATTATGTCCCCACTTTCTGACGACCACGAGGATAGTAAAAAAACTCTGGCGATGTTGCTGGAAGTCTATATGCGGACGAAAAAGATCCGGTTTTATGGACGGGGAAGTGCAACTATAGGTAAACAGGAAGACAAAACTCGACGAGAACCAGATGAGTCTTATAATTTAGGCACAAAAAAATCTATTCCTGATTTAATTTTGGAAATAACTGTTACGAGTGGCGGAATTAATAAGCTAGAAATTTATCGACGGTTGCGAGTACCTGAAGTTTGGTTTTGGGAAGATGGTTTATTATCAGTTTATTGTTTGCAAAGTGACAGCTATATAAAAGTCTCTAAAAGTACTTTATTGCCTAACTTAGATTTGGATTTATTAGCACAATATGCGAGAATGTCTGACCAATATGATGCTGTGACTGAATATAGTCAGATAATAACTAAAGTAACCTAAACTAAAATAAAAAGGAGTCAGAATTCAGAATGGGCTACGCCCCGCTGCGCTAACAGAATTCAGAATTCTCTACCCATGTACCCTTACAGGGAAGCAAGCTACGCGCAGCATCCCGTAAGGAAGGGATAGAGTTTTAAATGAGTAAAAAAAGTTAATACTAGTTTCGCGCCACTTGCGGGCGAAAGCGCGTAGCGGGACGTTCGCGGTAGCGTCTCTAAGAGTTGTACGGTTTTAAACCAATATTCATTACCCAGTCGTACAGAATTCATACTGAATTCTGACCGGAGGCGGAGCGTCTCCGGCTCCGCTCCTGAGTTCTGAATTCTTCTTATAAAAAAGATACAAATATCAATGGTCACTATTCCAGTAATTGATTTAACTGCCTTTACTCATGGTAATACAGCAACTCGGCAAGTTGTTATCAAACGAATTTATCAAGCTTGTCATGAAATTGGTTTCATGTACTTGCAAAATTTGGGAATATCACAAAACCTAATCAAGCGAGTATTCAATCACAGCAAATATTTCTTTAATTTACCTTTAGAAGTTAAGCAAAAGCAAGCTTGGAGTGATGAATTTAGTAATACGGGTTACGTTGGTATTGAGAGAGAATGTCTTGACCCCAAGAAACCAGGCGACTTGAAAGAGGCGTTAAATGTAAACAAACAAGCGGCTGTAACAATAGATGCTTCTATTGTCACCTTTTATGATAGTTGCACACAACTTGCCAACACGATATTACAAGCTTATGCCTTGGCGTTGGAATTACCAGAAAATTATTTTACTATCAGACACAATCAACAAAATCATACTTTGCGACTATTACATTATCCGCCATTACAAATACCACCCAAACCTGGACAAGTGCGTGCTGGTGAGCATTCCGATTATGGCAGTATTACCCTACTTTTCCAAGATGATGTTGGTGGGTTAGAAGTACAGACAGCTTCTAGAGAGTGGATTGCCGCACCTGCAATTCCTGATACTATAGTAGTCAATACTGGTGATTTAATGCAACGGTGGACAAATGATATATTTTGCTCAACCAAACATCGAGTGATGATTCCCAGCGATAATAAGGTGAACCAGTCCCGATATTCTATCGCTTTTTTCTGTCATCCTAATGATGATACAGAAATTGCTTGTCTGGAAAGTTGCCAGAAAGAACAATCGCCTATTTATCGCCCTATCCTTGCGGGAGAATATCTTTTAACTCGTTTACAAGCAACTTATGCTAATTCGTAATTCGTAATTCGTAATTCGTAATTAAGAAAGACATTTAATAATATGAAAACCTACGACTGGATTGTGGTTGGTGGTGGAATTACGGGTGCTGCACTCGCTTATGAATTGGCTAAAACTGGCCTTTCTGTACTTTTGTTGGAGCAATATAGTACATCACAGAATGCAACTCGCTCTAGTTATGGTGGGCTTGCCTATTGGTCGGGTACTACACCACTAACTCGGCTATTGTGCGAAGAAGCGATCGCACGTTACCATATCCTAGCTCAAGAGTTAGACGCTGATATCCAATTTCGGGAGTTAGATTTATTACTAACTATTTCAGCCGATTCTGACCCAGAAGCAACTGCTGCATCATATAATCATTTTGCCATTCCCCCTCGTTTACTCAGTGTTCAAGAAGCTTGTGAGTTGGAACCACTGCTAAATCGAGAGGCGATATCTGGGGCTTTAACTGTTAAACACGGTCATATTCACCCAGAAAAAACCGCACAAGCCTACATCCAAGCTTTTGAACGGGCTGGGGGTGAAATACAGATTTCTCAAGTTTTGCAAGTATTACAAGATGGTGTTAAAACCACCACTGCAACTTTTCACAGTGCTAACGTTGTCATTTGTGCAGGTGGACTCAGCCGCCAGCTTCTCAAATCTGCTGGTATTTCCATTAAGTTATATTTCACCCACGCAGAAATTATTGAAACCCCACCCGTTGATGTCAGGTTACGTACCTTAGTTATGCCAGCTAATATGCAATGGTTTCAACTAGAAGCTGAATCGACTAAAGTTGATGCGTTATGGGATGAATTTGGAAATGAGTTAGTACCACCAATTTTAGATGCGGGTGCAATCCAGTTTCAAGATGGTAGTATCCGCATCGGTCAAATTAGCCGTGCGATCGCAGATCCTCATGCCAATGTAAACTCAGAGGTAAGCGAAAAATGGTTGCGAAGAAGTGCTGGTCAAATTTTACCAGCATTGGAGAATTTACCAGGGACTTGGTATCACTGCTTAGTGGCATTTGGTAATAATAGACTCCCTTTAATTGGTGCTATTCCAGGATTTGAAAGCGTTCATATTTTCTCTGGATTTAGCAATCCCTTAGTAGTTGTACCACCTTTAGCAAAGCACTTTGCTAATTTTGCAACTGGCAATAAAGATGAAATTATTACAAAAATTTTAGTCTGAAAGCCCGCAATCTTTCGGTACTAGTACAGCACGGCGTAAATATATATACCATTCTAAGTCCCTGAAAACCTTACGCTGTATTCATTTTGAATTTTGAATTTTGTTAGCGAGTCTACGAGCGTCATTTTGAATTCCGCCTTGCGGTACTAGTGGGCTTTGCGAGAATTAGAAGCATTTACAGGGTAGAAAGAGAGGCGATCGCATGGTTATAATTGTATTCGAGCATAACCCACGATTTGCGATCAAAAGTTGAGCTATTTCTGTATTACCACCAAATAATCACGTTCCAGATAAAAGTTATTTCCATCTGGCATAGACTCTTTAATCACAGTCATCTCTGCCTTTTCTATGAGCCACTTAATTGCTTCTGGTGAAGTTGGATAATACAATTGTTCACTATCTGCTTTGCTGCAAAACCTTGTCCAACCATTTGGTGTGGTTATACTGCTGGTATGAATAAAAGCTCTCCCACCCTCTTTGAGTATTTTATAAATACTGTTTAAATATTTCCAAATTGTTGGTAGATCCAAATGTACAAAAACATCGAAAGAATATATGAAATCAAATTTTTCACCCAACCCGGCTTCAAATTCAGAGTTTTCCATTAAATGAAACTCAACCTGAGGATAGTGTCCAATCCTTTCTTTCGCCTTATCTAGCATTGCTGGTGCTACATCAAAACAGTATAGCTTTTCGACATTTTCAACTACTTTAGCTGCAATTCTAGCACCACCAACACCTATCTCTGCAACTGTGCTGTTTTTAGTTAAAAATGGGAAAATATATTCACTAATAATTTCTTCCACATCTTCTGCCGTCCCCCATTCATCACCTAAATAATTTATGGAAGAATCTTTTTCAGGCTGTGAAATTTGATCGTTAGGAATTTGAAAATTATATTTACTCCACTGTTTAGCATACTCGTCCCAGAAGTTTCTATTAATTTCCAAATTTGATGGCTGCATTGATAAATACTGTAGATGGATAACAGGCAGCAATACTAGCACAGTTGAGAGAGCCAGAGCAAATTTCAATTTTGTTTAAGTTGACCAAGCCCCGTTGGGGCGGGAGTAGGAATTAAGAACCGCTATATTTATTACCTGAAAATAGCTGTAAAATCATTCTCTCCTGCCCAATAGACATCTCCAGAAATTAAATGTGCGTTATCCAGAACTCTTGTAGAGACGTAGCATTGCTACCTCTCTACATTCTTTTTCGGAGATGTCTAATGCCCAATGCCCAATCGCCAATCGCAATCGCCAATCGCCAATCCCAATCCCCAATCCCCAATCCCCAATCCCCAATCCTCAATCCCCAATCCCCAATCCCCAATCCCCAATCCCCAATCCCCAATGCCCTTTTCCCAAACAAGCTGTTTGAGGCCATAAAACTTTGTATCCTAAATTAATAGGTCTTAATTAATAGTTCTTTTAAAACTGGTGCAAGAAGATTTTAGGCTAATTGTTGATTTAGTTTCAGTTCTAGCCGTTGCAGCCTGTGGTGGACTGTTGGCAGCACTTCTGCGACAACCGGTGCTGCTAGGATATCTGATTGGCGGCATGATCATTGGGCCAGCCGGACTGGGATTGATTAAAGAAGTCATTCAAGTAGAGACTCTGGCACAGTTCGGGGTCGCCTTTTTGTTATTCGCTTTGGGTGTGGAATTTTCCTTTGCGGAACTCAAGAAGGTAAAAGCGATCGCACTTGGCGGCGGTGGACTCCAGATTGCTTTGACAATTCTAGTCACAGTTGCAATCTGTGGGTTAACTGGAGCCTGGGGAACTTTACCTGCTAAAGGTATGTTTTTAGGGTGTATTCTGTCTTTGTCTTCCACAGCCGTTGTTCTCAAGTGTTTGATGGAGCGCAACGAAACAGAAACGCCCCACGGGCAAGTGATGCTGGGAATTTTAGTAGTACAGGACTTGGCACTAGGGCTGATGTTAGCAGTTTTACCAGCCCTCAACCAACCAGCAGAAACCATTGGTATCGCCGTGCTAACGGCGCTAGCTTTGATTGGTTTATTTGCTGCTGGGGCGATCGCTGCGGGGATTTGGCTGATACCGCCTTTATTGCGACTGTTAGCCCGTACCGAAAGTAAAGAACTATTCTTATTAGGAGTTGTAGCACTGTGTTTGGGCATTGCTCTATTGACAGAGCATTTGGGGCTATCCATTGAAATGGGGGCATTTGTCGCGGGTTTGATGATTTCTGAGGTGGAGTACGCCGATCAAACCCTGACTTATGTGGAACCACTGCGAGATATCTTTGCCAGTTTATTTTTTGCCGCCATTGGGATGTTAATTGACCCAGTGTTTTTGTGGAACAACCTAGAATTGATTTTGGGGTTGGTGGCAATAGTTTTCGTCGGTAAATTTTTGATTATCACGCCCCTAGTGAAATTATTCCGCTACCCTTTGAAAACAGCCATAATCGCCGGTTTGGGGCTGGCGCAAATTGGGGAATTTTCCTTTGTTCTTGCTAGTGAAGGGCAGTCTTTGGGGCTGGTGTCGCGACAAGTATACTTATTAATTTTGGGAACCACCGCAGTCACTCTCATGCTGACTCCTTTTGTACTGCGGTTAGTGCCATTTTTATTTAACTTTGCCGAATCAATGCCTTGGTTGAAACCATATTTAGAAGAAGATGAGGCGCTAGATGTATCGGAAGATTTGCCCTTCAAAGACCATGTGGTAGTTTGTGGCTATGGACGAGTGGGTAAGAATTTGGTGAAGTTGTTGCAGCAACATCACCTACCTGTGGTAGTAATCGACCAATCGGAGAGCAGAATTCAGCAGTTGCGTGAGGCTGGGGTGTCTTATGTATATGGTAATTGCGTGAGTTTACATGTTCTGGAAACTGCCGGCGTGAATCATGCCAAAGGAATGGCGATCGCACTCCCAGACCCCATGAGTACCCGTCTTTGCTTGAAACGCGCTTTGGAATTGCACCCAGAATTAGATTTGGTTGTCCGTGCTACCCAGGATAAAAATATTGAAGTGCTGTATCAATTAGGAGCCAGGGAAGTTGTGCAACCAGAGTTTGAAGCCAGTTTAGAAATGGCAACTTATTTATTAACTGGCTTAGGCTTGTTGTCACCAGCAGATGTCCAACGAGAAATGCAGCAAATCCGCAACGATCATTATTTAGATTTGCGGCCAGAACGTTCTGCAACTGAAGTTGCTCGTGATTTGCGCCAAGCAACTCTCGATTTAAATCAGCGCTGGTATCCTCTCCCAGATGCTTCGCCTTTAATTGGCATGACCATAGAAGAAGCAGATATGCGCTACTTAACAGGAGCTAGTTTAATGGCAATTCGCCGCGCTAACGGCGATGAAATCGATTATCCCAATAATCAAACCAAATTAGAAGAAGGCGATCGCTTGCTGGTTGTGGGAGCAGATGAAGAACTGGCAGCTTTAGCAGAATTCGCCAAGGGACAAGCGGCTGTACCCGGAGAAAATAGTGCTTGTCAGTGGGTTACAGTCAATGCAGATGCGCCAACACTAGGTAAAACTCTTGCAGATTTAGATATCGGCAAGCAATATGGAGTGCAAGTACAGGCGATCCGGCGAGATGGCAAGTTTATCCGCTATCCTGATGGCGGTATGGATTTGCGAGTTAGCGACCAAGTATTATTATGTGGTAACTTGTCAGGTCTGAGTCAACTAGAGCAGTTATTTGCGATCGCCAATTCAGTACCCCTTTCTGTTCCAGTAGTGAAAGCTGGTGAGGCAGAAATTCTCAAAGAGTCCCTGCCTATAGATAATTGGCGAGAATAGTCATTAGTCATTCATTAGTTATTCACAAAGGACAAAGGACAAAGGATAAAGGACAAAGGACAAAGGACAAATGACTAACTCTTGGGTTTAATATAAGCGATCGCTTGTTTCCAAATAATGGTTTGCTGACTGTTTTCATCAACAACACAGATACACTGTGGATCTTGCCATAAAACCTTTCCTGTGATTACATCCTGAGTTAGCAGCTTTAACTCTACTGGCGTTGTTTGTTTAATCAGGTTTTGGACTTGTTTAATACTGGGTAAAGTGGTGTCAAATTCGGTAAGCATTTTTAGTAAAGATGAACCTACAAGGCAAAATAAAGAGTAACTAATCCTTGATAATTCATCCTTGAAGAAATGGCAATCGAATTTACTAAGTATCATGGTCTAGGCAACGACTTTATTTTGATTGACAATCGCTCGTCATCTTTACCTGTATTGACCCCAGAGCAAGCGATCGAGTTGTGCGATCGCCATTTTGGTATCGGTGCTGATGGTGTTATTTTTGCCCTACCTGGTGAAAACGGCACTGATTACACCATGCGGATTTTTAATTCTGATGGTTCCGAACCGGAAATGTGTGGCAATGGCATTCGCTGTTTAGCGGGCTTTTTAGCAGATTTAGAGAGACTGGTGACTGGGCAAGAATTTTCCCAATCCTCAATCACATATCGCATTCATACCCTAGCTGGTGTGATGATTCCCCAAATCCTTCCTAATGGTCAAGTAAAGGTAGATATGGGTTTACCCAGGTTACTCGCTGGCGAAATTCCTACCACTCTTGCACCTGCTGAAGAAAAAGTCATTTCTTTGCCGTTGGAGGTGGCGGGGCAAACTTGGGATGTCACTTGTGTAAGTATGGGAAATCCCCACTGTATTACCTTTGTGGAAGATGTCGCAGCAATTGAGCTAGAAACCATCGGCCCGAAATTTGAGCATCACCCAGTTTTTCCGCAACGCATAAATACCGAATTTATTCAAGTAGTGCGCCGTGACTATCTAAAAATGCGGGTATGGGAACGAGGTGCTGGAATTACATTAGCTTGTGGAACTGGTGCTTGCGCTTCCTTAGTAGCTGGAGTGTTAACTGGAAAATGCGATCGCACTGCCACTATAGAATTACCAGGTGGCCCCTTACAAATTGAATGGTCAGAAGTAGACCAAAGGGTTTACATGACAGGCCCAGCTGAGAGGGTATTCACAGGGAAATTGTAAAAATTATTTCCTCTCTTATCTCTGTGTTCTCTGTGCCTCTGCGGTTCAATAAATAAACCACAGAGGCACAGAGGAACCCTCATCTCCTTCATCCTCCACTCCCTTCATTAAGATTCTGGAACGATCGCAACACCATCCCTAAGATTGAGCAATCCTGAGATAATAACTTTATCTTCTGGCTGTAATCCCTCGATAACTTGGTAATTATTACCTTTGATCTCGCCTAGCTTCACTTGCCTTTGTCGAGCTACTTGTTGTGATATACCTTGGGGGGATTTTTCGGTTTCAACTACATAAACAAAAGTGTCCCCAGCGATACGAGTCATTGCTGTTGTGGGGATTAAAACTCCGGGGCGCTGATTCCAGAATACTCTAGCTCTTACCAATTGATCTGCCCGTAATTGACCGTTAGGGTTATCAAAAAGTGCTTTGATTAATATCGTTTGTGTTTCATTACTGGCGCTAGGTGCGATGAAAAATACCCTACTTCTACCCAGCTTTTGACCTTGTGTATTCATAACCTCCACTGGCATTCCCTTACGCAATTGGGCCCCTTGCTGTAGTGGCACAGAGATATTCACTTCTAAAGGTCGATTTTGGGTGATATTAACTAATTGTGTCGAAGTATTAACTAAATCACCAACTTTCACAGCGATATTACCGACTGTGCCACTAAAGGGAGCGGTAATTTTGTCATACTGGATCTGCTGTGTTTGATTTATATTAGCTTGCTGTAAGGATTTTTCAGCTTGCAAGATGATGGCTCGTTGTGCTTGAATCCTGGAATCAATTGCATCAAGACTAGTCTTAGCATTGGCGAACCTATCAGCAAACTGATTGCTAGTCTGTCGAGATATGGCTCCTTGTTCAGCTAGGTTGACAAACTTTTCATAGTTCTGCTGGTACAATCGCACATTTGCAACGTATGATGGCCGTTCTGCTTCCAGAGATTTGAGTGTTGCGCGGGCATTTGCCAGTTGCAATAAAAATGCTTGAGGCACATTGTTAAGAGCGATCGCTGCCTGTGGTGTACGATCTACTTGGAGAATTGCCGCTCCTGCGGGGACTGGATCTCCAGATTTGACAAGTATTTGGGTAACTTGACCCTGAATCTTCGGCTGGAGCGTGATTGAGCGCTGAGATTTTAGGCTAGCAATAAAATCTGAACTTTCCTCAATTATGCCGCTTTGGACTGTCGATATTTTGACTCTTACCCCTTGAGGTTGAATCTTAGCAGTTGAGGGTGCTGAATTTTGTTGCGGAGTGAGCAAACGCCAAACAATAGCTGCTCCGCCCCCTAACAATAGTAGTGCTGCTAAAAATAACCAAAACCACCGCCGTTTTCCAGAAGGTGGCTCAAATGAGGTTTGTGGAGCTTTTTCTCCAAAATCAGTTTGAGGCTCAGGGGATGTCATGGCTTATGAGGAACTTAAGGAACAAATTAACTAGAATTCAATCAAAATTTTATCTGTTGATTATAAATTACTGATTTGGCATGAGGTTTTCTAGCAAATTATGTGTTACACCATCCAAATATACAGTTTTGATGATTCTGTCTAAATCTACCGAAAGGTGAATCCCCTCAAAATAAATCGCCGTCAAGATGCAAGACTGATTATTATGAAAGGGAGTCGGGAGTGGGGAGTCGGCAGTGGGGAAGAAACTAAGCAGGCTTTTCATCGGGCGGGGTTTCAACCAATATGCGATACAAGGATTTTATCGCCCACCAGGGGCGTTAGCGCAGGGGGACGAACTAAGGCTTTAAATCTTTTTCCTTGCTCATATATTCCCTACTCCCGATTCCCGATTCCCTACTCCCCGCCCCGAAGGGGCCGTTAAGCTAAAATAAATCCATATTAATATTAGTGATGTCTAATATTCAAGAACACGTAAATACTCTTGTTACAAGATTCATTCCAGGTTATAGATTTCTGCGTTTGCAAGAACTGACAATTGATAAAAATAATTCCCTCCAAACAGAAATTGATAGTAAATCAATTAAAGTTCTTAGCTGGAATATTGCTAAACAAAACTATAATAAAACTTGGGTAAAAGATTTTTTAAAAATCATCGATACTTATCAACCAAATCTAATATTTTTACAAGAGTTTTCTCTAAAATTAGAAGCCGAGGAATGGGGAAAATGGCTGAAAATGAATTGGAGCTTTGCACCTAACTTTGTAGATATTCATCATCAAACCTATTCGGGGATTTTGACAGCAGCTACAATCAGTCCAATTACCAAAAAAGTTATCACTACTCAACATCATGAGCCGATTGTGAGAACTCCTAAAATTTCTTTAATTACTGAGTATCTGCTATCAGAACAAAGCACAACTCTCTTGACAATCAATAGCCATTTGATAAATTTTGTAGATTTAAATAAATTTAAAATACAACTTCAAGAATTAGAGCTAGCGTTATCTATACATCGTGGCCCACTAATATTTTCAGGAGATTTTAATACTTGGAGTCGAAAAAGAGCAGTTATCCTCAATCAAGTAACAACTAAATTAGGGTTAACACCTGTAGTTTTCGCACCTCATCATCAGGATAAAATTAAACGCTTCCTATTATCACCCCCTTTGGATCATATCTTTTACCGAGATATTAGTGTGAAGAAAGCCACTGCAAAAGTGCTAGACGAAATTTGTTCATCAGATCACAAACCATTGCTGGCAGAATTTACTTATAAGTAAGTAGACGCAATTAAATATAAAATGTCATTACGAGTGGAACGAAGTGAAGCGTGGCAATCTCAGTCTTTGCGATTGCAACTCAGATGCTCCGCGAACACTTCGTACCCTGCGGGAAGGCTTACGCCAACGCAATGACGAACTATCTTACATTTATTTAGATCCACCTACTTACCAATACTCAAAAAAATTAAGATGCTTGTAGATAGTAGTGTTCTCGCAATTTTTAGCACAGCGACAGTTGTTGTTCATCTCGTGGGAGTTATACATGCAGCCCATGCAGTGATGAATGTGCGTTCTTCCCAAGGGGCAATTGCCTGGAGTATTTCTCTAATTACCTTTCCCTGGCTAGCAATTCCGTTGTATTGGATTTTAGGAAGAACTAAATTTCATGGATATGCTGAAACACTGCGCTCAGTCTATGCCCAACACTACAAGCTTTTACATCCTACTTATAACGAACTGATTAAATTTCAAGTTGCGCCACCCGATAATCTCGCTGAATTACAACCATTAGCGGAGACTTTTACAGATATTTCCTTCACATCAGGGAATGCTGCCGAATTACTGATTAATGGTCAGCAAACCTATGAAGCAATGCTAAAAAAGATTGCAGCAGCGACAAATTATATTTTGTTGCAATTTTATACTATTAACGATGACCAATCAGGTAATGAGTTTAAAGAAGCGTTGATTGCTAAAGCCAAGCAAGGAATCAGCATTTACTTTCTCTACGATGAAATTGGTTCAAAGAAACTATCTCGCCCTTATATCGAGTCTCTACAACAGCATGGAATTGCAGTCAGTGCATTTAACACCACTAAAGGTCAAGGTAATTGGCTCCAATTTAATTTTCGCAATCATCGGAAAATTTTGGTGGTGGATGGAGAAATAGCATTTGTCGGTGGACTGAATATTGGTGACGAATATTTAGGAAAAAATCCTCGCTTGAGTCCCTGGCGCGACACCCACATGATGCTTGAAGGCCCAACTGTACAAAGCCTGCAAAATTCCTTTGTGCGAGATTGGTATTGGGCGACTCGAAAACTAATCGAAGTTAATTGGCAGGTAAAAGTTAATCAGGAAACTAATCAAACTGCATTTATACTTCCTACAGGCCCCGCAGATCGTTTGCCAGCTTGTAAGCTTTTTTTCGTCGAACTAATTAATCAAGCTCAAACTCACCTCTGGATTGCTAGTCCATACTTTGTGCCAGATGAGGCAACATTGTCGGCTTTAAAACTGGCAGCAATGCGAGGTGTAGATGTACGAATCATCTTACCAAATCGACCCGATCACTTATTTGTTTATTTATGTTCCTTCTCTTACTACACCGAAATGGAAACAATCGGTATCAAATTGTATCGTTATAAAAATGGGTTTATGCACCAGAAAATCATCGTAGTTGATGATAATCTCGCAGGAGTAGGAACTGTGAATTTAGATAATCGCTCTTTTTCTCTAAACTTTGAAGTTATGGGTTTTGTTACCGAGCCTCAGTTTGTCCAAAGTGTGAAAAAGATGTTAGAGGATGATTTAGCCGTCTGTATTGCTGTTGATCTTAATGAGTACGATAAAAAACCTTTTTGGTTTAAGTTAGCCGTGAGAGTCTCGCGATTGCTGACTCCTTTACTTTAACGTCAGAAACTTTCACAAAACTTAATTACGTTAGCGAGTCAGCGTACCCTTTCAGGGAAGCAAGCTACGCTTTTAGCATCTCGTAGAGAGCGTCATTACGAATTACGAATTACCAATTATTTTAACAAATTCCGTGGGTTTAAGTCCCCCGGTTCAATAACCGGCAATTTTTGGGTCGGGGTCTAAATCCCCATCACAAAACTTAATTACGAATTACGAATTACGAATTACGAATTATTTAAAATCGGGTCTGATACTCCACGACTGCACGACTGTCATCAGTTAAGTTAGTGGAAGCACGAACACGAAATTGGTCGTTTATCCGGTAATTAACACCCCATTGGAATGGGTCATTTGTAGTCAAAATTTTGATGCTGGAAACGGATATCTTAGAAGAAATATCAACCCCAGCCTCAGCTGCTAATTCCAAAGTTGAATTGCTTCTTCCTGCTTCGGGATTCTCAGAAATAACGGTAGGAAATATCCGCAATTCACTTAAGCCAAAAGTACTCCCAATTTGGTTAAAAGTTGACTGAAAATTGTTGAATACAGCCGAACCTGCGATGTTAATCAGACCCAAAGTACTGTCTGCACGTCCTTGGGCGTCTACAAACCCACCTCCTAAAAGAGCAACAATTTCGGTTTGACTACGTGACGGACTACTTGTTAATTCTAAATTCTCATTCAGTTTGCTCGCTAAACCGTTGATAGTGGCTTCGACTCGAACACTCTCTAAGGCTGATAAACCTGTGGCATTTACTCGTCCGAAATCATTACTTTGAGTTACATCCAGTACTTTGGCAAATAGCTGAATATCTAAGTTGGGGTCACGGGGTTGAGAAGGACTAAAAGTTGCGGTCTGTTTATAGCCACGAACAAGGTTAAATTGGGTAGTAAATAAATTGACTCCACCTTGTTCTAACTGGATAGTGCCATCGGGTATAGGTTGATTGATTGAGCCGTTAACGATGAGATTACCAGTGGCGCGGAAGCTGAGAATAGGGGCACGGGTAATTTGGACGTTTTTACCTAGTTCCAAATCTAGATTATTAAATCTGGCGTTGGCATTTCCCGTCCCATTCCCAATTTCAGGTTTACTCTGCTTATCGGCTTTTGTGGGTGATACACCAAAACTACTATTATTTGTATTTGCAGATGTCGTGGCATCGGTAGATTCTGCTAGCAATACCTGACCATCAAATAAATTTACTCTACCGCCAATCATGGGGTTAAGGGCAGAACCAGTAATCTGCAAATTGCCGCTAGCGCCTCCCTGGTAAAGTCCTTTGAGATTCAACGCTAGCTGATCGAGGTTAACAGTCAGGGGATTATTAATAGTTACGTTTTCATTGTTGAAGATGGAAATTTCTCCAGCAGCTTCTACCTTCCCATGACTAAATCTACCCTGAAGATTTTCTACTGAGATGCGGTCAAAATTAAACAGTACTCTACCTGTGACACGTCTCAGCTTACCTGGCAAAGCCTGGGCTGAAAAAGTAGCATTATTGACAGTAGCAATTCCATCTACTTGGGGTTTTTGCAATGTTCCCCGCACCTTGAGGTCTACTTCTCCTTCACCTTTCTCAAATACCACTTGATTAGTTAATGCGTTTAAAAATGCCAATCCCTCGTTTTCTAACTTCATATCCAAACTGATTTGATCGCTGTCTGGTGCAACAGTTGCAAAAGGCAATTTATAAGGTATGCTGCCAGTAATATCAACAGGTTTTGGCCCGCCAACTGCTACAGTACTACTAAAGTTTAAGCGTCCGTCGGCATAGCTGAAACTTGCTGTTGCTGACTCTATTTTGCTCTGATTCAGCATTCCTTCTGTGATTTGCAATTCCCCTCTAGCTTGGGGATTAGCAATACTACCTGCTAAAGCTGCTGTAGCGTTAAGATTACCTGTGATTCCAACCGGCAGTTTGACAACATTATTCAATAGTTGTACTGGAAAATTATTCACCCGCAGCTGACCAGATTGTTCATCACCGCCAATGTTACCCGTAAAGGCAATTAGCCTGTTTTGAGATTCGAGGCGTAATGGTCGCAAACTCAATACACCGTTTTCAAAGTTGCCTTCAGCAATCACTTTGTCGGCAGTATAAAAACGATTTCGTTCTTCCTTTTTACCCCAGGCAAAGTTTTCTCCATTCAAATTAAATTCCACTGATAATCCATTGGCTGTAGCTGTATTTACAGCCACTTCTCCGTTGAAAGTCCCCTTTAAGTCTGCCAAATCTGGTATGGGAGTGGAATCAAGTCGTTGTTGTTCCTTTTCTGCTACCAAAGCTTCAATTTCAGAAAACCGTTGGATTTGGGTTAATAAGGGTAGATTTGGCGCTCCTTGGGGGGTGGTGGTTAGATCTGCTGCTGTGCCGTAGATTTCTGCGGAACCACCTGGCAAATTTTGTAAATCAAATACTTTTGCTACAGCTACAACATCTTGGATTTGACCCTGCTTGACGTTCAGTTTACCTTGTAGTTGAGGGCCTTTCGGAGTTTGGTCAAAAGTCCCGACAAGGGCGTAGCGACTGCTGCCTTTGATAAATTCGCTACTTGCGAGTGTGGCTTTACCGTTACTGTAGCGGAATTGAGCAGCTATTCGATCGCCTTTAACTAGTCCAATTTGCGGATTGGCGATCGCTAAATTCCCCGTTGTTGCCAATGTCTGCTGATTAAACAGCAAATCCCCAGTCAACAACCCAGCGATCTTACCAGCACCCAATCGAGTAATTGCTGGCGGAGTCAAATTCAATATTTGTAAGGGGAAATTGGCAACTTTCAGTGCCCAATCATTCCCTTGAACATTACCTATGGCTGATGCTTGCTGCCATTTGACTAAGAAAGATTTCGGGCGATTATTGGCATCTAAATTTAAGTTGAGGCGATCTCTGCCGAGAAGCCCCTTCGGGTCTACGCTTTTACCTGCCAAGTTCAAACTTAAACCGCGTCCCTGTGCGGAATCGATGTTTCCAGTTAACAACGGTTCAAAAGCAATATCTTGAACAACCAAGTCTCGTAAGTTAATTTGCCCTACCACATTTGGTAAGGGCAGCTTACCAGTGATTTGACCATTAAAATCTACTCTTCCCGCCACAGCAACCTGATTAGGAAGATTGATTGGTAACTGTTTTAAGTTGTAATTCTGCGCCTGGACTTTGAGATTTAGGGCAGTAATTTCCGGTATGCCTGCCTGTTTGGCATTGGCTAATATGTTACCAGTCACACTTAAACCGGGAGCAGTTGCTTGCTCAATGGTCAGCCTTTCACCACTCCAAGCGATCGCAGCACTCAAGGGTTGCTCAAGACCAGGAATACCTTGGGATAATTGCACCTGTCCAGCAGCACGCACATCAGCTAATTTGGAAGATCCTAGCGTGCCAACTAATTGTAACTGACCGCTAAACTGACCCCGTAATTGCTGATTTAACCGATTTAATTCCACACCAGAAGCATTAACTACAGCTTGATAGCGACCATTAGCCACTTGGATATTAGAAGCTGCGATCGTTCCACCTGCAACATCCAGCCGTCCCTGACCACTGGCTTGAATAGTTTGTGGTTGAAAAGATTCAACAGAACCCGCCACGTTTGCTTGACCAGTTAACGCTCCCTGGAATTGTTTTGGTACTGCTGCCAACTTCTGCAACGGCACATTCTTAGCCTGAACTTGCGCCCGGTATACACCATTAGCCACTTGGATATTAGAGGCTGTAATCGTTCCACTTCCAACATTTATCTGCGCCTGACCACTGGCTTGAATAGTTTGTGGTTGAAAAGATTCAACAGAACCCGCCACGTTTACTTGACCAGTTAACGCTCCCTGGAATTGCTTTGGTACTGCTGCCAACTTCTGCATAGGCACATTCTTAGCCTGAACTTGCGCCTGATATACACCATTAGCCACTTGAATATTAGAGGCTGTAATCGTTCCCCTTCCAACATTTATCCGCGCCTGACCACTGGCTTGAATAGTTTGCGGTTTAAAAGAATCAACAGAACCCGCGACGTTGAACTGACCAGTTAACGCACCTTGGAACTGCTTTGGTACTGCTGCCAACTTCTGCATAGGTACATTTTTAGCCTGCACTTCCGCCTGATAAACACCATTAGCCACTTGGATATTTTTCGCTGTAACCGTGCCACCGCCAATAGCAAGGCGACCTTCACCATTGCCACTGAGGGTTTTGAGGCTGAAATTCTCTCTGTTCCCTGCGATTTGGAACGTTCCCGCCAAAGGATTATTTAAAGCTGGGGGAGACTGTTTCAATATTTGTCCCAGCCGCACATCATTAGCTACAAGTTGAGCAGAAAAGCTTTGCTCTTGCAGTTGGATATTAGAAATTGCAACTGTACCGCCACCAATTTGAACTCCTGCCCCATCACTGCGAACCGTGGCAATTTTAAATGGTGCTGTGCTTCCTGAGAGGATGAGACGACCATTGAATTGTGCTGCCGCCAAAGAGACATTTTGCAGTTGACTTTTGTCTACAAAGGGTTCCAATTTCACCCCAGAGGCAACCGCCACAGCTTGCCAACGCTCATTGGCATAACTACCAGTTGCCCGGACTGTACCACCACTGACATTTAGAGCTACATTGCGGAAAGAGACGGTGCGATTTGGAGCGATCGCAACTTCGCCTGTTCCGGGGTAAGTTCCGTTAGGAGCTTGAAACTGTACCACAGTTTGGACATTGGTGGGAGCGCCAGTTAGTTCGGCTGTAGCTGAGACATTACCAATTTGAAAAGCGGGTGTTGTTTCATAAACTTTTGCGATCGCATCCCCTGGAACATTTTTGGCAGCAAAATTTAAATCCAGTTGTGGGCTTTTACCAAGTTGAATTGTGCCAGCGCCCGTAATGTCACCACCAACTTTAGCTTTACCTTGAATATCTTTCAGGGTAATTAAAGAGGAACTAGTAACAAGCTCAAACTTACTACTGATACTATTAAAATCAACTTTATCAATCCGAGCAGTTTGGATTGTGGCAACTGAGCCAGAGAGAATTGGCTCTTTTGTTGATCCGGTAATTTGTAAGTCTGCTTGTACTTGTCCTGCGATCGGCACAGGTAGTTTTACCTTGAGAGTCTCCTGGGCATTTGCCAAACTCACCGCATTTACACGCGCTGCCAACTTAAAGCCTGCTTTAGTATCGATGATTCCCGTAGCCACTAGGGGAATTTTGCCGTAGTTGCTAGTAACATTTTCTAACTGCAACTCCGTTCCTTGGAAGTGGAGGTTTCCTTGACTATTGCTCAACAATTGCGGGACTTTGGGTATTTGAAGTGTTACCCCTTGTACAGCAGCATTGCCAAACAATAAAGTTTGCTGTCCTGGCGTCAACCGAACCAGCAAGTCACCATTGGCTCGACCCGCCTGTAAGTTCACCGGTAACTTAATCAACCGAGTAATATCCGCAGCCAGCAGATCTTGTGCATGCACCTGGAAGTTCCCTGCTAGCACCCTGGAACGCGTCTCTCCCTGAATAGAAATACTGCCACCACTATCTGCTTGACCCCCAACTTCAAACCTGATCAACTGATTATTTGCCAGGAGTTGGGCAGATCCGTTGAGTTGAGAAAATGTTACGGGGGATGAAGGAGATATTGCTCCAGCTATTCCTTCATCTCCCCCAGTCTTTTCCTTCAATTTTGAATTTTGAATTTTGAATTTTGAATTTATTTCTCCCCCTACTCTCTTCTGCGGCATCAATGCCAGCTTGGCATTGCGAAACCGCAGATTGTCCAAATCGGTTTTAATCGGCCCGCCTTCACCTGACGACGCGATAGTAGTGGAAATCCAGCGCCCTCGGTCATCCTGTTGAATATAAATATCTGGGTTGACTAAGGTGACATCTAGCTTCAGGTGGCGGTTAAAGATTAGTTGTGGCAGGTCAAAACCCACCTCCACAGATTCCACTGTGGCTCGGTCTGGATCTGTGCTTGTTGCAGGGATAGCGGAAGCCCCAAACTGCACTCCCGTCAACGAAAATTGCGTGACTTTTCCCAGGTTTACTGGACGATTGAGTGTAGTCGTGAGACTTTGTTGTGCCAAGGGTGTTAACTCTGTTTGGACAAAAGTCCACAACCGCCAAATACCGACAATAACTCCTAACAGTAAAAGTCCGCCCAAAGCAATGCTACCCCGACTCAACACCAGCAACCACATACGCTTGCGGTTAGGGTAAGGGGAGTGACAATCTTGATTAGGAGATTTAATCATTTGCTTTCACTGTATTAATTGCCGGATGTCGCTGGCACACACAAGCATTAACTGGCACATTGATTCAGTATGCCATTTCCAGGATACGCCAACTAAACCCAAGACCTCATTGGTTAAGTTACGGTATTTGCTCGATTTAATCTCGATCTAATACTTATGCTTAATAATATTGGCGTTTTCAGGAAAATCTGAATAGAGTGAAAATTGTTCCTGTGACTTCCCTTGAGGCACAATCTCGAACTTTAATATGAATAAACCTTAAAAGGACAGATGATTACACCAATGCGTGTCTTTGTGTTAATTTTTAATGCTCGAACGGAAAATGAGGGGATTCACACGATTCGGGAGGGCAATCGCAATAAAATTCTGATGTTCGAGTCAGAAGACGATGCGACGCGCTTTGCCCTGATGTTAGAAGCTCAAGATTTCCCCGCACCAACACCAGAACCGATCGATGCTGAGGAAATCAAGGAATTTTGCGAAAGTGCTGGATATGAATGGGAAATTATCCCAGAAAACAGCAATTTAGTTGTCACTCCCCCAGAACTGAATGTAGAAGAAACTGACTGGCAAGCAGATGCCAAGCCCAAGAAGGATGATACTGTTGAAGACACCTTCTTGCCGAATCAACAACCACTAGAAGAACCAGAATTGTCTGATTCTGAACTAGAGAAGATTCGTCGCAAATTGGAAGGATTATTGTAAATGGTCATTAGTCATTGGTCATTAGTCATTGGTAACTGACAAATGACAAATGACTAATGACAAAGGACAAAGGACAAATGACAAATGACAAACTTGCAGGAACGCGGACATCTTTTAACCGAGCTGGTAAATCCTAACAGTCTGAACTTAGACCAGCTCAGTTCTCTGGAATTGGTGGAGTTGTTTAATAACGAAGACCAAAAAGCCGTCGCAGCAGTTGCAGCGGCGAAAGTTCAGTTGGCAGAGGCAATTGAGCGTACCGCAGAGCGTTTGCGCCACGGAGGACGCCTATTTTATATCGGTGCAGGGACAAGTGGCAGGTTAGGGGTGTTAGATGCTGCTGAGTGTCCACCTACTTTTTGCACACCCCCAGAGTTGGTACAGGGGATTATTGCTGGTGGTGCTGGCGCACTGGTACGCAGTTCTGAAGATTTAGAAGATAGCATCGAAGATGGTGAAAGTGCGATCGCTGGGCGACATATTACCCAACTAGATGTCGTAGTTGGCATTACTGCTGGTGGAACAACCCCTTATGTCCACGGCGCGCTTCATGCTGCTCGTCAGAGGGGAGCCACAACTATTTTTATCGCCTGTGTTCCTGCTGAACAAGTTAGTTTTGATGCCGATATCGATATTCGCCTATTGACAGGGCCAGAAATCATCGCTGGTTCAACTCGCCTGAAAGCTGGTACAGCCACTAAATTAGCTTTAAACATCCTTTCTAGTGGCGTGATGGTCAAGCTAGGCAAAGTTTATGGCAATCGGATGGTGGACGTGGCGGTAACAAATCAAAAGTTACGCGATCGCGCTTTGCGAATTTTGCAAGACCTCACAGGTTTAAGTCGAGAAGCTGCTGGTTTTTTACTAGAACGCAGTGGTAAATGGGTTAAGCTGGCGCTATTAATGCACTGGACTGGTTTGGAAAAAGATGAAGGCGATCGGCTGCTTTCAGAACACCAAAGTAATCTCAGGGCAGCTGTTGTGAGCTATCAAAACCACAACCAAATTGAATAATTTTTCTTAAATAAATACTAGATGTGAAAAAGGATCATCTCAATGAGTGTAAAAACACGCCTGCCCTGGCGAATGGAATTCGCGGCTATACAAACAAAATCCACGGAGGTGGGTTTAAAATTCTTTAGACATCTCCGAAAAAGAGTAGCAGTGCTACGTCTCTACAAGGGTTCTGGGTAACGCATATTTAATTTCTGGAGATGTCCTTTGAATCCGCGTAGGCGGCCTACCCTTCGGGAATGCCAAGGGCGAACGTTTGTGTAGCCGCGATTTCTAATCGCCTGGTATATTTGCTTTCGTTGAGATGCTCCCAGTGCTATGTCTCTATAAGTTTTGTTGATAAAGCATATTTCTGAAGATGTCTACTCTATAATATGGCTGCTACTTGTCTTAGTAGTAAGCCTTTTCCAAAAAAAATATTTCTTAAAAAAGCTGACATCATAAATGTATTAATAATTGCAAACTTAAATAAATATTTTTAACATGTATTGCTAATTTCAATAACTAAAGCACAACTCTCTAGAGAATGCTAATATTTTTTAAACAAAAATTCAGAACTTATACGGATATAATTTTGTATGAAAATTATTAAAATGATATATCAATACTCAATACTTCATGATATTGACGATGGCAATCTACTTTAGTCATAAATATTATCAAAAAAAATAAAGTCTGCCAATAAAAACTCTATGCTAGATAAATTATTTACTAGCAACAGTTTTGCTATCTTCCCATCTACCTTGCTTTTAATAATCTTGATTTAGACTGTTATATACCAAATGCATTTGTACTTATTCACATATTTACTGAACACTAATGTGGCGGAAGTGTTGCCTGGCTTTAACAAGTAACTTGAGTACCTTATCAGGTTAATTGAAATAGTAGCTGAATTTATACCTTTCTATACTAGTGTCGGTTTTAATGGCTAGATTTTTAATAAAAGGAACAAACTATGCCCCATCAGGAACTTATTTCAAATAACCTAGTAAATGAATTTAAAACTTGTACTCAGTTACAATACAATGGCAAATTAAGTATTAAGAGTTCAAAAGGCAGTCAATGGAATTTTTACTATCGACTGGGACGCATAGTTTGGGCAACCGGGGGAACTCATCCCTTCCGACGTTGGCGTAGACATATAGCTCAAAATTGCCCCCAAATTGATGTTGACAAGTTGCAGTTACGTGTGCAAGACCTATCAATTGATTACTGGGACTATAAACTGATAGAAGTCTTTTATAAAAAACAGAAAATCCAGAGGGAACAGATTCAATCTATTGCAGAAAATACGATAGCAGAACTATTATTTGACCTAGCTTTACAAGGAAACTTTGCTTCTATAAGTTGCAGTCGCAGCCAAGAAATTATCTTAGAAACTCCAATGAGCTTCACGAGTGCAGAAATGTCTGTAAAGCACATGCAAGACTCGTGGAAAATTTGGTCAGAAGCCGGTTTAGCAAATTTTTCTCCTGACTTGGCACCAGTTCTCCGACGACCAGAACAACTTGAGCAGATGGTTAGTCCATCTGTCTACAAAAACTTTGTGAATTTAATCAATGGCAAATTCACTCTGCGAGATTTAGCCATGAAAATGAAGCAGAGTGTACTGCCACTCACCCGTTCATTGCTTCCCTATATCCTTAAAGGAATCATTGAATTGGTAGAAGTACCTGACTTGCCTTTAGGAGTTACTGAAGTCAACAATAACTCTAATACCACACAAGCAAAGAAACGGACTATTCCACTAGTGGCTTGCGTCGATGATAGCCCTCAAGTATGTAAAATGCTAGAGGATATTATCACTTCCAATGGCTTGAGGTTTGTCAAAATTCAAGATGCTGTACAAGCTTTACCAACCCTCATTCAGGATAAACCAGACTTGATTTTCTTGGATTTGATTATGCCAGTTGCCAGTGGTTACGAAATTTGTACTCAGTTACGACGAATATCTACCTTTTCCAACACACCAATAATTATATTAACAGGCAGTGATGGTCTGTTAGATAGAGTTCGTGCCAAAGTAGTTGGTTCTACAGATTTTCTCACTAAACCTGTAGTGGCTGATAAGGTAATGAGTATTGTCCGCAAGTATTTGCCTACATCAAGTGTATCCACTGACAAAAGTAAATCTAGTTTAGAGGTTTGTAATTAGGGAGAATTAGAGACGATTTTTGATTCTGCATTCTTCCTCAAAACTTATAGATTTTTCCACCTCAGTAAAAATTAAATTATTGAGGTCAAACTATTTTGGATTTTAGATTTTGGATTTTAGATTGACTCCAGGCATCAAGTCATTGGCTCTGTCAATTAATTTTGGATTTTAGATTTATTCTTGCGTTTCAATTCGCTGGCTCTCAAGCATTTTTAAATTTTGAATCTTCAATCCAAAATCCAAAATTTAAAATCTAAAATTTGGTGATAAAACTATCTTACATTTAAATATATGTTAAGTTATGTTGATTACGTACTTTTTCTGATGTTGATATATAAAGATTGAATCAAAATTAAACAAATACAAATTTTTGTATTTGTAGCAGTCCTATTTGATTTGTGAAATAGTAGTTAGGGCAAAGGGGTTAGGGCTAGTCTCTAGTCCCTTCCATGTCTTTTTTAAGTAATCATTTAGGATCTGTATATTTTGTTTACATTTTGAGAAAAAGTTAACGAGTAATTGCCATGAATACTGTTTTAGTTGTTGAAGATGGCTTAACAGATATGGAAATAATCAGCCGTTACTTGCAACAGGCAGGTTATTCTGTGATTAGCGCCACCAGCAGTGAAGAGGCTCAAGATAAAATAGATCAAAACAAGCCAGACCTAATATTTCTCGACGTAATTTTACCAGGTAAAAGTGGCTTTGAAATTTGCCGAGAACTGAAAAATAATCCTGACACTAGCAACATACCTGTAGTTTTTTGCTCTACAAAAAATAGTGATGTAGATAAAATTTGGGGTAATATGTTAGGCGCTGATGGTTATCTATCAAAACCAATTGATCGAGAAGAACTAACGGTAATGTTAAAGCGACTACTTAATTAGTAAATATTTCATAAATCAACAAATACTGGACATCACTGTTTATCAAATAGAACCTCTGTAAGAACAAACAATAACTGCAAATAGTGGTGCAAGATAAATAATCAATGACAAAGGATCAATAGCTTTGGAAACCCAGGAAAAATTTTTAAGTTTTAATTTGGGAGCAAGTGATACAGCCGTAATTTCGTTACAACACATTACAGAAGTTTTGCAAGTATCATTACCAGAAATATGTGGCGTTCCTCAGATGCCAAGTAGCGTATTGGGTATTTATAACTGGCGTGGTGAGATGCTTTGGTTGGTTGATTTAGAGGCAATGTTAGGTTATCCTCCAATTTCTCAAGGGACAAACTTACTTTCAAAAATGATGGCGATTGTTCTGGAAAATAAGGGTAAGTATTTGGGATTATTGGTACGACAACTTATAGATATTGAATGGCTAGATACTAAGGAAATGAAGCCGGCAACGGCAGAATTATTTTATCCTAAAATATCACCTTTTTTACAGGGATATTTTATTAATGATTCGGAGGATATGATTTTTAACTTGGATGCCACAACTATTATCCAAGCTCCGATGTGGAGTATTCATAATTGAGTATTTAGTAATGATTAGGTATGTTAAAAAAATCTAATCATTAATAAGCAAATACCATAGCATTCTTACCTGCCACATATCAAATTATTACCCATCACATTTTTTGAGGTTAATCAAATGACATTCTTGTATAACAACAGCCATGACAGTGAGCCTCTAATCTCTGAATTAGAAAATCAGAATGGTAACGCCAATATAGCGAATATTGCTAGTAATGAAATATCTTTATTAAATGCGATCGCTCATGAATTTAAAACTTGGCGGCGACAGTTACAAGACATTGCAACTCACATGCGCCAAGCGCCAGACTTTGATACACTACTCAAAATTACTGTCGCGCAACTTAGAGAAAAGATTGGCTGCGATCGCGCCTTAATTTATCAGTTTACTTCCAGGGAATCAGGTAATGTTTTAGCAGAATCCAGAACACTAGGTTGGACACCAACTTTAGGCGAAAATATTCCCGGAATTATTTTTGGCTTATATACTAACCAAGACTATATAGAACCTGTCGTTATTGATGATATCAATCAAATTCAACTTACCCCTTATCAAAAGCAACTCCTAGAAAAATTTCAAATTAAAGCGAGTTTGAGTTTACCGATTGTAGTAGAAGGTAAAGTGTGGGGTTTACTAGCAGTAAATAATTGCTACTCAGCGCGACAGTGGCAAGAAGTAGAAATTAGTCTACTTTCTCAAATTACAACAGAACTGACTTACAAATTACAGAGCTTTGAATTCCAAAAAGAAGAGCAACAACGAGTATTAGCAAAGAAATCGGTAGCTAAAGTTATCGACAAAATTCTACGGGTATCAAATGTCGATAAGCTTTTTCAAACAACCACTCAAGAAGTACGTCAATTACTAAAATGCGATCGCGTCGGTGTCTATCGCTTCAAACCTGACTGGAGTGGTGAGTTTGTCTCTGAGTCTGTGGGTAATGGCTGGGTAAAAATGGTCGGCCCCGATTTTTACATGGTCTGGGAAGATACCCATTTACAAGACACTCAAGGAGGACGTTATGCCAAGGGTGAAAGCTTTGTGGTCAATGACATTTATCAAACGGGCCATGCTCAATGTCACATTGACATTTTAGAGCAGTATGAAATGAAGGCTTATATCATTGCACCGATATTTGCTGGAGAAAAATTATGGGGTTTGTTGGCAGCTTATCAGAATTCTGGGCCTCGTGATTGGCAACCTTGGGAAGAAACCTTTGTAACTCAAATTGGGTTGCAATTTGGTGTAGCTATCTCACAAGGGGAATATCTGGAACAAGTGCAAACAAAATCTGACCAACTAGCTAAAATAGTTGAACAAGAGAAAGTTTTCACTAAGATAGTCAACCGCATCCGACAATCTTCAGATGTAGAAAGTGTCTTCAAAACCACCACTCAAGAAGTGCGTCAATCACTACAATGCGATCGCGTCGCTGTCTATCGTTTTAACCCTGACTGGGGTGGCGAATTTGTGGCTGAGTCTGTGGGTACTGGTTGGACAAAACTGGTAGGCCCTGATATCAAAACCATTTTGGACGATACCTACTTGCAAGAAACTAAAGGAGGTAGGTATGTCAGAGGTGAAAACTTTATCGTTAATGATATCTATGAAGTAGGGTTAGCTCCTTGCCATATTGAGATTTTAAAGCAGTTTGAAGCCAAAGCTTACATGATTGTTCCGATATTCTTCGGGGATAAATTGTGGGGCTTGCTGGCAGCTTATCAAAATTCCAGCACCCGTGAATGGCAAAGCTGGGAAGTGAACTTTTTGGTTCAGACTAGCTTGCAATTTAGCCTCGCTAAATCACAGATAGATTATTTGGAATTAGTGCGGGTAAAATCTGAGAAACTAGCTCAGATAGCAGAACAAGAGAAAGCTATCACCAAAATCAGTAACCGCATCCGACAATCTTTGGATGTCGAAGAAATCTTCAAAACAACCACTCAAGAAGTCAGACAATTACTACGATGCGATCGCGTCGCCGTCTATCACTTCAACCCTAACTGGAGTGGTGAATTTATCGCAGAGTCAGCAGGTCATCTTTGGGTAAAACTGGTCGGACCCGATATCAAAACCGTCTGGGAAGATACCCACTTACAAGAAACTCAGGGAGGTCGATACGCCCAAGGAGAAAACTTTGTTGTCAATGACATCTATCAGGTAGGTCATTCTCCTTGCCACATTGAAATTTTAGAGCAATTTGAGGCCAAAGCTTATGTAATTGTTCCTGTATTTGCTGGTGAACAATTGTGGGGATTGCTGGCAGCTTATCAAAATTCTGGAACTCGTGATTGGGAAGAATCAGAAGTCACCTTGTTAGCACGCATTGGCAACCAGTTAGGACTGGCATTGCAACATACCGAGTATTTGCAACAAGTACAAGCGCAGTCAGCAAAATTAGCAGAAGCAGCAGCACGAGAAAAGGCAGCCAAGGAGTTACTACAACAACGATCTATTCAACTCTTAAAAGCCCTTAGACCTGCTCTCAACGGCGATTTAACAGTACGCGCACCGATTACAGAAGATGAGCTAGGTACGATCGCTGACGCTTACAATAATACCTTGCAAGCGCTGCGGCAAATCGTTATTCAGGTACAGGGAGCTGCTCAACAAGTTGCCCAAACTTCTAGCAATAGCGAGGCTTCACTAGCAGGATTGACCAATCTGGCGCAACAACAATCTGAGGAAATTACCGCAGCTTTAGGTGACATTCAACAGATGGTAGACTCTACTCAAGCCGTAGTGGCCAATGCAGAGTTAGTACAACTAGCGGTGCAACAAGCCAATCGAACTGTCGAGTCTGGCGATACTGCCATGAACCTGACTGTAAAAGCTATCCAAGGAATTCGCGAAACGGTTGCTCAAACCAGCAAAAAGATTAAACGCCTCAGTGAATCTTCGCAAAAAATTTCCAAAGTGGTGAATTTGATTGGTAATTTTGCTACACAGACAAACGTACTAGCTCTGAATGCAGCCATTGAAGCGACTCGTGCCGGTGAATATGGCAAAGGCTTTGCAGTTGTAGCTGATGAAGTCCGTTCTTTATCTCGCCAGTCAGCAGCAGCAACCATCGAAATTGAAAAATTAGTCCAGGAGATTCAAGCAGAAACCGGGGAAGTTGCAGTAGCAATGGAAACTGGTATTCAGCAGGTAGTGGAAGGTACAAACCTTGTCAGTGACACTCGCCAAAACTTAAATGCGATCGTTTCTGCAACTGCTGAAATTAGTCAGCTAATCGAGCGAATTACCGCAGCGACTCAAAAACAAATGGCGCAATCTGTAACAGTAACTAAATCAATGCAAGATGTAGCGGGAATTGCCAATAAAACTTTTGCTGAATCTCAAGAGATTGCGAATGTGTTCCAAGATTTATCAGGAATGGCGCAAGAGTTATTAACAACTGCTGATAAATTTAAAGTCAAATAAATTTTAGATTTTAGATTTTAGATTTTGGATTTTGGATTATGAATGAGGAGGATTTTAAGCGGAGAACAAAGCAGCTAGCATTGCGAGTAATCCGCTTAGTAGAAGCTCTTCCGCAGAGCCGAACGGCAGATGTAATTGGCAAGCAGCTAATCCGTTCAGCAACATCTGTGGGAGCTAACTATCGGTCAGCTTGTCGTGGTAAGTCAACCGCCGATGTCATTACTAAACTCAGCTTGGTAGAGGAAGAAGCCGATGAAAGTCTTTATTGGATGGAACTTATTGTTGAGGTTGGTTTATTACCACTGGAAAAAGTGAGCAATTTGATGTCAGAAAACACCGAAATTATTGCAATGACAGTTGCATCAATTAAAACTTTATGTAACAAATCCAAAATCCAAAATTTAAAATCCAAAATATGATTACAGATAGCGAAATCCGCGAACAAGGATATATCTACTTTCTGGCTGAAGCCCCAGAATTAGTCCAAATTATTGAGCAAGAACTATTTAGCTTGTCGGAAGGTTATAGTACTGCTAAAGTTCACAACTTAATGCGAGCTACTCATACGCTTAAAGGTGGTGCTGCTAATGTTGGGCTAGAAGTAATTAAGATGATTGCCCATTTTTTAGAAGATGTATTTAAGGCTCTTTATAATCCAAAAGTGGTAGTTGATGCTGAATTACAAACACTTTTGTTACAAGCTTATGAGTGTCTGAGCATTGCATTAAATACCGAACTAATAGGTAGTACTGTTAACGACCAAGAACTTATCCATCGAGCAACTTCAGTGTTTTCACAGTTACAAGAAAAACTGGGTGATGCTTTTGGTGCTGACTCTCAGATTCCCACTTCTGAAGAATTAGGATTTGATATTGTGCAGTCGGTTTTTGAAACGGGAGTAGAGCAACGTTTAAATAGCATTGCTGACGCTGTTAAAAATCCACCTAATGATGCTGAATTAATTGAGTTTTTACAGTCTCAAGGCGAGGTATTTTTTGGCTTGGCAGAATCTCTAAATTTACCTGGATTGGGAGAAATTGCCCAAACCATTCTATCAGCATTGCGAGCAAATCCCACCCAGGTACGGCAAATTGCAGAAATTGCCCTTGCAGATTTACAAAAAGCACAAGAATTGGTACTAAAAGGCGATCGCACATCTGGTGGAGAACCTTCTCCAGATTTACGAAAACTCGCAACAGTGGTAAGTCATGAGTTATCTGAAGAATTACCAAATAATTCATCTCCTGGCATATATATCATCAATGAAGAACAATTTTACCAGTTTCTTACAACATCTGATACCAATAAAAATGAATCGGTTAATCCCACAACTGCTAAGTTTTATTTAAAAGTAATTCGCTACATTTTTGGCTGGTTTCATCACCAGATGCAAATCCCTGAGTCAGAACTTAGTTTAACCTTACTAGTTCCCACATTAGAGAGAAAAAGTCTACTTAATTACATCGAAAACTGGCTGAAAAATTTTCTCGATTTTGTTCAAGATGAAGAAGATAGTCAAAGTCTTTGTATTTATCGACGTGGGATCATCTTAATTATCCTATTTGCAGTTGCAAAGTTTCAATATTCTCTGAAACCATCTGACAGCTACCTCTCAGGAATTAAAATATTACAACATCAAATTTATAAATTAGCAAAAGAATATAAAAATTATCCTCCTGTGACTGGCGAAGAAAAAAATTGGCTGGATAGTCCTAAGTTACAAACACTATTAGTGATTAAAGAGATATCTCAACCAACTGATAACTTGCTAGAAGCAATATGGGGAGAAGAAGCTAGCCAAAATCTTGCTGTTGAAGTCGTGAAGACCCAGACTAATGACTCTTCAAGAAAGCTTAATTCCTTAACTTTCAGTGAGCAGTTAGTTGCAGATGTTCCTGAAACAGCTATTGAAGTCATACCTGATATTTCTACACAAATCAATAAAGAAATAGAAGATCAATCACAGTATGTTCAAACTAAAAATTTTCGCCAACCTTCATTTATTCGGGTAGATACAGAAAGACTGCAACACCTCAACTATCTAGCAGGAGAATTGCTGATTTATCAAAAACGGCGTAGTTTGCAAGATGAACAAGTCAAAGAAATAATTGAGCAATTAATCAAGCAACTCAATAGACATCAAACAACTTTAAATGAGTTACGTGATTTACCATTACAAATACAAAATATTACTTCACAAGAAACACAAAGTTTTGCAGTGAATTTTGACTCTTTGGAAATGGATGTATATACAGAGTTTCATCTGACATTGCATGAAGCAATAGAAGAGACACTGCAACTACAAGAAACTACAGAATCTCTTGACTTGCTTGTGACGCAAGCTGCTCAAATTAGTGACAAACAAGAGAATTTAACTCTTAATATTATAGATAGCTTAGTAGAAGCACGAATGTCGCCTTTGGGCAATATCCTGAATCGCTTCCCCCACATGGTAAATAAGTTGGGGAATGTTCATGCCAAACTTGTAGAATTGAAACTTACTGGTAGTGAAGTACTGGTAGATAAAGCGATCGCAGAAAAGCTCTACGATCCCTTGTTACACTTAGTACGTAACGCTTTTGACCACGGTATTGAAACTCCACAAGTGCGCCGACAGCTTGCTAAACCAGAACAAGGTTTAATCGAAATCTGCGCCTATCATCAGGGTAGCCAAACTGTTATCGAAGTTCGTGATGATGGTCAGGGACTAAATTTAGACAGAATTCGCAGAAAAGCTGCTGAATTTTATCCCATACAAACTGAAGAAAAAACTAGAGCTTATGCTTCTAATCTAGCTGAACCTGAACTTTTAGATTTGATATTTTTGCCGGGATTTTCTACTGCTAATAAAGTGAGTGAAATTTCTGGGCGCGGG
Source organism: Nostoc sp. (assembly GCF_036917975.1). Taxonomy (GTDB): domain Bacteria; phylum Cyanobacteriota; class Cyanobacteriia; order Cyanobacteriales; family Nostocaceae; genus Nostoc. Next base: position 232,654 of record NZ_JBALEJ010000014.1, read on the forward strand.
ATGGGTTTAGATATTGTGCGTACTCAGATGCACACCCTTAACGGCTCTATTTCCGTTCAATCTTTACCCAACCAAGGAACAATATTCATACTCAAAATTCCTTTTTCTATGACTACAGAAAAGTTAATGCTAGTTCAAGCCAAAGGTGTTGTTTATGGTCTGCTTTTGGACAGTATTGAAAAAATATTGATTCCCTCTGAACAACAGATTAAAGAAATTGAAGGTAAAAAAGTCTTACTTTTGAACACAGACAATGATGAGACTATGGTCAGCCTCCGTCAACTTTCAAAGTTGATTGATTATAATGATTCATTCTTGAATAGTACTAGTCCATACAACACATCAAATACTCAAGACTCAAGTGTAGCGAAAAATCCTGTGCTTTTGCTCCGACGAAATCAGGGAAAGGTTGCTTTAGAAGTTGACCAAATAATTGGTGAACAAGAACTAGTAATTAGACCTTTAGGAAATGCGATCGCACCGCCAAAATACATTTATGGTTGTAGTAGTTTAGCTAATGGTAATCTCATCTTAATAATTGATGCTTCGTTGCTAGTAAAATCTAGCGATATCCAACAAACAACACTTAATATCAGAGCGCTACCAGTAGCTTCAGCTTCTTCCGCAAATCAAAAAGTCTTGCCAATATCGGGACATACTTTTTCATCTACACCATTACTTGCTGCATCGACTTCCACAACAACTATAGAAACCATAGAAACCCAACCAACTTATTCTCAAGAGCCAGATAATAAATCACCAAAAGTTGTTTTAGTAGTAGATGACGCAATTAGCCTCCGACAGACTCTTTCTCTCACTCTGCAAAAATCTGGCTATCAAGTAATACAAGCTCAAAATGGTGTAGAAGCTCTAGAAAAATTGCAGTTACATCCTGAGATTCAAATTGTCGTCTCCGATTTAGAGATGCCACGAATGAACGGTTTTGAGTTATTGAGCAATTTCCGTCAATACACAAATTTAGCAAACATACCTGTAGTGATTCTCACTTCTCGTAGTGCTGAGAAACATCGACAACTTGCCCAAGAATTGGGTGCAAAGGCTTACTTGACCAAGCCTTTTTTAGAGCATGAGTTTATCTCTAAAATTAAGGAGTTAATTAACAGTAAGACAGATAATTTAGACAATTTACTAATAGTGGGAAATCATTGATATTTTTTGAAATGCCATCGCCTTAACTAGCAGGTAGATTATTTGGATCTACACCTATAGAACGTAAATACTGGGCTAATTGTTCAGCCCTTTGTCGTTCTTGTTCAGCCCGCGATCGCTCCTGTTGTAGCTGTTCTGCATCTGTCAAATAACGGTTTCCTTGTTCGTCATACCAACATAAAAATTCCTGTTGTATGCCGCCAATTACAGCTTGGTGTCGTCCAATACCTAACCCCAACTCTGGCATCAAATAGGGTTCACCTATTTGTAGTTGGTAGTTTCCATCGATCAACTTATACACTTCAAAGGGTTGATGTTGATCGCGTCGCCAAAACTCAGGGTTATAAATTACGTAGTACAGTACACCGAGTTTTCTGTATATATCTAGCTTCTCGTCATATTCACCCCCTGGGGTGTGCGATACCATTTCTAATGTGAAGATTGGAACTATCCCATTTTCTTCCCAAACTGCGTAACTTTTGCGTGATTTGCCTCCCTTTTTTCGTTCTACTCCCACACTTAAAAAAGCATCTGGCACTACAGCTACTCTGGGATTCACTCCTGTGGTGTGATACACTCCCATATCTACTCCGAAGTACCAATCCATTCGATTTGCCCAAATGGAGTTGAGTAAGAAGAGTAAAATATTGGGCAAAAAGTTTTGGTCTTCGTTATCCACTGGCGTATCGTCTGAACAAGGAAGTTCATCAGTCGTCGGTAACGCATTTTTGAGATCGGGTGAGAGCATAACCGTTGTCTCGCTGGCGTTTGATGCCTTTATTATAAATGGGCTAAACAATTTTGGATTTTGGATTTTAGATTGCTTCTGTGCGAAACCCTGTTTGCGTGCGTACTTGAAGTAAACTCTCCAAGATAGATTTTGAATCTTCAATCCAAAATTTAAAATTTAAAATCTAAAATTCAGTGACGGAAAGTTTAACGTTTGGGTGCAGCTTCACCAAACTTAATCAAAAGCGCGATCGCAATACTAACAAGTAAAATTAACGTCATACTCAAAGCTGAACCAAATCCCCAATTTTGGGTTGCTCCAAGAAACTGGTTATAAACTAACCGCGCTGCCGTCATACTAGAAGCACCACCAAGTAATTCTGGATCGACAAAATCCCCCAAACCTGTGATAAATACAAGCATGGAAGCAGCTGCAATTCCCGGAAAAATTTGCGGTACAGTTACTTGGAAAAAAGTTTCTACCGGATTTGCACCTAAATCAGCCGCCGCTTCTAGTAACCGCTTGTCTAGCTTTTCGAGAGAGGCATATAAAATCAAAACCATATATGGTAACAAGCTGTAACTCATGCCAATTAATACAGCTTGACTATTGTTCAGTAATTCCAAAGTCGGTAAGCCTAAATTGCTGAATAAACCGTTCAATAAGCCAGTAGGACGAAGAATGGTAATCCAAGCATAAGAGCGGAGTAACGAAGAAGTCCACAAAGGTAGGACAAAGCCTAATAACAGTAAATTTCGCCAACGTTGCGGCGCTATCTGAGCAATCCAGTAGGCGACGGGGAAGCCCAAAATTAAACAAATGATTGTAGTGCCAAACGCAAAAAATAGCGATCGCCAAATTACTTGCAGGTAAAGAGAGTCAAATATTCGGATGTAGTTTTTGAATCCGTTGGGGTTGACTATATCTCCCGGTTGGATATCTGCAACTAAACTTAACTCGAAAATTATCAAAGCTGGCAAAACCAATAAAAGTAATAACCAAATCCCAGATGGTGCAAGTAATACCAAGGGTTGGAGCCAATTTACTTGTGGGCGATGCAATTCTTCTATTTTAGAAATATTATTTTTTTCCAAATTAATCACTCCTAACCCTGTTAATTTTAGATTTTAGATTTTGGATTTTGGATTGAATTAAAAATCCAATCTCCTAACTCCTAATTCCTAACTCCTAACTATTTTATTTAGCTACTAGTTAATTGAGTCCAATAGCGATCGTAAACCTCTTCAAATTCCTGTACAGGAGCAACACGTTCACAATTTTTTAAAAGTGACTCTGGCGGAAACAAATTAACGTTGCTTTGGATTGTTTTTGGCAATTGCTCAAATCCGGCGCTATTCGGTGTAGAAATGTTTAGGCGTTGACTGATTTGGGCTGCTATTTCTGGTTGCAAAATCATGTTAATCCAAGCATAGGCTCCAGCCCTGTTGGGTGCGGTTTTGGGAATTACAATAGTGTCTGTCCATAATGAAGAACCACTACGAGGAATCACATATTTGAGTTTAGGGTTTTCTTGAGAGATTTTCACTGCATCTGCTGAATAACACATTGCTAGTAGTAAATCTCCTGCCAGGATTTGATTTTGCCAAGCGTCGGTATCAAAACGTGCGATCGCAGGTTTTAGCACCTTCAATTTCTCATAGGCTTGTTTGATTTCTTGTTCATTTTTAGAGTTGTAAGAATAACCTAGCATTCGTAACGTTGCACCCATAACTTCTCGAACATCATTGAGCAAAGTCATCCGTTGATTAAGTTGCTCTTGATTTTGCCAAAGATAATCCCAGTCTTGTGGTGCATCTTTAATTTTTTCGGAATTGTAAAGTAAACCTGTTGTCCCCCAGTTAAAAGGGATACTGTAGCGGTTATTGCGATCGTAACTAGGATTCTGAAACCGGGGAAATAAATTCTCTAGACCGATTAAGCGATCGTGATTTATTTCTGTTAGCAAACCCTTGTCTACCATCTTCTGCACCATATAATCAGATGGGTTGATGATACTATAAGTGCCACCGCCTCCAGCTTGCAATTTAGCCAGCATGACATCATTTGAATCATACACATCCGCTAGCACTTTCATGCCAGTTTGGGTACTAAAGGTTTTCAATAATTGGTTGTCAGTATATTGTGTCCAGGTAAAGATATAAAGTTGGTCACGCTGACTATTCGTATTAGAATTAGCACGTACTTCAGCCAGCTTCCAGCCACAACCAGCTAAAGATAAGCTAGAAAGTGCTGCCACTCCTTTTAAAAATTGGCGTCTGTTAGTCATTAAGTTAATAGTCAATCATTTTTTGTATTGTTGCCAATTGATTTTAGATATGTTTTTAATTGCAATGTTGATAGCTAGCTTAAACATTAACTTAAGTGTATATACTTGTGCAACTGTTAATAATTTACCTTTGTTGGACTGGGGATTGGGGACTGGGGACTGGGGACTGGGGATTGGGGACTGGGGATTGGGGACTGGGTGCTGGGCAAGAAATTCCTTGATTGTTTTGATTGGGGTCTGAATCGAATGGCACTAAGAAAAGCCCAAAAGCATGTGTAGCCTCGTTCCCAGCCTCCAGGCTGGGAATGTATTCCGAGAGGCTCTGCCTCTCGTCAAGCTACTGGAGGCGGAGCCTCCCAGAATGAGTTCCCAGCCTCCAGGCTGGGAACCAGTCAGGGCAAGGGCTGCATCTTAACTTAGTGCCATTCGGGTCTGAATCCACATATTTATCGTAAATTAAAGGGTTTAAGACCCCTACATCTACATGTAGCATCCATTTCAGTCGGGGTTTAAATCCCTGTCTGAAATGTCTTTAATTTTGAATTTTGAATTTTGAATTTTGAATTGTTAACTTCCCAATCCCCAGTTCAACTCACTGTAATAACTGTTCCCACACTCTCATTGGCCGATCTATCCACCGCACACACGGCATAGGTTCCGGCTTGTTGGACGGTAGCGAAGGTTGTGCCAGCAGACAAAATTCGTTGAATTGTCCAAGTATCGCCAGTTTGTCGATAAAGTGTCCAAGAACGAACTGGCTGATTATCTCCAGGCTGCCAACTCAGTTTGCGGTTATTGACTTGTAATCCAATAGGTGGAGGGGGTGGTGTTGTATCTTGCCAAGGCAAAGTTGGCGGTAACGCAGGTTTGTTATAAAGCAGACTTTGAAATTTATCAGCAATTCCCTGACTATTTTCTGTCAAAACACTGAGGTTAAAGAAGATATTACCCAGTGACAACTGTCCAGCTTGGCTACGACTAATTTTCACCTGCTTTTCAATCTCATCACTCTCTCGACTCTTATTGCTTGGTTCTGTTAAATTGTTACCAGCGTAAACGTGTCTTTGCTTTGTGTTTACCTGTGTCCACCACTTTAGCAACGCTGGATAACTTTGTTGTGGTTGATCTGTGCGCCAGTAAAGTTGAGGCGCGATATAATCAATCCAGCCTTCTTCTAACCATTTTTTCGAGTCGGCATACAGCACGTTGTAAGCATCTAACCCAGTAATACCAGTGGGTTGTCCAGGGCGATAAATCCCAAAGGGACTAATACCAAATTTAACTTCGGGTTTAGTTGCTTTAATTCCCTGGTAGAGGCGCTGTACCATTTTGTTAACATTGTCCCGTCGCCAGTCGCCAAGGCTGAGAGTACCACCAGCTGCCTTATATGCAGCATAAGTTTTCTCATCTGGGAAAGACTGTCCCTCAATGGGATATGGATAGAAATAATCATCTAAATGAATGCCATCAACATCGTAGCGCTTCACTACGTCGATGATTACGTTGTAAGCTCTATCCTGAACTATTTTCAGTCCTGGGTCCATCCACCGTTGAGTTTTCCACAAATAAACGCTTTCTGGATTGGTAGCTGCTATGTGGGGACGCACTGTTTTGGCTGGGTCAGTGGAAGTGCTAGCGCGGTAGGGGTTAAACCAAGCATGGAGTTCAATATTGCGCTTATGACATTCTGCGATCGCAAACGCTAAAGGATCATAAAATGGTTCTGGTGCTTTCCCCTGAGTCCCGGTAATCCAAGCACTCCAAGGCTCTAATTGGGATTCATATAAAGCGTCACCCTCTGGTCGCACTTGGAAAATGAGGGCATTGAAGTTTAACGCTTGTAATTTAGTAATAATCTCGGTGAGTTCAGCTTTTTGTTGGGCAACAGGAAGTCCCGCTTTAGAAGGCCAATCACCATTCCACACTGATACTACCCATGCACCCCGGAATTCCCGGCTATGATTTACCTTTACACTACCGACAGGTGTAGGTGTAGGTGTCGGCGTTGGTATGGGAGTTGGTATCGGTGTAGGTGTAGGTGTGGGTATCGGCGTTAATATTGGCGGCTGCACTAGGTAACTAGAGGCAATTTTTTCTGCCTTACCTAAATACACCAAAGCTTGATAAATAATCACTGCCACATCTGCACGGGTGGCTGCGAGATTGGGATTGAGTAATTTGATATTTGGGAAACTAGCCACCAATCCCGCGCTGGTGGCAATAGCTACCTGATTTCTACCATACTCAGGAATCTGAACAGAATCTTGATAAATCTGTGGAAGTTGTGAGAGGAGGTCAGATTTTACCTTAGTAGCAACTTCTAAGCCTCCTACCAAAGCAACTAAGACTTCTACTCTGGTAATTCGGTTAGCGGAACGGAAAGTTTTATCAGGAAACCCACTAAGAAATGCTTTTTCGTAAGCTGTTTGAATGGCGGCTGCTGCCCAATAATTAGTAGGTACATCAACAAAAGGGACATACTGCCGCTTCTTGGAAACTGTCCCAAATGCGTTAGCGATGATGGCAGCAAATTCAGCGCGGGTTACTGAGTTATCGGGGCGATAGACGCCGTTAGGCAACCCACTGACAATACCACGTTGGGCTAAGGCTGTAATAAATGAGCGTGCCCAATGGTTTTGAATATCCGAGAAGGGAGTAGTAATAGATACCATTGTTGATCGCAGCTAGCTGGCCTTGATTTTGATTTCCTTAGGGAACTCCAAGAAATAAATTATCCAATATTGTGGGGTGGGCATCTTGCCCGCCCTATGAACTGGGCGGACGAGACGCCCACCCCACAAGAGTTAATTGAATATTTTTTTATTTGTCAGTCCCTTAGTTAATTTAGCAATTTTCTTGGCGTAGGCGTAGCCCGCCGTAGGCATCGCTGCTGCAATGTCTTGTAAACTTTTTTGGGGACTGGGTAATACTACTCGGTTAAGGCAAGAGACGCGATGAATCGCCGTCTCTACAATAATCAGTCTTTTGTCTTGACGGCGATTTATCGCGTCTTTGTGATCATTTATTGCATCTTTTAGCGAGCTAAAATTTTCATCAAAAAACCTTAATCTAACAGAATTGTGGGGATTAGGTATTCAGAAAATTGTTCTCTAGTCCCCAATACCCAGTCCCCAATCCCTAATCCCCATTCAGGTAGAACGCGCATTCAATGACAGCATTACGCGGGAAATGCCAGTGAAAATAATACTGACACCAACTAGTGTGCCAAGAAGCCAAGGCGCATTGAAAGGCCACTGGAACCAAATCATTGCACCTAAGACTAGCGTAATAATGCCATCACCTAGTATCCACGTCCAGTTGTTTTGGGAGCGTAACTGGAATGCCAGAATTAACTCGAATGTGCCTTCAGTTAGCAAAAAGGTACCAAGCAACAGAGTTAGAGTGAGAACACCTGTATAAGGGTAAACAAACAACATTATGCCCGTTGCAATATAGAGTCCGCTTAATAGGAGTTTCCAAATAAAACCTCCTCGATCGCGGGTTTGAGTAGCATAAACTAGTTTTGTAAATCCGGCGAAAATCAAAATCGCTGCAATCCAAGTTTCGGCGAATATGGTGGCGAAATTAGGCACTGCGATCGCAATTACCCCTAAAACACTCAGGAGAATACCAGTTATCAGTGACCCATTAACATCCTTCTTAATATCTCTAGAAACATCGGTTGTCATACAAATCTTTTCCCTATGTTTAGACTAAACTCTAAATTTAGGTTAGGGAATTTTTTAGTCACAGGGTATAACCCATAGGTAGACTCATTGGTATTAACTTATAAAAGTTCTGCAAGACTGCTTAGACGCTCATAAACAGAGATGAGGCGATCGCCTTCAAGTTCAACAGAAGTATTTGGATAATTCTGAATGGCTCCAAGTAGTGTAACTTCACCCTTTTGTTTAATAGATGCACTTAAAGCGCTTCGCAACGCTTGTTGATCTAGTTGTCCTGTGGGAGGATGAACTACCTCACCAATTTGGTTAACTAAAATTGGCCCAGCCCAACTAGACAGTAAGCTATCTAAAAAACCAGGATCGGCTTTGATTGGTGCTTTCAGTGCCTTACGAGCTAATGCAGGATCTTGTTTGGCCGCTTGTAAATAAGCTGTTAATGTCGGGGTAGTCTTGCCTGTCTCTGTAAACTGACTTAATTCTTCAACAGATATTTGCCCCTGAAAAGTACCATACTTTAAGATAACTTGCTCGGCAGCATTAGCATTAGTGGTTGAGAATAGAACAATAGCACCTACGCCTAAAGCTACTGTTTGAGTGAGTAACTTAGCGAATTTCCGACTGTTTAATCGATTGAAAAGTTGATAAATCTGCATTTTGTCTAACTTTATAATGGTGCGGAGCGTATATAGGCATTTTTTGCCTATATCTTAGTATCAAACATTTTCATCAGGCGAAACAGCATGAGGTAGTATTGACTTATCTTCATCTAAGGTTGGTGCAGGTACACCCAAATGCTTCCTTGCAGAATCCTCCGCCAGCTTTCGGTCTTGCTCGTTCTCGAACTGACTCTCATCTAATAAGTGAGGGTTTTTTGCCGCTTCATCTCGGCTTGGTTTATAGCCATTTTTCCACCTGTACTTCCAGTCCATAAGTTGAAAGGCAGATATACTGCAATTTAATTTCCTAGTTCTTCATCGTAGGCGCTGAATGGAAAGTGATACTCTTGCTATGGGTTGAAGAGGCTGATCCAGAGGGTATAAATTTAACATCTTAGAGTAAGAATACTTCACATCGCAAAATTTAATACATTAGTATACGGGGGAATATTTATGAGTGGCGATCGCAAATCTTAGTATGGTCATGAACTGCGATCGCTATCTGAATTCTTCTTCAAATTTTCATTCAAAAACTATCGGCGATCGCACCACTGAATTTGATCGCAAATGCTATGCCTACAATTCGTGCAAAAATTAAGGCAGTGGCTCTCAAGCAATATCTCTATAGATATAAATAAAAGAGCTATTTTTATAAAAATTATACCTGTGGACTCACGTAATTTAAACTAAAAAACTTGATACTAAAAATAACTTTACCAGCCTTAAGTTTGGTTGTAATCAAAAAGTACAGCTAACAAAAAAGGGAATAGAGAAAAGAGTACAAACAATGGCAACTTCTACCACAGACCGCGACCAACAAATTCAAAAGCTGCATGAACTAATTAAAGATATTGACTATGGTATGTTTACCACAGTCGATGATGATGGCAGTTTGCATAGTTACCCCATGTCAAAGAGTGGTGAGATTAAGTCTGATAGCATACTCTGGTTCTTTACTTATGCTGATTCCCATAAGGTGACTGAGATTGAACACCATAAGCAGGTGAACGTTAGTTTTTCGTCACCCGAACAGCAGCGATACATTTCTATCTCAGGTACAGCGCAACTAGTGGAAGACCGCAACAAGTTGCGAGAACTATGGAAGCCAGAACTTCAAACCTGGTTTCCTAAAGGGCTGGAGGAACCCAATATTGCTTTGCTCAAAGTGAATATTAACCAGGTTAATTATTGGGAGAGTGTATCGAGCTTTCAGCCACAAACAATTCGTTTTTTGACACCATCACGTCTTTAATTAATTCCTAATTTGTAATTGATAATTTGTAGTTAAGAGTTAAATTACAAATTATCAATTACGAATTTTTCACACATGTAAGTATTGGATGAGATTGCCAAAAATTAAGTATTTTTGATTGCAAAAAATATGGCAGATCATCAAAAGAAAGATGAATCAGCCCAAAAGTATTAGGCGAATAGAATTCAATACAGTTCAGAATGAGCAACAAAACACTTGTAGAGACGGCGATTTATCGCGTCTCGAAAACCAAAAATTGTTGCCAGTAGTCCTTAACCCAAGCGTATTGGAATAGAATTCGCTACTAGACAAAACAAAGGGTTTTTAAGTTCAGAGAAAGAACCCAATACGGTTCAGGTAAGGGTTATTGGTGTAGATAATTGGTCTTTGAAGACGCGATGAATCGCGTCTCTACATGAGGTTTTGTTGTTCATTCTGAACTGCATTGGTTTTTAATCCACGGAGGTGGGTTTGGTTTGTATAGCCGCGACTTCCAGTCGCCCGATGAGTAATAAATTAGACAGAATATTTGTAGGTTGGGTGGAGCGGAGCGCAACCCAACATATAATATCAGGATGTTGGGTTACGCAAAGCCTCCACCCAACCTACGATTTTTTTGCAACATTTTAGCCTTGCTACGCCACTAGACATTTTTATTTTTTGGGCTTAACTGAATCCTATTGCATCTGTTTCTACTAAAAAAGGCTACATTATCTATATCGTAGTCCTTTTAAACGTAGAGGAACGCAAAGTAAGCGGATAAGTATGCAGAGTCTTTTTGAAGAGAAATAGTTACAAATTTCTGCAATATTGTATTTAGGAAGTCTTAGATGTCGTCCAAACAATTTATTTACTACTGGCAAAAACGCTTACTTCCCATTTTGATACCTACTGCTGTGCGAGTAGTGGTAATAATTTGTCTAACAGCAGGGGTTTTGGGCATCTGGGGAAGCACTGCTTCTATGAGTTATGCTCATGCTCAACTAGTAAGTTTCAATAGAGGCATTCAGGATCAACAGACACCATTAAAACCAACAGCGCTAAATGCGACTGTATATCACAGTCCCGATTGTAACTGTTGTGGCGGGTGGATTGATCATTTAAAGGCACAGGGTTTTAAAATCACAGATTTCTCTACATCTGACATCGAAACAGTCAAACAAAAGTACAACGTGCCGGATAATTTGTCATCTTGCCACACCGCAATTGTGAACGGATATGTCATAGAAGGACACGTCCCAGCAGATGACATCAAACGTCTGCTTCAAGAAAAGCCAAATGTTATTGGTTTATCTGTTCCCCAAATGCCTGTAGGCACTCCTGGTATGGAGATGGAGAATCGAAAAGATCCGTTTTCTGTGTTGTCTTTTGATCGCCAGGACTCAGTTGCAGTATTCAATAAGTATCGTGCTGAGTCCTGACTGAATTAGAACGAGTTATCGAACAGAATTCAGGAGTCAGGAGTCAGAATTCAGCAATGTTTTCTGTGCGACTGGCGGATAGCGCAGCGTTAGCGAGTCTTGCCTACGGCACGCTGCGCGACCGAGCGTCTGAATAATCGGCGTTTTTGCACCCCCACCAAATTGAAAATTTGGTGGTCTTCAAGACGCTCGCGGACTCGCTAACGCTACGCTATCAGTCGCGGGTCTGAATCCCCGACTGATTTATTCTGACTCCTGAATTCTGACTTCTGAATTCTTCTTCAAATTATTTAACCATTTCCCAAACCAGAAGCCAGATGTGAAGGTTGCAACATTTTGAGAAAGAAGCTCAATGGCATGGTTACAATCTTGCAGGCTGGCATCAAGGCCCATTGCGTGATAGATTTCACGAGCATTGCAAAAGGCATCGATCGCTTCTGATTCTCGATTGATTTTTTCTAACACCAAACCCAAATTAAACCAGGCGTTTGCTTCCCCATTTCGATCGTCGAGATTCTTTCTGATCTCTAATGAATGCTGATGAAACTCAAAGGACATTTGGTACTGTCCCAAAGCCTTATAAGCACTACCCAAGCCACTCAAGGCCATGCCTTCGCCGTTGCGATCGCTGATGAATCTTGCCAACCCTAACCATTGCTGGTAAAACTCTATTGCCAGTTGGTAATTTCCCAACGATTCATAAGTATTGCCTAAACTTCCCAGGCTTAGGCATTCCCCAGTCCAATCACCTATGTTCTTCGTTATACTCAACCACTGCTGATAAAACTCTATCGCTTGCTCGTACTTGCCCAGGTATTCATAAGTATTGCCCAAACTTCCCAAGCAAATGCCTTCTCCTGTGCGATCGCCAATTTTCCTAGTAATACTCAACCACTGCTGATAAAATTCAATCGCTCGCTGGTATTTTCCCAGTGATTGGTAAGCGTTACCCAACCCAGATAAAGATTTGGCTTCCCCCAAGCGATCGCCTATTTCTCTAGCCGTATCTAACCACTGCTGATAAAACTCAATTGCTAGGTGGTACTCGCCTAATGACTGGTAAGCATTGCCCAAACTTCCCAAAGAAATAACTTCCTCATTGGGTTGGCTTCGCCCGCCGTCGGCATCGCCTGTTTCTCTGGCTTTTTCTAAGCACCGCTCTTCAAACGCAATGGACTCAACAGGTTGCGTCCATAATTCCCCACATTGCTGCGCCAAAGTTGAGGCATCCTCGGCGTTCTGGCACTGGGTACTGGTTACTGGGCTGACACCGTGAGCGTCAGCATTCGACTGACTTGTATTAAGCTCTGTCGTTGGCGCAACCCCTTGTAGAGAAATAGCACTCACGCCGAAGTCCGAAGTAGACTGGACAGGAAATTCCTTTAAGATTTCGTTGGGATCTGAATTCCCATCCAAATTTTCCCAGTCTCCAATCTCTAGTCCCCAATCCCCAGTCCCTATTTCAATGTTATTTAGGCTCCCGGATCTAATTACTTCTGTCATTCTCTATAGAAAACGCAATTTTTGGTTAATAAGCTGTTGATTATACAATTTTCTGTGCCTTTAGCGCAGGATAAGTGAAACTTATAGGCACAACTTCTCTTAAAAACTTAGAACTTATTCTTAAATATTAAAACTTATTTTATACCCCGTCTTCTCTGTGTATAAAAGACTTTAAATATCAGAAAAACCAAATCAATCAGCAGCAGCGTAGTCGGGTAATACGTTGAGTTCTAAATTAACAGCATTTAGATAATTTTGGTCGTTTAAAACTTGTGATGGTAATTTATCTGCATTAACAGCAGCTTGAACCACATCTTTCGCCAGAATATTTCTGTTTTGAGTTCCAAGTACTAGGGCTTCTCCGCTCGGAATACCATGTTGTTGCAGACCTCCTTGATAAGCAAAAGTTACTAGATTCAAGGGTTGTAGGTAACTCACAGCAGTCGAATTAGTGGATATATTGTTAGAGTTAACAGCTATTGTTTCATTGCTATTGCTAGTAGCTGTTTGAGCGCCAGCGATTCCAGGTACAAAGGTAATAGAAGCAAAAATAAGTGCAGAATTTATTAAGGTAACAAGTTTCATAACTTATACTTAGGTAAAATGCAATCGGTGTTCTTCACTAATAGAGTCCTCTTTATTATTAATCTCAGCTTCCTTCGTCCAGGTCATCTAATCGGTTGATTTATGACTCACCCAAAAGGGTGAGCTAATTGAGCAACACAAAGAGGAATGGAGACTCCGTTAACTCCAGACACAGAAAAGATTGGTTGGAATTTTCAAGTACTTAACTGAGGCGATGATACAAAGAGATTTTTCAGGAACTTTACCCATTGTCGGCGAATCTTAGTGCCAGTCCCCCATACTCAATATTGCGATCTAAGATTATTGGGTATTCTATAAATTGCGATCGCCACTATACGGATGATTGAAGTTGAACATCTGAGTAAAATATACGGCTCTACCCCAGCGATTACTGATGTCACCTTTAGCGTCGAACCTGGGGAAATTTTAGGGTTGTTGGGCCCCAATGGGGCTGGAAAAACCACAACCATGCGGATTCTGGCTGGTTATTTACCGGCAACCAATGGAAATGCCCGGATTGCTGGTTATGATGTCCATAAAAATTCTCTGGCTGTGCGCCAACGCATTGGTTATTTACCCGAAACACCGCCGTTATATCCAGAGATGACGGTGGAGGGATTTTTGGATTTTGTCGCCCGAATTAAGGGAGTTTCAGCAGGCGATCGCCCCAGCAAGGTAACAGCCGCCATTGAACGCTGCAATTTAGAAGACAAGCGGCGAGTGATTATCCGCAAACTCTCTAAAGGATACCGCCAAAGAGTAGGAATTGCTCAAGCGATCGTCCACGATCCCCCAGCGATCATCTTGGATGAACCCACCGTTGGACTCGATCCTCGACAAATAATTGAAGTGCGGAATTTAATTAAAAGCCTCGCTGGTACGCACACAATTATTCTTTCCACGCACATTCTGCCAGAAGTGAGCATGACTTGTAGCCGCGTCGCCATCATCAATCGCGGTAAAGTTGTGGCAACTAATACACCAGAAAACCTGATGACTCAGTTGACAGGTGGTTCTGGGTATGAATTGGAAATAGAAGGAGAAGCTGCCCTAGCGAAACAGGTATTGCAAAAAGTCGCGGGTGTGAGTCTGATAGAATCAATTCCCACAGCCGGAATCCACGGCCATCAACCCCAAGAAAATCGCGCTTACCTGCGGGTAATATCGCAACCGGGAAAAGAACCAGGAAAGGATATTGCTACAACATTAGTGCGTGCAGGATTCGGTTTACATGAACTGCGGCGGGTTAACGCTACCTTAGAAGACGTGTTCTTGCAACTGACCACAGAAGAAAAGAATTTCGATCCTGAGGTAGACTTAGCAGCAGACAACGAAGGAGAGGCAGCCTAAATGGGTATAGTGCTGAGTAATATTATTGCCATTTATCGCCGAGAGTTACAGAGTTATTTTGTATCGCCTTTAGCTTATGCGATCGCAGGCATATTTTGGTTCCTTGCCGGGTTATTCTTCGTGATGATTTTGCTAGGGCCAGATGGCATTTTGGTAGGAGTGGCGGCAATGGATGCACAAGGGCAACAGTTGGGAGTACCAGTACCGCCCATAGATGTCCCCTACGAATTTATCCGAATATTTTTGGAACGTATGGAGTGGCTATTGTTGTTTATTCTGCCCATCCTCTCAATGGGACTCTATGCTGAAGAACGTAAGCGGGGCACTTTAGAACTGTTAGCCACCTCACCAATCACCAATTGGGCGGTAGCTGTGGGTAAATTATTAGGCGTACTAACATTTCTGACCACAATGGTTTTACCCATGATAGTGTTTGAAGCGATCGCTATCAGTGGCTCAAATCCCCCAATGTCGCTCTCAATTCCCTTGCTGGGTAATTTTGGATTAATCTTGCTAGCAGCAGCAATTTTATCTATCGGAATGTTTATTTCCTCATTAACAGACAGTACAATTCTGTCTGCCGTTCTCACCTTTGCAGTCATTTTATTATTGTTATTGATTGATTTAATCGGCAAAATTGTCCCTGGCCCTGTGGGCGAAGCTTTAGGTTATCTATCATTGCTGAAACATTACAGCACCTTAATTCAAGGGATTTTCGATACCAGCACCTTAGTTTTATTCGCCAGTTACATTTTTTTGGGCATCTTTCTCACCGCTCAATCAATTGATGCACTGCGCTTTCAAAGGCAATAGTCACGTCGCTTTGCTCCGAATTCAAAATTCAAAATTCAAAATTCAAAATTAATGCTCCCCCTAAATTTATCGTAAATTAAAGTGTTTAAAACCCCTAAATCTATATGTAGCAACCATTTCAGACGGGGTTTAAATCCCCGTCTGAAATGTCTTTAATTTTGAATTTTGAATTGTTACTCAGTTGTCTTGCTTATTTTTAGTCACTCAATTTTCGTCCAGATATTTTTACTTGTCACTATTTTTAGACAAATGACCAATAACAAATGACTAATGACCAATGACAAATTATATGAAGATAGTTGCAAAAAAGAAACTTTGGAAATATCTGTTTTGGTTCGGCCCATTCCTAATTACTGTCGGCTTAACAGTTGGATTAGTTTCTGAACAGTGGGGACTAATTCCATTAGTATTTATAATTGCGGGAATTGTCATCAGTGGATTGGGGATAATATGGCAAAGCTACCAAACTAACTGGTGGAACCGTCGTTCTACCCAAGCAGGAACTAATGCCTTAGTGGTGACTCTGGCAGTATTAGCAATTTTGGGATTGATTAACTTTTTGGGAACTCGCTACCATCTGCGGGCAGATTTAACAGAGTCTCAATTATTTACCCTTGCGCCCCAGTCGCGGGAATTAGTAAGCGTTTTACCACAGCCAGTTAAAGTGTGGGTGTTTGATATTAACCAGAATCCCCAAGACCGAGAACTGCTAGAAAATTATCAGCGGCAAAGCTCAAAATTTAAATATGAGTATATCAACCCTGAAGCTAGACCAGGACTTGCAGAGAAGTTTGGCGTTAAAGATTATGGCGAAGTTTACCTTGAATCTGGGGATAAACGGCAATTAGTACAGACAATAAATGAAAATGAGCGTCTGTCAGAAATCAGATTAACTAGTCGTCTACAACAACTAACAAATTTAACCACAGCCAAAGTTTACTTCCTCCAAGGTCATGGCGAACACCAACTTTCAGCTGGTAAAGGCGCAATGTCACAAGCAGTTCAGGGATTAGGCGACAAAAATTTTACAACAGCAGCGCTAAATCTAACAGAAACCTCAAAAGTTCCTCAAGATGCAGCTGTCGTCATCGTAGCTGGCCCTAAGCGAGAGTTATTTCAGGGCGAAGTCAAAGCCTTGCAAGAATATCTGAATCGAGGCGGTAATTTACTGCTGATGATTGATCCTAATACCGATCCTAAACTTAATAGCTTGCTACAAGAGTGGGGTGTTAGTTTGGATAATCGTTTAGCCGTAGATGTTTCAAGTGAAAGCGTCGTGGGACGTGGCCCTGCTGCGCCCTTAGTGACAGAATACGGTAAACATCCAATTACCAAAGATTTCGGTAACGGTAATTCTTTTTATCCGATTTCCCGACCACTGGAAATTACCTCTGTACCTGGTGTTGAGGCTACTCCTCTGCTGCGAACCAAACCCTATCCCAGCAGTTGGGGAGAAAGCGATCTCCAAAGCGAAAAATTAGAGTTTAATGCAGGTAAAGACCTCAAAGGGCCTCTGACCTTGGGTGTTGCCTTAACCAGAAAACAAACACCCAAATCTACTTCCACTCCCCAAGCTTCACCCACACCTTCACCCCTCCCATCACCAACCACCCAAGGCAAAACTAGTCCTAATCCTTCTGCCAAAACTCCGCAAGCTTTACCACTTCCATCACCAAGCACCACTCCCTTATCTCCCCCTACTTCCTCATCTCAAACAACCACTGAGTCGCGGTTAGTGGTTTTAGGAAATTCTAGTTTCGCCACCGATGGTTTGTTTCAACAGCAACTAAACGGAGATGTATTCCTCAATTCAGTTACTTGGCTGAGTAAACAGGATCAGCAACCCCTTTCTATTCGCCCCAAAGAACCGAAAAACCGTCGGATAACCCTGACAACTACCCAGGCAAATCTTTTAATATTGTCGTCTTTGTTAGTTTTGCCTTTAATTGGGTTATCGGCAGCAGTTATTATCTGGTGGAAACGACGGTAAGAAATGGGTTAGGAGTTAGGAATTAGGAGTTAAGAGTTATAAATACTAACTCTTCACCAATGACAAATGACAAATGACAAATGATTAAAAAATGAAATTGCCGCGAACGACTTTAATTTTGATACTACTAGCGCTAGGTTTAGGTGGTTTTGTTTACTTCTATGAAATTCGAGGTGCAACTCAGCGAGAAGAAATCAAAGAGCAAAAACAGAAAATTTTCTCTTTTGGAGAAGATGACGTGCAGTCTCTAACAGTCAAGACAAAAAAATTCACCTTGAACCTGGAACGTAGACCTGAATCTTCTAGTAAGCCTAAGTGGTTAATCAAATCTCCGATATCTGGCCTAGCAAATGATGCTATTGTTTCTTATTTAATGGATTTGTTGGTCAAAGGTAATAGCAATACGACTTTATCAATTCCAGCAAAACAGCTTGGAGAATTTGCCTTAGAACAACCCCAAGCAACTATCAATATCGCCTTGAAAAACCGACAAAGCCATCAGTTGATTTTAGGTAAATCTAACTTTAACGGTCGTTTCTTGTACGCTCAAGCTGATCCTGCTGTTAAACCAGATGGAAATATAAATGTGCTGTTGGTATCTACAGATTTTGCCAATGCCGTGAATCGGGAATTATCAGAGTGGAAACAACCTGTAGATAATAGTCAGAAACTTCCTCCACTGATCATTCCTAAACCGAGTCCGACAAACAGCAAATAATTAATTCCAAATCTGGCGATATTGTTATGACAAATCCGACAGCAACATTGCTAATTTCTTGCCCCGATCAACGAGGATTGGTGGCGAAATTTGCCAATTTTATCTATTCTAACGGTGGTAATATTATTCATGCAGATCAACATACAGATTTTGCTGCTGGGTTATTCCTCACCCGCATTGAATGGCAGTTAGATGGATTTAATTTGCCGCGAGAATTTATTGCCCCTGCATTTAATGCCATTGCACAACCTTTAGGCGCTAAGTGGGAAATACGTTTTTCTGATACAGTACCACGCATTGCTATTTGGGTCAGTCGCCAAGACCATTGTCTATTTGATTTAATTTGGCGACAACGCGCCAAAGAATTTATTGCTGAAATTCCTTTAATTATTAGCAACCATTCTAATTTAAAGGTAGTGGCAGAGCAATTTAATATTGACTTTCAGCACATTGCTATCAATAAAGATAATAAATCAGAACAAGAAACCCAACAGCTAGAATTACTCCGCCAGTACAAAATAGATTTAGTTGTATTGGCAAAATATATGCAGATTGTTAGTGCAGATTTTATTAGTCAATTTCCGCAAATTATTAATATACATCATTCATTTTTACCAGCTTTTATCGGTGCAAATCCTTATCACCGAGCTTTTGAACGTGGTGTGAAAATTATTGGTGCAACAGCGCATTATGCCACTGCTGATTTAGATGCAGGCCCAATTATTGAACAAGATGTAGTGAGAGTTAGCCACCGTGATGAAGTTGATGATTTGGTGAGAAAAGGCAAAGATTTGGAGAGAATTGTATTAGCAAGAGCAGTGCGATCGCACTTACAAAATCGTGTATTAGTATATGGAAATAGAACAGTAGTATTCGAGTGATTCTACATCCAAACAAAATAGTTCAGCTTTGACAATTGAGCAAACGGCTATATCTTTACGCAAACAATAGCCGAAACCCTTATGTTCTGGTAGGGGCAATTCATGAATTGCCCCTACAGCGTGTGGTTTTGCGTAAGTCCTAATGAAGTATGACCAACTAGACACACTTTTGACATAACCTTGTAATATATTTGTCATTTAGATAGGTTTTACTTAACCTTACATCGATGTCAATGTAAGTAATTTTGATGAATGAAACCTCTACAGGCTGGCTCAGTATGCTGGTACGGCTCATACAGAGTCTCATTCGTTTTTCACCTTGTGGAAATATGCCTTTATAAGGAGTGATAAATGCTAGCCAGATTTTCGCGTGTTTTCAACGATAGTTCCAGAAACGTTAGACGTAAAGTTATCAACATCTATGCGTTCTTGATTAGCGTGAATATTTTGGTCTGGGTAGTTGCCCTCATTGCATTTCATAGCTACCCCCTTCTGCTTGGCACTGCCGTATTAGCTTATAGCTTTGGTCTACGTCATGCTGTAGATGCCGATCACATTGCGGCGATTGACAATGTTACCCGTAAATTGATGCAGGAGAACAAACGACCTGTTTCTGTTGGGTTTTTCTTCTCTCTAGGTCATTCCACTGTTGTCATTGCGGCCTCTGTGGCGATCGCTTTAACTACTGCAACTATCCATAACAACTTTCCCAGTTTTGAAAAGGTTGGGGGGCTAATTAGCAGTAGCGTTTCTGCACTTTTCCTACTAGCAATTGCAGCAATCAATATGGTGGTGCTTTGGGATGTTTATAAGACCTTCCAAACCGTCAAGCGAGGAGGAATCTATGATGAGCAATCCTTAGATGAATTTTTGAACCAACGCGGGCTACTCGGTCGCATCTTTCGTCCTTTGTTTCGGTTGATAGATAGTAGCTGGCAAATGTTTCCTTTAGGTTTCCTTTTCGGCTTAGGCTTCGACACGGCCACAGAGGTAGCACTGCTGGGGATTTCTGCGAATCAAGCCGCTAAAGGTTTGCCTATCTGGTCAATTCTAATATTTCCAGCTTTATTCACCGCAGGTATGTCCCTGGTTGACACCACTGACGGCATTTTAATGCTTGGTGCTTATGGCTGGGCTTACGTCAAACCAATCCGCAAGCTTTACTACAATATGACCATCACCCTTGTTTCTGTTTTAGTTGCTGTGGTCATTGGCGGAATTGAGGCTCTGAACATTATTGGCGATCAGTTACAACTGAAAAGTCCGTTTTGGGATTTCATTAGTCAACTAGGTGATAATTTTGGCACAATTGGTTACTTAATCATTGCCATCTTTGTATTTAGTTGGTTACTTTCGAGCATCATCTATAAAGTCAATAAGTATGATGATTTGGAAGTCACCGAACAAAGCAAAAGTAAAAAGTAAAAAGGCACTCTTAACAATTCAAAATTCAAAATGACGCTCTCTACGAGACGCTGCGCGAACGCGGACTCGCTAACGCTGCGCTAACAAAATTCAAAATTAAAGACAGCCACGCCACTTGCGGGTGGGGTTTCAACAACCCTTGGGAAACAATGATTCTTTCTCGTGCGAACGCTACCGCGAACGCGCCACTTGCGGGCGTTCGCGTAGCGGGACGTTCGCGGTAGCGTCTCGTAGAGAAGTACGGTTTTAAACCTCACTTCTTTTCATAAATATTACTTAAATAGTTGGGCGATAGCCACCAAAAACAGCAAAGCTAAAATTTTTATACCAGCAATCTACATTTTGAAATCCAGCCGCTTCTAGCCAGGTAAGTTGAATATCAAGGGTTGCCATGCGATCGTATTCCATGCGTTTTTGTGCAGCTTTGAGATCCTGTTCTGAGATATTCTTCGCGCGGACAGAATCTAACCAGTGTTGACGGTAAAGTTGTTCTAAATCAGGAGTTTTGCCGAGAACTTGATCGGCGTTGATAAATATCCCTCCAGGATTGAGAACATCATAAATTCGTTGATAAAGAAGCTTTTTATCAACATCTGACAGATGATGAATCGATAAGGCAGAAATTACAACATGGTATGAATCACCTAAATTAGTGTCAACGTAATCACCAATTAATATTTTGGGAGATTTACCCATTTGGCTAAATCTAAACTTAGCTTTTTCTAACATCTCAGGGGCTAAGTCTAGTAAGGTAAACTCTGCATTCGGAAAGACGGACTGAACCATTCCTGAGTAAAGTCCAGTACCAGCACCCAAATCTAGAACCTTCATCGGTGCGGTGTCGTCACCTGAGATAATTTCAACGGCTGTTTTGTAGAAGTCATCAAAACAGGGAATTAAAGTACGACGTAAGTTATCGTAATCTACTGCGGCGGAATTAAATGCTTCTTGAATATTCATTGTCTAATTTTTAATAGGGGTAAAACTTTTTGTTTTAATAACTCAATTAAAGCTGGTTCCATATATTTATAGTCATCTGGGATATCTAAACATATAACTCTTTTATCTTTAAGGAAGGGCTGAAAATTTTTCGAGAGTTTATTTCTATGGGATTTTTCCATCACAAAGATAATATCAGCCCATTGAATAGCCTCTGTTGATAATGGGACTTCAGCAGAATGGTCTAAGCCTGCTGATTCAGTTTCAAGTCCTTCATATTCAGAAAACACAGCCTCGGCGGTAGGACTTCGCAATTTATTCTGGCTACAGATAAATAAAAGCTTTTTCATTAACAAACTCCGTGGGTTTAAGTCCCCCGGTTCAATAACCGGCAAGTTTTGGGTCGGGGTCTAAATCCCCGGACGCGACGCTCGAGTACTCGCTTGCCGCCGGCGCTATCGCAGACTCGCTACCGCAACGCTTTCACAAAACTGACTTGCGACTTGCGACTTGCGACTTGTTTTAATTAAGTAGCCTCTTGCCGATCTAACTCTAAAAAAAGTTCTTTATCTTTGACGAAGATGGAAAATCCAAATATTTTACCATTTTCAAAATAACAAAGCTTTACCCCTTTCCCCACTAACTTAGATAAAATCACTATGGTACTACTTAACCCTCCCAACCTGAATGAAAAGCGATATCTTCTCTGCGAGACGCTACGCGAACGATGGGCTACGCCTACGCTCCTCTTCCCCACTCTCTCTTCAACGTCCTGAACTACTTGCACCAGCAGGTAACTGGGACTGTGCTAAAGCTGCTGTGGAAAATGGAGCAGATGCGATTTACTTCGGTTTGGATCGGTTTAACGCCAGAATGCGGGCACAAAATTTTACTGAGGCGGACTTACCCCAATTAATGACATTCTTGCACCGCCGGGGTGTAAAGGGTTATGTTACTGTCAACACGCTAATATTTCCCAAAGAACTAGCAGAAGCACAGCAATATCTCCGCACAATTATTGCCGCAGGTGTGGATGCAGTGATTGTTCAAGATATTGGGATATGCCGCCTCATCCGTCACCTCTCCCCTGATTTTCCTATCCATGCTTCCACCCAAATGACCATCACTAGTGCAGCTGGGGTGGAATTTGCCAAATCCCTTGGCTGTCAATTAGTCGTGCTGGCGCGTGAATGTTCTCTTCAGGAAATCAATAAAATACAGCAGCAGATTGCCCTACAGGAAACTTCGCTGCCCTTGGAAGTCTTTGTTCACGGTGCTTTGTGCGTGGCCTATTCCGGTCAGTGTTTGACTAGTGAGGCTTTAGGTGGACGTTCTGCTAATCGAGGTGAATGTGCCCAAGCTTGCCGGATGCCCTACGATTTAATTGCTGATGGGGAAATTGTCAATTTAAAAGAACGCAAATATTTACTCAGTCCTCAAGACTTAGCAGGGTTAGATGTTTTGCCCGATTTGGTGAAATCAGGAGTAACTTGTCTCAAAATTGAAGGTCGCCTGAAAGCTCCAGAATATGTTGCTAATGTCACCCGTGTTTATCGGCAAGCCTTGGATGGAGTGATGACAGAATTGGAAAGACCTAACCCCCTAACCCCCTTCCCTACAAGGAAAGAGGGAATAAAAACTCCCCTCTCCGAAACGGAGAGGGGCTGGGGGAGAGGTCAATCAGAAGAACACTACAACCTAGAAATGGCATTTTCTCGCGGACTCTACACGGGTTGGTTTGGCGGGATTAATAATCAGGAATTAGTTCATGCCCGCTTTGGTAAAAAACGTGGGGTTTATTTAGGTGAAGTTACCCGCATTCACAACGAACAGGTAACAGTTAAATTGGAAGCGCCTCTAAAACCGGGGGATGGAATTGTGTTTGACTGCGGTCATCCAGAGGCGAAAGAAGAAGGCGGCCGAGTTTATGCTGTGGTATCCAAAGGTAAAGAAACCATACTGACCTTTGGGCGAAATGACTTGAACCTGCGCCGTGTGCATATAGGCGATCGCATTTGGAAAACCAGCGATCCAGAACTTGATAAGCAAGTGCGTCAGAGTTTTGCAGGCGAGAACCCACAATTTCAGCGTCCCATTGACTTGGAGATATATGGCGAAGTTGGTCAGGCGTTGATTGCGATCGCCCGCGATCAATACGGTAATATTGTCCAAATTGAGTCTGCAATTTCACTAGTGGAGGCACATACCAAACCCCTAGATACAGACCGTTTACAAGAACAATTCGGTCGTTTGGGTAACACCCCTTTCTGTTTAGGAACCCTAACCAACCACCTTATCGGTGCGATTATGCTACCCGTCAGTGAATTGAACCGGATGCGGCGAGAAATAGTTACACAGTTGGAAGAATTGCGGAGTCAACCCAAACGCTGGCAACTACGTTCTGATGTCTCTTTCCAAGACTTACTCCCCTCCTCATCTCCCACATCCCCCACATCCCCCTCACTCATCGTCTTAGTAAGAAACCTCAAGCAACTCCAAGCCGCCCTCAAAGCTGGTGTTGAAACACTCTACTGCGAATTTGAAGACCCCCGCGCCTACCGAGAAGCAGTACAAATAGTGCGCCAACAACAACAAGATTCTTCACTTTTAACTCCTAACTCAGCACTCATAACTCCTAACTCTCCACTCCCCACTCCCCACTCCAAACTCCCCACAATCTGGGTTGCACCACCCCGAATTACCAAACCAGGAGAAAACTGGATTTTGCAGCAAGTACGTGCCTGTGAAGCAGATGGCTATTTGATACGGAACTATGACCAACTGCAATTTTTTGCCGCAGACCGTTGTATTGGAGATTTCTCACTCAACGTTGCTAATCCCTTAACAGCAGATTACTTTCAGCAACGCTTTGGTTTAGAACGACTGACGGCATCTTATGACCTGAATATTAGCCAACTGCAAGACCTGCTTACCAGTTGTCCTCCCCAGTGGTTTGAGGTGACAATCCATCAGCATATACCGATGTTTCACATGGAGCATTGTGTTTTTTGTGCCTTTCTATCAACGGGTACAGATTATACCAACTGTGGACGACCTTGTGATAAGCATGAAGTTAAATTAAAAGACCGTGTGGGCACTGAACACGTTCTCAAAGCAGATGTAGGTTGCCGGAATACTGTATTTAACGGCACTGCTCAAACGGGAGCCGAGTACGTACAACGTCTGATAGAACTGGGATTGCGTCACTTCCGCATTGAGTTTGTAAATGAGACACCAGAGCAAGTGAGTAAAACAATACATCGCTACCGTCAACTACTGCAAGGTGAAATTACAGGTTCCCAACTCTGGCGCGAGTTTAAGTTGCAAAATCAATTAGGCGTAACTCGTGGCCCTATGGGAGTGTCTGCATTGCGGTCATAATTGATTTTCTGAACGCCCAGCTTGAAAAATCTGTTCGGCGGTCAAGTTTAATTCTGGAAATGTAGGGGATATGATGCTGTCATTTCCTCGAAACAGATTAACTTGATACTCACCATCCACCAAACAGTAAACGGAAATAGTCGGTTGTTTGGGACTACCTATGTACCTTCTACCGCCCAAAGCTAAATAGTCAACAATCCAATATTCAGGAACACCAAAAGTTTCGTAGTAATTGAGGAATTCTTCAAAAGCGATCGTTTTTGGTAAGGCTTGAAACATCACACTTACTCCTGACTCTGGTTTAAAGTTTAGCAAATTACTTAGTATCACATCACTGACGAGAATCGCTATAATAACCAGATAGACGTGATTGTAGTCAATGAATATCATGGAAATCAAAAATATCAAAGAAGAAGCACGACGGCTAATTGACAAATTGCCAGAAAATTTGACATGGGATGATTTAATGTATGAAATCTATGTAATACAAGCAATAGAAGCGGGATTAATTGATAGTGAAGCGGGAAGAGTTGTTTCTGTTGAAGAAGTACGTGCAAAATTTGGATTGCAACCGTGAAAGTTTTTTGGACAGAAACAGCCGTTAATCATTTATCCTCTATTTATACCTATATATCTCAAAATTCTCCTCATTATGCTCAAAGACTGGTTGAGCGATTACAGCACTTACGGCAGCTATGAGGTACATCCCCAAATCTGAAAGCTTTGATAGGAGAGGGCAAGGAGAAAAACTGTATTGCATAATAGCCGGAAGCGCTGTAACTCAACGCTCTGAGCAAATTGCCCAATTTCCATTATCGGGTCGCATTGTCTCAGAATTTGAAACTAAGCAGATTAGAGAAGTTATTGAAGGCTCTTATCGCATTATTTATTATATTAAGTCTGACCAAATTGATGTTCTTGCTGTTCTTCATAGTTCTCAACAAATCGAATCTATCATTGATAAAACTTGATTCTTTGGTAAGCGTTCAGGGGGTGTAAAGAAGACGAAAAACACGCCCCAAAATCAAGGAATGAAATTAAGCCGCTTTTAAAAAGTCAGAATTATCAGAACAAATAGTAACTTGTGGAAGCAAAGAAGGCGCAATTTTACTAGCACGAGCAGCAACAACAGCCTGAATCATACGCGATAAATCGCCGTCTCTACAAGTGTTTTGGGCTTATCTAAACTGTATTGCGTTATAAACTCAATGTTGGAATCGGCTAAATGTTAATGTTTCCTTAAAGCTCTAATAGTTAGTGCTTAAACCTATATCAGTATTTTTGTGAGGCTTACAATCATTTTGTAAAAATCAATGCAACTACAGTTATTTAAGTGGGCGATTCTTCCCGTTGCGTTTGTGGCTGCAAGCCTCCTAAGCGTACACGCGGTAGTAGCGGAAAAGGGTGAAAGCGTTGGAAGGTTAGAGAAGGGCGAAAAGTTTGAACAGGGTGAAAGGGGCAGAAGGATCAAACATATCTTCGTCATAGATATGGAGAACCACAACTTCACGCAACCCAGCAGCGATACAAGTGCGCCCCCTCAGATATTCGGCAATCCCGCAGCCCCGTATCAGAATAGCCTCGTTACTCCCGGAAATCGGAATGCCGCTCAGGTTTCCTACGCTGGTGCTTACCATAACGTTCTGGCTACACCGTCAGGCAATAATCCGAGCATCCACCCGTCCGAGCCAAACTATATTTGGCAGGAAGCCGGCAATAACTTTGGCGTATTGAACGACAATGATCCTTACAAAAATCCTGGTGGCACTAACCAGAATACGACACTCCATCTCAGTGCTTTACTTGAGAAAGCTGGTATCTCTTGGAAATCCTACCAGGAAGACATTGACCTGGCAAAAAATGCTAATGGTCTGCTTACCAACACGGTTTTACCTAGAAACCAGTGGACTGTCCCTTTAACCAGCTTCAGTGGTACATCACCTGATTACACTAACCCCTACAACGGTAGCCATCAATATAACTTTGCGTGTAAACACGATGGTCATCTGTTTTTCACTGACACCAACGGTGGTAATGACCCAACACCAGCAAATCCTCTAGCATCTAAATATGCACCATTGCAACAATTAAAGGAAGACCTGGCTCATAATAAGGTTGCTACTTACACCCTGATTACACCAGACCAATTCAACGATTCACACACGGCGTTGACTAATGGCTTTGACTATCATGGGGTGCATTACACAGGCGATCAGTCCGAAGTTGCACAGGGTGACAACTTTCTTGCCACGATCATTCCAGAGATTATGCGCTCCGATGCTTACAAGGATGATGGTGCGATCGTAATCTGGTGGGATGAGAGTGAAGGCACTAACGCCAACGACTTCAGCCACACCATAGAGGAAATTGTGATCTCACCTCTGGCCAAAGGCAACGCCTATGAAAGCTTCGTAAATTACACCCACTCGTCCGACCTGAAGAGTTGGGAGGAACTATTCGGTGTATACGCACCAGGCGGCGGATTTTTGGGTGATGCAAACTCACCAAACACCAACGACCTCTCGGATCTCTTTAAGAGGGGCGCACTCACCTCGAAGGGGCGGAGGGAATGGACAAATAAACACGATTAATTCGCGCCTTAAAGGAGTATTTCAAGGCAACGACAATTTAACCCAAAAAGCATCCGTGTTGACATCAAAATAAAACTCTTGAATAATTTTTTTAGTTGTAACCAAGTATCTTTTTTGTAACCAAATATCTTCTACCGAGTTCTGTTATTTTTTTACGATTTTAAGATTGCCTATTTGATTTGCTCCCCACTAAGAGGCTCAGATCCCCGACCTTCCTCAAAAAGTCGGGGATCTTTTTGTTTGTAACTCCTGCTGGTTGCAAATAAAAACATAGGTTCGACGTTTCTGTGCTTTGATTCCTTAATTATCACCAACTATATAAAAGAATGATTTGTCGTGACTGAAGATAATCAAACTATGACGAGGAATCATTAGAAGACTATCATCTGGTTCATACTTTAAAGTGCGGTAGTAAAAATCTAGAGATTCTTGTAAAGAGTAAAAAACTAGAAGAGGGAGAAACCCATCACCATGTAAAGTTCCATTAAGTAGGTAGGCACAAATAAACTTAACTATGTAACAAAATGTAAAAAGCTTAAAACCCTTGTGATTACTTCACTTCGCTGCGCTCCGTTCGCAATGACATAGTTATAAACTTTCCCGCCCTACCTACTTATGCCATTGGTAAAGCTCGTATACTTCTCTGGTAAGCCTGAAAGGTAGATATTTAACTAGTACACCACGGCGTAAATAGACATACCATTCAAAATTTCTGAAAACCTTATGCTCTATTCATTTTGAATTTTGAATTTTGAATTTTGAATTCCGCCTTGCGGCACTAGCTGTTCAATCTGCTCACTTATCAATCCTCGATAAGGAAAAGATGCAACTTCTAGATAGTTCATTTGTAGCCAATTCAAAATTATCTCTAGAGCTTCCGTAAGTGCTAACATATTGAAAAAACATAACTGGCTCTTGCGTTACTTTTATGGTAGAAATTAAAATTGACTCAATTTTAATAATCACAATTTAGTATATCTTGTGTCTGAAATATAGATACTGCAATAGGTTACAAATTTTAAAATACTATTAAATAGCATATATTTTACAATATAAATTGTAATATCCTAAAGTTTTAGGCGATCGCTATGAAATTTCCTGTAGATCAAATTCTGAATCTCCCAGAGATGAAAGTGTTAGACTGTCAAGAAATTGAAGGCATGGGAATAGTTATAACAATAGAGAAATCTGTGAATTATTCTACTTGTCCCTCATGTAAACAAATTACTCACAGTATACATCAAAATCATTGGCGGATGATTCATGATTTATCTTGGAGTCAGAGAACAGTTCTATTAAAAATAAATCGTCGTCAATTCAAATGTCACAAGTGTAAAAAAGTCTTTAGTGAAAAGCTAAACTTTGTAGATCCAAGCAAAGGATATACTAAAAGATTAGCGGCTCAGATAATTCAACAAGTATTAAATAGCAATATTCATAGTGTCGCCGAAAGAAACGACTTAAGCGATGAAGAAGTAGAATCAATGTTAAAAGGACAAGTTTCCCTTATATTAAACATAAATTTAAGTCAACTAAAAAGGTTAGGCATAGATGAAATTGCCTTGGTTAAAGGCCAAGGTAATCCCAAAGCAGTGTTAGTAGATTTGGATACTCATAAACCCATTGAAATAGTGAAGTCCAGAAGAATGGAAGAAATCCGGGAAGTCCTTGTGAGTTGGGATATTCAGGTGCTGGAACAAATTCAAGAAGTGAGTATTGATCTCTGGTCGCCTTATAAAAGCTTAGTAGAAGAATTAATGCCTAACGCCAACGTAACTGCTGATAGATTTCATGTAATGAAACAAGTAAATGATGAGTTAGATGCTATGCGTAAAGCTGAAAAGAAGGCAGCAATGTCACTAGAAAATAAATCAGAAAAAGACAGAATATTAGAGGGATTAAGTAAAAGCAAATATAGCTTCATCAAAAATGAAGACTCTTTGAACGAAAAGCAAAAAGAAAAGTTAAAATCTGCTCAAGAAGTTTCACCAATTTTGGCTAAAATGCATCAACTCAAAGAAGATTTTCGGGATATATTTGAATTAACTAAATATTGGGGAGATAGTGTAATTAAATTATTAGATTGGATGCATGAAGCACTTTCATATTTACCGAAAAGCATTGGTACGATGGTTAGATGGTTTGGAGAAATAGTAGGTTAAATTGAATTGAAAAACTACGAGTGGTACTGTAGAAGGAATTAATAATAAGCTGAAGTTAATTAAAAGACTTGGATATGGCTTTCGTAACTTTAGCAATTTTCGACTCCGCAGTTTATTAAACTGGCACTTTAGTATTAATTCTCCATAAAAGTAACGCAAGAACCACATAACTTAAGTAAACCAGGTTTTGATTTCCAAAATGATTCACCTATTTCAGGGATTGGAACAACACCATACCAACCAATTTAACACTTATGAACAATCTATCGATCGCTAATAATAATTGGGATACTGCTCTTTATGAAGATAAACACACCTTTGTCTGGCAGTATGGTGAAGACTTACTCAAACTCCTTAACCCCAAACCAGGAGAATCCATTTTGGATCTGGGCTGTGGTACTGGACAACTCACAGATAAAATTGCCCAAGCTGGTGCTGATGTATGGGGAATTGATAGCGCACCTGCCATGATTGAAAAGGCAAGAGAAAACTATCCCCATATCCGCTTTGATGTTGCGGATGCGACAAATTTTCAAGTTGAACAGCCCTTTGATGCGGTGTTTTCTAACGCTGTATTACATTGGGTGAAAGAAGCAGATAGCGCGATCGCATCCATCCATCAAGCCCTAAAACCTGGAGGGCGTTTTGTCGCAGAATTTGGGGGTAAGGGAAATGTGCAAGGGATCATCACAGCCTTATACAGCGCTTTAGAATCCATTGGTATCCCCCAAGCACAAGTAGAGAATCCTTGGTATTACCCCAGTATTGGTGAGTACACCACTCTACTAGAACAACAAGGCTTTGATGCCATTTATGCTATCCTATTTCCTCGTCCCACTCCCTTAGCAGAGGGAGAAGCTGGCATCGCAAACTGGATTAAAATGTTCGCAGGCTCTTTCTTCGCCGGACTTTCACCTGAGCAACAAATAGAAATAATTCCCGTCATTGAGGAATATCTAAAGCCAACACTATATCAACAAGGAACTTGGACAGCAGATTATCGAAGAATTCGCATCGTTGCCGTTAAACTTTAATTTGTGCGAATTTTAACTTATACCTTCATCACAAATTATGAATTAGTATCAGTTATGTATATACCCAAATTGTGCGATCGCCTTTGGCTTTGGCGCAGCCATCGCCAGACATCATTTTCATTACTACTAACCATTAGCCTTACCACTTTACTAGTTCCGCCCTCACTAGCACAAACACCCCTAATACCGTCACCTTCTAGTGCGCCTCTAGAACTAGACTTATTGACCAAGCCAAAAGACTATGTAATCACAGCTAACACCATTCATCCAGAACGATTAACTGTTCCTAGTTTATGGTGGGCACAACAAAACTCTGAGAAAAAGCTATTGGATAATTGGATAGCATATCCAGCTTCAGAGAAAGAACCTGCACGAGTAGACTTGATCGTAAATCAGCAAATTTGGAGCTTACTAGAGTATGTAGAACGCTACGACTTCGTAAATCGCTTGGGTAGTGCTGCCCGAAACTTTGGTTACAACGTCCGAGTATTTAATTATCAAAAAGAACCCTTGGCAACCTACACTTGTAACTTTAGTACAAGTCCAGCTTTATGCAGTATCCAAACGACTATTAAGAACAAGATAGGGTTCCAGCGTTCTTTGTAGGGATTGGGGATTGGGGACTGGGGATTGGGGACTGGGAGCAGGGAGAAGAATTTTCCCCTCCGCCCCCTGCACCCTGCCCCTCTGCCTCTTTTCAATGCCCAATTCCCAATTAAACCTTAATTTTGGCGAATAAAGACTCGTATTGTTTTATTGCTGATGGTGCTAAGGGAAGTAAAAATTCACTTTTATCGAAAACATTGCGATCGCTCTCTAACAAACTCCCTAATGGTTCTTGAATATCGGAAGCGGTAATATTTGTAGAAATTGGCGAATTACTTTTAGTCAGCACCGAAATTTGTTTAGCTGTGCTTGGTTGCCAACAAAAATCAATCCATTGATCTGATAAAGTACCTTTAGTAATCCCTGCGGGACGTACCCATAAATCTGCCCACATTGCTGTTCCTGACTGGGGGATCACTGCGGCAAGTTGCGGATAACGTCCCAAAACTGGCAGCACATCGCTTGACCAACCAACCGCTAGCCAAGTGTCTTCCATAATTAGAGGTTCCAAGTAGTGATTGGAACTGTAGAACTTTACTTGTTGATTTAATGTCCGTAATTCCTTTTCCAAGTCTGGTACTTGGTCAAGATTGTCTGTATTATAAGATTTTCCGAGCTTCTTTAAGACCAAGCCAATAACTTCTCGTGGTTGATTGAGTAGGGAAATGCGCTGCTGCACTCCATCTCGCCACAAATCACTCCAATCTTTGGGCGTCCATCCCAACTTTTGCAACTTGTCAC
This sequence comes from Nostoc sp., assembly GCF_036917975.1. GTDB lineage: Bacteria > Cyanobacteriota > Cyanobacteriia > Cyanobacteriales > Nostocaceae > Nostoc. The sequence goes on from NZ_JBALEJ010000014.1 coordinate 264,575, forward strand.
GGTTATAAATAATCACCGTGCTACCCCACCTATAAGGCGCACCCCACACCTTCCCTTGAGTATCCAAATTACCTTGGTCGTTGCGCCTTACTAATTTCTTCCACCTTTCATCTAAAGTAGACCACTGTTTTAATTGGTTTCCCTGTACTTCTTGGAGTGGTTGAATCAATTTCTGCTCAATAGCTGCTTTTAACCAGTAATCTCCTAATGTTACTAGGTCTGCCTCATCTGTTTTTTGACCTTGCCTAAAGGGTATAAAGCGACTCCATCCCTGCTCATCACTGGTCTTGGGTTTTTGCTGCCAACTTTGTAATTGCTGAAATAAATCCTGTATCCGCTCAACTGGAGCAAACTTTAACTGCACCTGTTGCTGCAAACCTTTGTGGAACTGATTCACCACCTGACCAGGTATAGAACCTTTTAATAACTGTACTTTTAGTTGCGTCTGGTTGTTTCCACCACAGCCAAAAAGCAGTTGTGAAAGTGCCAATGTGCTTGTACCTAGCAAAAAAGACCGTCGATCCATTGATTTTGGATTTGAGATTTTTGATTATACCTAATATTAAGCAGAGATTCACCAGTCGCTGACTACCTGAAAAAGTGGAGTTTGAGAATTATCGGTATTTTTTGGTTATAATACCGATAATTTTGCATATTTAACTTGAATTAGCGAGTTTTTTGGCAAAAAGCTGCCTAAAAACTAAAGTTTCACCATAAATTTCCTTAGTGGTACTTATGGTGAAACTTTACTTATATTTAGATTTACATCAAAAATTATCAATACTTAAATAATCCATAAGTATCGTTAAGATTGGGAGTAAATTGAATAACATAGAGAAAATGTACGGATAAAGGTATTAAATGGAGCTATTAGAGCAGCAAATCCTGACTTTAAGCCAAAAGCTGGATGCCCTATGCCAAGTAATTGAGCAGCTTGATGGTAAAGTCACTCAAGCTTTTTCAGAGTGTTCTTTAGCGAATACACAAGCAAAGGATAATTATCAGGGAAATGGGGTAGCTGGGGGCTATCAGTTCAAAGGACGTAATAATTTAAATCCAGAAATGGAACACAAGGATGTATTGACAGATGGTATTTATCTAGACATGCATCGTCAAAGTGGAGATAACATCACACCAGAAATTCAAATACAACGACTGACAGCACAATTAACAGCAGCATACAATCGCATTGCGGCTTTAGAAGAACAATTACTTAGAGAGAGAATTCATTAAATTTAACCTGAGTTCAACGAATTAAAAAATGGATTGAGGTAGGGAAGACAAGCCTTTAGGTTAAATATCGAATGATGGTTTTATAAGCATATACTTAGATACAAGTAATTAATACAGCCATCAAATAGATAAAAAACTTAAACACACTCGAAAAATCTTCTTTTTTTCCCTTGGGCTTATCCTGGCAGCTAGAATAACTGCTCCCCCTACTTATTGAGCCGATACAAATTAGGTACGTAGTGGCGTGGCAAGGCTAAAATGTTGCAAAAAAATTGTAGGTTGGGTGGAGGCTTTGCCAAAGCCAACATCCTGATATGTGTTGGGTTGCGCTCCGTTCCACCCAACCTACGTCTCATGCACAATTTTTTTGCTTGCCACGCCACTACATATACTTAGATTTTTTCAGGAATCAAATCGAATTTCTATAGCTATCAAATAGATAAAAAACTTAAAAACACTATTGCATATATCTACGTAATAGTGTGATATATCTACCTGTAATCTTTTAGTGAGTCCTCACTATGAAACCAAAAAAGAATAATCCTAAGATTGGTGTTTTTAGGGTATTGTATGGTTCAAAAACCAAGATTTCCTTATTAATTTGCGTTTTTATCATTAGTGTTTTTGCCATCTTGTTATCAAATTGGTTGATGACAAGCCAAACAGCTTTTGCAAAAATTGATCTTTTGCAACCTGCTCCTACTCAACCGCTAGGCTATTACGACTATTTTGGCAAACTGCTGAGTCCTCAAGAAGCATCACAACTAGTTGCAAATAAACGACTCGACCCTAATGACCCTATTTCTTATCAACGGGTAGGGGCAGTTAAAATTACTCAGGAATTAATTGCAAAAGGCGAAGATATATTCTTCAACCGGAAGATTGGTGACACATTTGGTTTGCAAGAGGTATTTGGTTTTGCACTGGGCTTCACTAAGATATCGAATGAATTAGGTGTAGCGATCGCTAGTTTACAAGGTCAGCCAACGACAAACCTAAAAATTATTCTCCAGAAAGATTTAACCGTAGGTAGTCGAACTTTTCCCAAAGGGACTGTTATTCCTACAGGTTTAAAAATTCTCAAGGGACAGAGTGTTGCACTAGGATTGACACCTAGCTTTAATATTACTTGTGCGCTTTGTCATGTAACTCTTTCTAATGATAGTAAAGTCATTCCAGGAGTACCTAATGGAGAACTAGCAAGCCCTTTGTTGATTGCCTTGGCACCAAATACAGCCGCAGGGTTTGCACGGTTAAACTTCAACCCCTTAGACCCACAATACAAAGGCAATGGTAAGACTATTATTGACAGTAAAGGCAATAAGGTAGAACTACCCGATCCTGATAAGTTAGAAAAAGCCTTTGACGATGCAGTGTTAGATGTACCTTTCGGCCATTTCGAGAGTTCACCGGATGGTATCAGAGACAGTACTCAAATTCCCAGTCTCTTCACGTTTAAAAATCATCCTTATGCAGCTTCAGGAGAAGGAGCCAGTGGCCCATTTGCTGGACTAAGCGCTCTTAATAATGGTGTTCACTCTTCAGAAATAAATCTGTTGGCAGCCGCTCAACTCAGTGCAGATACTCTCGGTATTGACCCAGAGGTTTATATTGGTACATTTCTGCAAAATGCTGCCGTTCCCAGCCTACGTTTACCAGAAGGAGTAATAGTAAAACCCTCAGAATGGCTGCGGAAAATCGCACCGAATCCTACACAAGCAGAATTAGAAGACCAAATTCCTGCCCCTGGTACAGGAACTTATCCAAAACTGCGTCCCACTTTGTTTAGTTTAAACGGTTTGGTTTTCAGCCCAAATACTCAAAAGCCCGGTGATATTGCCAGTGGCTCTTTTTTATTTGCTAGCAACGCCATGTCTGCTTTTCAAAATAGCTTAGTGCCACCTGCCAACCAGACTCCAGAAAACTGGCAAGCTTTGACCAGCAATTCTGTTAAACGTGGCGCAAAAGTATTTGAAAAAGCTAATTGTGCAACTTGCCATATTCCACCATTTTTCACCGACAACAAAATTCATCCAATTGATGAAATTCGTACTAACCCAGCCCGTGCCCAGTCCCGCTTGGGGCTGAATAAATTGTTAGTAGCACCCAAGTTATACACTTTTAATACTCCTGTTCCCATACCTGCTAATGCTGAAGTGTTGGATGTACCGACGCAGGGTATCTCTGATACTCCCACAACTCTACCCAAAGGAATATTACCCAAAGGTGGTTATAAAACTACTACGTTACGTGGTCTTTATGCAAGCGCACCGTATTTGCACGATGGTGGTGCAGCAGTACGGGCAGGAAGCCTAAAATTTGACTCAAATGGTTGTTTTACGGTTGTTAACAAGAGTGGCTTAGGGCTATCTGGCACTCTAAGCCTTGGTATACCTGCCGATCCTGCTAGCAGCTTGCGTGCATTAGTCGATCGCGATCTTCGTGCCTTAGTTATAAAAGCCAACAAAGCTAACCCTAGTTTAGTGCGTAGTAATCTTGATGGCACAGGTCATGACTTCTATGTAGATAGACAAGCTGGATTTAATTCCAACCAGCAAGCAGACCTGATTAATTTCTTGCTGGCACTTGATGACAATCCTGGAAGTTTTTAATCAAGTTACGAGTGATATCATATTTTAATACCAAGTCGTCTGGTGATACATCATGAAGGCGACTTGGTATTAGTTTAAGTAAGTGTAAGATAGCAGTCGCATTTTAACGCAATCTAGATCATGCACTACGAACCTTATAGGTAGATTCCTCTATGAGGCTTTTTCTGGAAAGCTACTGCTTGCTTTCGCTTTGTCCACCAGCCAAAACCAAGAGCAAGCAATGAGCCACTTACTGTGTAGGGTTCAGGAACAGAACGGGGTACAACACTAAAGCTGCCATAATCTACATTGCTTGAAAACTCTGAATAACCTTCATTCAAACTACTGTAGAATACGTTAACGTTGCCATTTCCATCTTCCCCGCTTCCAGAAACCAGGTAAGAAAAACCGTTCTCCGTTAACAGAGGGGTATTCGCATTTAACAAATTATCATTGATTCCGTATGTACCTGGTGAGAGCAGCCCGATGATTTTATCAGTAATTCCTTGGACTGTCCTTGTGCCAGTTATTCCTGTAATTGTGTAATTGTTTTTTATAGGATCTAGATCGGTGGTGGTAAGGATGCCGCTAGCGGAAATCGCTGTACCATTTGCTTCATAACTGGGAAAAGAGTACTGAAAATCAAATAGTTGTACAGCTTGAGCCGCAGATGCACCGACACCAGTGATACTTATAACAGCACTGGCGGTAACAATACTAAGGTTTTTGACTAATTTCATCAGATAATTCTCCTGAAAAACTAGAAGGTAAACAAAGTTGCATATAGTAATCCTATTTGATTTGCTCTCCAGCGAGAGGCTCAGATCCCCGACTTATTGAAGAAATCGGGGGTCTTTTTGCTTATAACTTATTGAATTGCTAAAGATGCTCTTACGTACAGACACGCAGAAGAACCCTCTCTTTAGCTCTTTAGTATTAAATGGTATAACTATCTTTCTCCGACTCAGAGAGGAACAGACTTTAACTTTAGTTCAAGGCAGTACTTAGTCGTTCAAATTGGGCTTCAATGGCTGCCAAAAGTTGATGTTGCTGCCAATCTTGGCTAAGATGGGCAGCTATGCAGGCGGCTCCAGCACCTATACCTTCTTTCACAAAGCCCTGCTCATAAGCTCTCAGTTGGGGATAACGAGAATCAGCAAAGCTGAGATGAGTTGCTAATAAGGGAGGGGTTCTTCCACTCTCAGTTAAGCTGGTTTTTCCTAAGTTGAGGGCTAAGTCAACTGTAGCGCCAGTAGGGTCTTCTGCTACCCAGCGAGTTGTGCCTACAACTATTTCTTCTGGTTGCCATGATAAAGCGTAAACTTGAGCGATCGCACTCATCAGTGCATAAACCGCTAACATTTGCGTCCCTCCAGCCAGCATTACACCACAACTACGACTAGCTGCGATCGCCATCCCAGCTACCACTACTTGCATGGGATCGCCCACGGCGGCTACGAGTTCTAGAGGATCTACAGAATTTTGGATTTGAGATTTTGGATTTTGGATTTGAGATTGGAAATTTATCTTCTCTAGTCCAGTTTGCACTAGTGCCCACTTTTGTGCGTGGTTACAAACAGGGTGGCTACTGTTAACTTTTCCGGCAGCATCTATACCCAAACCAGTTAAGATTGCTAGGGCAGTTGTAGTGCCTCCGACGACGCACTCACCAATAATCAGATATCCCTGTTGGATATTAGTAGCAAGGCGTTCTCCCCAAAGTAGCCCTTGTTCAAATAAGTGGTGTACAGTTGTGATTTCCATAGCAGCACCTCCACTTAAACACTTAGCAGGAGCGCCACCCAAATCAATTACTGGCACGGCAGGAGGCTGGGGTAAACCCGCATTAAATAAATGAACTGGTATTTTTAGTGACTCAAATACAGCGCGAGAAATCAGCACAGGTGAAGCCCCAGCCGCTAATGGTGGTAGGGGGTATTGGGCTTTATGTTCTGGCCCATAATACAAAAACTCGGCATCAGCACAAGCAGTATATTTCCGATCCTCTGGAGTGCGACCGGCTGCTGAAATTCCTGGAATTAAACCAGTTTCAGTAAATCCTAAAACACAGGCAAATACTGGTAGACAACCACGATATCGTCGTAGCCATTCTTCACCTTGTTCTTTTTGGGTATAAATACGAATTTGGGAATTGGGCATTGGGAATTGGGCATTGGGTATGGGCATTGATGATTAGTTAGGACTCATCATTAGACATCTCCAGAAATTAAATATGCGTTATCCAAAATCCTTGTAGAGACGTAGCACTGCTACGTCTCTACATTCATTTTCACCAGATGTCTATTTAACCAAAGACAAATGACAAATGACAAATGACTATCCCTCATAATCCATTAGGACTTGTACCCAGTGGGGTGGGCGGGGAATGGGGTTGCCCAAGCGGTCAAAAAGCAACCATGCTGCCAGGTGTACTACAAAAAGGTAGATAAAGTTATTGAGTAGAATTAAAGCGATCGCTCCTACTTGAATCAAAAACACACTGGGACTCGCCAACAAACTCAGCTTCAAAAATACCCACTCAATGAACTCTGTCACTTGGGTAATCACATAAATCCACAGGTCTTCACCTGACAAAACAGACAGCAACCATAGCCGAAAAAAAACTCCCAAAGTACCCAATAGCGTACCCAAGGTGATAGAAACAATCCAGGGAACACGACGACGATACCATATCGCTCCTAAAAGCACGCCCATGAACCCGTAGGGCATGACAAACAGCAAACTACGGGCTGGCCCCATTAGTACTGTCAGCAGTAATCCACAGGTGAGTGCTGCCATCCATGCCGCACGTTTCCCCCAACGTAGATAGACTAAAGCGATCGGCACCGGAAAAAATATCCGCAAAACTGGCCCCAAGGGGAAGTAAAAATTAATAAACCAAATTAAACTAGCGGTACTGGCTAAAAATGCTGTTTCTACCATCCTTAAGGGTGCATCAGCCTTGAGTTGAGGAGGCATTAACTGCTGTTCTTTGTCTAACCAATGATTCTGAGGAGTTGGAGATTCAGGGGATGGATCTTCCTCTGGCTCATTTGGGAGAGAATCTAAAATACTCATATCTGACAAGTTCTTAAACTGGGGATTTGGGGACTAGTACCGCAAGGCGGAATTAAAAATTAAAAATTAAAAATTAAAAATGAATACAACGTAAGTATTTTATTTATGCTGTACTGGACTTGAGACTAGTGGTCTATCGCATTAATTATGATAGGTGAATCAAATTTCAATTTCTCTTCTTTCCTTCTTCCTTTGCGCTCTTTGCGTCCTTCTCCCAAGGGGAGACGCTGCGCGAATGCGGTTCGTTCTTTTATCCCTCAAATTTAATGCGATACACCACTAACCTCTCAAAACTTTTGGGACAGACTACTAGTGACTTGGAAAAATTGGATGGGGATTTATGCCCCAACCAAATCTTAAAAGAATTTCTTTTGCAGTACCCAGTACCCATTTCTCGACAACTTTTCTTAGCTGTTCCCATAGCGTCTCGTAGAGCAGTTGGGGAAGGAAAGGGCATAACCTACTAAACGATCATTCTTTCTAAGGCTGACAAATCGGGAATACAAATAGTATCTTGATCCCGTTTAATCAAGCCTTTTTTTTCTAGCCTTGTCAAGACTCGCGTCACCGTCTCCCGCGCCAGTCCACTCAAACTACTCAATTCCCGATGAGGTAAATTGGGGATTTCGGTTCCTGTTTGCCCTTTTTTTCCCTGTCCTTCTGCCAAAAATAACAACGTATCTGCTACTCTTGACTGGCTATCAGATTCCCGCAACCGCAATCGGCGATTTACTTGCCGCAAACGTCGGGCCATTAATTGCGCCAATCGAACTCCTGCCAAGGGTTCTATCTGAAGCAACTTGACAAAATCCTGAGCAGGCATACTGCCTATTACCGTTGGCGCTAAGGTAATCACATCTGTAGAGCGAGGCACTTCATCTAGCGCCGCCATCTCACCAAATAATTCTCCTTTGCCAAGAATATTCAGCGTTACCTCTTTCCCCTCCAGATTGTAGGTGCGAATTTTTACCCATCCGTCCATAATAAAATACACAGAACCGCCCCAGTCATTTTCCAGCAGAATTACCTGATTGGCTGGGTGAGTGCGGGTGACAAGATGGATGAGGGCTGATTCCACAGCCGTTTCTGGCAACCCTTGAAAAAAGGGAGCGGAGGTGATCATCCAGGGATTAGCCTGTGCTTGCAAGCTATATCGGTCTTCCATTACAACATCTTTATTCAAGCTGCTATGTACACACAACAAACAAGAGCGCCATTTTTAGCCTCAGCTATCATTGCATAGTTCCCTTTCAAAGAGAAAACTAAACTATGCTACACAAGAAAGCGACAAGAACGTTTTTCTAAATAATCTTTACCTATAAGTTTAAACGGAGTAAAAGTTTTGCAAAAAGTAGTTTATAGCCGGCGGTTGTATTGCTTAGGGGCTAGCTGCACTGCAAACTTGATTAGTTCAGAATATAGGCAAACAACATTAATGATACTAAAGGGAGTAAATTATTGCTCAGGTATTTTAGCGATTTTCAAAAATAGGCAACTCAATGACCTCTAAAACGAAGCTTCTCGAACCAAGACTGACTGAAGATTGCCACGGCTGCCAGTAATCCATAACATAATGACAGTCACAAGTCCAAGTAGCGGTTTTTGCCACTCAAAACTTCTCTGATGGGAGACGCTGCGCGAATAGTGATTGTAAAGTACTTGTTATATATATTAGTTGAGACAATTTTCTACGTAAGGTAATAAAAGTGACTTCTAGTACAGATGAAATTCAAAAGCTGATCGCAGACATTGACAATTTACTTGCCAGTGGTGGCAAGCGCCTCTCTAGATTTTTTTCTGGTCAGGCACAAGAGCCTAAAGAAGTTTTAGAACGAATTCGCGACTTTTTGGTGAGGTTACAAAAAAAGGAAGCATTAGAGAACGGCATCCCAAATCAGTCTTCTGAAGAATCGCGTCCGCCTTTGTTAACAAAATTTATTGATCGCGATCGCAACCAGTATCCACTACCGCAGCTCTCACCCAGTCAGGAACAGAGTACTGTTGACGCCGGACAATTAAAAAATGAATTTTCGAGATTGATTCAGCCGTTGCGATCGGAATTAGAATTGCTCTTGCAAGAGCGAGCCAACCTGATACAGGAAATTCGCCAGCTAGAACAAAAGCGTTTGCAAAACTACTCCCTAGCGCAGCAGTTGACTAACCAGGAGCAAATTATTACCGAGTTTTTACAGGTACTCATGAGTCACCTTGTGCCAACTTTAACACCACTGGTCGGAAAGACGGGGGAAAATTCCGCCAGTTCTTCAGGAGAAATTAATCACGCAACCTCTGCAACTCAACCTTTTTTAGAATCACCAGACAGTGTGGAGCGGTTAACCCAGCTAGCTAGGGATTTGGATCAGCGCCTATTATCACTAGATGGGACGGTGAATGTAGTATTTGAGGCACTACAGCGCAACATTAATACTTATTACGAATCTCTGTCGCAAGCACTGGCAAGAATGCATAGCCAGGGAATGCAGGGTGAACAGTTGATGGCCAGCTTTCTCAATAATTTGACCCAGCATTTGCAGCAAGAATCCCCTAGTTCCCAGCAATCTTTCTTGGGGATAGAATCTGAGACACTACCATCATTGCCTGAACCAGCCGCGATCGCTGCTGAAGTTGCACCCCACGCCTTGGAAGTGATACAACCAGAAACTTCATCTCCACTCATTATTAATTCTGAGCAACAGAAGACTACCCTCACGGAAGATTTAGATGCAGCCCTGTTGCAACTTGGTTTAGACTCCTCTGAATCTTCTGAAACCCCGACCGAATTACCCCAAGATATTTCTGCGTTAATTGGTGATGAAGTAGACCAACTTTACGCCAGTTTGTTTGGTGCTGGTGATATTAATAATCCCAGCCTTGATGTTGCCACAAATGACTTATCTGCTTCCACAGACTCCCCATCTGTAACTCCAACTGGGGATTCTGCCATTGTATTACCAGATACAGGTTTTTCAACCCAAGAAACTTTAGGAGAAACTACAGATTCATCAGAGCCACAGGAAGAACTATTTTTTGAAGAGAATACCGATCTAGACTCACCTCTGAGCTTCTCTACCCCACAAACAGACAGTTTACCGACGCAAATCGAAACTCAGCCAGATCGTGTTGATACAATTAATACCCTAACTGACCTATTGCCTGATACAAGTAGTGAGCAGCGATCGCTGGAAGTATTATCCTTGGTGGAGGATGTCACAACTACAGCACCAGTTACTCCAGAAGTCGCAGAAATCACGTTGGCAGATCCTGACGGGGAAGAAAACTACGCGCAATCTCCCGTTCGTGCAGCGTCTCCCACAGGAGAAGAGAAGCCTACTGTACCCCTACAGGAAAGCGAAGCGACTGGCAAAGAAGATATCGCTACATCGGAAGTATTAATTAACAACGATCGGCCAGAACCGATTTCAGATAACTACATTGCGGCTTCACCCCAAGAAAACTTGCTTTCTATTGAGTCAAACCAGGCTCCAACTGTACCTGATATTTCCCTAGATGAAGAACAGTTGCAGCAATTAGATCGGGATTTGGCTAATTTTGATCAGCAGCTATCTGAGTCACAACCAGTCACCAATTTGGATGTTTTCTCGGAAATACTTGATACAACTCAAGACACAATCCCCACAACTTACTCTGAAAATCTCCAAATAGCAGAAAACACCTCAACTGCTGCTTTCTCCAGTTTGGCAGTTCCCCAGATAGAAGCTGACAAAAAAAAGGAAGTCGTAACTCCTATTCAAGAAAGTTCTTCAGCAACAATTTCCAACTCCATAAATAATCCAGAGGTTGCGCCTAATGTTATAGAACCAGTGTGGTATTTAGGAATTGATTTAGGTACAACAGGAATTTCTGCCACATTATTAAATCGCTCAACTTTTGTTGTACATCCTATCTACTGGTCAGCAGAAAACCCACCGGGAACAAGTTCGTTCCAGCAATCGTTTCGTTTGCCAACAGAGGTTTATCTGCCTACAGCTTCTATACCCCACGGTGAAAATGAAAGTACCGAAACACATGAGCAGACTGCACCTGCGGCTGTTGCTCAAGATAAAGTTCCCGATCGCTCCCCCGCCACTCCTGCAACACCGAGATCAACAGCAGATTCGACGATCAATAATCTCTACTCGGCGCAGTTGAAGCCCTATTTGCAAGTAGCTATTCCCTACAAGAGTGAAAGACAGAAATGGGAACCTGTTTTGCAATTAAATGAATTTTCGGCAGGCCCTTTGATTTGGATTGTGCGATCGCTCTCTAAGCTACTGTTAACCCTCAAATCCGAAAAAACAAGTACCACTCCTAGTTTAATGGCTGCTGCGGTTGGGATCAGCGAACAAAATTTTCCCCAGATTATCAATAATATTGCGGGTGTCATTTGCACCTGTCCATCTAACTGGTCGGAACAATACCGCTTTAATGTGCGGGAAGCCTTACTCACCAGTAAACTCATCCAACATCCACAGCAAGTCTTTTTTGTTGAAGAAGCGATCGCTAGTCTACTCCCAGAACTCGATGCCGCTAACGGTGAGCAAGTAAAATTAACCGATGGTCAAAGCGATCGTCCGGCAAAAACCAGCGAACAGCCGATTATTGGCAACACCCTGGTGATTAACATTGGGACAACTGCCACAGAAATGCTGCTGGTGAATGTACCAGAAAGCTCGGTGCAATTGACATACAATGATTTCATGCTCCACAGTTTTGCTTATGCTGGTAAAGGAATTGAACAAGATATTATTTGCCAGCTACTATTGCCACCGAAATCTCGACAATCACGCTCAGAAACACCAAGCGATCGCAAAACTACTACTAGTAATCCTTGGCAATGGCAACCGTCAATTCCCGGTTTAGATCAAATGCGTTGGCAGACTTTAGGGTTAGAAGAATTAGAACTACCCAGAGTCGGAGAACCAGATATCACCGCTCGAATTCGCCTCCAGCAACGTCTAGAAAGTTCTCTACTGGGACAGGCGGTATTAGATGCAGCACTAGCACTAAAGCTGATTTTGCAACACCAAGACTCTTTTACCCTAGAATTAGCCGATCAGCAGTGGATTTTGCAGCGACGAGACTTAGAAAGCCAGGTATTTATCCCCTTTGTGCGCCGCCTAAATCGAGAACTCAACAAGTTATTGGTAGCTCGTGGCATTCCCACAGAAGCCATTAATCAAGCTATCCTAACTGGAGGAGTGGCTTGTGTCGCAACTGTGAATCGCTGGTTACGCCAAAAACTCCCCAGCGCTAAGATTATTCAAGATTCATATCTCGGTGACAACGGCGCTCCTAATTGCAGTCGGGTTGCTTATGGTTTGGCGATGTTGCCTCTGCATCCCCAAATTTTAGATATACCCAGGCAACAATACACTGATTATTTCTTATTTACAGAATTGCTGCGGCTGCTACCAGATCGCCCCTTATCTTTCGGTGAAGTTATCCAGTTATTTGAGGGTCGTGGGATCAATACTCGCATCTGTCAGCAACGACTGCTGGCTTTTTTGGAAGGTGAATTGCCTTCGGGTTTAATACCTTCAGTCACAGATTCAACTTGGCTCACCCAGAGTTCGCAAGAAAATCCTGACTATCAAGCGATCGCCACTGCATCACTTTTTGAAAAACAAGGGAGTCTCACTTATCGTCCCAATTCTCAACAACTATCGTCTTTGCGTCGCTATCTAGATGCAATCAAGGCTAGTAATCAGCAATCACTAGAGGAACCATATACGGTGAATTTCGCCTTAGAGGTTGATCATTGATACTAGTACATAACGCTAGAAATAAGGATACTACTCAAAATTCCAAATGCTCATCACTTAAGCATTTGGAATTTTGCAAAATACTACTTCTACTTCAGCACAGTAATTTTTGGGGCGTGTACTATAGTAATATTTTTTTATAGATAAAAATACTGTAGATTTACAATCTATCACTTTAATTGAAAGATTCTGTAAAATTTGAGTTTTCGGTTTTTCTATTATTTAAAATCTGTGTATACTAACACTCAGTAGTAGCGATAAAAGCAGTAAAAATCTCCTAAAAGCCATGTTCATGTCGAAACTACTGATGCAAAAATTCCTGTTATAAAATAAGTCAGCCCCTGTGAATAATCTCTATCTTTATTCAGTTAATTTTTTGCAACAGCCTTCACACCCGTCAACTTTGAGCGTGAGAAAACGATTAATTGACATTGTTGGAGCTATTGTGGGGCTGATAATTACATTTATAGTAGCAATCCCCGTAGCAATTGCTACCTTGATTTATGAGCCAAGTCCAATATTTTATTCCCAAATTCGCTGTGGTTTGAACGGAAAAACTTTCCGCATCTGGAAATTCCGCTCGATGATCGTCGATGCTGATAAACTCAAGCATTTGGTTGAAAACCAAGCCAAAGGTCACATCTTTAAATCCGTTGACGATCCTCGCATTACTCGTGTGGGTAAATTTTTGCGGCGTACTAGCTTGGACGAATTACCCCAATTTTGGAATGTTTTATTAGGGGATATGAGTTTAGTTGGTACTCGTCCACCGACTCTTGATGAAGTTAGCCATTACGATCCACACCACTGGGATAGATTGCGAGTCAAACCAGGCATTACCGGAGAATGGCAGGCTAATGGACGTTCCAGCATTACAGACTTTGAAACCATTGTCAAAATGGATATAGATTATCAACGCAAGTGGTCTGTAACTTATGACCTGAGTCTGATTATCAAAACTATCTGGGTAGTATTTAAAAAGACTGGTGCTTATTGAATTTGTCATTAGTCATTAGTGATTAGTTTTTCCCCATGTCCCCGCATCTGTTTCATCTCCCTTATCGCCACTTACTGCTTCAACCCTTAACGCCACTACCTGTTTCTGTAGGTACAATGTAACGTTGTAAAAACAAAAATAGTAATAATACTGGGGCGATCGCAATCACTGAGCCAGCAGCTACCAACCGCCAATCAAGGGAAAATGTACCTGCTAGTTTTGCAACTCCCAAGGGAAGAGTATATAAATTTTCGTCTTGGATGACAATTAAAGGCCACAAAAAGTCACTCCAAGCACCAATGAATACAAAAATCGCTAAAGTTACCAGTGCTGGGCGAACTGCTGGTAACATAATATGCCACCACAATCCTAACTCTGAGCTGCCATCCATGCGGGCGGCTTCTTCTATTTCTTTTGGGACACTCATAAAAGCTTGGCGCAACAGAAAAATGCCAAAGGCAGAAGCTAAACTCGGAAAAATCATCCCTAAATAACTATTTGTCAAACCCAACTGGACTGTCAAAATATAGAGGGGAATCATCACGATTTGGAAGGGAATCATAATCGTGGAGACAATCGCTATAAAAATCCAGTCTCGCCCCACAAAGGACAATCTTGCTAACGGATAGGCAGCTAAGGCGCAAAACAGCAGATTTAAGCCTACAGTCAGCACTGATACTAAAGTACTGTTATAGAGGTATTGCCCAAAAGGTAGAGAGTTCCACACACTAGAGAAGTTATTTAGTGTCGGTTGACTGGGTAGCAACTGTGGCGGCGACTGAAAAATATTTTCCGTAGGCGATTTTAAGGATGTGCTAATTAGCCATAGTAAAGGAAAGAGCATCAACAGTGCGATCGTTCCCAATACTGCATACATTAGTATAATCTGCGATCGTGATTTTTTCCAGTTCAGCATTTGATTAATATAGGAAATTATCTTTTTTTTAAATTAACTTATCTTTTATCACAAGCGGTTATATCTGGTGTCAAATATTAGGTGGATGCTCACCCATTCTTACCCACATTTTCCGCACACGAATCAATTGCAGACGATTCATTTTTAAAGCCAAAATTGTTGCTCTTCCTACAGATGTAATTCCGATAATTTCTGTAGCATCATCATTCCAAGCAAAATGGTATGTCCACAATTGCTGTTGGGGATTAAATAATTTAACCTCATCTTGAGTATTGGGATCAGTTGCTGTTTGACGAGTTGCTTTATAACGATTACAAGATGAACAAGCCAAACAGAGATTTTCAAATACAGTTTCCCCACCAGCAGATAGGGGAATGATATGCTCAAATTCAAAAGTAGTGACTGTTAAAGCTTCAGCAGTGCGACAGTAAGCACAACAATCAGCAAAATAATTACGAATTTCCTTTTTTAATTCAACAGGAATGTAAACACTCACGCTACTTGCTGTTTATTTTGAAAAATATTTAAGGTATATCTAGCTCTAGTTTTAAGAATATTTAATTGGTCAACCTGCGCCAATAATCTGTCTAAGGTTTCGGTTTCGTCATGTGACAAATCATTCTCAGAGTTTTTAATTAATAATTCCTGTAATTGTATCTGAGCTTTGGGAGATAAATAACTTTCTGCCAAAGCTTGCAACTCATCTAGGTTTAAACCAATCAATAATTCAGAATCTACAGATAAGTTGGTTAGCTGTTGGTAAGTTTCTAAATCTAATAGTACTCCAACTTTTTCTCCCTGTGCGTTAGTGACATACTGAACTGAGTCAGACATAGCTTTACTTAAGAATTTGGTTAATTTTATCGTAACCTATCATCAAAAATACGGTTAAAGCAATTCAAGATCCCCGACTTCTTCAATAAGTCGCAATCTAAATCCATATAGATGTAGAGACGTAAATCTTACGCCTCTACAAGAGTTTTGGTTGCAAAACTTATAAATTTTATACATCAAATCAGAAACATCAAAAATCGGATCTAATCAAGTAGGCTTATAGCCTATCATCCTACAGTTTGAAGCCAATTCACAGTAGTTAATCTTCAACCGCTACATAAGGTTGTGGTTCCCGCAAGCGTTGGGCAATTTGTTCTCGTCGATACTTTGCAAGTTCGCTATAAAGCCTCTTGCGAGAGAGATTCACACTTCCAACAGGTTCATGCTCTAGCAGTGTATGCCAAGGGGAAAATAGCAAACCCTCATCTAAGCGTTTGCGTTCTTCAAAGTCAAATTTCTGACTAGGAATGCGGACAGTTGCAACTTTTATAAATGGTGAATCTGCTTCCTGCCATTCTGTAATGTGGTCTTCAATCGGCGTTTTTTCATCGTCTACATAAAACTGAATGAAGAAGTCAAAAGATGCTTCTCGACCTTCTTCAGTCAAATATTTGACTAGCGTTTCTCGCAGGTAATTTTCTGATTCTGGAAGTGTTTCTGGTGGTTGTTCCGGTTGTTGAGATTTGACAGATAATTTGACAATGCGACTACCAAATTTAAACGGAGCCATGCTCCAATATTGAATCAAAAGCGGATTTCCTACCTTTTGGCTACCAATTTTTTGCAAGATAGCAAAGGCGTAACCAAGTTCTTCCAGCCGTTCTGGGGTAAGTTGTCCACTACCTGCTTTGGAGAGATCCGCGTAATCACGAACGTCTTTGGCCAAAAAAGTAGGATAATTGTTGAGTATAAAATCTTGAGTTTTTTCTTCATCATCCAGCACTTTCTGCCCGTCCACATTCATCACCTTGATGGCTATACCGCGAACATCAGGTTGGCTATCGGAGTGGAATTTACCACGTTTTTCAGGCGAACCACCACTAGAGAACCGAATCCATGTAGGATAGGTTTGGGGCGTTTTGAATAAACCTACTCTCAGGTCTTCAGGAAGATTCGGTTCAATAATAAACTCTCCCCAAAGGAGTCCATGACTTTTGCTATGAATTTGGCGGAGGTCTGGGCCGGTTTTTTGTTGAGCTTGAAGACTACTTGCGATAATCTCCTCAATTATTGCTTCTTGCTCAGTGGTAGATGACGTTGGGTTAGTCATAAAACATTTGATAATGTGTCTTCATTATCCTGAATCCTTCAGCCTTTCTGAGTCAATCCGGTTTCCGTAGAAACAGCTTGTAGTGGTTTATCCCAAGGTTCAATAGGTATTTGGGGCAAATAGGCAAAATCAAAGACAATTCCGATAGTCGGCTTTGTCTGCCACTGCGGTAAACTGAGCAAGCGATCGTAATATCCGCCGCCATAACCTAAACGATATCCTTGATAGTCGCAAGCTACACTAGGGACGAGAATCAAATCTACTTCCGCAGCATCTAAAATTGGAGCGTCGGGGTGAGGTTCAGTAATGCCATAAGCGCCGCTTTGGACAGAATCATCAGGTGTCCAAATATGCCAACACAGAGATTTTTCAACGCAGCGAGGAAATCCCCAACGGTATTTGGTGTTTGCAAATAGGGGACTGAGGTCAGGTTCTTGGCGAAAGCTGAAATAAGCGAGGATTGTTTTTGCTTGGGTAAACAAAGTAGAGTTTTGTAAATGAGAGCATAAGCGATCGCTTTTTTCTCTCCATTCTGCAACGGACATTGATTGACGTGTTTTGAGTAGAGTGCGGCGTAGTTCTGCTTTATTTAGTTGATGATTAACTTTGTCCATAAAAATTTATATCGCCAAATAAATAAGCTGGGCATCGCCCAGCTTAAGTACACTACACTCATTAGTACATCGTTATGCAGCGTGTTGACGATACCACTCAATGGTATTTTTTAGCCCCTCTTCAAAGCTCACCTGAGCGGTGAAATTAAAGGCAAGATTCGCCCGTTCAGTATCTAAACAGCGACGGGGTTGACCATTAGGCTTGTCAGTTTGCCAAACAATTTCCCCCTTAAACTCCATCAATTCGGCGATTAGAGTTACTAAATCAAGGATGGAGATTTCATAACCGGTTCCCAAGTTAACTGGTTCCGATTCGTTATATAATTGAGTCCCCAAAACAATCCCCCTCGCTGCATCTTCTGAATACAGAAACTCACGGGTAGGACTGCCATCACCCCAAACTGGAAGTTGCTTTTCTGCTTTAATTTGGGCTTCATGAACTTTGCGAACTAATGCAGGAATCACATGGGAACTTCCAGGGTCAAAGTTATCTTCTGGTCCATACAAATTTACTGGCAGTAGATAAATCCCATTAAAACCGTACTGCTGACGGTAAGATTGCAATTGAACTAAAAGCGCTTTTTTGGCAATTCCGTAAGGGGCGTTGGTTTCCTCTGGGTAGCCATTCCAAAGATCATCTTCTTTGAATGGTACGGGAGTGAATTTAGGATAGGCGCAGATTGTGCCAACACAAACAAATTTTTCTACTCCAGCTTGATAGGCAGCGTGGATTAGCTGGGTTCCCATAATCAAGTTATCGTAGAACAGCTCGGCGGGTTTTTCGCGGTTCAAACCAATACCACCGACATGAGCTGCTAGGTGAATAATGATGTCTTGCTGGTCAACTGCACGTTGGCTATTTTCCCATACACGCAAATCGGAATCACGCGATCGCGGTATCGTAATCTTCTCACGATCAGCCCCAGCTTTACACAGTTGATCTATCACCTGACGACCTAGAAACCCTGACCCACCGGTGACGAGAATGCGTTTATTTTTTAATTCTAAGGCGGTCATATTTTTATCCTCTGTGGTGTAAATCAGAAGTGTAAAGCGCCCAGTTGTTGACGAATAGTCGCAATATCATTTGGAAATTGCGAACCATTACCATTAGGTGAAGTGTGACCCAATGCTTGTAAGTCTGCTTCTACCATTAAGGAAACTAGTTCTTCAAAGGTTACTGATGGTGCCCAGCCTAAATTCTGGCGTGCTTTGGTAGAATCGCCAATCAACAGTTCTACTTCAGATGGACGGAGGTAACGCTCATCAAACTCTACATAATCTTGCCAATTGAGATTCACATAACTAAATGCTAGTTCCAAAAACTCCCGCACTGAATGGGTTTCACCAGTAGCAATTACGTAATCATCTGGCTGATCTTTCTGCAACATCAACCACATTGCTTTGACGTAATCCTTCGCATAACCCCAATCTCGCTTGGCATCTAGATTACCCATGTAAATCTTTTTCTGCTTACCAGCAACGATACCAGCCACGGCTCTTGTAATTTTACGGGTTACAAAGGTTTCACCCCGCCGTGGTGACTCGTGGTTAAAAAGTATGCCGTTACAAGCAAATAAATTATAAGACTCACGATAATTTACAGTTTGCCAGTGGGCGTAAGCTTTTGCACAGGCATAGGGACTACGGGGATAAAAGGGCGTTGTCTCAGTTTGAGGTACTGCTTGTACTAAACCATACATTTCTGAAGAACCCGCCTGGTAAAATCGTACCTGAATACCAGTACGATGTTGGTAGTCTCGAATTGCTTCCAACAGACGCAGTGTTCCCATTCCTACAGCATCCACCGTGTATTCTGGTGAATCAAAGCTGACTCTAACATGGGATTGAGCGCCGAGGTTGTAAATCTCTACTGGCTTGACTTCTTCTAAAATACGCCGCAACGTCGTACCATCTGTCAAGTCTCCGTAGTGAAGAAACAACCGCACTCCATCTTTGTGGGGATCTTCGTAAATGTGATCGATGCGGTCTGTGTTGAAGGTAGAAGTCCGGCGAATGATGCCATGAACCTCATAACCTTGTTCCAGCAAAAACTCACTCAGATATGAACCATCTTGACCAGTAATACCAGTAATTAACGCTCGCTTCTGTTGCGTCATGCTCAATTATACCTTATTGTCTTTGATTAAAAAGTTACAGGCAATCTCATACAACCTAGCAACTAATTGCTCAATTGCCTAATGGGAAACCTACGAGTTCTTGTTGCCATGAAAATTTTTACGTAAATAAATATACTTAATAAAAAGTAATTTAACACGTAAGTCCAACCTTAGTAGAGCAAGATTGTTTAATTATACTTATGTATTAATTATGTATATTTTTTCTTATACCAAATAAATTAAGATTCTTTTCGTACATCTTGTTATTTTTGTCAAAACTTCACATATCTCTGATTTTGTGAAGACTGAATCAATATAGATATTTGAAATTTAGACTTTCGGCAAAAATCTAAATCAGGGCAAAAGGAGCCACTGATAAACACTCAGAGAATTCTGAGTTAAGTAGAATTACACAAAATATGGATAATTATATAAATAAAGATGAACAATTTTTGACTTTTAGGGAAATAATTGCTATTTAGGGGCATTAACTGCCCCACAGAATCAACCCTAAGTAGCTACTCAGTATGCCCCGTTATTTTTGGGCAAAATGACCACATCAACAGTTTTCAAGATGATCCATAAATCAAGCCAGAAATTCCGAAATTTGACATAATGCAGGTCTATTTGGACTCGCCGAGGGTAGGGAATGTCATTACGCCCAGATACCTGCCACAAACCAGTAATTCCTGGACGGATTGTTAAAATCTCATCAATGTGACAACCGTATTTTGGCAGTTCTTCTGCTACCAAGGGTCGAGGGCCGACTACACTCATGTCCCCTTTTAAAACGTTCCAGAACTGAGGAAATTCGTCTAAGCTAGTAATTCGCAAAAATTGACCAATTTTGGTTATGCGGGGGTCTTGTTTGAGCTTAAAACTGCTTTCAAATTCTTGTCGCAATTCGGGCGATGTTTCCATCATTTGCATGAGGATTTCGTCTGCATTGCTTACCATTGTTCGGAATTTAATACAATTAAACGCTTTGTAATTTTTTCCTACCCGTTCCTGGACATAAAATATTGGGCCTTCTGAGCTGAAGGCAATCAGCAAAGCCAAAATTAAGTAGACGGGGAAGAACAAAATTAATACCGATAGCGAAAACACTATATCGAACAGTCGTTTGGCAAACTCTCCGTTTAAACCCTGAAAAGATAAACCTTTAGGTTTAACTTTTGGAGTCTTTGTTTTTTGACCGCGTTTTAAGAAAGTACGCGTAGACGCTTTAGTGTCTTGCCGTACGCCCCGCTTGCCGGAGAGGAGTGAGCTCTGGGCAGTCATCATACTCCTTAATAATCCACACCACACATAGTCCCAATATTAAAGCCAAAATGAGGTTCTTCTGGGGGAAATTGCCAAAAGCCTAAAAAAATAAGACGTTAACCAAGACCATTATTGCGAAAACGGTCTTTTTTCGTTGCATTTGTTTACAAAGTCTAGATAACGCTCGGCAAAGATTTGCGGTGAAAACTGTGCGGCGTGCGATCGCATATACTCGGAACTGAACGAACCCTGATAAACTTCAAACTTTTCTACTGCCTCCACTAAAGCTGCCTCTGTTTGCGTCCTGAAAAATATACCTGTCCCTGTATCCACACAAGAGTGGATATCTCGCACTGTTTCTAGAGCGCCTCCTGCACCGTAAGCAATCACTGGCGTGCCGCAAGCCTGTGCTTCCACTAGGGCAATCCCAAAATCTTCACAGGCTGCATATACAAAAGCTTTAGCCCTAGACATATATTTTTTTACCACATTATCGGGTTGCCATCCCAGTATTTGGATGTTGGAGTTTGCCATCTCACGAATTTTGTTCATTTCATCTCCTGTACCAATGACTACTAATGGTCGTTTTAGTTGATTAAAAGCCTTGACAATCAACGATATTTGCTTGTAGCTTACCAACCGAGAAACTGTCAGGTAAAAGTCCTCTTTTTCAGATAAAAATGGAAATTCCGCAATATTCACTGGTGGGTAAATGACTGTTGCTTCTCGCCGATAGCAACGCCAAATCCGCCGAGCTGTATGCTGTGAGTTGGCAATGAAGTAATCAACGCGATTGGCACTCAATACATCCCACTGACGCAAACGATGTAATAAATATCGCGTCACCCACCCAGGTAAGCCACTACCTAGTTTGCTGTGGCGCAGATAATCAAAAGTCAAGTCCCAGGCATAGCGCATAGGGCTGTGACAGTAGCAAATATGCATCTGTTCGGGAGTGGTCAGGATTCCTTTGGCAACAGCGTGAGATGAAGACAGTATTACATCATAATGCCGCAAATCAAGTTGTTCAATTGCCAAAGGCCACAAAGGCAAGTATTTTTGTATACCGTTACGGGCATAGGGAAAGTTCTGGAGAAACGTCTTGCCAATTTGACGCTTATATAAATAACTTTCTCTATTGCTGGATTCAAAATCGATGAGAGCATACAAATCAGCATCAATGTGATTCAAAATTTCTCGTACAACGAGTTCTGAACCACCGGTGGCTTTGGGTGTCAGCCACTCATGAACTAGAGCATATTTTAAGGGCACAGCTAAACAATTCAAAATTCAAAATTCAAAATTCAAGATAGTTTTCTTAGACTCCGACTAAAAAGTTTCCTCTTGTGATTAATGAATGGGAAGCGCCCCAGATTAGCACATAAGACGGTATCTTTCTCTGAGAGGTTCCAGATGGATGCTGCAACCTGATAATCTCAGATTGGGAATGGGGCATTGAAAAGAGGCAGAGGGGCAGGGTGCAGGGGGCGGAGGGGAAAATTCTTCTCCCTGCTCCCAGTCCCCAGTCCCTACTCTACTCCCCAATCCTTTGATGAAAACTGATATATAAAGGGTGAATTTATGCGAATTCTGATTATGGGTGGTACTCGGTTCATTGGTATCTATTTAACTCAACTACTAGTGGAACAAGGACATGAGGTGGTGTTGTTCAATCGTGGGAATCGACCAGCACCTTCTTTACAGGGAGTAGGACAAATTATAGGCGATCGCACAGATGCTACTCAATTAAAGGCAAAGTTATCACAAGAAAACTTTGATGTTATTTTTGACAATAACGCGCGGGAACTTACTGATACTCAACCACTAGCAGAGATTTTTCAAGACCGAGTGCAACATTTTGTGTATATGAGTTCTGCGGGAGTTTATCTCAAATCTGACCAATTGCCCCACATAGAAGGCGATCCAGTAGATCCCAAAAGTCGGCATAAGGGCAAGCATGAAACAGAAACTTACCTGACTCAATTGGGATTGCCCTTCACTTCGATTCGTCCTACTTATATTTACGGGCCTCGTAATTATAATGAGTTGGAAGGCTGGTTTTTTGACAGAATTGTGCGCGATCGCCCCATTCCTATCCCCGGAAATGGCCTGCATATCACCCAGCTAGGTCATGTAAAAGACTTGGCACTAGCAATGACTCAGGTTTTGGGTAATAAACAAGCCATAGGACAGATTTATAATATCTCTGGCGATCGCTTTGTCACTTTTGATGGTTTAGCCCGTGCTAGTGCTGTAGCGGCTGGTAAATCACCCGATGCTATAAAAATCGTCCACTACGACCCGAAAAAGTTTGATTTCGGCAAGCGCAAAGCTTTTCCAATGCGGGTACAGCATTTCTTTGCTTCGGTGAATAAAGCGCAAACAGAATTAAACTGGCATCCTGAATATGATTTGATTTCTGGGTTACAAGACTCTCTAGAAAATGATTATTTGGCTAATGCAAAAGATAAAACCGATGTTGATTTCTCTGTAGATGAGGAGATTTTACAAGCTTTGTGAGTAAAGATGTTTAGGGGCAGATAGCGATATGCCCCTTGCATCTTCATAACTCATCAGGGTTAACGCCTAACTCTCGCAGTTGTGCTGCTAATCTGTTAGCACGTTGACTTTCTCGTTCAAGGGGTGTGGGAAGCCAATTCCCACTGGCATCATACCAACGTAGCCACAATCGCTCAATTCCTTGGTAAGAACCTTGCCAAAGTCCTAAGCCTAGTTCCAAACCCGGCATCCACACTCGTGGGGTACTCAAGTCCAATTCGCTGTAGCGGTCTGCAACTAATTGGAATACTTGGAGCTTGTCAGTGTAGCGGTCAAATACAATGTAGTAAGGAACTCGCAAAATCCGCTCATAAACTTCCCATTTGGTCGGTGGTTGGTTTATCTCCCGCAGAGTTTGTCCTAAGTCTTCTTTTTCAGTGCCAGGAGAAAGCAATTCTACCACTACAAAAGGAGCAACTCCTTCTTGCCAAATGACATAACTCAGACGCAAGTTTTGCTGTTCGTAGAGACGCGAAACTCCCACAGCAGCAAACCAGTCTGGGCGTTTGTACCACAGTGTATGCCGGAGGTCATAATAGAGGTTTAAGTCAGTGGCAACAAAAACCTCCTCTGCTGGATAGTTAGGCGGATAAAAGGTTTCGCGCAGAAGTTGGGGTTGAAAAAGGTGAAATTCGTCAGGCAAACCAGAGTCCTCCGGGTATTCACTGGGAAGATCATACATGGTGGGTAGGGTTTCTTTTGCAGGACGAGGCGGGTCTGTTTGGTACATAAGGGAAATTTTGACCGACTAACTTTACTTATTATGTCAATCTAATAAATAAAATACCAATTTAATAGCATCTATCTCTAAAATTTTCCCAGGTTTTAAATCCATATTCACCAGAATATTTTATCGGTTTAATCTTGTTATTAAATATATGAACACAACACCCTCTAAAAGAGAAAGAGATGAAATACTTAAGTGCTTGAATCGTAACCGCCAGATGTTATTAGATTTATATAAAATCAATATATCGCTTACAATACTAATGGAATAATTGCTCATAACGAGAACTTACGAGAAGTTTTAGCGTTAGCTAATGCTGCAAAACAGCCTTTTTTAATTTACCTAGTTCCGCGTCGCACTGCTTCTATAGAAATTTACCAATTCGCTTCCGCACCGTTGATCGTCATGATTGGCAACCAAATTATAGCGTGATTTTAAAACACGGAGATATAGAATATAATACAACAATGTTAGTAGATTCTGGTGCGAAATTAAGTTTAATTTCATTAAAAGTTGGTCAATATTTAGGCTATGCTTTGGCTGATTCAGAATCAACTTTGTTGGCAGAAACTATAGGTGGCAGAGTTGAGTATGTTTTACGTAATGTCGAAATGACAATTGATGAACACAATTTTATTACTCTTGTCGTATGGTTACAAACCAATAGAGGCGGAGAACAATTGCTTTTAGGGGGAGAAGTTGTATTTGATAAATTTAATATTGAATTTAGGCAAGCTGAGGAGCAAATTATTTTTACATGGCGTGAAGATTTGAAATCATAAATTATCCAACATTGTGGGGTGGGTATCTTGCCTGCCATACAGACTGGGCGGGCGAGACGCCCACCCCACAGGAGTTAATTGGATATTTTTTTATTTGGAAGTCCCTTATCTGGAAGAAGTTGATACCCCGAATATTGTGGGCGGTCTTTCATCTCAGCACTCTTCATAACTCTTCTGCTTGGGTAAGCGGGAAGATTTCACCAGCCAAGTATGCTTGAAAGTGCTTTTGGAAGTATAACCAGGAAGTCATATCTTCGCCATCTATCAATGCTTTTGGGGCTTTTTTATATAGAGGAATACGGTTATTAATTTCGTCTTGCAGCACTGGGGGTAGTTCTGTTAAACCATTGACTTTGCTGCCAACAGCACTGTAGATAAGTTGACCGGGGCGATCGCCCATTTTCATCCAAGGAAGCCATTGACCAATTCTATCCCAACTCAGTTTGAGTTCAGAAACCGAGGAAAGTGCTGGATTGAATAAATCTGTGGTTGGCACTGTTAATTTAAACAATTCCGCCGCCTGATAAATTGGATTTGGGCTGTATTCGGCAAATTTGGGATCGCCTGCTAAGGGATTAGGGTAATGGGGAAATATATCAAAAACGAAGGTTGTGCTGTCACCATCTACTTGTGCGGGAAAATTTCCCTCAAACCTTCCCTGCACAGGATTATTGGCAACGTGAATCACTGGAACTGTCTCGCCTGTCCAAGGATTCTCCCATTTGGGTAAGATTTCATCTGTTTTTGGATTGAGGTAATAAGTTAGTTCCCTAGAAGTAAAATCCCAGCTACCTTCTGCTGTGGGAATACATCGGCTAACACTCAATCCCAGGATTTTAAACAGGAGTTGTCTTTTTTCACCGGGAATAAAAGCGTAAATTTTACCTTTCCAAATCAGGAAAGTAGATTCGCTAGGATCGAGGGAAGAACGAGTTTTAACCCAGTGCTGGGCTTCAAGTTCTTGGATTTGGGCAACCATCTAAAGCATCCTTTGTATTTCGATAACAAAAGAATAAGCTATCAGCATTCAAGT
Source organism: Nostoc sp. (assembly GCF_036917975.1). Classification (GTDB taxonomy): domain Bacteria; phylum Cyanobacteriota; class Cyanobacteriia; order Cyanobacteriales; family Nostocaceae; genus Nostoc. The sequence continues at coordinate 290,354 of NZ_JBALEJ010000014.1, forward strand.
TGCATCTTTGTCATTTGTCAAAAACTAATGCCCCATGCCCTATTTTAATTGCTCGAAGAACAGCTTCAGTTTATTCTCATCTAATTTGCCATTGCTACGAACCGCGCTACACAAATCTAGTCCGAAAGGAGCAACTTGTTTGACTGCGATGTCTACGACGGGCTACGCCTACGCAACATTCTCAGGTTTTAACCCTCCAGCTAAGAAAATTGGCACGTTTACCTGCTCACGGATTTTAGCGCTCAAGTTCCAGTCGTGTAAGCGTCCTGTGCCGCCCAACTCTTTAATCAGCAGTGATTGATTACCGGAATCCAATAAAATTGCATCTACGTAGGGTGCTACACTGATTGCCTCGTCTAGAGATTTTTCGGTAGTGACGTGAATTACCTGGACAATAGAGATCCCAGGTAAGGCATCTCGGATATCTTGATAGCTTCCTGATTCTAAGCAATCGCAGATTTGCACAGTATTTGTCCCACAGCGCGTTACCTGCTGAATAATCTCTTGGGCATCAAGGCTCGAAGTAAGTAAAAAAGTAGCGATTGGGGGTGGTACACAAGCCGCAATTTTGGCGATTAGTTCTTCAGGGATGACACCAGGGCCACTCGGCATATAAGAAACCAAACCGAGTGCAGATGCACCGCAACGAATAGCAATCCATGCTTCTTCTATGCTGCTGATACAGCAAATTTTGACTCTTGGGTTTGCAGTTCTTTCCATTCTTTCCTAACTCCCAAAGCCCTAGTTTCTTAAAAGTAGTTGACAAAAACGGCAACATCTAGATTTAGAATAAGCCTTGAAACTGATAGTTTAAAGGAAAAGGGGCAAAAAAGCAGGGAGGTAGAAGGGCAGAAAAGATATATTTTGAAATGTAAAAATCAGCCTTTGAACTCCGTTAATGAGTCTTTAATACTCGTGAGCAAGCATAAAAACTACTTAGGAAAATCCAAGAAATAAATTATACAATATTGTGGGGTGGGCAACATGAGCGCCCAGTCCATAGGGCGGGCGAGACGCCCACCCCACAAGAGTTAATTGAATATTTTTTTATTTGGAAGTCCCTTAACTCTTTCGCCCAATCCCCAGTCCCCAGTCCCCAGTCCCCAATGCCCAAATCAATTAAACTGATTCAGAAAATTGCTCATCCAGACGGCGAAACAAAAACACCCAAAGTGGTAGGGAACTATTAATCGCAATCAGTCGCACTAAATGACCAGTTGTCACAATTTCAACATTATGATTCAATGCTAGAGAAACCAGGATCATTTCTGCCGATCCTCCTGGTGCTGTGACTAGCAGACAGGTTAACCAATCCCAAGAGGTTAATTGCATCGCAAGTATAGCAGCGATCGCTCCGGCTACGAGGGTCATGCCTACAGATATCAAGGCGTAGCCAACAGTCTGTTTTCTAAAGTTGGGTTTGTCTCCCCAATATTCACCAATAGTAATTCCCAAGAGCATTTGACCCAATAAGTTAATTAAAGGCGGCGGACTAAAGCTAATATCACCCACAAAAGGCAGCGAATGTAGCAAAGGATTAAACCCGATGCCAATCAACAATGCACCAAAGAAATCACCAGCAGGAATTTTAAACAATATCGCTGGATAAACTACTAATCCAGTGATTACCAGTATTAACAAGAGTAATTCTAGTTGAGATGGATCGAGATTGAGCCAAGTACTGTTGATTGAGAGTGTTTGAGGATAGTAACTACCAGCTGATGTCCTAGCGATGAAGGGAATTAGAACAACTACAGAGGTGACGCGAATCGCCTGAACTAGAGCAACCAAGCTAACATTTTTATTGTAATCGGCGGCGATCGCTGCCATAATTCCCACACCACCTGGAACTGTAGCTAGCATTGCTGTCAATAGATTGGTTTTGCTGATGCGGGAGTAAATGTAACCAATACAGCTACCACTCAGCAGCATAAATAAGGTAAGAAAAATAAAAATGGGAATACCAGAAGCAACACTAGCTAGATTAGCGTGGGCATTGGAAGCGCCAACGGTTAAGCCGACAAGTGCCATTCCGACTTTTCTAGCAGTGCGGTTAGGTTGGGGGGAATATTGATAAAGAATTCGACACCCTTGAAGAACCAGTGTACCAGCAGCAATCCCGCCGAATATCCAGGCAATTCTGCCAATTTGGAACTTGGCCAGGAGTAAACCCAGAGGTAATGCCAGAAGCATTTCCAAGATCAGGACAATTAGTTGCTTTGCAAATAACTGCTGTTTGGTAACAATAGGATTTTCATGAGTATGTTCTTCCAGGTTGGGAGTCACACTTGGGCTTTGATTCATCTATACAAGCTTTCTGATTAATTTAACTTATGTACTCAAACTAATGCGATCGCACAAGATACAGCAGTTTGCTTTTTAACAAACTCCGTGGGTTTAAGTCCCCCGGTTCAATAACCGACAAGTTTTGGGTCGGGGTCTAAATCCCCGGACGCGACGCTCGAGTACTCGCTTGCCGCCGGCGCTATCGCAGACTCGCTTTGCGCGTCGCTTTCACAAAACTTAATTACGAATTACGAATTACGAATTATTTAAGTTAGGTACAAAATGCCAGACTCACGCATTAGATATAATTCTGAAATTTGGCAGGATATGCGAGTGGATAGTTACTGTGATTTCCACTAACTGGCAAGAGTTATTGTTGAATCTGCTGTTTCCTTTTCAGAATTTTGTGCATTGTCAACCTCAAGACTTCGGAGCAGTTCTCGAATGACATCTGTTGCTGGCCTTCCTGTAAAAGTACAGTAGCGTTCAAGTTTCTTCATTTCCTCGGTTGTGAGATTTACTGTCAGTCGTTTAACAGCCCATTTTTTCTTCATGATCCTTCTTTTGTCTTTAATTTGCTTTTGATCAAAATCACCAAGTCATTACGATTACTCCCGTAGTGCATAGCCTACACCACGGACTGTATGAATCAAACGCTTTTCATTATTTTCTTCCAACTTGAGTCGCAGATAACGAATATAAACCTCAATAATATTAGAATCACCCATGAAATCGTAACCCCAAACTTTCTCTAAAATTTGATCTCTAGTAAACACTTGACGGGGATGTGAAAGGAGATATTCTAATAAGTCAAACTCTTTTGCTGTTAACTCAATGCTTCGTTTATCCCGAAATACTTCACGGGTGCGGCGATTTAAGCTTAAATCTTCAAATTGCAACAAATCCTCGTCTGTTTCTTGGGTGCGGCGGAGATGGGCGCGAATTCTAGCTAGTAGTTCCTCAATGCTGAAAGGTTTAACTACATAATCATCGGCTCCTGCATCTAATCCTGCCACGCGATCGCTCACTTCATCTTTTGCTGTTAACAAAATCACTGGTACTGTACTCCCTGTTGCTCGCAAACGGCGACAAATTTCCAAACCTGTCAAGCCTGGAAGCATCCAATCCAGAATCGCTAAATCTGGTGATGAGTCTCTGGCTAGGGTTAAACCAGCAATACCATCATGGGCTACACTAACTTTGTATCCTTCACTACTAAGTTCTAATTCGACAAATCGCGCCAGTTTAACTTCATCTTCCACCAAAAGGATATGTGCTGTCATATTTTTGCTCCTAAAGTAGGTAATGTTAGATTAACAATTCAAAATTCGCAACGAAGTTTTTCTGTCATACACACTATGTCTGCAATCAAATCAAGAAGTCGAGAATCTAAATCTTTATAGCAATCCTAAATAGACATCTCCAGAAATTAAATATGCGTTATCCCGAATCCTTGTAGAGACGTAGCAGTGCTACGTCTCTACATTCATTTTCGGAGATGTCTAATGAGTCATGAACTAAAATATCCCCGACTTCTTCAAGAAATCGGGGATTTGCTCCTCTCGGTGGAGAGCAAATCAGATAGGACTGCTATATATAGGTAAACTGATTGTAAATATACTACCTTCTCCTAATTTAGATTGCACACTGACACTACCCCCCATACCTTCTACAAGTGTCTTGACAATCGATAAACCCAAACCACAACCTCCAGTAGTATGAGAGCGAGATTCATCTACACGGTAAAATCTCTCAAATATCCGTGCTTGGTGCTGTAAAGGAATGCCATAGCCTTTGTCACAAACTTGAATAATTGCCTTGTCTTGAAGCTGATTTAACTTAAAAATTATGGGTGTATCAGCTTCAGAATACTTAACAGCATTATCAATTAAGTTTAATAACACTTGTTTGAGGCGACTGTAGTCTGCTTTGATCTCAATTGGATAAATCTTTGACTCAATTGTAATTGTGCGATCGCTATATTTTTCTGCCATCATTACAACTTCTTCAACCAATTCATTAAGTACATAAGATTTCATCTGAAAGTATAAATAACCACTATCGGCTCGTGCCAAATCAAGTAAATCTTGCAATAAGCGGATAGTGCGTTCCGCTTCTGATGCCGCAGTTTCTAAAGCTTCTTGCTGGGTTTGGGTTAAGTTATTCTGCCTTCGTAAGACACTTTGCAAATAACCATGTACAATTGTCAAAGGTGTGCGTAGTTCGTGAGAAACATTACTCACAAATTCTCGCTCTTGCTCCCATGATTGGGAGAGACGTGATAACAGCATGTTTAAAGTTTGAGCTAATTCTTTAACTTCGCTGGGTGCATTATCAAGATATAGCTGTGCTTGTCCTAAATCTTCAGCAGAAATCACAGAAGTCATTTGATTTAGCTGGCGTAGGGGTTGCAGAGAACGTTTGATATAAAGTGCGATCGCAGCAGTTAAAAAAATAATTGCCAAAATACTAGTAATACCTAAATTCTGCACCATTCCCACAAACATTTTCTGTTCGCGGGTAATATCTTTGACTACAAATAACTCACCGATAAACTTCCCCTGCACTTGCACAGAACTACCACATAAAACAAAATAGCTTTGGTTTACTTTGTAAACTTGTGCTTTAATCGGCATCTTCGTCAGGGACATTAACTCCGTAACCGTAGTATCAGATAATAAATTTAAATTAGCAGATTTTACTAAAATTTTATTATCAGGACTTTTTAGCCATAATAATGTGTTGGTATTTCCCAAATTATTAATAGCCTTTTGTAACCCAGTTTCCGGCTGCATCATTTCACTATAAATTTGTACATCTTGCGGCAAGCGCTTGGCAATTTGTTCTATATTATATTTATGACTATCAACTAAAATTTGCTGCATTTTCCAGCTAGTCCATGTAGCGAGACTACCTAATACCAAAGCGGAAAATGATGCAATACCAATGGTGAGGCGTGACTGTAAGGAAAATGGATCTATATTTATCCAAACTTTTATGATTTGCTTCACTGTTCTGGTTGCACTTGATGGGTTTAATAAGGTTTGATCGAGAAAATCAGACTGCTAAATGTAAAGTTACTGTCAACCGCGACATCTTTAGTTATAGCTGATTTGAACTTACCTCTGTTGCATACCTACAGTGAAAAGTGCAGCCATTCCAAAAAGATTGCTAAATATTTTTATTTCATCGCTCTCTTAACTCTAGAAATCCTGGTCTAATAATAATCTAAATGCATTTAGTGGTAATTAAATTAATTTGCGCTGAGAATTACCTTAAAATATTTAATAATTATCTTGATTACTAAATTTTTTACCTCAGTTACTTGCAAACTGCTATATCTTTTTTATGATTTGGCAAATTGGCAACTCTGAGACAATTAACTGTGTTATTTTCAATGCTATACAAGGTGTGTTTGCACTTTCAAGCTATTTAGACGGGCTGCAACCCGTCTTTATTTATCGCTAGTTTTCTTTAACCGCTCGCGGAAGCTCTTAATAGGGTGGAATAGGAGCCTGCGTACCACTACGGAGAAACAAGCTATGCCCCACGTCTCATAGATAGCCTCTGGGATCTCCCTAAAGAACTCCAAGAAATAAATTATCCAATATTGTGGGGTGGGCATCTTGCCCGCTCTATGAACTGGGCGGGCAAGATGCCATTGGTGTCAACTTAACGTGAAAACTAGCGTAGTAAAAGCTTTTAGATATTGTCTCGTTCCCAGTCTCCGACTGGGAATGCCATCCTAGAGGCTCCGCCTCGCTTGCTGGCGGCAGAGCCACCAGGAGCAGCATTTCCAGCCGGAGGCTGGAAACGAGGTTTTAAAGGAGTTTCAGCTTAAGTTGACACCAATGGCAAGATGCCCACCCCACAAGAGTTAATTGGATATTTTTTTTCAGTCCCTAAGTGGAGTGAGTAGCTTTGGTTAGGCGGAATTATCAACAAGTACCTAAAATCACAGCCAGCCACTTTTCAAACAACTTCATGAAAGCGGATGCAGTATTGTTAAATGAAAACTATGTCTGGTTTCAGTTTTCAGATACCGTTCTTGCAAAGGTTGCCACTGCTGCCACGACTGGTAACGATTTTCAGTTAACAAAGTAGCAAGGGTGGGCAACTGAGTCTGAATTTCTGACTTGAAAACATCTGTAAGCCAGTCAGTTAAAACTGCACTATCTTGCATCGTACCCAAAATTTCTTGGATATTTTTCACTTCTTCAATATAAGCTGCGTAAGACTCACCATATAAGTCACTAAATAACTCCATTTGGTAGCGTACGCGTTTCGCTTCTTTTCGCAGACTATGAAGACTTTCGCCTTCTGTCGTCAATTGTTGTTCTATCTTTTCTGGTTCCCAATTTTTCTGTATTTTAACTTCTGAGTTGACAAATTCAGTGCCAACTAGCCAACCCGGATGCAATAAGAAGTTACTCACTTCTGGTAAAAGTAAGTCTGGTAGTACTTGCTGAATCGTGACAGATCCCAAAGGTTGATAATTGGGTTTCTCTAACCATTTATCTAGGGCATCTTTTAGAGACTTGTAAGATTCATCTTTTAACGTTTTCTGCACACTCGATAGTACATCTTCACGTTGTTTAGCTAAAGCTGTGAAAGCTGTTTGCAAAGATTCTTGCTCTTTGCGGGGTAAGTTTGGTTTGTAATTGTTTTCCAAACTTTCTTTGAGTACATCTAAATCTCGCAGATTACCAAGACGACGGGCTATTTTACCAATATTTTTATCACTGATTGGTTTGGATACATCCACTGCGAGTCCAAACCGAGTTACGGCTGTCCGTAAGCGGCGCATTCCCACTCGCATTTGATGCAGCGCTTCTGGATCTTCATCTTTCTTCACTGATTTTTCCCACTTCAAGGTTTTCTTAAAGTGTTTTTGAATCGCTTGGTAGGCGTAGTCCCCTAGAGTTTTTACTGTGGGTTGTGTAGCTAATTTCATAATTGATCTGAATGACTACCTCATGAGGTTATTGCATAATAACATTAGTTAAAAATTTGCATCTGTTTTTGATATTTTTTTAGGCAATCAGGATTGCTAAGTATATTTATGACTATTGATATAGGACTCATATTTGATTTCTGAAATATACGTAGGGTGCGTTACGCCAAAGGCTAACGCACCAGTTAACGATTTAGGTGCGTTAGGCTACGCCATAACACACCCTACAGATACTTAGATTTTTTCAGAAATCAAATCGCACTCCTAATAGTTTCATAGCTTTTGATAAATACACATTATCTATCAATCGCAATAGCATAGTTTATACTGGCGATTTGATCTGAACTATAGCTATTGGAAGATTATTAAAGAGGTTGGGTAGATTATAATAGCACGATTTGCATTTTTGTAACTATCAAGATAATTTCAAATCCTAGATTTGCATTGTATCAATCAAGTTTTCTTGACTTTTGTAGATAATTTTAAAGAACATAGAGAAGAGTTATCGGAAATGTCGTTAACATATCAGAAATATTTATACTTGGGGTTAGATGAAACCTCAAGTATTAAGCGTCTATCTTTGGTTGATACTGATAGATTTACAGATGATCAACAATTTCGAGTAGCAGAGTTTATCAATTTTGGATTGATAATAAATTTGGATGGGTAATCTTTCCTGCTGTATGCGGTAGTTTTAGATGTTAGTAGAAATTGCTTGTACGGGACAGGTAGGGATACACTGTTCGCAGACGATACAGCGCGATCGCGTGAATGTCAATTTGTACGTCTCTGGGTGGAGGGTGAGGGCTTCGGTAGGACAAACCCCAGTACACAAGCCACAGTGGACACATACATCCTCGTCGATCGCAATTTCGCCTAGTGTAGAAGAAACGTTAACATGGCGCGATCGCATCCACTCGATGGCCGCATCTAATTGATCGATATCTCCCGATAGTTCTACTACTAGTTTGCCAATTTGATTTGGAGCAACTTGGGCGCGGATAATATTGGCGGCGACGTTGAACTCTTTAGCCAGTACATAAGTGACTGGCATTTGCACAGCGCGTTTCGGGAAGGTAAGCGTGACTCGTTTTTTCACAGGTTTAGCAGAAGGTTTTTTCTGTTGTAGCGTATTAAGAGTTTTATCAGCCCTTCCCTGCGGTAAGTTTCGCAAACGGGTAAGGCAAAAGAAGACGTTGCTTCCTACTTCAACATACATAGCACCATTTTCAAAAATCTTTGCAACACATAAATCGGCTATCGGAGTTTACAGATGTACGCCCTGCTAGATCAGGTCTTTCGTGCAATAGCATTAGACTATAGCAATCCGTGCAGGAGTTACGAACAAAAAGATCCCCGACTTCTTGAAGAAGTCGGGGATCTAAACCTCTCTATACTAGTAAAATCTGTAAGTAAGATAATATAATATATATTTCATGGAATTACTAATAACTAATTAATGAAATCCAAACAGATAGCTAAGAGATTTAATGACGCTTAAATAAAAATTACCTTCTCTTTCGCGGAATAGTTCAAAAGCAGAACCAGGTGTGCCGAAAAACGGTCTGAGAGTCCATCCTAACTGACTGCCTACGAAAGCGTAAAGAAATAGCCAAAATTGTAAAATCTTCTGGCGGGTTTTACTACCTTCATCATCTTGTTCTAAAACTAAACTCGTGGCTTGATATAAAGACGAAATCCCAATAAATCCAGTTATGGCAAAGATAAAGACATTTAACAAAATTAAAAATTGGTAATTATTGGTGGTAATTAAGAAAAACAGTGTGATTGGTGCAAAGCTAAATAAAAGTACGCTTGTGACTGAAACCGCAGTTAAGACTAATGCTAAATGCTGTCCAAAAGTCCGCTTGGAACCAAAAATAATGTTAGCAAAATATAACGTCGGGATACAAATCAAAAGTGTGATTAAATAAAGGGCTGGGAGTTTAATAGCGGAAGATATAGCCTGCATCCAGCTATGGTATGCACCAATGATTCCGCCATAGGCAGCGATAAATAAGGAACTGCAAACCAGCAGCGAAATGATTTTATTTGGTAATCTTATCCCTTGACGAACCTCCTCTAGAAAACCTTGGCGATCGCGCAAGAATCCAATCAGTACTGCAAAGTATTTGACTCCTGATGATTTCCGTTCTATCATGTTATCCTCACACCGATAAAATTCTAAGTTTCATCTGAGTAATCACCGCCCGAACCATACTTCCAAGCATCAATCAAACGATGCCAATAATATTCTTGTGCTTTTGGTTGATTCTTAATCCATGTTTCTAGCATTGGACTTAACCAAAACAAGGCAGTGTACACACCTAAATTACTGTAATGTAACATCCAATCTAACAAACTTGCCAAACCTACTTGCGGAATTATCTTGGCAACTAATAGAGGATGATATAAACCAGTTTTTAACAGTGTTTGCGTTAGTGCTGAAAATTGCACTATATCTTGTAAAAATGGTTTTAGCACTGGTGTAGCTAACTGTTGCATTTCCTGAAATACTGCCGAGAGTAGTTGGTTAATTTGATCTGGAGCAATTTTCTGATTTACACCAACACTCATCGCCCTTTGAAACAACCAGGTGACAGTTAAACTTGGCTGATAGGGTTGTAGCAGTGTTAACGCTTTTGCTGATAATTGTTCTGTTTCCAGCGCTTCGTAAATGCCATAAGTTAAACGCTTCAGGTGACGCACCATTGCCCCAAAACCACCAAAACTCAAGGGAGATTGACTACCACTGCTATCTCCGGCTGGGAGAATGCGATTCCAGGGGGTTTTTAAGGGACTTTGGCGATAGGTGGGAAAGAAACCAAATAGCGCCCGTTGAAATTTCAGTTTACTCAATTCCACTCCCTGATATTCTGGTAAGAGACGCAGATATTCTTCAAAGAGAGTTTCTAAACTCAAACGTTGAGGATCTGCATCCATGTAGGTAAACAAGTAAGTGGTTCTGCCATCCCTGGCTGGAAAAGCTTCCCAGAAGTATTGACATTGATTCTGTAAAGATGTGAATGATAATAATAAGTCGCCTGAGTTATTTTCTGGAAAACCTTGGGCGCAACTTCCCACAACTAAGCACAGCGCATCTGGTTTTTTGCCTTGGCGGGCTTGTTGGGTGATTGGTGAAAAATGTCCCATCGCGTCGATTAGTAACCGAGTTTTGAATTGGTTATTTACCATCACCCCATCTGGATGAACCACCGCTTCGGTAAAGGGTGTGTTTTCTAACAACTTTCCACCTGCGGTGAGAAATCGAGTTTTCAAGGTAGCTAGTAGATAAACTGGATCTACGCCGATATTTAAGACATCCTCTACCCAAACTTCTGTACCGCCAGCAAAACTAACTCGCGCTGGGTTATATTGAGTGGCGATCGCACCTTCTAATTCCTCCTCTGTTAGCAAGTTCAATTCTACAAATACATCTAATTCTTTGCGAGAAATATTCCACTCTTGTTCCCTCCCCCGCAAAATTCCCCGTTCCAGCAACGCTACCCGCAATCCTTTCACCGCCAAGGCGCAACCAATTAAAATGCCTAAAGTGCCACCGCAGATAATTACATCGAAGTCAGTATCGCCTAAAGGCTGTTGACTTTCTTTAACTAGCGTTGGAACAGGTGCGGTGTTTTCGCGCCCAGATGTGAGGATGCGATCGCTTTGGCGCAATCCTCCTAAAACATCGCCGGGTAATTGGGAAAGAATTTCTTCAGTTAAAGACATTTTGGAAAAATTTAACTCTACATTCCAAAACTACCTGAGAATGAAGAAAGTAAATACGATATTATTTATGGAGAGCTAGGAGCGTGGTCAACAATAATAATCAAATATTACCATTACCCTCACAGGTTAACAGAGAAGAGTTAGAAGGCGTTGTGCAGGTGTTAGCAAACGTAACTAAACTCCCTGCTGAAGTGGTTAAGCCACATTTAGATGCATTGCTTGAGCAGTTGATGAAATCAAAACAGGAGCAACCATTTTACAAAACTGCAACGGCTCTTGAGTGGATAACAGCTTTTCGAGAATGGGCAGAGAGCCATAGGCGAGATACACCCTTACTATCAGAGTATGCTTTAACTCGGGCAGGAATATACGATGATGAGGAGCTAGGGCGAATGGAATTCGCGGCTACACAAACAAAGTCCGCCTGCGCGGACTAAGGAAAAATTGAGGTTTTCAAACCCACGCAGGTGGGTTTTGTCTGTGTAGACGCGGTTTCTAACCGCCGATTTAACGTTAAGTTGATTTATTTTGATAAATTATCCCAAACCGAATAATTTAGAAATCGCAGGCAATAATTTATTAGTCGCTTCCACCAGAGAAGCAACAGCAGGTAAGCCTGTAAATATCCCTTTCAACATGGTGATTGCAGTTTTTGCCGTCTTTTGTTTGGTGGATTCTTGAGGATTTTTACCCGCTTCTGCCAAACTGTTCAACTGTTCTAGCGCTTCGGCTTTGTCTTCTTCTGACAAATATGTGGATTGGATGATTGCATCTTGCAACTGCGACAATAATTCTTTGATTCCTGGTTTCTCGGCATCGGTTGCATCAGGTAACTGATTGAGGGCAATACTCACGTTACCGCTAATGGTTCCCAGATTAGCAATAGAATTATTGCCAGCGATACCGCTAACATTACTGCTGCCTTGAATATTGATGCCACTGATATCAGACATATTTGTATCTCCTTGAGTATAAAATTTCGGCTGCTTGAGAGCAGTATCTACCATATTTTCTAAACTAATAATGCGCTTATCTTTTTCTACCAGCAATAATTGCTGACTCTGCGATAAAGCTTTGAGTTGATTATAATCATCAAAATATTCTGCACTTAGTTGAGATTTATCGCTACCTGGGTTGGTTTTGGCTCTGAGCAAGATTTTATCATCGCCGCGTTTCTCCATTGCCACGATTTCTAACTCAGCTTCGGGATGGTTTTCGGCGCATAGCTAAAGTTTGCACCCACAAGGTCTTGTCTACCTTTGAAGTTGCGTCCTCGGAGATTTTGACCGCATAAGTCTTCAGCCATGTTGCACTTTACGGAGGTGAGCAAATTTTACTACACGCTCACCCCTGTAAATTCAGGAATGGTTAGATATATTTGTTAGTTGAGGATAAAAGGTGCAACTTCGAGGATAAAAGGCGCAACTTTGAGGATAAAAGGTGCAACTTCGAGGCTCAGAAGGTCATCATTGAGCCTCAGAAGGTCAACGTCGAGGTTAAAAGGTGCAACGTCGAAGATAAAAGGTGCAACTTCGAGGATAAAAGGCGCAATTTCGAGGCTCAGAAGGTCATCGTTGAGCCTCAGAAGGTCAACGATGAGGTTCAAAGGGTCATTGTCGAGCTACAGCCACAGATTACCAATGTTCCACTATGAGATTATCTACATAATTAAAATGCTCATCATGTGTAGCTAATGTCCAGCCACGTTCCAGACATTGGGCTGCAATCCAAATATCATTTTCAGGGATTGGTCTACCTTTGCGCTTTAAGGTAAGGCGTGTTTGGGCGTAGGATGTAGCGTTTCTCGCCCCATTGGCACTACAGCACAAGCCTCGATAAATTGTAAATAGCGAGTCAAATTTTGCAAGGAACGGGCAGAATTTTCCGCTCCAAACAACAGTTCCGCAACAACAGGTAATGGCAGGACGATACTTGGTAAGGCTATCACTCTTGCAACTACCACCGAATCACCGTTGAGATAGCGAATAGCAACGGAGGTGTCCAGAGCAGTTTCACCAGCCATTGAAGTCAATTTGTTCAAATTCCTGATGAATCACAGCCTGCAATTGTGCAGCTTCTTCGTCGCTGATAATGCCTGCGAACTGTAACAGTGGATGGGTTGGAGTCTCTTGGTACTCAATTATGATTTTAACTTTGCTATGTTCTGCCACACCTGTTAGTGTTTGCAGTGGACGCAAAACTCCATCTTCATATATTGCTTCAATAGTCTGAGACTCTGGCATAGGGTTTTGCAATCTAATTCCTACTCCAAATTCTATAACGGTTTCCAGATTCAATTTTGGTGATTTTTAAAAGACTGGGGTGTAATATGGTCAATAGAAAATAGAGCGGCACTTGCTTCTTCTGAAGAATGACAGTATTCACAAAGAAATTTAGCTCTTTGTCTGACTAATTTTTTGGTGGAATCATTAACTGTCATGATTGAGAAATGATTTTGGCATTAAGCAAGGTAAAAATTCTATCAAGCTCCAATATGCCTGCCAATTCAGCATCTTCCTCGCTTGTTAGCAATCCAGCTTTCTTTTTCTCAGACAATTCTTCGAGTCGAGACTGTAATTCTTCAGTAAATTTAAACAAATATATATCCCTAACTTTACTGAGTTTGATTCCAGAATCTACCCAGAATGAAGGTTGAACCATCATTTGAGTAATCATAAGCTGTATGTCTCGTTTAATTTAGCGGACTGGTGGTATTTTAACAGCGAGAAAGTAATCGTTTCATCAAGAACATAATCTGTTGTATAAATTTGCCCATTTTCAGCGATGTTTGACGACAAGCCGCTTTGCGTCTAAGCATATTGTTAAGCTTCTGTGGCTGCTATTCTTACAGGTGCGATTTCGGTGATTTTAGCGATCGCCAATTCTAGGGCGATATCTGACGGCAAGCTGTGCTTAACATATAAAGGAGGGAGTAAATCGACTGCAAAAAACATTAGCTATAGAAATAACTATGGAATCAAAGCAAGATGACATTACTATTCTTCAGGAAGCTGAGAAGCGTTTACGGCGACTGTCTCCAGAAAGGCTGCGGGTAGTGAGTGATTTTCTGGCCGATCTAGAAGAAAGAGAAGAACATGAGGCGACAACGGAACTTTTGAATATCCCTGGTTTTGAGCAAGCTTTGCGTGAAGCTATGCAGGAAGCTGACGCTGGGGAAGTGGTGTCATTTGACAGTATTCGTCGTCATGTATGAACTGGTACTGACTCGCAAGGCATAGAAGTTTTATCAAGAAGTAGATGCATCACTAGCCCAACGACTAAACCGTTGTTTTGACCAACTACGAGAGAATGCTTATGAACATCCAAACATCAAGCGGCTCAAAGGTGATTTCGCAGGTCTTTTTCGCTATCGGGTTGGTGTCTGGCGAGTTGTTTATAAAGTAGATGAAGAACAGCAACTAATTACTATTTTACTGATAGCCCATCGAAGCGATGTATATCGGTAAGTGTGTAGTGTGTATCTCAAGTATTAATGTGGATATAGGCGCAGATGTCTTTTAGCGATCGCACATTGGTAGTAATTGAGAGTTCACTTCCGTCCTGTCAAGACTTGTTCAGCACTCAAATCCAACTGTGGAAAAGTAAAAGAGATGATGCGTTCTTGTCCTCGGAATGCAACAGCATCATAGAACCCTTCTACTAGGGTGCATATTGTTACTATCTCTTGAATCGGGTCAACAATCCAATATTCGGGAATTTCCAAAACAGCATACTCAGAACGTTTGCTGCGATAGTCTGTGGTTTGTGTAGATTCGCTGACGACTTCTACCACTAATATGAGGGGAGTTTCGTTGAGTTCGATTACAGCCTCTCGATTAGAAAGTGCTTCCCATTGCTGTGTTGGTAATACGACTACATCTGGAATTCGTGAAGTGTCCCAGCGTCCCCCTCGTGGCGATCGCACTCCGACAGAAAACTTTTGTGCTGTCCAATTCTGGCCCATTTTGGCACTTTCATCATCAAAGCTTCGTTCTAAAAACTTGGAGATGCCACCGTGCTTGCCAGTGCCAAGGCTCATGGGAATTAATTCTCCATCTACCAATTCATATTGGGTATCCGTGCCATCGTTATACTGAAGATACTCTGCAAAAGTAAATTTTTTTGTGGTTGCAGTCATAGCGATGCCTTCCGTGGGCGTAGCCATCGCAGTTCTCATCGATGACTCAATACAGTTATTCTACTTGTATTACAGGAAATTAATGATGGAACGTTCAAAAATAATTGCTATTCTTACAGGTGCGATTTCGGTCATTTTAGCGATCGCATCTTATTCTTAAGAGTGCTGTTTAGCCCCTAATATCCAAACTAGGGAACTAGCTGAAAGCCCATACCTACATGGGTAAAGTGAGCATCTTCGGTAAGCTTTTGTGGCTTCTTGGTGATAGCGTTCGCTTCTGTCATGAAGCGTGAGCCAGCCCCATGTATCAATAAAAAGCTTATCCGCCATAGAGTTCGTCGTCTAAGTTGGCAGCTAGAGAACCGTGAGATACTGCGCCAATGAAATTTGCAAGGGGATCGCTGCTTTGGGTGTGTGGGTTAGATGCTGGTGATTTTTGGGTACGTGCAAGTTGTTGAACATACTGCAACACGTCTTTTAAGTGTTGCTCTGGCAGTTGTTCAATAGCGTCAAAGATAGCTTGTTTCGTTGTCATGGCAATAGCTCAATGTCGCTTTCAGGTTATTAATATTTTATGTGCTAAAGTGCGGTTCGCTCACGCCCAGAAACAATAGCCGAGTCTATTATGTGGATATAGGCACTGCATAACAACTTGCATTACAGGAAATACTGATGGAACGTTCAAAATTAATTGCTATTCTTACAGGTGCGATTTCGGTCATTTTAGCGATCGCTTACCTCATCGTAGTCCAACTCTTGGACTACCGCGACATGAAACCCGCCCCCATCAGCCAATTTGACCAAGCGCCTGCGATTATTTCTGTTTGTTGGCAGATTGACAAAGTTACCGAAGTGTAAAAGTGTAAATTACATTTAGTGTCAAATGAAAGCCAGGGCGAATAGAATTCGCGGCTACACAAACATAGACGCTTTGCGGCTTCCCGCAGGGTAGTCCGCCTCCGCGGACTAAGGGACTTCAAAATAAAAAAATATCCAATTAACTCCTGTGGGGTGGGCGTCTCGCCCGCCCAGTCGATATGGCGCTCATGTTGCCCACCCCACAATATTGGATAATTTATTTCTTGGAGTTCCCTAAGGAAAAATGGTTCTTCGGTTATTTTTATGGAAAACCTAGTTCAAAATCCTTGAAAGTCTTATTCTGTAAGCACTTCATTTAAAACAGTACCATAATTCTTTATAATCCTTGCGGGGCAAGGGTTTTGTTACAATCAATCCTCAATCACCATAAAAGGGACGCAAGAGCCAGAAAAATTAAGTATTTGAAACCCACGGAGGTGGGTAAAGCCTCGTGTAGACGCGGTTTCTAACCGCTTAATCTCAATCGATAAAACTAATGATAACTATTGATTCATCTCTTACTCAATACATAGATAAATATTAATAGCTATTATTTATTAATCAAATGGTTGATTATATAAGAATTAATTAGAGTAATTATCTCAAATTTAATTAGATCAAGTAATTCCATTTTGACAGATATAACGGTAAGCTGTTCCTAACAAAATTAAATAAAGATAAATTTGCATTATCTGCAATCGCTGGTTTAACAGGGATCAACGCTAGTTGATTTAAAACCCCTAACTTTTGATGAAAATATAGAGGTGAGTTAATGGCTCAGTTTCTACTAGAGACTGTTTGGCTAGTTCCGTGCTATGCCTTAATCGGTGGCTTATTAGCCGTGCCTTGGTCGCCGGGAATCATTCGGAAAACGGGGCCAAGACCGGCGGGTTATCTAAACTTGGTGATGACATTTTTGGCGTTTTTGCATAGTGCGATCGCTTTACAAGCAACTTGGAATCACCCAGCCCAAGAAGTATTTATTCCTTGGTTATCTACGGCTGGTTTAAACCTGACAATTGCTTTGGAAATATCCTCAGTGAGTGTCGGCGCTTTAGTTGTGATTACCGGCTTGAATTTGCTGGCGCAGATTTATGCCATCGGTTACATGGAGATGGATTGGGGTTGGGGACGCTTCTATTCTTTATTAGGATTATTTGAAGCGGGACTTTGCGCCCTTGCTTTGTGTAATAACTTGTTTTTCAGCTATGTAATTTTGGAAGTCCTGACACTGGGAACCTATCTACTAGTCGGCTTATGGTTTAGCCAACCGTTGGTAGTCTCAGGTGCGAGAGACGCTTTCTTAACCAAGCGGGTGGGAGACTTATTTTTGCTGATGGGCGTGTTGGCATTGTGGCCCCTCGCTGGTACTTGGAGTTATCCAGAACTAGCCCAGTGGGCAGCTACAGCTAACGTCAACCCGACAACAATGACACTGGTAGGTTTAGCCTTAATTGCTGGGCCGATGGGTAAGTGTGCCCAGTTCCCCCTGCATCTGTGGTTAGATGAAGCGATGGAAGGCCCGGTTCCCAGTACAATTTTGCGGAATTCGGTAGTAGTCGCTAGTGGTGCATGGGTGCTGATTAAATTGCAACCAGTGTTAACCATTTCGCCCGTAGTTTCTTCGGCGATGGTGGGAATTGGGGTAGTAACAGCGTTGGGTGCTTCATTAATTGCGATCGCTCAAATCGATCTTAAACGCTGCCAATCCTATTCTGTCAGTGCATACATGGGTTTAGTATTCATCGCCGTGGGAGTGCAAGAATATGAAGCGGCGCTATTGTTAGTACTCACCCATGCCATATCCGCAGCCCTGTTGGTGATGAGTACTGGGGGAATTATCTGGAATAGCATCACCCAAGACGTCACCCAATTAGGCGGATTGTGGACACGTCGCCCAATTTCTGCGATCGCTTTCATCGTCGGAACATTGGGATTAATTGGTTTTCCACCACTAGGTAGCTTTTGGGCGTTGGTGAAACTAGCAGATGGTTTGTGGTCAACGCAACCTTGGTTAGTGGGAGTAGTGATCGCGGTAAATACTTTAACAGCCGTGAGTTTAACCAGAGAATTCGGCTTAATTTTTGGTGGTAAAGCCACACAAATGAGTCAGCGATCGCCTGAAGCCCACTGGCCAATGATTTTACCAATGATGATTTTACTTGGTGTCAGTCTACATCTTCCTTTAGTGTTGCAAAGCTTATCACTTTTACCCGATTGGGCAAGTCTCAATAAAGATGTCGCACTGCTTTTAATTTGGTCGAGTATTTTCGGTTGCAGCATCACCGGCGTGATTTACTTAGGCAATATTCCTAAGCCGATTCGCCTCCCTTGGCAAGGATTACAAGACTTGTTTGCATACGACTTTTACACCCCCAAACTCTATAAAATGACCATCATTTTTGGTGTTGCCAAAATTTCCCAACTTGCCGATATGATTGACCGTTTCGTAGTCGATGGTATCGTTAATTTTGTTGGTTTATTTTCGCTATTAGGTGGCGAAGGTCTCAAATACAGCACCTCTGGACAAGCTCAGTTTTATGCACTCACGGTTCTTCTAGGAGTGAGCGTTTTAGGAATGTGGGTAACTTGGCCATATTGGGGAATGCAATTTTTAAATTTGGTTTTTCAAATTTCGACAATTGGATAACAGTAAACACAGTTCAGATTAGCCCAAAACACTTGTAGAGACGGCGATTTATCGCGTCTCAAAGCTAACAGTTCAATATTTTGAGAAGAATTCCATGAGCAGACAATATCCCCAAATCAATCTTTCCAGAAGAGGTTTATTGAAGTTTAGTGCAGGTGCGATCGGTACAGGTGTATTGACAGCCGGACTTAACTCAAACTTACTTGCAGACGAAAACAAAGCCCCAGCCGAAGATGATATTACCCCCGACAAAGCACTGCAAGAATTATTAGATGGAAATGAAAGGTTTGTCCAAACAAAACGTAAAAACCCTCACCAAACCCATTCGCGTTTAGTCGAAGTTGCTAAAGGCCAAAAACCCTTTGCTTCTATTCTCGGTTGTGCAGATTCACGAGTTCCTTCAGAGATTGTTTTTGACCAAGGACTTGGAGATTTATTTGTCTGTCGTGTCGCTGGTAATATTGCCACACGAGAAGAAATTGGTAGCCTAGAATTTGGCAGCTTAGTATTAGGTTCCAAAGTCATCGTGGTAGTGGGACATGAAAGATGTGGTGCAGTAAGTGCCGCGCTCAAAGGTGGTGAAGTTCCTGGGCAAATTGGGAGTTTAATTGAGGCAATTAAACCGAGTGTAGAAAGCTCAAAAGGACAATCAGGAGATAAGTTAGAAAATGCTTGTAAAGCAAATATTTTGACGCAAGTTAAAAAATTGAAATCATCGCCAGTTTTATCTGAGTTAATCAATGCAGAAAAGCTGAAAATAGTGGGAGCTTATTACGATTTAGACACTGGCAAAATCAGTATAGTAGCCTAGCTTTTTTGTCTTTTGTCATTGGTCATTGCCTAAGAGTATTCACATCAACCCAAAACCCTCATGTAGAGACGCGATAAATCGCGTCTTCTTCAAAGACCAATTATCTACACCAACAACCCTTAACCCAAGCGTATGGGTGCATCCCGATTTGGCGGATTTATTATGTAGTGCGAGCAAGATGCTCGCACTACATAATATTCCAAAATGGGATGATCCCAAACATATTGAGTCATAAAGGACAAAAACAAAGAACAAAGGACAAAATTACCATGTTAAGTGTTTTGATTTGGCTGCCAATTTTAGCCGCCGCTCTTATAGCAATATTACCCGTAAGTATCCCGAAAAACCGCATTCGTTTAACAGCATTATTTTTTTCAGGCATAGTTCTCTTCTGGAACCTTGTAATTCTGCTAAAATTTGATATCAGCAATCCAGGAATGCAATTTAAAGAGTATTTACCCTGGAATGAAACCCTTGGCTTAAGCTATCAATTAGGTGTTGATGGACTTTCCATTTTGATGTTGGTGTTAAATAGCCTCCTCACCTGGATTGCTATTTACAGCAGTAGTAAAGAAACTGAACGCCCCCGGCTGTTCTACTCGATGATTTTATTAGTTAGTGGAGGAGTTGCAGGTGCTTTTCTCGCTGAAAACCTGTTGCTATTCTTCCTGTTTTACGAACTAGAATTAATCCCCTTCTACTTACTAATTTCCATTTGGGGAGGAGCAAAACGGGGTTATGCTGGCATGAAATTCCTGATTTACACTGCTGTTTCGGGAGCATTAATTCTGGCGACATTCTTAGGTATGGTGTGGCTGAGTGGTTCTACCAATTTTGCTTTTGATGCAGTCTCTACAGAAAATCTGTCAACAGCAAAACAAATACTTTTACTAGCAGGAATAGTATTAGGTTTTGGCATTAAAATTCCCTTAATTCCCTTCCATACTTGGCTACCCGATGCTTACGTTGAGGCTTCAGCACCAATTGCCATTCTTCTCGGTGGTGTGTTAGCAAAGCTGGGAACCTATGGATTGCTGCGATTTGGGTTGGGTATGTTTCCCCACGCTTGGAGTATTATTGCACCGACTCTGGCAATTTGGGGAGCAATTAGCGCCATCTATGGGGCAGTAGTTGCGATCGCTCAAAAAGACATCAAGCGCATGGTAGCATACAGTTCCGTTGGTCACATGGGCTATATTTTGCTAGCTGGTGCTGCTAGTACTCCCCTAGCACTTGTAGGTGCAGTCGCCCAAATGTTTAGCCACGGCATTATTTTAGCGATTCTGTTCCACTTGGTAGGAGTTGTAGAAGCCAAAGTTGGTACCCGCGAGTTAGATAAACTCAATGGTTTAATGAGTCCCATACGCGGTTTACCTCTAATTAGCGCCTTACTAGTTTTAAGTGGGATGGCTAGCGCAGGTATTCCCGGTTTAACAGGATTCATCGCCGAATTCATCGTTTTTCAAGGTAGTTTCTCTATCTTTCCCATCCCGACAATTTTGTGTGTAGTCGCTAGTGGATTAACCGCAGTTTATTTTGTCATCCTTCTCAACCGCACTTGTTTTGGCAGACTTGATAATTTAGCTTACTATCCCAAAGTCTTATGGTCTGAAAAAATCCCAGCTTTAATTTTGGCAGCTTTCATCATCTTTTTAGGAGTACAACCCACTTGGTTAGTCCGTTGGAGTGAATCTACAACTACAACAATGGTGGCTGCAATTCCCTCCTTAGAAAAAACCGTAATCTCTGAAGTAGCGTTGAAATAGAAAATACATCAAAACACTTGTAGAGACGGCGATTTATCGCGTCTCAAAATCTTTCCTCACACGATAAATCACCTCTCAAAATCCATCCCCCAGACGCGATAAATCGCGTCTATACAAATTTACGATTACCATGACAGCAATTAAAACAGCAATTAAATTACCTCCTTCTAATCACGAATTTGCCGAAGTAATTCACCGTTTAGAAGCAGGCGGTGCAATGTTACCCGATACCCCAGAAAATTTAATGCAAATCATCGGTTTATATAAGGCTTATGCTGTACCGATGGATTTTTACTGGCGTGACCTACTTTATATTGCCGAACGCGAATTTTTAAACCCGTTACCATTCTTTAAATACTTCTTACCCAAAGAGTATTTAGAACTGCATAATCATTACGCTGGTGATGATGCCGATTTACGAATTTGGCGCGGCGAAGCTACTGCACATCCTGAACTTTTGGCATTTATTGAGAAGGGTGAAACTTTCAAAATGCCAAAGTTGTTGCATCACTTGTTCCACGATCGCATTAACATGGAATTTGCAGAAGCTTGTATGCGGGCGATGTTGTGGCACAGAGGGATGGGTGGGCAATTTGACCCTTACCTAGATTCAGACGAATACAAAGCCAACGCCGACAGGGCAATTAAAGCTTACTTCCAAGGGAACCCCGTCATGCTGGGACTTTACAAGCTGTTCCCCGATATGTTTTTGGAACAGTGTCGCCAGATGTCATATTACGCTAATCTGGGCTTATTCTGGGAAATCATGGCCCCAGTATTCTTTGAAATGTCCGATCGCTATGACGAAGGTAGCATTAGCAGTGTCCCAGAGGCGATGAGCTTCATAGTTAATGGTATATTTGCGATCGCAGGTCGTCCGATTTACCATCACGTTTATATTCGTGGCGAATGCTACGAAATTGTCCCTAAATCCAAGGGTTTCATGTGGCTATATGAAGCCGCATTACCTTATGTCGAAGCAGTTTTCTACCGCACCGCACCCTTTAGAGGGACAAAATCTTATAATGCTCAAGCGCGTCAAGTACCAGAAGACCAGAAAGACTTTCACTATGGTATTCTTTACGCTGATGTATTTCCAGTGGGTACTGCTGGTATTCCCCCGACATTATTAATGCAAGATATGTTGCATTTTTTGCCACCTTATCTTGTTGATTACTACAGCCAACATTGCCGGGGTGAAGAAGATATGTTGATTCAGTTGGGAGTTAGTTTTCAACGGTCGATGTACTGTGTCACTTCTGCGGTAATTCAAGCCTTGCGAACGGCACTTTTATATCCTTTAGATGACCCAAATCCCAAACATTTGCAAGCCAACCGAGATTTTTTTGAAATGCAGCTAAATCGCTTTACTCGACCTGAGTATAACATTCGTGATGCTGCTCGTTTAGGAAGTATTCAAAGTCAAGATTATAGATAACTAGACATCTCCGAAAAAGAATGTAGAGACGTAGCACTGCTACGTCTCTACAAGGGTTATGGGTAACGCATATTTAATTTCTGGAGATGTCTACTGTTTTTGCCTCGTTCCCAGTCTCCGACTGGGAATGCTTGTCTTTGGGGCTGCCGCCTCTCTTTACTGGCGGCAGAGCCGCTTTTGAGTTGCATTTTCCGAAACGAGGTTTTAAAGGAGTTTCAGCTTAAGTTAACACCAATGAGCATTGCTGTGCCCCTCCCATTTCCACCGTCGCAAGAACAGAAGCAAGATTAGCAAGAAAGACGTAAGGCTTGATGCGATTTGAAACTTTTTGGACAGATTAACCTAGAAACTCCCAAAGCACTCTACCAAAGAGTGCTTTCACTTTTTAACGAATTCGGTGGGTTGAAGTCCCCCGGTTCAATAAATAAGTCAGTTTTGTGGTGGGGTCTAAATCCCCATTACAAAACTGTACTTCCGACTTCCGACTTCCGACTTCCGACTTCTTTAACTAGTTTTTTTGCGGAATCGCCATTTTTACATTTGTAGCTTTGGTAAGAATTACGTACATGAGTAGCAAAGGTAAAAATGCATATTAGCATCACAGATAACTTGAAGAAGCGATTTCATGCCACCTGCGTTATGCGGGGTAAAAAGATGAGCCAAGTAGTAATTGAGCTAATCGAGCAATGGCTGGAAAGCAACGAAGTCACCCAACCTGGGGAGGTAAAGAGGCTATAGCAGTCAACCAAATTCAATGGTCTGGCTACAGGTAAAACCAGTTCTGAGAAACCTGATCAAATTATATAACTGAAGTTTAACTAAATGATACAAACAATCTTAATTTTGACAGCAAATCCTAAAGGTACTTCACAACTACGTTTAGATCAGGAGGTGCGAGATATTGAAGAAGGATTACAGAGGGCAAAACAACGCGATCAGTTCGTTCTCAAGTCAATGTTTGCAGTGCGACCGAGGGACATACAGAGAGCAATGCTGGATATCAATCCTTCTATTGTTCATTTTTCTGGGCATGGAACAGGAGATGAGGGTTTAGTATTTGAAGATGAAACAGGTTCGGCAAAGTTAGTCGATGGAGAAGCTTTAGCGGGACTGTTTGAACTGTTTGCAGAGCAAGTTGAGTGTGTTGTTCTTAACGGCTGTTATTCAGAAGTGCAAGCTTTGGCGATCGCACAACACGTTAATTATGTGATTGGCATGAAAAAGGCGATCGGAGATAAAGCAGCAATTGAATTTGCTGTGGGTTTTTACGATGCTCTAGGAGCAGGACGATCTGTTGAGTTTGCCCACAAATTAGGTTGCGCTGCAATTCGGTTAGCAGGTATTCCTGAGCAACTCACCCCGACTCTAAAAAAGAAGCCAAATATTGAAATTGAAGAACAGCCTCCAGTCACGAACAAACCTGCACCTGAAGAACTAAACGACTCTGATAGAGAAATACTTACAGAACTCTTAATACGTAGTGGACGTGCAGAATATTCGGCACGAAAAGCACTTTGTATAAAAATTGGAATTGAACCAAATCAACTTGGATTTTTAAGAGAATCAACCGATGCTGATTTTGCCTTAGAGCTAATTAGCTATTTGCATACTACCGATGATAAACAAGCTATTGGAAAAATCTGTAAGCAACTTGAAGTGGTGTTTAAAAGAGGGAAATACGCGGTTGATTTGGACAGTATTACATCAAAACTAAATTTGTCATAATGTGAGAGGTTAAAAGTATGTCTCAACAAGATTTTTTAAATGAATCTGATATAGATACCTTAACAAATCTTTTGCTTCGTAGCCAACAATCAAGAACACGAGAAGCACTATGTTCTAGCATTGGAATCGACCCCAGGCGACTTTCGTTTTTAAGAAATTCGTCGGATTCTGACTTTTTTCTACTCCTCATTGAGTATTTAAATGAAATAGGCGATCAAGAAGCTCTTTGTAGGCTTTGTTGCCGGGAACTATTTCCTATCTTTAATAAATCAACACATAGAACCATCTTAGAAGAGATTGCAGTAAAACTAAATTGTAATCATGAATCTGGACACAATTCTCCAACAAATAAAACGGTAGGACAGTCAACTTCTCCAATACATAGCTCTGTCCCTGAGTTCAGAGTCAATTACCCTAATCAACTAGATGAATCAAAACCTGAATCATTGTTTACAAAAATCGGTAATATTAACAAAAAGCTACTTGCAGGTGGTGCAATTATTCTAATTGTGTTAGCAGGATATCCAACTTATGAACGTTTTAAACAGCCGTCTCAATTAGTCGAGTATCAGGTGCTAACACAGAAAGCCCCACTTGTTTGGTCTGAGACTAAAGGGAATATAGGAGAGTATCGACAAGGAGTAATACTAGTTAAACCTATAGATGTCAACCTTCGTGATTTTATTGTTGAAGCTCAATTTGATAACCCCTATGACGGTGCAATGGATAATTGGACTTATGGTTTCGCATTTCAAGAAAATACAAGTCATAAGCAGAACGATCCCCAACGCAAATCGTTTGATGTATGGGTTAATTCAAAGGAAAAAGAATTGCGTTTCGGTACAACTAATAAATCTTCAAGCGAGCAATTATCAAATCTTAATGTCTCAAATCAAAGTTCAAATAAATTAAGTTTAATTGTCAAGGATAAAAAAGCTAGTTTTTTTGTAAATGATATGTACATTGTAACGTTTGATATTTCAGATTTAACGAATAAAGGAGATATTGTTTTAATAGCAAAAGAGGGTATAAGTGGTAAATTAATCCAATATAAAAACCTTAGAGTTTGGTCTCTAGATAACTAATGAGCATAATGAGCTAAGAGAAAGCTGAAATGAGACTGAAAGTATAATTCTTGCAAAATGCAGGTTTTGCCGGGATTGGTAGAGCATCTGCCTTGGAGATTCTTCGATTTGCTTGCTACAAATAATAGTATCAAAATCAAAGGATAGTAAATCATTTAACGTTTATCCTAATTCACTTCCAAACTGGCTTCTTCACAAGCTGCATCCTGTGAGCAATTTGCTTTCGCAGTTCATCTTAATTTTCACTGACTGCTAACTCCATCAGTGGTTCGTCCACTTATTTCACTCTCGTGGATGCGGTAGATTGCGATCGCTTCTGAACGTCCCTCAGCATCAATCCAAGTTCGATTGAGCGCGGGTGAGAGCGTTGTATTGCGCTCTTTGATCGAGTGCATTGCGCGATCGATGTCTGAATCCTCTGTGAGGCGCGAGGCTCGACCATTCACAATCACACTGCGCCAATGAAGAGGCCCGTGAATTTCTTCAACCTGTAGGCAGATTTCTGGATTCGCGTCTATGTCGTGAGTCTTCATACCGACCGTTGTAAACAGGTAAATGTCCTCTTCTTCGAGATAATAATACATTGGCATCACGTAGGGTTTGCCTTCGTGTACGCAGCCAAGATGACCGTATCCTACTTGGTGTAGTAGTTCGTGTATTTCTTTTGAATTCATTTCATCAATATCTAACATTAATATTCTCCTAAAGATTCAGTTGATTGATAGTGTATTAAAGAGAAATAGTCCACACTTCTATTAGATGGAGTGCAGATGTAAAAATTAATCAAGTTAGTCTATCAACAGCTTAGATTTGATAATCATGCTGCACGCAAATCTGCCTCATGTAGTAACACCATCGTTTCTACACCAACTCTGCAAAAATGAGGTTCTAGCCCTAGAGGCATTTCAATCAGATAGATCCAACTTTCAGATTCAGATTTGTAGCTTTTGACAAGTCCTTCCCCACCCAAAAATCTTACTCGTTGGGTATGACAAAAAATAGGCGTTTTGATGAACTTTTTACTCATAAATAAGACTCCTCTATATAGCTTTAGGCAAAGCCATAAAAGGGCACTATTTTTTCGATAAACTCTCAAGATTCGGAAAATTCCTGATTAGTCCCTTAGCTTTTCATTAAAACAGAAAGCATAAAATACTTCTTGTATCTTGCTAGGTAAATAAATTCAATTTCATCTACCACTTTTGAATGTTTTATGAGAATTTGTATAACTTATACATGAACTAAAACATTTATTAAAACACGATCTTTGACAGTGAAACGTTATAAGTCAGTACAGTTCAGAATGAGCAACAAAACACTTGTAGAGACGGCGATTTATCGCGTCTAGAAAACCCAAAATTGTTGCCAGTAACCCTTCATTTATAGCGGTTCTCATTCACGTAAGGTACACCCGTAGGGGCAATTCATGTAGACGCAAAGCGGCTTCCCGCAGGGTACATTAGTGTCAACTTAACGTGAAACCGTTCGTCCGCCGGGAATTGAAATTTCCGTCTCATAGCTAAAGTCATCTGAAAATGACTAAATGTTGAAGAATACCCATATCAACGTGTGAATAATTTTAATCAGCGTCAATTGGATTTCACTTTTCATAAAAGCAACGCAAGTACTTCAACACGATATTTGAGTACTTCAACACGATATTTAAGTACTTCAACACGATATTTAAGTACTTCAACACGATATTTGAGTACTTCAACACGATATTTGAGTACTTCAACACGATATTTGAGTACTTCAACACGATATTTGAGTACTTCAACACGATATTTGAGTACTTCAAC